>NZ_BAAACI010000002.1:279274-326477 GCF_039521425.1 Clostridium subterminale
ATTTATACTACCCATAGGATTGCCAGCTTCATTAACAGTAGTTCCTGGTGCTGGATTATTAATGTTCATAGGATTAGGTGTATTTAAATTTCCCATATTACTATTCACGTCACTCATACTAGGATTTATACTACCCATAGGATTGCCAGCTTCATTAACAGTAGTTCCAATTCCTACGTTTTTAGATATACCTGTTTGCTTTTGGGTATTAATAATATTATTTTGTATGGCCCCATTATTGCTTTGTTGCTGACCTAAATTTGTATTTTGAATTTGAGGCAGTACTTTATTTATATTTTCATTATATGACTTTTGAGCTTCTTTAATCGGTGTAGGCATACCATTCTTTTCTTTTGTAGCATTACTATCACTCTTGGCTAGAGGATAGTTTTGCCAGTTTTTAAGTTCTTCTCCTCCAGTAAATCCTACCATTACAGGCATAACTTTATCTGCATTTATTCTACCAATAGCTGCTCCTTGCACCTTGTCCATACCTATGTTTGTATTTGTTAAATTATTAGCATCATATTCATTGCTAACATCAGCCTTTCCGCCATCATCTATATTGATTCGACCAAGATTTATTAGTTCTTTACCATCGTTGCCTTGAACTATTAAAATCATAAAGTATGGGCCCTTTTGCTTTTTAAGATTTTGAACATAAAATGAGGCTTTCGCTTTATCATTTCTTGTCTCCAACTTAGCGTAGCCTGAAGGTGTTTTGTTAGAATCTAGTCCATATCCTTTTTGATCTTCTTGTAATATTATAAAAAATCTATTATAGCTTTTTCTAGACAGCATACTCTTTACCTCCATTTTTATTTATACATTATAATATATGACTATTATGCATAAAAAATGAAGGATATTCTGTATTTATTTTTTATTAAGAATCAATTTCTTCCTTAATTATTAGGGGATTTCACAAAATATATCACTAATCCTATATAAAATGTTGAGTATGTACTTTAATATTATTGTTAGCGAACGCCTCTTTTTAAAATAAAAAAGATTCGTCTATTTACGACGAATCTCGTATATCTTATTTGCTAAAGTGGCAAACTCTTCTATTGTTAGAGTTTCACCTCTTCTAGTTGGATTAATATCTGCATCTTCAAAAGCTTTTTCTTGGAGGTCCTTAGATAACCCTATAGCCTTCATACTATTCCATAGAGTTTTTCTTCTCATATTAAAAGACTGTCTTATTATATTAAAGAAAAGTTTTTCATCCTTCACTTCAACTCTAGGCTTATCTAATTTATCTAGTCTAATAACTATAGAATCTACTTTAGGCGATGGGATAAAGCAACTTGGAGGTACATTCCTTATAATTTTTGTATTACAATAATATTGTGCAAGTAGAGTAAATGCACCATATTCTTTAGTGCTTGGTTCTCCATTAATTCTCTCTGCAACTTCCTTTTGAATCATAATAGTTATAGATTTTATATTTAAATTATCATTCAATAAATTTGCTATTATAGGTGTAGTTACGTAATATGGCAAATTAGCTACTACCTTTACACTTTTCTCATCACCTATTAGTTCTCTATAATTTACCTTTAGCGCATCTTTATTTATTAAACTAAAATTCTCATAACTAGATAATTCTGATTCTAAAATAGGTATTAGTCTAGAATCTAACTCTATACTAGTAACCCTTTTAGCTCTTTTAAGTAACTCCTTAGTTAAAGTACCAACCCCTGGACCTATCTCTATTACATAGTCATCCTCAGTTATATTCGCACCATCTACAATATCCTCAAGCACTGTGTAGTCAGTTAAAAAATTTTGTCCTAAACTTTTAGTAAACTTAAAATTATACTTTTCAACTAATTCTTTTGTATTTAATTTGTCCATACTAAATCTCCTTATCTACCTTCTTCATAGCTTCTACAAATTCATCCTTAGATATACCATAATTGTTTAATCTAGTTAATAGTTGATTTGTGTTGCTATATCCTATTCCCAATTCTCTGCCTATAGCATCTCTTCTTTTTTTAGCATCTTTATCTGATGTCAATTTAAAAAAGTGCATATCTTGTATTGTAAACTCATGTCTAGGTTCTTTAAGTTCACACTTTGCTCCATTTAAAGCCTTGATAATAGTTTCTGGTGAAGCATTCTCTACTCCTATGTTATCACCTTTTCTTCCTTCGCTTTGAGTTATATAAGCATGTTTAATATTAGGAACTCTTTTAGCAATAATTCTTCTTATTTTTTCTCCAGCAAAATCAGGGTCTGTTAAAACTATTACTCCCTGTCTCTTATTAGCCTCTTTTATTCTTTCAATGACCTTACTATTTATACCAAATCCACTAACTGATATTACCTCGGCATCAACAGCTCTTTTTACAGCTGTTACATCATCTCGTCCCTCTACCACAATTACTTCCTTAATCATAAAAGCCTCCGTCCTGCATTATGCTATATAAAATATTATGTAACTTTAATATAAAATTTATATATATATTTATATGTGTTTTTACATTTCACAATGTAATTATATCATAGCATATTTAGTTTTATACAAATTTACATAAAAGAAAAAATAGGAGCATTTGCTCCTATTTTAAAATATAAACGTTAACCTGTCTTCTTCCCCAGTTAACAGCTTCATCATAGCTGTTAACATATACATCAACTTTATTACCTACTATGGCTCCCCCTGTATCTTCTGCAATGGCAAGTCCATATCCTTCGATATAAAGTTTTGTTCCTAACGGAATTACTCTTGGATCTACAGCTACAGTGCTGTATCCATCTGGATTACGTCTAACAGTTGTACCTGTTGCTGTTACAGTACCTGAATCTCCCCTATCGGAAGTATAAGCAGTTGACATACAAGATATCATGCTTGAATATGCAAAGTCTTGACCATTACTACCACGTGATGGTCTTACAACAGCTAAGGTTCCTATATCTATTATCTTATTTATAGGATTTTTACTTACAGCCTCTTTTACAACTCTTCTATTAACCTCTTTACCATTTTCATACACAACCTCTGTTGTGATAGTTCTTTCACCATTAGAACCATCTTGAACTACTTCTTCTACACCTTGGTTAAGTTCAGAGTTTTTTCTTGTTTCAGTTTCAAAAGCTATTGGTTGAACTTCTTTTAATAGTTCCTTCTCTACCCTTGTAACTTCAACAGTCATACCTGCTTGTAAGTTTTCATCTATAGATGGAGTTATCTTGTCCTCTTGACTTATTTTAATATTTTCAGCTTCTAACATATCTTTTACTGTTTTCTCTGCTGATGCTATTGATAAGTTTTTTCCATCTACGATTATTTCTACATCTACTGCCTTATTGATATAAATTATGTCACCATCATTAACTTCGCTGTCTAGTTCCACAGAAATTTTATCCTTCTGAGCAACTGTTATGCCGTTGTTATCTAATACAGTTTTTAAATTTTTGGATAGTGTAGTTATTTCTACTTTCTGACCATCAACTACTACTTCGACGGTATTCCTTAACCCCCAAATAGTAACTGCAGCACTTAATAGAATTAACACAACAACGAACACCGTCTTTGGCCAAATTGAAAAATTGCTTTTCAATTTATCTTTGAATTTAATCATCATAAAGATTACCTCCCTCAGACAAGAGTACTTTGCTATTATATATTAGATACCTTAGTTATGTCAAATTTAGCACTCTAATCATTGAATTGACTGAACTTAATGCATACTATGCATAATAAATAGTAATTAAAATAATAGCTTTTTTGTGTTATAGTTTCAGTCTTTTCGGGGTGATAAGTACAGGTTTATACTATACATATGCAAAAACAAGTTCATTTATTCTTTATATACATTTGACTTAAAAACCAACAAAATTTATATCTATAATTTAATATATCAAGAACTATATTTCAAAATTTATATTTCAAATTATACCTCATTACTTTAGATTAAACAAGTTTTTTGTGTTAAAAATTGTAATTTCTTCAATTTGTTTTCTATTCATACCTTTAATAATAGCTATTTCCTCAATAATAAACTTTATATAACTTGACTGATTTCGCTTTCCTCTATTTGGTGTTGGAGCCATATATGGACAATCAGTTTCTACTAATAATTTATCTAGAGGCAATTCTTTTACAACTTCTTTTATAACCTTAGAATTCTTAAAAGTAACTACTCCAGTAACCCCTATATAATATCCTAATTTTAAACATTCCTTAGAGAATTCTACACTTCCTGAAAAGCAGTGAACTACACCTATTACCTCAGGAAACTCCTTCAGTATTTCTAGAGTATCTCCATGGGCATCTCTATCATGAATTATTACAGGTAACCCAAACTCTTTAGCTATACTCATCTGCTCCCTAAAAACCCTTTTTTGTACCTCTCTTGGTGGATTTTCCTCCCAATAATAATCTAATCCTATTTCTCCTATTGCAACTATCTTATTATCCATAGCTAAGCTATTTATTCTCTCTTTAACTTCATCAGTAAATTCATCAGCATTCTCAGGATGAATTCCTGCAGCTGCATAAATGAAATCATAGTCTTCAGCTAACTTTACAGACATTTCAAGACCCTTCAAGCTAGAACCACAATTTATTACTCCTATAACACCTTTATCTTTAATCTCTTCTAAAACAATATCTCTGTCATTATCAAATTGTTCATCATCATAATGTGCGTGTGAATCAAATATCATATTATCCCTACTTTCATAAATTTAATCTTATCTATAGTGCGTTATTATTTTATCTTATACCTGACTACCTCTAAAGCCAATTTTCATTTGATATATATTATATCTTAAAATGATTTTTATATATAGATATCCCTTATTTAAAAATGTCTATTTTCTATTTTTTAAAGACAAAACTCAGTAAGATACCAAAACTTTATTAAAACTTATATAGTCCAGATTATGCTATAATTATATAGTTATATTTATACTATTAAAAGTTCGTCTTTTAATATAGAGGGGGTAATTTTATGATTTTTGATAATCATATTCATACTTATTTTTCTACTGATTCTAATATGAAGCTCACTGATGCTATTAACACAGCAAATAAGCACAACATTGGATTAGTTATTACTGACCACATGGATTTAAATTATCCTAAGGAAGTTGGATTTCACTTTAATGTAGATGAATACTTTGAAGAATATGGAAAATATAAAAATGATAATTTATTACTTGGTATAGAAATTGGAATGTCTGTAGATTATAGAAAAGATAATGAAAAACTTATAAAGTCTTATGACTTTGACCAAGTTATAGGTTCTCAGCACACAATAAACAATATTGATATTGAATACCAATATATTTATGATGGTTTATCCTATAGTGAAGTATTAAATAACTATTTTCAAGAGATTTGCAAATGTATAAAAGCTCATCCATACATAGATACTTTAGGTCATATAGATTTTATATCTAGATATGCTCCTGTAAGTGATAGTGAAATTTATTATGATAAATATAGAGATTTAATAGATGGCGTTATTAAAGTTTGTATTGATACTAACACTGCTATGGAAATAAATACTCGTAGAATAAAAAGCAAAGTAGCCTTTGATAATCTAAGAAAAATATATAGCAGATATAGTGAATTAGGTGGAAAATATGTAACTATAGGTTCTGACTCCCATACCCCTATTTCTATTAATAATAACTTTAAAGAAGCTCTTTTATTATGTGGATTATGTAATGTTAAGCCCGTATATTTTAAAAACAGAAAACCTGAACTCTTCTAATTGTTCGGGCTTTCTATTTTTTACTCTATGACTTCTCCCTTAACCTTTACTCTTCCTCCATCAGGACATGAAAGCTTAAACTCCTTTCTGCGTTCATCCCCAAAATCTAAATCCCCTCCATTAAGCAAAGTATATACACTTGGATAAATATTTTGCCATAGCTCATGACAAAGCGGAGGACAAATATCTTCCACTTCATATATGTCTCCTTTTTTATGATATCCACACCTACACTTACTTTCTAAAACCGTTATTCTTACCTTTCCCATATAATTCTCCTTAATAGTATATATTTACCTTTAATTATACAATAAAAAAAGCTACATCCAAAGGATGCAACTTTTTTATTAACGTACTATTGAACCTGATTCAATGTCACCTGGATCTACTACGCATAGTTTTGAGTCATCATCTGTAGCCGCAGAAAGGATCATACCTTGAGATATTTCTCCTCTTAAAGTTACTGGTTTAAGATTAGCAACTAAAACTACATTTTTTCCAATTAAATCTTCTGGCTTGCAGTGCATTGCAATACCTGATATAACTTGACGAATCTCTCCACCCATGTCTACTTTAAATTTTAAAAGTTTCTTAGCCTTTTTAACTGGTTCACATTCTAAAACTTTAACTACTCTAAGGTCTATTTTTTCAAAATCATCTATAGTTATTTCTTCCTTGATTGGAGTTATTTCTTTCTTTTGAGCTGCCTTTTTAGCTGATTCAGCAATTTCTTCAAGTTCTTTTATTTTAGCTTCTACATCTATTCTTGGGAATATTACAGCTCCCTTATTAACATTAGTTCCTGCAACAGTACCATCAAAAGAAGTTAAGCTTTCCCATGTAGAATTAGAAATGCTTAATTGCTCATTTATTTTAGTACTTGTTGTTGGTAAAAATGCTGAAGTTAAAGAAGATATTATTCTTAAACTCTCACATAAGTTATAAAGAACTGTAGCAAGTCTTCCTTTTAAGTTTTCATCCTTACCTAATATCCAAGGAGTTGTCTCATCGATGTACTTATTAGTTCTTCTAATTAATGTCCATATATGATCTAATGCATCAGAAACTCTTAAATGCTCTATATCTTCTTCAACCTTCTTAGGTACTTCTAATGCAACGGAAATTAACTCTTCATCAATAGCATCCTTAACTTCTGGAGCTGGAATTACTCCTCCAAAATATTTCTCTACCATAGTTACAGTTCTTGAAACTAAATTTCCAAGGTCATTAGCTAAGTCTGAATTAGTTTTCTTTATGAATATTTCATTGTTGAAAAGCCCATCAGAACCAAAAGGTATTTCATGTAACAAATAGTATCTTACAGCATCTACTCCAAAGTGATCTACAAGTATCACTGGATCTACTACATTTCCTTTAGATTTAGACATTTTACCACCATCAACTAAAAGCCATCCATGACCAAATATTTGTTTTGGTAACTCTAATCCTAATGCCATTAACATGATTGGCCAATATATAGTATGGAATCTTAATATATCTTTTCCTATTAGATGTACATCTGCTGGCCAGAACTTCTTATAAAGCTCAGTATCTTCTTGATTATAACCTAATGCAGTTATATAGTTTGAAAGGGCATCTATCCAAACGTAGATTACATGACCATTATCAAATTCAACTGGTATTCCCCAATCGAAAGATGTTCTAGATACGCATAAATCTTGTAATCCTGGTTTTAAGAAGTTATTTACCATTTCATTTTTTCTTGATTCTGGTTGTATAAAATCTGGATGAGATTCTATATACTCTAAAAGTCTATCTGCATATTTAGACATTTTGAAGAAATATGCTTCTTCTTTTGCCTTTTCTACTGGTCTACCACAGTCTGGGCACTTTCCATCTACCGCTTGAGTCTCTGTCCAGAAAGCTTCACAAGGTGTACAATACCAACCTTCATAAGAGCCTTTATATATATCTCCTTGCTCATAAAGTTGATTAAATATTTTTTGTACAGAACTTTTATGATAATCATCAGTAGTTCTAATAAATTTATCATAACTAATATCCATAATTTTCCAAAGATCTTTAATTCCAGCTACTATTTCATCTATGTATTCTATTGGCTTAACACCCTTTTCTTCTGCTATTCTTTGAAGTTTTTGACCATGTTCATCTGTTCCTGTTAAAAACATTACTTCATGACCTGTAAATCTTTTAAATCTTGCTATAGCATCAGCTGCCACAGTTGTATAGGTATTTCCTATATGAAGATTAGCTGATGGATAGTATATTGGTGTAGTAATATAAAATGGTTTATTTGTCATCTTTCTTCCTCCCAAGATATTCATATTTTTTATTGGATATAATTTAGTATGTTTTATATTATAATTTTCATTATATATTATACCCACTCTTATGATGATGAAACTCTTTGTTACATCCTATATAATTAGCTATTACTAGCTTAGAAATCGTTATCCAGGTCGTAGCCATTCTTTACTCCCACTTTGAAGAAGATGGGAGTATTAGAGCGGATAGTCATCGGATAAAAAAATCTCTATGCAGAAATTTTCCACATAGAGACGTTATATACGCGTTACCACTCTAATTTATATCTACTTCACAGTAGATACCTTCATAAGTAACTCCAGCTTTAGCTTTTATTACTTTGTCCTATAAGGGGGACTTCCCTATTTTCCTTGGTGCTTACACTTCAGAAAATCTGCTCCAAGACCATGTTCCTAAACTTCTTTTTCGCTAGCTTTCACCTATCCTAGCTCTCTTTAGAAAATTTCATTTAGTACTCTTCTTTTCTTCGCATTAAATATCAATATTAATTAATATGATAATACTATAATTATTTTATGTCAACGGTATAATTAATATAAATATAAATTAATTAAGCTTATTAATTTATTAATAAATACTAGCAATATAATTATTAATAATCTGCCTTTTAACATACCTTTAATCTCAACGTTAAAATATGTAATAGCCTGAAACCCGCATGATCAGAACAACTATTTAAATAGTTATATATTTATATAGTTAAAAAGTTTCCTATACAAATATTTATATAAGAATATATTTATATAGTTATTAATTCACTTTCATGAATTTCTATACCTTATTTATTTTTAATACATCTATTTTTTTTCTCAAATATGAATTATTATTATATGTGTACCACAATTTTCTTATATTATCTTTAAATAATTAAAAGGGATTTTTTAAAAAGGAGGCAATTATATATGGAACTATTAAAAAAGAACCTTTATTTAAATAAATCTACGGTAAAGGATGTACTTAAATTATCCTTACCAGCTGTAATAGAAATGTTATTGTATACCATGATATGGACTGTTGATACTATGTTAATAGGGCAATATGGAGGAGACATTGCAGTTAGTACTGTAGGAATGTCCAGTGAAGTCATTTATACATTTACTAATATTTTAGTTGCTCAAAGCTTATCTGTTGGAATTACTTCTATTGTAGCAAGAAGATACGGTGCTAAAGAACTAGATAAGGCTAATGAATATGCAACTTTAGGATTTTCTTTAGGTTTCTTAGTAAGTATGGCTACTACACTATTTATCTTTTTATTTAGCAAAAAATTATTAGTCCTTGCTGGTGCTGAGCCAAGCATAATAGGATTAGGTACTACTTATATAAACATTGTATGTATTGGACTACCATTTAATATGTTATCTAGTATGTTAAATGCCGTTAATAGATCCTATGGAAATACTAAAACTCCAATGATTGTTTCTATTGTTATGCTTGTAGTTAACCTTTCATTAGATACTATATTAATCTTTGGTTTGCTTGGTTTCCCAGAGCTTGGAGTTAAAGGTGCTGCCATTGCTACAACTATAGCTAATATATCAGGATTTATTTATTCAGCTATATATACCTATAAAAAATCTCTAATAAAAATTGAATTTAAATACTTAAAGAAATTCAGTGGTGCTAGAATAAAAAATATTACTGCTTTATCTATACCTGCTGGAATGCAAGAAGCTGCCTATAGCTTAGCTAGACTTTTTACAAGTATGATGATTATGCATCTTGGCACCATCGCCTTTGCTGCTAACCAAATCACTTTGACCTTAGAATCTATTTCTTTTATGCCTGGATGGGGATTTGCTGTTGCTGCTACAACCCTAGTTGGAAATAAAGTTGGTGAAGGTGACTATAAAAAAGCCAGAGAATATGGTCGTACGGCTATGATTTTAGGGATAGGTGTAATGGGTATTTTTACATTACTATTCTTACTATTCCCAGTGCAACTTATTAAAATGTTTATAGATAGTAGTAATACTGAAGTTATTTCTCTTGGAGCCACTTGTTTAATGATAGCTGCTGCAGAACAACCTGCCATGGCACTGTCAATGATAGTAGGCGGAATTTTCAAAGGTTATGGTGATACTAAAACTCCATTTATTATAGCCTTCATAACCTCTTGGTTTATAAGACTTCCACTAGTATTCATATTCATTTATCTACTAGGTACATCAATAACAGTATTCTGGATTATATGTCTTATTCAATGGTCTATAGATGGACTTCTTCTTTATGTGTTCTATGTAAAGAAGCTAAAGCCCATAAATAGTCACATATCAAATCTAGACTAAAATATTAATAATCTATATATTAAAACTGCCTAATAAAGAACATTAGCATACTTTATTAGGCAGTTTTGTTTATCTCATTAACATTACAGCTAAATTAACTGCTAGGAGTACTGCACAAAAATCAACTATTAAAGCTACCCATAAACTGTGTCTTACCTTCTTTATGCCTATAGCTCCAAAATACACAGTGATAGTATAAAATATAGTTTCTGTACCACCCATTATTATGGATGATAAAAATCCTAAGAAAGAATCCGGTCCATAGTTTTTTACTATATCGGTGAAAACTCCAATCGCTCCACTCCCTGACAATGGTTTTATAAATATTAATGGAACAATTTCTGGAGGTATACCTACCACATTAACAGCTGGCTTTATCAAGTTTATAACATAATTCATTGCCCCTGAAGCTCTAAAGCAATTTACTGCTATAAGCATAGCTAAAAGATAAGGGAAAATCCTTACACATACATTTATTCCTTCCTTAGCACCTTCTACAAAACATTCATATACTTTTACCTTAGCAATAATACCATATAGTACAACAGAACCTATAATTATTGGAATTATCCCCTTTAATAAATAATTAAATATATTTTCCATGATATATCCCTCCTTTAAAAGTACCTTTGTAAAAACTTGCATAGAATAATTCCAAGTATAGATGCAAAGGTTGTGGTACATAGTGCTGGAAGGATTATTGAACCTGGATTTCCAGAATTAAATGCAGCTCTAATAGAAACAACCGTAGTTGGTACAAACTGAATACATGCTGCATTTAACACTAGAAATAGTACCATATCGTTGCTTGCTACATCTTTATGACCATTTATCCTATCCATTTCCTCCATAGCTCTTATACCAAAAGGGGTCGCTGCATTAGATAATCCAAACATATTAGCTGTAAGATTCATAACTATAGCTCCTAAAGCCTTATCATCTTTTCCTGCTTCTTTAAATATTATTCTGAGAATAGGTTTTAACAATCTGGCTAATTTGTCTGTAAGTCCACTTCTCTCCGCAATTTTCATTACCCCACACCAAAGGCACATCATTCCTAATAGCTCTATGATAAGCTTAACTGTATCTGATGTAGTTGATACTATAGTTTTAGATAAAAGCTCTCCATCTCCTGTAATCAAACCAAAAGCTATACCTATAAATAAAATTCCGAACCATATTACATTTATCATATAAACTCTCCCATATCTTAAATAAATATATATTTATATGTAATGTATATGTGCTTGTTCCAAATAATATTTAGCTTTTTTATTTTATAGAAAATTCTTATCTTTACCTTCTTTGGCATAAAAACTGTTAATTTAGGGAAAACTATTAAAAATCATATTAGGAGGTACATTATGGATTTAAATGAAGTAATAGAAATGAAAAATCAAAACCCTGGAGCTACTGGTTATTATAACAATAGAGAGTTATTCATTAGAAAAGTTTATGATAATTCCGGTCTTGTGGAAGTTGTTGATTTAGTTAATGGAGAAGTATATTCCCTTCATAGTAGCAAAATTGATAAGTCTTATGCTAACTCCTATAACTCATTTCAATAAATTTATAGTTGAATTTAAATCTTCTCAATGATAACATTTAATGTATAGATTAAATTAAACAATTAAAGGAGATTTTTTATGAATGAAACTAATTTAATGCAAGCACAAAAAGAAATTGATGAAGCACTTTCTACTATTGAAAAGTTAGAAGAAAATATTAAGTTTAATTCTGCATCTGAGGATATGATAAAAGAAAACTTTATTTCTCTTGCTAAGAAAGTCCAAGAAATTGAATCTGTTCTTAAAAATGAGGGTATCTTATAATTAAATATTTACATAAAAAAAACCTGTGTTTACACAGGTTTTTTATGTTTACTAATATCTTTTAGCAATTTCATATAATAATCTTGACCCTACTCCTGTTGCACCTTTTGAGAAATATTCTCTATTTGGTGTTTGTGATGCAAAAGCTGTAGCTGCAATATCAAGGTGTAACCATGGCTTATCTTCTACGAATTCACCAATAAATAACCCTGCTGTAATTGCACCTGCTCCTACAGGGCCAGTTGAATTAACTAAGTCTGCATTACCAGTTTTTATTTTTTCTTTATATTCATCAAAGGTTGGGAATCTCCAAACTCTTTCATCACACCCTAAAGATGCTTCCTCTAAAAGTGAATAGAATTCATCATCATTAGTTACAACTCCTGTAGCTGCACTTCCTATAGCACCACCTACAGCACCAGTAAGAGTAGCTATATCAACTACCTTAGTTGCATTCTCTTTTCTTATTATATAAGTAACTGCATCTACTAGAGTTAATCTACCTTCAGCATCTGTATTTATAATTTCTATGGTTTTACCATTCATAGTGTTAATTATATCTCCAGGTCTATATGCATCTCCTGAAATTAAATTCTCACAAGCAGCCACTACAGCTACAATGTTTTTCTTTAATCCTTTCCTTGCTATGGTAGACATGGCACCAATAACAGCCCCTGCTCCACCCATATCACTCTTCATAGTCCACATACTACCTGGAGTTTTTAGGCAATATCCACCTGCATCAAAGGTTAATCCTTTACCTACAAGTCCTAATATATTATCTTTATTATCAGTATCAGCCATGTATCTCATGACTATTAACTTAGGCTCATTTGAAGAACCTTTTCCTACAGATAAGAATGACTCCATACCCAAGTTCTCAATTTCTTCTTTATTATATATTTCAACTTGGAATCCATACTCAAGACCTAACTGCTGAACTTTTCTAGATAATGCATCTGGAGTTAAAATGTTAGCAGGCTCATTTACAAGCTCCCTCGATATTAAATTTCCTTCTGCAAGTAGTTTTCCTTCTCCTACAGCTTCATTTAACTTAGCTAAATCTTGTTCCTCATGGAATATAATTCTTACTTCTTCCAGTGGTACTTCTTTTTTATCACTTTTATATTTATCAAAATTATAAGTAGTCATTATTATGGATTCAGTTATAGCCTTAACCTTTTCATAGTTACAACAACAATCCATAGATTTTACATGTAAATCTAGAACTTTTATTCTTTGTTTAATAGTCTCCTTAATTAGTTTAGAAGTATTATTTCTAACATTATCTACATTACACTTTTCCTTTTCACCAAGACCTACAAGTATAGTTTTTTGTACAGATCCAGCTTCTACACTAGTTAATGTATATGCATCTCCTTTTTTGCCAATAAACTCTTTGTTTTCACTTAAGCAACTAAGGATATTATTTAATTTATCACATGGAAATCCTTGTTGTAACTCCATATAATCTTCAAATAAGAATATACCCCTGGAATTATTATGTGATTGAACATTTTTTAAGTTCTCCACTTTTATATTCATATTAATCACCTATCCTTTCAGCACTGAATATATCTGGTTATACATTCTATACTTAAATAGTTTCTATACTTGGTTTCTAAATCCTTCTAAAATATCCTATTTTTCTTCTTTATATTCATCATATTGTGGTTGCGTAAATCCCCTACCTACGACTTCTCTCACATCATTTATTATTATAAAAGCTTCCTTATCTACTTCTTTTACAATTCTTTGAAGCTCAATTAATTCTTCTGTAGAGCATACAATATACAATATATCTTTACTTTTTCCAGTATACACGCCCTTACCATTTATGCTAGTTATTCCTCTATTTAAATGTCTCATTAATTCTTGTGCTATTTCATTTGATTTTTCCGAGATTATATGTACTTCTTTAGAGTAGTTTACTCCCTCTACTAAGGTATTTACTACTTTAGAAACTATAAAGATAGATATTAATGCATACATGGCCTTTTCTACTCCAAAAACAAATAAACCTACCAATATTATCATTCCATCTATACACATCATTATTTGATTTATAGGTACTTTATTTAAATAGTGTTTTATAATTATTGCAAGTAAATCTGTACCTCCTGTTGATGCAGATGACCTTAATACTAAGCCAACTCCAGTACCTATAAAAAGACCTCCAAATACGCTTGATATCAATAAGTCAGATTGAACTGGTGGAATAAAACTAGTATACCAAAGGGCAACAGATACATAAGCTGCTCCAAATATAGATTTTTTTGCAAAATCCATCCCTTTTATTTTTATTCCAACTATAAATAGTGGTATGTTTACAATTACATTAGTTAGCCATAATGGAATGCTAAATACATAATCTAATATGATAGCTAACCCTGATATCCCTCCGGTAACTAAATGCTGTGGTGAATAATATACATTTATTCCTATAGCCAGTATTGTTATACCAATCATTATTATTAGATAATTTTTTAGTTCGCTTTTGTTAAAAAAATCCTTCATTTTGTCCTCCCACTTATTTTATGCTATACTATATTATTTATGTTACATTAGTTTTATAGCATAGATTTGTACATGTTGCAAACACTAATTTCAATTATACTTTTATTATTATAATAATTATATAGTTTTTAGAGTTTTTTATATGTATTTTTTATATGTTATGCTAAAATTTAATTATTATATTATAATGAGGAGTTTTTATGGATAATTATACTGTTTTTCTAAATATTATAAACCTTATATTTGTAGTAAATATTGCTTTTGCCATAATTGTAATTATATTTGAAAAAAGAAATACTAGTAATACTTGGACGTGGCTTATGATAATGTTATTCATACCATTTATTGGTTTCATAATGTATTTATTCTTTGGTCAAAATCTTCGTCGTAAAAAGTTCTTTGTTTTAAAAAAGGAAGAAGAGTCTGTTCTTATGCAATTCTCTGAAGAACAGAAGCGCCTTCTCAGCGACAAAACTATAGTAAATAATAACTCTCTATTAAAAGAATATCATGATGTAATAAATTTAAATCTATATAGTGATAACTTTATTGTTACTACTAATAATAAAGTAGATATTCTTAATAATGGAAACGAAAAATTTCCTATCATGATAGATTCTATAAAGAATGCGAAAAATTTTATTCATATTCAATACTATATCTTTAATGATGATAATTTGGGCACTGAAATACTAAATCTTTTAGTTGAAAAAGTGAAGGAAGGCATTGAAGTTAAACTACTTTACGATGGTATGGGCTGTATTCATAATAAAAAGCACTTTTTTGATCCATTGATAAAAGCTGGAGGAGAAGTATATTGCTTCTTTCCACCTTTTATACCCTATATAAATGTGAGAATAAACTATAGAAATCATAGAAAAATATGTGTTGTAGATGGAGAACATGGTTTTGTAGGAGGTTTAAATGTAGGAGATGAATATTTAGGATTATCTAAAAAATTTGGTTTTTGGAGAGATACTCATCTTCACCTTCAAGGTGACTCTGTAAATTATTTAGAAGTAAGATTTTTAATGGATTGGCGTTTTGCAAGCAAAAAAGACTTTTTTATGGAAGAAAAATATTTTCCTAGAAAACAATATATAGATAATACTGCTGTTCAAATAATTTCTAGTGGTCCAGATTCTGAGTGGTGTAGTATAAGAAATACTTACCTTAAACTAATAAACAAAGCTGAAAATTCCATTTATATCGAAACTCCATATTTTATTCCAGATGAAAGTATCTTAACAGCTCTTAAAATAGCATGCCTATCTGGAGTAGATGTTAAAATTATAATACCTTGCAAGCCAGATCATCCATTTATTTATTGGGCATCTAAGTCTTATATTTGGGAACTTGTAGAATGTGGTGCTAAATGCTACACCTATGACAATGGATTCATTCATAGCAAAATGGTATCGATAGATGGAAAAATGTGCACTATAGGAACTGCTAACATGGATATACGTAGTTTTAATCTAAACTTTGAAGTTAACGCCATAATATATAGCACAAGAACTACTTCAGAGGTTGATAAAGCCTTTGAAGCAGATATATTGCAAAGCACTTTACTTACATCTGAACATTACGCTAACAGATCTCTACTAATTAAATTCAAGGAAGCTATATCTAGACTACTATCTCCTATGCTATAAACAGATATTTTAGTTAATATGTAGACCCTTTTAGTGAGTGTAATAAAATATTATGATTATAAATTAATACAAATATAATTATTAAATAAACCGTCATATCTATAACTGCTAAAAGCTTAAAATAGATATGACGGTTTAAATTTTTTATACTATTAGTGGAGCATATATCATTAAAGTTAATAATGCATCAATTAATAAACTTAAAGCAAATTTTGATATAAATATACCTTCAAACTCACTTGTATAACTATAGTATCCATAGCTATATGTTATAACTGCTATTAATGTACATATGATGACACCAATATAAACAGGAGCTATAGCAGATGGCAACATATATGCATATTTCACATAGAACATTTTTATTATAATAAAGTTCTTTACACAAGTTGTTAGTGCCGCTACTATTAAATATGCAATCTTCTTTTTTTTATGAGATAGCTTATAATCTAAAAATGTAACCACTCCACTTAAAACTAAGCCTATAGCTATCCATGGGAATCCAACAATTATTATATACGCAAAGCTATTCATCAGCCCCTCAACGGTATAAGTAATAGCACTTTTTTTCTCCGAATCTCTTGGCAAATTATTTACAGCTTTAAATTCTTCATCTGTTGATGCTATCACAACATCATATAAATCTTCATCTCTAAAACTTAAGTAACTTATATAATTCTCATTTATATAAGGATTAATGCACACTCCTCTTGTTCTTGTAACTGGCTCAACCTTATTTATTTTACCATCCTTTACAACAAAAGATGCTATTCCTCTTCTTGATTCTTTCTTTCCATAATAATTGTCTATTATAGTATAAAATTTCCCACCTTCTTCATCAGAGTAAGTTCCTATAGCATTTATTAGTTCATTTGATTCATTAATTCTTGGTTTACTTTCCTTAACCTCACCTCCAGTTATTGGAAATTCAAATAACCTACAAGAGTGAAGTTCACCTTTTACATATTGCTCAAACATTGTATAGCCATTTTCTCCATCTGAAGAACATGACATATTCTTATAAGTAACTCTATTATTTTTAGCTATTTCTTTCACTAGTATAGGTTCTGAAACCTTGTCTTCATTAAAAGTAAATGCCTTAATAAATGAGTTATCTTCCATATAACATATTAAAAATCCTTCTTTATTCTTACATGCTGAAAGCATGTCTATAGTCTTTGCTGGAATAGATACAGCGTTATCTTCTAATGTATTTATTAGCTCTAGTCTATCATTGTAGGCAACTATTATATTGTTATTATCTAATTGATACGTACTTTTTATCCCTTTAATATTTTCTCTGTTAACCTCATTTAAATCCTTATCCACATATATTTTTAATAAGTATCCTTCTTCATCTACTATAGAGTTAAGCATCAATATATACCCATCTACACTTTTAGTAAGTAATACATTGTTAATTAATTCTTCATTTACTTCATATTCTTTAGTTTGTAAAACTTCTCCTATAGTATTTGTCGCAACAATATTAAGATTTTTATTATTTTCATATGCTACAATTATTCTATTCTCGTCTTTCAAAATTACTGGAGCATTTTTCGTTGTTGCAGTTCCTATACTTACTTCCTTGCTCCATGTTTTAGATGGTGGTTGTATTTCTAAGTTATAGTTCTCCTTATAGCTTCCAATCAGTATCAATATACACGTCACTATAATAAGAGAAAATAAAATGATTTTTTTCCTTTTCATTTATCCATCTCCTTAAATCCCTATATAGCTTGGATATATTTTGTATAAACTTAAGAAATTATTTCAATTAATTATAGGAAATATTCTCTTTTTTAAGTACTAATTAAACTGTATTTATTATATTATAAGTGGTACAAATACCATTAATGTAAGCAATGCGTCAATTAACATGAATATACTAAACTTACCTAGAAATATACTTTCAAGGTCATCTATATATACAAAATATCCATATGCATATGCAACTAGTCCAATTAAAAAGCTTATCAATATGCCTACGAATGTTGATGCTAAAATCGTAGGTAACATATGTGAATATTGCATATAAAAAATTTTATTTATAGTATATGTTTTTATTATTACAGTAATAGCTGCTAATATAATATACATATACCGCTTCTTTTTATCGTCAAATTTGTAATCAAAAAAAGATACTATTCCCGTTAAAACTAAAGCAGGAATTATCCATCTAAATCCTATTATTACAATATAGGATATACTAAACATGAAGCCTTCTAATACATATCCAAGAGAGCTTACCATTTCATCCCTACGAGGTCCATTATTGGCATCCTTGAACTCCGCATTACTAGATGCTATATTGACATTATATAGCCCTTCCTTTTCAAAGCTAAGGAATGCTATATAATCTTTATCATTATATGGATGAATACATAATTCTCTTAGTCTAGTTAGCTTCTCTACATTTGAAACTTCACCATTTTTAATTTCGAAAGAAACTATAGCCTTTTGAAATTCCTTTTTACCAAAAGCTACTCCCATAGTTGCATAAAATTTTGCACCATTTTCTGAGTATGATCCTTTAGTATTTACAATGTATTTTGATTTATCAACTACAAGCGTACTAATCTGTCCTTCTCCTCCATTTATAGGAAACTGCATTACTTCCGTGGAAGAGTATTCATTTCTAACATATTGTTCAATAAGTAAATATCCATTTTCTCCATCTGAAGACAATGACATTTCACCATAAGTAATTTTATCAGCCTTAATTATCTTTTTAATAAGAAATGGTTCTGATGCCTTTCCATCTTTAACTGTAAATGCTTTAAATAATTGCTCCCCCTCTAAGTAACATACTAAAAGACCATCTTTACTCTTATTGGCAGTAATCATACGTAAATTTTCTACTGGAATTTCTACATTCTCATTTGATACTGTGTTTACTACCTTAATTTTATCTTTATAGGCTAAAACTATATTTTCACTATCAATTTGCTCAGTAAATGTAATTTCTTCTTCTGTTTCTTTTTTTACCAAATTTAATCCCTCATCTAGAACTAGCCTTTCTAAATAATCTATACTTGATTTAGATGAGTTATAAATCAATGCATATCCATTATCCGTTTTAGTAAACATTAAATTCTTAAGTAATTCTTCTTCCACAGCATACTCTGTAGTCTTTATTTCTTTACCATTTAAATCTGTTTCACATATTTTAATCTTTTTAGTATCTTCATATGCTACAAGTAACCGATTTTCTTCTTTTATAATTAATGGTGTATTCTTTCCTAACCCACTTCCTATTTTTACTTCTTTACTCCATTTTTCGGATGGTGGTTGTTTTAGTAAATTGTAATTATTAAAAAAATTACCAATTAGTATTATTAAAAATACAATTATTGTACTTATAAATAACATCCTTTTTTTATTCATATTACCCCTCCCCCAAGGTTATAAGAAAACATTAATTTCCTTTATTTTATCCATTAGTATAAATTATACTCTCTATATACTGAATATTCAAACATATTTTCCCTAAATATTATATAATATTATAATATAATATTAATCACTTTTGCTTTAATATTTTAAAATTATATTGTAAAATAAGCTTATATTGTAAATAAATTTAATTAGTTAATGGAAGGTATTTATATGCGAAAATCTGGTAAAGTAATTAACTTTGATGATGATAAAGTTTATGTAGTAACAAATAACAAAGAATTTGTTACCTTAGAACGAAATGATAAAGCTCCTATTAAAGGCAACATTTATGAAGGTACTATATACGTAGATAGGTCAAACCTTATAAAAGTATTTATAATACTAATATCTATTTGTGTATTGGTATTAAGTTGTATATATTTCATTTTCTTTTCACCTAGAGCTAATATAATACTTTCTTTAGATTCAAATATCAAAATAGGTATAAACAGAAATAAGATAGTTAGAATTACAGATTCTAGTGGATCTACTATAGGATTAGAAAGTTTAAGTTCACTAAAAGGAAATGAATTAAATTTAGGTTTAAATCTTTTACTTGATTCTGCATTAAAAGAAGAATTAATTCCTCAATGCGATGAGTATTCACCTGGAAGTATAGTTATATATATAACTAAGGATAATAAAAGAGAGCCTCTTAATTTTGATAACTTTAAGAAATATGCTTCAAAATTTAATTATAAAGTTATAGTTAATAGAAATGATAATGCTCTTATTATTGATTAATATATTATACTTACTATTTATATAATGTTTTTTGTTTTATTGAAGCATTTATATCCTCTAAAATTTTATTTATATAATATCCATTATATTGTATAATACTAATAACATTGATATTATGCTGTAATTATACAATAAATTTAAAGTGAATGTAAGTAATTATATAATAACTAACATTCATTAAGTCTTATGCTAGGTGGTGATATAACTATATGGATAATGAAAACTTACTTAGACTTAATAAGTACATAAGCGAAAGCGGGATTTGTTCTAGAAGAGAAGCTGATAAGTTTATTGAATCTGGTAATGTATATATAAATGGTGTTTTAGCTACCCTTGGAACAAGAGTTAGTCCTACTGATACTGTAGTAGTTGATGGAAAAACTATTAAACCTAAGTCAAATAAAGTGTATATAGCTCTTAATAAACCTGTAGGAATTACATGCACATCGGAAACTCATGTTAAGGGAAATATAATTGACTTTATTAACTATCCCGAAAGAATATTTCCTATAGGACGTCTTGATAAACCTTCTGAGGGATTAATATTTCTAACTAACGACGGAGACATGGTAAATAAAATATTACGTGCAGGAAATAACCATGAAAAAGAATATGTTGTTTCTATTGATAAGCCTATTACAAGAGAATTTATTAATGCAATGGAAAATGGAATTCCTATACTAGGTACTGTGACAAAGAAATGTAAAGTTAGAAAAATTGGTAAATGTACTTTTAATATAATTTTAACCCAAGGACTAAATAGACAAATTAGAAGAATGTGCGAATACTTAGGCTTCAAAGTAACTAGCCTTAAACGTATTAGAATTATGAATGTGTCCTTAAGTAATCTTGCTACTGGAAAATGGCGCTATTTAAGTTCTGAAGAAATATCTACAATCATTAATCTTACTAAAGATTCAATAGGTACCATATAAAGTTAACTTAACGCAAATAAAGGTAAATAAAAAAGAAGAGAGATAATCATTTTTATCTCCTTCTTTTTTTATTTTCTATTTAAATTAAAATTCACCTTTAAATAATTCTGCAAATTGTTTATTTGCCATTATGTCACTATTTTCTTTCACTTCTTTAAAAGTTATTTCATAATCATCAGATACATCTGAATAAACTTCATATATCTTCTCTGCAGTATTGTTATCTCCATAAGTAATTACATATGCAACTTGATCTTTTTTTCCATTTGCATTTCTATAATATTGATATATCTTTGCCTTAGATTTGTCTATTTTCTTATCAGCTAGTACTTTATCAAGCTCTTCTTCTGCTTTTTTTGTGTATGCAGCTTCATCTTCATCAGAAAGTAATTTTAAAGTGTTTAATTCATTATAGTAATACTCTTTGTTAGCAAAACTGTTTAATAGTGATTCAAAACTCTCGTAAGTAACTTCTGTTAATTCTGTACTTTCTTTTTCAGTAGACGCTTGCTCAGTAGTTTTAGCTGTTGAATCATCTGAATTATTAGGTTTTGATCCGCAACCTACTAGCGCTAAACCTATAGTTGCTGTTAATACTAATGCAATTATTCTTTTCATTTTAAATCCTCCACATTTTCTAATAAAATTAATACTTAATAAATGATATACAGAATGGTCTATTGGTCTTTGTATACATTTACATAACTAATATAAAATATTTAGAGTATTTTAACTCTTTGTAAATACATATAAAATTATATCATATTTTGTAATATTTTCAATACTATATTTCTACATAAATTTTTATTAACATACATTGTTAATAAAAATTTGTCGACAATTCAAATGAGAACATTTATACCATATAAATTATTAACTTGTCCATATTATCAACATTATCCACAGGTATCCTGTTTATAACTTAGTGAATTTAATGTTAATATACACATTTTCATCTTATTTCTCTATAATTTCCTCTTTAAGCTCCGTATATCCCTTATAAGTATATGAAATGTTATCAACATTATCAACAGTTATGTGAATAACTTGTTTATAACTTTTTTATTTAGACAACATTACTAAGGAGTTTGGTTGTTTACATACTTAAATATTTTGTCTTTCTAATAGATAATAATAATTAAAATGTGTTAAACTTAGTTTAACATATTAATTTAATATATGATTTATTAATCATTGGAGGTTTATATATGCGAGTTGGTTTAGGATATGATGTACATAAGTTAGTTCCCGGTAGAGATTTAATTATTGGTGGAGTAAAAATTCCACATACCCTTGGACTTTTAGGTCATTCAGATGCTGATGTTTTAATTCATGCAATTATGGATAGTTTACTAGGTGCTGCAGCACTTGGTGATATAGGAAAACACTTTCCAGATACTGATGTTAAATTTAAAGGTATTTCGAGTGTTAAACTTCTTAATGAAGTTAGAGTCTTATTAATTAAGAATAATTATAAAATAGATAACATAGATGCAACAATAATTGCTCAGCGTCCTAAAATGGCTCCTTATATTACATCTATGAGAAAAAATATTAGTGAAGCATTAAGCATTTCTATAGAACAAATTAATGTTAAAGCTACTACTGAAGAAGGTCTTGGTTTTACTGGCATTGAAGAAGGAATTTCCTCTCAATCTATATGCTTAATAAGTAAAATTTAACTTATACAATAAGGTATATGAAAAAATATAAGTCCAAGGTATTAAAATTCAACCTTGGACTTTTTAAAACATTTATTACATACTCTCTAGAATCTCTTCTAAATCCTTCTTAAATTCTTCAAATGGCTTATTCTCCTTAAAAGACTTCAACAATTTAGATACTGACTCATATACATATTCATCATCACTTATGGCTATGGTTCTAGCATTAGAATAAATATCCTTCACTATTTTCTCAACTTTCATCCGCAATTCAGGTGATATATTATTATAGTTTTCATTTAGCTTTAATGCAACTAATACAGATTCATGGTTTATAAAGGTTACAGAAGATTTTATTTCTGGAATTTCTTCAACCTTTGCCATAATTTTCTCGCAGGTGGATATAGCATTTCTAATTTCCTGTTCTTTAGCTATAGGTTCATCCCTCATATCTTCTATAGTAGGGCCAGCTCCAACAGTATCACTTTTCTTACTATCACTATTACACCCCATAAGTACTACTGTTACTATAATTAATAATACTACAACAAATAACAATATATCATTTATTTTTCCTTTCATCTTATATCCTCCTATATATAATTATATTAATTTAGTTTCTATACTCTATAGAATTCATAATAAATAACTATATATAGTTTGGCTTATAAGTATATTCCTATTCTAAATCATATCTATATCTCTTATACCGTATCTAAGTTCTCAAATATCTCTTTTGTAATAACAAAATTTCCATTGCTTTCAACTAAGTCAAATTCACTTATACTAGTTATTCTTTCCTCACTCTCAACATGAAATACATATCCAACTCTTCCGTACTCCTTAAAGAATATTCTTGTTGACTTTATAACTCTAATGGGATTTTTATTTTTATCATATATAATACTAGGAACATCATTAATCATATTTGCTTTCTCCTTACACCAGTTGTTAATTAATGATATATAATATTATCCTATTGTATAATTTATGACTATAATTATCAGTTATAATATAAAATTTATTTTCAAGATTTTCTATAAAAAATTCACCTCACTATATAAAATCTATAAGTAAGGTGAATTCTAGTCTAATTTGTTTAATTATTTAATATTTCTGCTACCTGGTTTTACATAAGGTATATCCTTTTTACATAGTGGACATTCTTCCTTATCGAAGCTCTCTATTTCTAACTTGCATGCACTATAAACTGGAAGATTTAATGCACAATTTTCAACTCTTCTATCAACTATACAACATACACCTAGAACTTCTGCACCTAACCCCTTTAGTACTTCTACAACTTCCATAGTAGATTTTCCTGTTGTAACTACGTCTTCTGTAATTAAAACTCTTTGTCCTGGCTTAATTTCAAAACCTCTTGTTAATGTCATTACACCGTCTTTTCTTTCAGTAAATATACCTGGCTTTCCTAGTTGTCTTGCTAACTCATAAGCAACTATTATTCCTCCCATAGCAGGACCTACTAACATATCTATATCTAAATCTTTAACTTGATTTGTAACTGACTCTAACACCTGTGCTGCCTTATCTGGGTACTGTAGTAGTTTTGCACACTGACAGTATCTATTACTATGTTTACCTGATGATAGTAAGAAATGTCCTTCTAATAATGCCTCACACTGAACTAATATATCTACAACTTTATTTTCCATAATATTTTCCTCCTATACTATTCCTCTAATTTCACTAATATCCTTAATATTTTCTTTTACTAAAAATTTCTCTATCCCCTTTATAATTTCTATTGGAGCAAAAGGATTTATAAAGTTAGCTGTTCCTATTTGAATTCCTGTAGCACCAGCCATTATAAACTCTATAGCATCTTCCCAATTAGTAATACCTCCAAGACCAACTACAGGTACTTTACACACCCTACATACTTGATGGACCATCCTTAGGGCCATAGGCTTTACTGCTGGCCCAGAGAATCCAGCATATGTATTATCAAATACAGCTTTTCTTTTTTTATAATCTATAGACATTCCTTGAAAAGTATTTATTAATGATAGTGCATCTGCTCCAGCTTCTTCGCAACTTAATGCCATTTCTACTATATTTTCAGCGTTAGGAGATAACTTTACCATTAAAGGTTTTTTGCATATCCTTTTTACTTCCTTTACTGCCTCATAGGCAACCTTTGATTTTATTCCTAGAGCCATACCACCATGTTTTACATTTGGGCATGAAATGTTAAGCTCTATGATGTCTACATCAACTTGATTTAACTTTTCAATTATACTTATATATTCTTCTACTGTAGCTCCACCAACATTGGCTATTATATTAGTGTTATATTCCTTCATCTTTGGAAGTTCATCTTTTATAAACTTATCTACTCCTGGATTTTGAAGTCCTACACTATTAAGCATTCCACCTGTGGTTTCCTTAATTCTTATTCCATCATTACCTTGTCTTTCATTTAATGTTAAACCCTTACTACAGATTCCTCCAAGTTCAGCTATGTCATAAAACTTACTGTACTCATCCCCAAATCCAAAGGTACCTGATGCCGTCATTATTGGATTCTTGAATTCTTTATCACAAATATTTACCTTAAGCATAACTTCTCCTTTAAAACTCTAAATCTAATCCATTAAATACTGGACCATCTTTACATGTTCTTTTATTTCCATTAACAGTTTTACATGTACATACAAGACAAGCTCCTATTCCACAAGCCATCTTCTTTTCTTCTGATATATATATCTTTGTACCTACTTCCTTGCACATATTAATTACTCTATACATCATAATCTCTGGGCCGCAGCATAAAACTAAGTCATAATCTTTAGGATTAAATAGCTCTGTTACATACCCTTTATGTCCAACACTACCATCTTCTGTAGACACCTTTACTGATACATCTAACGCATTTATTTCTTCTACCCCATAAACTTCATCTCTGAACCCAGCAAATACATGAACTTCGGAATTCTTTATACTATCTACTAGGTATCTCATAGGAGCTACTCCAATACCACCTGATACTACTGCAACCTTTCCTTTTATATCTTCTAAATCAAAGCCATTTCCTAGTGGACCCATAACCTTAACATCTTGTCCTGGTATAAGATTACTTAATAGCTTTGTCCCTTCTCCAACTAGCTGATATAAGAATTCTATAGAATTTGATGTTATATTATGAATGCTAATAGGTCTCCATAATATAGGTTCCTTTTCCCAAGATCTTAGCATATAAAACTGTCCAGGGTTTCCTTGAAACTCTCCCTCTATAGATAATTTAAATATCCCTTTAGCAACTTCTTTATTTTCTATTACCTTACACACTTTATATTCATAATTATCTTTTTTCATTCTACTGCTCCTAATAACTTATTCTAATATAATGCCATACAATAAAGTTGTATGGCATTAACTGTATTTATAGTTTATTTCTTTAAATTTTCTATAGCTGTTAAAATTTCATTTTTCATTCTAATAACTTCTTCCTTTGCATATTTAGCGAAATTTTCTTCACCGTCTGCCTTTCCTTTGTATGCAAGCATTATACCTCTTGAAGAGTTAACAACGCCTCCATTTCCATCCTTAAGATAAAGGGCTACATCTTCTGCTTTTCCACCTTGAGCACCATATCCCGGTATTAAGAAGAATGTACTATCTAAGGCATTTCTTATTTCTATACCTTCATCTACATGAGTACATCCTATAACTCCACCTATAGAACTATATCCATATTTACCCATATAATCTTTACCTAAACTATTTATAGTTTCTCCTACTACATTAAATACTTTTCTACCACCCTTAGTTTCTATATATTGAATATCCTTGCTTCCCTTGTTTGAAGTTCTTATCAGCACAAAAACTCCCTTTTCATTATTTTCAATATACGGTAAGTATGGCTCTATACTATCTAATCCCATATATGGACTTAGAGTTATAAAATCAGCTTCAAACTCTCCTGCAAAGTGTGCTTTAGCATACATCTCAGCTGTTTTCGCAATATCTCCTCTTTTTATATCTCCTATAGATATTGCTCCTCTTTTCTTTATATATTTTAAAGTATTTGAATATGCTCTTAGTCCTTCTAATCCATAAGCTTCATAATATGCTATCTGTGGTTTATAGCAAGCTACGTGATCTATAGTTTCATCTATTATAGCTTTATTAAACTCAAAAATTGCATCTCCTATATTTTCGAATTTTTTAATAAAACTTTCTGGTATATATGATATATCTGTGTCTAGTCCCACACATACATGTCCCTTTTCTGCAATTGTCTCAAATAGTCTGTCTATAATCATATGGCACTTCCTCACTTTATTATTTTCTATAAACAACCTTCCCACCTTTTATGGTAGTTAACACTTCTCCATATACTTTCATCCCATTAAATGGAGTATTTTTTCCTTTTGATAAGAATTCTTCTTTACGTATCTCATATTCTTTTTCTAAGTCTAGTATTACTAAGTCTCCATCATAATCTATATCAATTTGACCCTTATTAACTCCTAGTATTTCACTAGGTCTCTTGCTCATAACTTCACTTAGTTTACTTAAATCCATGTGACCTGACTTTACAAGCTTTGTATAAGAAACTCCAAAGGCCGTCTCTATTCCTGAGATTCCTGGAGCTCCCTTTCTCTTATCTTCTTCAGTATGAGGTGCATGATCTGTAGCAATGCTATCCACATATCCATCTTTTATAGCATGGATTAAATATTCTATATCTTCCTTTTCTCTAAGAGGTGGATTCACCCTATATTCCAGGTCATTTGTTAAAGCTATATGATGGGGAGATACTTCACAAGTAACTTTATGACCCTTTTGCTTTGCTTTAATTATATATTCCATAGATTCTTTAGTACTTACATGGGCAAAATGAACTTTACATCCTGCATGTTTTGCTAAAGTTATATTTCTCCAAGTCATAGTATTTTCCGCTAGTCTCATATCTATATTAGATAAATTATGATTCTCGCAATGACACATAACGGTTATATCCTTCTCTTTAGCCTTAATCATAGCATTTAACATGATTTCGCTGTGCATAACATCTTTTCCATCTTCTGATATTACTTTAATATCACCTTTTTTTAATTTATCTAGATGGCTTATGTCATTTCCACTAAACTCATTAGTTATAGATATAACTTGATTGATATCTATTAGTCCTACTTCCTTACCCCTATTTATAACATAATTAACTGTATCCATATCGCTACATACTGGATTTGTATTTGCCATAAGGTTTACCATTACATATCCACCTTTAGCTGCAGCATGAGAACCTGATTGTATATCTTCCTTATGTGTAAGTCCCGGATCCCTAAAATGCACATGTAAATCTACAAAGCCAGGCATTACTATCTTTCCTGTTGCATCTATAGTTTTACAATCCTTTATGAGATTTCTTCCTAGCTCACAAATTACTCCGTCCTTTATATAGACATCTCCTACAAAGGTTCCACTCCAGTCAACTACTGTACCATTCTTTATGCAAATTTCCATAAGTATTCTCCAATCCTATCTATTAATATAATGAAGTTACCTTTTGTAAATCATCACAATAATGACATCTATATTCCTTTGTTTCTTCATCCACTAAATAATGTATGTGATTTATGTTAGGCTCTATAGATGTGACACATCTAGGATTCTTGCACTTTATAACATTTTCAACTTTTTCAGGAAGTGTAAGCTTGATTTTTTCCTTAATTTCCTCATTTTCAATTATATCTATAGTTATATTAGGATCTATTACTCCTAATATTTCAAAATCAATATCTATTCTAGTTTCTACTTTTATTATATCTTTCTTTCCACACTTATCACTATTAGCATTCATTATAAGTGCTACAGTGAAATCCGCTTTATCCAAATTTAAGAAGTTAAATATTTTTATTCCTTCTCCAGCTTTTATATGATCTATTACTAATCCGTTTTTTATACTGTTTATAGTTAACATATTACTTCCTCCTTATATCCCTTAGTAAATTCCTAATAATTTTAGTATTAATGCCATTCTCACATACATTCCATACTTAGCTTGCTTAAAGTAAACAGCTCTATTGTCACTATCTACTTCATATGCTATTTCATTTACTCTTGGTAATGGGTGAAGTACTATCATATCTTCTTTTGCAAGGCTCATTTTCTCATTATCTAATATATAAGTATCTTTAAGTTTTATATAGTCTTCTTCATTAAAAAATCTTTCTCTTTGTACCCTTGTCATATATAAAATATCTATTTCCTTCATAGCTTCTTCCATAGTTCTAACTTGCTTGAACTCTATGTTTTTCTTTTTAAGGACTTCTTTCTTTATATACTCTGGTATTTCTAATTCTTCAGGTGAAATTAGTACGAACTTGTTGTTTTCATATCTACTTAAAGCTTTTATTAACGAATGTACTGTTCTTCCAAATTTTAAATCTCCACAACAACCTATTGTTAAATTATTTAGTCTTCCCTTTAGGGTTCTTATGGTTAGTAAATCAGTTAAGGTTTGAGTTGGATGTTGGTGTCCACCATCCCCTGCATTTACTACGGGAATATCGCTATATTGTGCTGCAACCTGTGGTGCTCCTTCTTTAGGATGTCTCATTACAGCAATGTCTGCATAGCATGCAACAGTTCTTATGGTATCTGCAATACTTTCTCCCTTAGCTACTGAACTAGCATTTGGTTCTGAAAATCCGATTACGCTTCCGCCTAATCTATTCATAGCAGCTTCAAAACTAAATCTGGTTCTAGTACTTGGCTCATAAAATAATGTAGTAAGCAAGTACCCATCACAAGCATGTATAAATTTTCTTGGATCTTTTATTATTTCATCTGCTAGGTCAAATATTTCGTCTAATTCTTCTAAAGTAAGGTCCATTGGTTCGATTAAATTTCTTCCTTTTAACATATAAAACACTCCTTTTTAGCCTCTCTGGGATAATTTAAAGGTATTAAGATTTACTTATAAAATTCAATAAAAAAAGCTTTCCTCAACAAGGAAAGCTATAAATATCTGTAAATACAACTTTGTATATGAATATATTAACATTGTAAATTTTATCATATTACAAATGTATTCATACCAAAATATTCTCTTCCCTTGCCAGCATCTCTGTACTGTTTTTAAAAGGATTCTCTATTAACTTTTATTGTTTTTATTTTACTTTAAATAAACTGCAATGTCAATACAGTTTATTATAATACCTTAATTTTATAAAATCAGCCTTATTTATGTGATTTAATCACATATTTTTTTATTTAAATACTGTAATATAAATTATACAATATATTATAAATTTTATCTTAAGAAGTAAATACCAAGCTTATCAAATATTTATCAGGATAAATGTAAAACCGCATGGTATACTAAATAAAAGCAGATTATAAGGAGGATATTAAAATGAAAATAACTTTTGATAACGAAACTAAAGATGCCCTTTTGGAAAATTTAAACAAGCAAGCTAAATCTGTTGTTAGACTAGCTATTGCTGGTTTTGGTTGAGGTGGCCCTAACCTAAGTGTTGTTCTGGATGAACAAAAATCAGATGATATTGTAGAAACTGTTGATGGAATAACTTTTGCAGTTAATAAAGATGAAGAGTATATTTTTGAAGATTGTATTGTTACTTACAAAAAAACATTCTTCGGAAAAACTTTTAGAGTAATATCTAAAGCTATAGGTGAAAGCTCTTGTAGCTAAAATATTTAAAAATAATGCACTCTTTAAAATAAAGAGTGCATTATTTTTTTAATATTTTATTTGAAGTACTTACTTATTTCCTCTATTGAATTATTTAACACTTCCGCTATATTTTCTAGTTCCTTAGAATTATTTAAATTTTCATGGGATATGGTTGAAGTCTCTTCTGAGCTTGCCATGGTTTCTTGGGCTATACCTGATAAATTTGTAATATTATCATGAATTTTTTCACCGCTATCTAAAATTACAGATACCTTAGAAACTACACCTACCATTTTCTCTTTCACTGTAGATACATTTTTCTGAATAGTTGAAAATGCTTTATTGGTATCTTTAACTAATTGTTGTTGTTCATCATTAGCGTCAACTAATTCTTCTACCTCTAAAACCGATATGTTGGTATCTTCTTCTAGAGACTTTAATATATTTCCTATTTCTAGGGAATTATTTTTACTCTCGGCTGCTAATTTCTTTATTTCATCTGCCACCACAGCAAATCCTTTTCCACTTTCACCTACTCTAGCTGCTTCAATGGCAGCATTTAATGCTAGAAGGTTAGTTTGCTCCGAAATAGATGATATAACATTAGTTATTTGAGCAATGTTAGATGACTTTTGAGCTAATTCCTTCATAATGTCACTAACTTTTTTATTCTTATTCATAATATATTCACTTTTTTCAGATAATTTATGAACAATTTTTAGTCCATTGTCTATTACCTCATCAGCTTCTTCAGAGGATTGTTTAACAATAGTAGTTACCTCTTTAGTCTCTGTTATTTCATGCTTTATATTATTTACTAAATTAGTCTGGCTCTCAATTTCTTTACTAGTATTAGTTGCACCTATTGCTATTTCTCCTATAGACGAATTCACAATTTCTGTACTTTGCCCTATTAAAGAAACAATTTGTCTAAGTTCATTAGACTTTTCTTTGACTACATTATATACACTGGATAAGTCTATTAACATATTTTGTTGTATCTCGCTACTTTCGCTTAGTTCTTCTACATTTTTATTTATATCCTTATTCATTTTAGATATAAACCTTGTAACTATTACAAGTGTTGGTAAAAACATTATAGTAGAACCTAAAATTCCACTTAATTCAGCACCATTTCCTAACTTTACCTGCATATATGCATATACTAGTATAGATATTAAGTTTATTCCGCCAACAGTAGTTATTAGTTTTATATCTAAATATAAAACTAAACTTAATATAAAAGCAAATCCAGCTGCAAAAGCAGATGCACATGATGACGTAAGTAATATATATGTATCTACCAATAAGAATCCTATAGCCATAATCCACCTCATTATATTATTTGATGGATTTTTTATATATAAGTATATAGCTATTACATAAGCGATTGATGCTACTAATATGTTATATATTGCAAATGTAATTTCTCTATCCCCATTATATACTTGTAGAATTGAACCTGTAACTGTGACAAACATGACACTCAAAAACACAATCAGCATTAATTTATTAACTTTTTCAACATGTTCTCTTTGCGTTTCTTCAAATTCACCTTTACCCATTATAATACCCCCATATTTTTACTCGATTGAATTATCGTACCATTATATGTATGTCTTAATATAAATTTTAAAAATAGGACCATAAAACAAATTACCTAATTAATTTGCTTTATGGTTTTATATAAATAATTTAGATTCTATCTTTTTTTCATATTCCGACCATGTATCATGTATTGTTTTATCTTTTACTTTTGATACCTTATTCATAGTAGCATCAATATAATCTGCATAATGCACTATAAAAGCCTCTTCAGTATTAGGACCTTTAGGAGATCCATACTCCGGTTTTCCATGGTGCTGAACAATACATCCTTTAATCCGATTTTTAAAGTCTTCACTATAAAGTCCATGATCATTTTTAAAGGCTTCTTCTATCATAGTTATACCTATAACTATATGCCCTTCCATTTCGCCTCTATTAGTTGGTTTGAAAGTTCCAATTGACGAATACTCATAAATTTTCCCAATATCATGAAGTTTCGCTGCTAATATAGCCATTTCCTTATATCTGCAATTATACCTATATGAAAGCTTCCTTGCCCAATAGGTTACATTAAGGGTGTGTTCTGCAAGTCCACCTATATATGTATGGTGCTCTAAGCCTCCAATTGCCTGAGAAAACACATTAATAAAGTCCTTGTTACCAAAAAAATATTTATCTAAAGACATAACCTCTTCACATTTAAATTGTCGAGTTGTCATTTCTTCTAATTCATCTAATATAGATTTTATATCTCTTTTAACACTGTTCATAAAATCATTTAAACTATAACTAGATTTTGATAAATTTAGTTTTACTATATTACTATCTTTTATACTAACGCTTACTACATCACCTATATTCAACATATTATTACAATCATATTTACTTTTAAAGCTTAGTTCTCCCGTAATATCTCCTAGCGTATATGTTATTTCATCTTTATGTATACTTTTATCCTTTATCATAAGTAATAATTCTACTAAATCATTATTCCTACTATTAACTGCTTGAGTCAAGTAAATTGATTTCATATCTTCATCTCCCTATAAAGTCATCTAATATGTATCTTTTCATAAGAAGATATTTTTATTCTTTAATTTTTATAATATTTTTTACTTATATTTATCTTCAAATTCTTTTACCAATGTAGTAACTAGTTTTTTTATATTACTTGCATGAGCTACTAAACTCATAACTAATAAAAACATTATTATTCTTTCTTTATCTTCATTGTTAAATTCATACTTTTCCAAATGCTTTTTAAATATTTTTTCTAAATACTGCTCTTCTCCAATAAAAGACATGTCCATACTCTTTTTCTGTAAATCACTAAATAATTTAAAAGAATCTTCCCATGAAAGAATATCATCTTCTCTATTATTTATATCATTAAAAGCTAATCTAAAAACACTCCTTATTTCATCTGTTGTCAAAACAGGTCTCATATATCCTAATAGAACTAATTGAACTAAATGCAGTTTAGTATAACCTCTTTTTTTACCATCCTCTGGTTTAGAAATAACTTCACTTTTTATATAATTTTGAAGTATACTATTAGTAAAATTATCATGCTGAAACTTATCATTAAGATAATCTTTAACTTGTGATAAAAACAGATCATATTGAGGTAATTCATCGTATTGTATTATACTTTTTTCAATATTCTCATCTATCATTTCTGAAAATTTAGATACTATATCTTGAAATATAGCGCCATTATCCCTTTCTTTGTCATTCATTTTCATCCCTCGCTTTAATAACATTTTCAATATTTATCATAGTCATTAATTTTAATACTTATTAAATATACCACAATGTAAATTTTTGTACACTACTTCATAATAATTATAAAAGATAATCTCTACATTTACAAATATTTATAAAATAAAAGTCGAATTATTTATTCAAGTATTATGAAACCCATATTTATAATTCCTTCATATATAGAACACATATTTATATTATTAACAATAATCACATATTATTAACATATTATCTTAGATAATATCAACATTAATTGTTAATTAATATACACATGTTAAATCCTATAATTCCACTAATTTTTATCTCTTTTATATATTATCCACATTATCCACAGATAGGTTGTGCATAATATTTTTTATTTTCTGTATAAAACACTGAATTATATCACCATACTTCCTTCAAATATTGATATTTTTTGTAGAATTAGTTCGGAAACTAAATAAAATAGTTTTAAAAAGCAGCATTCTTATGTTAAAATATTAAATTATAAGTTAAATTATTCATCTTTTCCTTATTATGTGATTAATATTACTATAATAGATAACATATTAATGGCATATAATGTAATAAAATTATTTTTTTTATCATTTTTTATTGACTTGTGATTTTTCTTGTATTATAGTTATTATATGGTATTAAATATAATATCTGTTAACTAATTTTATTTGGTTACATAATCAAAAATATAGGAGGAATTTATTATGAAATCAACTGGTGTTGTAAGAAAAGTAGACGAGTTAGGGAGAATAGTTATCCCAGTAGAATTGAGAAGGACTTTAGATATCGACGTTAAGGATGCACTTGAAATATACGTAGATGGTGATCAAGTTATATTAAAGAAATATGAACCTGCATGTATCTTCTGTGGAGATGCTCGTGATGTGGTTAATTATAAATCTAAAAACATCTGCCAAAAATGTCTAAATGAATTAAAAAATCAACAATAAATAATAAAAACGTTACTTAGAAATAAGTAACGTTTTTATTATTCAAATCGTATATATAATATAGGTTTTATATGATAATAATATTAAACTATATTATTCTAACTTACTCAACTCATTATACAAAAGAGAGTAGGTAAATTTGCTTTTACACAAACCTATCTACTCTCCCTAAAATAAAAGATCAGCAATTAAATCACTGATCTTATTTGAATAAATTAATATCTTCTTGCTCCAGCATAATCTCCTCTAGTCATAGGAGATATCTTTACAACTTCATTGTCTTGAGGGGCATGAAGATAACTATTGTTACCAACGTATATACCAACATGATATATCTCGCCACCTGAGCCAAAGAACACTAAATCTCCAGGTTCAGGTTGAGAAACTGGTGTTCCTGCATTCATTTGATCTTGAGCTACTCTAGGAAGACTTATTCCACAAGCAGCGTAAACATATTTAGTTAAACCTGAACAGTCAAAGGTATTAGGGCCATTTCCACCCCATTGGTATGGAACCCCTAAAAATTTATATGCATAACCAACAATGGAACTTCCTGAAGCATTTGGAGGTGCTACTACACTTGAATCACCACTGCCTCCTCTACTAGGTCTATTAGTACTAGTACCATTATTAACATACTGACTTATTTGTCTCTTAGTCTCTTCTAATTGAGCTTCATTTTCTTTCACAGCTGCATCAAATAAGTCTCTATTAGCTTCTGCTTTAGCTAAAGCATTTTTATGTTCTGATCTTTTCTCTTCTAATTGAGCTAATTTTGTATTATTTTCTTCTTGTAATGCATCTAGCTTTACTTTTTCATCTTCAACTACTTTTTTCTCTTTTACAAGAGTTTCTTTCTTATCATTTAAACTACTAACAATTTCTTTATCAGAGTTTATCATTATATTTACGTATTTTAGTGTAGACATAAAATCTGATGCACTCTTTGAGTTTAAAAGCGCCTCAGCATAACTACCCATACCATTAATGTACATTGTTCTCATTCTCGTACTAAATAATTCATTTTGTACTTTTATATCACTTTCAGTAGCTTGTACCTTCTTGTTGCTCTCTTTAATTTTGCCTTCTGCTTCAAGAATTTCAGCATTCAACTCTTCTATATCTATAGATATATCTTCCATCTGAGAATTTACTGATTGTATTGAAGCTTCTATCTCATCAACTTGCTCTTGAGCACTTTTATAGTTGTTTTTGTTTTCTTCCAACTTTTGCTCATATGTTGACCTATCACTGTTTGGATCTGCAAATGCACTAGTTCCAACACAAGAAATAGACAATGCTAAAGCAAGTACTAATGATATACTCTTCTTATTCAAAAAAATTCCCTCCCCCTCATTTATAAATCTCATTTATCATTATAACACTATAATGATTGTTATCTCAAGTGATTTAGGAAAAAAATGAGACAACCATCTATTTTTTAATAGATATACAGTAAATATATTCAATATAGATTATCATATTCCTTCTAGATTAAAAAATTTTTTAACAATCCTTTGTCTATATATCAATTCCAAACTTATATACCTCTGATTTATGTAAGTTTCTTTCCTTTGCAACTTTTTTTATTGCTTCTTTTTTATTTAATCCTTGATTTATGCACTCTTTTATATGCTCCTCAATGCTCATATCTTCCCACTTAGACTTCATTTCTTTCATAATCTCAGTCTTACTTTTTCCTTCTAACACTAATACATATTCACCTTTAGGTTTATTTTCTTTATAATGCTCTATACACTCTTCTAATGTACCTCTTAATATAGTTTCATGGAGCTTTGTAAGCTCCTTACATATTGCAATGTTTCTATTACCTAAGTTATCTTTTATGAAGCTTAAAGTCGATTCTAATCTATGTGGTGCTTCATAAAATATTAAAGTTTCTTGCCTATCTGCTAACCCCTCTATAATCTCTCTTCTCTCCTTATTCTCTCTAGATAAAAATCCTACAAATAAAAATTTATCTGTATTTAATCCAGAATAAACTAGAGCAGTAGTAATTGCTGTTGCTCCAGGGTACACTTCAAATTCTATATTTTCTTCAATACATTTTTTGACTATAATAGCACCTGGATCTGAAATGCCTGGAGTACCTGCATCACTTATTATTGCTACATTTTGGCCTTCCATTAATCTTTTTATTATGTCCTCACTTTTCCCATTTTCATTATGTTTATGATAACTTATCAAAGTTTTTCTTATGTTAAAATGATTTAAAAGCTTTAAACTCTGTCTTGTATCTTCACATGCAATTATATCTACACTTTTCAAAGTTTCAAGCGCCCTAAGAGTTATATCTTTTAGATTCCCTATTGGAGTAGGAATTAAATATAATTTACCACTCACTTTTACTCACCTCTTCTTTTTTGTCTTTTTAATCTAACCATTGTGAATTATACATTTCTTTAATCTCGTCTGAATAAGAATCATCCTGTATATGTACATATAGTGGATCTTCTATTTTTAAGAATGCCCCTCCATCTCTTTGTCCTTCTACTAATAATATATTAGGTGCCTTTCCTGGCTTAGGATGAACAAATCTTATTCTCTTTGGTTCTATTTTATATTTTCTCATAAGCGTAAATATATCTACTATTCTATCCGGTCTATGGACCATGAAAAACTTACCATTATCCTTTAATAACGCTCTAGCTGCTATTATAACATCTTCTAATGTACAACACACCTCATGTCTAGCAATTGCACTTTTATCATTCTCATTGAGTATTCCAGAGCTATATAACTTATATGGTGGATTTACAGTAACTATATCTACTCTACCTAATGATTTTAAAAGTTCCTTATCTTTTAAATCACCTTCTATAAACTTAATCTCTTCACTAAAATTATTATACTGAGCAGTTCTACTTGCCATCTCCGCAAATTCTCCTTGTATCTCTACACCACTTATTGCTCCACATTGACTCTTACCTTTAATTATAAATGGAATTATCCCCGTTCCACTACACAAATCAATAATAGTTGAATTTCTTTTTACCTTAACAAAATTAGCTAAAAGAACTGCATCAATTCCAAATCTAAATCCCTCTTTTTTTTGTATGATATGAATACCCTTTAACTGTAGGTCATCTAATGTTTCATCTATTTTTATTAGACTCATAATATAAAATTCCTTTCTACTACCCAAATTACACATATCTTATTATATAATAAGTTGCTATGTTTTTCATCTTATCCATGATTTCAATAAAATATCTACTAATTATCCAAAAATATATTTTAAAAATTACAAAATCCCCCTGATTAGTTATAAATTTCTAACCATCAAGGGGAAACCTTTTTATTTTTATATACTATAATATAGGGGGATGCAATATGTTTTTTATAGCATTTTATAAATAATATATACTAAATAAAACATATTGCATTTAGGGTTTATATTTATGATTTAATTTGTCATTTATCCGATGACTACCAGCTCTAATACGCACATCTTCTTCAAAGCTGGAGTAAAGAGCTGCTACATCCCTGGATAATGCTTTCTAAGCTTCATAGAAGCTAAGAACTCTGTTTATATTATTACCAATATCAATAGAAATATACAATTATATTTAACTTATTACTTAAGTAGCAGTAATAACTAATAGTTTAATTTAATATAATACAATAATCATTCAGTATAATCAATTAAGAAAGGTTTGCATTATGGAAATATTATTTTATCCTTTTTCATCAGTAAATTTTCAATCAAGTACTTCTATATTGTTAGATGCATCATTTTTACTAAGTTTAGTTTATGATGATGATGTAAAACATACTGAGTGTATAGAGGTCTTCAGAATATTAATCAATAACCAGTGCAAACTTTTAGTTACAAACATAATCTCTGCTGAAGTTTTAAATCAAATTATGTACAAAATATTTATGATAGATATACGTCACAAAATCGATAAAGAAAGTGCCTTTAATTCTCAAACAAATATAAAACAAATTATATCCTCCTTTAGTAAATATGACAGAAAAATTATAAAGGATAAACGTATAGATAAACTAAGGGAAATTCCCTATAAAAAATATTTTGATAACCTGTCTAAAAATAGTTCTAAAAGAGATCTTCTAAGTGTTTATTATAAGACTGCTGTGACTATGCACAATCAACTTGAAAATACCGTTAAATATGAATATGTTGAGATAAATAAGTCCTGCATGAGTAAAACCAAAGAAATAATGGTTAAAAACCTATTATCTATAAATGATGCTACTCATATAGCTACTTGTATTTGTCATAATATAAAATATCTATTAACTCTAGATAATGATTTTGTCTATGCCAATTGTGATTATGTTAAAATATTAAAAATATAACCATGTAGTGTTTCTACATGGCTATATTTTTTCTCATAAAATCCTAAACTACTTTATAAGATACTATATCAATTTAGATATATACTTAATCTAAATCTAACTTATTTATATAAATTATTTATTAGGTATACATAGAGTATCTTCAACTTTTATTGTATCCTCACTTAAGTTATTATGTGATTTTATTAGCTCAATTCCCTTCATTATATCCATGCCAGATAGATATTCCTTAGATATTCTAAATAATGTATCTCCTGATTTAACAACATATTTAGTGTGATCAGTATGTCCTCCAGCATTAGCTGAAGCTACCTCTTCTGATTTTTTATCTGATGTTTTTTCCCCTGTTACTAATGAAGTTTCATAAGAAATAATAAGTTTTTGTCCTGTTGAAATAATATCGTCTTTACTCATATTATTTCTTGTTAATATCTCTGCTACTACTTCATTTGGGTCAGAGTTTGGCATGTAGGTTCTAGCTATACTATAAAGTGTATCATTAGATTTTACTGTATAGTATCCTTCTTTTACTTCTTCCATACCTGTATCTTTTTTATCTTCTGTTGTTTTGTCCTTATCTTCTTGTTCTTGTGAAGTTTTGTCATTATCCTTTGTGCTATCAGTATTTTCTTTATTTTCATTTATAGCTTCGTTCTTCTTTGAGTCAGTGGTTGTAGCTGTATTGTTTTTAGTTTCTTTGCTTTGACCCTTATTTCCTATATAGCTTACAGAAAAAAATATTCCACCTAAAACAATTGCACAACTTATAGCTATTATTATTTGTTTTTTAAATTTCATAATTAACACCTCTCTATGTTTTAATGACTAATATTTAAATAATTAACATATTTATGTAAAATATACATGTTTATATTAATTTTTTTATTTTTACGCAAAAAAATCCTTGTAGCTTTTATATCTACAAGGATTCTAAGTAATTATATAACTGTGTAACCACTATTCTCTATGGATTCAATTATATCATCTATACTTATAAAATAATTGTCATAAACAATTTCTACTTCTTTTTTAGTCTTGTGTATTCCACAGGCTATGACCCCTTCATTTGCGGATATGGCATTCTTAACTCTTGTAACATCTTTACTTGTAACCATATCACAAATTTTAAGTGTAGTCTTCATATCCTTCCTCCTAATTTTCTTTAAATAGCTCTTTAATTAGTGTAGAGTCTTCAACTTGGTTTTCTAATTCCTTTAAGTCAATTTCATTAATAATATCTTCATAGCTACCAGATATTAGTGTTAAATCATTTATACTAACTACTTTAATATCATCTTCACCATCTTTTAGGTTTACTTTTACTTTTACAGCCTCTTTAACTACACTATTAGAAACTACTTCACCTTTTCCATAGCATGTATCTACTATAGAACCCACCTTAGGCAATCTTTTTCTTATCCCTTCATATGTTTCTTGCTCATAATTTAAGCAGCACATAAGTCTTCCACATATACCCGATATTTTAGTCGGGTTTAAAGATAGGTTTTGTTCCTTTGCCATTTTTATTGACACTGGGGCAAATTCACCTAAAAATGTAGAGCAGCATAAACTTCTTCCACAAGGTCCAAGACCTCCAGTCATCTTAGCTTCATCCCTAACTCCAATTTGTCTTAATTCTATTCTAGTTCTGAAAATTGATGCCAGATCCTTAACTAATTCCCTGAAATCTACTCTACCATCTGCTGTAAAATAGAATATTACTTTATTATTGTCAAAAGTATATTCTACATCTATAAGCTTCATAGTTAAATCATGAGCCTTTATTTTCTCAAGACATACCTTAAAAGCTTCTTCTTCCTTTTCTTTATTTGTTTTATTTGCATTTATATCTTCCTCTAAAGCTTTCCTTATTACATTCTTTAAAGGAGCTACTATTTCACCTTCTCTGAGTTCCTTCATGCCAACTACACACTCACCAAACTCAATTCCTCTTGCAGTTTCAACAACTACAAAGTCACCCTTTTTTATATCTAAATCACCAGGATTAAAATAATATATCTTACCGGCCTTTTTAAATCTTACTCCTATTACTGTTATCATATTTAAACCTCCTGCATTCTCAGAACCATCGTTATAAATGCCAATGACGAGTTTACATTATTTTTTAAAGTTTTTCTTGTATCATCTACAACTTTAATCATACCATTTAATTTGCTTAATGAAAATATATTAACTAAATCTTTAATATCTGATATTTTATCAATATTTATTATAAGCTCTTCATCTCCAACTTCTTTATAAATAATTATATCTCTTATTATGGTTATAATTACATCTAAAATTTCCTCTTCCATATTTCTATAGTCATTAAAAAACTTTTCATACAATAAAGATGTTTCATAATCTTTATCCTTAATTTTATATATAAGCTCAAAAATTGTATTTCTTATTAGACTAAAATCTTCACTTTCTATTAAACTCTCTGCTTTTCCTGGTATTCCTTTTGCAAAAGAAATAGCTACTAATAACTTATTTTCTTCAATTTCTGTATATCTATTCTTAAGAAATAAAATCATCTCTTCATTTGATAGTGGCTTTAATTTATGTATACTACACCTAGATTTAATTGTATCCAACATACCTTCTAATTCTTCACACAGTATAAATATATAAACATTGGCAGGTGGTTCTTCTATAGTCTTTAAAAATGCATTTTGTGCTTGGAATGTAATTTTATCACCATTGTCTATAATAATAACCTTTTTATCTCCCTGAAAAGGTTTCTTATTACATTCCTCTATAATATTCCTAATAGTATTTACTCCTATGGATGCTTTTCCCTTATCTAAAGACCAATTAATTATATCTACATGTTCTCTTATTATATCTATTTCTAAAAGCTTTGATGCTATAAATTTAGCTAAAACACTTTTTCCTATACCTTTCTCTCCAACTAATATATGAGCATGAGTAAATTTATTATTATTAATTGCTTCAATTAAGCTATTTTTTATATTTTCATGACCTATCATACTCATTTGCTCCTTCCTATATAATAAATAATGTACAATAAGTTTAACCTATTGTACATTATTTTACTTAAATATATTATACTCTTAAAAACTTATCTACATCAACAACAAATATAGTAGCACCACCTATATTTACCTCTACAGGATACGGAACATATACTCCTGTAGATCCAGCAACCGGAGAAGGTGATGATATAAGTTGTTTTCTAACTTTGCAGATTTCTTCTATATATCCTAAAACAGTATCAACTTTCTCTACCTCTACACCTATCATTAATGTAGTATTACCAGCTTTTAAAAATCCACCTGTAGTTGCAAGCTTTGTAACTCTTAAGCCATTCTCTGTTAAGATATCGATTAAATCCATAGCATCGTCATCTTGAACTATAGCAATTATTAATTTCATATAATACCCCTCCTAAATATTTATTTATGCTTTATATAGGATTCAACTCTATTTACTATGTCCCTATGAATATTTTCTATAGAGTCATCTCCATTTATTAATTCTATTTTATCATAAATACTACTAATTTTTGAATATCCTTCAAAAACTTTTTTATGAAAATTCATACCAACGTTCTCAAGTCTATCTAATTCCCTCTGACTTTTCTTTCTTTCAAGTCCTTTTTCATATGGAATACTTATCATAAATACTAAATCTGCTTCAAGTCCTCCTAATGCACAATCATTTATAGATTTCACTGTGTTTATTCCTAAATCTCTAGCAATTCCTTGATAAACTATAGATGAATATACAAATCTATCGCATAAGACTACTTTACCCCCAGCAATTGCAGGCTTTATTACCTCTTTTATAAGTTGAGCTCTTGCCGCTGCATATAGTAAAGCTTCACACATGTTATCCATTTCTTGGTTAGCATTATCTAAAATTACCTCTCTAATTTTTTCACTAATTTTAGTCCCTCCAGGCTCTCTTGTTCTTATAACTTCAACGCCTTTATCCACAAAATATTTCTCCAATAATTCTATTTGTGTAGATTTTCCACTACCATCTGGACCTTCTAATGCTATTAATAACCCTTTATTCAAACAACTTACCTCCAAACTTATCTTTTCCTATAGTTTTTATCCGATGACTACCAGCTCTAATACCCCACCTTTTTCAAAGTGGGAGTAAAGAGCTACTACGTCCCTGGATAACGATTTCTAAGCTTCGAAGAAGCTAAGAACCCTGTTTATCCTACTTTATTATAATTAAGTTCTTTTCTTTAACTCCTAATAACGTAATATTATTATCTATATAATATCCTATTATATCAATAATATCTTTTGTAATAACCTCTCCTGGCATTATTAGTGGTACTCCTGGTGGATATGGAACAACAGCTTGTCCGCACACTTTATTTATAGAATCTTTAATGCTACACTCAAATTTTTTCATATTTAGAGTTTCCCAAGGTAATTTCTCCATTAATGGAATTCCATACTCCTTAGGCTTTACATATCGATTTATTAAAATATCCTTATTACACTCTTTAAGTGCTCTATAAAGTTTATCAAAATCATCTCTAGTGTTTGAAGTAGCAAAGATTAGTACTACATTTCTTGAGTCACTCATTTCACATTGTATTTTATTTTCCTTCAAATAGTCTAATAATAGATGCCCACTAAATCCCTTAGGTACATTTATAATATATCTAGTCTTATCTATATATACTTTCTTTCTAATAGATGTGTCCTTCTTAATTATATCATGCTCATCTATTATATGATAAAAACCAATGTTATTTATTTTTTCTCTGTATTCCTCACATAGATTAATTAATATACTGTAATCCTTACTTCCATACTTTTGCAAATAATATCTACTATAATCCATACTGGCAAGAAATACATATGAAGGACTAGTTGTCAAAAATACACTCGCATAAAAGTTAACCTCATCTAAAAGTTCATCACAGTTCACGTGTAAAAATGATGTTTGTGTTAAGCTTGGTAATGTTTTGTGAGCACTATGAACAACCATATCACAACCTAGTTTAAGTGGATTTTCAGGCAATTCATCTATAACTCCAAAATGTGCTCCATGAGCACAATCTACTAATACCTTCATATTATATTTCTTGGCCTCTTTCACTATTTCTTCTAACTCTGTACATATGCCATAATAATTAGGGTATGTTAATAATATTCCCTTAGCATCTTGATTTTCCTTTATTAATTTAAATAGATGCTTCTTATTAATAGAAAAAGGAGCATCATATTTTTCACTTACTTCATTCATAATATATATCGGTTTTAACTTACGTAATATTATACTATTGAATACTGACCTATGGCAGTTTCTTTCTACGATTATTTTATCGCCTTCTTTAAATGAAGCAAATATCATAATCATATTTCCTGATGTACTTCCATTAACTAAGAAGTAAGATTTTTTACTTTCATAGTAGTTAGCAAGTTGTTCTTGTCCTTCTTTTATTATGCCTGTAGGATTATGAAGATTATCTAAACCTTCTACTTCAGTAACATCAAATTTAATGAAATTATCTAATAAAATTTTTCCTTCTTTTGTACCTTCATATGCTTTTCCCATTTTATGCCCTGGCATAGCAAAATAGTTATTTTTTTCTTCTTTGTATTTCAATAGTGCATCTACTATTGGTAATCTTGGCACTTATCACTCACTCCTCTTGGTATAAGTTGAACTAGATTCTTTTTAATACAGTTCTTATAAAACTCATAGAAATCTGTACTAGTTTCTATTGTTAATAATCTTCTTTCACAGTTCTCACAAATTCTTCGTCCATATATAAGTATACCATTATCTAGAGGCTTTCTGCATATAATACATTCCTTATTCATATTTTTCCCCCTCAAAATTTATCCAACAGAGCTTGTTAGTCTATTATTATATTGTCTTTGAATAAGTTAACTTAGTTAATATAGAATAATTCTACTAAGTTTTACTCCATGTTAAGACTGTCTTAATTATCGCCCCTTATAATATATTTTATTCATGAAATTCTTTTTTTTATTTTGTCCAAAAAAAAAATTTCATCTTATAATTCATACTTTTTCTACTTTAAATAGCATCAAGTATACTGTTAATAAATTAATAAACTCATATGTCTATTTATCTACATAAATTGTCTAATTTTCTTGTATTCATGATTACTTTTAATGAAAAACTTATTAAAAGTCTTGATACTATTAAGATACCATTTATCTATAGATTTGTTACAGGATAATATAAGGATATGTGCACATACTAATTATATAAAGCCATAGATATTGATAGTATTAATATCTATAACATTGTAGGGAGGGTTATAATTGAAACAAAACATTCTAAGTTTTTTATCTACTATAAAATCTGAAATCCTAGATATTAATAAATTTTTATATGAAAATAGTGAAAGTTGTTTTAATGAATATAAATCATCAGATTACATTATAAAACTTTTAGAAAAATATAATTTTAATATTGAAAAAAACTTTATAGATATCCCAACTGCCTTTCGTGCAAGAATTGGAGACAATCATCCAGAGATATGCTTTATATGTAAATATAGTAGCGGAAGTGATGATGGTCATGTTTTTGGTAACAATGCCAATGCTACTATGTCTTTAGGTGCTGCTATAGGTCTATCCTCCATCATTGATAAAATAGGAGGTTCTATCGTAGTAATTGGATGTCCAGGAAAATATTCTAATGGATCAGAGATTGTAATGACAAAAGAGAATGTATTTGAAAATTGTAGTGTAATTTTTGCTCCACATGTAGATAACATTACATCTATTAATAATACTTCACAAGCATGCACAACCTTACAGCTTGATTATAATAATTTACTTATTTCTAATGATAACGCTAACCAAAGTTCATTAGATGTATGCTTACACACAGTACACTTTATAAACGAGCTAGTTAAAAATATCTCAAAAGAATGTTATATGGATCATTTAAATCTTACCTGTGATAATGCATTAATTGAATATCCTTCATCCGCTAAGGTTAAATTTGAGATTAAATCAAAAAATCATAAGTTATGCTATAAAATCGAAGAAACTATAAGAAACTACATTAAATGCATAGAGGATATTATAAATATAAATTGCTCAATTAAATTAATTGAGCTTCCATGTAAAGAACTTTTAGATAATAAAATAATAAATAAGTTGTTTGAAAGCAACTTAAAAGAAAGTGGATTAATTGAAATGAATTATGGCAAAAAAATGCTATATCCTTTAGGCATTGGTACCGTAAGCCATACTACACCTACCATATATCCATCTATATCAATAGTAAATGATCCATCAATTCCCTGCCCTTCAAAAGAGTTTATGGATTTAACATTAACAGAATATGCTCAATATAATATATGGAAAGCTATTGAAGCCTTAAGTTTAACTGCTCTAGATTTAATTGAGCGTAAAGATTTAATCTATGAAAGCACTACCTCTCTTTGTGAAAATATTTCTAAAAATTTATAATATACAAAAAGCAAATTACTATGTACTATACTATACATAATAATTTGCTTTTTTAAGTCCAATAACTATATATTATACTTTAATGCACAAAGTAAAAAGACTTGTAAACAATATGATTACAAGTCTCTTTGGAGGCGCCACCCAGATTTGAACTGGGGATAAAGGCTTTGCAGGCCTCTGCCTTACCACTTGGCTATGGCGCCAAACTGGTGGCTCGAGCAGGAATCGAACCAGCGACACGAGGATTTTCAGTCCTCTGCTCTACCGACTGAGCTATCGAGCCACACCTGACCTGGCAACAACCTACCCTCCCACACAGCTTCCCATGCAGTACTATCGGCCTCTTGATGCTTAACCTTCGT
>NZ_BAAACI010000003.1:0-3502 GCF_039521425.1 Clostridium subterminale
ACCTTTTTCTCTGTTTAATTTTCAAAGACCATTTGGTTTTCATTATCATCGATTACTTCCGACGACTTTTACTATTCTACTAGATAATCTCTTATCTGTCAACAATTTTCTTAAGAAGTTTTTTTCTTAAGTTTTTATTGTTTCTTGCCGCATCTCTCAGCGACAAGATTTATCTTACCATACTTATTATATCAAATATAACATTAGTTTTTTATAATTATAGTTTATTTAAATATATCTTCATATTTCTTGTATTTACTTTCATTTTCTTATATTGATACACATGGTATAGTATACTAAAACAAAAGTAATTTATATCAATATTTAGCTTCTATGTCCGAAATATACTGTACTGAAATTAATAAACATTCGTTGTAATTAAGTATTATTACACTTCTTATTAATTAATTAATTGCTTAGATAGATATACAGTCATGCGTTTATAGTATTCATTATTTTTACCTATAAATGAATTTTCTACTATAAAACCACTATTTAATACCTCTTTATTATGTTTATCTCAACCTACACTTCTATATGAAGTTCCTGATATCATAACTTTTCTATTACTCTGCATATGAATTCTCTCATGAATATCAAAAGCAATTTTAACATCTTTTTCTTTTTATAATAATCACTCCTCCATTGCTACTATTAATGCTTTCCCATCTTAATCTTATATATAAGATAAAAAATTTTTTCTATGTTCCTCATTAACTAACATATGTAGTGTACCTATGGAGTAAATAAATTTAAATTTCTTATTTCTACTATATTGGTAATAGATCACATTATCTATTACCCAACTAATTTTTTATTTCTTTCATCATAAGCTTTATAATATTCCATTATAATATTCCATTATAATATAACACTCTCTATCATAATAATATAGGCTAATTAGCTACTTATCATAACTAATTAGCCTATATAAACTTATAGTATAATATATCTGTTAAATTCTTTTACAAGATTAGTTGTTGACTTATATCCTAAATCTTTTAAAGATTCATCTAAAATATTTAATACAAACACAATTTTATCCATCGTAGCGTTCTCACCCATATGTCCAATTCTAATGACTTTATTTTCAAGATAATCAAAAGATCCTGAAATTAATAAATTATATTTGTCTCTCATATGACTAATTAGTACTTTAGCTTCTACCCCTTGTGGTGGCTCCACCACCGTTACAGTTGAAGAAAAGCCATTATTTAAATAAAGTTTTAATCCATAATTAGTTAATGCATTTCTAGTGGCTAAAGCAATTTGTTTGTGTCGATTGTATACATTTTCTATTCCTTCTTCAAGTATATTATCTACAGCAACTCTAAGTCCGTATATATCACTTATTGGCATAGTATATGGAAACCACTTTTTATCATAATATCCCTTCCATATAGTTAAGTTACAATAAAATCCTATAATTGGAGTATTCCTTGTCCTCATAGATTTATACGCATCATTACTAATGGTAACAATGCTTAATCCTGGTGGAGCTGAAAAAGCTTTTTGCGAACCACCTAATGCAATATCTATACCCCACTCATCTACATTTATAGGCTCTCCTCCCATAGCTGCAACACTATCCACCACTGTTAATATTCCATACTCCTTAAGCATTGGACAAATTTTACTTATATCATTAAGTACTCCTGATGGTGTATCACAATGAACTACAGTTGCATATTTAAAATTGCTATCCTTATCGAGAAAAGCTCTTAAATCTTCCACATCCATTTCTCTTTGCCTATCAGCAGAATACAACACAGGTATTCCTCCATATATTTTCGCAAAATCAGCAAACCCTTCACCAAATACCCCATTATCAATAACTAGTACTCTATCTCCTGGTTCTGTGAGTGATGCACAAGCAGCTTCTAATCCTAATATGCCTTCACCACTTAATATAAATACATCCTTCTCAGTATTTAGTACTTCCCCAATTTTATTACAGGTTTCTCTATAGAAATCATAAAAATCCTTATCTAAATCTGGATTAGTAGTTTCAATAGCCCTAGCTAATCTTACATTTTCTCTTACATTAGTAGGTCCTGGTGTAAATACATATGGTTTATTCATAATCTCATCCCCTATACAAATCTTTAATATCACTAACTAATTATAATATTTGAAATAAAACCTTTGTTAATATCCAATTTATTTTTCTAATATACTTTCCATTCTTGTTATTAAGTTGAAATTTGTTAAGTCGTAATGTAGTGGTGTAACTGTTATATATCCTTCTTTAATCATGTCTACATCAGTATCATCTTGTACTGCATCATCCGGTGCACCAGTTATTTTATATACTACATTATCATCACTTTTCTCTACTTCAACATATACATTATTATAATTTCTTTCACCTATTTTACACACCTTCAATCCCTTTAATTTATCTTTACTTATTGAAGGAATGTTTACATTTAGTACTGTATTTCCAATTTCCTCACTTCTTATTTTATTTAATATTTTTTCTGCATAATCTGCAGCTATCTCATAACTTTCTTCATTACCATCACAAGATAATGCAATTGCAGGTGTGTTATTTAATGCTCCTTCAACAGCTGCAGACACAGTCCCTGAATATATTACATCTGTACCTAAATTAAATCCATCATTTATTCCTGATACTACTATATCTATTTTTTCACTAGCTATAGTAGTTATTGCAATTTTTGTACAATCTACAGGTGTACCACTTACACTAAAGCATGGAGCTTCTACACCTTCTATTTTTTCTTTTTTTACCATAAGAGGATTTATCAATGTTATGGAGTGACTGCTAGCACTTTTTTGACTATCAGGTGCTACTACTAATATATTGTGTGAACTTTGAAGTCTCTGTGCAATAATTTGTATACCTTTTGCCGTAATTCCATCATCGTTGGTTATTAATATGTTCATAATTATGTAAAATAGAGAAATTTATATTCTCTATTTTCCTCCCTTCATTTACTTTAAATCTTATTAATTATTTAATTTAACCTAAAAAACAAATACTATTTACTTTTTTATTTTAACATACTAATCAGAAAATTTATCTTAATATGCTTTATTTCTATTATAGTTAACAATTATTTTAATAATTAAATATATATTATAAAATTCTATAAAAAAAAGACACTGTATCTACAGTGTCTTTGGTGGAGATAAAGGGATTCGAACCCTTGACCCCCTGCGTGCAAGGCAGGTGCTCTCCCAGCTGAGCTATACCCCCAAATATGGTGGACCTTCAGGGACTCGAACCCCGGACCTACCGGTTATGAGCCGGTTGCTCTAACCAACTGAGCTAAAGATCCATATTACTTGGCAACAACCTACCCTCCCACACAGCTTCCCATGCAGTACTATCGGCCCCTAGATGCTTAACCTTCGTGTTCGGTATGGGAACGGGTGTACCCATCTAAGGCATAATTACCAAATTTAATATGGCTCCGCGAAGAGGATTCGAACCTCCAACCTATCGGTTAACAGCCGAGTGCTCCACCGTTGAGCT
>NZ_BAAACI010000004.1:0-10332 GCF_039521425.1 Clostridium subterminale
ACCTTTTTCTCTGTTTAATTTTCAAAGACCATTTGGTTTTCATTATCATCGATTACTTCCGACGACTTTTACTATTCTACTCGATAATTTATCCCATGTCAATAATATTTTCTATGTTTTTTATTTTTATTTAATAATATATATAACTTATGCCGTTTTATATTATTCTTAGACTTTCTTACTATAGATATTTTAAAACTAAACCATGAATTTATACTTCTAAGGATATAATTTCCTTCATAACTCTTTTCTCTATAAACTAATTATTTGTAGGCTTAGAAGTTTAAATGCTATATGAAATGAATAAATGTATACCCCAGTTAATATACTTTAAATATGAATTTTAAATTTCCAAGGAGTATTTTATGGAGGATATAAGCAAGATAGCTACTAGCATAGACAATTTGTCAGCATTAATATCATCTAGCCTTGATAAAATAAATGAAAGTTCTACAGAGTCTGTTTCTGATTCTAGTACTTTACTTTCTCTTAAAGATGAGTTGCTTTCTTTAACTGAAATTACTACTAGCTTAAATGTTCTAAGAACTCAACTTAACTTACTGACCCTTAATGATTATGAAGCTTTATACGTAACTAATTGTGTATCACCTTTACTTCAAATATTATCTCAGCTTTCTAGCACTGCTTATCTTAATATGGCTACAGCACAATTATTAAATAACTCTAATACCACTAAGCGAAAAACCTCTAAATTAAAGAAAGTTGAAAAAACAACTTACAAAATTCTAGATCAAATTAATTGTGTGTATCCTGTATTAGAATGCAGAATATATAACTTTATCAATAATATATGTAGGTGTGATGATTAAATAAAAAACACATGGAATTATTTTGAAATTCAAACCATGTGTTTTATTTTATTAACTATTAGAAATGCACACCATTTTCATAATATAATTTTTCTTGAAGAACGTGGAAAATCACATCTACAGTTTCATGTCCTAACCCTTTAATATATCTAGTAATTATCTCAGCTGCCTTATCTTGAACTTCCTGTCCTCTATCAAACCAGCTAACATCTATTATTGGATATCCATTACATATTTCACCATCTTTTACAAAGGTAGAATTTCTAAGTTCTATAGTAAAATACTCACGTGGACACTCTAATAAATCCTCTAATTCATCTATAAGTTTCTTACTAATACTTATTACTTCATCTTCTTTTATAGCTCTTAATGTTAAAATCGGCATAATCTCTTCCTTTCAAACCGTTTCAAATATAAATCCACTTAATACATTAAAGCCTAAGTGAATTTATTAAATGATATTAAATTTACTTTACTCTCCAAGTAGTTCCTTCTTTACTATCCAACACTTCTATATTCATTTCTAATAACTGTGCTCTAATTTCATCTGATCTTTTGTAATTTTTTTCTTTTCTTGCTGTATTTCTTTCTTCTATAAGATCATTTATAAGTTTCTCATCTACTTCAATAGCTTCTTTTTCAATAGTCATTAAATTAAGTGAGAAAACTTTATCAAAATCCTCAATTAGAATAGCTTTTTCTCTATTATTTAATGCACCATCTTTTATAACCTCATTAAGCACAGTAAAAGCATTGGCTATGTTTAAGTCATCACTTATTTGTCCTTTAAACTTTTCTTGATATTTACTAACAAATTCTTTATTTATACTATGGTTTTCAACTATATTAGTTAATATAATTGCTATCTTTTTCTTTAATGCCTTATAACCATTTTGAGCATCTTTTAGGCTTTCAAAACTAAATACCAATTGTTTTCTGTATTTAGATTGTAAGCAGAAATATCTATAATCTAGGGGACTAAATCCTTCTTCTTCAAGTCTAGATACTGTTAAAAAGTCTCCACTTGATTTAGACATCTTTCCACCATCTAACACTAAGAATTCCCCGTGAACCCAATAGTTTACCCACTTATGACCTAAAGCAGCTTCTGATTGAGCAATTTCATTTGTGTGATGAACTGGTATATGGTCTATTCCACCACAGTGAATGTCAATGTTCTCACCTAAGTATTTAATACTCATAGTTGAGCACTCTAAATGCCATCCTGGAAACCCTCTACCCCAAGGAGACTCCCATTGCATTATTTGATTAGAAAATTTAGAATTTGTAAACCAAAGTACAAAATCTAAAGGATTCTTTTTATTTGGATCTATTTCTATTCTACTACCTGCTTCTAACTCATCTATACTTAAATTAGCTAGCTTTGTATAATTTTCAAACTTATCTATCTCAAAGTATACATTTCCATTTGATTCATATGTGTAACCACTTTCTTCAAGTCTTTGGATAAATTTAATCATATCCTCTATGTGTTCTGTTGCTCTACATACCACTGTTGGTCTTTTTACGTTTAGCTTTTTGCAATCTTCAAAAAAAGCATCTTCGTAAAATTTTGCGATTTCCCATACTGTTTTATGTTCACGGCTAGCACCTAGAGCCATTTTATCTTCACCTTCATCTCCATCAGATTGAAGATGACCTACATCTGTTACATTCATAACATGCTTAACTTTATACCCTACATATTCTAAGGATTTTTTTAATGCATCCTCAAATATATAAGTTCTTAAGTTTCCTATATGAGCATAATTGTAGACAGTAGGACCACAAGTATACATTCCAACTTTATTTTTATTGGCAGGAATAAATTCTTCTTTATTTCTAGTCATGGTGTTGTATAAATAAAAACTCATTTCATGTCTCCTTTGCATATTTCTTATAACTAATGTTTTAATGATAATTGCTGTTCTGTAACTTATAAATTATCTATATAATATATACTTAACTATATTTATACTTTACATAACATTAAACTGTTCTTATTTTAAATCATATTAGTATAATATAAAAAGCCACAGAACCAACTGTAGCTTAAATAACGATTAAAATTTATATCAATTATTAATTACATTATTATAGCTCAGTAGTATCTTGTTAAATTATACATATATCACAACAGCAACAACAACATCTACACATAATAATGCTCTCCTTTAAAATAATTTATATTTAAATTTTATCATATAATAATAATTTTACAAGTTATATGTATAAATAATCCTGCAATTAATTTAATATTTCTTAAGAATTAAAACCTTTACAAAATTAAAAAAGGATTTTATATTATTTTAAAGAATAGATATATCTACGAGGTATTTCTCATTATATATTTTATTAAAAATACCTAAAATTTAAGTAAACTATATTAAGGTGGTGATTATATGTCTATAGATATATACGTTAATGGAAATGTTATATCCTTAGATAAAGATAATATTTATGAAGCCTTTGCTGTGAGAGATGGAAAATTTATAGCAGTAGGAAGTAATGAAGATTTACTATCATTATTTTCTACAGATGATTACAAAATCGCAGATTTAAAAGGCAATACTGTGGTACCAGGTTTTAATGATGCTCATATGCATCTACTTAATTATGGATTTCAAAAGACTGCAGTACAACTAAATAATTTGTCATCCATAGATGAAATGATAAGTGTTGTGAAGTCCTATATAGATAAAAATAATATTCCAAAGGATACATACATAATATCTAGAGGATGGAATGATAACTATTTTAAAGAACATCGACTTCCTAATAGATATGATCTGGATAAAATCTCTTGTGATCATCCAATTATATTTTCTAGAATATGTGGTCACATAGGAGTACTTAACTCAAAAGCTATTGAGCTCCTAGGCATAGATAAAATGCAAGAGAATCCTACTGGTGGTGCTATAGACAGAGAAAATGAAATTCCTACTGGAATCCTTCGCGAAAATGCTTTAAATATTGCTCTTAATGAGGTTCCACCAACTCCTGTGGATGAGATAAAATCTTCTCTTCGTAGCACCTTTCATGACTTAATTAAATGTGGAATAACCTCTGTTCAAACTGAAGACTTAACTCACTGTAGAAGTTTACCTAATTTAATTCAAAGCTATAAAGAATTAGAAGAAGAAGGCAATCTTCCTGTAAGAATAACTCTTCAACTCTGCCTTAATACTAATGAATTATTAGATGAGGCTAAAAATCTTGGTTTGAAATCAAAGGTAGGTAGTGATTTTCTTAAAGTTGGAGGTCTTAAGCTCTTTCAAGATGGTTCCCTAGGTGCTCGTACTGCAGCTATGATAGATAACTACGAGGATACACCTGATAATGGTATTAGTATTTATTCTCAAGAGAACTTAGATAGTTGGGTTTCTAAATGTTTTAAACAAGGATTTCAAATTATTATCCATGGCATTGGAGATAGAGCATGTGAAATGATATTAAATTCCTATGAAAAAATCTCTAAAGACACTGAGGATAATCTTAGGCCTGTTATAGTTCACTGTCAATTTACTAATGATGATTTATTGAATAGATTTAAGGAGATTAGTGTAATAGCTAATGTGCAACCAGCTTTTATTATGAGTGATTATCCTATAGTTGAAAAAGCTGTAGGCAAGGATAGAACTAAAGATAGCTATGCATTTAATTCTATGGTGCAAAAAGGCATTCCTGTAGCCTTTAGTTCTGATGCTCCCATTGAAAGTTTTAATATAATTGATGGAATCCATGGGGCTGTAAATAGAACTGATTTAAATGATAAACCTGAAGGTGGCTTTAATATTAATGAAGGTGTTACTGCCGTTGATGCGTTAAAAGCCTATACTACAGGTCCTAGTTACATGTCCTTTGACGAAGATGTAAAAGGCAAAATTAGAGTAAATTATCTAGCTGATTTTGTAGTTTTATCTCAAGATATAACTTCTGTTCCTAGAAATAAAATTAAGGAAACTAAAGTTTTAGAAGCCTATGTCAATGGACTAAAAGTTTTATAGTATATTTATATAAAAAATAAAGAAACGGATGCAAGTATTATTGAGTGCTTACATCCGTTTTTTATCTAATTCAATTATATTTTACTTATTATTGGAATTATTCTTAACTCTATTAGGTTTTGCTTTTGGTTTTATAACTATATCATTTTTCTTACTCTTAGGTTTATTATAAGCAGCCTTGGCAATTTTATTTTGAGTCTTACTCATAAATCCACACAAATCCCAGAACCATAGAAATAATATAACGAATATACCTGGTATTACATAATTTGTTACTATCACTGGTAATGTTGTAAATACTAGTGGTGGTACTACAAATACGATAAACGCCATTATAAGTACTAACCACTTGTTTATTTTTATTTTGTTAAATACAAATTTCTTTAGTAAAGCATATATACCTAATACTACAATTGAAAATAATATAATACTTCCTAAAAATATTAATACATTTTTCATAGAATCACTTCCTTAAATTCATTATAACTAAATAGTATTATATAATATATATTTATAAAAATGTACTTACTATAACAGATTTTTCATATGTTCACAAAATATTAATAATAATATTTTTTATGCTTTGGGGTTTAAAATTTATAACTACTGGTAATACTATCAACTGTAATCTATTTATAAGGAGATGTTTTTATGAAAGTATTAGACTCAATTGCACTGCTTTTAGTTATTGTCGGTGCTGTAAACTGGGGCCTAATAGGATTATTCCATTTTGACTTAGTTGCAGTTTTATTTGCAGGTTCTAGTGCATTCGGTGCTATAAGTACATTTAGTAGAATTGTTTATGCCATAGTAGGATTAGCAGGTCTTTATGCTATATCATTCTTTGCTAAGAGTAAATATACTGATGATGTGGAATAATTTCTAAAGCCGCAATTGCGGCTTTTTTTATTTTATTTTATAATTCCATAGGTTTTTTTGGCTTTTTAATTTATAATAGTTTAGATGGTTTTGTGATAACATAATATAGTTTTATTCATTATTTTTTATTTATACATAAAAAATGTTCTATACTTAACTATCCTATGATAAAACTTAGTTGAGGTGTTCTAAAATGATAAAATATGTTTCTTATAATGTGAAAAAATGTACTATAGATGAATTAACAAAGCATTACGCTCCAAAGATTATAAATAAATACTGTGAAAGTTGTAATAAATTTAATAAAGTATGGTCTTGTCCTCCACTAGCTTTTAGTGATTTAGAGTATGTTTCTAAATATAAATATTGTTATGTAATTAGTGGGAAAATCTATATAGACCAAATTCCAAAAGAAGAACTGAATAATATTGTTACTCACACTCTTAGCAAATATAGTGATATAAGTAATAATGCTGATGAATTTTCTAATATCTTTAATGGACTTTATTATAGTTTTAGAGAATTTAATGATAATAAAGTATTATCATTGGAATCTTATTTTAATGATAGTACTGCTCTTTTTTCTGGAAGATGCTTAATTTGCAATAACTGTTCTCGTAGTAATAACATACCTTGTATATTTCCAAGAAAGTTAAGATATTCTTTAGAAGGTCTTGGTTTTGATGTATGTGGAATAATTGAAAATATTATTAATGATAAAATTCAATGGAGCAGTAATTCAACACCAGAATATGTAACCTGTGTTTCTGGATTGCTTTCCAATTTAGAAATTTCTGAAGAAAAAATTTTAGAAATATTGCATAGCAACTAAAACTTAATATTTTATTTCTAGTATTTAAACTCACCTCTTTGATAATAATATTATTAAATAAAATTATGAAAGAGGAGGTTTTTCTTTGTTCAAATGTGTAAAGAAAGAAAATCATTACTGTAATCTAGTAAATGGTCAATGGATGACAACTGAAAATACTATAGATATTTTTTCTCCTAGTGATAACTCATTAATAGGTACTATACCTCAAATGAGTCAGGCTGATGTAGATCAGATAATAAAGTTTGCAAAAGAAAGCCAAAGTTCTTGGAGTGATATGCCCGTTAGTAAACGTTCTGAAATTTTACATAAAGCCGCAACTCTACTAGAAGAAAATTGCGATGAATTATCAAAAGTCCTTATGATGGAAATAGGAAAAGATATCAATTCGTCAATTTCTGAAGTAAAGCGTACTGCAGATTTTATAAGATTTACTGCAGACGCTGGGAAAAATCTAGAAGGAGAAACTATCGCAGCGGATACTTTCCCTGGATTTGAAAAAAATAAGATGAGTCTAGCCCAAAGAGTTCCTATCGGCTTAGTTCTTGCCATATCACCTTTTAATTATCCAATTAATTTATCAGCATCTAAGATTGCTCCTGCCTTAATTGGTGGTAATAGTGTTATTCTTAAACCCCCAACCCAAGGTGCTGTTAGTGCTCTTCATCTTATTAGGATTTTTCAAGAAGCAGGTGTTCCTGATGGAGTATTAAACTCTGTTACTGGTAAATCTTCTGAAATAGGTGATTATCTTGTTACTAATGACAATATTAACTTTATCAACTTTACAGGTTCCACAGATGTAGGCAAACATATAGCTAAAATTGCTGGTATGGTACCTATGATTATGGAATTAGGTGGAAAAGATGCAGCCATTGTACTTAAAGATGCTGATTTAGATGATGCAGCTAGAGAAATTGTTTCAGGGGCATATAGTTATTCTGGTCAAAGATGTACAGCTATAAAACGTGTATTGGTTACAGAAGATGTTGCCGATGAGTTATCCTCTAAAATCTTGGGTCAAGTTAAAAAACTCACTATAGGTTCTCCTGAATCTGGAGCTAAAATCAATCCTTTAATTGATAAAAAATCTGCTGATTTTGTTGAAGATCTAATTCAAGACGCCTTAAATAAAGGTGCTAAATTACTCCATGGCAATAAACGAGATGGTAACTTAATGTATCCAACTCTCTTTGATATGGTTACTAGTGATATGCGTATTGCTTGGGAAGAGCCTTTTGGCCCCGTACTACCTATAATTAGAGTAAAGGATAAAGATGAAGCAATTGAAGTTGCTAATAAATCACAATATGGCCTTCAATCTAGTGTATTTACTAGAGATATTAATGATGCCTTCTATGTAGCTAACAAATTAGAAGTGGGAGCTGTTCAAATAAACAATAAATCTGAGAGAGGTCCAGATCACTTCCCATTCTCTGGTGTCAAGGCTTCTGGTATGGGTACTCAAGGTATAAAATATAGTATTGAAGCTATGACTAGACTTAAATCAATAGTATTAACCATCGATTAAATTTAATTTCATAAAAAAGCTTCAAAGAAATCTTCTTTGAAGCTTTTAATTTATATATTTTCTTCTAACTGTCTTGCTATTATCTCTCTACATATTTCAGACAAATTTGCTTTTTCATCTTTACTCAAGTCCTCCATATAAATTGGTTTATGGAAAATAATTTGAGCTCTTAAATTTCCTGACTCTCCTTCTAAACCCTTATAGGTTCCATCTACTGTAATTGGTATCACAGGTACATTAGCCTTAACTGCAAGTTTTAAGCTTCCTTTTTTAAACTCACTTACACCCTCGCCTCTACTCCTTGTACCTTCTGGAAATATAAGCATAGATCTTCCACTTTTTATTATTTCTATAGCTTGGAGAATTGTCTTTAAACCTTCTCTACCATTTTCTCGATCCAAAAATACACATCCTAATTCCTTCATCCAATAGGATATAACAGGTACCTTCTTCATTTCAACTTTAGCTACAGCTCCTGCAGTATCTTTTATATTCATCATTATTACAGGTATATCTAGCATACTTTGATGATTTGATATATAAACACAGGTTTGATTCAATAAATTTTCACTACCTATAACTTCAACTTTTAATTCAGAATATTTAATTGTAGAATCAGCCCAATCCTTCTCTAAGTTATATAAATATTCTTCTCTTTCTTCTTTCGTTAATTTATTTTTACATATTGAATATGTAATTCTTTTAATGGCAATTTCAAGCATTTTCAAAGAAAATTTTATTCCAAATCTTAATTTTCTCAACTAATTCACGTCCTTTTTAATGTTTATATTTAATTATATCAATAATATGCATTCTAGTGAAGTATATGTTTAATTTCTGTCAATACTTTAGCTATTAAATATATTGCTTAAGGAGATTTTATGAAGATTTTTTTCAAAAGAAATAGTACCTTATTTATATTATCTATAATAGTTTTTATTGGATTTTTCCTATTAGGTTATATTAGTAAAAATAATGTTAATCCTAAATTAAAAGATTCAGAAACAAAGATACATTTCATAAATGTTGGTCAAGGAGATTCTATTCTCATTGAGAACAATAATTTTAATATTTTAATAGATAGTGGACCTAATAGTACTAAAGACACTTTAATTTCTTATCTAAAAAAACATAAGATTAAGAAATTAGATTATGTTATTGCATCCCATCCCCATGAGGACCATATTGGTTCTATGGACGATATAGTTAATAAGTTTAATATAGAAGAGTTTATTATGCCTAAAGCTTTAACTACGTCTAAGGACTTTTCTAACTTAATAGAAGTACTTAAAAATAAAGGGCTTACAATAAAAAATGTTACTGACAATTTTAAAATTCAACTTTCAGAAAATAGCTATATAAATTTTCTATGGACTGGTAATATATCCGATGATAATTTAAATAATCATTCTATAGTAATAAAATATATAAATAAAAATACCTCCTTTTTATTTACTGGAGATATGGAAGATGAAATTGAAAATATTTTATTATCTAGTAAAAAACCCTTAGAATCTACGGTATTAAAAGTAGCACACCATGGAAGCAACACCTCATCTTCTAAACCATTCCTAACTAAAGTAAATCCTAAAATATCTGTAATAAGTTGTGGTATGGGAAATGATTATGGTCATCCTCATAAAAATACTTTAGCGACATTAAAAAATCTACATTCTAAAATACTTAGAACTGATATAAATGGCAATATTATAATTAAAACAAATGGAGATGGATTAGTGATATCTACTGAGTTCGAGGATATCTAATATCTAATTAATAGTTATGTATAACATTATCTTAAAATATATTATCAAAAAATAAAAAAAGCCTTACTTTGTAAGACTAAAAAATGGCTCCGCGAAGAGGATTCGAACCTCCAACCTATCGGTTAACAGCCGAGTGCTCCACCGTTGAGCTATCGCGGAACATTGACCTGGCAACAACCTACCCTCCCACACAGCTTCCCATGCAGTACTATCGGCCTCTTGATGCTTAACCTTCGTGTTCGGTATGGGAACGGGTGTATCCATCAAAAGCATAATTACCAGATTTATTTTGTCGCTATAAGCTTCATATTACTTCGTCAACTTCCTTCGTTGCGGTGCTCATTTATGTTTATAAACTCTGCTCCTCACTCAGTCATTTCCTAGTACTATTCGCTTCTATCGCCAAAATCAAGTTAAGAAAACAATAATGTTCTCTCAAAATTACACAGTGAAATTATTTCGTCATTATTTAGATCAAGCCCTCGAC
>NZ_BAAACI010000005.1:0-305654 GCF_039521425.1 Clostridium subterminale
GATTAATCTATCGGAATTAACTGGTTTTACCTTTTTCTCTGTTTAATTTTCAAAGACCATTTGGTTTATCGCTTACTATTAACGACTTTTTTAGTTTACTATATAAACTTCATCTTGTCAACAACTTTTTAAAAACTTTTAATTTTAATTTGATGTTTAACTGTCATTGCATCTCTCAGCGACAAAACATATGTTATCATGATTATTTAGTTAAATAGTTATATTTAAATCTAATTAATTAAAATTATAACTATATTACTTTAAAATTCATTACCTTTCTTCATTATTCATAGATTGATACACTTGGATATGTGTTTGTATTACTTTAATTAATAATAGTATACATAGCATATTTTAGTTATATTTAAATTAATAATATATCAATTTACGCATTACAAAGGAAAAGGATTTTCTCAAAATAGATAATTCCATTTTAAGAAAATCCTTTTCTTTTTGATAATAAATTAATTAATTTACTCTAAAGCCTTATCATTACTTTCTTCAAGTTCATTACGCTCTTCTAAATCATCACTTTCACCTAAGTCTTCTGATAAGTTATTTTCATTGTCTACAATTTCATCTATAGACACTTGTTTATCTTCATTCTTTTCTTCTTCACTATTATAGTTAATTTTTGCGACAGCTACTATATTTACATCCTCTCCAGTTTTCATAAGTGTAACACCCATGGCGTTTCTACTAGTTGTAGATATATCGCTTACATTAATTCTTATTATTATGCCATTATTATTTATTAGCATAATCTCATCTATATCTCTAACTACCCTAGCACTAATAACGTTACCTGTTTTTTCTGAGATTTTATAGGTCTTTATACCTTTTCCACCTCTTCTTTGAAGTGTGTAGTTTTCTATAGCAGTTCTCTTTCCAAAACCTTTTTCACTGATTACAAGAAGTTCTTCGTCTGGTTTTGCTATTATCATAGATACAGCAATATCGCCTTCTCTTAGGGTTATAGCTCTAACCCCTGTAGTAGTCCTTCCCATATTTCTGACTTCTTTTTCACTAAATCTTATAGAGTATCCATCCTTAGTGACGAATAATACTTCATCATCACCTTTAGTTATTCTAACTCCGACAATCTCATCATCTTCTTTTAGATTTATAGCATTAAGTCCATTCTTTCTAATATTCTCAAACTTATCTAAAGATGTCTTTTTGACCATTCCTGATTTAGTTCCCATTAATAGATAATTATCACTGTCAAAAGTTCTTATAGACATAACTGCTTGTATATTCTCATCTGAGTCTAATGGTAGCATGTTAATTATGTTAGTTCCTTTAGCAGTTCTACCGCCTTCTGGTATTTCATAAGCCTTTAATTTATATACTTTACCCTTGTTAGTGAAAAATAGTATATTATTTAAAGTTGGAGTTATTAAGAAATGTTCTACAAAGTCATCTTCTTTTGTAGTAATACCTTGTATACCTCTTCCACCTCTCTTTTGAGCATTGTAGGTATCTGCTGGTAAACGCTTAATATATCCTCCATGAGTTAGAGTTATTACTATATCCTCATCATCTATTAAATCTTCATCTTCAAAGCTATAAGGGTTCTTTTCTATAGCAGTTCTTCTATCATCCCCATACTTTGTTTTTATCTCAATTAATTCATCTTTTATTATATTAAGTAATATCTCTTCACTATTAAGTATTGATTGTAAATAAGCTATTGTTTTCATTAACTCATTATACTCATCTTCAATTTTATCTCTTTCTAGACCTGTTAATCTCTGTAATCTTAGGTCTAAAATAGCTTGAGCTTGCTTTTCCGAAAGATTAAACTTTTCAATCAATCCATCTTTAGCTTCTTGAGTTGTCTTAGATGCTCTAATTAAAGATATAACTGCATCAATGTGATCAAGGGCAATTCTTAAACCTTCAAGTATATGAGCTCTTGCATTAGCTTTATCTAAATCAAAAATAGTTCTTCTTGTAACTACATCTCTTTGATGGTTTAAGTAATGAACTAAAATTTGTTTTAAATTGAGCACCTTAGGTTCATTATCAACTAATGCAAGCATGATTACTCCAAAGGTATCTTGCATTTTTGTATGTTTATAAAGTCTATTTAAAACAACATTTGCATTTGCATCTCTTTTTAATTCTATAACAATTCTCATACCGTCTCTATCTGATTCATCTCTTAAATCAGATATACCATCTATTTTCTTTTCCTTAACTAGATTTGCTATAGATTCTATAAGATTTGCTTTGTTAACCATATATGGTATCTCTGAAACTATTATTCTATTTCTACCATTATGTTCTTCTATTTCAGCTTTTGATCTAACTAGAATCCTTCCTCTACCTGTTTCATAAGCACTTCTAATACCACTTCTACCTAGTATTATTCCGCCTGTAGGGAAGTCCGGACCCTTAATCTCAGACATTAAGTCATCAACCGTAGCTTCTTGATTATCAATAAGCATTATTACAGCATTTATAACTTCAGTAAGATTATGTGGTGGTACATTAGTGGCCATACCAACTGCTATACCTGAAGATCCATTTACAAGTAACGTTGGAAATCTTGCTGGTAAGACTTCTGGTTCTTTTTCTTCACCATCAAAGTTTGGTATAAAGTCTACAGTTTCTTTATTGATATCACGAAGCATTTGACTAGCAATTTTACTCATCTTAGCTTCTGTATATCTCATTGCAGCTGCACCGTCACCATCTACAGATCCAAAGTTTCCGTGACCATCTACTAGCATATATCTTATCGAGAAATCTTGTGCCATCCTAACTAACGCATCATATACTGAGCTATCACCATGTGGGTGATATTTACCAAGTACATCTCCGACTATTCTCGCACATTTTCTATAACCTTTTTCATAAGTTATTCCTAATTCATGCATAGAGTATAAAATTCTTCTATGAACAGGTTTTAATCCATCCCTAACATCCGGTAGTGCCCTTCCAACAATAACACTCATAGCGTAATCTATATAGGACTTTTTCATTTCATATTTTATATCTATTGGTATTATCTTATCCATAGTATCCATATTTACACCTACCTTTACTATAGTCTAATACTATATATCTAAGTTGCTAACTTTTTTAGCATTCTCTTGTATAAACTCTCTACGTGGCTCTACCTTATCTCCCATTAGAATGGTAAATATCTCATCTGCCGCCATAGCATCTTCAACATTTACTTGCAATAGAGTTCTTGTTGATGGATCCATTGTAGTACTCCACAATTGATCTGGATTCATCTCTCCAAGACCTTTATATCTTTGAATGTCTGTACTATTGTCTTTTCCACCTAATTCTTCAATTACTATATCTAATTCATAATCACTATATGTGTATTTCTCAAATTTACCCTTTTTAATTTTATAAAGAGGAGGTTGCGCAATAAATACATGCCCATTATCTATTAGCTCTCTCATGTATCTATAGAAGAATGTAAGTAAAAGCGTCCTTATATGTGCTCCATCTACATCAGCATCTGTCATTATAATTATTTTATTATACCTAATCTTAGATACATCAAAATCCTTACCAACACCTGCACCAAAGGCTGTTATCATAGATCTTATAGAGTCAGATGCCAATATCTTATCAAGTCTCTGTTTCTCTATATTCATTATTTTTCCTCTAAGCGGAAGTATGGCTTGGAATCTTCTATCTCTTCCTTGCTTAGCAGAACCACCCGCAGAATCTCCCTCAACTATATAAATTTCACATTCTGATGGATCTTTAGAAGAACAATCAGCAAGCTTACCTGGCAAACTTGTACTCTCAAGCACTGATTTTCTTCTAGTAAGTTCACGTGCTTTTTTAGCTGCTTCCCTAGCTCTAGCTGCATTTAAACCCTTCTCTATAATACTTTTACCTACAGCAGGATTTTCTTCTAAGAATGAACCTACAACCTCTCCTACTATTGATTCTACTATTCCTCTTACTTCACTATTACCAAGTTTAGTTTTAGTTTGCCCTTCAAATTGAGGATCTGTAAGCTTAACAGATATAACTGCAGTTAATCCTTCTCTAACATCTTCTCCACTTAGATTTTTATCATTTTCTTTTAAAAATCCAAATTTTTTAGCATAATCATTAAGAACTCTAGTTAATGCTGTCTTAAAACCAACTAAGTGAGTTCCACCTTCCACTGTATCTATATTATTTGCAAAGGAAAATAAATTCTCATTATATGTGTCATTGTACTGAAATGCTAATTCTACTGAAGTTGTATTTTTTATTCCTTCTATATAGACTGGTTCATTATGAATTTTTCCTTTATTTCTATTTAAATATTCAACAAAGGATTTTATCCCACCTTCATAATGGAACTGATTTACTTTCTCATATCTCTCATCTGTAATTTTAATATTTATACCTTTATTAAGAAATGCTAACTCTCTTAATCTTTGAGACAATGTATCATATTCAAATTCAATAGTTTCAAATATTTCTTCATCTGGCATAAAGTGAATTATTGTTCCATGCTCATCAGTATTTCCAATTTTATCAAAAGATGTAACAGTCTTACCTCTTGAAAAACTTTGATACCATATGTGCCCTTCTCTTTTTACTGTAACTTCACAAAGCTCTGACAGTGCATTAACAACAGAAGCTCCAACCCCGTGAAGTCCTCCTGATACCTTGTATCCTCCACCACCAAACTTTCCACCAGCATGAAGTACTGTCATTATAACTTCAATTGTAGGTATATGCATTTTGGGATGTATGCCTACTGGCATTCCTCTTCCATCATCTATTACTGTAACTGAGTTATCTTTATGAATAATAACTTGTATACTTTCACAGAAACCCGCTAATGCTTCATCTATACTATTATCAACAATCTCATAAACCAAGTGGTGTAGGCCTCTGATGCTAGTACTTCCAATATACATTCCTGGTCTTTTTCTAACCGCCTCAAGTCCTTCAAGGACTTGTATCTGATTTTCATCATATTTTTCATTATTAACCATAGCTATCCTCCTAACTTAACCTAAAGTTCACAGTATGACACATTAGTCCTTTTACACAAAGTAGATGATGATATAGGTGACAAATAAATCTTACTCTTTTTGTTTACTTCAGCTATAATAAATGATTTAGGTTTGTCACTAGTTATACGTTCTACAAACCCATCTTCTTCTGCTAGCCTTATGAATTGGCTAGTGTCTGGACTATACATAGTAGATTCTATGTCAAAAATACCTATTATATCTTTAATTGGTACAACTATACTTTCGCCTAAGTGTAAAAACATAGTATTTCCCCCTAACTCCATCACATTATTTCTTGTACGCTTCCTTTTTCAACATTGAATATTTTCATGTTATTACCTTTTAAATATTTTTTTATTCCTGTAATTCCTGTACATGTTATTAAGGTTTGAATTCCATTTATGGATCTTAATATATATTCTTGCCTTTTTGTATCTAATTCAGACAATACATCATCAAGTAATAACAATGGGTATTCTCCTATTAATTCTTTTATTATGCGTAATGATGCAAATTTTATTGTCAAAACAGAAGTTCTCTGCTGACCTTGTGATCCAAATACCTTCACATCTATATCATTTATAAATATAGAAAAATCATCTCTATGTGGTCCTACAGATGTAATTTTTTTCTCTAAGTCTTTTTTTCTATTACTTTTAAGTAGGTTATATAACTCTTCTTTCAGACTATCAATATCCTTAAGCTGCATTATATAATTAAATCTAATAGACTCATTTCCCTGAGTTATATCACTGTGAATTTTTTTAGAGAATTCATTTAATTTTTCTATATACCTAATTCTTTGAGCTATTATGTAACTCCCAAATTCAGCTAATCTAATATCATATATATCTATCATATCTATGTCAGCACTAAATTTCTTTAATATAACGTTTCTTTCATTTAAAATTTTTTTATAAGAAGATAGACAATGGTAGTATTTTTTGTCCAGTTTACAAAGTTCAATATCTAAAAATCGCCTTCTAAATGATGGCGAATTCTTAACAATATCTAAATCTTCCGGTGAAAATATAACTACATTAACAACACCTACCATATCTTGTAGCTTAGATATCTTTATTGAGTTTATATTTATGGCTTTTTTCCCATCTTTAAAAATTTTAATATTAATTTTTTTATCTAAACGTTCTTTTACTACATAAGCACTAATATATGCCTCGTTACTATCCCAATATATAAGCTCTTTATCTTTATTAGTTCTATGTGATTTTCCAACACTCGAATAGTATAAAGATTCAAGTATATTAGTTTTTCCTTGAGCATTATCACCTTGAAAAACATTAGTTCCATCACATAATTCTAAGGTAACATTTTTATAATTTCTAAAATTTATTAAATTCAAATATCTAACATACATAAAAACACCCACCTAAAATTATATCATAATATATATTCTAAGTGTGAAAATTACTGTAAAAATATAAATATAGCTAAATCTCCTAATTATAATAACTATAAAACTCAAAAGGCTGAAATATTTATCAGCCTTATGTTTTACACAATACTATACTCTTCTTCTTGAAATTCTATTTTATCACCTATATATAGCTTTCTTCCTCTTCTTACTTCTACTTCACCATTAACCTTAACATCTTCGTTTTGTATATAAAATTTAGCTTCTGACCCTAAGGTAGTAGCTCCAGTAAACTTCAAAAATGAGTCTAGCTTTATAAATTCTGTATCTATTTTTATTTCTACCATATATTTCTCACATCCTAATTATTATTAGCAACTCTTACTGGAAGTAATAAATAAACACTGTTATCACTATCTTGATTTCTTATTACACAAGGAGAAACAGTAGACGTAAATTCCATGGTTACATTTTCCTCTTCCATTATTTTAAACACATCAATTAGATATTTAGAATTAAATGCAATTTTAATTCCTCCACCTTGCAATATTATTTGAACCTCTTCCCTCGCCTTTCCCAATTGAGAATTTGATGTTACAACTAAGGTTTCATCTGAAATATCAAATTTTACAAGATTAGTGTTTCCATCCTTCGCCATAAGAGAGGCTCTTTCTATACATCCTAAAATTTCATTTCTATTAACAGTAACTTTTAGATTATGTTCCTTAGGAATAATAGATTCATATTTAATAAAATCTCCTTCTAATAATCTAGAGATAACCTTAGTATTTCCAAAATTAAATAATATGTGGTTCTTTGTAAATGTAATTTGAACAACATCATCAGTATCTTTAAGAATTTTAGAAACCTCATTAAGAGTCTTTCCTGGTATAACTGATTCCTTATTAGATTTACAAGCCATAGATTCACTCTTTAATGCTACTCTAAATCCATCTAGTGCAACCATATTTAGTTTATTTTCTTTAACTTGAAGTAATACCCCAGTTAATATAGGTCTTGTATCATCTTGAGCAATAGCAAAAATGGTTGATTTTATCATATTTTTTAAAGTTTTTTGAGATACAGATAGTACCACATCTTCTTCTATACTTGGTAACGTTGGATATTCTTTTGGATTTAGGTATACTAATTGAACGTTAGATTTTTGGCACTTTAATTCTACTTCATTACTATTAATTTCAGTTACTTCAACTATATCGTTAGGTAGCTTTCTTATAATTTCTCCAAATATTCTAGAGTCAAGAACTACTTCGCCCTCCTCTATAATATTCGCTGGTATCTTTGTTTCTATGCTAACTTCTATATCAGATCCAATTAAAGTTAATAACCCATCTTTTGCATATATATATATACCTTGAAGTATAGGTAATGTTGATTTACCTGTAATAGCTTTTTGAACATCTGAAATTGCTTCTTGTAATAAGCTTTTTTCTATTAAGAATTTCATATAAAAATCCTCCTCCTTATACACATAAAAAATTACTATAAATAGCTTAGATAATTAAATAATATTTAGTAGTAGTAGTAGTAGGGGCTGTTGATTTGTTGATAAGTACCTATAGGCTAATGATATCAACAATTTTTGTGTAAAATAAATTGTGGATAAACTAATTTTGAATTTCAGTAGTTATCCACAGTATTAAGAATATATTTTTTTTGAGAAATAATCCACAATAAATCTTTCAAATATTAATAACAAGTGTTATTAATTACTTTTGATTTATTCTTTTAGTTAATTCTGCTATAGCTGATTGCAGGCTTTCGTCTTTCTTTAGGTTCTGAGATATTTTTTCATATGCATGAATTACTGTAGTATGATCTCTACCGCCAAATTCTTCACCTATCTTTGGAAGAGAAGTATCTGTAAGCTTTCTTGAAAGGTACATAGCAATTTGTCTTGGAAAAGCAACATTTCTAGTTCTTCTTGCTGATTTAAAGTCATCTACCTTTAAGTTATAGTAGCTAGAAACGATATCTTGAATTAATTCAATAGTAACTTGTCTTGAATTTCTATTTGATATTATATCTTTTAAAGCTTCAGATGCTAAATCTACACTTATATCTTTATTTGTTAAAGAAGAATAGGCAACTATTCTTATAAGAGCACCTTCTAGCTCTCTTATGTTAGATTTAATTTGCGTAGCTATATATACCATAACTTCATTAGGAATATTTAAATTTTCTACATCCGCCTTCTTTTTTAAAATAGCAATTCTAGTTTCAAAGTCAGGTGGTTGGATATCAGCTATAAGTCCCCATTCGAATCTAGACCTTAACCTATCTTCTAATGTAGGAATTTCTTTTGGCGGTCTATCGCTTGATAAAATTATTTGTTTATTAGCATCATGTAGAGCATTAAAGGTATGGAAGAATTCTTCTTGAGTAGATTCCTTACCTGCAATAAATTGAATATCGTCAATAAGAAGTACATCTACATTTCTGTATTTGTTCCTAAATTCAACATTTTTATCATCTTTAATAGAATTAATAAGCTCATTTGTAAATTTTTCTGATGAAACATAAACTACCTTAGACTTTGAATTAACTGTTTGTATGTAACTCCCAATAGCATGCATTAAGTGTGTTTTTCCAAGTCCAACTCCTCCATAAATAAATAGCGGGTTGTAGGCTTTAGCTGGTGACTCTGCTACAGCTAAAGAAGCTGCATGAGCAAACCTGTTGCTATTTCCTATGACAAAAGAATCAAAGGTATACTTAGGATTTAGTATTGCTGACATTTCATCATTTACAACTAAATTTTGTTTATTATTTGTACGCTTAGAAGTTGATGTATCTAAATCAGAAGCTTCCTCAGAGCTTATAACAAAATTTATAGAGTATGATTTATTGCATGCTGCTTGAATAGAATTTTTTATTAAGTCTTTATATCTATTCACTAGGATATCCTTAGTGAAGTCATTACGAACACCAAGAGTTATAGTTGAATCAGTCATTTTTAGTGGGTCAATACTTTTAATCCAAGTATTAAAACTTACTTCGGTGAGTTCAGCTTTAAGTATTTCTAAGGCTTTTTCCCAAATTTCATTTACATAGGTGTTCATGTTATATCCTCCTCTTAAAATATTTATATCTATAATTAACAATAGAAAAGAGATAAAAATCCACAAGAGTATCAACAGAATAATAGATACATATAAAGTTGTTTACCATTGTTAAAATTTTTATTCACATGTTTATAATTTGTGTTCTAATAAATAATAAATTATACTTACTAACAATATATAATTATAAGTTATACACAGGTAAAAGTGGTGAAAAACGTTAAAAATTCATGTAAAAACACAAAAAAAAGAGAAAAAATAAGAGTTATTCACAGAATAATCAACAGATTGTGTATAACTTGTTCGAAAAATAACTTATCAACATCCATACATAATGATATCAAAAGATTGCAAGCTATTCAATAAGTTATCCACAAAAAATATAGTTTTGTGGAATTTTTATTAACAAGAGTGTTTAAAAACATAAAAAAATGACATATTAATAATGTTAGAAAATGTTCTAAATAGTTATCTTGACATAAGGGTTACTTACATTTATAATCTAATAGTGAAACTTAAAAAGTAGTGATAATTTAATTGCTATAAATGACATATAAGATGAAGGGGGTGCAAGCGCATGTTCATGACTTACCAACCTAAAAAAAGACACAGAAAGAAAGAGCATGGATTCAGAAAGAGAATGAGTACTGCTTCTGGAAGAACTGTTCTTAAGAGAAGAAGACAAAAAGGAAGAAAAAAATTGACAGCATAAGGGCCGCTAATGTGGCCTTTTTCTGTAATTAAGAAAGAGAGCAACATAGAAATATGAAAGAAGAAAGGCTAAGAAAAAACCCTGAGTTTAGATTAGTATATAGAAGAGGAAAATCTTTATCTACATCTTTATTAGTGTTATACGTATTCAAGAACAATAAAGGAATTAATCGGGTAGGAATATCTGTAAGTAAAAAAGTAGGAAAGAGTGTAGTTCGTAGTAGAGTAAAGAGGCTTATAAGTGAAAGTGTTAGATTAAATAAACAAGGATTAAAGCAGGGGTATGATCTAGTCTTTGTTGCAAGAAGTGCTTCAAAGGACAAGAGTTATAAAGAAGTTGAAAACTCAGTTAAATATTTATTTAAGAAATCAGGGCTTAATAATGTTGAAAAAAATATTACTAATAGTAATTAAATGTTATAGAAAATATATATCTCCCATGAAAGCACCATGTTGCATATACGAGCCAAGCTGTTCCTTATATGCAATTCAGGCTATCGAAAAATATGGTGCAATCAAAGGCGGTTTTATGGCTATTAAGAGAATTTTACGGTGTCATCCTTACCACAAGGGAGGATATGATCCGGTTAAATAGAAAGTATTAGGAGGGGTTAATTTGAATTACTTATCTGGTATCTTTGAACAAGTATTTTATTCGGTTCATAATTTTGTTCAATTAATTACAACAAATCCAGACATATCATTCGGTGTTGCAATAATAATATTTACATTTCTTGCAAGAATATGTTTGTTGCCATTATCTCTAAAACAAACTAAATCTACAGCAAAAATGAGTGCAATTCAGCCTGAAATTAAAAAGGTTCAAGAAAAATATAAAAACGATCCTCAAAGACAACAGACTGAAATAATGAAAGTATATAAAGAAAATAATGTATCCATGTTTGGTGGATGTTTACCAATGCTTATTCAGTTTCCTATTATGATAGCATTGTTTTATGTATTTAAAGCAATAGATTATCAAGGAGCTGGATTTTTATGGGTGCCAGATTTAGCACAAAAGGATCCAACAATGATATTACCAATAGTTTCTGGACTAACAACATATTTTTCAAGTAAGGCTATGCAACCAGCAACTGGAGATGCAGCTAAGCAAACTAATATGATGAATATTGGTATGTCAATTTTCTTTGGATTTATGTCATTACAATTTCCAGGAGCATTAGTACTTTACTGGACAGTAGGTAACTTAATCCAAATGGCACAATCTTTAATATTAAATAAAATTTATAAAAAGCCTAATACTAAATCGGCATAATAAAATCATTTTATTATTGGAAGGGCGGTATCTAAAGCATGAAGAGTATTGAAATAATTGGTAGAACTGCTGAAGAAGCTATACAAAATGCCTTAAAAGAATTAAATGTTACAGAAGAAAAAGTTACTATAGAAGTATTAGAAGAAGGTAGTAAAGGATTTTTAAATATAATAGGGGTTAAGCCGGCAAAGGTTAAGGTGACATTAAAGAGAGATCAGCTAGGTGATGCTAAAAAGTTCTTAAGAGAGATTCTTAATGCTATGAATGTAAAAGCTGAGATTCATATAAAAGAAGAGAATAATGAAATAAATATTAATTTAGTAGGTCCTAATATGGGTGTATTAATAGGGTATAGAGGAGAAACTTTAGACTCTCTTCAATACTTAGTGAGCTTAGTAGTAAATAAGAATCATGATGAAGCATACAAGAGAGTAATTCTCGATACTGTTAATTACAGACAAAACAGACAGGAAACACTTAAAAAATTGGCATTTAAAATGGGAGAAAAGGTAAGAATTAATGGAAAAACTTTAAAATTAGAACCTATGAACCCATATGAAAGAAGAGTTATTCATTCAACTCTGCAAAACAATGCATATGTAACTACCCATAGTGAGGGTGATGAGCCTTATAGAAGAGTAGTTATTGAATTAAAGAAAGCCTAGCGGCTTTCTTTTTATATTTTCAAATAGTGTGATACAATAGTGATTTGTGGATACAATTTATATTAAGTTATGTTGTAATATTAAAAAGGAGGGACTAACATGAAGGATTTTGATACAATAGGTGCTATATCAACAAGTATAGGGGAAGGTGGAATTGCCATTGTAAGAATTTCCGGTGATAAGGCTAAAGATGTTGTTGAGAAAATATTTCAAGCTAAGAATGGTAGGTTAATTAAAGATATGAAAAGTTATACCATGAAATATGGTTACATAATAGATGAAAATAATAATCACATAGATGAAGTTATAGTCTCATTTATGAAGGGACCTAGAAGTTTCACAGCTGAAGATACTATAGAAATAAACTGCCATGGTGGAGTAGTTGCTACAAATAAGGTTTTAGAGCAAGTTATAAAGCAAGGGGTTAGGCTTGCTGAACCAGGAGAATTTACTAAAAGAGCATTTTTAAATGGAAGAATAGATTTATCACAAGCTGAAGCTGTAATAGATATGATTAATGCTAAAACCGATTTAAGTATGAAATCAGCATTAATGCAAAGTGAAGGAGCAATTTCCAAGGAAATACAAGGATTAAGAGGGAAATTATTATCAACTATTGCACATATAGAGGCTACGGTAGATTATCCAGAGGATGATTTAGAAGAAGTTACAGCTGAAATGGCTATAAAAGATTTAGAAGCAATAAAAAAAGAAATAAAAGAATTTATAGAAACAGCAGAGGAAGGCAAGATACTAAGAGAAGGGTTAAGTACAGTAATTGTAGGGAAGCCTAATGTAGGAAAATCATCTCTTTTAAATGCTTTAACTAGAGAAAATAGAGCTATAGTTACAGATATTCCTGGTACTACAAGAGATGTTATAGAAGAATATATAAATATATCAGGAATTCCTATAAAAATAATTGATACTGCAGGAATAAGGAAAACAGATGATGTAGTAGAAAAGATAGGAGTAGAAAGATCAAGAGCTAAAATTAACGATGCTGATTTAATTATTCTTATATTAGATTCCAGCAATGACTTAAGTGAGGAAGATAAGGAAATTATTAATCATATAAGTAATAAAAAATATATGATATTATTAAACAAGAGTGATTTAAATAGTAAAATTACTCAAGTCAATTTAGAAAATATTAATTGCAAAAATATATATAGTATATCAGCTAAAACTGGTGAAGGTATAGATAAAGTTAGATCAGCTATTAAAGATATGTTCTTTAAAGGTGAGATTAGTACTAATAATATTATAATAACTAATACAAGGCATAAAGAAGCTCTTTTAAGAGCGTATGAATGTGTTGAGAGTGCTATAAATACTTTAAATCATACTTTTGCCATTGACCTTGCATCTATTGATGTAAGAAATGCATGGACCTTTTTAGGTGAGATAACAGGAGACTCTTTAGAAGAGAATATTATAGACAAAATATTTAAGGATTTTTGTCTAGGTAAATAGAGGTGAAACAATGAAATACTTAGCAGGAGATTATGATGTAGTTGTAGTAGGAGCTGGCCATGCTGGGTGTGAGGCAGCTTTAGCCACGGCGAGAATGGGATTAAAAACTTTAATGTGTACACTTAATCTTGATAGTATAGCTCTTATGCCATGTAATCCCAATATTGGGGGTACTGCAAAGGGACATTTAGTTAGAGAAGTGGATGCACTAGGTGGAGAGATGGGAAGAAATATAGATGATACTTACATTCAGTCTAGAATGCTTAATATATCTAAAGGCCCAGCAGTGCATTCACTTAGAGCTCAAGCAGATAAAAAGAGATATTCTGAAAGAATGAAACATGTAATAGAGACAGAACATAATTTAGATTTAAAACAACTTGAGGTTGTAAGTATTGATGCACCAAACAATGTGGTTAAAGGTATACTTACTAAGTATGGAGCTTACTTTAATTGTAAAGCAGTTATCTTAACAAGTGGTACTTATTTGAAATCACAGGTAATAATAGGTGAAGTAGTAGTAAATGAAGGACCAAGTGGATTATTTCCAGCTAATGAATTATCTAAATCATTAATAGATTTGGGCATTTCATTAAGAAGATTTAAGACAGGAACACCAGCAAGAATTAATGCTAGATCGGTAGATTTTTCAAAAATGGAAGAGCAAAAGGGCGATAGAGATGTGGTTCCATTTTCATTTATGAGTGGAGATATACAAAGATCACAGGTATCTTGTTATCTAACTTATACAAATAGTAAAACTCATAATGTAATATTAAAAAATATAGATAGATCACCACTTTATAATGGATCTATAAAAAGTACAGGGCCTAGATATTGTCCATCCATTGAAGATAAAGTGATGAGATTTAGAGATAAAGAAAGACATCAATTGTTTATAGAACCAGAAGGAGAAAGTACTGAAGAAATGTATGTTCAAGGAATGAGTAGTTCGCTTCCAGAGGATGTACAATTAGAGTTTTTAAAGACAATAGAAGGACTTGAAAATGTGGAGGTAATGAGAACTGGATATGCAATAGAATATGATTGTATAGATCCTACACAATTAAAATTATCACTAGAGTTTAAGAATATAGATGGATTATTCTCAGCAGGTCAGGTAAATGGAAGTTCTGGTTATGAAGAAGCAGCAGGTCAAGGAATTCTTGCAGGAATAAATGCGTCTCTTAAAATTAAAGGAAAGGAACCTTTAATTTTAAAAAGGTCAGATGCTTATATAGGTGTTTTAGTAGATGATTTAGTTACAAAAGGAACTAATGAGCCTTATAGAATGATGACCTCAAGGTCTGAATACAGACTTTTACTAAGGCAAGATAACGCTGATCTAAGATTAACAGAAGTGGGTTATAAAGTTGGACTAGTTAAAGAGGAAAGATATAATGCATTTATTAAGAAAAAAGAAGAGATAAATGCTGAAATAGAAAGACTAAAGAATCTTCAAATAACAGGTAAAAAAGAAGTAAATGAATTTTTAATAAATATGGGCTCTGCTGAACTTAAAAAACCGACTTCATTATATGAATTAATTAAACGTTCAGAACTAGATTATTACAACATTAAGGATCTAGATCCGGACAGAAAAGAACTTAGTAGACAAGTTACAGAGCAAGTTAATATAGTATCTAAGTATGAAGGTTATATAACAAAGCAATTAGAACAAATTAGTCAATTTAAAAAATATGAAAATAAATTTATACCAGAAGATTTAAATTATAATGAAGTTAAAGGGTTAAGAACAGAGGCTATTCAAAAATTAGATTCTATAAGACCAGTGAATATAGGTCAAGCATCTAGAATATCTGGAGTATCTCCAGCAGATATAAATGTTCTATTAATATTCCTTGAGCAAAGAAGAAGAGGCTTAAACATAGATAATTAATAAATATAGTATTTAAAACTATAAAGAAATATATAATTATTAATACCTACTAATTATTTATGTTTATAATTAGTAGGTATTAGTTTAAAATAGAAATATATACTTAAAATTATATTAACACATATAAAACTTAATTATGCGGAGGATTAAAATGGAGTATTTTGATATGTTGAAAGAAGCTTGTGAAAATGAAGGATTAATCTTTGATGCCACAATGTATGATAATTTTATTCAATATAAGGCTTTAATTAAAGAGTGGAATGAAAAAATTAATTTAACAGCGATAATAGAAGATGAGGAAATTATAAAAAAGCACTTTATTGATTCTATTAAAGTATTTGAATTTCCATATGTAAGAGAAGCTAAGAAAATTATAGATATAGGAACTGGGGGAGGGTTTCCAGGAATTCCTATGAAAATAGTAAAGCCTGATTCTTATATCGTGCTTTTAGATTCTTTAAATAAAAGAATAAATTTTTTAAATGAAGTTATTGATAAATTAGAGTTAAAAGATATTAAAACGATTCATGGTAGAGCTGAAGATTTTGCACAAAAGACAGAATACAGAGAAGAATTTGATTTGGCTGTATCTAGAGCTGTTGCTAATTTAACTGTTTTATTAGAGTTATGTTTACCATACGTAAAGGTTGGAGGATATTTTATAGCATTAAAGGGACCAGCTATAGAAGATGAAATAAAGGATTCTAAAGTTGCGCTTAAAGTATTAGGAGGAGCTATTGAAGAAATATTAGAGGTTAATATAGCAGGTAGTGATCTTAAACATAACTTATTAGTTATAAAAAAGGTTAAAGATACACCTAAAAAATATCCAAGAAAAGCTGGAATAGTAAATAAAAGTCCTATAAAATAAATTTCTAGAAATATTTATATTAATTGTTAAATATAAAGAGGAATTTTGAGATTAATATAGAATTTTAATTAAAGATAAGGAATTTCATAAAAGGATGGTATAAAATGGAAAATACTATTAATTATATAGAGGTTGATTCAATATGTCCTAACCTTTATCAGCCAAGAAAAGTATTTGATGAAGAATCAATACAAGAGCTTGCACAATCAATAAAGGTTTATGGAATAATTCAACCATTATCGGTTAGAAAAATAGATGAAAATAATTATGAGCTAATTGCAGGTGAAAGAAGATTAAGAGCAGCTAAAGAAGCTGGATTATCAAAAGTACCAGTTATAATATCTAATATTAATGATAAGGATTCTGCGGCAATTGCATTATTAGAAAATTTGCAAAGAGAGGATTTAAACTTCTATGAAGAATCATTAGCATATCATAATTTAATTAAAGTACATTCTTACACTCAAGAGCAATTATCAGAGGTTATAGGTAAGAAGCAATCTACAATAGCAAATAAACTTAGAATTTTAAAGTTAGATGAAAAAATAATTAGTACAATAATCGACAACAAGTTGACAGAGAGACATGCTAGAGCATTATTAAAAGTTCCCAATGATGAATTACGTAATGAGGTATTAGAAACTGTAATAAAAAATGGATTAAATGTAAAAAAAACTGAAGAACTTATAGATAGAGAATTACTTAAATTAGCGCATACTGAAGTTGCATCAGATGGTAAAAAGAGAATAAAAGGAGCATTTAGTCCAGCTATATATATTAACACTGTAAAGCAAGTTTTTGATAAATATGGCGTAGAAGCTAAATATAGATCCAAAGAATTAGATGACAGTATACAAGTTACTATAACAATAAAAAAGAAATAATATTTATATATTACTTTTTTTAAAGACTACAAAATGTTTCACGTGAAACATTTTGTAGTCTTTTATCGAATAATCAATTTTATATAAAGGGTAAAGTATAACTTAGATAAATAAAGATTAAGTAAATATATTATCAGAAATATAAAATTAATGTATACAATTGTATTATTAAAGAGTATGAAAATAATTATTTTTATCTAAATATATTGATAAAAAAATAAATACTTATTAATTTGTGTAATAATTACTTTAAATAAAATCTATATCAATATATAATATAAATACATAGAAAAAATAAACTTATACTGATTAAAATTATTATGGAGATAAAATTATTATGGAGATAAAATTTTTAATATATAGTAATTTTAAATAAAGTCTACTATAGATAAGGGGGGGGAGAATATGAAGGTAATATGTATTTTCAATCAAAAAGGAGGAGTTGGAAAAACAACTACTAATATAAATTTATGCTCGTATTTAGCGATGAATGGATACAAAGTTCTGTCTATAGACATAGATCCTCAAGGAAATACAACTAGTGGTATAGGATTAGATAAAAGAAAAATACATTGTTCTATGTATGATGTCTTAACAAGTAATGTTTCATTGAAAGAAATTATCAAAAAAAGTGAAATAGTAGATAACTTTTATATTGCGCCTTCAACTATGACTCTAGCAGCAGCAGAAGTTGAAGTTATAAGTCAAGATCAGAGGGAGAAAGTTTTAAAAAATAAAATTGATGAAATAAGAGATGATTATGATTATATATTTATAGATTGTCCACCATCGTTAGGTGTATTAACTATTAATGCTTTAACAGCATCTGACTCAGTTTTAATACCAATACAATGTGAGTTTTATGCTCTTGAAGGTGTTGGTCAATTGATGAGTACCATACAGTTAATTAAGAGATATTTAAATACTGGTCTTGAAATTGAAGGTGTAATCATGAGTATGTATGATAGTAGAACTAGATTATGTAATGAAGTAGTTGAAGAAATTAAAAAGTACTTTAATAATAAGGTATATGATACTTTCATACCAAGAAATGTTAAATTAGCAGAATCACCTAGTTTTGGACTTCCTATCATGCTATATGATGATAAATGTAAGGGGTCAGAAGCATTTGAAGCTTTAACGGAGGAGTTTATTAGTAGACAAGGAGGAAAATAGCATGAAGAAAACAGGAGTTTTAGGAAAAGGATTATCTTCATTAATTCCAGAGAATGACTTTCAAGACAGTAATAATGAACAGGTTATAAGTATAGATATAAATTTAATTAAGCCTAACAAAGATCAGCCGAGAAAACATTTTGATAATGAAAAGTTAATAGAATTAGCGAACTCTATTAAAGAACATGGAATAATACAACCCGTTATAGTGAGAAAAGAAAACCAAGTTTATGTAATAATTGCAGGTGAACGTAGATGGAGAGCAGCAAAACTATTAAATTTAAAAGAATTACCAGTAATAATTAAGGATTTATCTGATGTAGAGGTTGTACAAATTTCTTTAATAGAAAATATAATAAGAGAAGATTTAAATCCTATAGAGGAAGCTACAGCATATAAGAAATTATTAAATGATTTTAATTTGACTCAAGAAGAAATAAGTAAACAAGTTTCAAAATCTAGAAGTGCTATAGCCAATTCATTGAGATTATTAAATCTTGATGAAAGAATACAAGGATATTTAATTGAAGGTGTTTTATCAGAAGGACATGGTAGAACAGTATTAGCTCTGGAAAATAAAGATGATCAATATATAGTTGCTCAGAAGGTTATTGATGAAAACTTAAATGTTAGACAAACTGAATTATTAGTAAGAAATTATTATATAAGTGATGATAATAATAAGTATAAGAGAGTAAATAATAAATCGGAAAATGATATATATTATAAAGATATAAAATCAAAATTAGAAAATCATTTTAACACAAAAGTAAGTATAAGTAATAACTCTAAAAATAAAGGTAAGATAGAAATAGAGTATTACTCTCCAGAAGATTTACAAAGGATAATAGAAATTTTAAATATATAATGTTTCACGTGAAACACTTTTAGAAAGGATGAATGCTTTTGGAACAAATTATAGAATTTCTCAATCAATATAATGTATTTATAACTATAGGGTTAATAATATTAGTATTTGTATTAATCATTATTGTGATAACATCACTAATATCAACAAGCAAGATGAAAGATAAATATAGAAAAATGATGAAGGGAACTAATAATAAAAATTTAGAAGAATTAATAATAAATTCATTAGATAAAATCGAGAATGTAGAAGAAATAACAGATGAAGTTAAAGATATGTGTAATAAAACATCAAATATAGTTGCATCTTGTGTCCAAAGGGTTGCAATGCAAAGATATAAAGCTTTTGAGGATATTGGAAGTGATTTAAGCTATTCTATTGCTCTTTTAGATGGAAGAAATAATGGTGTAATAATAACTAGTATTTATTCAAGAAATGAAAGCATTACATATGCAAAACCTATTGATAATGGAATATCCAGATATGATTTATCACAAGAAGAAAATAATGTTCTTCATCAAGCTGTAAATACTAATAAAGAATAAATTTAATAAAGTAGAGGAACTAGAATATTCTAGTTCCTCTATTTTATTAAATTTATGTTCAAAATTTAGTTTTAGAAATATGAGATAGTATATTGTAGTAATTACGCATATAGTGGTAAACATGAAATAACTAAATTACTATTAAATGTATAGAGACTTGAGATGAAGGTATTATATATAAAAAAATATATAGTTATTCTATTTATGCTGGCTTAAAGTATTTATAGCTTAGACAATTGAATTGCAGGTATTTTAAAATATAAATAATTCTCATTATTATAATAAGTTGATTTTATTTAAAAGGGATTTTTAGAAAATTTTACAGAATATAAAAGTGTTTTCATTTAATATAAAACGAAGTATTGATATGGATTATACAAGTAAAAAAGAAATAATAGGTGTTTCACGTGAAACACCTATTATTTCTTTTTTGCTTATACTACTAGTCTGCATCTAAAACTTTAGGAACATCTTTATTGTTAACCTTAGAGTAAGATTTTCGCCCACCTATAGTTTTTATTATAGAATGGTATATTCCTGAAGAGATTACTTCAGCTAATTTCATTACAATATACAATCGAGTATTTTGAAGCACCATAAATTCTAAAGAGCCAGATATATTAACAATGCCAACAATACTTAAATCACCAACTGAAGGCAAATTTTTATTCAGAGCAGCTCCAGGATAAAGGGGCTTGGATTCTATTATAACTTTACCTACATTTTGAAGAACTCCTAGAGAAGCATCTACAGCTATTATATATGGATTATCATGATCCTTAAGTATTAAATCATTGGTTTCAGAAATATTTTTTGCATGTACAGGGTTTTCTAAATTTCCATATATAAATACCTTATCTCTAACTAAAAATTTAAGTTTATCACCTACAAGTGGACCTAAACTATCACCTGTAGATCTATCTGTACCTATACATAAAATAACAATATCTCTATTATCTTTAATTACTTTAGTTAGTTCTTCTGAAAGAATTTCTCTTATGTCATATATAGAATTATCAGACAAAGCATCGAAAATAACTTTTTCCACCATGAGTAACACCCTCCTATATTAGAAAGTATTACCATAAAGTTAAATTTAATACATATATTCTTAAATCATTACAATCTTTTAATCAATGAATTTATACTGCTTAAGATATAATTTATATCTTTTTCATCATTGAAATATCCAAAGCTGAAACGTAAACTTCCATTGGGGTATGTTCCTATAGTTTGATGGGCTAATGGAGCACAATGAAGACCGGTTCTAGTTATAATATTATATTCAGAGTCAAGAATAAATCCAAGTTCACTATTATCAATTTTAGTTGAATTTACAGATATAGTTGAAGTTCTATTTTCAGTATTTAGATGGCCATAAACTTTCATGCTAGAAATATTTAATATGCCATCAATGAATTTTTGCGTTAGATAGTCCTCATGATCTTTAATTGTAGATAATCCTTCATTTTGAATAAATGTTATTCCAGAAAGAAGCCCTGCAACACCAGGTGCATTAATAGTACCACTTTCAAATTTATCAGGTAAGAAATTAGGTTGAATTATATCAGAAGAAACACTTCCTGTACCTCCAACAATTAAAGAAGAACAAACATCACTCATTACATCATCTATGATAAAGCCACCTATACCTTGAGGTCCTAATAAGCTTTTGTGTCCAGTAAAGGCTAGAGCATTGCAGTTTAAATTTTGAAAATTCAAATCAAGTACACCAGCAGTTTGAGCAGTATCTATAATGAAAAATATATTATTTTTCTTGCAGATTTGTCCGATTTTTTCAAGAGGTTGAATAGTACCAATTATGTTAGAACCATGAGAAAGAGTCACAAGTCTAGTGTTATGTTTGATTTTACTTTTAAAATCCTCTACATTAATTTCGCCTAATTCATTACATGGAATTATATCTAATTCTATTATACCTTTAGATTTTAATTCGTTTAATGTTCGAAGAGTACTGTTGTGGTCCATAGAAGATGTTATAACATGCCATCCTGGTTTAACTACACCTTTAATTAAAATATTTAAAGACATAGTAATATTAGATGTAAAAACTACATTTTTAGTATCTGGAAAATTAAAAAAATCGCATAAAGCATTTCGACATTGAAATACAACCTTATTACCTTTTAGAGATGAAGTAGATGCTCCTCTTCCGGGGTTACCACCTATATTTCTCATATAATTTAGTATATCATTATAAACACAATCGGGTTTGGGAAAAGATGTAGCTGCATTATCTACATAAATTTGCATAGTATTACCTCCTAGTTTAAATTTATCATATTTAGATATTTAATAAGTAAAGTTTATATATTCTAAATTTAGATATGATATATCCTATAGATTTGATATAATTAATATGTTAATTAAAACTTTTATTTAATAAGTCATTACAACACAATAATACAACATTATAATTAATATATACAACACCATAGTAATATATTAAATTGAGCATATTAATTAATAGGCATTAACTATACATTATCATCTAATATTATTTAATAGGGAGAGAAGGATTATGGAAAATATTGATAACAAAATTGACTGTAGAGGGTTAAATTGCCCAATTCCTGTGGTAAATACAAAAAAATATTTTGATACTTTAGAAAATGGTATAGGAGTAACTATTGTAGATAACGAAGTTGCAAAAAATAATATAGTTAAATTTGCCCAAGGAAGTGGATTTAAATATGAAGTAAAAGAAGAAGGAAGCAATATATTTTATATAACAATTACAAAGGGAAAAGCTATACCAGAAGAATTAAATGTAGAGAGTTCTAAAGAAAAAGAAGAGACTTTTACTATTGTTATAGGATCAGATAAGTTGGGAAATGGAAATGATGAATTAGGGGTAGCTCTTATAAAGAGTTATTTATTTGCACTTTCAGAGGCTGAAGTTATTCCAAACAATATAGTATTTTTAAATGCAGGAGTAAAGTTAGTGGTTGAAGGAGCCCTTACGCTTGATAGTGTAAAAAGGCTAGTAGAAAGAGGCGTAAATGTACAAAGCTGTGGCCTCTGTTTAGATTTTTATGGATTAAAGGATAATCTTGCTATTGGAGAAATTAGTAATATGTATGCAATAATTGAAATGATGAATAAAGGAAAAACTATAAAGCTATAAGAAATAGTGCTGGGAGATTAAGAAATGAAAGAATTTTTAATTGTAACTTTTAATAATACTCATGAAGCTATGAAAGCAGAATCAGTATGTATTAATGAAAAAATTAAGGTTACTATGATGCCAACACCAACATATATAACAAAAAGTTGTGGAATAAGTTTAAAGGCTGATATTGGTATTGTAAATAACCTAAAAGGAATAATAAAAGATAAAAAGATGGAATTTAAAACAATTTACCAATTTACTGATAACAAGTTGGTAGAGTTAAATATTGACTAGTATAATACAAAATAGTTAAAAGTAATTATAAAGCAATATAGTTTACAGATGTTGACATTTGGAAACACTGATATATAGGAGAAGAATATGAAAGAATTTGATTTAAATGATATTGTAGAAACTAAAAAAACACATCCGTGTGGTAGTAATAAGTGGGAAATAATTAGGATGGGTGCAGATATAAAAATTAGATGCACCGGATGTGATAGAATTGTTATGATTCCTAGAAGTAAATTTGAAAAAAGTGTAAAGAAAGTTATTAAGGATGATGAAAGTTAAGATAACAATATTGACTTGATAGTTATACTATGATATAATTTGATGATGTAATCCCTGCTGTGAAAATCACAGCCGTTAGTCCGGGGGGAGGAGGTGAAACTAATGAGAACATATGAAACTATATTCATATTACACCCATCATTAGACGAGGAGGCTGTTAAAGCTAACGTTGAAAAGTTTAAAGGTGTAATAGAGAACAATGGTGGAGAAGTTGAAAGCGTTGACGCTTGGGGTAGAAGAAAGCTAGCTTACGAAATCGCTAAAGTTAACGAAGGTGTATACACATTAATCAACTTCAAAGCTGACGCTGAATTACCTAAAGAATTAGATAGAGTATTCAGAATTACAGATGGTGTTATAAGACATATTATAATCAATCCAGAAAGCAAGTAGGTGGTATTAATGAATAAGGTTGTTTTAATCGGAAGATTAACCAAAGACCCAGAGTTAAAGTTTACTCCAGGTACAGGTACAGCTGTAGCCACATTTACAATTGCAGTCAATAGAAGATTTAAGAAAGAAGGGCAACCGGATGCAGACTTTATACCTGTAGTAGTATGGGGTAAACAAGCTGAAAGTACTGCTAACTACATGAGTAAAGGTAAACTTTTAAGTGTAGCTGGTAGAATTGAAACTCGTTCTTATGAAGCTAAAGACGGTGGAAGAAGATATGTTACTGAAGTAGTAGCTGATGAAGTAAGTTTCCTTGAATGGGGTGGCAATAAAACATCAGGAATGAATACTGGAGCTGCTTCTCACAATGATTCATCAATACCAACAGATTACTTTGGTGGAGGAGATATGACTCCGATTGATGATGGTGAGGATATGCCATTTTAATAATTAGGTAAGGAGGTAAGAGCAATGGCTTATGATAGAAATGATAAGAATGATAGAAGAAAAGGCGGAAACAGAAAAAGAGCTAAGAGAAAAGTTTGTGCTTTCTGTATGGATAAAGCAACTTCTATAGATTATAAAGATATCAATAAATTAAGAAAGTACGTTACAGAGAAAGGTAAAATATTACCAAGAAGAATTTCTGGAAACTGTGCTAAACACCAAAGAATGCTAACTGTAGCTATTAAGAGAGCTAGAAACATAGCATTATTACCATTCACAACTGAGTAGTAATAATTTATTTGGTAAAATAAACATATAGTTGATAAAACTAGTGAATCGTTGTTATTCACTAGTTTTTTGTTTTAATTGCATAATTACTGTGAAATAAAGGTAAATATACCTATAATCATGTTGCATAAATATTAAAAAAAATTTACAATAGACTTATAGCCTAAAGAAAGGATGATTCTTATGAGACGAGAAGAGTTTAATATTATGTCCAATATTAAGGTAATAGAAGGACTGAAGGCAGAATTAGTTTGTATTGTAGGTGATTTTTTTAAGTTATTAAGTAAAGGTAGCAATATAGCACAAGATGCAATTTTAGATTGTATATCAGGAGCAATAATAATATTATATATTTTAGCAGAGAAATTAGGATATTCTCATTTAGCTATTGATGAAACTATGAAGAAAAAATTAAAAGTTGGTATAGTGGAAGGTGATCCTCTTGAGAAAAATGGAAAAGAGCTTAGTAAGCTTTATGACCATATAAGAGAAAGAAATTAGAAGGAGGATGTTATGACACAAAAGATTAGTAAAAAAGATTTAACAGAGGCTTCATTGATGACGGGTATTATAATTATAATAAATATTATTACATTATATACTCCATTTTTAAATGTAATAAGTTTAGTAGTATTACCAGTAATAATAGCTCTTATTTATTGTAGAAGTGGAATTAAATACTCAATTTTATCTGTATTAGCAAGTGTAATAATTAGTATGGTATTAAACCCGGTTTTAGCTATAATCTCAGGTATGTCTTATGGAATAGTAGGTATGGTTTTAGGTTATTGCTTAAAAAATGAAAAGAAAACATATAATACATTAATAGCCTTAATAATAGCCTGTATTATATCCATGATAGTTGAAGTTTGTTTAATTAGTATACTTGTTAGTAATGTAAGTATATTTCAATTTATAAATAATGAATTGAATACATATATACATGAATTGAAGGAGTATATGGCTCAAACTAAAGAAATTTATAGTAACATGGGTATGAGTGCTACACAATTACAAGTATTTGATAAAATGGGAGATATATTTACGGTTGAGTTTTTAGCTATGTTAATACCAACTGTAGTATTTATAGCTTGTTTTATACAAGCATATTCAATTATATTATTTACACAAGTTATATTTAGAAAATTAAAATATACAGAAATTAAAGCATTAAGATTTTCAGAGTTTTATATATCAAATTTAGTTGGGGCAGGATTAATTGGTATTATTAGTATATGTGCAATACTAGGAAGTAAGGGAGTCACAATAGGTTTGTTTTTATATAATACTATATTGATGCTAACAATTATGATATTGGCTATTAATGGAGCAGCTGCAACTGATTATTTCTTTAGAAAAAAACTAGAAATGCCTAAAGTAATGAGAATACTTCTAGTAGTTCTTTTGTTTATAATAGGATCATCTAAAATTTTAGGGATAGTAGGTTTCGTAGAAATGATGTTAGATTTTAGAAAGCTAGATCCATATAGAATCAGAAAGGCGTAATATATGAATAAAGAGAATTTTAATGAAATACTATTTAACTTTATAAAGAATAAAATATGTATAACTATATTAGTTATATTATTAGTAGTGTTTTTTATAACAGGTAAGTTAATTATTTCCAATATGCTTCTTATAATATATGTAGCCCTTCTTTTGTATACTATTTTCTACAATAGTAAAAAAGATAATTTTTCTAATAAGATTGAAAATATAACATACAAGGTTGACACTATTAAGTCTACAGCCTTTTCTAATGTGCCTTTTCCAACTCTGTTTTTATTAGAAAATGGAGAAGTAATATGGTACAACAAAAGCTTAGCTTTGAGATTAGAAAATAATGATATAGTGGGTAAAAATATAAAAGAAATAATTAAAGAGTTAAATATAAAATTAGCGTTAGAAGGAAAAAAATCAGAGTATAAAAATGTAATTTTTAGGGATAGAATTTATGATATTTATATAAGTATTATTCAAGATTATGAAATTAATGAAGGTAATAATCTTATGATAATTTCTTTTGATGATATTACAGATAATATTAATTTGATAAATCAAATTAATGAAACTAAAGAAAGTGTAATGCTTATAGAGGTAGATAATCTTGATGATGTTATTAAGACTACAGAAGAGGGGTTAAGACCACAGCTTATAGCAGACATAGACAGAACTATAAATAACTATGCTAATAGTCTAAAAGCATTAATAAGAAAATATTCATCAAATAAATATGTATTAACAACTAAAGATGCTAATATAGAAGCTGAGATGAATAAGAAATTTGATATATTAGATACAATTAGGGAAGTAAGCAGTGGAAATAAACTTACAGTTACTTTAAGCATTGGAGTGGGTAGAGGTGGAGAAAATCCAGCTGAAAATCATGAATTTGCTACTATAGCAAAGGATTTGGCCCTTGGAAGAGGTGGAGATCAATGTGTAGTCAAGAGCTTTGAAAAAGTATCTTTTTATGGTGGAAAAACTAAAGAAGTTGAAAAAAGGACTAAGGTTAGAGCTAGGGTAATTGGTCATGCACTTTTAGAACTGATAAATGAAAGTAGCAATGTAGTTATAATGGGACATCACAATCCAGATATGGATTGTTTAGGAGCAGCAATAGGAATGTATAGTACCATACGTTCTTTAAATAAGGAATGTTATATAGTTATGGATGAACCTCACGATGCTGTGCAGTATATGCTGGATAGATTAGATGAGGATGAAAACTATAAAGACACATTTATAAATATAAATGCAGTTAAAAATATAAAAAATGATAAAAGTTTATTAATATTAGTTGATGTTCATAATGAAAGTTATGTGCTTTCTATGGAGGTAGTAAATTACTTCAGTAGAATAGTGATTATAGATCATCACAGGAAAACGAAAGACTTTATACAAGGTACAATGTTAAGTTATGTGGAAACATATGCATCATCAACATCTGAATTAATAACAGAATTAATTCAATATATGGTTGAAAAACCAAAATTAAGAGAAGTAGAAGCAGTAGCTTTATTAGCAGGTATTTGTCTAGATACTAAGAATTTCTGTTTTAAAACTGGAGTTAGAACATTTGAAGCAGCAGCATTTTTACGAAGATTAGGTGCTGATACTGTAGATGTAAAAAGAATTTTTAGTGAAGCTTTAGATATTTATATAACAAGAGCAGATATAATAAAAACTGCAAAAGTTAAAAGAGGAATAGCTGTAGCTAAATGTCCACCAGAAATATCGAATTCTGTATTACCAGCACAAGCTGCGGATGAATTGCTAAATATTACAGGTATTCAAGCATCATTTGTTATTGCTAAAATAGAAGAGGGCACTTATATAAGTGGAAGGTCCTTAGGTGAAATAAATGTTCAGGTAATATTAGAATATTTAGGTGGAGGAGGACATTTAACAATGGCTGCTGCTAGAATTAAAAATACTAATCAAGATGAGGCAGAAGAATTATTAAATGATGCTATAGAAAAATACTTAAGGAAGGGTGAATAATAATGAAAGTTATTTTATTACAAGATGTAAAATCAGTTGGAAAAAAAGGTGAGGTTGTTAATGCGTCTGATGGATATGCAAGAAATTTCTTGTTTCCGAAGAAGTTAGCTCAAGAAGCAAATGATGTTAATATGCATATTTTAAATAAAAAAAATGAGGCTGATAGAAAGAAGAAATTAGCTGAAATAGAGGAAGCTCAAAAAGTTGCTAATGAACTTAAGGATAAAGAAGTAATTATTTATGCCAAGTCAGGGGATAATGGTAGATTATTTGGAGCTATAACTACAAAAGATATTTCTCAGGAAATGGAAAATCAGTTAAATATAACAATAGATAAGAAAAAGATAGTGGTTAATACTATTAAAACTATGGGATTATATGATGTAGAAGTAAAACTATATCCTGAGATATCAACTAAAATAAAGGTTATTATAAAAGAACAGCAATAGATTCTAAAAACCGAGGGGAGGAAAGCATAGAAGGGATAAAAATCCTTCTATGCTAATAATTTTGAATATAAATTCAGTTGATAAATTAAATAATTTTAGCTTAGAAGAAGAATTAACTATGGAAGTAGAAATAGAAGTTTTACACGAAGTTATGTATAAGCTTTTAGATGAAGGTACTATTAGAGGTAGAGCAGTAAAGTTTAAGGTTCAAAAACACTTAAATAGTAAAGATATGTATAGAAAACTTTATGCTATAAATAAAATAGTTACTAATGGTGAAGGAATTAGTGTCCCACCAAGTGAGAATAATATAGAGGAAGTTTTAAAAGAAACTAGCTTGGAAATAAGTGAGCTTTTAGCGAAGAGATATGTACAAAATAAACTAGATGCAGAAGTAGAAAAGCAAATTATAGAAAAGCAGGACAAGTATATAGATGAAGTAAGACTAGGAATTATAAAGAAACAAAGGGGACCAGAAAATAGTAAGACATTAAAAAAATATGCAGAGCTTGAATGTTTAGATTCAAAGCATTTAACTCAAAATATTATGAGCATGCTTAGACCTGAAAGTTTTTCAGAAATAATTGGACAGGAAAGAGCTATTAAATCATTAATATCTAAGATGGCATCTCCATATCCACAACATATTATTTTATATGGACCACCAGGAGTAGGTAAGACTACAGCAGCTAGAATTGCGCTTGAAGAAGTTAAGAAATTAAAGCATACACCATATGAGAAGGATGCAAAGTTTGTAGAGGTAGATGGAACCACATTAAGATGGGATCCAAGGGAAATATCAAATCCCTTATTAGGTTCGGTACATGATCCTATATATCAAGGTTCAAAGAGAGATTTAGCTGAAAGTGGTACTCCAGAACCAAAGACAGGATTAGTTACAGAAGCACATGGTGGAGTTTTATTTATAGATGAAATAGGTGAATTAGATTATACTCTTCAAAATAAATTATTAAAAGTTTTAGAGGATAAAAGGGTTGAGTTTTCATCATCATATTATGATCCAGATGATGAAAGTACACCTAAATATATTAAGTACTTATTTGAAAATGGTGCTCCAGCTGATTTCGTGCTAATTGGAGCTACTACTAGAGAGCCAGGTGACATTAATCCAGCATTAAGATCAAGGTGCACAGAAGTTTATTTTGAGCCACTATCTTCTGTAGATATAGAAAAGGTTGTATTAAATGCAGCTAAAAAGTTAAGTATTAAATTAGAGAATGGTTTAGCAAAAGAGATAAGTAGATATACTATAGAAGGCAGAAAAGCTGTAAATATACTTGCAGATGTATATGGATATGTACTGTTAAACAATGAAGATAGAAATAATGTGGTTATAACTATTTCTGATTTTAATGAAGTAGCATCTAATAATAGATTAAGACCATATGAAGACATTAGTGATTTAGATTCTAAAGAAGTCGGACAGATTTTTGGCCTTGGAGTATCTGGATTCTTGGGATCAACTATAGAAATAGAATGTTCAGGTTTTGAGGCGAAAGAAAGAGGTAAAGGAACTATTAGATTTAATGATACTGCTGGTTCTATGGCAAAGGATTCTGTATTTAATGCAGCCTCTGTTATAAGAAAGGTTACTGATAAGGAAATCAGAGACTATGATATTCATGTAAATGTCATTGGTGGTGGAAAAATTGATGGGCCATCAGCAGGTGCGGCTATAACAACATGTATTATAAGTGCCCTTTTATATAAACCATTAAGACAGGATATTGCGATAACTGGTGAAATATCAATTAGAGGTAAGATAAAACCAGTAGGAGGAGTATTTGAAAAAATATATGGAGCAAAGAGAAAGGGTATAAAGCAAGTAATAATACCAAAAGATAACTTAAGGGATGTTCCAACTAATATTGAAAATATAGAGGTTACAGCTGTATCAACAATAGAAGAACTACTAGAATTAGTATTTTAGATACTTTAATTATTAAAACCCTGTAATATGATTATACAGGGTTTTAATTTAATTTTGTAAATAAATAGTTGGATTTTTTAATAACTACATTATAATTAAAAAGAAGGGTTTTATATTAAACAATGTAGAAAACATTACTTATTCATTGAGAGTATATATAGGAGTTTTCTTTTAATATATCGTAGGAGGTAATAATATGAGTGACTCACTTAGAACAATGCCACAAAATGTAGAAGCTGAGCAGTCGGTAGTAGGATCTATGTTAATAGATAAGAATGCTATTGCACAAGCTGCAGAGGTTCTTTCAGCTGAAGATTTCTATAAAGATGCTCATAAGACTATTTTTAAGGCTATTAGAGATTTATATAACAAAGATATACCTGTAGATATGATAACCTTGGTAGACTATCTAAAATCAAACGATATGCTTGAGCAAGCTGGAGGGGTAACATATATTATGGAAATAAGCACCTCTGTACCTTCTACAGCTAATCTATCTTCATATATAAAAATTGTTGAGGATAAATCGACACTTAGAAGGCTAATTCGAAGCTCAACAGAAATAATTGAAAATAGCTATAATAAACAAGATGATGTAGAATCAGTAATAGACTTGGCAGAAAAAAATATATTTAATATATCTGAAAAAAGAAGTACTAGTGATTTTGAACCTATGAGTACTGTATTGGAAAGAGGATTTTTAGAGATAGAAAAGATTTTTAATAATAAAGGCCAAGTAAATGGAGTAGCTAGTGGATTTAAAGATTTAGATACAAAAACCTCAGGGTTTCAGAGTGGAGATATGGTTCTGATAGCTGCTAGACCATCTATGGGAAAAACTACATTTTGTCTTAATATAGCTCAAAATGCAGCTATTAGGGATGGTAGGAAAGTTGCTATATTTTCATTAGAAATGAGCAAGGAGCAATTAGCATATAAACTCCTTTGTGCAGAGGCTAATGTAGACATGGTGAAGCTTAGAAATGGTGATTTAGATGATAGGGATTGGGAGAATATAGCAAGGGCCTCAGGACCACTTGCATCTGCTGGGATATATATAGATGATACAGCAGGTATTTCGGTCATGGAGATGAGGTCTAAGTGTAGAAGACTTAAAATAGAGCATGGAATAGATTTAATTATCATAGACTATCTTCAATTAATGTCAGGAAGCAATTCTGATAATAGACAGCAGGAAGTATCTGAAATATCGAGAAGTATAAAAGCTTTAGCTAAAGAAATGAAATGTCCAGTAATTGCACTATCTCAATTATCTCGTGCACCAGAACAAAGAGCAGACCATCGTCCTATGTTATCAGATTTAAGAGAATCAGGTTCTATAGAGCAGGATGCAGATATAGTTATGTTCTTATATAGGGAATTTTATTATAGTAAAGAGAAAGAAGATGAGAATATAGCTGAATGTATATTAGCTAAACATAGAAATGGTGAAGTTGGAACCGTAAATTTAGCATGGATAGGTAAATATAGTAAGTTTGGCAACTTAGACTTAGTTCATCCAGAATAATTTCAAGAAGATTTGGTGGAAAATAGTAATAGGTATAGTTATATATCATTTATATTTATTGCATATACTAAAGCCATATTACATAAAGATATATTAGCTATACTTTATGTGAGGTGAGATTACTCGTGGTAAATGAGATAAAGAACAATAAATTAATAGATGGTAAGTTTAACAATGAAAAAGATACAAATTTTCAAAAGCATTCAGAATTAGATGATATTACTATAACAGAAGAATATGAAGATGATGTTGTAAGCCTATATAATAATGGAATTATGGAAAATACAAGTGATATTAATAATACAAATGAAGAAATAAAAATAATTAAGCCTAAAGAACTTTTAGGGGGAAAAAGTAAAGATTCTACATTAAAATCCAAAGATAAAGAGTTTAGTGAAAAAAGTTGGGGAGCAACGTTAGTGTTTTGTATACTTTTAGGTTTTATAGGTTTCCATAGGTTTTATGTTGGAAAGGCTGGGACTGCAATATTAATGTTACTTACACTAGGTGGTTTTGGCATATGGATTATAGTAGATTTAGTATCTATAATAATAAATAGTTTTACAGATGAAGATGGTAAAGTTGTTAAAAGAAAAAATGCCATAGAACAGCATTAAAAAGATGTGGTAAAACATATCTTTTTTAAGTATTATTGAATAATTTTAATAGATTTGATAATATTCATCTTATAGTACATGAAGTAAAGATTAAGGAGAACAGTTATGGAAAATAAGAAAATTGGTGAGTTTAACAAAGGGGATAGAATTGAAAATTTTTTCTTAGTAAAAAATGCAGAATGTAAAATTACTAATAATAGTACTACAAATAAATATTTAGATCTTATGTTAATAGATTCGACTGGAGAAATAAATGCAAAGCTTTGGGAATGTAATGAAAATATAGAAGCTTCAATAAAGGATAATATACTTGTAAAAATAAGAGCTGTAGTTAATGAATATAGAGGGAAATTACAGTTAAAGATAGAGAAAATTAGACCTTCTACAGAAGAAGATAATGTTAATATAGATGAATTTATACTAGTTGCTCCTTATAAGTCTGAAGATATGTTTGAAACCCTATTAGATTATATAGAAAAAATAGAAAATAAAGATATAAAAAGAATTACAGAAAATATTATCAGTAAATTAAGTTATAAGTTAATGCATTATCCAGCTGCTAAATCCAATCATCATGCAATTAAAGGTGGTCTTTTATATCATATAACTACTATGTTAAATGCAGCAGAAAAATTATTAGATATATATAGTTATCTTAATAAAGATTTATTGTATTCCGGAATAATTCTTCATGATATAGCTAAAATAATGGAGATGGAATCTAGTGAACTAGGAATAGTATCTAAATATAGTACGGAAGGTCAGTTACTGGGACACATAATACAAGGAATTGGTTTAATTGAAGATGCAGCAATGGAAATTAATGCAGATAAAGAAATAGTTATGTTATTACAACATATGATATTAACACATCACTATGAGCCAGAGTATGGAAGTCCGAAGAAACCTATGATACCTGAAGCAGAAATGTTACATCATTTGGATGTATTAGATGCTAGAATGTATGATATGCGTAAAGCTACTAAGGATTTAAATCCAGGTGAATTCTCTGAAAAAGTATATAGCTTAGACGGAATAAGTATATATAAGTCATTCATATAAGGACGAACAATATAATTATAAAAAGTGTAGTATATTCTATAAGAATATACTACACTTTTTATGGTTTAAGGTAATATTATAATAAAAAGCTAATAATGCATATTAGACTAATAAAATACAGTATATAAAGCCATTTATATACTGTAAGTAAGTTTAAAGTTTATTATTACGAAATAATGAAAATATTCTATATGGGAATAGGGTAAATAAATATTGGGAAAAATAAATTTCTAAAGGAATATAGTTACGAAGAATTTTATGGGTACTATAAAAAATATTCGTATTTTTATTGAAAATACTACATCTCTTTGTTAATATATTTATGGGGTGATTAACATGTATAAAAATTATGATATTATAATTGTTGGTGCAGGAGCTAGTGGTGTTTTCGCTGCTTATGAGTTAACTGCTTTAGGTTCAAAGACTAAAGTATTAATGATAGAGAAGGGAAATAGATTAGAAAAAAGAAAGTGTCCTATAGATGGGAAAAAAATAAAATCTTGTATCCATTGTAAATCTTGCGATATTATGAATGGTTATGGTGGTGCTGGAAGTCTTTCAGATGGTAAGTATAATATAACTAATAACTTTGGTGGAGATTTATACAAATATGTTGGTAGACAAGAAGCCTTGGATCTTATGTATTATGTAGATAAGGTATTATGTAATCATGGTGGAAGTGATGCGAAGTTATATTCAACTGCTGATAGTACGCTAAAGACTGAAGCGCTAAAGCATGATTTACATCTTTTAGATGCTAAAGTTAGACATCTTGGTACCGATAGAAATGTAAAAATACTAGGCAATTTATATAATAAAATAAAAGATAATATAGAGATGAAGTTTAATACTGAAGTTATCGATATAGAAAAGCAAGGTAAGGAATTTATAGTAAAAACTGATGACGATGAATTTAGATGTAAGGATATAATAGTTGCAACAGGAAGATCGGGGTCTAAATGGATATCTAAGGTTTGTACTAAGCTTGGAATAGAGAGCAGAAGTAACAGAGTGGATATAGGTGTTAGAGTGGAGCTACCTGCAGCTGTATTTGAAGATATAACAGAAAAAGTATATGAGAGTAAAGTTGTATACAGAACCAAGAAGTATGGAGATTTAGTTAGAACATTTTGTATGAACCCACATGGTGAGGTAGTTAGTGAAAATACAAATGGAATAGTTACAGTAAATGGACATAGCTATTCAAATCCAGAACTTCATACAGAAAACACAAACTTTGCATTATTAGTTACAAATAATTTTACAGAGCCATTTAAAAATAGTAATGAGTATGGGGAATCTATAGCGAGACTTAGCAATATGTTAGGTGGTGGCGTATTAGTTCAAAGATTTGGAGATTTAGTACAGGGTAGGAGAACTAATGATCATAGAATGAATAAAAGTTTTACTATTCCAACTTTAAAAGCTACACCGGGAGATTTAAGCTTAGTTATACCAAAGCGCCAATTAGATGCTATAATAGAGATGATATATGCTCTAGATAATATAGCACCAGGAACAGCTAATGAAGACACATTGTTATATGGTGTAGAAGTTAAATTCTATAATTCAAATATAGAAGTGGATAATAACTTAGAAACAAAAGTTAAAAACCTTTATGTATTAGGTGATGGATCTGGAGTTACACATTCACTGTCACAAGCATCTGCTAGCGGTGTTTATGTTGCTAGAATATTAAATGAGAAATATAGTAAGCTAGTTTAATTTATGGTAAGTTTTACTAATGATTAAAAGAAGGAGATGTGAAATATGTCATCATTTGTGGTATTAGGAGCTCAATGGGGAGACGAAGGAAAGGGTAAAATGACTGATTATCTTGCAGAAAGTGCAGATGTAGTTGTTAGATTCCAAGGAGGAAATAATGCAGGTCATACTGTAGTAGTAGGAGATAAGGAATATAAGCTACATTTAATTCCATCAGGAATACTTTATAAGGATAAACTTAATGTAATAGGTAATGGAGTAGTTGTAGATCCAGAGGCTTTATTTACGGAAATGGATTATTTAAAAGGATTAGGAGAAAATATAACTCCAGAGAGATTAATCATAAGTGATAGAGCTCAGGTTATAATGCCTTATCATAAGGTATTAGATGCTCTTAAAGAAGAAGCTAGAGGAAAGAACGATATAGGTACTACTAAAAAAGGAATAGGACCTTGTTATACTGATAAAGTTGAGAGATGTGGAATAAGAGTATGTGATCTTATTAAACCAGAAGTTTTAAAGGAAAAATTACAAGAATATCTTCCAGCTAAAAATGATTTAATAGTTAAGATTTATGGTGGAGAAGCATTAAGCTTTGATGAGGTTTACGAGGCTTATTTAGAATATGGTAAGAGAATGAAGCCATATGTAGATGATGCATCAGTTAGAGTTTTTGATAGCATAAAAGCCAATAAAGATGTGCTATTTGAAGGAGCTCAAGGAACACTTCTTGATATAGATTTTGGTTCATATCCATATGTGACATCTTCTAATACAGTAGCAGGTGGTATATGCACAGGTGCGGGTATAGGACCAACTATGATAGATAGTGCTGTAGGAATTGTAAAAGGATATACAACTAGAGTTGGAAAGGGACCTTTCCCAACAGAACAAGAAAATGAAGTTGGAGATTGGATAAGAGAAAAAGGATTTGAGTATGGAGTTACTACAGGAAGAAGCAGAAGATGTGGTTGGCTTGATCTTGTTATACTAAAAAGTGCTGCTAGAGTTTCTGGATTAACTAGCTTTGGTGTAACAAAAATTGATACACTAGCTGGACTTGATAAAATACAAGTTTGCATAGGATATAAGTTAGGTGGAAAAGTAATAGACTACTTCCCAGCTAGTCTTGAAGATTTAGCAAAATGTGAACCTGTATATGAAGAATTTGATGGATGGGACGAAAGCATAAAAGAGGTTAGAAAATACGAAGACCTTCCAGAGAATGCAAAGATATACTTAAGGAGAATAGAAGAATTCACTGGTGTTAAGATATCGATAATATCAGTAGGGCCAAAGAGAGATCAAACTATGAGAATCGCAGACCTTTAAAAGTGTGTCATTGCGAGTTATATGAGAAAAAATTAACTCAAGTTTTAAAACTGATAAGAAATGCTTATATTTCTTATCAGTTTTATTTTTTATAAATATTAATTTAAGTGGCATATAAAATTACACTAATTACACTGAATAATAGCGCTTATGTTAAATGTAATGTTAATCCCTTAGTGCGTTATAAATGGCATTCACAGCAGCACTAGAGGAGCTCCAGCACCATTGTAAATTGAAACCACCACAATCACCATCAACATCTAAAATTTCGCCACCAAAGTATAGACCAGGAGTCAATTTAGATTCTAAAGTTATATGGTTTACCTCTGTAGTATCTATTCCACCTATAGTAACTTGAGCATTTTCAAAAGAGTTTGTATCAATAACTTGAAATTTCCAATCACATAAAAGCCTATAAAGTTTAAACCTATCTACATATTCTAGGGAATATGTAGGCATATGAATGTCAGTAATTCCACATTCCTTTAAGATAATAGGAATAAGCTTTTTATTTATAATTCCTACTAGATTATCTGAAATACTTCTATAGGAAAATACTGCAAAGTGTGTTTCAAGGAAATCTAGTATATGGTCATAATCTGAATTAAGTAAATTCACATGTATATAAACTGATGACTTATTTAGAATTCCTTTAGAAGCAATTCTACTAAGCTGCATAATTGGAGGACCTGATATACCATAGTCTGTGAATAAGATTTCACCAAATTCTTGGTTTTGAGTTTTACCATTTACCTCTATATTACAAGAACTTTCAAATTTTACTCCAGAAATGGCCTTAAGTCTATCATAGTTTAGTTTTAATTGAACTATACCAGGTGTTAAATTTATTAAACTATGGCCAAAGTTTTTAGCTAGTTTATGACCAGAGCCATCAGAACCCGTTTTAGTATAACTTTTGCCTCCAGTACATAAGAGAACTTTTTTACATGTATATGTAGTGGAAGAAGTAATAATTTCAAAGTAACCTTTCTTTGTGTTAATAATATTTAAAACTTTTTCACTCATGTAAGTAGGTATATTTCTTTCAGATAAATTCATTCTAAGAATGTCTAGCACGGAGGATGCTTGGAGAGATAAAGGATATATCTTTCCAGACTCCAAGGTACATGTATATATTCCTATAGATTTAAAAAAATTAAGTGTATATTCTAAATCATAGGTATTAATAATATCTTTAAAAAAGTCATTATTATCACTATGAAATCTTGATAAGGATAAATTTTCGTTAGTTAAATTACATCGTCCATTACCAGTAGTTAATAATTTCTTACCTACTCTATCGCTACCGTCTATTATAGCGACGTCTATACTTAAATCTTTTGCTTTAATTGCAGATACTATGCCACAGGATCCACCGCCAACAATAATTAAGTCATGATACAAAATAAAATCACCTCAAGCCTTTAAATATATTTGATAACATATTAACTAATATATTAACTATAGTATATAGAATTATACTATATATTAAAACTATAATATAAGTTTATGATTAAATTAAAATATATTTAATAAATAATATATTTTATGTATAAAATTTTGAAGAAAAAAATAAAAAAAATTATTTTTAAAATTTTGTTGACAAAAGTTTAAAATTTTTGTATTATAATAAATGTCGGATGGCCCGGCAAACACAAAAGCAAAATGACATATGGCTCCTTGGTCAAGCGGTCAAGACACCACCCTTTCACGGTGGTAACAGGGGTTCGATTCCCCTAGGAGTCACCATACTAGGTCGCATAGCTCAGCTGGGAGAGCACCTGCCTTACAAGCAGGGGGTCACAGGTTCGATCCCTGTTGCGACCACCACATAATCTTAATATGGCCCAGTGGCTCAGTTGGTTAGAGTGCCGGCCTGTCACGCCGGAGGTCGAGGGTTCGAGTCCCTTCTGGGTCGCCAAAATACTTTTTAAAAAGTATTGACATTAGATGAAAAATCTGATAAAATATAAAACATATGGCTCCTTGGTCAAGCGGTCAAGACACCACCCTTTCACGGTGGTAACAGGGGTTCGATTCCCCTAGGAGTCACCATATTAGGTCGCATAGCTCAGCTGGGAGAGCACCTGCCTTACAAGCAGGGGGTCACAGGTTCGATCCCTGTTGCGACCACCACATAATTTAATGTGGCCCAGTGGCTCAGTTGGTTAGAGTGCCGGCCTGTCACGCCGGAGGTCGAGGGTTCGAGTCCCTTCTGGGTCGCCACTTATGCTGGCATGGCTCAACGGTAGAGCAGCTGATTTGTAATCAGCAGGTTGTAGGTTCGATTCCTATTGCCAGCTCCAAAGATTCTGAATTAATTCAGGATCTTTTTTATTTTTTGAAATAATACATAAGTAACAAATAAATATGTCTTTACAAACGAATATTTGTTCGTTAAAATGAGAATGTAAGTTAATTTTGAGGATGTGATATTTGTGGAGAATAAGTCCAAAAGAATAATATTTCATATAGATGTTAACTCTGCATTTCTATCATGGACAGCTATAAATTTATTAAGATGTGGAGAAAGTGAAGTAGATATAAGAAAAATTCCTTCTATAATAGGTGGAAGTGTAGAAGATAGAAGAGGAGTAGTTTTAGCAAAATCAATTCCAGCTAAGAAATTTAATATAATAACCGGAGAACCTATTGTAGCTGCGTTGAAAAAGTGCCCTCAATTAAAAGTTTATCCACCAGAACATAAACTATATACAAAGTTTAGTAATGATATGTATAAACTATTAAAGCCATATTCTGATTTCATCGAAAGATATTCCATAGACGAAGTTTTTATGGAGGCAAGTCATTTTAAATATGACTATATGGAAAAGGCTAAAGAAATTAAAAGAAAAATAGAAAAAGATTTAGGTTTTACAGTAAATATAGGAATAGGAAATAATAAATTGTTAGCTAAGATGGCCAGTGACTTTTCAAAGAAGAATTCCATTCATACATTATTTAAAGAAGAAATAAGAGTAAAGATGTGGCCACTTAAAGTAGGTGATTTATTTATGGTTGGAAAAGCAGCAGAAAAAAAGCTTATAGATTTAAATATATTTACTATTGGAGATTTAGCAAATTATAATTTAAGTATCTTAAGAAATATATTTAAAAGCTATGCAAATATAATTTATGAATATGCCAATGGAATAGATGATTCACCTATTAACTGTGATAATTATGTAGATGTAAAAGGTATAGGAAATTCAACTACTACAAGCAAGGACATTTTAAGTGTAGATGAAGCATTAAAGGTATTATTGTCACTTACAGAAAGTGTAGCTAAGAGACTTAGAGCTAATAAATCTTTATGTGGTATTGTGGCTGTATCAATAAAGTCAAATGTATTTACAACTTATTCTCATCAAAAAAAGCTATTAACACCAACAGATTCTACTGAAGAAATTTTTAATTTAGTAAAAGCAATTTTTAAGGAAATGTGGCGTGGAGAACCTATAAGATTATTAGGAGTCAGAGTAACTAAGTTAAGTGATAATAGCATATATCAGAAATCTTTATTTGATGATGAAAAAATAGATAAACAAAGAAGCCTAGATAGTACTATAGATAAAATAAGAGAAAAATATGGAGATTCATCCATAATAAGATCTACTTTTATAAGCTCAAATAATAAAAAAGGCTTTGAAGAAGAAAAGCCGGAAGACTATTTAATGATGGGAGGCCTTTATGATTCTTTTAAATGACAAAGACATCCTAACTTAATGTAAATATAAGTCACGATGTCTTTGTTTAAATGAAATTATCTAGAGGATGCTTTACTATTTAAGTTTTTTTGAAGTCTTATATCATCACCATAAAACTTAAACAAAGTAAAGTTACCAAAAAGTCTAGATGTAATACGTTCTGAATATATAGATAATAATTCATCTAAAGAAAAATTGCTAGAAATTAACATCTTCTTGTTTCTTAGTAGCTTTGTATTGAGAAGGTTAAATAATTCAGATATAGCAAACTCTGATGATACCTCTGTACCTAAGTCATCTATTATAAGTAAATCACAATTAATTAGGTGATCTTCTAGAGTTGAGTTGTTATTAAATCTTATATCTTTTAGATTTTTAATCAACTCTTCAGAAGTCTTATATACTATAAAATATCCGTTATCTGTTAATTCTTTTGCTATACAGTGAGATAGAAAAGTTTTTCCAGTACCTGGATTACCATAAAAAAGAAGATTTTCTGATGTAGACTCAAAGTTTGCTATATATCTAAAGCACTGATTTACTATGCTTTTCATATTTTCTTTTGGACTATATTTTTCACGACCATTTCTTTTATCACTATAGAAGTCCATTTTAAAATTAGCAAAATTATGATCATCTGAAACTATGAATAAATCACTATTTCTATAATAAATACTATTAAGTTTTTGTTTATAGCAACTACATTTTTGTAATCCTATAAATCCAGTATCTTTACACCTATTACAATTATATTTAATATCTAAGTAATCTAAAGGATAACCGTTAGATACCAATAGTTCAGTCTTTTTAACTCTTAAATTAGTTATATTTTCTCTCAATTCTTTTAGATGTTGTTCTCTATTAGGTGCATCCTGAAAGGCTGCTAAGGAGACTTTAATGCATAGATTCCCAATATGATTTTCAATGTCATCTATTTCAGGAACACGTTTTTTTACTTCTGACTTTCTCAATGCTAAAGCGTTTTTCTGATTTTCCTTTATCTCATCATAAAGTTTCATAATTTCTAAATGATATTTATTAGTCATTATTATCCCATCCTAAAAGTTTTCTTTCTAAGTCTTCGAAATCATAGGTCCTTTGATCATAACTGTGAAATTTACCTTTACCTTTTTTTGAATTGGCATTAGAAACTTCATTAATAATAGGTTTAAAATTTATTTTTTTCTTATCTTTTAACTCAATATCTTGAAGAGTTTTAATATTGTCTTTAAACCAACTATTAAGAATACCATCAATATATTTGAAGTCAGCCCTACTTAGTCTTTCAAAGCATATGTCACAAGCTTTATATATAATTTCTAAAGAAAAATTATATACATTTAGCCATTTTTCCAAGAGCTCTTCTTGAGGTTTCATTACATCTCCATTTTTCAGACCTAAATAAGTTAATATTTTTCTTATATTAATCCATTTATCCTCATGTTTTTTTATATAGTCTTGTGCTTCATCTATATTGGTTATATTGTTATCATTCCAAGATATAGCTATTTTCTCAATATATCTATAGTCAGATTTTCCTTTAGAAACACAATATTCTATAAGTAAAAGTATAATTTCAGGAGAAAAATTAAAGTCATTTTGCCATCCAAGATAAGTAGTCATTTCTTTTGGCGAAAGTGGACGTGCTAATAATCTTTCTATATCTTGCAACATATCTTTAACCATAGAATTATCTAGCTCTTTTAATAAATTTACAGACTTTCGGTTATCGGGAGCCTTAGTCAGTTCTAAGAATTCTATATTATAATTTCCCATGTTATCTATGGGAACTAATCTTATAACACCTTCGTCATTCCAATAATTCCAAGCATTTATTACGTCAGTTTCTAATAAGGATAGAGCTGAAGCTATAAGAGTTGAGTTTACACCTATTTCTCCACTAACACAATATTTAAGACCAAGTAAATAAACTTTTATATACTCACCTCTAGCCTTTGCCATGAAGTTATCTATAAACACATTACTTACGGGAGTATAATCTAAATTTTTGGTTTTAAACATAAAAGTACTCATAGAATCTCAACCTTTCCATGTTATCGTAATGTAATATTATTACATTACCCTCTCGTTGAAAACTAAGGTTATAATTATATATGTATATAATAAGTAAAGAAATTATTTTTTACTATGTAAATTATATCTTATTACTCATTTTTATAACCTTTTAGAATAAGTTTCAATTAAGAATTATATTATAACCTTAGTATAACATATAGTAAACTTATTAGAAGTAAAATTTAATAATTAATAAATGTATAAATTTTAGCATATAAATTAATACTTTATTAATAATAAATTTGATTATTGATTTAGTAGTTATGTTTAAAATATTTGCAATGGGGTATATTATCATTGTAGTAGGGAGGTAATACAATGATGAAAAATATACTACGAGAATTAGTCATAGTATGTGTATCGATCTTATGTATTTTAACTATGATTACCATCAATCCGGTAGAAGCAAAAGAAAATGTAAAAGCAGATGAAAAAATAAAGGCAGTAGTTATGAAATCAGATGGTGTAGAAATCGGCATAGTTGCTGATGAATCTGCAGGTAATAATGCTCTTAATAAAATAAGAGATATCTATATATATACTTGTAATATAGATAATATTAAAGATATTACTGTAAATAATAAAATAGTATATGAAAAAATAACTTGTAATAAAGAAGATGTTTTAAGTGAAAGTGAAATTTCCAATAAAATAATAGGATACAATAATACAAATGATAACAATTTAATTAGCTTTACAGTTATAAAAGAAAATCAGGTTAGATATATACAAAAGACTAATAGCTCGCAAGTTGCTTTTACGCCTCTTAGTAGGGGAAGTGCCCAAATAAATAGAGAGGTTTTTTTACACAATTCAGTAACAACGCCGATAAAAGGTATATTAACTTCTACTTTTGGTGAGAATAGAGAAGGATATTATCATAAGGGAATTGATTTAGCTGCAAATACAGGCACTAAAATACAAGCTGCATTAGATGGGAAAGTGAGTTTTTCTGGAATAGCAGACGGGTATGGTAAAGTAGTAATAATCGACCATAGTGATAACTTGCAGACCGTATATGCACATTGTAGCAAATTAAATGTGTCTAAAGGAGATCAAGTTCTAAGGGGGCAGGTTATAGCCGAGGTTGGTAATACAGGAGATAGCACAGGCCCACATCTACATTTTGAGATAAGAGTAGATGGAGTTCCAATAGATCCTTTAGGATACACAGGGATAACCGAATATTAAATCTTTAATAAAGTCTAGATAAATCTAGGCTTTATTTTTGATAAAATGAATAAACTGTAACAAGTTAAATTATTTGTAAGAATAAAAGTAAAAAATATATATTGACTTTATTTTTCTTTAGTAATATACTTTGATTATCAAACTATTTGAAAGTCAAACAAAAGGAGAATAAAATAAAATGAAATCCTTAAATTCAAATAAACATGTGTTAAATGAATTATTAGTAACTATATTTAACGATATTTTGGAGATTGAACAAACAGCACTACAAGAAGGAGTACTTAAAGATTTATCAGTTACTGAAATACATACTATTGAAGCTATAGGAATGTATCATACAAGAACTATGACAGAAGTAGCAAATGATTTAAATATTACAGTAGGTACTTTAACCACAGCGATAACAAAACTTGTAAAAAAGGGATATGTGGAACGCACAAGAGGAGAAGAAGATAGAAGGTCTGTAATGATAGCCCTTACTAGAAAAGGAAAACTAGCATATAGGGTTCATGGAAAATTTCATCAGGACATGATTAATGAAACTATAAAGGGTTTAACAGATGAAGAGGAAGAAGTACTAATAAGATCTCTAGAGAAAGTAAATAGTTTCTTTAAATCAAAATACAATCTTAAAAAATAAGTAAAGGAGAATAAATGTGATTGGTTCAAGAATACTAGGAACAGGTTCTTATACACCATCTAATATAGTTTACAACAAAGATATAGAAAATATTGTAGATACTTCAGATAGCTGGATTAGAGAGAGAACTGGAATTGCAGAAAGAAGAATTTCGCTTGGAGAAGATACTTCAGAATTAGCAATAAAGTCAGCTTTAAAGGCTTTAGAAGATAGCGATGTAGATGGTAAAGAAATTGATTTAATTTTAGTAGCTACAGTTTCACCAGATAGTTTAATCCCATCAGTTGCATGTAATGTACAAAAGGAAATAGGTGCTGTAAATGCCATGGCTTTTGATATAAATGCTGCATGTAGTGGGTTTATATTTGCTCTAGACATAGCTAAGGGATACATAGAAACAGGTAGGGCTACAAAAGCTTTAATAATTGGAGCAGAGGTACTATCTAAAATTGTAAATTGGGAAGATAGAAATACTTGTGTATTATTTGGTGATGGAGCAGGAGCTGTAGTTATAGGAAAAGATTCCAAAGAGTATATAAGTTATATCAACTGTAAAAGTGTAGGATCTAAAGGTGAATCCCTTACTTGTGACATACTTCCTATGGAGAATCCATATGCTAAGAAAGTTATAAATAATAATAAGATTCAGATGAATGGAAAAGATATTTATAAGTTTGCTGTTAAGATTATGGAAGAAGAATTTAATAGAATTATTAAAGAAAGTAATATAAAAAAGGAAGAAATAGATTTTATACTTCCACATCAAGCTAATATAAGAATGATAGAAAGCTTTAGTAAGAAAGTTGGTATACCTTTATCTAAATTTATCATAAATTTAGATAAAAAAGGAAATACATCTGGTGCAAGTATTCCAATAGCTTTAGATGAGGCAAATATAAATGGTCAAATTCAACAAGGGAATAACATAGTAGTTATAGGATTTGGTGGTGGACTAACCTATGGTAGTGCACTGTTAAAATGGAATAAATAATTTTAAATTTATAGGAGGAATAAAAATGGTATTAGAAAGAGTAAAAAAAGTTATAGCAAAAGAATTAGGTGTAGAGGTTGAGGAATTAAATATACAAGCAAGTTTCACAGATGATTTAGGGATAGATTCTCTAGAAATATTTGAAATTGTAATGAGTTTAGAAGAAGAGTTTGACATTGAAATTCCAAATGAGGATATAGAAAACATTAAAAATGTTCAAGATATTTCAAGCTACATAGAAAGCAAAGTTAACTAAAACAAAGGGTCAGGTAGCTATCTATCTGACCTTAACCATAGGAGGTATATATGTTCAAATCAGATATATGTGAAGCTTTAGGAATACAATATCCCATAATTCAAGGGGCTATGGCTTGGATTGCAGATAGCACATTAGCAAGTAGTGTATCAAATGCGGGAGGGCTTGGAATTATAGCTGCAGGAAATAACTCTCCAGAAAATGTTAGATTAGAAATAAGAAGAGCTAAAGAATTAACAGATAAACCTTTTGGAGTAAACATAATGCTCCTTAGTGATAATGCAGATGAGGTTGCTAAGATTGTTTGTGAAGAAGGAGTAAAGGTTGTTACTACAGGTGCGGGAAACCCAGGAAAATATATGGATATGTGGAAAAAGCATAATATTACGGTTATTCCAGTAGTAGCATCAACAGGTCTTGCAAAACGAATGGAAAGAAGTGGAGCAGATATGGTAATTGCTGAAGGTTGTGAAGCTGGTGGACACATAGGCGAACTTACAACTATGGCACTTCTTCCTCAAGTGGTAGATGCAGTAAAAATACCTGTTATAGCAGCTGGTGGTATAGGTGACTCTAGAGGAATGTTAGCTGCATTAGCATTAGGTGCTAATGGATTCCAAGTAGGAACTAGGTTTCTTACAGCTAATGAATGTAATATCCATGAAAATTATAAAAATAAGGTAATAGAATCAAAGGATATAGATTCTATAGTTACGGGTAGAAGTACTGGGCATCCTGTAAGAGTTCTTAGAAATAGATTGTCTAGAGAATATTCAAAGCTTGAAAAGGCAGGTACATCACCTGAAGAATTAGAAAAATTAGGTGTTGGAGGACTTAGAAAAGCTGTTATAGAAGGGGATATAGATAATGGTTCTGTAATGGCAGGTCAAATTGCAGGATTAATAAAAAAACAAGAAAGTTGCGAAGATATAATTAAAGATTTTATAGAAGGTACTGAAAAATTACTTAAGTCTATGATAAATACATTTTAATTTTGAGAGGTAACTATGAAAAATATAGCATTTATTTTCCCAGGGCAAGGTAGCCAATATGTAGGGATGGGAAAGGAAATATATGAAGAATTTTTAGTGGCTAAGGAAGTATTCAATAAAGCTAACAAAATCTTAAATAAAGATATAGCAAGCCTTTGCTTTAATGGTCCAATAGAAGAATTAACTTCTACTGAAAACAATCAGGTTGCTATAGTAACACTTTCAATAGCATTATTTGAAATTTTAAAATCTTATGGAATAAATCCTAAGGTTGTTGCAGGATTAAGCCTTGGAGAATATTCTGCTCTAATCTCAAGTGAAATTATGAATTTTGAAGAAGGATTAAGAGTAGTAAGAGAAAGAGGAATATTCATGAAGCAAGATAGTGATGAAACTAACGGCTCCATGGCAGCTATCATTGGTGGGAAAATAGAAACTATAGAAAAAGTCTGTAATGAACTTAGTGATAAAGGAATAATAGGTATAGCAAATTATAATTGTAGTTCTCAAATTGTAATTTCAGGAGAGGATTTCTTAGTGGAAGAAGCTATGACAATTTTAAAGGATAAAGGTGCTAAGAAAATTGTTAAGTTACCAGTGAGTGGAGGTTTTCATACAGAATTAATGAAAAATGCATCTAAAAAATTAGGAGATGTATTAAGTGAGGTAACCTTTAATGAAAGTAATATAGAGGTAATACCTAATGTTACAGGAGAAGTTTTACAAAGTGTAATGGAACTTAGACAGTTGTTAGAATCTCAGGTTAAGTCTTCTGTTAAATGGCAAAATACCATAGAAAATATGATAGATATGGGAATTGATACTTTTATAGAAGTTGGACCAGGAAAAGCCCTTAGTGGTTTTATAAAGAAAATAAGTAAAGATGTAAAAATATTAAATGTTGAGGATAAAGAATCAATTTATAGTACATTGAAGTATTTACAAGAAGCTCATGTATAGGAGAGGATATAAAAATGTTTAAAGGAAAGAATGTGGTAGTTACTGGAGGCAGTAGAGGTATAGGAAGAGCTATAGCTTTAGAGTTTGGTAAAAAAGGGGCTAATGTGGTTATAAATTATGTTAGCAGTGATACAGAGGCGGAAAAAGTTGCCGAGGAAATAAAAAATCTTGGAGGAAATGCTATTTTAGTAAAAGGAGATGTAAGTAGTTTCGAAGAAGGAAAAAAACTAATAGATGAAACAGTAAAAGTTTTTGGAACTATAGACATATTAATTAATAATGCAGGAATAACAAAAGATGGATTAATTATGAGAATGAAAGAAGAGTATTTTGATAAGGTTATAGATATAAATCTTAAGGGCGTATTTAATACTTGTAAGAGTGCAGTATCTCATATGCTTAAACAGAGAAGTGGAAAGATTATAAACATTTCCTCTGTAGTAGGAGTTGTAGGGAATGCGGGGCAGGCAAACTATGCAGCATCTAAAGCCGGCGTTATAGGACTTACTAAGTCAATAGCTAAGGAAGTAGGAGCTAGAGGTATAACTGTAAATGCTGTAGCACCAGGATTTATAAAAAGTGATATGACTGATGTATTAAGTGAAAAAGTAAAGGATGGTATGTTAGGTTTAATTCCTTTAAATAGATTTGGAAATGTAGAAGATGTAGCAAGAACTGTAGCTTTTCTTGCATCAGAGGGTGGAGACTATATAACAGGTCAAGTTATAAATGTAGATGGCGGAATGGTAATGTAGTTATTTAAGGAGGACATATAAAGTGAATAGAAGAGTGGTAATCACGGGTATGGGAGCATTAACTCCTATCGGTAATGATATTAACAGCTTTTGGGATGGCGTTAAGAATGGTAAATGTGGCATAGATTTTATAAAATCTATGGATGTAGAAAAATTTAAAGTTAAAATAGCTGCAGAAGTTAAAGATTTCGATCCTACAGAAGTAATTGATAGAAAAGAAGCTAAGAGAATGGATAGATATTGTCAACTGGCTATGGCGGCAGCAGAGGAGGCAGTAAAATCTTCAAACTTAGATTTAGATAATATAGATAAATATAGATTAGGTGTTTTAATTAGTTCGGGAATTGGCGGACTTGAAACATTAGAAAATGAATATAAAAGAATGTTAGAAAGAGATACAACTAAAGTATCACCATTTTTAATTCCTATGATGATAGAGAATATGGCAGGGGGAAATGTTGCTATAAAATATGGTGCTAAGGGGCCATGCTTATCTGTAGTGACAGCTTGTGCTACAGGAACTAATAGTATAGGTGAAGCTTTTGAGATGATAAAGGCAAATAGAGCAGAGGTAATGATTACAGGAGGTACAGAGGCATCTATAACATCAATAGGTCTTGCTGGATTTACTGCATTAACGGCTTTAAGTAAGAGTGAGGATCCTAAAAAAGCATCTACTCCTTTTGATAAAAATAGAAGTGGATTCGTAATGGGTGAAGGAGCAGGAGTTTTAATTTTAGAAGAGCTTGAGCATGCAAAATCAAGGGGAGCTAAAATATATGGTGAAATTACTGGATATGGAGCTACTTGTGATGCATATCATATCACTCAGCCTAGTGCTGATGGAGAAGGGGCAGCAAGGTCTATGCAACTTGCAATTGAAGAAGGAAATGTAAGTCTAGAAGATATTTCATATATTAATGCTCACGGAACTAGTACTCCATATAATGATAAATTTGAAACTATAGCTATAAAGAATCTATTTAAAGAGCAAGCTTATAAAATCCCAGTTAGTTCTACAAAATCCATGACAGGACATTTATTGGGAGCATCAGGTGCTATAGAATCAATTGTATGTATAAAAGCTTTAGAGGAAGGATTTATTCCAGCTACTATTGGTCTTGAAGAGAAGGATGAGGATTGTGATTTAGATTATGTTCCTAATGTGGGTAGAAAGGCTGAACTTAAATATGCTTTATCTAATTCTTTAGGATTTGGTGGTCATAATGCTACACTTTTATTTAAGAAATGGGAGGAATAAATGATGAATTATGAAGCAATTGAAAGGCTTATTAAATTAATAAATGATTCCGCTCTAAAGGAATTAGAATTAGAAGAAGCTGGACTTAGAATAAGGATGAGCAAAAATGATTCTAGTAAAGTTTTTTATAATGAAGATGCTAGAGCATTAAATCAATCTACAATGATAGATAAATGTGATAGAGAGTTTGTTAATCATATTAATGTAAATGATACTACTTCAGTAGTATCTACAAAGCATGAAGAAATAATTACTGAAGAAATAGCTACTGAAGAGAGTAAATTAGAAGAATGCTTTATAGTTAAGTCACCTATGGTAGGAACATATTATTCTTCACCTACAGAAAATGGAGAACCTTATGTAAAAATAGGAGATTCAGTATCAAAGGAGTCAATTCTTTGCATAATTGAAGCTATGAAATTGATGAATGAAATTGAATGTGAAGCTGAAGGAACAGTGACTAAAATATTTGTTAATAATGGAGATGTAGTAGAATTTGGTCAGCCTATAATGGCGATAAAACTTTAAAAATATAGATTATATAGAGGAGGTAATATAAATAATGTTAGACGCAATAGAAAGCGATGTAATAAAACTTAATATAAAAGAAATACAGGAAATAATACCTCATAGATATCCATTTCTATTTGTAGATCAAATAGAAGGTTTAGAACCAATGAGAAAAGCAGTAGGATATAAGAATGTAACTATGAATGAATACTTTTTTCAAGGGCATTTTCCAGAGGAGCCTGTATTACCTGGAGTAATAATAGTTGAGGCACTAGCCCAAGTTGGTGCTATTGCATTACTTTATGATGAAAAGTTTAGAGGTAAGATAGCTTATTTTGGTGGGATAAAAAATGCTAGGTTTAGGAGAAAAGTTGTACCTGGTGATAGATTAAAACTAGAAGTTGAAATTATAAAGATAAAAGGACCAATGGGTATTGGTAAAGGAATTGCAACAGTTGATGGAGTAGTAGCTTGTGAATGCGAATTAACCTTCGCAGTAGGAGTATAAAAGTAAGAGAGGTAGCCATATGTTTAAAAAGATATTAATTGCTAATAGAGGAGAAATTGCAGTTAGAATAATTAGGGCTTGTAGAGAAATGGGAATACAAACTGTAGCTGTATATTCTGAAGGTGATAAAGAAGCTTTGCATGCTCAAATGGCAGATGAGTGTGTTTGTATTGGACCATCAGCCTCAAAGGATAGTTATCTAAATGAAAATAATATATTGAATGCTACTATTTTAAAAGGTGCAGAGGCTATTCATCCAGGGTTTGGATTTTTATCAGAAAATAGTAGATTCGCCAAGATGTGTGAAGAATGTAACATTAAATTTATAGGACCCACAGCAGAAAATATAAACAATATGGGAAACAAATCTAAAGCTAGGGAACTTATGGAAGAAGCGGATATACCAGTAGTGCCAGGTTCAAAGGGAATTATAAATAATGAAGAAGAAGCTATAGCAATAGCTAATGAAATAGGATATCCAGTAATGATAAAGGCCTCTAGCGGAGGTGGGGGAAAAGGAATTAGGATTGTAAATAATGAGAGTCAGCTTATAAGTGATTTTAATGCAGCAAAGAGAGAAGCAAAAGTTTCATTTAATGATGATTCGATGTATATAGAAAAATTTATAGAAAAACCAAGACATATAGAAATACAGCTCATAGCAGATAATTATGGAAATACAGTTTATCTGGGAGAACGTGAATGTTCTATACAAAGAAAAAATCAAAAGGTGTTAGAAGAAGCACCGTCAGTATTTATAGATGATAGTATGAGAAAAAAAATGGGAGAGACTGCAGTTAATGCAGCTAAATCCATAGGGTATGTAAATGCTGGAACTATAGAATTTCTGGTAGATAAGCATAAGAAGTTCTATTTTATGGAGATGAATACTAGAATACAGGTAGAGCATCCTGTAACAGAAATGGTAACAGGAGTTGACTTAATAAAGGAGCAAATTAGAGTAGCTTATGGAGAAAAGTTAAGTTTTTCACAAGAAGATATAAAAATTGTAGGTCACTCTATTGAATGTAGAATAAATGCAGAGGATCCTTATAAAAATTTTAGACCTTGTCCAGGTGAAATAACTAATTTATATGTACCAGGTGGAAACGGTGTTAGGTTAGATTCTGCAGTATATCAAGGATATAAAATTCCACACTGTTATGACTCAATGATTGGTAAACTTGTAGTTCATGGTAAAGATAGAGAAGAAGCTATAAGTAAAATGAAAAGAGCATTAAGTGAATTCATAATAGAAGGAGTTAGTACTAACATAGACCTTCAGCTTGATATTTTAGCTAATGAGAGTTTTGTAGAAGGAACTTTTGATACAAGTTTCTTAGAAACATATCTCAATGGGGCTAAATAGTTTAAATCTAAATGAGGTAATTATATGAAAGATTTAAGGTCATTATTTAAAAAAAATGTTTATATAGAAGTAAAACCAAGTAATAAAGATGGAGATATAGAAAAAAGACCACAAGTACCTGATGGAATGTGGATTAGATGTCCTAAATGTGGTAATACCATATATAGGGGAGATTTAATAAATAATTTAAAAGTATGTTATTCTTGCGGAGGACATTTTAGACTTACAGCAAGAGAAAGAATTAAGCAAATAATCGATGAAGGAACATTTAAAGAATTATTTGCAGATATGATTTCAGACAATCCTTTAGACTTCCCAGAATATACGGAGAAGGTAAGTAAGATACAAAGAGTTACTAACATGAAGGAAGCTGTTATATCAGGTATAGGGAAGATAGACGGTAATACTGTAGTTATATGTGTTATGGATAGTAATTTTCTTATGGGAAGTATGGGAAGTGTAGTTGGAGAAAAGATTACACGAGCTATAGAATTAGCAACAAAGGAAGAACTACCAATAGTAATATTTACTTGCTCTGGAGGAGCAAGAATGCAAGAAGGAATATTTTCTCTTATGCAAATGGCCAAAACATCAGCAGCATTATCTTATCATAATGATAAAGGGTTACTATATATATCTGTACTAACAGATCCAACCACTGGAGGAGTAACAGCAAGTTTTGCAATGATAGGAGATATAATACTTGCTGAACCTAATGCACTTATTGGATTCGCAGGACGAAGAGTTATTGAGCAAACCATAAAGCAAAAGCTACCAGATAATTTTCAGACAGCTGAATTTCTTTTGGAAAAAGGCTATGTAGATAAGGTTGTACACAGGAAGGATATGAAGAGTACTCTTGGTACTATTATAAAATTACATGTGAATTGAAGTTACAAAGAATAGAGGTGTTGGAAGTAGATGGATAACAAGTTTAACTCGTGGGAAAAGGTAAGCATAGCACGTAGTATTAAGAGACCTACAGCACTTAACTATATTAATAGTATATTTGAGGATTTTATAGAGTTAAAAGGCGATAGAGGCTATGGAGATGATAGTGCCATAGTATGTGGTATAGCTAAATTTGAAAATAGAAGTGTTACAGTTATTGGAATACAAAAGGGCAATAGTACCAAAGAAAATATAGAAAGAAATTTTGGAATGCCAAAGCCAGAGGGGTATAGAAAAGCATTAAGACTTATGCTCCAAGCAGAAAAATTTAAAAGACCTGTAATTATTTTTGTAGATACTCCAGGTGCCTTTTGTGGAATAGAATCAGAAGAGCGTGGTATAGGGGAGGCAATTGCTAAAAACCTTATGACTATGAGTAACTTAAAGGTTCCTATAGTTTCTATGATTATAGGAGAAGGTGGAAGCGGAGGGGCATTAGCTCTTGCTGTTGCTGATGAGGTATGGATGCTTGAAAATTCTATATACTCAATTTTATCGCCAGAAGGATTTGCATCTATTTTATATAAAGATGTATCTAAAGCTAAAGAGGCAGCTGAAATTATGAAAATAACATCTTCAGATTTATTAAGTTTAGGAGTTATTGATAGAATTGTTAAAGAACCTAAAGGCGGAGCTCAGGAAGATTCTAATAAAATGATTTTAAGTATAAAAGCCAATTTAAAAGAAGTATTAGGAAGATTGAGCAAAGAACCTATAGATTCCTTATTAACTAAGAGATATTATAAGTTTAGAAAGTTAGGGAAATATATAGAATAAATTAATAAAATATGGTAATATATGACTAATTATAATTTAGTATTGATGTAAATTGTTTTAACTTATAGTAAAATGATTATAATACTAATAATAATTGGTCTTATTTTATTTTGTTAATATATAATTAAATAAGTGATCAAAATCACTATTCTAATATAGAAAAGACCATAATTAAAATTAAGTAATTAAAATGAATGTAGTAAAAGCTATAAATTTATAAATGAGAGGAATATGATATATGGATAACAAAGTAGTTTTAGTAGTTGATTCTGGTAGTGACTTATCTATTGAATTTATAAATCAACCTAACATAGTAGGTCTACCTATTGGGTGTAACTTTAAAGGTAGAAATATAGAGGATTATTTTGGTCAAACTTTAGATATTAAAGAGTTTTATAATGGTTTAAGAGCTGGAGAGATGTATACTACATCTCAAATTAATGTATATAAATTTGAAGAGGCTTTTAAAAACATTATAAAAGAAGGAAAATCAATTATTTATATTGGATTATCTTCAGGATTATCAGGGACTGTAGATAATGCAAGGAATGCATTTTTAAGTGTGAAAGAAGAATATCCGGATAGTGATATAACTATAATAGATACATTATCTGCTAGTATGGGAATAGGATTATTAGCATATAAGGTTTATGATATGATGAAAGAAAATAAATCAAAGGAAGAGATAGTAGAGTTTGTGGAAGGAATAAAGCTTAAAGTAAATCATTACTTTACAGTAGATGATTTAAATCATTTAAAAAGAGGTGGAAGAGTGTCAAGTTCTGCTGCAACAGTAGGAACTTTACTTAATGTAAAGCCGGTACTTCATATGGATAATGCAGGGAAGCTAATACCCCTCAATAAAGTTAGGGGCAGAAAGAAGGCTATGCTAGAGCTTGTTAAAAAATTTGAAGAAAGAAGCAGAGGAGAAGATCAGCTAATAACGATATCTCATGGAGATTGTTTAGAAGATGCAAAGGCATTAGAAGCGTTATGTAGAAGAAGTGGAAGAGTCAAGGAGTGTATAATTAATAATTTAGGACCAACTATAGGAAGTCATACTGGAGCAGGATTATTAGCACTATTTTTTATTGGTAATGGCAGAGAAGAGTAAACAAATCAGTAGATTGTGAGTATATAGGTATTATAGATGTTAAATTATGACCTAATTAAATTTAATATTTAAGATGGGAGGCTGATTATGAAGAGTACAAGATTACTTAAAATAATCAAAAATATCAAAAGAAAATCCCAACTTAAAGATGAGATAATCAATAGAAAAAACTATGTATATAATAGAGCAAGAGCTAAAGCTTATGCTGAAGCTTACGCCGAGACTCCTAATACAAAAGAATATCCTGTATTTAAGGATAATGATTGTACTAATTTTATAAGTCAAGTTTTAGTAGCTGGTGGAATGAAAATGAAGGGGTCAGATTATAGAAAGTTTACAGATTGGTTTTGCTATACTAAAGATCCAATGGCTTTAAAGAGAATTTCTCTAACATGGAGAAGTGCTGAATACTTTAGAAAGTATTGGGGAAATAAAGATGGTGAAGGAAATAATATGGCAAATGAATTCAAAGAGTTAACAGTAGAGGAAGCAATAGCTAGGTTTGATGAACTATATACTTATATAATGATAGGTGATGTTATACAATATGCAGATAGCAATAAAAAAATATATCATTCTCAAGTAGTACATGCTAAAGAGTTTAATATAGCATTAAATAGAAATGATTTATTTATAGCTCAGCATACATTAAATAGAAAGCATGTATCTTTATATGAATATCTAAAGTTATTAAAGAATAAAAAGGGAAGATATATTTATATTTATCATTTTTAATTTCTTTGAAAGTTTTGTAGATGTATTTCTACAAAACTTTTTTACTAATACTCACTATTAAAATATGGTAAGAAGGAATAAGTGATATAATAGAAGTAAAGCATATAGTATATAAAATACAATAATTTTATACTAGGTTTATACATAAATGTATGAGGCGAATTACGATGGAGGTTAATATGGATAAATTAAATAGAAATGATAGTTGTTGGTGTGGTAGCGGATTAAAATATAAAAAGTGTCATATGGAGCAAGATAAGTATTTAGAAAAATTAAGTGAGCAATATGGATATAAAATACCAAGAGATATTATAAAATCACAAAAAGACATAGAGGGAATAAGAAAAAGTTGTGCTCTAACTAAAGAGATACTAGATATGGTAGAAGAAAGAATAACAGTAGGAATATCTACAGAAGAAGTAAATAAATGGGTTCATGAATATACAGTATCCCATGGAGCATATCCTGCCCCTTTGGGATATCATGGTTTTCCTAAGAGCACGTGTGTATCTATAAATAGTGTGGTTTGTCATGGTATACCAGACGAAGAAACTATAATAAAAGATGGTGATATAGTTAATGTTGATGTAACTTGTATTTTAGATGGTTATTATGGTGATTCAAATAGAACATTTCTTATGGGTAATGTTAGTGATAAGGCAAGAGACTTGGTACAAACTGCTAAAGAGTGCTTAAAGGTGGGAATAGAACAAATAAAACCTTTCAATACTTTAGGAGATATAGGATTTGCTATAAGTCAGCTTGCAACTAGCAAAGGATATTCTGTAGTTTATGATTATGGTGGTCATGGTGTAGGTAATGAATTTCATGAAGAACCTTTTGTACCTCATATAGGACAAAGAGGCGAAGGAATGATTCTTATACCAGGAATGACATTTACAGTAGAACCAATGATAAATGAAGGTGTGCCTGAAACTGTTGTATTAGATGATAACTGGACTGCTGTTACAGAAGATAATAAATTATCTGCACAGTGGGAACACACCATACTAGTTACTAAGGATGGTTATGAAATATTAACCTAACTTATATTTGCATACAATAATTTAAAAATTTAATGTTAAATTGAATATTTTTGTCTAAAAATAAAAGAAATTATTTTGTCATTAAGAATAGGTGTAAGTACATTGTTATGACATCGTATGGTATAATATGTAATAAAGATGGATTGTTAAGAGTCATTTAGCAATAATCTACATTAAACTTTTAATTATTTTAGGTAGGTAGGTACTAAGTATGAAGATAATTAATGAAAGATATAGAATAGTTGAATTATTAAATCAAAATAGAATTTATTCTGTATATGAAGCCATAGACATAGATAATAACATGTCTATGGTAAACATTTATGTCGTAAATAATTCTAATATAGAAAAGAAATTAATTAGTTTTTGTATATCTGAATATGAAAAAATACCTACTATAAAAAGTGATGTTATTAAAATTTTAGATTTTGGTGTAGTAAACAGTGTATATAACAAAGATAAGAAGGAGAATTACTATTATACTACAGAGGTATATAATGATTATCAATTATTACTAGATGCTGTAGAAGGAATTTCTGAAGAAACCTTAATTAAAGTATTTTTAGAAATATGTATAGTAGCATATAATCAAAATTACAATTATATGAAAGTGGTTCCATTTAGTGACGACAATATATATGTAAGTTTAGATTTTAAAGTTAAATTAAAAGATAAATTAACTGCGCTTTTACAATCAAGAGAAATAGGTATAGCTAGTCATTCAGAAGATATAGAAGATATTGTAGAGGGTGCTTCTAATAAATTTAATGAAGAAAGATATTATATAAATAGATTATGTGAAATATTAATTAATATTTCATTAAAAAACAAAGGAAGATATAGGGATTCCAAAATTTTCAAAATGATTATAAAATGCATGGAAAATAATGAAGGACAAGAATATAAAGAGTTATTTGGAGTAAAACTATATAATTTAATAGATAAACTCTGCAATAGTAAAAATAATTCTATAAGCAGCATTTTTGATATCATTAAACAAGTTAATTCAATATATAACATGAACTTTAAATATAAAGTTAATAGTGAAGGAAGAGATTTAAATTTTAATATACCTTTAATAGGTAGAAATGAAGAGATAAAAATGATTATGGAGTCCGTAAATCATATAGTTAAATATCATGAAACTAAAAATATCATATTAGTTCATGGAGCAATTGGGGTAGGTAAGACTAGATTATTAAAACATATAAAATACATTATGAACATTAAAGAAAATAAAAGACTTAATTGTTTTTATATGAAAAGTAATAAAGAAGAAGCTACAAAGGTTACTATTACACAGTTATTAAGAAAAATAGTAAGTATTGCAGATAAAAACTTAATTAGCAAATACAAAAAAGAAATAATGCTTTTAGTTCCAGACATATATGGAGACGATAATCAGGAAAGTTTGGATTATTTTAAACTAGACAGCAAAGAAAGGCTTATGCTTATAGCTAAGATATCATCATTCATGCAAGAATATTACCATGATAATCCAGGACTAATTATCATAGATGATATGAATATGTATGATACATTAACATTAAATTTAATGCAATATATGTTGAATAAAACGTATTTTAGAAGCAATGTTCTTATTATTATAGGATATAGGGATGGAGATTGTCTTAATAACAATAATTTCACACAGTTTATTGAATACATTGCAGACAAAGTTGCGTTAAATGTTCATCTTAGATCATTAACAGAGAGTGATTCTGCAAAGATGCTGAGAAATATATTAAATGTTGAAAAAATATCAGATGAATTTATAGGTACATTTTATAAATATTCAATGGGAAACCCATTATTTATAGAAGAATCTTTAAAGGATTTATGCAATAGAAAAATCATATATATAAACGAAGAAGATGGTAAGTGGCATAAGCCTAATAACCATGATATGTATATGCCAATGAATATGGAAAAGGTCTGTGAAGATCAATTAAAAGATGTGGACAAACTATCATATGAAATTTTATATATAATTTCATTCTTTTATACTCCAATGCCAGTAAAAGTTTTAAAAGAAGTACTTGGAACAAATGGAAGCTACGTAGATGATATAGTTGCTCAGTTGGTATCTAAGGGCATATTATATAGTAGCATAGGAGATAATGGATTTGTATATACATTTTACAATAAATTTTTAAGAAGCTATTTATATAAGGATTTAGATCAATTTTTAAAAGAAAACACCCATAGAAAAATAGTAGTAGTACTTGAAGGATATTGTTATGAGGAATTAAATATTTATATAGAAGAACTTATATATCATCTTGAAATCTTAGGGCTTAGTAGAAAACTTATACACTATTATCAAAAGAATGAAGAAAGATTAGAGAGTATTAATAGTGTAAATGAAGCTATAAGATGCAGCTTTAAGATTCTAGAAACCATTGATAAGTTTGAAAATAGAGATGAATTTATTAAAGATGAAATAGAAACTAATATGAATTTGGGTAAATTATACAATAGTATATCTGAAAAAAGTGTTGCTATAGAATATTATATTAAGGCTCGAGAACTAAGTAAACATCAGGAGCTGATAATTACTAGCATAGATATTATGATAGAAATGATATGGATATACATGGATTTATGTAATGAGGCAGAGATAGAGTATTATACAAAGGAGCTATCAAAGGCACTAGAAAATGTAGATTATTTAAAAGGTACTATAGAATATTTAAGAATAAGAATAAGAAATTCATATAATACTGGTGAATATGAGAAAATTAAAGATATATGCAATCAAGGTATAAGTCTTTGCAAAGAAGAGCATATGGATTATAAAGTTGGTTTCTATAATAGTTATTGTAATGCATTAATTGCACAAAGTAAGGAAAAAGAAGCTTTAAAGATATTAAAAGAAACGGTTACTGAATGTTATGAAAAGAACTACATCAAAGCATTACCAAGAATATATAATAGTATTGGAGTAATATATTGTGACTATATTCAATGTGGAGAAGATGCATTAAAGTGGTTTAATAAGCTTCATGACGTAAGTAAATGTGAGGAAAATAAATATTATGAAGTAACAGCTTTGTCTAATATAGGATTCTCAAAATATATTTTAGTAAATTATGATGAAGCATACAATTATCTTAATCAAGGGTCTAATATAGCTACTCAAAATGAATTAATATATATGAATTTTTATAATTATGTGTATATAGCAGCTACATTATATAAGCAAGGAAAGTATTCAGAATGCTTTAGATATATAGATATATGTAATAAGTATATAGAAAGAAATTCAATTTTTGAGCAAGAATTAACACCATACTATATATTAGAATATTATGTAAATTGCTTAATTGGTAAAAGAAAAGAAGCTATGGAGTACTTATTAGAAGGTAAAAAAGCTTTTGATAATACTAATTCTTTAATGAGATATAAAATGGAGCTACTCTGCATTATAAATAAGATACTTTTAGATAGAGAATTGAAGAGTGTGGAAGATATAATTGAGGCTAGTGAAAAGATATTATATATAGATTTAAGGGTATCAATGTTATGTGATGCAATTTTACAACTTCTAAATCAAAACCTAAATGGTATAGCTGTAGAAATGTTCAATTATATTAAAAATTTTGAAGATCAAATAAAATCTAATCTTAATAAGTTAACATTAATATATATTGAAGCTGTTATAGATAAATGTGTTCCTATTAGCATTTTGGAAGAGACATTAGATTTATATAAGGAAATTAAAAATCCTAATTTAACTTGGAAAATATATTATAAAATAGGATATAGCTACTATAACAATGGGAATAAGGCTAAAGCAGCTTTATATATTTCAGAAGCTTGTGATATAATACAGGATATTTTATTGCAAATACCTAAAAATTATAGAAAATCTTTTTTGCAGAATGAAGGAAATATGGTAGCTTGTTTTGAAATATTATTACAAATAAAAAGCTACTATAATCAAAGAAAAGGAATAAAGTTAGATCGAATAAGTATTAATGCAACAGAAAATATCGAAGACTTATTTCAAATTATATTAGAGAGTGATTTTATAAATGATGAATTTATAAAATCTTTAAAGAATTCATCTCAAGATTATTTAAAAGATATTGATAGTATTGAGGATTTGCTAAATAATTTATGTGGAAATAGTCAAGATAGTATGGAGATTATATGCAAGTATATAAGTTATATTAGCCTAGCAACTAAAACTAGTATAATAATAGAGAATAACAACAGATTTTCTGTAGTAGCAAGTAATGATAATATTTTAGAACTGCCTGAGGATATGTCTATAGTTAACATAGCTAGAAATAAGGGAATACCTATTAGGTTAAGCAGAAAAGTTATTAGTGATGCAAATGGGAATATATTAAGTTATGATATTGAAAATAATATAAAAGCAGCTATGTGTATACCTATAACTAAAATTTCTAGAAATAGTAGGGGTATGAGTAAATATGATTATAATCATGATGTGGTAGGATATATATATGTAGAAAGTGGAAGGAAACTAAATAACATAAATCAGAACTCAATCGATCAGTGTGTAACTATAGGTAGAATTTTATACATGATAATTGATAAACTCAACATTAAGAGAAATTCCACTATAGACAAGTTAACTAATACATTAACTAGAAGATATTTGGAATCGTTTATTCATGAACAGATAGATAGGTCCTTTAATCTTAACTCTGAATTTTCAACTATAATGGTAGATATAGATAAATTTAAAACTATTAACGATACCTTTGGACATAGAATGGGAGACCAAGTATTAAGTAAGATATGTGAAGTAATAATAAAAAATATTCGACAAGTTGATGCAGTAGGAAGATATGGGGGAGAAGAGTTTATTATAGTATTGCCTGATACTGGTATAGAGGAAGCTAAGAATATAGCTGAAAGAATTAGAGTGAAAATTTATGAAGCCAAAGTTATGGGAGATAAGAGAGCGGTAACAGTAAGTTTAGGTGTAGCTAACTATCCTAATCATACAACTACCTATGAGGAACTTATCGAAAAAACAGATCAAGCTTTGTATGCAGCTAAAAATAGTGGACGTAATGCTACAAGAGTATGGGATGAATCCTATGGTTCTAAAATAAGCACTACTAATAAATTAAGTGGTATATTTGTGGGTAGTGAAAATCAAGACTATAAAAATGTATCTACTTTAATTGAATTCATAGATTTGATTAATGCAGAAGGGGATGTAGATGAGAAAATTGCCATTACAATCAATAGAATTACAGAAATTACTGAAGCTGACTCATGTACATTATTTACCGTAGAACAAGGAAAATTAGTAAATAGATATTCTAAAACTACAGGTAAAACTAATGATGAATTTGATGAAATACGTAACTACAGAAGAATTATGTCTGCAATAGAATCTGAAGAAAACATTTGCGGAGTAGATTGGGACTATTTAGATGAATATGATGAAATTAGAAATATTCCTGATTTAAAATCTAATATTATAGCTTTACTTAAAGGCAAACTAGATATAATAGGAGTAATATATTTAATTGCATCAATCAATCATAAGGAATTTACTTATGATGAATTAAATTTTGTTAATACTCTAGGTAAAATAATTGTTCCAATCCTAAAAGAATAGGGATAGTACTAAATTCATAGGTATGAAATTAGAGAACTAGTTTCATACCTTTTATTATAATAAAAGTTGATAATTAATAAAAAGTTAAAAATCTATATTTTTACATATGGTATATATAATATATAATTTAAATAAGAGTTATAGTATTTTTCAATATAGATTAAAGTGCTTATAAGTTATTTAAAATTTATATTAAAATATAATAATGAATATTAAAGTTTAGGAGATAAATAATAGTAGTACTATTAAAAGACAACATAATAAAATAGCTAGGAGGAGAAAGATGAATTATAATTTAGGAAAAATATATCATGGATTTAAGTTAAATAGAGAAGAAAAGGTTGAGGAAATAAATTCTATAGCTAGAGTTTTTATTCATGAAAAAACCGGAGCGAAGTTATTGCATCTGGAAAATGATGATTCTAACAAAGTATTTGCAATAGGTTTTAAAACACCGCCGAGTGATGATACTGGAGTTGCTCATATATTAGAGCACAGTGTACTATGTGGTTCACGCAAGTTTCCTACAAAAGAGCCTTTTGTAGAACTTATAAAGGGTTCATTAAATACATTTTTAAATGCTATGACTTTTAGTGATAAAACTATATATCCACTAGCAAGTAAAAATGAAAAGGACTTTTTGAATTTAATGGATGTATATTTAGATGCAGTTTTTTATCCTAATATATATAATACTAAGGAAATTTTAATGCAAGAGGGTTGGCATTATGAATTAGAAAATGATGAAGATGAGCTAACTTATAAGGGTGTAGTTTATAATGAAATGAAAGGCGCATTTTCATCACCAGATGGAATGTTAATGAGAGGTATTCAAAAATCATTATTCGAACATAATACCTATGGATTTGAATCAGGTGGAGATCCAGAGTTTATACCAGATTTAACTGAAGAAGAGTTTTTAGGGTTTCATAGCAAATATTATCATCCATCCAATAGTTATATATTCTTATATGGTGATGGAAACTTAGATGAGAGGTTAGCATTTATTAATGATAATTATTTAAGTAACTTTGAAAAAAAGGATATTGACGCTGAAATATTACCAGAGAAATCCTTTAAAGAAATGAAAGAAGTTGTTACTGAATACTCTATTTCTAATGAAGATAATGAAAATGAAAAAACATTTATGGCATTAAATTTTGTTACTGGAGAATGTACTAATGATGAACTATATATTAGTTTAAGTATTTTAGAATATCTATTATTAGAAACTCAAGGAGCTCCATTAAAACAAGCAATAATTGATGCTAATCTAGGAAAAGATGTATATGGAAGCTTTGATAATGGAATTTTACAACCGGTATTTAGTATAGTTCTTAAGAATAGTGATGAAAGTAAGAAAGAAGAATTTAAGAATGTGGTATTTGATACATTAAAATCTTTAGTTAAAAATGGAATTGATAAAAAACTTATAGAGGCATGTATCAATATTACAGAATTTAAGTTAAGAGAAGCGGATTTTCAGGGAATGCCTAAAGGCTTATTCTATTATATGACAGCTATGGATAGTTGGCTACATGATGGAGATCCTTTAATTCATTTAAAATATGAAAAGAACATGGAAAAAATAAAAAAGGCCCTAACTTCAAATTATTTTGAACAGTTAATTGAAAAATATATATTAACCAATAAACATAGCTCATTATTAGTATTAGTTCCTAAAAAAGGTTTATCTGATGAAAAAGAGAAAAAACTAAAAGATGGATTAAAGGCGTATAAAGAAAACCTCTCCTTAGAGGAAATACAAGATATAATTAATGAAACAAAATCATTAATAAATAGACAGAATACCCCTGATCCAGATGACATATTAGAAACTATACCAGTATTATCTATAGATGATATAGATGAAGAAGTTGAAGAATTAGATATTATAGAAGAAGATGCGTCTGGAGTGAAGCTACTTCATCATGATGCATTTACGAGTAAAATTGCTTACTTAGATTTTATGTTTGATAGTAGAACCATAGCACAAGAAGACATTTCATACATAAGTCTATTAACCACACTATTAGGAAAAATTAATACTAAAACCTATAGTTATGTAGATTTATCAAATGAGATACTAATTAATACAGGAGGGGTATATTTTAAAAATGAAGTATATGGTGACAGTAAAGATATCCTTAAATATAGTTCTTATCTTGAAGGGCATTGTAGTGTAGTAGTAGATAGAGTGCCAAGGGCTTTAGAAATATTGTCAGATATAATTAAGAATACCTCCTTTGAAGATAAGAAGAGAATAAGAGAACTGATAAGAGTACTGATATCAAGAATAGAAATGAGGCTTATGGATAGAGGACATCAAGTTGCAACTACAAGGTTAGGAGCTTATTTTTCTCCTGCTTATGCCTATATAGAAAAGACTTCAGGATATGAGTATTATAAGTTCTTAAAGGAGATAGAAAATAATTTTGATGATAGAATAGATAGCGTTATTCTAAAATTGGAATCTATAATGAAGAAGGTATTTAATAAAAATAGTTTAATAGTAACGATAACAGGTAAAGATGAAGAAGTTGATGCTGTAAAGAAGAATATATCTAAGATATTAGAAGTATTATCTGATGAAGAATTACAATTTAATAAGTATAGTTTCTATGAAGAAAATAAAAATGAAGGAATGCTTACTCCATCTAATGTTCAATATGTAGCAAAAGGATATAACTATAAAAAATTAGGATATGAATATACAGGAAAGTTATTAGTACTAAAGACTATAATTGGTATGGATTATCTATGGAATAAAGTTAGAGTACAGGGCGGAGCTTATGGAGCCTTTGCTAATATAGTAAGAAGTGGGAACTTAATGTTTGCAAGTTATAGAGACCCTAATATAAAAGAGACCTTAAAGACTTACGATAATGCTGCTAACTACTTAGATAATTTTACAACCACAAACAGAGAAATGCTAAAATATATCATAGGAACTATAAGTGAATTAGATATGCCATTAACTCCATCCATGGCAGGAGATGCGGCAGCTAGTTACTATATAAGAAGAATTTCTAAGGCAGATAGACAACAAGAAAGAAAAGAAGTATTATCAACTACAGTTAAAGATATTAGTAACTTCTCAAAATTAGTAGCAGATGTTATGAATATGAATTATATAGTAGTACTCGGTAATAATGGTAAAATTAAGGAAAATAAAGACGTATTTAAAAACTTAGAAAATGTGTTTAACTAAGGGGGGAGAAATTTAATCAGAGTTATAATTTGTTTATGAATTCTGACTAAAATTAATTATGATAAATAATAGTATATATGAAGAAGGAGAGATTACTCTAGAAGATACAATAGGAGAAATGCTAGTTAATAGAGGTTTAACCATTTCTACTGCAGAATCCTGTACAGGTGGAATGGTTTCATCGCGATTAATTAATTATCCCGGTATATCAAAAAGTTTACTTGAAGGAGTAGTGACCTATAGTAATGAAGCTAAGCTCAATAGAATTAATGTAAAAAGGGATACTCTTGAGAAATTTGGAGCTGTTAGTCATCAGGTAGCAGCCCAAATGGCTGAAGGAATAGCAAAGACGTCAGGGGCTGATATAGGAATATCAACTACGGGAGTAGCAGGTCCAGGAGGAGGAACTGCTGAGAAGCCAGTAGGAAGAGTATATATAGGACTATATTATAAAGGTAAAGTTACTACAAAAGAATTAAATCTTTCTGGAGATAGACAAAAAATAAGAGAGCAAGCTACAATAAGTATTTTAGATATGCTAAGACAAGAATTATTAAATGCTAAATTTATATAAAAAGTAAAGCACCCCATATAAGTAAGGGTGCTTTACTTTTTATGTTTATGCTTATTTTTGTTAGCCGTATTATTTACAATAGAAGCTAAATCTGTACCAAGTAAGTTGTTAATATTTATATATCCATTACCTTGTTTATATTTTTTATCATTTATCAAAATTGAATTTATTTTCAATAAGGTATATATATCATCAAAGGTAAAATCGTTGTTTATTTCAAATAATAGTGCACAAATACCTACTATAAAAGCACAGGATATAGAAGTTCCACTACGAATAGTATAGGGGGATGCAAGAGGTGTTGGATATATCCTTTCACCATCTCTCTCAGATATATAGTTACAGTCAGTGTTTAAAGAGATAATATCATCACTGGCAGCCACAAAGTCAGGTTTTTTTAATGTTTTATTAGAGCCACAACAGGAATAGTCACTTATTCTATAAGTAGAATCTGTATCTATGCCACCTATAGTAAGTACCTTATCAGATAGAGCTATACCTCTTATAGTATCTTCTTTATCTTCATTATTACCAGCAGGTACAACTATTATTATGTTTTTATTTCTAAACATAGTAAAAATTTTGTCATACAGAGATAGAATAAACTTATTTAAAGTTATTATCTCAAAAGGTGCACATATTATCTTTATATTAAATTCATCAATATTATTATATAAACATTCTAAAGCAAATAAAGTAGCCGAAATATATCCTTTACCAAGCTTATTAAAGGCCTTCACCATAACTAAGTGGCTATCAATAGCAATTCCACGTTGTTTTGCTTTTTTATTAGTACCTTCTCCACATATTAATCCAGAAATAAAAGTCCCATGACCATTGTCATCATAAGGGTATGTTGAACCATTAATTACATCAATAAACTTTTTTACTTTGTTTGATGGGGTCGATAAATCTATGTGGGGATATACGCCACTATCAATTATACCAATGCCTATGCCTTTACCAGAGATATCCCTATTTTTTAACATTTCAAATCTTTTATTATCTAAAAAAATTCCATTGGCATGAAGTATATTTTTGTTGCATAAAAATGCTATGTCGTCAATACATATATATTTGACTTCAGGAAGCTCTATAATTCTTTTAATAGATTTTTTGTTAGCAAGTACACATAAACAATGTAAGGATTTAATATTATATAAAATTTCACCCTTTGATGATTTAATTTTTTTCTCTATTGAATTTTTGATGGTACCATATTTTATTATAATTCTATATCTATTATATATATCATTATCTATCATATATTTAAGATTAGGGTCAAGTTTTTTATTAAAAAGCATAAAATACTCCTTATATACTCATTACACTTATTAGTATATGTAAACTAAAAATATTTGTTAAAGGTTTTAGAAAGTATAAAAATTAAAAGCTAAGACTGGAAGTTTTTACGTTCCAGTCTTAGCTTTTAAAACTTTTTAAGTTTTATTATAAATTGTATATGTTCTTACACATAGAGTAAAAAGCTCTGGCAATAGGGGTAAGCGTTCTTTTAGAACTTACTATTAAGAAGAGATCTCTTCTTAAGTCTACATTTTCTACTCGACTTATACGCATGTCACCACTAATAAATCCATCATCACATAGACTTTTACTAATAATAGAAATTCCTAATCCTAGATTGATAAGTTTAAGTTGAGCATGGACACTATTTACCTCACAAAGAACTTTTAATTTCTTAGGGTCTATCTTATTAGCATGAAGCTGAGCTTCTAAAGTATGTCGAGTGGCAGATTCTTTTTCTCTTATTATAAAAGGATATTTTACTAAATCATCAATAGAAATAGTCTCAGGTAAATTTAATTTAGGATTAGAAACAATAACAAGTTCATCATCCATTATCTTATAACTATTTATTTTAGAATTATCTATGATTGTACCAACTAAACCAATTTCACATTTTAGATCTATGATATCTTTAATTATAGATACAGAACCTTGTTCTTTAATGTTAAATTTAACATTTGAATAGAGTTCACTAAACTTTGAAACAAGTGTAGGTAGTAAGGAATTACAAGGAGTAGTACTAGCAGCAATGTTTAAAACACCAGTAATATTATTATTGAAGTTAGATAGATCGGTGATAGCATTATTCCTTAAATTTATAATATCATTAGCATATTGTAGAAAAGATTCTCCTACAGGTGTAAGATTAACTTCCTTAGATGTTCTATCAAATAATTGAATATTAAGTTCTTTTTCTAAACTAGAAATATGAGAACTTATAGTAGGTTGAGATAGGTAAATAGCATTTGCAGCCTTAGAAAAACTTCTAAGTTTAGAAACTGTAATAAATGCTTCTAATTGTTTAAAATCCATAGTCTACCCCCTATTAAAAATAATTTGAGATTCAATATCTCGATTTATTTGAAAAAAAGTTTTTTGTTTATGAAGTGCTAAAACTCCTTACGAAAAAATAGAAAAGATAGAAGCTATCCTTTCCATTTAAAAATTATAATTCCAGCTATCATTATGACAACACCAATGCATTCGCGCATTCCATATCCAGCTTCATTAGTACCAAACCAACCAAAATGATTGATAAGTGCAGCTGCAATAAGTTGGGCAATAAGAATAGTTGCTACAGCTATAGCTGGACCGAGACTAGACATACCTTTGATTACGGTAAAGGTAATAACAGTGCCTAATACACCAGCTAGAAGATAGATCTTGTTAGCATCTTTTAAATTTCTAAAGGTACCGTCACCAGCAAAGAATAATACTACAAGTGCAGTTACAAGTGCAATAGCCTGAGTTAATACTGTAGTTTCCCATAGTCCAATTTTTTTTGAGAGTTCTGTATTAAATACACCTTGAACGCTCATAGTTACCCCTGCAATTATCGAGAAAATTATACCCCACATAAAGTTTTTCACCATCCTTTTAAAGATAGCTTACCCGAATGTGTATATAATTATTAAAAATTTAAGGGGTACATCTCTGCTTAATTTTATCAAGTATAAAATTTGAATGGTAGAAAAAAATTTATTTATAATATTAAAATTCCTTTAAATCATAACTTTTAACTAAGGTATCTCGCCTATTATTAAGTTGTTTCCAAATTTCGATTTTATTTATCTTAGCGAGATTAAATAGATTTGTTTTATCTTTAGTTTCATCTAAGGTAAATAAATTGTTTGAATAAGCTTTTCTAATTGCGTTATTAGCATTAGAAATAGGCATATTAAAGTAGGATAGTGTTGAGAAATCTTTAACACTTATGCCATGAGTATTAAACATGTCAAACATACTTCTAGATATCTTATTTATGTACCCTTTATCTTTAACTTTTAAATTTACAGTATTAGATGTATCGTTAATGAAAATATCATTATCAATTCCAACTTTAAATTTTTTATAAGGAGATAAAATTTTTGAGATTATCTCATCTAATTTATCAAGCTCTGCATTAGAAACAGAACCCAGAGGAATGTACAAATTAGATATGTTTTTATATAACTTATATTTCTTGTTTAAAAATTTTTGGATAGATATAATGTCATCAACAGATTTATCATCTACCAATGCAACTAAATAATATTTCATTTTTTCCTCCCGTATGTAGATTTTTATTATAAAGTATTATATCATTATAAAATACTTTAACGCTACAATTAACAGTATTATAACATATAATAATAGGTTATAATAGACATATAATAGTTAATTATATTTTTAACTATTATATCAATATAAGAATTAAATATAAAAATTACACGTATAAATTTAAAATTTTTATTAAAATATACGAACATTGTGATATAATTATAATTATGAGATTTTAACAATAAAAAATTAAGTTTAATTGACATAGATATAGATAGACATGGAATTAAGTTAACATATGTAAAGTATGGACATTATATAAATAGTGAGGATGATACCTATATGGAAAAATTAGTTATAAATGGATATAATCCATTGTTTGGAAATGTAAATATTAATGGCGCAAAAAATGCAGCTGTAGCAATTCTACCAGCAGCAATTTTAGCATCTAAGGGAGTTTGCACAATAGAGAATGTTCCTAATATAGAAGATATAAATTGTTTGGAAATTATTTTAAAATATTTAGGATGTAAAGTACAATCAAGCTGTAATTCAATTAAAATTGATAGCACAAATATAGTAACAACCAATGCTACAATCCCAGAAGTAAGGAATATGAGAGCATCATATTACTTATTAGGATCACTATTATCTAGATTTAAGAAAGCTAGAGTAGAGCTTCCAGGGGGATGCCCTATTGGAGATAGACCAATAGACCAACATATCAAAGGATTTGAAGCTTTAGGAGCTACTGTTACAATAGAACATGGTGCAGTAAATCTTGTTGCAGAAAAATTAGTTGGAACAACTATATATTTTGATGTAGTTAGTGTAGGGGCTACTATAAATATTATGCTTGCAGCGGTTCTTGCAGAAGGTACTACAGTTTTGGAGAATGCAGCAAAGGAACCACATGTAGTAGACGTGGCCAACTTCTTAAATACTATGGGAGCTAATGTAAAGGGTGCTGGAACTGATGTAATAAAGATTACTGGAGTAGATGAACTTTCAGGATGTAATTATTCAGTTATACCAGATCAAATTGAAGCTGGAACTTTTATGATAGCAACAGCAGCTTGTGGTGGAGATGTTACATTAAATAATGTAATACCAAAACACTTAGAGTCTATTTCAGCAAAACTTGTAGAAATGGGAGTAGAAATTATAGAAGATGATGATAAAGTTATAGTTAGAAGTGGAAGTAACCTTAAAGGTGTAAACATAAAGACTTTACCATATCCAGGATTTCCAACAGATGTACAACAGCCAATGAGTACTCTTTTAACTATGGCTCAAGGTAGAAGCATTGTAAATGAAAGCATATATGAATCAAGATTTAAACATATAGATGAGTTAAAGAAAATGGGTGCCAACGTTAAAATAGAAGGTAGAATAGCTATCATAGATGGCGTTGAAAATTTGTCTGGAGCTAATGTTAAAGCCACAGATTTAAGAGCTGGTGCAGCTCTGGTTATTGCAGGTCTTGCAGCTAAAGGAAAAACTGAAGTTGAAGGCATTGAACATATAGATAGAGGATATTTGTATATAGAAGAAAAATTTAAAGCTTTAGGTGCAGATATTAAAAGAGTAACTATATAATTTTTATGTTCATTTTAGATATTAGATTGAGGAGATAATTATGAAATTTTGCCCATTATTTAGTGGTAGCAGTGGGAATAGTATATTTGTATCAGAAAATAACAGTAACATTCTAGTGGATGTTGGAATGCCAGGTAAAGCTATCGATAAAGAATTGGGGGACATAGATATAGATCCTAATTCTATAGATGGTATATTTATTACTCATGAACATTCAGATCATATTAAAGGGGCTGGAGTATTTTCAAGGAAATATGATATTCCGATATATGCACCAAGTCTCACTTGGGAAGCTATGGAAGGAAAAATTGGGAGTATTAAGGAAAAAAACATAAAAATAATAGATGGTAAATTTACTGAAATTAAGGATTTAACCATAGAGAATTTTCCTACACCTCACGATGCAGCGTCTCCTAGAGGTTATAGAATACATGGTTTAAAAAAATCATGTTGTATAGCTACTGATTTAGGTCATTTTTCAATAGAAGTAAGAATGGCATTAGAAAATAGTGATATGATTTTAATAGAAAGTAATCATGATATAGAAATGGTTAAATTTGGACCATACCCATATCCATTAAAACAAAGAATATTAAGTGCTAGAGGGCATTTATCCAATGAAGATTGTGGTAAAGCTATAGTAGATATTTTAAAAGGAAATCATAAAACTATATATTTAGGTCATCTTAGTAAAACAAACAATTATCCAGAGCTTGCGTATGAAACTGTAGCAAGTGTATTAAGAGAAAATAATATTAGCGTAGAAAAAGATGTAGAATTAAAGATGTGTAATAGAGATAGACACAGTGTATTATCAGAAATATAAACAGAGTTCTTAGCTTCTTTGAAGCTCTAGAAATCATTATCCAGGGACGTAGCCACTCTTTACTCCCACTTTGAAGAAGATGGTAGTATTAGAGTGTGTAGTCATCGGATAAAAAGCTTAGTTAGTAATAGGAGGTGTAGAATGAAAAAGAAGACCTTTAGTTTAGTATTAACAATAGTAGTAATTGTAATAGCATTAATTGTAGGTGGAGTTTATCTTGCGAAAACTATGAGTATAAAGAAAGATAAGGCAAGTATATTAAGTAAAGAAAAACTTGAAAATACTAAAGGAGCTACAGCGGATGATGGCTATATTGATATAACCTTATATTTTGGGGGAGATACTGGAAAGTCTGAACTTATAAAGGAAGAGAGACTAATTAATAGTGAAGATTTAATCGGTGAGATGATTATGCAAGAACTCATCAAAGGACCAGCTAAAGTTAGTGAAAAAAGCAAACCGATTTTACCAAAGGAAACAAGACTTTTAAGCTTTTCTATTAAGGATGGTATAGCAAATATTAATTTAAGTCCAGAGGCTATCTTTAAGATGTCTGAAGTTCAAGAAGAAACAATACTTAAATCTATATCAAACTCTTTGAGTCAGTTAAAATCTGTGAGTAAAATAATGATTACAGTAGATAATCAAGGTGTTGAAAGTTTAGGTGGAAACTATAATATATCAAAACCATTTACCAAGGATGAAATAGTTACTTTAAAAATACAGAAATAAGATATTATTGAAAGATAAATAAAAATTTATTATAATTAATAAGATAGATAAACAAATTTTGTTATAAAGAAGGAGAAAATAACATGAGCATATATAGCAATTGGACAAATTATGTTGTAGAGTTTGTAAAGGAAAATGGAGAACCTGCATTTTGGAGAGAGTATGCAAAGGTTGAAAAATCAATATATACCAAAGCATTAGCAATTGATGGCGGTGTTATTAGTGGAAAGTTCTCTGAACTAGTTAAAGAATTTGACGTTAATGAAATTTACTTTATGGGATTCCTAGATGGAATAAATGAAAGTATAGATAAAGAATTAGATCTTGAAGCTATAGAAAGTGATTCAGAAGTTAGTTTCAAAATAGATTATGAAAAATTATACTTCAATATGCTTGATTCTAAAGCAGATTATCTTTATACATTATCACAGTGGGATAGAATATTCTCACCAGAAAAAAGAAAAGAGATACAAAAAGCGTGGAGAGAATCAAAAACTGTAATAAATGAAGTTAAAATTGGTAGAAATGATGCATGTCCTTGTGGTAGCGGTAAAAAGTACAAGAAATGTTGCGGAAAATAATATAAACATTAGCCCTAGTGAAGCTTTTATTCATTAGGGTTTTTATTTATGTATTGTTGTAGGATATTCTATATATGGCTATAATATAATTAATTATATTATAAATTTACAGGGGGATTGTTTATGGATAAAAATATGAAATGGCTAAAGGAAAGTAGAGTTAATACTACAATTAATTCACTTAAGAAGAATGGTATGAATGGTTGTTTAGTAAATAGTCATGAAGAGCTAATTGAGAAAATTAATGAACTCACTAATGATGGGGATACTGTAAGTTGTGGTGGTTCAATGAGCCTATTTGAAACTGGAGTTATTGATTATTTAAGAAGTGGTAAATACAATTTCCTAGATAGGTATGAGGAAGGTTTAAGTAAAGATGATTTGAAAAAATTATATAGAGACACGTTCTCTGCTGATGTATATTTTACTAGTACTAATGCAATTACAGAAAAAGGAGAGCTATACAATGTTGATGGCAATGGAAATAGAGTAGCAGCTATGTTATACGGTCCAGATAAAGTTATAATTATAGCTGGAGTAAATAAAATTGTAACGAATATTGAAGAGGCCATTAAGAGAAATGAAAGAGTATCAGCACCTGCAAACTGCAAAAGATTAAATAGAGCAACTCCTTGTGTAAAAGTAGGCCATTGTATGGATTGTTATAGCGAAGAGAGAATTTGTAATGAGTATACTGTAATAAAAAGACAGGGAAATAAGAATAGAATACATGTAATTTTCTTAAATGAGGAATTAGGATACTAAAAGTTAAATATAGATATTAGAGTAGAGTTTATGATATATCATAAACTCTTTTTTTACAATTCTACGATATTTCATGAAAACTTAAGAAAAATTAAGAGAATGAAAGCTTATCTATTTATATATACTAATAGCAATATTGAATAAATTGAAATTTGATGTAATATATTATTAGATAATGATTGTTAAATAACAAACGTTATCATGAGAATATAATTAAGGAACTTTCACAATATAATATAAGAATAAATTTTATTAAGGTGTAAATTATAGGAGGTCATGTATTATGAAAATTGCAGTAGTAGGATGTACACATGCAGGAACGGCAGCAGTAGTAAATGCAAAACAACTTTATCCAGATAGCGAGATTACAGTTTATGAAAGAAATGATAATGTATCTTTTCTTTCTTGTGGAATTGCTTTAAGTGTATCTAATGTAGTAAATGAACCAGAAAAATTATTTTATAATTCTCCAGAAAACTTAAATAACCTTGGTATAAATATGAGAATGAGTTATAATGTAACTGACATTGATATGGAGGAAAAGACAATTACAGCTACAAATTTAAAAACTGCTGATATAGTTAAAGAAAAATATGATAAATTAATTTTAACATTAGGATCATGGCCAATAGTACCTAATTTTGAAGGAAGAAACCTTAAAAACATATTACTATGTAAAAATTATAGTCATGCAAAAACAATTATAGAAAGCTCAGCTAAAGCCAAGAATGTAATTGTTGTAGGTGCTGGATATATAGGGGTAGAACTTGCTGAAGCCTTTGAAATAAAAGATAAAAATGTAACTTTAATAGATGCAGAAGAAAGAATAATGAGTAAGTATCTTGATGAAGAGTTCACAGATATAGCAGAGAAAGAATTTAGAAACCGTGGAGTAAAGTTAGCTTTAGGTGAAAAAGTTCAAAAGTTTGAAGGAGAAAATGGCAAAGTATCTAAAGTAATAACTGATAAAGGTAGTTATGAATCAGATTTAGTAGTACTTTGCATAGGATTTATACCGAGTACTAGTTTAGTAAAAGGAAAATTAGATACTCTTCCAAATGGAGCAATAATAATAGATGAATATATGAGAACTAGTGTTAAAGATGTATTTGCAGCTGGAGATTGTTGTGTTGTAGAATATAATCCAGCAAGGGATAAGAGATATATTCCTCTTGCAACTAATGCTGTAAGAATGGGAACCTTAGTGGCTAAAAATCTAGTAAATCCAACTCTTAAGTATATGGGAACCCAGGGAACTTCAGGAATAAAGATATATGATAAATGTATAGCATCTACAGGGTTAACAGAAGAGGTTGCTAAGAAAACTACATCTATGGATATTGACTCAGTAATGGTTAGTGAAAATCATAGACCAGAGTTTATGCCTACCTATAATGAAGCAACCATAAAACTTGTTTATGACAAAGCTACAAGAAGAATTCTTGGAGGACAGATTATTTCTGATGAAGATTTAACTCAACACATGAATACCCTATCTGTAGTAATACAAAATAACATGACTATAGAAGAACTAGCAATGACAGATTTCTTCTTCCAACCACACTTTAATAAACCATGGAGTTTATTAAATACTGTAGCTCTTAAAGCATTAAAATAATAAATAAATGTATTGTTTATAACTTTAAAATAACTCATCATAATTGTTATGATGAGTTATTTTTATAGTAAAATGTATTATACTTTATTAAATTCAATAAAAGTAATAACAGTTAAAGTTTCTACGAAATCTGTTTATTAGAGCTAGATTCATTGGATTTGCATTTATTATAAAAATTATTTAAAAAGTTAAATATATCTCCTGAATAAAATTTATCACTGGTCTTTTTATCCATTTTAGATAATAAGATTTGGCGTGTAATAATGTCATTTAAGTTAACTTCTTTACAATTTTTCATAATATCATACATTATCATAAAAGTAGTAGTTCTCTCAAGTCCTTCTTGACCATGGAAATGGAACCAACTGTTTTCAGGTTGATTTTTCACAACATCAATAAAATAATTTACCATAGCATCAGTAGGTATACTTTTATCTGTTACAGGGATACGAATATAAGATAATGAATAAGCCTTAGTTTGATCAGATTCATTTTGAATTTTTGAAGGTATTACAACATCTTTAAAACCCTCTAAAGAAATAGGTTTATTAAGTGGAATAGAATTTAACCTAGAGTTTTCATCAGCAATAATTTCATTTACTGTTAAACCTTTGTTTGCATCGTTATTTGCATTTCTCCAACTGACAGGAATACCATCAATAAATCCATGAGATTCTTCTCTTAAATCAATAACAGTTATTGGATAGTTTCCTATAGAGCTTTTCATTAAAGGTATTCCGGTTTTAGAAAATTGACCACTACCAGAAATATTAAGTTTGTCTAGACCAGATAAATTTATATTCTCTGAGGGAGTAATTTGATCTGTGCTCTTACGAAAATATTTTGGTAACTGATTAGCAGTTGGAGAATCTATTGTTAAGGTTACAGTTGAAATAGGAGTAGCATAAGATATAACAGAACTAAAAGACATCATTATAGATAAAAGTATAGTTAAAGAAACAAATAAATTTATTTTGTTAAATTTTCTCATGTGTAGACACCACCTATATAGTATTTAATTAGCATCTATTATAATTTTACCTATGACATTCTAAATTATTCATAGTAAAATATAGTTATTATTTTATATATGATAATATAGAACTATAAGACTATGTATATATTTAACTATGAAACTATATAACTATTTAACTAGTTGTTTTGTTCATGCGGGTTTCAGAGGTTTTACTATTTAAATAGCATTATGTGTTTATGAATTTATGGAAAATTCTAGGAGGGGATTTAGTGAATATAACATTAATGACAGTAGGAAAAATAAAAGAAAAATATTTAAGAGATGCTATAGATGAATATTCTAAGAGATTATCAAGATACTGTAAGCTTGAAATAATAGAACTTCAAGATGAGAAAACACCAGATAATGCATCGGAAAAGGAAGAACTTCAAATAAAGGATAAAGAAGGCCAAAGCATATTATCAAAAATAAAAGATAATGCTTATGTTGTAGCCATGGATTTAAAAGGAAAGCAAATTTCATCAGAAGAATTTGCAGATTTCATAGGTAACTGTGGATTAGAAGGAAATTCTAATTTAGTTTTTATAATAGGAGGAAGCTTAGGGTTATCAGAGCAAGTTATAAAAAGAGCTAATTACAAAATATGTTTTTCTAAAATGACCTTTCCACACCAATTGTTCAGAGTAATGCTTCTAGAACAGATTTATAGAGGATATAGGATAATAAAGGGTGAACCGTACCATAAATGATGTAGACTTACCTTGAAACTATTGATATGACAGGTTTTAGTATATGCTATAGTGGCCTAAACCCTATCATAAATTATTTAGAGACTTAATAACCTAAAGATGTACTTTAATAAAAAAGAAGTATGTGGTATAAAATTCATAATAATTATATAGTTGTAAGTGTATTAATATAAGAAGTTATGGTGCTAGATTAGGACAATACTCAATATGTTTTGCACAACAAGCTAGGGAAAGTAGTTTAACATAATAAGGAGAGCTATCTAATGAAAGATAAATTCATTATAGCTCTAGAAAATAATGATTTAGATGAAATGAGGAAAATTCCAAAAGGTGATTTGCACAATCATATTACTAGAGATGGAAATAAGAGATATATTCAAGATTGGGCTGGAAAGCAGATACCTAAATGCTAAAGTTTAAAGATCTCAATGATATGAATAAGTGGAATGCGCAAAACATTAAACCTTTATTATTTGGTAGGCAAGGCTATGAGAAGAAAATCCGATAAGGGTATTAAATATAGATTAAGCAGTAATAAATTTGAAAAATTGTACTTTTTAACTGTTACGTGAACGGTACAATAAATAAATGAGGTTCTTAAATGTATATTATACCTGAATGATAAGTTTAGTACTTTATTTTATTAAAATAAAGCATATTAACTATTTTTTATAAATTTAATTATAGTTCTTAAATTTAAATAATAGAATCTTCCTAAAGTTAACTTTTGAATTATGATGGAATTTAAAGCAATAATAAAAAGTATAAAATGAACAATCTGTATATTGGTCAAGTTCTTATCCTATACTATGCTTAGAAGAATAAATGATTGCGGTATAGGAAAGAAGGGATTGTAATTGCATAAAAAATTGAAGGTATATGTACTTGTTTTATTAACAATGCTAATAACTATTTTTTCATCTTTTACAGTAAGTAAAAATGTAGTAGCTGAAGGTCCTGATGAAAATAAAGTAAATCTTGTCTTAGATTCGTTAACTTCCGATAATATTCTACCTAAAAACTTTCGTAAAACTTCAGATTTAACAATTATAAAAGATAATAAAAATTTAAATCTTAACGGATTAGACAAATTAAATATTTCTGGAAGTCAGCAATTTTCTGAACACAACCTTTCACTTTTAATAAACGCTATAGGAACTTCATCACCAATAACGGTGGTGGATTTAAGGCAGGAATCTCATGGGTTTATTAATGGACTTCCAGTTAGCTGGGCAGATTCAAAAAATAACGCTAATACAGGACTAACTAGAGAACAGGTTTTAGCAGATGAAGCTAATAAATTAAAAAGTATTGAATTGAATGTTCCTATTACTTTTTATAATCATCCTGAAAAAACTATGGTACCAACAAAAGTTCAAGATGAAAATGAACTTGTTAGCTCTAAAGCTTTATCTTATAATCGAATACCAGTTAGAGACGGTGGAATACCTACTGATGATATGGTTGATTATTTTATAGAATTTATTAATGCTCAGCCTAAAGATTCTTGGTTACATTTTCATTGCAAACATGGTGTAGGAAGAACTGGCACCTTTATGATTATGTATGATATGATGAAAAACAATAAAGAGGTTAGTGCCGATGATATTATAAGGAGACAATTAGCGCTAGGAAACTATAATGAAAAGGCTATCCAATCTTTTTATAATAACGAAAGAATAGATTTTCTAAAAAAGTTTTATGATTATTGCAAAATAAATGGAGATAAATACAATATAAAGTGGAGTGAGTGGAAGAAAACTTCAAGCGTTAATGGAGCAGTAGCTTTTCATGCTGCTCCAATATTTAAGCTTTCCTCCAACTATATAAAAAATCCAATAATACCTAAGTTTTTATATGTTATATCCCAAGATACAATGACGTCCAGCGAGAAGACGATGGTAGCTAGCCTCCAAGGGATAGTTAATGGCCAGTGTTCTTCTCAAATATATACACTTAATTCTTATCAGCCTGATTATGAAATATGGCTGGAAGATTTAAAAAATAATTATAATGTATCTTATGAAATGCTTTCAGATCCCTGGAAATTATTAAATATATACAAAGACTATATAGATGGATATGTGCTTTATAATAATAGGGTATCAAAAGATCCTTCAATAAATAATGCTTGTTCTCTTGCTTCTTTAAATAAAGCAATAGCTATTGATGAGGTTATAGAGCCTAAATTAAGGAGAGAGGGTATAGTAAAAATTATTGGAGATTGTAGAAATACTGATGAAGCCTGGGCATATGATAACCTATGGGATAAAGGGTTAAATCATTCAATAGTAATTCAGCTTTCACCTGAAAAGGAAGCGCCATTAAGAGATTATGCTATAATGGCTAAGTGTTTAGTATTTTATGAAGATAGTATAGATAAAACAATCCTTAGAGATAAAATATTTTCTTCTATGCAAGATAACTCTATTTGTTTAGGCTGGGGGCCAGATGAGTTTATTAATGTTAGTACAGCTTCAAAATATGGCGTAAGTGTAGTTGCTGCAGACTGGTCTTATAATTTAACATCTTTAAGTGCTTTTCCATCACTGCCTGTCACTAAAAAATTCTCAGTATCACTTCCTAAAAAAAATGCACATTATGTTACCTTTATAATGTCTGATGGAGACAATCAACAATGGAATCTTGGAACAAACTATGGCTCTTCCAAATGGTTTGGTCATCCCAATAGAGCTAAACTCAATTTAGGCTGGTCAATGAGCCCTTCTATATATTATTTAGCGCCTACTGTTTTTAATTTATATTATAAAAGTATAAGCAATGAGAAAACTAATAATAACTTCATGGTATCCCCTTCTGGAAATGGGTATATTTATCCAAGTAAATTTGATCCAAGTAAATTAGACATATATATTAATGCATTAAATGATTATATGCAGAAGGTAGATGAAGAGTATGTGGCAATAATAGATGATTCAGCCTTCAATAACATTGAGCTTTGGAATAAGTTTACTAAAGGAGTTAGTATTCAAGGATTGTTCTATCTTGATTATCATAGACATGATAAGTATCAAGGAAAAATATTATGGTCTAATAATAAACCTATAGTATCTTGTAGAGATATACTTTGGAATAACCTGGAAAGTGAAGAAGAGTTAGTAAAAAAAATTAATGACAGAGTAAATTCAGGTGAGATAAATGTATGCAGCCAAGAGGCATATACTTTTGTTTATGTTCATGTTTGGAGCAAAGGTGTTAATGATGTTGAAGCGGTTATTAGAAGACTAAGGGAAAATCCTGATGTAATAATAGTTCCTCCAGAAGCATTTATGGAATTGATAAGGAAAAATGTAAAGTACTAGATGGGTAAAATTCTTGGACTAGACATTTTATATGAAATTAGGAGAGTACAGAACAATCGTTAATGTTACTTAATGTGTGAAATGTCTACGGTATACCCGTTACGGTGAACCGTACCATAAATAAATGAGGTTTTGGCTTAAGCCCAGTTACATTACCTAACTAAGGCTATTTTTGTGCGTGAAAAACTGTATCACAAACAATAACACATTTACAAAATATGTTATTATAAAAAACAAGCAATTTTTACGTGCAAGATAAATAGGATTTGGGTGGAGACTTAGTTATGAAAAAATATTATAAATTTCAATTTAGCAAATAGATTAATACAATGGAATTGCAGATAAGCCACATCAATTTTACTTTAAATTGATGTGGCTTTTTTAACTACCTATTTTATACTTCTATATGAATTTTGCGAGTTAATTGTTGACGGTGAACCGTATCACAGATGAGGTAGACTTCCACTAAAAGCCATGATTTGATTAGTGTTAAGACACTAAAGTTATTAAAGTGCATTAAAAAGTGCTAATCTTTAAGGGAGTGGCACTTTTTTTATCTCTAGTTTTATATCAGAATAAAAAGCTAATTTACAAAAAAGCAAAAGATGTCCTTAAAGTATTAATACTATGCATTATAATTAAATTACGTTGCAACGGGGAGTGAGTTTTATGAGTTATGTTGAATATCTGCAGAAATCCATAGATTACATTGAAGAGAATATTAAGCAGCCTATCACAATTGAAGCTTGTGCTGAGGTTGCAGGATTCTCAAAATATCACTTTTACAGGCTATTCACCTTATTTGTTGGAGTTCCATTAATGGAATATGTGAGAAAGAGACGACTAGCTTACGCAATGCAGGATGTGAACAGAGGAAAACGTATTATTGATATTGCGCTTGATTTTGAATATGGCTCAGAACGGGCATTCCGAAGAGCATTTCAAAACGAGTATGGCGAATCACCAGCTAAATTTAGGAACAAGCATTATGCTATACCAGAAAAACCAATACTTAAAGAAAATAAATCTATAATTTGGGGAGGAATAAATATGGAATATAATTTTAGTGATGTAAGGATTGAAAAACTGGATACTATGTATGTGGCAAGTTCATGTGTAGTCAGCGATAATCCTGAGGCAGACGTAATAAATTTTATGACAGAATGGATGGAAAACAATAATATTGACATTAAATCAAGACAATTCGGATTCGATGTTCCTGTTTCAGAAGAGCAAAGCCAGAAGTGTCTTAGAGGATATGAGTATTGGGTAAAAGTAAAAGATAATAATAATATATCTGAAGGAGTGAAACTGAAAAAAATAGATGAATGTGATTATGCGATTTTAAGAATAACAAACCCGTTTTCAAATCCATTTGAAGTTATACCTGCCGGATGGAGGAGATTAGCGGAGTGGGTAAGACTAAATGGATATATGCCCGATTGCAGTAAAAGTAAAGTCTATAAGGAACGATACTGGCTTGAGGAAAAGCTTGAGGAAAATGGTGCTACGTACTTGGACCTCTATTTTCCACTAAATTAATTTCACTTAATGTATTACTTTAAAGGTTCTACGTAATAACCGTTACGGAGAACCGTACCATAAGTGAGCCTCCAAATTTTATATTTGGTTAGGTGAACTTACTCATTCGAACGCATGAGAGAAGGATTTTCATTTAACTTAAGCTATAGTTTGCCTAAGACTATTTTTTTAGGTGAAAATACCGTATCATAAGAAAGAAGGATATTTAAATATAGTATAATTAAAACTTATTATGTGTCCTCATTACTTTCTTAACTTGTTTTGTTGAAAGAATCATTGCAATCATATAAAGTCCTACATCAAAATAAGAAAATATATATAAGTTTATCAATAGATACTCTTATATAATTTTGTGCAAAATATAGATATACTTGTAGATCGGAAGTGAGAAAATGAACCATAAAATACAAAGAATTAATAGCTATGAGGATGATAGGTTTGATAAAGATATCTTAAATCAGCATGGTGCTTTTATTGTTGATGAAAAGTATAAATGCAGCTTTAAAATAATAAATAAAGATTCTGCAATTGTATTCTTTGATAAGGAGATTGATGTGTTTCAATTGATAGATGAATTTAGATTTTATTCTGAGCACATTATTAATTTCTATGACAAAAGTATGAAATTAATAAAAGCTTTTACACCTATTAATATATTTCATATAACTATTAAAGATATTCAGCCTTCACAGTTTTTCGTGGATATAGACAAAGTTAAAGCTGTAGAGTCTTTTATAAAGAGTGGAGAAGATATTACTGTTCCTTTAGCAAAAATAAAGGATTCTTTTATATCTTTGGATGGACATACTAGACTTTATTATGCAGTAAGTAAGGGGTATTCCAAAGTAAAAGGATATCTGACAGAACCAGGTGATTATCTAGAGGGCTTTGTAGAAGAAGCAAGGAAAAGAAAAGTTTATTCACCCTATGATCTTGAATTAATATCCCATGAAGAATATAAGATAAAGTGGTATAAGTTTTGTGATGGCTTTTTCAGTGAAAGGGAATAAAAGATTGAAAGCTTTAATGTAATCTGACAGTAGATTTTATTGAGATAATAAGATATTTGTTATTAGTTAACTGCATTACTTTTCAAATTAAATTATTATATTTAGTATATTATGAAAAGGAGTAGTTAGAATCAACACCTTTTACAGACTTTAAATCTTTAAATACTTTTGTTATTTTATCAATCCTTAATTCTATTTTCAATCCTTCTAAAAAAATGAATAAACCCTTGTCTTATCATTAGTCTATCAATGATAGGACAAAGGTTTATTCACCTTTTATATAGGTTTTATAAAGAGTTTGGTAAATTAATATTAAAGGTTGTATGACTATTTACGCTTTCTGTTTCTAATGTTTCACCATGGCGCTTAACAATTTCTTTGGCAATAGCAAGTCCTAGTCCTGAGTCTGATAATTAATGACTAATATTAGCTGTTGGATATAGTGTAGTTCCTCCAATTGAAACATTTATTTCATTTGTCAATGGAACATTATATTCATTAATAACTGTTCTCCACCATTCCCAAGCAAGACCTGTACACTCTCTTGCAAAAATTCTTATATTTTTTGTATTAGCTGGAAGTGGAATTACTGTAGAGTAATGAGCTGTTTTGTCCTCCCAACTTCCATCCCATGTTTTATGTTCCAGTACTTCTTGTCCATTCTCATCATAGGAAAATTCATCCCAAGATATATCGAACTGAGCAACATATGCACCGTAATGGTCAAGATTTATTTTTCCTTTAGAATATTCAGTAGATGTAGTTTCAATATAATCAGTTTTGTTATGAACTGCTGCAACTGAATTATCTTTTAAGAAGACACTTGTATATGATATAGGATATGCTGGATTTTTAGGATTAAATTCAGCATTATTTTTAATTACATTTCGTATTTCTTCAAAATCCTTTGTAATAATCTTGTTATGCTCTTTAGAATCTCCACCTAATACAACAGCAGTATATGAGCTTTCTTCCAAAATATCATTATATTTTGATTTAGCCTCTACGCTATTATCATTAAGCAATGCTTTAAATGCAGCTTGTACATCCTTGCTTTTAGAGGTTGTTTCTAATTTAACATAAATTGTTCTACCATAGGCTACATTTGATACCATAACAGGTGGTGCTGAATTACTTACTCCTTTACGCGTTAACTCTTTAAAAGTAACGCTATCATCAAAAAGATTTGATGGATTGTTAGGAAGCTCTGCACTTACGGTATAAAATATTTGCTTATATGCGGCAACCATAACTTTCTTTTCTCCATTTGAAATTGCATCAAAATCAATTCCAAGTGAACCATTCATAACTTTAGCGTTAACATTCAGAGCACTTGATAGCTGAGATTTGCTATAAACCATAGATTCTGAGTACTGCATTCTTGCAGGCAGTGTATGTGTTGTTGAGTATTTCTCATTCCAAGTAGATATTAACCCATCTATTTCTCCAGACACATTAGCATATGTTGGATTTTCAACTATTACTGTATTCTCTTTTTTCATACCTGGTAAATCTATACTAATATTTAAAGGTTTTCTTTTACACACCAATAAATTAGGTTGGTTTTCAACAAAACCATTATCGGCAAGTTGTAATGCTCCAGGATATGTGCGATCAGTCATAGAATCAATAATTGAAATGTCTACTGGCGAAGTTGTAAGTGATTTCTTATTGCGTTCAATTACTACAAATTTTCCTTTTGATCCTAAGCCTTCTTTTGGAACAAAACTTTCTATACTATCACCATTTGATGCCAGGATTTGATTTCTATCATAATTTAAGTTTGCTATACCGCTATCAATTTCTTCTGAGGGACTTGGTTGGCTCACTGATTTAGCTGTAGGTCCTTCAGCAAAGATGATAAGTGGCTGTTGAATAATGCAAAAACTAACTAACAAGCATATCAATAATTTAAATTTCTTTGTATAATTTAAGAATTTCACACTAGTTGCCCCCTTTTTAAATATATTAATAAATGCTCTTTATGAACAAATATTGTTATTTTTGCTATTGTTTTATATTTGTATATATTATACAATACATTTTCTGTATAATCAATGTTAATTTTGTATCAATGTTTTTTAAAATTCAAATATATTTTTATTTCTATTAACTACATGTAAATTTTATAATGAAATAACATAATTTTCATGATAAGATTTGTATATAGGCATTTGAAAGAGGTGAAACTCATTATGAGAAACAAACTAGGTAACTACTCAGTGCAGTTAATGTAATCTGATAGCAGATTGTACTGAGATAATAAGATATTTGTTATCAGTTAACTGCATTACTTTTCAAATTAAATTATCATATTTAGTATATTATGAAAAGGAGTAGTTAAATGAATAGAGAAGAGTTTAAAAATTATTTAAAAAATGAGGAAAAGCAGGTGTTTCAAGGATGGGATTTTTCGTATCTTGATGGTAGATGGGATGGAGAACATATACCGTGGGATTATGAAAAAATATTATTGTCTTATTTAAAAGCAGAACATAGGCTTTTAGATATGGGGACAGGAGGAGGAGAATTCCTACTTACTTTGGACCATCCATTTTATAATACGGCTGTAACAGAGGCATATCCACCTAATGTTGCAATTTGTCAGGAGAAACTGAAACCACTTGGGATAACAGTTAGGCAGGTATTTGATGATGCAGTATTGCCATTTGAAGATGCTTCTTTTGATATAATAATTAATAGGCATGAATCCTATGATATTAGTGAAGTTAATCGAATATTAAAGACAGGTGGGTGTTTTATTACTCAACAGGTAGGTGTAAAAAATGATGTTGATTTATCAGAAAAGTTAATCAATAATTTTAAGCCATCATATCCTACTCATGACTTGAAGCATAATATTAAAGCTTTTAAAGATAACGGATTTGAAATTCTTCAATCTGAAGAGTCATTTACTCCTATACGTTTTTATGATACAGGAGCGTTGGTATACTTTGCAAGGATAATAGAATGGGAGTTTCCGGATTTTTCTGTTGATGCTTGCTTTGAAAACTTATGTAAAGTAGAAAGAGAATTAAATGAGATTGGGTATATAGAAGGAACAGAGCATAGATTCCTTGTTGTTGCTAAGAAATTAGAAATGTCTAATAAGACAGGAAATATTTTACTTAATTATTAGAATAAGAAGTATTTTTATTTATAGATTACTCACTTGAGTGAGATAGGATGAATTGTACCATAAATAAATGCTAAATTTACGAAAGTTTAATAATAAATGATTTAAAAAAATTAACTCCAACCTTGAGTAGGCTGGAGTTTTTTGTGTGTATAAAATTATATTGTAATAAACCTTTGTTTTTTTATATTAATTTGATATAATATAAATTTATGGTAGTAAAATTACATATATTTAAATACACTTGTTAGTTTAGATTGCTATAGCGTGTGATAAATGAAGAATATTACTAAAGTAGGGGGCAACTTAGGGTGAATAAAATTTTTTCTTCGTTAAAATGCTTAGGACTTAATTATGAAGACGATATAGAATTATACACAAAGAAAGAAGATAAATACGATGAGGAAACAAAAGATAAAAAATCAACAAAAGTTGATATAAATACATTACTTTATGATAAGAAGGTTACTTGTCCAGTTTGTTTAAAAGCTTTTACATGTAGAGTTGTAAAGGCATATGTTCCCAAAATGAAATCAAAAGATACAGATGCTTTTATAAGATATGAGGGGGTAAATCCATATTTTTATGAGGTATTGGTATGTCCAACATGTGGATATGCAGCATTAAAAAATGATTTTCAGAAAATACAATCCTATAAACGTGAAGTTATACTTGTAAAGATAGGCAATCAATGGCAAGGGAAAGAATATCCTCAAATTTATGATGAAGAGATCGCAATTGAACGTTATAAGATTGCGTTACTAAATGCAGTTCTAGGGGAATTCAAAGATAGTACAAAGGCCATACTCTGTTTGAAAATTGCATGGATGTATAGGCTTTTAGAAAAGAAAGAAGATGAGAGAGAATTTTTAGAAAAAGCACTTCAAGGATTTGTTATTGCTTATGAAAATGAACGAACTCCAATATATGGATTGAGTATTTATTCTTTACAGTATATTATAGGTGAGTTATATAGAAGAATAGGGGACTATACAAATGCAAAACTATGGTTGGGAAGAGTTATCTTAAGCAAGGCAGATCAAAAACTTAAAGATAAAGCTAGAGATATGAGAGATTTGACAAAAGAATTAGAGATAAAAGTAAATGAAGCTACTTGTGAATAGAGACATATGATTGTATATTAATAAGGTATTTAAAAGACTTGTGGTCAACTACTACAAAATATTTAGATTTTAACTAATATTATAATAAAGCCTATAGTTTAATTTTGTGAAAACTATAGGCTTTATTAAATTCTTTATATATTAACCAATACCACCATATATTAGTCCTAAAATTATTACAATAATAGTTGTTGGTACGAAAACATATTTTCCAAAATTCATAAACCACATTCCAATTTTATATTTTGAACCTAAATTTAACTGAGCTAGAGTTTCATTTCTATCAAGTATGTAGAAGAATACAACAGCAGTTATTAATGCTCCCAATGGAGATAGCACTATAGTAATAAAGTTTGTGAAATTGTTAAATAAAGAACTGCTTAAACTTAATGGTATAGCTAGTATAAAAGCTAAAGTAGCTGTAATATAAGTAGTTTTCTTTCTACTCCAATTAGTTAAATTCATAATTGCTTCTACAGGTCCCTCTAACATAGCTATTGAGGATGAAATAGAAGCAAAAATAATACTTAAGAAGAATAAAGAACTTACTACTTGTCCTAATTTCATAGTCTGGAATATATTTGGTACAGTTACAAATAGTAAAGCAGGTCCAGAAGTAGGATTTAGATCTAAAGCAAATACTGCAGGCATTATTACAAAGGCAGCAAGTATAGCAGCCAGAGTATCAAATGATGCTGTAGTGATAGCACAATTAGGTATATCAAAATTTTCATCTGTATAACTACCACACATAACCATACAACATCCTGTTAAAGATACTGTGAAAAAGGCTTGTCCTAGAGCCATAACCCAAGTACTTGGGTTTAAAAGGTAGGACCAATCAGGAGTAAGAAGATACTTTACACCTTCTATTGAACCTGGTAAACTTAATGATTTACCAATTAGAAGTATAAATATAATAAATAATAAAGGCATAATTATTTTATTTATTTTTTCTATACCCTTAGAAATTCCAAAACTAACTATTACTAAGGTTATAAGAACAGCTAAACCATGCCAAAATACTGCAATATTATTATTTATAAAAGTAGTGAAGTAAGACTCTGTATTTATAGTTAATATTTCACCAGTTAAACTTATGAAAAGGTATTTTAATACCCAACCAATAACAACTGTATAGAACATAAATATACCAGTTAGTCCTAAGGTCGGAATTATAGATATAATAGAGCCATGTTTAATATTTTTTTCTTTGAATATCTTTTGAAGAGCACCCATTGATCCTACCCTAAACTGTCTACCAAAGGAAAACTCAGCAATTAAACCAATTGTTCCAAGTAGCACTACGAAAATAAAGTAGGGTATTAGGAATGCAGCACCGCCATTTTCACCTAATTTATAAGGGAACATCCATATGTTTCCTAACCCAACGGCAGCTCCAACACATGAAAGAATGAAACCAAAGTTACTAGAGAATTTTTCTCTTTTTTTAGTATTTTGCAATTTTAATTACCTCCTAGAAATATGATATAAAATATTTATAATAATAAAAAAGACTCATAGATTACACTATGAGACCCTTAACCTAGGATATAAAAAAGCCTCATAGTTTATCTATGAGGCTAAATTTATTGCAACATAAACTCTTTAGCTATCATAGATACAAAACACTCCATTGGTGTGGTTTGTATCTATAATAATTGTTATATAGACACAAACCTATCTAAAAAAGCTAAAGAAAAAGCTATTATTTAATTTTGAAATTGATAGGTTTGTTTTAAAATTCATAATCTTATCTCCTAATACGATATTTTATGTAATGTATCATATCATTGAAAAAAGTAGAAGTCAATAGATAGACACAGAATATATAGTTATAGGGTTTATAGGTATGAATGAAATATAGAAGAGTGGAATTAAAAATGATATAATAAATTATATGAAAATATAGTAATTATTTACAATGATTCTATTATAATAGTATTACTATAAATTAGGAAGTGGGATTATAGTCAATATGAGAATTAAAAGGAGAAGGTTAAGATAATGAATACGAGAATTGAAAACAAATTAGATATATTTGCAGATTATACAATACAATTAGGTAAAGTACTGAAATGGGATTATAGGTTGTCACATATGTTATGTTCAATGCTATATACCAATGAGGAACGTATATTAGATGCAAATCGTATAAAGGAAATGAGAGATTACATTAAAAAGAATACGTCAATATTTTCTAGTTTTAAAGGAACTACTCTCCCAATAATAGCAACAATGTTATCTTTAGATGAAAGTCCAGAAAGACTCTTTACTAAAACTCAATTGTTATATGATAAAATGAAACAACAAAATTTTCGTGGTTCGGAGTATCTTACCATTGCGGCAATGCAAGTTGCTAAAATAAAAATTGAGTCTGAGCATGACAGGGTTATTAATCGCATGAAGGAGTTTTATGATAAATTACGAAAAGTACATCCATTTTTAACAAGTACAGATGATTATATTTATGTTGCAATGGTTGCAATGACAGACATTGATTTGGACTTGGCTATCAGACGTGTAGTAACTATAGAAAATAGACTAAAGCCAATCCTTGGTGGTGGAAATGATATGCAGGCCTTGGCACTTGTGTTACTTATTACGGATAATGATGATGATGAATTATGCAGTAAAGTTTTAGAGCTCTATAAGTGCTTGAAGGATAAAAAATATAAATTACACTATAACGGAACAATGTCAACTCTTGGAGTTCTTGCCATGACATCTAGTAATATGTACCTCATAGCAGAAGAATTAGTGAATGGTGCAGAATATTTAAAAGATAAAAAAGGGTTTGGAGCATTTTCCATTGGTAAAGTGCAACGTGCTATGTTTTCTGCAAACTTTGTAGCACTTCAATATGTTGGTGATATGAAGAATAATCTATTAGAGGGAACCATATCTAATAATATTACTAATATTATTATTGCACAACAGATGGCAACCATTGCTGCAACGATGGCAGCAACCTCAGCAGCAAGTTCAGCAAATTAAAATATAAATATATGTGTAACCGTCTATACACATAAAGAACCCGGTGAGGGAAATAACTACCTTCACCGGGCATTTTTTTATTTTGCTATTTTCATATTTTACTACGCTTATACTTATAATTAGTGAAATGATATACAATAACTGAAACAACAATGATTCCAACAGCAATACCTAAGGCTGTTTTAAGTGTATTAAGAGCATAAATATCAAAATTTGTTTTATTTCCCATTACAGCATAACTCATAGAATAGTATAAGCTACCACCAGGTACAAGTGGTACGATAGATGGCAATAGAAATACAGTTGTAGGTGCTTTATGAAGTCTAGCTAAAACTTCGGAATATGTAGTAGCCAAAATTGCAGCTATCATATTAGATATAAATATATCATTGAAATAATAAAAAGAAAGTAGATAGATACACCAAGTAATAATACCTCCAATAGATGCATACAGTATCCTTTCCTTTTTTATATTAAATAATAAGGCAAATCCAAGGCTACCTATGTAAGCAGTAATGATTTGAATTAAATACTTCATTATTATAATATACCTCCTAATAAAATCAATGAAATAGCAAAACCACAGGCTATGGCTATGGCAATTAATATTGATTCAGTTAACCTTAATAGGCCAGCTATAATATCACCACAAAGCATATCACGAACAGAATTTATTAGTGCAATACCTGGAATAAGAAGCATAATATCACCAATAATAATTTTGTCAACATTAGTTCCTATTCCTATTTTGGCAAATAAAATTGCAGCTAACCCTGTGATAATTGAGCAAACAAAAGTATATATTAATTGGTTAATGCTTTCTCTTTTGATAAAAGTATCAATAAAGAATATAAGTATACCAATAATTGCAGTTGCAATAGCATCTAGGAGATTACCACCAAAAAAGACAGCAAAGCCACTAGAAGCTAATATGTATCCTAGACAGGAACTCCACTTTATACAGTGTTGATTTACTGATAGCTGTTGTACTTTTTTCTTTATTTCATTGAAAGAAGGTTTAGTTTGACATATATATCTAGATAAGGAGTTAAGCTTCTCAAGTTGACTAAGGTCTGTTCCATAGGAGTAAATCCTTCGTGTTTGTGTTAGAGTTTCTTCATCACTAGTTTTTATAGTAGCTATAATTAATGATCTTATTGAGAAAACATCTATACGGTCAATTTCATAAACCTTACAAATACGAATAATTGTATCTTCAACACGATTAGTTTCACCACCAACTCGTAGCATATGCTCACCAATATCTAAGGAAAGGCTTAGTATTTTGGACGCTTCAATTGTGATTTCATTCTCCTTCATAAATGTCTCCTTTAAGTTAGTTTATATTCCCATATTTATAATATTAGAATATAAAGATTATTACAATGAGATAATTCTAATAAGTTCGATTTATGTATTTTAAATACAAATAGATGTTAGTCAGAAATAAAATGTTAAAGAGAAAAATCAAAACACCTGAATAGTATTTTAACTAATCAGGTGTTTCTTTATATTCATTTATGAATTACCACAAGGGTGAAAAATCCTTAAGTTACTACCAGAATAATCCACGTCTACAGCAGTTGTTTCCAAAGCCACCAAGACCACCACAACCCAATAATACCAACCATATTAGCCATTGGTTATTATCACAATCACAACCAAAATTAGAATTACAATTACGGTTTGTAAATCCTGTACAACAGGAGGTTGGACATCTGTCACAACATGAATGTATATTACAACAACAGCAGCAATCACATTTGCAATTAGAATGACGTCTTCTATGACTACTCATATATATTACCTCACTTTTTATATTTACTCCTAAGATTATGTTTTGGGAGTATGTAATATAAAAGGAATTTGAAATACACTAAAATAAATATATATGATTTATAAAGATGTATCTCACTATTATGATATGAAGATATTGAATTTAAGTTACAGGATAATGATGATTAAAGTTGACATGTGTAAATGATTAAATAAAATAAGGAATATTTTAATGAGTTTGTTTTTTATTGTATAATGTAATAAATGTAAGTAGTGTTTGATATTTAAATATAAAAAGATAAGAGGAGAAAGTATGAAAGAAATATTATTAGTAGAGGATGATTTAGATTTATCAAAGGTGTTATCATCATCATTAAATAAATGGGGATTTGAAGTAAATTTAATAGAGAATTTTGATAGCATACTAAAAGAGTTTATAGAAAAAGAGCCACAGTTGTTAATAATGGATGTTAACTTACCTTATTATGATGGTTTTTATTGGTGTAAGAAAATTAGAGAGATTTCAAAAGTACCTATTATATTTTTATCATCAAGGGATTCTAATATGGATTTAATTATGGGGATTAATAATGGAGGAGACGATTATATTACAAAACCATTTTCCATAGAAGTTTTAATAACCAAAATAAATGCATTGCTTAGAAGGACATATGATTATGCAGGGAGTGAGTCTATAATTTATTACAATGATGCAGTTTTAGATATAGAAAAATGTACATTTAAATACGGTAATAATACTATAGAGTTAACTAAAAATGAAATTAAGATATTGTCTGTTTTAATTAAGAATAGAGAAAAGGTTGTATCTAGAGATAAGCTTATGATGAGCCTTTGGAATGATGATGAATTTGTGAGTGATAATACATTAACAGTTAATATAACAAGGCTTAGGAATAAGATTAAAGAAATTGGACTTGATGATTTTATTAAAACAAAGAAAGGTATAGGTTACATGGTTTAATGGACATAGGGAGATTTATTAAAGAGAAATCATTAAGTGTAGTATGCTTTGTAACTATATTTATAGTAGTAAATTTATTTTTATTTTGCCTAACTTCATTCAAGAATAATTTAGGAGATTTGATCTATATAGATTTTATTATTACAGCGATATACTTAGTGTTTCTATTTATGGAATATAGCAAGTGGAAAAAAGTATATGGAGATTTATATAAGTTGATGGATGATAATAAAGGGATTGCCATTAATGATATTAATGGGGAATCGTTAGAAGAAGAAATAATGACTTATATTATTAGGAACAAAGAATATGACAAGTATAAAAATGTTAAATTATATGAAGAAAATTTAAGGGATATGGAAGAATATATTTCTAAATGGATTCATGAAATAAAGATTCCTATAAGTGCTTTAAATATCATATCAGAGAGAATAGAGGATGAGGATATAGGCCATAGTGTAAAAAATGAAGTTGAGAAGATTAATTTTTTGGTGAATTCAGTTATGTATGGAAGTCGATCCACAGCTTCAGCTGAAGATATATTCATTAAAGAGGAAATATTAAAAGAAATAGTAAAACAAAGTGTAAAGAATAATGCTTTTTTTCTTATTAAAAATAATATAGAAATTGAAATGAAAGATCTAAATTATAATATTTATACTGATAAAAAGTGGTTATCTTATATTTTAGATCAAATTATTAATAATTCTATTAAATATATAAGAGATTTGGGGAAGTTACAATTTTATGCTAAAGATGAAGGAAAGTATATAGAGTTATACATAAAGGATAATGGAATAGGGATAGCTAAAGAGGATATAGATAGAGTTTTTAATAAAGGCTTTACAGGAACTAATGGAAGAAATACAGTATATAAATCTACTGGTATGGGCTTATACTTCTCTAAAAAAATTATAGAAAGGTTAGAGCATAAAATAGAAGTTGAATCAATTCAAGGAGAATTTACAGTCTTTAAAATAAGATTTTATAAAATATCAGATTATCTAAAAAGTTTGACCTAATTAAAGATGTACCTATGTAAAGGTAGGTAGATGATGTGCTAGTTACAAGATTAATTATCTATGAAAAAATGTTATGATTAAACTTCAATGTTACTAAAATGTAATGTTAGAGCTTTAAAAGTAACTTTAAGAGAGGGAAAACCAATATAAAAACTATTAGAATTAAATTAGGGTTAGATATGAATCTAATAAAAATTAAGTGTGATTATATTGGAGGAAAAAAAGTGAAAGAAATATTAAAATTAAATGATGTTGATAAAGAGTATGGAATTAAAGGTTTTAGGAATAAAGTTTTAAATAAGGTTTCTCTTACAGTTAATGAAGGAGATTTTATTTCTATAATGGGTCCTTCAGGATCTGGAAAAAGTACTTTATTAAATCTGATATCTACATTAGATAAACCAACTAAAGGTGAAATAATACTAGATGGAGTAGATATAACTAAAGTTAAAAATAAAGAGCTATCTAAACTCAGAAGAGATAATATAGGATTTATATTTCAAGACTATAACCTTTTAGATAATATGAACTTAATGGATAATATAGCATTACCTCTTGCATTAGGTAAGAAAAAAAGTAAGGACATAGAGGACAGAGTTATAAAAATTGCAGACTTATTTGGTCTTAAAGACCATTTGAAAAAATATCCCTATGAGTTATCAGGTGGACAAAAGCAAAGAGGGGCTGCCACTAGAGCCTTAATAACAAATCCTAAGGTTATATTTGCAGATGAGCCAACAGGAGCTTTAGATTCAAAGTCATCTTCAGATTTACTAGAATGTTTGAATAGGGTAAATAAAGAAGAAAAGGCAACTATTATAATGGTTACTCATGATGCACTAAGTGCCAGCTATTCAGACAGAGTTTATATATTAAGTGATGGAGAAATAAAGTGTCAACTTAATAAGGGAACTGATAGAAAAGAGTTTTATGGAAGGATAATAGACTTATTAGCATCTTTAGGAGGTGCAAAGTAATGAGTGTTTTCCAGATAGCCTATAATAATTTTAAAAACAACATAAAAGTGTATACTATGTTCTTTATCTCAATGGTATTTTCAGTAGTTATCCTAAGTAACTTTATGATACTGATGGATGGAAATGCTTTGAAGTATTTGGGTGATTTAAATGAAGAGTATGCAAAACTTGTAATACAGATGTTAACTTTAATACTTGTAATATTTATGTTTTTCTTTATATGGTATTCATCAAATGTATTTTTGAGAAATAGAAAAAAAGAGATTGGTATTTATACTTTTATGGGGTTGGACTCTACTACAATTGGTAGAATATATTTTATTGAAATTATGCTTATAGGATTAAGTTCATGTTTACTTGGTACAGGGATAGGTGTTGTATTATCTAAATTATTCCAAATAATAGTATTTAAGCTAGCTGAGTTTGATATAAATATTACTTTTAATGTAACCTTAAACTCAATAGTATATACGGTTTTAATATTTCTTGGAATATTTCTATTTATGAGTTTAAAAGGACTTATAAGTATTATTACAAGTAATGTGATAGACCTTTTAAATGATAGTAAGAAAACAGAAAAAATGCCTAAGGTAAATTGGAAGATATATATAATTTCATTTATATCACTAGTCTTAGTTATAGTTGGATATTATTTAATACTTAAAGATAAAATGAATGCATTTACTACATTACTTTTAGTTTGTGCAGGTACTTACGGATTGTTTGGAACTGTGTTACCAGTAGTATTTAATTTCTTTATTAAAAGAAAATCTATTTTATATAATGGGGAAAACATAATAACTATTAATAATTTAGCTTATAGATTAAGAAAAAATTATACAACCTATGCAACTATAGCAATTCTTACAGCATGTACAGTAACAGTATTAGGTACGTCAGTTGCAATGAAGGCATCATATGATGAATCAGATGCTAATAATAGATTATATTCAATATCTTTCTCTTCATCAAATGAAATAAACAATAAAGAAGGTATTAAGAAAGTTTTATCTAGTATTGGAGAAGAAAAATATGAATTAAGCACTCAGGTTTTAAAGGCTAAAAGTACATTTAAAGATGTACCAGATTATCATAATGATGATTATATAGTATTATCTTATAATCAATTAATTGATATTTTAAAGATAAATGAGAATGTAGATAGCCTAAGCAAAATAAATGAAGATATGGTTAAGGATGATCAAGTAATTTTCATCCAGAGACCAGGAACAATAGGTAGTCTTCGTAGCTATGATAACATAACTGTAAATGACATGGAGTTTAAAGTAAGTGAAAGTAATATTAGATTACGTACTTTAGGTTCAGAGTTAAATTATATAACTATTGTTGTAAATGATGAAAATTATGAGAAAATAAAAGCGAAGAGTGAATTAGTTAATTTCTATGGCATTAAGATAAATAATGAAGAAGAATTTCTTAATATGGAAAAATTAGAATCTATCACAAATGAGTTAAGTAAATATGTTGATATAGAAACAACTCATGCTACACTAGGAATATATGAAAGTAAGGGAATTGAATGGATGAAAGGTATTTATGCAATAGGAGCATTTTTATTTTTAGTATTTATTTTAGCAGAAGCTAGTATAATTTATATTAAGATATACAGTGATGCAAAGGAAGATAAAAGTAAGTATAAAATATTATTAAATATTGGAGCATCTAATAAAGAGTTAAGAAAGTCTATAAATAAAGAGGTTGCACTATTTTATGTAATACCAGTAGTAGTAGGCTTAATTCATAGTTACTTTGCTATTAGAACTCTAGGAGATTTTCTATCTATAGATTTAAATAGTACTTATATTATAAGTGTATTAGTAAGTATGCTTATATTTGGAGTTAGTGCAATTATTTCAATGAAGACATTTAAAAAGATAGTTAAGGTATAAAGTATTCTGCTTATAACTTTCAGTTTATTTATTAATAGAGAGTGTTAGTTTTATATAGTAGAAGTAAAATTTTTGAATAGATTAAAAAGATATTTAAAGTAAATTACTTTAAATATCTTTTTTTTACTGAGCTTATTTTAACCACCAAGGGTAACATCTTGTTCATTATACCAGTTTAAAGCATTATAGAATTCTGTAGAAGTGAAATCAGGCCAATAGGTGTCTATTACGTAAAAATCAGAATATACAGACTGAATTGGTAAAAAACCACTAAGCCTTCTTCGACCTCCCCATCTTATGATTAGATCAATTCTAGAAATATCCTCTGAATGTATGAAAGGTAGAATATGTTTATTAGAGGAATTGGATTTTTTCAATAGATTTAAGTCCCACTCCCATCCATAATGGATTAGGAAGTTTACCTTAATACCACCATTACCAAATTTTTTTCTAGTTGTAAAGGGAATTAAAGCCCTAGGAAAAGCACTTGACTCAGTATTCCCAATAACTAATATTTCGCAATCCTCTTTTGTTAAAAGCATTACAGAATCAATGCAAGCTTGTATAAAAGCAAGCTTTTGATCAGAGGGACGTTTTGTGTTATCTATAGTAAAACCATAGAATGTTAATTCTTTTATATTTTCTTTTTGGCAAAGTTTAAATACTTCAAGACCAGGATTTATGCCATGTTTATATCCTCTATCCTTGGTTAGGTTATTTGATAAAGCCCAGCGTCTGTTGCCATCAGGAATTATTCCAATATGATTTGGTACTCTCATATGACCTCCATAAAATTTTAAATTATAATGTTATGGTTTCCATAAAAACATAAAATAAACATGAATTTTCATTTTATATAATTATTGTTTGAACTTTTCTGGGAATTGTTTGATTATTCCATCTGAAATTGTATCAGCCAGCTTAATGATATGATCTACACCTTGGTCATATGCTTTAATATCTGCTTTCCAATCCTTATTTACTCTTGCAACAACTGCATCTGTAAGTAGTTGTAGATGTTTATGTAACATATCTTTTAGAGTCTTATTTGAATAGTTAGGATTAGCGCTGCTTAAAAAATCAGCTATTTTATCTGCATTTTCGTACCATAATTTATTATACTTTTCAAAATCTTCTTTGGATCCACTTTTAGCTGCATTAACAACCTGACCAGCAATTGTTATATGTTCTCTTAATAATGATGCAAGCTGATTTCCAGCTTCTTCACCGTAATAAGGTTTAATTGAATTACCAATATCATCTTGATTTTTAAGAAGTCTTTCCAATACATCATCTCTATCTTCTAGAGAAGCTAAATCACTTATAAGAAAGCTTCTAGTCCATGCTACATGATCCATCCAAAGTCTTCTTTCTGCCATTTGTAAGTCAGCCATGGATTTTGTATATAATTTGTCTTTTAAGGATATATATTCTGTAGCTTCACCCTGAGTAGGAAATAAGAATATAATGGATAAAAACAAGACAAATAGTGAAGTTTTAAAAAAATTTTTCATTTTATACACTCCTTTTTAGTTTAAGTTTTAATTAGTTTATACAAATAAATATATATATATACGAGTAAATAATATTATTATTTTGTCAGAAGATTGTAAGACGTTGATGATAATATACAAGGTATAGCAAATAATTATTGTGGAGTGATTTAGAATGAATATATTAAAGACATATAAGCTAATTAAAATTTATGGGGAAGAACCTAATTTAGTTAATGCCTTAGACGATGTAAGCATAGATATAAATGAAGGTGAATTCATAGCAATAATAGGCACATCAGGCAGTGGTAAGTCTACATTGCTTAATATGCTAGGAGGACTAGATAGGCCTACTAGTGGTGATGTTTATATATTAGAAAAGAAATTAAGTGATATGAAGGATGAAGAACTTACAATTTTCAGGAGAAGAAATATAGGATTTATATTTCAAAACTATAATCTAGTTCCAATTTTAAATGTTTATGAAAATATAGTTCTCCCTATAGAGTTAGATGGTGTTAAGATTGATAAGGAATATGTAGACTCAATTATTGACACGTTGGGTTTAAAAGAAAAGCTTACTAATATGCCTAATAACTTATCTGGAGGACAGCAGCAGAGAGTTGCAATTGCAAGGGCATTAGCAACAAAGCCTGCAATAATATTAGCGGACGAGCCAACAGGAAATCTTGATAGTAAAACAAGTATGGATGTTATTGGACTTTTAAAGATGACTAGCAATAAATTTAATCAAACTATGGTTATGATTACCCATAATGAAGAAATTGCACAGCTTGCTGACAGAATTATTAGAATAGAAGATGGTAGGGTTGCAGTAAGAGGTGATAATTATGATGTTTGAAAATAATAATAAGGAAGTAGTTAAGAGAATAATTAAGAGATCCATTAGAGCTAATAAAACAAGGAATATATTTGCTATCGTAGCTATAATTTTAACTACCTTTATGATTTCAACTGTATTTAGTATAGGAATTAGTTTTGCAAAAAACTATATGGTGATGAATTTGCGTATACAAGGTACAACGGCTAATACAACTTTAAAAGAAGCAACTAATGAACAGTATGAGAAATTAAAAAAACTAGATATTTTTAAAAGTGTAGGATATCAAATTAATGTAGGTAGAGTTAAGGCAGATTCTTTAGATAAGAATAAAACAAAAATAAACATAGAATATCATGACAGGATAGATTGGGAAAATCAAATAATCCCTTGTATAAGTGATATTGAAGGAGATTATCCTGCTAAAGAAAATCAAGTTATGGCATCTAGGAAATCACTAGAGTTTTTGGGATTAAAAGATGCTAAAATAGGGGATAAAATAAAGATTTCTTATACAATAAAGGGAGAGGTAAAAGAATCTGAATTTATTTTAAGTGGTTATTATACTAACTATGATATTGTTCAAGACACAGGATATTTAATGATTTCAGAAGAATTTATAAAGAAAAACAATCTATCTTTAGAGAAAGATGGAACTCTACTTATGACTTTAAATAACAGTGAAAAAGATAATGCACAAGATATCTTAGAGTCAGAGATTAGGTGTAAACAAGGACAAGGATTCAAATATAGCTATGATATAACTGAAGAGTCATCAAGTACTGCAATTGTAACTATAATTATAATAGTAATTATTTCTTTGTTCATAGTACTTAGTGGATACTTACTTATTTATAATGTTATGTATATATCAGTTACTAAGGATATTAATTTTTATGGACTTATAAAAACTATCGGAACCTCACCACGACAAATAAAGAAGATAGTTAAAGGTCAAGTTTTAAGGTTAGCTACAGTAGGTATTCCTATAGGATTAGTACTAGCGGTTATATTTTCTTTTATAATTGTACCAATAACTATGGGTACTTTTAAGGATGGAGGATACAATGGAAGTGCAATGCCATCTGATATATCCTTTAGCCCCATGATTTTTGTTGGAGCAGCGCTATTTGCGTTATTAACAGTAATATTAAGTTGTAATAAGCCAGCTAAAGTTGCTAGTAGTATCTCACCAACAGAAGCTTTAAGATATTCAGGAACAAAAATAAAGAAACAAAAGAAAAATAGAAAGTCAACTAATGGAGGAAAGCTTTATAAGATGGCTTGGTATAATGTGTTTCGTGATAAAAAGCGTGCAATAGTTGTATTTCTTTCATTATTTATGGGTATTATGACATTTCTTAGCGTAAACACCTTCCTAGATAGCCTTGGTGTAGATAATTTTATAAATAGATATAAGAAAAATGATTTTGAAGTTCAAAATATTAATACTGATAAGGAGAAATTAGATAAACCTTTAGTTGATAATATTAGAAGTATGCAAGGAGTTAAAAATGTTGCTGTTACAAAAGTAAGCTTAGCGGAGCTAGATATGACTGATAACTTCTTTTTACCTTTAATTGAAGAAGCAAGTATAAAGGAAGGTATGTCACAAGAAGAATTAAATGTATTTTTAAATAAAGTTAAAGAAGATCCAAGTATATATTTTAGTTGGATTCTTGGAATAGATGATGACCTTATAGAGAGATATAATGAAGAGGCTAAAGAGAAAATAGATATAGAAGAATTTAAGAAAGGAAGCTTAGCTTTAATTAAGCCAATATTTTATGACGGAAAGGATAAGTCACTTTATAGTGAATTAAAAGGTGAAAATTTTAGTATTAAAGATAAAGACACCGGAGTTATTGCTAGATATAAAGCGCAATTTATCAGTGATACTAATGGAAACTTACCTTATGGATTAGGTGGAGTATTGGGTGCACCAACAATTTATATTAGTAATTCAGCTATGGAAAAGTTAGATAAAGATGCAGCTTATTATTTATTACAAGTAAATGTTGATGAGATATATGAAGCTAAAATTAAACAGCAATTAAAGACATTAACTAATAATCGTGGATTATGGCTTGAATCTAAAAGTGATACAATAAAAGAGTTTAATAATACATCAATGGTAATGAAGATACTCGGGGGAGGAATTTCTTGTATTCTTATATTAATTGGAATTTTAAATTTCATAAATGTGATGATTACAGGAGTTAGTGTTAGATTGAAGGAACTTTCAGTAATGGAAAGTATAGGCATGACTAAAAAACAAATTAAAAAAATGCTTACATTTGAAGGTCTATATTATGCAAGTATAACTACTTTATTTATTTTAACATTAGGAATGGGAATTATATATGGAATAGCAGAATTAACAAAACAGATTGCAGATTATGCAGAGTTTGTATTTCCAACAGTTTCGCTATTAATCTTAGTGGTATTTATATTTGCAGTATGCTTAATTACACCTAGCGTCGTATTTAAAACATCTTCAAAAAAAAGTGTGACTGAACGTATAAGAGAAACTGAAAATTAATCTTAGGTGGCAGATTTATACAATCTGTCACTTTTGTTATAATAAAAAAGAGGTGATGTAATGACAACAATTTTGATTATTGAAGATGATAAAATCCTCAATAAAGGTGTTACCTTTGCATTAAGAAAAGAAGGATATAATATACTTTCAGCTTATACTAAAGATGAAGGAAAGACTTTAATTCAAAATAATGAGATTGACTTTTTATTGCTAGATATAAACTTGCCTGATGGGAGTGGGCTGCAGCTATGTGATGATATTAGAGGAAGCGTCAATTTTCCTATTGTATTTTTTACTGCCAATGATACAGATGAAGATATGTTACAAGGTTTTGAAAGTGGTTGTGATGATTATTTAGCAAAACCATTTTCCTTGGAAATATTAAAACATAAAGTTAATGCTATATTGAGAAGGCAATCAGTTGATACTAAAGATATTTTTCAATATAAAGATTTAAAAGTAGATTTTGATAGAAAATCTGTTTTTGAAGGAAAAAATCAAATTAATTTAACTAGTACTGAATATAAGCTTTTAGAACTACTTGTTAGAAATAAAGGGAAGGTGATGACTAAGGAAATGCTTCTAGAAAAGCTTTGGGATGTTAAGGGTAATTTTGTAGATGAAAATACTTTAAGTGTAAATATAAGACGTATACGCAAGAAAATAGAAAAAGATTCTAAAAATCCTAGGTATATTATTACGGTTTTTGGTATTGGATATGTGTTTGGAGAGTAGCATATGAAAAGTAATTTTTATAATATGAAAAATATGATTCAAATATTAATTATATTAATTTGTTCAGCATTTACTACCTTCATAGCTTTTGCAGTAAAAAATCTTAACGTAACTATTATCTCAACTATTTTTTCAATAATAATTATTTTAGGATTTTATATGTATGAAAGAATATTTAAAAGCTATATTGAAGAAATACTTATAAAGCTTTCAGATATGTTAGCTATAATGGCTGATATGAAGGATAAAGAAATATTCTCTATGGTTGAAGATTCGGTTTTCTCAAAGCTTCAATCACAAACTATTAAGTTAAATCGAGTTTTAAAAGCTCAAAATAAACAAATAGAAGATGACAAGAATGAAATAAAGTCATTAATTTCTGATATAGCCCATCAATTAAAAACACCATTAACAAATTTAAAGATGTATGGTGAGTTTCTTCAATATGATAATTTGACAGAAGAGGAGAGAAGAGAGTTTCAAGAAACAATTATGGTTTCTTTAAATGAACTTAGTTTCCTGGTAGAAAGTATGATTAAAATGTCTAGGCTAGAAATTGGAGTAATTCAGATAAAGCCAGATTATGAAAGTTTAAATGAAACTATATTATTAGCAATAGGTCAAATACGTAAAAAGGCAGAATGTAAAAATATAATTTTAGAGCTTAATGAAAAGGATAAGGTTACAATTTTACATGATAGAAACTGGACTATAGAGAGTGTATTTAATATCCTAGAGAATGCAGTAAAGTATACAAAAGAAAATGGAGTAATTAATATTTCTATACAAAGTTATGAAATGTTTGCAAGGATAGATATTGAGGATAATGGTATAGGGATTAGTGAAGAAGAGCTACCTAAAATATTTAGTAGGTTTTATAGAGGGAAAAATGTTGGTGATGCTGAAGGGATTGGTATAGGACTTTATTTAGCAAGGGAAATTGTTTCAAAACAAGGTGGGTATATTAAAGTAAAATCAAAAAAACAGGGAACTATATTCTCAATATTTTTACCTATTAAATAAATTAATTATCTTATAAGATTGATTGACATTTTTAATAAATGAGCATAAAATAGTTTGCATAGGAACTAAAAGGTTCTAATGCGAACTATTTTTATTTATTTTATAGGAGATGATATGATGAAAAATTTAGATAAATACATTCTAAAGGTAGGAAAGAAAACTTTATTATTAATAGCAGGATTAGTTTGGGGATTTGCAGGATTTAGAGTATTTACATTAGGTCAAGGAGATGTACAAATAAATCATGGAAATTGGATTATTAGCTTAATTGTTGCTAGCATAGTGTTTTATGCATTCTTTAAATTCATATTTAGTAAAATGTCTAGAAAGCACACTAGAAGAATTATGAATAGTAGTTTACAAAAACATTGTGTATTCTCATTCTTCGATTTTAAGAGCTATTGTATAATGGGGTTCATGATATTCTTTGGAATAACTATAAGAAATCTCGGAGTTTTTAATCCTGTTTATGTGGGAACTTTTTATATGGGATTAGGCGGAGCATTATTTATGGCTGGAGTGTCTTTCTTAATTAATTCATTAAATTTCGAAAATACCAAGCTAAAATATAATAGTTAAATTTAGGAGAGGTTTATATGAAATATGATTCGTTTGAAATATCAATGCTCATAAAAGATATATATGCAAGCACCATCGGTATAGTTAGTGAGAATCTAAAAGATAGTGGACTTACCCATCAACAGATAATGGTTATTAAACTAATTGCACATAAGGGGAAGGTTAATATATCTCAATTGTGTGATGAGATGTCCTTAGCAAAGGGAACTGTTTCGGGTATAGTATCAAGGCTAGAGAGATCTGGATATGTAAAAAAGGTTAAGAATGAAGACGATAAGAGGAATACCTATGTTACATTTTCAGATAAAGGGATAGAATTTGCTAAGGAATTTAGAAATCAAATTAATCAAGGTTTTGATAAAGTATTTAAAAATTTTACAGAAGAAGAAGTACTAGAAATGAGAGATTATTTACTAAAGATAAGAAATAAGATTAAGTAAAATCAAAAAAATAGGGAACTGTATTCTCAATATTTTTACCTATTAAGTAAATTAATTATCTCATAAGATAAATTGACATTTTTAATGATTCAACATAAAATAGTTTGCGGAGGAAATGGAGTGTTCTAATGCGAACTATTTTTAATTTGTTTTATAGGAGGTTAATTATTAAGTATTTTTACTAATGAATAGTAGATTATATTGAAGATAACAATATAATAGAAAAATTACAAAGGATAAAGGTGATTCAATGAGCATATTAAATAGCATTATAGGTATTATATTTATTTTTATAGTGGCATTCTTACTATCAAATAATAAGAAGAAAATAAACTGGAGAACTATTATTATAGGATTTTTAATTCAATTGGGCTTTGCAGTTATAGTTTTAAAGTCAGCTGTTGGAAAAAAAGTCTTACAGAAGATAGCGACAATGGCAACGTCAATTATCGGGTATGCAAATGAAGGAATAAATTTTTTATTTGGAGCAGCTATACCTACTAATGGAGGAATGGTTTTTGCTTTTCAAGTATTGACCGTTATTATATTTATTTCATCTTTAGTTTCTGTATTGTACTACTTTGGAATAATGCAATTTGTTGTAAAGATAATAGGTGGCGCTTTAGCAAAACTTTTAGGAACTTCTAAGCTTGAAACTTTGTCAGCAGCTGCAAATATATTTTTATCACAAATAGAATCACCTCTTTTAATAAAACCATATATCAATAAACTATCTACATCAGAACTCTTTACTGTAATGGTTGGAGGTGTAGCTTCAGTTTCAGGTTCTGTTTTAGTTGGATATTCACTTATGGGGATTCCACTAGAATATCTTATCTCAGCAAGCTTTATGGCTGCTCCAGCAGGACTTATAATGGCGAAAATGATATTTCCAGAAAGTGATGCAAAAGCCTTAGAAGATAAAATTGAATTAGGAAAAGATGACTCAGTTAACGTGGTAGATGCAGCAGCGAAGGGAGCATCAGAAGGGTTAGGTTTAGCGCTAAACATAGGTGCCATGTTACTTGCATTTATTTCTCTTATAGCTTTAGTAAATGGAATAATAGGATTTATTGGTGGACTTGCGGGGATAGAGGGATTAAGTTTAGAAATGATACTTGGATACACATTCTCACCAGTGGTTGCAATTATAGGAGTTCCTTGGAATGAGGCTTTAACAGCTGGGTCTCTTCTAGGACAAAAGATAATTTTAAATGAATTTGTTGCCTTTAGTAAATTAGGACCTATAATAGGTGAACTTTCACAAAAAACTGCAGCCATAATGACTTTTTCATTATGTGGATTTGCAAATATATCCTCAATTGCTATTTTAATCGGTGGAATTGGAGGAATGGCACCAAAGAGAAAGCATGAAGTTGCAAAGTTAGGATTAAAAGCTGTAGTTGCAGGTACTTTAGCAAATCTTTTAAGTGCAACTATTGCAGGACTTTTAATAGGATTATAAGACTATTAGTGATATGGTAAACATTATAAAAAAATTTTAATGATAGTAGTTCATTTTAAGATAATTATATTTTATAAAAATGAGATATATTTTTATTAAGTGTTAAAAACTTCATAATAGAAAATAACATTAAAATAAATAAAACCTATTGAAGTATGAAATAATAAGTTAAAAGGGTTTACTATTATTAAATCTAAAAAATAAGATTTAATTATATAATTATAATAAAAATAATTTTTTAAAATTACTTGACATTTGATTTATAAACATGTAAATTGATATTAACAAATTAAATTGAACAAAATTTAATTTATATAAATAATATCTAAGTAAATTGATTTTAGGAGGAATAAAAATGGCAAAGATAGTTAATTCAGCTGAATTTAATAATGAAATAAAAGATGGTGTTGTAGTAGTAGACTTTTTCGCAACATGGTGTGGACCTTGTAAAATGTTAGCCCCAATATTTGAAGAATTATCAACTGAGATGAAAGGTAAAGTTAAATTTATTAAGGTTGATGTAGACCAATGTCCTGATATAGCGATGAAATATAGTGTAGCATCAATTCCTACAATAATAGTATTTAAAGATGGAAACAATGTAAATACTACAGTAGGGTTTATACCAAAAGAAAGAATAAAAGAAATTGTAGAAGCTTATCTATAATAAAAATATAGGAGATTACTCCTATATTTTTAATCTGCAAATTTGGAGGATAGAGCTATGAGTGAAAGATATGATATTGCAATAGTTGGTAGTGGTCCAGCAGGAATATCAGCAGCTTTAAATGCAAAAATAAGAAATAAGAGTTTTGTGATATTTGGCAGTGATGAACTTTCAAATAAATTAGTAAAGGCTCATGAAATTAATAATTATCTAGGTTTCTATGGTAAAAGTGGTAAGGAAATTCAAGCAGCGTTTAGCAATCACTTAAGAGCTATGGATATAAAAATAACAGAAGAAAAAATAAATAATATATATGCTATGGGAGATTACTTTGCTTTAATGGTAAATGATAAAATGTATGAAGCAACTTCAGTAATATTAGCTACAGGAATTCAATACGGTAAGCTGTTCCCTGGAGAAGAAAAACTTTTAGGTAAGGGTGTTGGATATTGTGCTACCTGTGATGCACCGCTTTATAAAAACAAAGTAGTTACAATAATTGCATATAGTAAAAAAGAAGAGGAAGAGGCAAACTTTATTGCTACTTTAGCATCAAAGGTATATTACATTCCTATGTATAAAGAGTTTGTAAATGTTCATGCATCTATAGAAGTAGTAAATGATACGCCTATGGAAATAACTGGTGGAGATAAAGTAGAAAAGTTAGTTTTAAAGAATAAAGAAATTACTACTGACGGCTTATTTATACTAAGAGATAGTATATCTCCAGGTCAATTAGTTCCAGGATTAAAAATTGTAGACAATCATGTAGAAGTTGACAGACAAATGCAAACGAACCTAAAAGGTTGCTTTGCAGCAGGAGATATAGTAGGCAGACCTTATCAATATATAAAGTCTGCAGGAGAAGGAAATGTGGCTGCATTATCAGCAGTTTCCTATGTAGATTCAAAGGAAAAATAAAGGAAGAGATATTTGTATGAATTATTTATAATGTTATTCAAATTATTTGTTGTATTGACATATAAATTTTAAAATTGTAAAATAATCTCAAACAATATGATTTGTTAAAAATTAGTTTTAATAAGTCATTCTGTGAAATGGAGAATTTATATGAAGAATTGTGAATGTATTAAACTAGAAAATCAAATATGTTTTTCTCTATATGCAGCATCTAGAGAGGTAATAAAGTTGTATAAGTCTATTCTTGATAAGCATAATCTTACTTATACACAATACCTAGCTATGTTAGTGCTGTGGGAAGAAGAAAAGATGACAGTTAAGGACATTGGAAAAAGACTACATTTAGACTCTGGTACTTTAACTCCATTATTAAAAAAACTAGAATATATGGGGTTAATTACAAGACATAGAGATGTAAATGATGATAGAGTAGTCATAATAGAATTAACAGGAGCTGGATTAAAGCTAAAAGGTGAAATTTTAGATGTGCCAGGAGAAGTATTTTGCAAATTAAATATATCTAATGATGAAGCAAAGGAACTTAAACGTAATTTAGATAATTTATTACAAAGTTTAGAGTAGTAGTACAAAAATTTAATAATTAGAATTAATATTCATACAAAGTTAGTTTTAGAAATAAATTATAGATATAAACAGAGTTCTTAGCTTCTCTGAAGCTTAGAAATCGTTATCCAGGGACGTAATAGGTCTTTATTCCCTCTTTGAAAAAGATGGGACTAGTCATCGGATAAAATATAAACCTCTTTAGATTTTGACTAAAGAGGTTTTCATACGTTAAGCTTTAACTTTAATAGAGTTTAGTAAGTACATAAAAATTGCACTAGTTCCTAATATTATGCAAAGACCTTGAGTAATTGCTGTGAGAGTTAGAATTAAGCCAGCATCTTTTATAGGCAGCTCAACCTTTTGAGTGATAATTAAGGACAGTAGAGGATAAACAAAGGCTCCGATACAGTTAATCATTTTACATAAAAAAAGTATATAGACTTCTTTTGGTAGGCTCATATAGGTGCTAAATATATCATTAAATTTACTTTTATTAATATGCATAAAATCTCCCCTCAAATAACATATAAATTTAGCTTTTTTAAATTTTCTTCTTAGATTGTTTAAATTAGTCTTCTTTCTGTTTTACATCATACAATAATTTTTAAAATATATGTAAAAAATTCACTTTTGTTTTTTCAAAATTTATTGAATAATAGTATATATAAACTTACAATAGATATAGTAGTTTATTTATTGAATAGAATAGACAAGCTTATATTTAAACTGTGAAATACGCAGTAAGAAAATATATTTTATAAGGGGGATATCAATGAAAATTAATTTAAAGAAACTAAGCTTAATTATTGGAACTATAATTATAGGTATAGCTATATTTACAGGTTGCTCTAAGAAGGATGAAATAAAGGATGCCTTTAATATTTATAAAGATGCTTGGATTAAGCAAGATTTTAAAAGTATGTATAATATGCTTTCAGCAGATTCAAAAGCATATATAAACGAGGAAAAATTTTTAGAAAGATACACCAATATATACGGTGCTATTGTAGCTAGTAATATGGAGATTCAGATAGTAGGGGAAAAGGAAAGAGATAAAAAGTCATTAGAAATACCATTTACTATGACTATGAATACAATGGTAGGAAAAGTGGAGATTAAAGATTTTAAAGCAACCTTAGTTAAAGAAGATGATAGCTATAAAATAAAGTGGAATGAAAGTTTAATATTCCCTCAAATGAAACCTGAGGATAAGGTAAGGGTTGAAGATTATTATGCTAAACGTGGAAGTATATTAGATAGAAATGGAAACTTTTTAGCACAAGATGATATAGTGAAGTCAGTAGGAATTCATCCAAGTAAATTTGAAAATGAAAAGGCTGCCAAAATAACAGCTATGGCAACTGCATTAGACATAAGCGAATCTTATATAGAAGAACAGCTGGCAGCTAATACTAACCCAGATCACTTTGTACCAATAGTATCTGTCCTTCAATCTGATTCTGAAAAATTAAATAAGCTTTCCACTATAGAAGGAGTTATAATTAACAATAAAAACTCTAGAGTTTACACCGGAGGAGAAGCTTTTGGAAATCTAATCGGATATGTGGGAGCAATTACATCAGAAGAATTAGAAAGTAATAAAGATAAGGGCTATTTACAGACAAGTCTTTTTGGAAAAGCAGGTCTTGAGAAAGTTTATGAAGATATATTAAGGGGTCAAGACGGTGGAGAAATATATATTGAAAGAGGAGAAGAAAAAATATCTATAGCTAAAACAGAAGCTAAAAATGGACAGGACATAAAACTCTCAATAGACCCAGAGCTTCAAAGTAAGATATACAGTGAAATGAAAGGTGAGAAGGGAGCATCGACTGCAGTAGATCCTAAAACAGGAGAAGTCTTAGCTATGGTAAGTTCACCTTCCTATGATCCAAACGTATTTGTAACTTATAAGACAAAAACTTTAAGTGATAAATGGGAAGAGCTTGATGGTCAGCAGTTTGATAATAGATTTAATAATGTATATGCACCAGGTTCTACAATGAAACTTCTTACAGCTGCTATAGGATTGGATGAAGGTGTACTTAACCCAGAAGAAGGCATGGATATTAAAGGACTAGAGTGGCAAAATAACTCTTCATGGGGGGGATATAAGGTTACAAGAGTAAAGGATCCTGGTAAGCCCATAAACTTAAAAGATGCCACAAAATACTCAGATAATATATATTTTGCAAGAGTAGCATTAAATATAGGAGCAGATGCGTTTATAAACGGAGCTAAAAACTTTGGTATTGGAGAAGAGGTAACTTTCGAATATCCAATGGAAACTTCTCAAATTAGTAATGAGGGTACTTTAAGTAAAGAAATACTTCTTGCTGACACAGGTTATGGTCAAGGTGAGGTACTTATGTCACCATTAGATATTGCATTATCATATAGTGCGTTAGGAAATAATGGAGATATAATGCAACCAAGACTTAACATTGGAGAAAATGTAGAAGCAAAAGTATGGAAAAATGCCATAAAGGCAGAAAAGGTACCAGCTTTAGTAGATGCTTTCTCAGCTGTAATAAATGATGCAGATGGAACAGCTACCACTGCAAAAGTAGACGGATTTAATATAGCTGGTAAAACTGGAACCTCAGAAATAAAGAAAGACCAAAAGGATCAATCAGGTAAAGAAAATGGATGGTTTGTAGCTGTAAATACAGATGACTCTAAAATTGCTATATCTATGATAATAGAAGATGTTAAGGATAGAGGTGGTAGTACAATACCAACGGCTATGGTCAAGAATGTCATGGAGTATTATTTGAAAAAGTAGATATTTTTTATAGTGAAAGAGGATGTGCAAAATGTTTAATATTGAAATTATCTCAGGTTCAAAGGAACTATTAGAATATGTAGGTCCACTATGGGATAAACTTAATGATCATCATAAAGATAATTCTATAGATTTTAAAGAAAAATATGAGAAGTTCTCCTTTAAGGAAAGAAGTAATGGATTTCTTGCTTACAAGAAGGACAATATAAATATTAATCTAGTTAAAGACAAAGAAATATATGTTGGATATTGTGTTTCTACAATAAATAATAGTTTTGTAGGAGAAATTAGTTCCTTATATATAGAGGCCGAATATAGGAAGTATGGGATTGGTGATGAACTTATTAAAAGGGCTATTAAATGGCTGGATGATAACAAGGTTAGTAAAAAAATAATAGGAGTAGCTGTGGGAAATGAGGATGTACTTAAGTTTTATGAAAGATATGGATTTCGTAGTAGGACTATTATTTTAGAGCAGTGTTAACAATGGGAGACAGTAATATGTCTCCTATTTTCTTATAGGATTATAACTTAATTATAATTAACAGGTGAGGTGAAAATAAAGTGAAATTTAGTATAGGTGAGATGGCTAAACTACATAATATAAACATACAAACTTTAAGATACTATCATACTATTGGGTTATTAGTTCCTATAGAAGTAGATTCTCAATCAGGCTATCGATATTATGATGATACTTCTAGCCAGATGTTATGGAAAATAAAAGCGCTACAGTCCACAGGATTGTCTCTTAGTGAAATTAAGAAGCTTTTAAATGGAAATATATCTGAAACAGAAAGGATGTTTAACAATTTAAAAAATGTAATTGATGAAAATATAGAAAATTTAAAGAAAGTTTCTTATTATGTAGAAGAGCAATTAAAGCATATAAATGATTTAAAGAAAGGAAATTATTTTATAGAGCCGAGAATTATGGTATTAGAAAGAAGAGAAGGATATCTAATAGATGTAAGTGAAGGAAATACTATAGATAATGTAGTAAAGGCTTTAGTCAGCTTTGATAAAAGTAACAATATTAGTGTAGAGGTTATGTTTAAACCTTCAAGATTAGTTACTATTAATGAAAAAGGAGAAGTTCACCTTAAAAGTTACTTAGCTATTAGCAAAGGCGAGAAATTAGAGAATTCCAATAATAAATATATATTAGAAAAGGGGTTATATGCAGTTATTGATCATGTAGGAAGTCCAGATAGTTTAGAAGAAAGTTATGATAGACTATTAAATTATGTTAAGGAACAAGATATGTCGGTACAAGGAATTGGCATAGAGGAGTTAATTATTGGATCTAATATATCTAGTAACACTAAAGAGTGGGTAAGACAGATTCAAATATTATTAAAATAACAAAAGATATGAATGAAAGATTTTCTACTCATTCATATCTTTTATTTTAATTATTATTTTTTAGTATTGGAAAATCCTCTCCCTCAATCCACGTAAATCCATAAGCTTTAAGAGCTTCTATAAAGTTATTGTTACCGATACAAGACCAATTTGCTTTATAATGAAGTCCAAAATATCTTTGGGCCATATTAATATAGCCTTGCTTTTCTATAGATGCAATAATATTATTACTATATTCTTCACCACCTATATCAAAAGTCACTTCTTTCATTGATTCCATGTTAACTGGACTAAGAGGAAATTTCTTAGAATGATACTTTTCATTTTGTAGTTTTACTAAAGTATCTATAGGTAGATCTTTATAGCTTTCCTCATGAACTATGGCTTCTACACCTAGCTTTGGAGCAGGAATTAAAGGTTGATTTGGATATCCAATACTTAAAAGGACTACAGGGAATACACCTTCAGGAATATTAAATATGGATTTTAATTCCATGAAACAACTTTCTACTGTACCTATATATACAGAACCTAAACCTACAGAATCAGCAGCAGTGCAAATATTTTGAGCACATATTATTGTATCTTGAAGAGCAATCCAAAAATGTCTATAGCTTTTGGTAGCTACAAAAGGAGCATCAGAGGCTTCACACCAACGTTGAATTCTCCTCCAGTCAATGCAGAATAGAAGATTAGTAGGAGCATTTTTAACTAGTGATTGCATATCGCATTCATCAACTAAACGTTCCTTAATTTTATCATCAGTTATTTTTATTATTGAGTAGGGTTGAAGATTTCCTCCTGTAGCAGCATGTAATCCACAAGATATAACCTGGTTTAATAATTCATCAGGAATTTTCTTTTCTAGAAAGCTTCTGCAACTTGCACGTTCACATAATAATTTGATAGTTTCATTAAAATATTCTTTGTTCATAATATCATCTCCTAAAAATAGTATGTTATATGTCAAAGGTTAAACCCTATAGTGACTATAGAGTCAATGAAATTTTTATAAATATAAGCTAATTTTAATAACAATTTAATAGCGACATATATATAAATACCTTTTAGTTATTATATAAATTACTAAAAGGTTGAAAAGAGTATTATTAAAACAGTAAATTATAATATCTATTTATATTTTTATCTAATTCATTAATAACAATGAACCTGGATTCTCTTAATGTCTCTTTACCTTGAGTAAAAAGCAAAATTGTAGGAGCTATAAAAACCGAAAATTCTGCACACAAGGAAGGTGATTCATCAATATTAATTTTTATAGATTTAACCTTAGGGTAATTAGAAAGCATATTATCTACTTTACCAAGTAGATCATCACTTCCTCAAAAACATCTTCCAGTAAAGAAGCATAAAAGTAAGTCAGAAGTGTCAATTAATTTTAAAAGGTCTTCTTTAGAATTTAAGCTATTCATTATAGGAACCTCCTATTAAGTTTATATATTTATATTATCTAATAACATATAACCTTATTCATTAAAAAAGTCAAATCAAAACTTCTATAAATATATCATTTAAATATCTTATTAATAAGTAGAAAGATACTGACTCCTAAACAAAGAAATATAATAATAATAATTATAGGTATGAGTTTAAAAAATTCCAGCATGAGTTTCTCCCCCTTAAAATCCTATATTTATATTTATACTTAATTTGGAAATATAATGACAACAAATTCCATATATTGAGGATAATTATATATTTAAAATGTGATAAATGTCAATATGAATTATGCATATGAATTTCAGAATAATTAAAATTCATAGAAGTTAAAAACTATAACTCTACAGGATCTTAATAATACATAGTAAAAGAAATATAACTTTGAAGTTAATGTATAAATAAGAGGTTAATGAGAAATGTTTTATTTATAAAGTATATTTGAATATTTATATCTAAATTAGAATACGTTTAAATACCAAAAGTCATAAATACTCGTGATATAATATATTGTAAATTATAAGTTAAAGAAGGTGATTTTAATGCCAAGAATAGGAATGAGAATTATAAAGTCAGCAGTGGCAGTCTTTGTATGCTTTTTAATTTATTTAATAAGAGGAACGGGAATGCCCTTTTATTCAGCTATAGCCGCAATCTTATGTATGCAACAAGGGGTTGAAAGTACCAAAAAGGTTGGTTTAAATCGTACCATTGGAACCTTAATTGGAGGTGCCTTTGGGGTTGTTGTACTACTATTAGAAAGAAGGTTTATACCTGAAGCTATGCTAGGGTTAAGATATTTATTGGTTTCTGTAGCTATTATACCTTTAATTTATACTACTATATTGCTTGAAAGACAAACGGCATCATATATTAGTTGCGTAGTATTTTTAAGTGTAGCCATAAATCATGGAGAGGATATAGTTCCATATGCTTTTGCTATTAATAGAATTATAGATACTTTAATAGGAATTTTTGTAGCTTTAGGAGTTAATGCTATGAGGCTACCTAAAAAGAGAAATACTAAGATTTTGTTTGCAAGTACATTAACGAATACTTTAATGGATTCTAAAAATCAAATTAGTGCCTATACTAAGGTAAAGCTAAAGGAAATGATAGAAGAAGGAGCACTAGTAACATTAGTAACAGATAAAACTCCAGAAACAGTAGCACCTATAGTTAGTAGTATGGATATTAGGTTGCCAATAATCACAATGAATGGGGCAGCTATATATAATTTTAGTGAGAAGAGTTATGTTTACTATAAAGGAATAAATCATGAAATAGCTCAAAGAATTTTAAACATATGTGATGAATTATCTATAAACACCTTTATTCATACTATAATTAATGATGTTATGCATATTTATTATGGTGATTTTACTAATGAAGAAGAAAAAAGATTTTATAATTTAGAAAAAGTTCTTCCATTAAAAAATTATATATATAGTAAATTACCACAAGGAAAAGATGTAATTTGTTTTATGGTTATTAATAAAATAGATAAAATAGAACTACTATATAATAGGCTTAAAGGCTGTAGCGACACTGAGAACATAAAGGTTATATATGAAAAATATAATGAAGATTACTTTATTTTAAAAGTGTATAGTAGTAAAACATCTAGAGGAAGTGCCTTAGTTAAATTAAGAGAGATGATTGAAAGTGAGAAGGTAGTTGTATTTGCTGGTGTAGAAGAGGATAGTTCTATGCTTGAAGTAGCAGATGAAGGGTATGTAGTAGAAAATGCATCTAATAAAGTTAAAGAAAATGCAACACAAATCATAGGAGATAGTGAAAGTGATTCTGTAGTAAAAACTATTAAAAAAATATTTTATTCAAAAGTAATTATCAGGTAAAAAATATATTAAATTTAAAACTTCATTATTTTTATTTATCTATAAAAGAAAAACACAGTAAATTACTAAAAGATTAGAAATTTTACTGTGTTTTTCTTTTCATATAGGGGACTTTGACTTTATATTCTATAGTTACAATTAAATTGGTTAATTATATATTTTAAGTTAAATTATTTAGTGTAAAAATTCTTGAATAATCATCTAATTATTACTATGAATTTTAATCAAATTAAATATAAGAAGTAGTATTACACAGATACCTAAAAATGCAGTTGTAGTAGGGTCAGATTTTTTTATTAATCTAGGTACTGAAAATAAGAAAATCATTATAGCTATAATTGAAGCTATTAAATCTATTTTTAAATCTTCCCTTATAGATTTCATCAAAAGCACCTCTCGATAAAAGATTTAAGTATAAGTTTAGTATGAAATTAATATAGAGGGGTTTTATATATTAATGAAAGGGAATTTATATTATCATTTCTATTAATAATTTACTGGTGTTGTAAGTAAACCACCTCTATATAAGTGTGTTATCCATATATGATTATAACTGAAAAGAATCTTATAGTGTGGTTTTTGGAACGAAAGGTCAAATATCGAACATGTAAGTTAAATGCTAATGTAAAATTAAGTTTTAATGTGAAAAATAAGTTTTAATGAGTAAAATAAGTAATTTCAGGTATGGAATAAGTAATTTCATGAAAATTCAAAATAAAACATGTGAAAATGGTGTATAATTTTGTTAAAACTTGAATCTAAGAAGGGGTTTTATGATTAGTATTATAGTAAAAAAGATTATGAATTTTATAGCCACAGAATCTAATATAGGAGATATATATTATCTTGATAGAATTAGATATGGGTTAGAGGTTTTTATAAGTGAGGGGATCAAATTAATCATAATACTTTTAATATCTCTTATACTTAATAGATTACCTGAATTTCTCATTATCACAGTATTAATTTTAGGGGTTAGAACTAAACTTGGAGGTGGGCATTGCAAAAGCTTTGCAAGATGCTTTATAAAAACTATAGGGATATATTTAATTATGTATTTTTTATCTTCTATAATAATAATAATACCGAGATTCATAAGAATTTTAATATTAGTATCTGTTATAGCTACAATTTTTACAGCTAAATATAGAACTAGGATTAAAGAGATAGAGGCTCCCAATGTAATTTTAAAGTTAAAATTAAGGACGAGCTTCATATATTTATTCACATATACTTTAGTAAGAGTAATAAATAATTCCGTATACATAAATCTTGTATTATTATTTGGAACATATATGATTTATGAATATTATATGAATAACAGGGGGAAAACTATAATGAAAAATTTAACAAAAAAATTCGATTTAAGAAAACTTATGAGTGGTATATTAACTACTGCTAGTATAGGAGTAGGGGATGCAGCATTAAAGGCGTCTTCTATATTCTTTTGGGGAGAAGTTGAATTACCATTAGAAATAAGAGAAAAAAGCAAATAATAATTATGTAAAATGTGCTATAATTGTTAGGGGTGATGAAGATGCAATTATTGTTAATAGAAGATGATATTATTCAAAGTGATAATTTGTCTAATCTAATTAAAGAAAGCTATAATAATGTGGAGCTCCTAAAGGCACATTCTGTTAATGAATCATTAAAAATCATTAGTGAAAAAAGTATTGACTTATTCTTTATTGATATCAATCTACCAGATGGTTCTGGAATAGATTTAGCTAAAAACATTAGATCCATGGAAGGTTATGAATTAAGAGGAATAGTATTTATAACAAGTCAAGGCTTTCAGATGGTAGATGCATTTAAAAACATACACTGTTATGATTTTTTAATAAAGCCTTATAGTAAGGAAGATATTATAAGAATCATAGATGTGTTTACGAAAGAAAATGTTAAGAAGAATGACAATCGAAAGTATAGCATTATATCCATAGAAAATAAGATAACATATAAACTATATCATGACGATATAGTTTTTGTTGAGTATATACCGAGGAAGTGCAAAATTGTGACAGCTAAGAATGGAGTAATTTACGCAAAATTATCCCTAGCAAAACTTTTAAGTATGATAGAATCAAATAGTATAGTGCAATGTCATAAATCCTTTATTGTAAATACTAAATACATAAAAAAAATAGACAAGCTATACACTAAACTATGGAAAATATATTTTATTAACATTAGTGAAGTTATTGACTTATCCATAAGTTATAGTGATAAAGTGTTTGAAATTTTAGGGTATGAAAATGAGTATAAATAATTTTTTAGAATTGTTTACGTTAGGTATGATTTGCAATATTTTATTTGATAAAATTAATGTTAAAAATATTTTAGTTTCTATTGTATTAGCATATGTTTTTGGTATTATTATAAAAATACCAGTGGTTACTATAGGAGCTTTAACTATAATATATGCACTTATAAATAAATTTTTATATAATGATACTTTTTACAAAGCTATAATAAAGATAACTATATCTTTATTAGTTTTGATGATAGCAGAAAGTATTGTTGGAATTATAGTAGGTATATTAAATATTAATCCAGACAGTATGAATTTAACCATAGTATTATTAGGTGTATTTAGTATTACATTAGTTTTTGTATATTATTTTACTAAATATATAAAGGTGAATATTTCAACTATACCTAAGCTTAATACCAAAATTATAATAATAGGGATAGTAAATTTATTTCTAATATTAACTATATTAATATTTATAAATGATAGTCATTTCATAGGTAATGGATTAAGAATTGGGTTATTTTCAGCCTTATTAGTATTTATTATAATAACTATGATTTTATGTAAGGATATATATAAAATAATGAAGGAAAATGAGATATTAGAAATTCAAAATAAATATAATTTAATTTTAAATGAGTATATTGAGAAGTTAAGAGCTAGTGAACATGAATATAAAAATCATTTAGATGTAATATACTCTACCCTTCAAGTAGGAGATTATAGTGAAGTTAATAAAGTCATAAAGAAGTATATAGAAGATATAACTTATAAGGATACTTTAACAAAACTAATGACTATAGATAATATAATTTTAAGAGCTCTTATTTATAGTAAAATTTGTGAAGCAGAAAAAGCAGATGTAAATATAAGGTACAATATTAATAATAGCTTGAATGATATAAAGATTAGTCAATCTGATATGGTAATTATCCTGACCAATTTATTAAATAATGCTATAGAATCAGCTAAGGAGAGTTCAAGTAAATCAGTCGAGATATATATAGATGAAGATTACTCAACTAATGGTAAGTATATTATTACTGTAAAAAACACTGTGAAGGATATGAATGAGATAAATATATCTTCAATGTTTAAAGAAGGATATTCAACGAAGAGTTCAGGTAGAGGATATGGACTACATAATGTGCAAAAAATAGTGAGTAGTAATAAAGGTAATATTTTAATAGATACAGACAATGATATGCTTTCTGTTGAAGTACATATTTAAATATTTATGAAAAATAGATATCAATAAATTTTGATATCTATTTTTTATATAAGCTATTAAATTTGTGTGATATAACATTAAAAATATGTATAAATATTAAGGTAGTCATTAAAATAAGTTTCAAACTTAACTTAGTTATGGGGGAGATATAATCATGGAATTATGGGATGTTTATGATAAATATAGGTATAAAGTTGGAAGAATACATGAAAGAGGTAATCCTATGAAAGAAGGGGATTATCATATGGTAGTTCATGTTTGGATTATCAATGACAAAGGAGAGATACTAATCCAAAGAAGGCAATCCTTTAAAGCTGGATGGCCTAATATGTGGGATGCTGCAGCAGCTGGCTCTGCAATAAAAGGAGACGATAGTATATCTGCCGCTACAAGAGAAACTAAGGAAGAGTTAGGAATTGATTTAGATGTAGATAGAGCAGAACACTTATTTACAGTTAAGTTTTCTTGTGGATTTGATGATGTTTGGTTTGTTAAACAAAATGTTAATATAAGTGATTTAAAGCTTCAACATGAAGAGGTAGCAGAAGCTAAGTGGGCTACTTTTAAAGAGATAGAAGAAATGGTAAGAAAGGGAGAGTTTATAGACTATAAGTATTTAGACAAGTTACTCCAATTAATAGATTCAAATATTTCCCTTAAGAAGGCAACTAAAGATGATGCTGAAGAGTTATTAGCTATGCAAAAAAAGGTTTTTATGCCTTTATATAAAAAATATGAAGATCATGAGATAAGTCCAGTGATGCAAACTTTAGATAGGTTCCTAAAAAGATTTTACATAGGAGATTTCTATAAGATTTTTTACAAAGGAAGTCTAGCTGGTAGTGTATTTGTCTATGAGAAAAAGCCTGGGCTAATGAGATTTCATATTATAAATATACTTGAAGATTATCAGAATATAGGAATTGCTCAGATAGTTATGGAGAGACTTGAACTTATGTATCCGCAGGCAGAAGGATGGGAACTAGATACCATAAAAGCTGAGAGTAGAAATTGTCATCTCTATGAAAAGATGGGCTATGTGAAAGTAGGAGAAGAAAAGAAGATTAATGATAAACTAACTCTTGTATCTTATAGGAAAAATGATAATATAGCTAGGCTTGAAGGTGTATAGAGGAAAGGGTTTTATATCTGTTTGAAGGTATAAAATCCTTTAATTTTTATATGATACCTAACAATTGTAATCAGTTAAAACTCTATTAAGTAGAAATAACAGCACTATGATCCGAGATAAATAAAATTTAACTAAATTTTAATGAAAGATCAAATTATCTTAGAAATTTTATATGATAAAAACTATTTAAATAAAGGCTTTAAAATGTTTTATAAAATGATATAATTAAATGGAGAATCATTATTACTTAATAAAATTATTATTCAATAGGGGTTAGATAAAACATAAGATTTTTAAGAAAAGTCTTATTTAAAAGCTACTAATCCAGGAGGTATAATGTTATGGATTATAATAGAGCTATAGAAATGGTAAAGAGAAATCCAATTATTATAAAAACTATAAAAGACCCATCAGAAGAAATGAAGCTTTTAGCTGTAGAGAAGGATGGTATGGCTTTACAGTATATAAAAAATCCAACAGAAGAAATGAAAGAAAAGGCACTTAGAAGTAGTGTAAATGCTATTGAATTTATAGATGAACCTACTCTACAGATGAAGGAGTACGTAGTTAAAGAAAGCTGGAATACATTAAAATTTATAGATAATCCTAGTGAGGCATTAGTAAGTTTAGGTATTGACCAAAAGGGCTGGGCTATTCAGTATTTAAAGAATCCTAGCTGTAAGATTCAGATGTTAGCTATAGAAAAAAACTATGATTCTATCAAATATATAGAGAATCCTTGTGAAGAAGTACAGGAAGTGGCTGTAAATATTAGCTATGATGCTTTAAGATATATGAATAATCCTAGTGAGAGAGCTGAAATTTCTGCAATTAGAAATAATGAGGCAGCTATTAAGTTTATTTCTAATTTAAGTAAGGAAAAAATGATAAGGTTTTTAAAAGAAAATATATTAGTAATTAAGTATCTGATAAAAGAAATATCTCTAGAAGAGCTTGAAGGAGTATTAAAAGAAAGATTATCAAGTGAAGATATAGAAGATAGCTATGTAAGAAATTTTATTAATTGTGAAAGCATAAATAAGAAATATAATAATATTTCCATAGATAAGATTATATTTATTCATAAGTATGGAAGTAGTAGAGCAAAGAGAATTGCTATAGATGAAAAGCTAAAGATGATGTAGGGGGATATGATAAATGAACTTTAATGATACATTAAAAAGCGTAGAGCTAGTAATAGAAACTAATGAAGTACCTCTTATTGTAGGAGAGAGTGGAATAGGTAAAACTGCTCTTGCTAAGGCTCTAGCAAGAAAGCATGAGTGGAGCCTTGTTGTTATAGATGGAAACCTTTTAAAGGAAGGTGAAATAGGGGGATTACCCACTGTTGAAGAATATAGTATTAAAGATAATGATGGAAGACTTATTAATAAAAAAGCAACTATATATGCTATTCATACCAAGCTTAGAGAAATAGATAATCTTATCTTAGAGGGTAAGGAAGTACTTTTATTTATAGATGAAATAAATCGTTGCGAGCATAGTGTACAACAAGAGCTTATGAACTTAATATTAAATAGGGAGATAAACGGATATAAGCTTCATGATAAAGTTAAAATATTAGCTGCAATGAACCCATCTAGTAAATATGGATCAGACTTTGATTATCAAGTAGTAGATATGGATGCTGCTCAGGAGAATAGATTTGTGTGGCTTAATATGGAAAGCGATGCAAGGGGCTGGATTAAATGGGCCACAGAAAATGAAGTTGATAGAAAAATTATAGAATTTATATCTACTTTTCCAGAGCATCTCCATAGTATTAATGAGGATGATATAAGAGCCACACCAAGAAGTTTTGAAAGAGTGTCTAAAAGTTACAAGTTGTATAAAGAAAATAAGGACAGTATACCAAGAAGAGTATTTTTAAATGTTTTGAAAGGAAATCTTGGAAGAATTATTGCAGAGCAGCTTATGGATTTCATAGAGTCAGACAAGACAGCTTTAATTTCTCCAGAAGAAGTATTTGAAAAAGCAAATTTATCAGAAGAGATTAAGACAAAAATATCAAAGGAAAGTCATACCAGATTATATTTAACAGCAAATAATATGATAAATTACATTAATAGAAAAAGCCAAGAGGCAGAAGGCAAAGATGTAAGCAAAGTTATAGATAGATTTGTTGAGTTTTTAAACTTATATCCAATAGATTTAATGATTGGAATCATGCAAGATATGAGGGAAAGTCAAAAAAATGTATATAACTTTGTATTAAAAAATGAAGACTTTGTAGAGGCTTATTTTGCTGCTTATACAGAGATAAAGGAATAGATAATCATGATCAAGAATTTTGAACAGTTAAGGGTTAATCTTTATAATAGAGTAACTAATATAGTAAATAGTGGAGAGATGTTTAAAGCTAAAAGAGATGGTAAAAAATTTGAAGTTGATATGCCAGAAGATTTAACGATAGAGTTTTATAAATTAGTGGATAAGGTAAACTTAGCCCTTATGGAGGATAAAGAAAATTTTTATGGATACTTTTTATTTCAAGTTGGACGAGAAATAAGATATGATATAGCTACACCTACAGCTATAAATTTTAAAGGTGCTAAATATGTAATTTATTTTAATCCTCTTATATTTTTACAACTTAATATAAGTCAGATGCAAGGAAGTATAAAACATGAAATTCACCATGTTTTAGCACTACATTTAATAAGATCAAAAGAGTTAAAAAGAAGGTATAGTACCTTAGCTGTTAATATGGCTATGGATATAGTTGCTAACCAATATATAGAGCATTTGCCATCCTATGCAACCACCTTAGAGTGTGTAAATACAAAGTATAATTTAAAGCTAGAACCATATAACTCTATGAATTACTATGTGAGAGAAATTCAAGGAGAGTTAGATTTGTTAGAAGAAGATAAAGAGGGAGAAGAGGACGATTATAAAGGAGATATAAAGGATGAATATGATCCTAAGGAGACTCATGATACTTGGGATGAATCTGATGATATAGACGATAAAACCATGAAGTCTTTTACAGAAAAGTTTGCAGAGTTATCTAGTAAAGGAAAGATTCCAATACAGGTAGAATCTATGTTAAAAACTTTAAGAGGTAACGAGAATGAAATTCCATGGAATGTATATTTGAAAAAATTAATGGGAATTTTAGAGAGTAGTAAGAAGAAAACTGTTACAAGGAGAAGTAGAAGACAGCCTAATAGATTAGATTTAAAAGGTGAATTAAGAGGTCATAGAGCTAAAATTGCTGTAGCTATTGATATAAGTGGAAGTATAAGCGATGCTGAGTTTAAGCAGGCCATGAAAGAAGTACTTTCTATAGTGAAAAATTATAATAGCGAAGTAACTATAATAGAATGTGATAGTAATATTAAGAGAGCATATAAGGTTAAGTCTATAAAGGATATAAGGGAAAGAGTAGCTACAGGGGGAGGAACGCAGTTTACTCCTGTATTCGAATACATCAATAATAGTGATACTAACTTACTTATATACTTTACTGATGGTAAAGGTGAAGATAAATTAAAGGTTACTCCTAAGGGTTATAGAATTCTATGGGTAATATCAGGTAGGGGAGATAAATTATCTCTAAAAGAGCCTTATGGAATAGTAAAGAGACTTAAAGCTATAGACGAGAAGGATGAGTTTATAGATATACATGACGTAAGAAATGATGGATGGTCAATGAATAATGTTGAACCTACTATATAGAAAATTATATAATATACTAATAAATTTAAATAACTCTTTAAATAAGCACTTATGGATAGTATGTGCTTATTTTTTATAGCTAATAATATATTAATGTTTTTTTATGTGTATACATAATATATGCTCATTTAGACCAACATATAAAGGATATAAGAATAACATTTCATATGTTACTTAGCTTTATGTTTACTAAATGGATTTTATAAAGCTATGAGAGTTTATTATGGCATTAGACATCTGTCTAAATATTGTCATCATTAATATATTCAAACTGTAAGAAAAGAGGTAATAAAATGAGAAAAATGAAGACTATGGATGGTAATACAGCAGCAGCGCATATATCCTACGCCTTTACAGAAGTAGCTGCTATATTCCCAATTACACCATCTACACCTATGGCTGAACTTGTAGATGAATGGTCTGCTAAGGGCAGAAAAAATATCTTTGGTCAGCCTGTTAAAGTAGTGGAGATGCAATCAGAAGCAGGAGCAGCAGGAGCATTACATGGATCATTGCAGGCAGGAGCTCTATCAACTACATATACAGCATCTCAAGGATTACTACTTATGATTCCTAACATGTATAGAATGGTAGGAGAAAGATTACCTGCTGTTATACATGTCGCTGCTAGAGCAGTATCTACTTCATCATTAAGTATATTTGGTGATCATCAGGATGTTATGGCCACAAGGCAAACTGGATTTGCTATGCTGGCAGAAGGCTCAGTTCAAGAAGTTATGGACTTAGCTGCAGTAGCACATTTAAGCGCCATAAAGGCTAAAATGCCATTCCTCAGCTTTTTTGATGGTTTTAGAATTTCTCATGAAATACAAAAAATTGAGGTTATAGAGCAAGATGAATTAGCTAAACTAGTAGATTATAATGCCATTGAAGATTTCAGAAAGAATGCATTAAATCCAGACCATCCAGTTACAAGAGGAACTGCTCAAAATCCTGATTTATATTTCCAAATGTGTGAATCACTTAATAGATACTATGAAGATATTCCTACTTTAGTAGAAAATTATATGAATGAAATAACTAAGCTAACTGGAAGAGAATATCATTGCTTTGATTACTATGGGGCGCCAGATGCAGATAGAATAATAATATCTATGGGTTCTGTATCAGAGGTGGTTGAGGAAACTATAGATTATTTAATGACTAAAGGAGAAAAGGTAGGACTTGTAAAAGTAAGGCTTTATAGACCATTCTCTATTGAGAGATTTATAAAGGCTATACCAAGTACAGTTAAGAAGATAGCAGTACTTGATAGAACTAAGGAGCCAGGTTCTATAGGAGAACCTCTTTATCTAGATGTAGTAAGAGCCCTATTTGGAAAAGAAAATGCTCCAATAGTAGTAGGTGGAAGATTTGGGCTTGGTTCAAAGGATCCAATTCCATCACATATTGCTGCTGTATTTGAAAACTTAAAAGCTGATAAACCTAAGGATAGATTTACTATAGGAATAATTGATGATGTTACAAATTCATCTTTAATACCAAAAGAGGATATAGATGCTACACCAGAAGGTACAACTTCATGTAAGTTCTGGGGATTAGGTTCTGATGGTACTGTTGGAGCTAATAAGAGTGCTATAAAAATTATTGGGGATCATACAGATATGTATGCTCAAGGATACTTTTCTTATGACTCTAAAAAATCAGGTGGTATAACTGTATCTCACTTAAGATTTGGGAATAAGCCAATCAAGTCTCATTATACTATTGATAAGGCTGATTTTATTGCTTGTCATAATCAAGCCTATGTTTATAGCTACAATTTATTACAGGGATTAAAGAAGAAAGGAAAATTCCTTTTAAATACTCAATGGACGGAAAAAGACTTAGAGGATAGATTACCAGCAGATTTAAAAAGATATATTACAGAAAATGATATAGATTTTTATACTATAAACGCAGTTAAAATAGCTCAAGATATTGGTTTAGGTGGAAGAATAAACATGATAATGCAAGCTGCCTTCTTTAAGATAGCGGATATTATACCAATTGAAGATGCAGTTAAATATTTAAAAGATGCAGTTATAACATCCTATGGTAAGAAGGGTGATCAAGTAGTAAATATGAACCATGCTGCTATTGATTCAGGAATAAATTCCATAGTTAAAATAGAAGTTCCAAGTAAATGGAAGGATTCTAAGGATGATAAGTTAGATATAATAAAGGAATATCCTGAATTTATTAAAGACATTGTTGAACCTATGAATAGAATGGAAGGAGACGCTATTCCAATTTCTACTTTAGTCAGAGAAGGAGTGGACGATGGTACCTTCATGGCTGGTACTACTGCATTTGAAAAGAGAGGAATAGCAGTAAATGTACCACAGTGGATACCAGAAAACTGTATTCAATGTAATCAATGCTCTTACGTATGTCCGCATGCAACTATTAGAGCCTTCTTACTAGATGAAAAAGAAAAGGAAAATGCTCCAAAGGATATGAAACTTTTAGATGCTAAAGGGCTTAAAGCTGAAAATCCTATGTTCTTCCATATAGGAGTTACACCTTTAGATTGTACTGGATGTGGAAACTGTGCAGAAGTTTGTCCAGCTAAGGAAAAAGCTTTAGTTATGAAGCCACAGGATAGTCAACATGATCAGATAGAAGTTTGGAATTATGCTGTAGAAAAAGTTGTAAACAAGAAGACTTCAATTAATAAGAATACTGTTAAGGGTAGTCAATTTCAGCAACCATTACTTGAATTCTCAGGTGCATGTGCAGGATGTGGAGAAACTCCATATGCTAAGCTTGTAACCCAACTATTTGGAGATACAATGATGATAGCTAATGCTACTGGTTGTTCATCAATTTGGGCAGCAGGAGGACCTTCAACAGCGTATAGACCTAATCAACAAGGTTACGGTCCAGCATGGGCTAACTCATTGTTTGAAGATAATGCAGAGTATGGTTTTGGAATGTATGTAGCTGTTCAGACTATAAGAGAAAGAATTGCACAAAATATAAGAGAAGCTCTTAGTAGCAATGATATTTCAGAGGCAGCTAAACCTGTATTACAAGATTGGTTAGATAACATAGATAATGGTGAAGGCACAAGGGATAGAGCAGCTAAGTTAACACAAGTTCTTGAGAAGGAAAATAGTGAAATAGCTAAGAAGATACTAGAGGATAAAGAGTTCTTCGTTAGAAGATCACAATGGCTATTTGGAGGAGACGGCTGGGCTTATGATATAGGATATGGTGGTCTTGACCATGTATTAGCATCTGGAGAAAATATAAATGTACTAATATTTGATACAGAAATTTATTCTAATACGGGTGGTCAATCTTCAAAATCAACTCCAACAGCTGCAGTAGCTAAATTTGCAGCTTCAGGAAAGAGAACTAAGAAGAAGGATTTAGGGATGATGGCTATGAGCTATGGTTATGTATATGTAGCTCAAGTGTCAATGGGAGCAGACAAAAACCAAACTGTTAAAGCTATTGCTGAGGCAGAAGCTTATGACGGACCATCTCTAATAATAGCTTACTCTACATGTATTAGTCATGGTATTAAGGGTGGTATGGCTAATTCACAAGAAGAAGAAAAGAGAGCTGTGGAATGTGGATATTGGAGCCTTTATAGATATAACCCTGACTTGAAAGGAACTAAAAACCCATTCTCATTAGATTCAAAAGCACCAAATGGAAGCTTTAAAGACTTCTTATTAGGTGAGGTTAGATATGCATCCTTAGCTAAGGTATTCCCAGAGGTAGCAGAAGAACTATTTGCAAAAACAGAAGCAGATGCTATGGAAAGATATAATAACTATAAGAAGTTATCAATTCAAGAATAAAAAGCCAGAAAAATAAGCTAAATTCTAAATTAATGTTGAGCTTGCTCTTATATTAAAGTGCAAGCTCAACATTTTATAAAGACTAGCAAATAATTCAAAAACAGAAGCTCATATAATAGGAAGTAATTATGAGTTTTTATTGATATATATTTTTAAAGCTTTAATTATAAGTATAAGTACATAAATGCATAAACCCCAAAATAATAAAATTATTGGTAAAATAATTAACATAGGAACAAACGCTAATAAAGTATCCATAAAAGTCTCCTTATAATAAATTTAATTTACTTTTTATTTACAAAATCCCTTCAAACCCGCATGGTCGCAACAACTAGTTAAATAGTTATATAGTTATATAGGGATATATAAAAGTAGTAATATAGTTCCATATATAACTATTTCATGATTTTTATATAGTTTCATTTAAAATGATTAACTAGATGATGTAGAAATAGATTTTTTAGGAATAAATACTACAAGCAATGTAGATATAATTAATACAATTGTACAAGCAAGTCCGCCCTCAGCTCCAAAGGCACCACCAGAAAGTAAAGATTCACTAAAGTTATTAACTTTAAATATAGAAGGGCCTATGTTCATTCCACTAACAAGAATTCCATATATATTACCTTGAGCAAAGTTCCACATGGAGTGAATTGCACATGCTCCAATAATATTATCTGTACGATAAGCATAAACAGAAAAGAATATACCAACTAAAATAATATTAATCAGTGGTAGTATAGAAAATCCTGCATTGAAAAGATGAAGAAGTCCAAATAGACAAGAATTTAAAATAATACCGAGAATAATTCCATTTTTAGCAGCAATGGAAGTTAATAAAAAGCCTCTACATAAAAATTCTTCACTGGCACCTTGTATCATAAATCCAATAAAGTAAAGAATAATTATAGGAAGAGAAGAAAGGGTGACACTAACAAAGGATAATTGACCAGAGAGCATTAAAATTAATACAATGGAACTAAACATAATAAGTCCTATTATTAACCCAATACCATATTCTTTAAAGGCACTTTTTTTTATTAATCCCATAGAACGAAGATTTCTTTTTTCACTAAATTTGCAGTATAGAATACAAATTATAATTAAAAATCCAGTGCTAAATAAATTTATAAGATTTAATGCTGGGTTATCCATTATTCTTAACTGCAATTATAATCCCTATTATAGCCATAGGTAAGATAAGTATAATCTGACTTACCAGAATAAGGATTATAGATATAAGTAAGTTAAGAAACGGATTATGTTTGTGTTCAGCTTTTTTAGCTTCCTCAATCATAACAGAAGATGTGTTAAAAAATTTCATAAAAAATCCCCCAATTTAAATTATAAAATATATACAGGAATGTATATGTAATACTATATTATATTTTACACTATTTATATTAATGCACAATGTACATGATGTAAAAGAAGTAATATATTACATAAGTTTCTATTTGTGAATTCATATATGAAAAAATAATTGATTAATGTATAATAATTAGTAATAAATATTTTATAATAACAGTAAAGAAACTATTTAAAATAAAAGGAGAGAAGATATATGAGCATATTATTTATTCAGTATCCAAAGTGTACTACATGTATTAAAGCAAAGAAGTTTCTTGTTGAGAATAATATAGATTTTGAGGATAGACATATAGTGGAGAATAATCCAACTAAGGAAGAGTTAGCTTTATGGCTTGAGCAAAGTGGACTTGAAATTAAAAAATTCTTTAATACCTCAGGAAAGCTTTACAAGGAAATGAATTTAAAGGATAGGATTAAAGATATGTCAAAAGAGGAAGCCATAGAACTTCTTGCTACAAATGGAATGTTAGTAAAAAGACCTATACTTATAGATGGAGATAAAGTATTAGTAGGGTTTAAAGAAGATAATTATAGGGAATTTATTAAGTTCTAATTCAACAAAACTGTCTCAAAATTAAGTTTTTGAGACAGTTTTTATTATAGATGAAATACTAGCCTTAGGATATAATTTAATATATGAATTAATTTTAAGAGTTAAGTGTTTTAACTTTTAATGGAAAGGAAGAAGTATGAAAAAGTTAGAAATAAACCTTCCAGATAATAATTATGAAATTCTTATTAAATCAAAAATTATAAATAATATAGGTGAAGAAGTTTCAAAGATATATAAAGGAAATAAAATAGCTATAATTACTGATGAAAATGTAGATAGATTTTATGGAGATATAACTATTAGGTCTTTAGAGGATAATAACTTTAATGTTTTAAAAGTAGTTTTGAAACCCGGAGAAGGTAGTAAATCAGTAGAATCCCTAGTAGGACTTTATAATGAGCTTTTAGATTTTAGATTAAATAGAGGAAACTTAATTATAGCTTTAGGTGGAGGCGTAATTGGGGATTTAGCTGGTTTTTGTGCAGCTACTCTTTTAAGGGGAATTCCTTTTGTTCAAATTCCAACATCACTACTTGCTCAAATAGATTCTTCTATAGGGGGAAAGGTAGCTGTTGATTTACCTAGGGGAAAAAATTTAATAGGCAGTTTTTATCATCCTAAGGCAGTTTACATAGATCCTCAGGTGCTTAAAACTTTAGAGAAGAGATATGTAAATGATGGATTAGGAGAAGCTATAAAATATGGGTTAATAAAGGATAAAGAGCTCTTTGAAAAGTTTGAAAGTATAGAAAGCTATGAAGCTTTATTTGAAAATATGGAGGATATCATATATAGATGCTGTAGTATAAAAAAACATGTAGTAGAGCAGGATGAAAAGGACAATGGAGAGAGGATGATTTTAAATTTTGGCCATACCATAGGTCATGCTATAGAAAAGCTTCAAAATTATAAGGGAGTTTCTCATGGAGAAGCTGTAGCTATAGGAATGTATTACATAGCTCTTAGATGTGAAGAGTTAAATATATGTAAGAATGGAGTAGCTAATAGAATAAAAACGCTACTAGACAAATTTAATTTGCCCTACAATTTGCAAGGGGAAAGTAGAGAAGATATTATTGATGCTATTTCAGTAGATAAAAAGACAATAGGAAATTTTATAAACTTGATTCTTATTAAAGATATAGGTCAAGCTTTTATTAATAGTGTCAATGATGAGGAATTAGAAAAATTCATTTAGGAGGGAAAAGGTGGATAAAATTATAATAAAACCTAAATTACTAAAAGGAAATATAGTTGTTCCTCCTTCTAAGAGTTTAGGTCATAGAGGGATAATTGCAGCTACTTTAAGCAGGGGTATATCTAGAGTGGATAATATACAATTTTCTAAGGATATTGAAGCTACAATGGATATAATGAAGGAGTTAGGAGCAGTTCTTAATACAGAGTATCATAGTTTGCACATTGATGGAAGTAATATATTTTCCTATGATAAGAGCCTTGATTTAAAGTGCAATGAATCTGGGTCTACCCTAAGGTTCCTTATTCCACTAGCTTTAACTAAAAAAGGAGACTATGTATTTCATGGAGAAGGGAAGTTAATTTCAAGACCACTAGATCCATATTATGATATTTTTAGGGAAAAGGGCATAGAATACTCAACGAAAGGGGAAGGATTGCCTTTGAAGGTAAGTGGAAAACTAACTAGTGGTACATATAGAGTCAGGGGAGATATTAGTTCACAATTTATAACAGGATTACTATTTTCACTCCCTCTTATAAAAGGCAATTCTAAAATTGAGATAACTACAAAATTAGAATCTAAAGGATATATAGATCTTACTTTGGAAGTATTAAAGGATTTTGGCATAGAAATAGAAAATAATAATTATAAAGAATTTAATATTAGGGGAGCTCAAAGATATCATAGTAGAGACTATTACATAGAGGGAGATTATTCTCAAGGGGCCTTCTTTCTAGTAGCAGGAGCATTGGGTTCTCCCATAATATGTTCTGAATTAAATAAAAACTCTCTTCAAGGGGATAAGGTCATATTAGATATTTTAGAGGCAATGGGATGTAGTATAGATGAAAGTGAAGAAGGTATAAAAGTAAATCCGTCTAGGACTAAAGGGATAGAAATAGATGCTTCTAATTGTCCAGATTTAGTTCCAATTCTTACGGTGCTTGCTAGTCTTTCAGAGGGGGAAACTAGAATAATAAATGCTAAAAGGCTTAGAATTAAAGAGTGTGATAGATTACATGCTATAACTACAGAGTTAAGTAAACTAGGAGCAAATATAATAGAGTTAGAAGACTCTTTAATAATATCAGGAGTTAGTGAATTAAAGGGTGGAGAAGTTAATTCTCACAATGATCATAGAATAGTAATGGCTTTGGCAATAGCAGCTACAAGGGCTACAGAAGAGGTAATTATAAATAATCCTAGTGCTGTAGAGAAATCTTATCCTAATTTCTTTAAGGATTATTTAAAATTAGGGGGTGAATGTGATGAGTTCCATTATAGGAAATAAAATAAAGGTATCAATTTTTGGGGAATCCCATGGTGAGGCCATAGGAGTTGTAATTGATGGATTGCCCGTAGGTCATAGAATAGACTTTGACTTTGTTTATGAAGAAATGCGAAGAAGAGCCCCAGGCCAAGATTCCCTATCTACACAGAGGGTGGAGGAGGATATACCTAAAGTGTTAAGTGGAATTTTTCAAGAAAGAACTACGGGAGCACCACTGTCAGCCATAATTGAAAATAATAATATTAAGTCAAGGGATTATTCGGAGCTCAAGGTGAAGCTGAGACCTAGCCACTGTGATTATCCAGCCATGATTAAATATGGAGGATATAATGACTATAGAGGTGGTGGACATTTTTCTGGGAGACTAACAGCTCTTCTAGTTTTTGCAGGAGCAATATGTAAGGATATATTAAAGGAACATAGTGTATATATAGGTGCGCATATAAAGTCCATTGGAAAGATAAAGGATGATGGTTTTGATAAAATAAATATAACAAAAGAATTATTAGAAGAATTGAGGAAAGATAGATTTCCTACTTTGAATAAAATTATTTCCAAAGAAATGAAAGAAGAAATTTTAACAGTTAAAGCCATAGGAGATTCTATTGGAGGGGTCATAGAGGGAGCTGTTATTAACTTACCAGTGGGACTTGGAAATCCAATGTTTCACTCTGTAGAAAGTGTATTATCCCATATGCTATTTTCTATTCCAGCAGTTAAGGGAGTAGAATTTGGAGAAGGATTCAACATTGCAGCCTTAAGGGGTAGTGAGGCAAATGATGAATACTATATAGACGGTAATGATGTAAGGACTTATTCAAATAATAATGGAGGTGTTCTAGGGGGAATAACAACTGGAATGCCAGTTACATTTTCAGTAGCATTTAAACCAACACCATCTATAGCTTTACCACAGAAAACTGTAAATATGGAGACAAAAGCTGATGATGTTTTAGAAATTAAGGGAAGGCACGATCCTTGTATAGTACAAAGAGCAGTACCAGTAGTGGAGTGTGTCACTGCCATTGCTATCTTAGATATGATGCTTTAGGCATCTTCAAAAAATAAATAAGTCAGAATGCTTGTCTATTTTGTGTTATACTGCGTCAACAGAACCCTTAGATAGTGCTACTATCTGCAGAACCTGTTTCCTTGTCTAACTCAAAATATACTTTCCATCTTTGACTTATTATTTATTTTCAGATGCCTTAGTAGAATAATATATAGGTATTCTAGAAGGGAGAAGAGTTTTGAATAATATCATATTAATAGGTCTATCAGGATGTGGGAAAACATGTTTAGGTAGCATAATTAGTAAAGAAGAAGAAATAAGGTTTATTGACTTAGATGAATATATAGAAGAAAAAAATAATATGACCATAAAGGAAATGTTTAATATTAGCGAAGAATTCTTTAGAGATAGGGAAATGGAAGCTGTTAAAGAGGCTTCTAAATTAGAAAATACTCTTATTGCCACTGGTGGTGGAGTTATAAAGAGAAAAGAGAACATGGATACTTTAGGGGAAAGTGGATGTATAATATTTATAGACAGAAAACCAGAAAATATAATAGAAACCTTGGATACTTCAAATAGACCTCTTTTAAAAGGCAGAAAAGAAAAGTTATATGACTTACATAAAGAAAGGTATGAGCTTTATAAAAAATATGCTTATATTACTATAGATAATAATGATAATAAGGAGAAGGCTATTAATACTTTAAAGAATGTAATCAAAACTAAGCTCAATAAGGATTAGTATTATTAGATATATTCGTTAAATCTTATATATTTATAAAGTCATATATATGTCCTTTTTAATACTATATTAATATAGGGAATTGAGGTGAGGTAATGGATACTAAGAAAATAATGTCTATCATAAAACGGCAAGAAGGGTTAAAGTTAGATTTTAAACAAAAGCTTTCTTTAGATTTTGAAAGTGGAAAAAAGGAACTTGCTAAAGACATTTGTGCAATTGCTAATTCAAAGGGTGGAAGAGGATATATTGTTGTAGGTGTTGAGGACAAAACAAAAGAGTTAATAGGCTTAGATGAAAGTGAAGTTTTCACAGAAGAACAAGTACAGCAAATAATATCTTCTAGATGTGAACCACCAATTCCAATATCTGTAGATGAGTATAATATAAGAGAAAAAAGGATTTGTATAATAACAATATATGATGGAGAGCAAAAGCCATACCAACTTAAGGAGAATGGAGCATTTTATATTAGAAGAGGCTCTACCACTGATACTATGAGGAAACAGGAGCTAGTAGAAGCCTTTGAGGAGAATTTAGATTTTTATATTGAAACTTCCCAAGTCGTGAGAAGTGACATAAGTCTTATAAACATGGAAATAGTAAAAAAATATTTTCAGAATAAAGGCATAGTTATAAATAGTTCTAATGAGAAATTTCTTATGAGAAGTGCGGGAATAGCATATACAGATAAGGATATTGGAGAAGATAAGTGTACATTAGGAGGACTTTTAGTATTCTCTGATAATAATAGCCTTTGTATACCTCAAAATATGATTAGAATAACTAATAATTTAGGGAAGGTAAAAGAACGAGTAAATATTGTACAAGGTAATCTCTTATCTATGATAGAGAAAAGTGAAGATATACTAAGAAAGATATTACCCAAGAATTATCCTATAGGAGCTATAGTGGAGGCAATAAATAATGCAGTACTTTACAGAGAATATTCTTCCATAGATAGAGTAATAGAAGTAGTAATATCTAGAAACAGTATAATTATTAATAGCCCAGGACAAATGATTCAGAATAATTCCACAGGAAAAAGAATTAACTATAATAGAAGAAACATGTGGCTTTATGAGAAACTAGTAACACTAGATGAAAACAAAAGATTTTTAAATAATGAAGGTGGGTTTGGAAGAATAAAAAGTCCTTTCAAGAAAAATGTGACTTTTATAAACTCTAGGGCAGAAGATTGTTTTAAGGTAATATTACCAGGAACAAAACTCTATGAAGGCAAAAAATAATTATGTTAAGTTTATTTAATATTAAGTTTATTAATTTTATAAATAAAAGATTAGCCGATAAAGTAAGAATTAGAATTTATCGGCTAATCTTTTTATTATTAATTTTATCTTCTTCTACAAACCTCATTGTAAAGTAAAACTAAAGTTTTAATATGAACTTCTTCATCCTTTATTATTCTTTCAAGTGTTTCCCTGACTTTTTCATCTTTAATTAATTTTATTGTTTCTTTGTATTGTCTAATGGTTGCTTTTTCACCATCTACATCTTCACGAAGCATGGAGGCTAAATTTGAGCCATATTCAATAAATTTAGGTGACCAATGTCTTTTATTAATTTCAAATCTAGGATTTCCACCAAGAGCAATGATAAGCTTCCCCAAGATTTCTAGGTGTTCCATTTCTACACTAGCTATGTGCTTTAAGCAATGGGATACATCTTCAAATTTATCAGACATAGCTAGGCTATGATACATATATTGATTTACGGAGGTTAATTCTGAAATAGCACCGGCATAGTTAATTTGTATTAAGCTAGCATAAGATTTATTTTTATCCTGGCAACTTATTTTTGGATAAGGTAAATCTGCTTTATATATATTCTTAGCTTCCATAGCATGTCTCCTTAAAAATTTTTACTATATATATTATGAGGGAGTTCATACTTTTGTGAGAATTGTTTGTCATTGAAATTTAACTGAATTGACAAAAAAAATTAAACATGTAATAATTAAAAAAACATGTTAAAACAGTTCCGAAAAGGAGTTATGTATGGATTTGATAAAGTTATTAGAGGAAAATCCTATAATAGCAGCAGTTAAGAATGAGAGAGAGCTAGATATAGCACTAGATTCAGATGTTCAGGTAATATTTGTTCTATTTGGTGATATACTTAATATTAAAGATACAAGTGAAAAGATTAATTCTAAAAATAAGATAGGTATAGTTCATATTGATTTAGTAGATGGTATTACGAATAGAGAAGTTGGAATAAAATACTTAAGAAAAGAAACTCAGTTTAAAGGTGTAATAAGTACAAAACCTCAGGTAATTAAATATGCCAAGGCTTATGATTTATTAGCAATACAAAGAGTATTTATATTTGATACTCTTTCACTGAATAATGCAATAAAGCATCTTGGAGAAGCTTGCGATGCTATAGAGGTATTGCCAGGGGTTATACCAAAGGTTATAGAAAAACTTGCAGAAAAGTCTAATAAACCTATCGTTGCTGGAGGACTTATTGAAAGTAAAGAAGAGATAATAACAGCTTTAAAATCAGGGGCAACCTGTGTATCTACTACAAAGGAAGAAATTTGGGCTATGTAGGCGAAGAGTGATGAGAGAGGCTACATAAGACTAGAATGCTAGTTTTATGTGCCTTTTTATTTTATTATTGATGATAATAATTTTATATGATGACTATCAGCTCTAATACTCCCATCTTCTTCAAAGTGGGAGTAAAGGGCTGCTACGTCCCTGGATAACGATTTCTAAGCTTCAGTGGGAGTAAAAACTCCCTCTGAAGCAAAGAATTCTGTTTATACATAAATATTTAAGTAATTTATGGATGGAGGATTAAAATGGCAGATTATATAATTGCATTAGACCAAGGGACTACAAGTTCTAGGGCTATAATTTTTGATAAGGAACAAAACATATTAGGAGTGAGCCAGAAGGAATTTATACAAATATATCCTAAGGAAGGATGGGTAGAACATGATCCTATGGAGATATGGAGTAGTCAGTACTCTATGCTTCAAGAGGTTATGGCAAAATGTAATATATCACAAAAGGATGTAGCAGCCATTGGAATAACTAATCAGAGGGAAACTACTATTGTATGGGATAAAAATACAGGGATGCCTATATATAATGCAATTGTATGGCAATGTAGAAGAACAGCTCATATATGCGATGAGTTAGTAAATGAAGGCTTTAGTGAATATATAAAAGAAAATACAGGATTATTGATTGATGCATATTTTTCGGGAACTAAGATTAAGTGGATTTTAGATAATGTGGATGGAGCTAGAGAAAGGGCTGAAAGAGGAGAGCTTTTATTTGGAACTGTAGATACTTGGCTAGTATGGAAACTTACTAATGGAAGAGTTCACGTAACAGATTATACTAATGCTTCAAGGACTATGCTGTATAATATTAAGGAATTAAAGTGGGATGAAAAAATACTAGACATATTGCAAATTCCTAAATCAATGTTACCTGAAGTTAAAAATTCCTCAGAGGTATATGGTCACACTAACCTAGGTGGAAATGGAGGAATTAGAGTTCCTATAGCTGGAATAGCAGGAGATCAACAGGCTGCTTTATTTGGGCAAGCTTGTTTTGAAAAAGGAAGTGCTAAGAATACTTATGGTACAGGATGCTTCTTATTAATGAATACAGGAGATGAGATAATTAGAAGTAAAAATGGATTAATAACCACCATTGCAATAGGTATAGATGGAAAGGTTCAATACGCTCTTGAAGGTTCTGTATTTGTTGGAGGTGCAGTTATTCAATGGCTTCGTGATGAATTAAGAATGATAACTGATGCTGTTGATACTGAGTATTTTGCTAATAAGGTAGAGGATAATGGTGGAGTATATGTAGTTCCTGCCTTTGTAGGACTTGGAGCACCGTACTGGGACATGTATGCAAGGGGAGCTATCTTTGGATTAACCCGTGGAGCTAATAGAAATCATATTATAAGAGCAGCTTTAGAATCGATAGCATATCAATCAAAGGCTGTTATTGATGCTATGTCTGAGGATGCTGGATATAGAATTGAAAAGCTAAAGGTAGATGGAGGAGCAAGTAGAAATGGATTCTTAATGCAATTTCAATCAGATATTATATGTCAAGAGGTTACTAGACCGATAATATCTGAAACTACAGCCTTAGGGGCTGCATATTTAGCTGGTCTTGCAGTAGGTTTTTGGAAGAGTAAAGAAGAAATTGCAGAGAAGTGGTTTGCTAGTAAGACTTACATGCCAAACTGTGATAAAGAGACTTCGGAGAAACTTTATGCTGGATGGGAAAAGGCTGTTGCCAGGACTAGACAATGGGAAGAAGATTAGTTAAATTTATTTTATGGAGGTAGGCTATGGAATTTAAAGTAAAGAAATTTAATGAATTAACTACAGAAGAATTGTATAAGATTTTAAGAGTAAGGAATGAAGTATTCGTAGTAGAGCAAACTTGTATTTATCAAGATTGTGATAATAAAGACTATAATTCATATCACTTGTATGTAGAAGAAGAAAATGAAGTAGTTGGGTATTTGAGGATAGTTAATAAGGGAATCTCTTATGATGAGATATCTATTGGAAGAGTATTAGTTAAGGAGACCCATAGAAATAAAGGACTAAGTAGAAGAATGATGTTAGAAGGAATTAAGTTTATAGAAGAAAATCTTAATTCTACTGAAATTAGATTATCTGGCCAGGTTTATATAAAGAGGTTCTATGAAAGTCTTGGATTTAAACAAGTATCAGAGGAATACTTAGAAGATAACATTCCTCACGTAGAAATGCTATATAAAAAGTAAATTAGACCTTTAAGTTTAATAACTTAGAGGTAGTTTCATGGACACTTTTTTAAAAAAGTGATATAGTATTAGTATAAATGAAATATTAGTGCTGATTAGAGATTTAGAGACAAGCACAAAATAAGGAGTTATATCCTTGTTTTGGCTTGTCTTTTTTGCGATTTAAGGAGGAAATTTTAATGTATGATATAGCTATAATAGGTGCTGGAGTAATTGGAGCTTCGATATTTAGAGAACTTATGAAATATGATTTAAAAGTGGTGATAATAGATAAGGAAAATGATGTTTCAATGGGGACGACTAAGGCAAATTCAGCCATTGTCCATGCAGGTTACGATCCTAAGGTAGGAACTTTAATGGCAAAGTATAACGTTAAGGGTAATGAGATGTTTGAAGAAATTTGTAATGAGTTATCAGTACCTTTTAAAAGAAATGGATCTTTAGTAATTGGCTTTGATGAAGAAGATATGGAAACCATAAAAGAGTTATATGACAATGGAAATAAAATTGGTGTTAAAGGGCTAAAAATTTTAAATAAAGAAGAAGTCATTGAAAAAGAGGCTAATTTAAGTGATAAGGTTATGGGTGCACTATATGCACCGACAGGAGGAATTGTTGGTCCATTTGAATACACAATAGCTCTTGTGGAAAATGGAGTAGAAAATGGGGGAGAAGTTAAATTAAATAGACAAGTAATGGGTATAGAAAAGAAAGAACATTTTATTATAAATACAGCTGAAGGGGAAGTTATAGAAAGCAAATATGTAATTAATGCAGCAGGAGTTTATGCTGATAAAGTGCACAACTTAGTATGTAAAGAAATCTTTAAGATAAATCCTATTAAGGGAGAATACTTTGTTATGGACAAAAGCCAAGGCAGTGTAGTTAGCCATACCATATTCCAATGCCCTTCTAAATTTGGTAAAGGCATATTGGTTACTCCTACAGTTCATGGAAATCTGTTATTTGGGCCAGATGCGGAAAGTGTAGATGATAAAGATAATGTGGCAACTACAGTTGAAAATTTAGAGTTTATTAAAAATACTGCTATGAGAACCACAGATAAAATTAATTATAGAGAAAGTATAAGAAATTTTGCGGGACTTAGAGCAAATCCTGATTGTGGAGATTTTATTGTAGGAGAAGCTGAAGATGTAAAGGGCTTTATAGATGCCGCAGGAATGAAGTCACCAGGGCTATCTTCAGCACCAGCAGTGGCTTTAGATGTAGTGGAGATTCTCAAAAACTCTGGACTTAAGGCTGAGTTAAAGAAAAGCTTTAAAAATACTAGAGAGCAAATTAATTTCATGGAATTATCTATTGAAGAAAAAGCAGAACTTATTAAAAAGGACAGTAGATATGGAAAGATAATTTGTAGATGTGAGGACATAACAGAAGGGGAAATTATAGATAGTATAAAGAGATCCTTCGGACAAGTAAGCCTGGATGGAGTAAAGAGAAGATGTAGACCAGGTATGGGAAGATGTCAAGGTGGATTCTGTGGTCCTAGAGTTCAAGAAATAATTGCAAGAGAACTAGGTGTTCCAATGGAAGATATAGTTCAAGAAAGTGATGGCTCATATATTTTAATCGGAAGAACTAAATAGGAGGAAACATTTATGTATGATTTAATAGTAATAGGTGGAGGTCCAGCGGGACTTGCAGCAGCTTGTGAAGCTTATAATAATGGAGTAGAGAAAATACTAATAATAGAAAGAGATAGAGAACTTGGAGGAATACTAAATCAATGTATTCATAATGGATTTGGACTTCATACCTTTAAAGAAGAGCTTACAGGTCCTGAGTATGCTCAAAGATTTATTGATATGATAAATGACACCAGAGTTGAGGTTAAACTTAATACTATGGTATTAGAAATAAAAGAAAATAAAGAAATTCATATGATAAATGAGGAAGATGGATATTTAGTTCTAAATGGAAAAGCTATTATTCTTGCTATGGGATGCAGGGAAAGAACTAGAGGAGCTATAAATATGCCAGGGGATAGACCTTCAGGGGTGTTTACTGCAGGAGCAGCTCAAAGATATATCAATATGGAAGGATATATGCCAGGAAAGGAAGTTGTGATTTTAGGTTCTGGTGATATAGGTCTTATTATGGCAAGAAGAATGACTTTAGAAGGTGCAAAAGTTAAGGCTGTAGTAGAGCTTATGCCTTATTCTAATGGGCTTAATAGAAATATAGTTCAGTGCCTAAATGACTATGATATACCACTTTACTTATCTCATACTGTAACTAAGGTTGTAGGAAGAAAGAGGCTAGAAAAGGTGGTAATCGCTAAGGTAGATGAAAATAAAAAGCCAATAAAGGGCTCTGAAATAGAGTTTGATTGTGATACCTTATTATTATCTGTAGGGCTAATACCTGAAAATGAATTATCTTCTAAGGCTGGCATCGATAAGGATAGAAGAACCAATGGACTTATAGTGAATGAAAGCATGGAAACTTCTGTAGAAGGAATCTTTGCCTGTGGAAATGTAGTCCATGTTCATGACTTAGTAGACTTTGTTAGTGCAGAATCTAAACATGCTGGAATTTGTGCGGCTAAATATATTAAAGGTAAAGAGGTTAAAGGAAACTATGTAAATATAATAAATGGTGATAGAGTTAATTATACAGTTCCTCAAAGATTAAATGTAGAGGCTGTAGAAGATAAGCTAACCATATTTATGAGAGTAAATAATATATATCATAATAAGAGTCTTGTGGTTAGATGTGGAGATGATAAAATCGCCAGCTTTAAAAGAAATCACTTAGCACCATCAGAGATGGAAAAGATTTTGCTTAACAAAACTCAATTAGAAAAGATTACAGGAGATATAACAATTTCTCTAGAGGATGGTGAATAATATGATAAAAAAATTAATTTGTATAAGTTGTCCTATGGGATGTCATCTAAAAATAAATACTGAAACAAAAGAGGTTACAGGAAATACTTGCAAAAGAGGTGAAATTTATGGGATAAATGAAGTAACTAATCCTGTAAGAGTTATAACAACTACAGTAAAAGTTAAAGATGGTGAACTCTCAGTTATACCAGTAAAAACAAAGGCACCTATTCCAAAGGAGTTAAATTTCAAAGCTATGGAAGTATTAAATTCTATAGAATTACAAGCCCCAATTTCTATTGGAGATATTATAGTAAAGGATATTTTAGGGACTGGAGTAGACGTGGTAGCTACTAGAAACTTAAAGAAGAATGTATAAGGCATCTGAAAATAAATAATAAGTCAAGGATGGTAAGTATATTTTGAGTTAGACAAGGAAACGGGTTTCGCAGATAGTAGCACTATCTAAGGGTCCTAATAGAAAAGTGAATATATTTTTTAAATAATGGAGAATTAGAATAATAATTTGTAGAGTGGAATAATATATTTACAATGAAGCATTTTTAAGGTAGGAGTTTATGGCGCAGAGAAGAGTTATTGAAAGTTATGGAAGAGACCTAGGTTTTACTATAGAGCAGTTATGTAAACTGGTAGGTTCCTATAAAATCTTAGTTGATACAGCAAGCAGTGTAAACTGCATTACCATTGCTAATAAAAGGGATATTAAAGATGCCCTTAAAAGAGCACAAGAAGTTGGTTGCTTAATAGATGAACTTATTGATGTTTTAGATTGTAGTATATGTACCTGGGGCAGCTATATGAAATTAAAAACTCAGTATATAAACTCTAGATTAGATTTATGCACTATAGAAACTGAAATAGAAGAAGAAATTAGATTGCAACCAGGACCTTAATTAAATAAAATATGTTATAAAATAATTGAGAAGATGTTAATATATATATTAACATCTTTTAATTTTATCCGATGACTACCAGCTCTAATACTCCCACTTCTTTTAAAGTGGAGTAAAGAGCTGATACGTCCATGGATAACGATTTCACCTAAAGGACAACGAATTCTAAGTATCAAAAATACTGATACTTAGAATTATGCTAGTAAAGCTTAAAAGAAGCTAAGAATTCTGTTTATAACGAAAGTGAGGGAACTTTATGTGGTATGATTACTTTGATTCTATTATAGGAACTATATATGTGGTTATGGATGAAAAGGGTATAGTGAAGATAGAACTTTTTCAAGATGGATGGAGAGAATACTATGAATTGAATAAGGCAAATTTAGAACATAATAGGGATAGGTGCTTAACTGCTATAACTCAGTTAAAAGAATATTTTAATGGACAAAGAGAAGTATTTAATTTGCCATTGTCAGTAAGTACTACAGAATTTAGAAGTAAAGTTTGGGAGGAACTTATAAATATACCCTATGGAGAAACTAGAAGTTATAGCGATATTGCTATAGCAATTGGTAATCCTAAAGGTGTAAGAGCGATAGGTGGAGCTAATAGAGCTAATGAGTTTCCTATAATAGTTCCATGTCATAGGGTTATTGGTAAGAATGGCAAATTGGTAGGATATGCAGGGAATCATACAGATATTAAAAGTAGACTTTTAGAATTTGAAAATAAAAATAAAGATAATTTTATTAAAAAAACTCATTAATTTACCAGTCATAAATAATTGTATATTTACACAAAATAGGCTAAAGGATACCTTTAACCTATTTTTTATTTTGAATAAGATCATAAGATCAATTTTTGTGTAAGTTATTTGCTAGGAGGATATATATGAAAAAGTTATTTTTATTTGGAGCTATAATTTTAACGATATTACTTACTTTAGTTAATAATATGACAGTATTTGCAGATGATATAGAAGGAAATAATGATACAAATTACAATATTACAATGAAACAAGATATTCTCACTTTAATGATGGCATATCCAGAGTACATAACTGGAGTTGAAAAAAGTGAAGAAGGAGGGGTATTTATCATAACTGTTTCAGGAAAGAAAATACTATATGATGATAAGCAATCTAAGGACTTTAATGGAAAAATGGATAATGCCGACATTCAAGATATACTAGAAGATACTTATCCTCTTAGTATGCCTGATAAGCTTTTAGATATAAATAGAGATCCAGGTAGATTTAGAAATTATAATTTGCTAAATGAAGTTTATGGAGGTAGTGAAAGGGAAGTATCATCAAACCTTATAGGTGTTCCATCACCGTATAAAAACTACCAATTTAATAAAAACAATGGAGCAGCAGAAAGTTTAAAGAAGGCTATGGAAGAGTTAAAACAATTATCTTTAGGAAATGCAGCTGTATCATCCCTCCTAAATCCGGTTAATGGAACTTTTAATTATAGAGTTATATCAGGTACAGGAAAGCTAAGTCCTCATGCTTATGGTATAGCCATTGATATTAATAGTAATCCAAGTGACTATTGGAAGTGGGCATCTAGAGAGGCTGGAGAAAAGAGGATGTTATCCTATCCTAAGGAATTGATAGATGTTTTTGAAAAAAATAACTTTGTATGGGGAGGAAAATGGGGGCATTTTGATATTCTTCATTTTGAATATAGACCAGAGATACTAATAAAGGCAAGATATTTTGGAGAAACTTTTAAGGAAGAGATGGATTGGTTTGGTGAAGTGCCAAGAGATGAAAAAGTAGATAAATATATTAGCATTATTGAAGGAACTTTAAATTAATATTTAACTAAAGATCTAAAATGAGGAGGACCTTTATGAACATTATAAGATCCATAAAAAAGATACTTACATGGAAGTTGATATTTGGAATATTACTAGCTATTATTATTGCAAATATTCTTTTATCTAGAGCTAATGCTGAAGAGGTAGATGAAGAAGTAAAGCTAGAAATTGGGAAGTTTATTGAAGAGACCATTTCTAAACGTAACAGAGCTATTGTAACTGGAGAAGAGGAAAGCATTAAGTCTGTTTATGATATGGGAACTAAGTACGGTAGATGGGCTTATGAAAATGAAGAGAAAAAAATGATTTATCTTCACAACTGGGAGCAAAAGCAGGGGGTAAAAATTACTGAAATACTTCCTAAGGTAGTTGTAAATCGTATAAGTGAAAAGGATAATGGATTCAAAGTTAACTTTACATGTTCTACAGAATATAGGTATGTTTATGAAGATAGACCAGAAGAGGTTAATGCTGCTAGGATAGGGACTTATCATGTGCTTACTTTAATCAATAAAGGTGACGATTTCTTGATAAACAAGGAGTGGTATACAGATCCTTTTGCAGACTCTTTAAACTTAGAGAAATTAAAGGTAGATGATGTAAAGGAATTTATCTTAGCCCAAGAGCGGAAAGACTTTTCAACTTTAGATGAAAGGAGAAAAGCATCTGTAGAATACGCTAATAAATATTGTGGGGCAGCTACAGAAGAGGAGTTTGGGTATAAATACAATAAAGAGTACAGAAACTTTAATCCAGAAGGTGGAGATTGTGCAAATTTTGCTTCGCAGATACTGCATGAAGGTGGTAAGTTTAAAGTAAACTCAGCGTGGAATTATTGTAAAGGAGAAGCTTCTGCATCCTGGGTAAATGCAGATAAATTTAAGGCGTATTGGGTACATAGCGGTAGGGCGTCAGTAATAGCCTACGGAACTTATGATAAGGTATATAAAGCCTCTTATCAACTTATGCCAGGAGATTTTGTTGCTTATGAAAGAAAAGGAGATATTAAACATATATCCACTGTAACCAATGCGGATTCTAGAGGCTATGCATTAGTTACTTGTCATAATACTGATAGAAATGATGTACCCTGGGATTTGGGATGGAGTGATAAAAATATTAAGTTTTGGCTTATAAGAGTTCATTATTAAAAAATATTTAATTAACCTTATTAGGATACATAGCATACCTTAAAATATAAACATTTATATTAGAGGGCAATATGTATCCTATTAAATTTGAAAATTTATATTATGAAAAGATTTGGGGAGGAAGAAAACTAGAAGAATATAGAATAAATCTTCCTAAAGGAAACATAGGAGAAAGCTGGGAGATTGCCTGTCATAAAAATGGAATGAGTATTGTTAGCAATGGAAAATATAAAGGAAAAGCACTTATTGAAATAATTAAGGAATACAAAAACTTAATTGTAGGAGATAAGATATATACAGATAAATTTATAGATAAAGATTTTCCATTACTTATAAAGATTATAGATTCTAGTGATAATCTATCTGTTCAGGTTCATCCCAATGATAAGTATGCTCATAGATTAGAAAATGATAATGGTAAGGTTGAGGCCTGGTATATTATAGATTGTGAAGAAGGAGCAGAAATAATTGTCGGTACAAAAGGATGCACAAAGGAAGAATTTAAGAGAAGTTGTGAGGATGGAACTGTGGAAGATTGCATGAATAAAATATCAGTTAAACCTGGAGAATTATTTTTAATAGAAACTGGATTACTTCATTCCATAGGAAAGGGCATATTGTTGGCAGAAATACAACAAAATAGTGATATTACCTATAGGGTCTATGATTATAATAGAGGAAGAAAACTTCATGTTGATAAGGCATTGGATGCAATTAATTTTAATGGCGAACCTAAGATTATATGTATAAAAAATAATCTAGTCATAGAAAACTATACTAATTTAGAAAAATTCAATATAGATATATATAATATAAAAGGTAGCTATAATGAAAGTAGTGATAAAAATAAGTTTTTTATATTTACCTGTGTAGAAGGTAAAGGAAAAATTAGTTTTATAGATGAAGGGGTTAGACAATGTATTGATATATCCACCTTGGAAAGTTTTCTAATACCGGCATACTTAGGTGATTATATTTTAATAGGCAATATGAAGTTGATAAAGAGCTATATATTTTAAAGTAAAAATAGCCCTAGACTTAAATAGAGCAATCTATATAAGTTCAGGGCTAAAATTTTGCAATAAATAGTAAACAATTACATAAGTGGTTATTAATAAATGGACAAGTCAATATTAATATAATAATATACGAGTAACAATGAATTTATCTAAGGGGGATTTTAATATTGGAACATGTTATTACTACAATGATAATACCTACAATTATTTCAATGCTAGAATTAATGGGAACCACAGTAATCCTAGTAGCTGGGATAAAGGCTTTTTATAGATATATTCTAAGCTTATTTAAACCAGTTAACTATTCTATAAAGGTAGATTTTGCACAAGCACTGGCTCTTGCACTGGAGTTTAAACTAGCGGCTGAGATTTTAAAAACTGTAATAGTAAGGAACTTTGATGAGATGTATATACTTGCTGCAATAATATTACTCAGAGCTATATTAACCTTTGTTATTCATTGGGAAATAAAAAGTGATGGACATTAGGGATTTTTGAGTTATATTGTAATTGACTTAAGTTTAGACTTATTTTGAGACTAGATTAATATCAAATAAAGAGGACTATATAATACTACTAAATTTAGCTTATTTAGTAGTATCACATAGTCCTTTTGTATTTTATTAATTCAATGCTATTCATTATATTTTAATCTACCTAGTAAACTTATAGGAAGAGCAGTTTCTATATTATCATCACAGTATCTTGAAAGAGTAACAGGCCTTGGCTCTATAACTATAGGGGTGGCAAGTTGATCCTGTTGAGCATAAATTCCCCTAATAGCATCAAACACTCCAACCATATCAAGAATACCATAACCCCAAAATTGATTAGGATAGGCCTCATTAGGCCTTTTTCTAGTTCCTCTAATTAAAAAAGTTTTTATGCTTTCAGAGGACAATACAGGAATATTTCCATCGGTTACAGCCCATTGGTAAAATAGGGTTATAGCACCAGTTAATACTGCTGTGGCTGCACTGGAACCTGAGATAGTTGTGATGGTATTGTTTAAGCCAGTGGTCAATACATTTACTCCACCACAGGTTAAGTCAGGTTTTATTCTATAATTTGCTGTGAATCCAACTCCAGAACTTGAACCTATAGTATTGGTATTTTGGTTATAAAATGCAGTAGTAATAGCTAGATTACTAGTAGAAGGTATGGTAAGAGTTGTAAAATTATCAGGATTTAGTAGCGCTGTACCAGGCTTAGATAAAGGCCTTTGATCAAGCCAAACGTTAAAAGAACCATTTACTATATAATCACCAAACAGATTTATAGTCCATATACCAGCAGCAATATTAGAAAATGACAAAAATATTAGCTGATTGCCAGATATGATTTCAGGGAAATAGTAAACTAGTCTAGCAGTAGTGTTTTCATATAAAAAATTAAGGGTTGTAGTTAGACCAATTTTCACAGGAACTCTAGAAATTACTTGCCCACTAGGAGACGTTAGCCCCAAAGATAGTTTATCCGGATAGGAGCACCATATAGATATATTTAAATCTTCTTGATTTGGGCCCGCTGAGAACTCAACAGATGAAGTTTCACCAGTATTACTTATATAACCAGAGGCGTGAGTTTCAGAGTTACCCTGGTTACCAGTACCTACGGCAAAGGAAACATTATTAGAAAAAGAGTAGTAGTCAATGAGCTCTTCGAGAGCACTACTACCATTATGAGCACCTTGATTACTACTAATAGGTAAAAATATTGCCATGGGTTTTTGATATATATAACGTTGTTGTAAGAGATAAAGCATAGCTGTAGCTATATCAGGGCTACGATAAACTGGAATGCCAGGTAGTGACGGATCTATTGCATCTGTTAACTCCCTTGTAGGCAGTAGTTTAACTACTATAAAATCACAGTTAGGTGCTGCTCCCTTAATTTCACCATAACCTCTAGCTCCAATTATACCTGCACACTGAGTTCCATGTCCATTAGTATCTATCCTTGGGACTATGGAATAGGGATCACCACCTTCCCTATTTAATTTAATAGCTGCATTTATTTGTTCTTGTGAATATACGCTACCATAATTAATTCCAGGTGGAGCGGTTCCAGTATTATCAGTTTGATCCCAAATGGATAATATTCTAGAGGTTCCGTCTTCTCTAGTAAACTCTACATTTAAGTAATCGATACCCGTATCTATGGTACCGACAATTACACCAGTTCCAGTTAAGTATATAGGGTTGCCTTCGGTGAATTGAAGTATGTTAGAAGTTTCTAAGGGTGATAGTTGTGTAAGTATATAGTTATTGAAAGGTTCAATTACATTAATATTAGGTATAGTTACAAGTAAATTTTCATATCCAGGCTCTACAAATATAGCTGCCAGATATGGAGTTAGTACTACAACGTTGATTTGAGGAATGGAGGCGGTAGCGCTAATTATATCTCCACTATAGTAAACTGTATATCTGCTGTATTGTGATGGAATATCTACTTGTGGAGTTGTTTCCCTTAAGTCCTTAAGATTCATAAATTACACATCCTCCTTATATATCATCTATTCTTCTATATAATTGTTTAGGAACTTTTATTGAAAAATTAAATGGAAGGTGATTTTCTCCTGGGGTAATGAATTCATTAGAACTTGTAATCAGGGAAGAGGATCTAAGATTTTCAAAAGAACCTTGAAGATTTAATATTCCATAGCCCCATTGAGGATTCGGATATATATCACCAGATCTTTTGCTAGTACCTCTAGTGAAATAAGAAATAACAGTAGGCCCATATATATTAGGGTCATTTCCAAGGACAATTCCCCACTCTAGCAGAAGAAGAGTAGCACCACACAACACGGCACCAGCTACTGAACCTCCTGTAAGTAAAATGGTTTCATTGTTAAGTCCAGTAGTTAAGGCCATAACACCACCAGTAGTTAAGTTAGGCTTAATTCTATTGTCAGCAGTAAATCCTCTACCAGATTCTACAGCTACGGTGTTATTATTTTGGTCGTAGAAGGAGGTTGTTATAGCTTTTTTAGCATTGGCAGGGGCTTGCAATGTAGTATAAGGGCTAGGATTTATTACTCTAGTGGTTAACTGAATAAGGGGCCTTTGAGGTAGCCACATGTTGTAGACCCCATTAACTATATAGTCTCCCTTAAGCCTTATTTGCCAAAGCCCATCTTTAGGATTGGTTATAGTTATATATACAGATTCATTTCCACTAGCAAATTCAGCACTTGTAAAGGCGATATTAATTACACTGCTTTCAAGAATTAGGTTAACTTGTTCAAACTCTGTGCCTACTAGTTCAGGTTGTACTGGTTCGGCGATTTCTCCACTAGGAGAAATTATAGCTATAGATACTTTATCGGGCCTTTGAATCCAGAGCATAAGAACTAAGTTATCTTCATTTAAGCCTACAATAAACTCGATAATCTGTAGAGAGTTACTTTTTAAAAACCTACCAGTGGCGTGTGTTAAACTAGCACCTTGATTTCCAGTATTAGTTACGAACACGAGGCCCTTTCTAGTGGAAAAAAAGTCGATATCCTGTTCTATGGAAGTTAAGCCTTCATGGCCCCCCCAATTTGTTCCAGCAGATAATAAAATACTCATAGGTTCTAATAAGTTCACATCATTATAATTTATTACAAATCTTGAGGCAAGATAAATATCGATACCTTCAAAAATTGGAGTACTTCTTCTATTATTGATTCCTATTAACTTAAGATTGCTAGTTTTAGCTTCTTTAAGCTTTACAATTAGAAATTCACAGTCAGGAGCACCACCTATTACATTATTTAATCCTCTTGCCCCAACTAAACCAGCCATATTCGTACCATGACCTAACTCATCTCTTGAAGGAACTATATCATAAGGATTTCCACCTTGAATAGATGCCTGAATAGCTCTATTGATATCTTCACGGCTGTAAATTGTACCAAAAAAGGCTATAGGATCATTATTAGTTACATTACTTTCAATGGTTTGATCCCATATTGCCACAATTCTTGTAGTACCATCAGGATTTTGAAATTGAGGATTTAAATAATCTATTCCAGTATCTATAATTGCAGCTACTGTACCTTTTCCTGTAAGATTTAAAAAGGTTTCTCCGTGAAATTGTGTTATATTAGCAGCATCTACTGGTTGTACAGCCGATAAGGTATAAGGAAAACTTGTATCTATGGTAAATTTATTCTTAAAGCTACGGATAAAGTCATCAAAATTAGTAGTTCTTACAGACACAATATAGTCTATATCAGATACTCTAAAAGCACAGGCATATTCTACGGCTTCGAGCTCACTAATGAGGTCCCTATCATATTGAACAAATAGACTGATATAATCTTCACTAAGATAGGCATCTTTACATGGGTTAGCCTGCCTAGATATATTTATGTTATCCATTAATAAACTTACATCTCCCAAAAATTGTTTATCTATTTATAGTATTCTATAGTATTAAAAGTAGTTACATTATTTATTATATTTTAATCTGCCTAATAAGCTTACAGGAAGTACAGTATCTATGTTATCATCACATTTTCTCAAAAGTATAGCAGGTTTTGGGTTAATAGTAATAGGTGGTGCTATTTGATCCTGCTGATAGTAAATTCCTCTAATGGCATCGAATACTCCAAGCATGTCAAGAGTACCATAACCCCAATACGGGCTAGGATACGCTTCATTTGGCCTCTTCCTAGTTCCTCTAATTAAAAGTGTTTTTATAGTTTCGGAAGACATATTGGGTAGATTATTATCTATTATACCCCATTGGTATAATAGAGCTATAGCACCAGTTAATACTGCGGTGGCGGCACTGGAACCTGATATAGTAGTTGTAGTATTATTTAGAGAAGTCGTTAATACATTTACACCTCCACAAGTTATTTCAGGTTTAATTTCATTGGTTGATGTAAAACCAACTCCAGATTCTGAGCCTATGGTATCAGTATTTTGGTTATAGAATGCAGTAGTAATAGCAGTGGCACTAGTAGAAGGAATGGCAAGGGTTACAAAGTTATCTGGATTTAATAAAGCAGTACCTGGTCTAGATAGTGGGCGTTGATCAATCCAGACATTGAATAAGCCATTTACAATATAATCACCAAATAAAGTTACAGTCCATATACCGGGAGCAATATTAGAAAAGGATAAGAATATTAATTCGTTGCCAGATATAACTTCAGGAAAAAAGTATGTTACCTCAGTGGTAGTATTTTCATATAAAAAGTTAATCGCTACGCGTTGACGTATTTTAACGGGTATTCTAGAAACTACTTGACCACTAGGAGAAGTTATTCCCAAGGATATTTTATCAGGATACCTACACCATATAGATACATTTAAATTACCTTGATTTGGACCTACTGAAAGTTCTACAGATACAGTTTCTCCAGTATTATTTATATAACCTGAACTATGGGTTTCAGAATTACCTTGATTACCAGTACCTAAAGCAAAGGTTACCGTTGCAGCAAAAGAGTAATAGTCTATAAGCTCCTCAATAGCGGAAGTACCATCATGACCGCCTAGATTACTACTCATTGGTAAAAATATTACTATAGGCCTTTGATATTTAGCTTTTTCTTGTATAAGGTAAAGCATAGCTGTAGCTATATCAGTATTATGGTAAATTGGTATACTAGTTGATGAGATCTCCGATATTTCGGAGAATTCTCTTGTAGGTCTTACCTTTACTACTATAAAATCACAGTTAGGAGCAGCACCTCTCACATTGTTGTAACCTCTAGCACCTATTATACCTGCACACTGGGTTCCATGTCCGTTGGTATCTCTTTCAGGAACAATAGAGTATGGATCACCACCATCTTTACTTAATTTAATAGCTGAATTTATTTGCTCATTTGAATATACGCTACCGTAACGAATATTTTCTGGTGGAACTCCACTACTATCAGTTTGATCCCAAATAGACAAGATTCTAGTAGTTTCATCTTCTCTAGTAAATTCTACATTTAAATAGTCTATACCAGTATCTATAGTACCTATGATTACTCCAGTACCAGTTAAATCTATGGGCTTACCCTCAGTAAATTGTATTATATTAGAAGTTTCTAGAGGGGATAGTTGTGTAAGAATATATTCATTTGGAGGTTCTATTATGCTAACATTAGAAATAGAAGCAATTAAATTTTCATAACCAGTTTCTACAAATATAACAGCCATATAAGGGGTTAATATTATAACGCTGGCTTGAGGTATTTCAGCAATAGAGCTAACTATACTACCACTATAATAAACTATATAACTGGTATATTGTGGAGAGGTAGGAATCTGATTAGTTATTTCTCTTAAATTATTTAAATTCATAAGTTAATCCTCCTAATGAATATCGTCTATTCTTCTATATAATTCTTTTGGGGTTTTTATATAACATTTATAAGGAAGAGAATGTTCTTTACTATAATTATCAGAAATTCTAAGTAAATTAGAAGACCTAAGGTTCTCAAAGGAACCTTGAAGATTTAGCATGCCATAGCCCCATTCAGGATTTGGATATATGTCTCCAGTTCTTTTATTAGTACCTCTTGTGAGATAAGAAATAATAGTAGGACCATACATGTTAATATCATTTCCAAGGACAATTCCCCACTGTAACATAAGTAACGTAGCACTACAGAGTACAGCTCCAGCCACAGAACCGCCAGAAAGTACAGTATTTTCATTATTTAATCCTGTGGTTAATGCTTCAATACCACCAGTAGTTAGATTAGGTTTAATTCTATTATCGGCAGTAAATCCTCGGCCAGATTCTACAGATATAGTATTATTGTTTTGATCATAGAAGGATGTAGTAATTGCATTTCTAGCATTTGCAGGAGCTTGCAATGTTGTATATGGGTTAGGATTTATAACTCTAGTGGTTGGCTGTATAATAGGTCTTTGTGGTAGCCACATATGATAAACACCATTAACTATATAATCTCCCTTAAGCCTTAATTGCCAAAGTCCATTCTTAGGATTTTGGACAGTTATATATACAGATTCATTACCAGTTGCAAATTCAGAACTGATAAACGAAATATTTATTATACTATTTTCAAGTATGAGATTAGCCTGCTCAAATTCTCCATACGGTGGCCTAGATTGAATAAGTTCTACAATTTCACCACTAGGAGAAATTATAGCTATAGATATTTTATCAGGTTTTTGTATCCATAGCATAAGAACTAAATTATCTTCATTTTCACCAACAATAAACTCTATAACTTGTAAAGTATTACTTTTTAAAAATCTGCCTAATATATGTGTTAAGCTAGCACCTTGATTTCCTGTATTAGTTACAAAGATAAGACCTCGTCTAGAAGAAAAACGATCAATGTCTATCTCTATGGAAGAAAGGCCTTCATGTCCTCCCCAGTTTGTTCCGGCGGATAATAAGACACTCATAGGGGTTCTTAGATTTAAGTGGTATGCAGCTACAAATTGTATTGCAAAATAAATATCAATGCCTTCATAAATAAGAAGATTTTTTCTGTTATTAATTCCTATTAATTTAAGATTACTTGTTTTTGCTTCTTTGAGTTTTATAATTAGAAATTTACACTTTGGAGCTCCGCCGATTACTCCATTTAAACCCTTTGCGCCAACTAACCCAGCCATACCTGTACCATGACCGACCTCATCTCGTGAAGGGACTATATCATAGGGATTTCCACCTTCCAAAGAGGTGTGTATAGCTCTATTAATTTCTTCACGACTATAAATAGTGCCAAAAATGGGGGCATTTGCATTGTTAGATGGAGGACTTTGAATGGTTTGATCCCATATAGCCACTATTCTTGTAGTGCCATCATCATTTTGAAATTGAGGGTTTAAGTAGTCTATACCTGTATCTATAATTGTAGCTATGGTGCTTTCTCCTGTAAGATTTAAAAAACTTTCTCCATGAAATAGAGTTATGTTAGCAGCATCTACCGGTTCGATAGCTGATAAAGTGTAAGGAAAGCTAACATCTATATTTAATATATTTCTGAATTTATGGAGAAAATCATCATACTTATCAGCACGCACGGAGACTATATATGTTGAAGGTGATATATTATAAGTACAGACATAATCTATGTCTTTAAGCTTTTTAGCAAGATCTTCATCATACTGAATAAAAAGACTAACATAATCTTCACTAAGATAAGCTTCTCTACAGGTGTTAATTTCTCTAGATGTATTTAAAGTATTCATTAATAAATTTACATCTCCAAAACTTACTTATCTATCTATATTATTCAATATGTCATAAAGTAGTTACAAAATAGACGAGCATTCTGACTTATTTATTTTTTGAAGATACCTTAATTGCAGTAACAAGACAAAAATATATAAAGGTGTTATAATATCAAGGTAAGTTTATAGATAAAAAAATATTAAATATATTATAAAATATACGAGGTGAAATAAATGAGTGGTGTAGCAGGAGAAGGCTGTGAGATACTAGTCCCTTTTAATGAAAGAAAGCCTTTAGAAGAAATAGAAAGAAGTTTAATAAAAAAATATAGAAAATCAGTATGGTCTAAGTTTATAAAGGCTATTAGAGAATACAACCTAGTAGAAGATGGAGATAGGATAGCTGTTGGAATATCAGGAGGTAAGGATAGTATAATAATGGCTAAATTATTTCAAGAGTTAAAGCGTCATGGACAAGTAAATTTTGAATTAGAGTTTATTGCTATGGACCCAGGGTATCATCCACAGATTAAAGAGCTTTTACTGGATAATTGTAATTACCTGAATATACCGATACATACCTTTGATTCTAAAATATTTGATATTATAGATGAGATAGCAAAGGACTATCCATGTTATATGTGTGCTAGGATGAGAAGGGGGGCATTGTATTCTGAAGCTGAAAGACTTGGATGTAATAAGCTTGCCTTAGGACATCACTTTAATGATGTTATTGAAACTACTATGTTAAATGTGCTTTATGGGGGAACTTTTAAAACTATGCTTCCAAAACTTAAAGCAACTAACTTTAAAGGATTGGAGCTTATACGCCCTCTTTATTATGTTGAAGAAAGTTATATAGAAAACTTTATACAAAGTAGTGGTATATGGCCTCTTAACTGTGCATGTATGGTAGCAGCAAAGAAGATAGGTAACAAAAGACATGAAATAAAAGATATGATAAAAGAAATGAAAAAGAATTTTAAGGATGTAGATAAGTCTATATTTAAGGCTGCTGAAAATGTAAATATGGATGCAATACTTGGATGGCAAAAGGACGGACAAAAACATTCTTTCTTAGAAGAATATGGTGGAGAATTTTTAGATTAAAAATCAAGGTATTTAATTAATCAAAGATGATATAGTGCCTAGATGTGAGATAAAAGCTATATATAAAAACCTCTTATTCTAGAATTATAATTCTAGAATAAGAGGTTTAATATTTTAACTTATAATTAGATTTCTATAAAAGTCCACCTATTGAAACAAATAGTGAAGCAAAAACTAAAGAAACAATTGTCATAAGTTTTATTAATATGTTGATTGATGGACCTGATGTATCCTTGAATGGATCTCCAACAGTATCTCCAACAACAGCAGCTTTATGAGCATCGCTACCTTTACCACCGTGAGTGCCTTCTTCAATGTATTTCTTAGCGTTATCCCATGCACCACCAGAGTTAGACATGAAGATAGCAAGCATAACTCCAGAAACAAGAGATCCTACTAGAAGTCCACCTAAAGCTTCAGTACCAAGTAAGATACCAATTACTAATGGCGCAGCTACAGCCATAACTCCAGGAAGCATCATTTCTTTTAATGCTGCAGCTGTTGAAATTTCAACACATCTTTTATAGTCAGGTTTTCCTGTACCTTCTAAAATACCAGGAATAGTTTTAAATTGATTACGAACTTCAACAATCATTTTGTTAGCTGTTTTACCAACTGATTCCATTGTAAATGCTGAGAATAAGAATGGAAGCATACCTCCAATTAATAATCCAACAATTACTTTAGGATTTAAACAATCTATAGTAGTTAATCCAACTGCTTGAGAGTAAGAAGCAAATAATGCTAATGCAGTAAGAGCTGCAGAACCAATAGCAAATCCTTTACCCATAGCAGCAGTAGTGTTACCTACAGAGTCTAATTTATCTGTAATTTTACGAACTGATGAATCAAGTCCGGACATTTCTGCAATACCACCAGCGTTATCAGCAATTGGGCCGTAAGCATCAACTGCAACAGTAATACCAGTAGTTGATAACATTCCAACGGCTGCAAGAGCTATACCGTATAATCCAGAGAAATAATAAGCAACTAATATAGCAATAGCAATTAATACTATAGGTAGAGCTGTTGATTCCATTCCAACAGCAAGTCCAGATATAATTGTAGTTGCAGAACCAGTTTCAGATTGATCAGCAATCTTCTTTACTGATCTAAAATCACTTGAAGTGTATACTTCTGTTAACTTACCAATTAATAAACCAACTATAATTCCTGAAATTATAGCAAAGAATGGTAAGAAATCTCCGAAGAATCTTTTACTAAGTACTGCAGCAGATATAACAACTAATATGCTAGCTAAGTAAGTTCCACTATTTAAAGCTTTGTGTGGATTTTGGCTTTTGCTATTATTTACAAGCACAACACCTATTATAGAACAGAAAATTCCTGCTGCAGATATTATAAGTGGGAAAATAGCTCCTTTTACTCCGAAAGCAACTACACCTAGTGTAATAGCAGATATTATAGAACCAACATATGATTCAAATAAGTCTGCACCCATACCAGCAACGTCACCAACGTTATCGCCAACGTTATCAGCAATTACTGCAGGGTTACGAGGATCATCTTCAGGTATACCAGCTTCTACCTTACCAACAAGGTCAGCTCCAACGTCAGCAGCTTTAGTGTATATTCCACCACCAACACGTCCAAAAAGAGCTAGAGTAGAAGCTCCTAAACTAAATCCAGTAAGTACTTCTACATTACTTGTAAAAAAGTAAACTACACTTACTCCTAGAAGTCCAAGACCTACAACACATAGTCCCATAACAGCTCCACCAGAGAATGCAATTGATAGTGCTTTACTCATACCAGATGTTCTAGCACCTTCAGCAGTTCTTACATTAGCTTTAGTTGCTGTATGCATACCAACATAACCTGCTAGAGTTGAGAATAACGCTCCAACTAAGAAGCAAACTGCTGTAACCCAGCTGCCTATTCCTACACCTATTAATACGAAAATAACAGCACAGAAAATGATTAATACTTTGTACTCTGCCTTTAAGAAAGCAGTAGCACCTTCACTGATAGCTGAAGCGATTTCTTTCATTCTATCTGTACCTTCACTACTTTTATTAATTTTTGATAGTAGTAAAAAGGCAGAGATTAAAGCAAGCAATCCAGCAGCTATACAAACGTAGATAAGATTGTTCATAATAAAATCCCCCTATATGTTCTTATTTAGTTTTATTAAACAATTGAAGTGAAGGGTTTAACCTATACCCCAATTGGATTTGTCCTTTGTATTAACGTTGTATATGATACAAAAATAATTATGATATATCAAGCTGAATAATTAGCCATTTTAGAGTAAAAATGGTTAATTAATATATGAATTTATGTGATTAATAATCCCTAGACAGATAAGCAGAGTTAATTAATATTTCATAATTAATATGTATTTAAATACAATTAAAATCTTATTAGTACTAATAAATGTTATCATCATAATAATTTTATGTCAAATATAAGTTAAATTTTATTTAAATATATTTGAATATATTAAAAGAAAATATAGAATTATTTTAATATACTAAATTGTGATACATTTTATATGTAGAAAGAAAGTATTAATGCCACGTTATAACTGTCAATTATGATTAATAATTATAGTTAATTTATATAAAAAGGATATCTTAAATTTTACTTAAGATATCCTTTCAATGTTGATAAATATATCATATTTATGAATTATGGGTTATTAATCTACTTTACCAACTGGAGCTACATAGACTACAAACTCATTTTCACCATCTAATGCAAGAAATTTATCTATAAGTTTTTGATCATAGGCTCCTACAGCACAAGTACCGCAATCTATAGCTTCGCAAGCGAGATAAAGGTTTTGGCATACATGACCTGCATCAAGGAGCATAACTTTATGGGCAGCATCTAGATATCTCCATTCTCCTCTATAGGGAATACAACTCCATATAAATGTTACTGCACTATCACCAACAAATGTTTGTCCACAAGCTATATCAGAAATTTGGGCTGATAAAGTAGAATCTTCTAACATTATAAGCAATTTATGACTTAAAGGAAGGTATCTGTATAAGCCTTTCTTAACACCAGTTACATGATTTATTATTAAGTATGTCTCAAAGGAATGACGAGCGCCACCAGAAGGGACAGTTCTTAAGGTTGCATAGTTATTAGCAGTAACTTTTTTTACACCTTGTGTACACCAAAGAAGGAAGGAAAGTTCCTCCAAACTTAGATTATCATCAGTAAATTTTCTATGACTTTCCCTTTGATTGATAATGTCTAGGATATTAGATCTAACTAAAATTTTATCTGTTACCTCAGGTAAGTCTATAGTTTTATCATGTTCATTATAAGGTTTTTCTAAAGGTGGCTGAGGTAATTTCTTTTGTTGATCAGATAATTCATATTCATCTTCATCATCGTTTGTTGAAAAGCTAGACTTCATAAAGTTTCGAAATTTCTCTAAATTCTCCATTTAATACAACTCCTTAAACAGTAAAGTAATGTGTTCATAAATAAACTTAGTCCAGATTTATTATTCATTCTAAGTTATTACTTAGAAAGTAATAATATAAAAATAACCTTTATCCGATGACTACCAGCTCTAATACTCTCATCGCACTCTGTGAAAGCGATTCGCACCAAATCAGAGATTTGGGCTCTCTGCTTCTCTTCAAAGTGGGAATAAAGAGCTGCTACGTCCCTGGATAACGATTTTCACTAAAGGACAACGACTTCTAAGTATCAAAAATACTGATACTTAGAAGTATGTTAGTAAAGCTTCACAGAATTTAAGAACTCTGTTTATATTATTATTTCATAATAAGCCTTAGTTTTAAATAGATAATTTGTAAAATATGTGATTTAATAGTTAATGAGGATATATGAAAAATTTTTTCTAGGGAAATATATAAATATTTATATATAAAACTAGTTAACTATTTAAATAGTTGTTCTGTTCATAAGGGTTTGAAGAAGATTAGGGGGAGAAAAGTGGAGTTAATATTAAAGGATATAGAAAAGAGTTTTGAAAATAAAATGGTCTTAAAAGGGGCATCTTTTACCTTTGAAAAAGGAAAGATATATGGACTTTTGGGAAGAAATGGTGCTGGTAAAACTACCTTATTCAATTGTATAAGTGGAGAAATAGAAAATGAAGGTGGACAAGTTACTCTACAGAATAGTACGAATGATGAGAGCAGGTTAGATTACTCTAATATAGGGTATGTTTTTGCAGACCCAGTACTACCAGAATTTTTAACTGGATATGAGTTCATTAAGTTTTACATTGATATAAACAAGAATAAAATTAAAGATTTAAAAACAATAGAAGAATATTTAGACATTATCAAAATAGCTAAAGAAGATAGTCATAGATTAATAAAAGGCTATTCTCATGGAATGAAAAATAAGATTCAAATGTTATGCTTTTTAATATCAAGACCACCAGTAATTTTATTAGATGAGCCATTGAGTTCTTTTGATGTAATTGTAGCCTTAGAGATTAAGAATTTATTAAAGGAAATAAAAAGTGACCATATAATTATATTTTCAACTCATATATTACAGCTTGCTACAGATTTATGTGATGAAATTGTAGTATTAAATAATGGTATATTAGAGCAAGTTCCAAGTGATATATTACGAAGTGGAGAGTTTGAAGAACGTATTATGGAAATCTTGAGGGAGGAAAGCAATGATTAGAATTTTCACTAGTACATATAAATTTGCTTTTGCCCAAAGAGCAAATACATTTATATATTTCATTAAGAAGATTCCTATAATAGGAAAGAAAATCCCAGAAAATCTTTATGGAAAAACAAATATTAAAATGACTCTTGGAATTATATTTGAAATATTGTCTTTTTTATTTGGATTTATTAGAAAAGCTATCTATATAGGGGTGATGGTGCTAATTCCAGCCATGTACTTTTCAAGTGATATTGGCAACACAAAGGATATTGCAGTTCAGACATTCTTTTTCTTAAGTTTTATACTTGGACCTCTTGAAGATACTGTTGTACTTTCTGATATATTAAAATCTTTTAATATGATTAGGCTAATGAGAGTTAATTCTAGAAAATATTTTATTGGGCAAATAGTATATAAGAGAATATTAGATTTCATACATTTTATTCCTATAATGATTATAGTATTTTCGCCTTTAAAAGGAATGATTTTATCCATAGAATTTATTGCAATTAGATTTATAGGAGAGTTAGTACACTTATTTATATATGATAAGCTTAAAATATTACTTCCTTCTAAGGCTATATATAATGTAATAATTATAGTTTTAGGTATGGTATTAGCTTATCTGCTTCCATTCTTGAAGATTAATATAAGTATTGGTAACTGGCTATATGATTATAGAGTTCTAGCATTATTGATAATTTTATCAGGAATATCACTTAAATATATATTTAAATATAAAAAGTTTAAGGAGATTGATAAAATTATATGTACTAAGGCTATGGCCTTTAATGGTCAAAATATAATGGCCGAGGCTACCTTTGCAGATGTAAAAATAGATGAAAAAAAGATGAAAAGTGAAGAGTTAAACTCTAATATATATGAGAGTAAAAAAGGATATGAATATTTAAATGCCATATTTTTTAGGAGACATAGGAAGTTGCTATCTAGAGCTACAAGAAATATAGTTATAGCAATTATAATTATATCTTTAGCTATCATTGGTTTTGTATTATGGAAGCCAGAAGCTGGGGAAGATGTTATAAAGGTTTTATATAAAAAAGCGCCACTATGGATATTCATAATGTACTCTATATGTACTAGTCAAAAGATTTGTAAGGCAATGTTCTATAATTGTGATGTAAGTTTACTAAGATATGGATACTATAGGGAAGGTAATGTTATAATTGCTAATTTTAGAGCAAGACTTAAGAGAATAATTATTTTTAATGTTATACCTGCATTAGCAATTTGTATGGGCATAATTGGTATTATATTATCTGTAGGTAGGTTTCCTATGATGTTTGAAATGATACCGATGTTTTTAAGTATTATATGCTTATCATGCTTCTTTTCAATCCATCACTTAGTATTATATTATGTAATTCAGCCTTATACTGCGGCGTTAAAAATTAAAAGTCCGTTATTTAGTATAATAAATTCACTTATGTATATAGGTTGTTATATATGCTTAAATCTTGATGTTACTTCATATTTATTTAGTGTAGGAATTATTATTTTCACTGTAATTTATATGATTATTGCTTTAATAGTAGTTTATAAGGTGGCACCTAAAACCTTCAAGCTTAGATAGATAACAAATAAAATACTAATTAATTAGGTGATTCGTTGACTATGAAGTGAAAAGTAAATACAATTGAGGTAGCATATAGTATATATTAATATAAATAGGAGATGTTTTTAACTATGATATATTTTGATAATGGAAGTACTTCATTTCCTAAGGCTCCTAATGTTGGTGAAGCTATGGCAGAGATGATAGAAAAGGGTGCGTTTAACATTAATCGTGGAGGATACGAGGGGGCTTATGACTTAGAAGGTATGGTTTATGATACTAGAGAACTAATTTGTGAACTATTTAAATTTCCTAAGTCTAGTAATGTTATTTTTACTCCAAGTGTTACCTACTCATTAAATTTTTTTATAAAAGGATACCTTAAGCCAGGGGATCATGTCATTGTAAGTAGTATGGAACATAATGCAGTTATGAGGCCATTAGTTCAGATGGAAAAGGTAGGGGTTGAGTTCGATATTGCAGAAGGTGATAGAGAAGGTAATATTACAGTAGAGGATTTTGAATCATTAATAAAAGAAACCACAAAGGCTATTATTACAATACATGGATCAAATGTATGCGGTACTATTATCCCAATAGAAAAAATTGGACAACTATGTAGAAGAAATAATATTGTATTTGTAGTAGATGCAGCTCAGACTGCAGGAGTTTTAGATATAGATATGGAAGAATATAACATTGATTTTTTAGCATTTACAGGACATAAGAGTCTGTTAGGGCCTCAAGGTATAGGTGGATTTATTGTAAGGGATGAGATAGCTAGTAAGATTTCACCTACCATTGTTGGAGGGACAGGCAGTATATCAGATTCTGAAGAACCTCCAACATTCTTACCAGATAGATTTGAGAGTGGTACATTAAATTTACCAGGTATCATTGGATTGTATACTGCCCTAAAATATATTAAATCTGTAGGGAAGGATAAAATTAAAGAGAAAGAACTTCGGTTAACAGAATATTTTATTGAAGGAGTTCAAAAATTAAATAACGTAGAAATTATAGGAAAAAAGACCATGGAAAATCGATTAGGAATCGTATCTATAGATTTTAAATCTATGGATAATGCCCAAGTGGCCTTTTTATTAGATAGTATTTATGGTATTTCAACTAGAGTTGGATTACATTGTGCACCACGTGCACACAAGACTCTTGGTACTTATCCTCAAGGTACAGTTAGATTTTCATTTAGTCATAGCAATACTAAAGAGGAAATTGATACGTGTATCAATGCATTGAGCAATATAGTATAGCTAAGCAAATTTATCTTGGGAAATTAATGCAGCTCCTAGAGCTCCAGCATATCGACCTCTTGGAGTTGCAACTATAGATTTCTTTAACTTAGTTCCAAGTAAATGAGTAAAATATTGATTTCCGCTTAAGCCTCCCGTAAGAATTAGAGTTTCTGATAGACCATGACGATTGCAAAGCAAGGATACTTTAGTAACTACAGAATCAATAACTCCTGCAGCAATATCAGATCTATCTCTACCTTCACCTATATAATTTATAATTTCAGATTCGGCAAAGACTGTACAAATAGAGCTAATGGGAAGGGCATTTCCATAAGTAGCTAATTTAAATAATTCTTCAATGGTTACTCCTAATCTATTTGCCATAACTTCAATAAACTTACCGGTACCTGCTGAACATTTATCATTCATAAGAAAATCTACCACAATACCCTTTTGTAGGGTGATTATTTTCGTGTCTTGTCCACCGATATCTATAATAGTACAGTCATTTTGAGCCAATTCTTTTCCACCACGGCCATGACAAGTTATCTCTGTAATAATTTTATCAGCATAGTCTACTGATATACGTCCATAGCCAGTAGCAATAACTTTTACTTCATTAGAAGACACATCTATATTTTCTTTAAGGAGTTTTTCTTTAATAAGTTGGGAAGTCTCCTTACTGTTCCATCCTGTAGGAAGTACAAATTCCAACTGAGTATCCCCAAGTACAACAACCTTAGAGGCTGTAGAACCAATATCAATTCCTATAAAATACATATTAAATTACCGCCTTTTATATAAATTAAAACAAGGAGTAAGAAATATTCCTTGCAGACTATTTCTCACCCCCAATTTAGTAAAATTTATCCCTTAAGGGATTTGATATTTTAGGAAGAGCTACAATATCAATGATATCAATATTTTCTGTTTTTATATATTCATTGACTGCATCAATAGCTTCCTTTGGTATTAACAGTGAAATACCACAACAGGAACTTGCCCTTCTAGGTGTAGGCACAATAGTAGCCTTAATTTGTGCATTTTTTAAGCTACGGTATAAATGTAATCCATTATTATGATTTGGAAATAGTACATAATATTCCATAACTGTTAGCTCTTCATGTTGGGATTTATTTGATGAATTACAAGTCATAATTAACTATTAAGAATTTCAACAAAGGCACCGATTCTAGTACGTAATTGTTGAGAATCTTGGTCATTATAATCAGTTTCGATTCCAAGCACAGGAATACCTGCTTCTTTTAGTGCTTTTTCTACTGTATATCCTTCAATATCATATAGGCTACAGAATTTTAAGTTAATGTCAATTACACCATCTGCTTTATATTCTTCTACTAAACGTTTAATATCATCGATTCTTCCATTGTTTGGTGTAAAGCATGCACAATTAATACTCATATAACGCTCAGCTAATGCCATGATCATATCATCAATGGTTGTTTTTGTTTCATCTACTAAGTTTTCAAAGTATCTAGTACCTGTACATGTTTCTTCAGCAACTACAGCAGCACCACTTGTTTCTACAATGTGATGTAATTTCCAGTTCGGAACTGCCATTGGTGTACCTGTAAATAGAATTCTCTTTGTGCCTTCTTTAAATATTCCAATTCCTTGTTTTACACGTTCATCTAATTCATCACAAAGCTTGTTTACCATCTGTGTAAAACGAATTGGATCATCATAAAATGCAATTTGAGAAATTAGTAATACGTCCTTACCACTAATTGGTGGATTAGGTTGCTTTCTTAATTCATATAGTCTAGCTAGAGCACGTCTCTTATTATTAATTAATTTAATACTTGCAGAAAGAGATTCAGCTGTTATTTTGTTACCAGTAAATTCTTCAATTTTAGACATAAGTGTTTTGATTTCTTCAGCCCAACCTTCCACGTCTTTTCTACGTTTCATTTGTGGTAAGTCCATAACATGCATAGGTACATCTTCACCTAGGATTTCCCATGCCTTTTTCTTTCCATCACAAGTGGTTTCACCAATATACATATCAGCAATTCTAAAGAATGGACAAGTTCTATCCAAACGAGCACCAACAGAAGCTTTTATTAGTGGGCAAGTACCTGATGGTAATACCTTTTCTCCACCTGGAACCCAAAACTGAGAACCGCCACAAAGACCAGTAGCAATAGCACCTGCTGCAAATATTATTTCATCAGGAACATAAACACAAAAAGTACCAAATACTTTACCACCTTTTTTTTGATGTTCAATAAGTTCTGCTGGTCTTACTCCATGAATTTCTGCAATTACAAAGTTAAAGTAATCCATTGATTCTGGACGATTTTCTTGAGTTAAATATACATCTTCAAACATAGATGGTAATACCTCGCATAGCTGGTCATGAGTTTCTAAATCCATGTTTAAGCTTTCCCACATTTTATGATAGTCTGCCATTACAAATCCCCCTTTTATACTTTGGTGTCATATTATTTTATGACATTTTAATTAAACCTAACTTTACATATAAAATATGATTGAACTAATATATTCAATCTATAACACATTATAACATTGGAAAATGGACACATACAACGAGTATCCATACTGTTACTATTGTGTTTTATGATATATAAAGTCGAAGCTATAGAAATAATAAATACATAGTAAATAAAAGGAAAAGGGTGCTGTAAATTTGGATTAAAGCTCCACAAGCTTAAGGATTATTAATATAAATTTGTAAAATTAACAAAAAACTATCTATTATTTTCTATAATTATAATATATAATATATAGGCAACTCATAAATAGAGAAGTATTTTATTATGATAAGTTCTTAGAAAACTATACAATTAATGCAAAAATAATATTACATTATAAGCAAAGAGGAAGAATCCAAAGGATTTTTCCTCTATATTTTTTCAAAAATATAAGAAGTGAGAGGTGAAAAATAATGACAATTAATAGAGAAGAGACTTTGAAGGAAGAAATGAAATTCAATAGCACCAAGGAGTGGATAGGAGAACAACTTTTAAAGACTGAAAAAAAATGTGAAGAGTATGAAACTAAAATAGCAGCTCTTAAGAAATCTGCAGGGGGTACTTTTAGTACAGAACTAATTTTAGCCCAAAACATTCAAGACTTCGCTAATAAGGATTTGCACAAATATAATGAAAGTAAAGATAATCCATACTTTGCAAGAATTGATTTCAAAGAAAAGATAAGAGATATGGAAAGCTTTTATATTGGTAAGTTTGGACTTATAGATGAAGTTAAGAACGAGGAGGTTGTCATTGATTGGAGAGCACCTCTTGCTAACTTATATTATAGTGGAACTTTTGGACCAGCATCCTATACTGCCCCCATGGGAGAAATTCAAGGAGAGCTATTATTAAAAAGAAAATTTCAAGTTAAGGATGGAAAAATAATAAATATCTTTGATGAGGGAGTAAATGAGTTAATAGTTCCAGTATCAGAAGATGGAGAAGAACTAGTAGATGAGTTTTTAAAGATAAATCTAGAAGAAAATATGAGTAAAAAGTTGAAGGATGTAGTTAATACCATTCAAAGAGAACAAAATGAAATTATTAGGGCATATAAAAATAAGCCTATAATTATTCAAGGTTCTGCGGGTTCGGGAAAGACTACTGTAGCATTACATAGATTAGCCTACCTAGTGTATACCTATGGAGATGAAATGAATAATAGGAATATACTAGTGGTTGCACCAAACCAGTTATTTTTAGACTATATATCAGATATTTTACCAAACTTAGGAGTTAGTAATGTAAAACAGTCAACCTTTGAGGAGCTTTGTGGTACAATTTTAAACACTAAACATAAAATAATAACTAAGGATAAAAAGCTTGCACATATAATGGAATGTAAAGATGAAGAAGAGATTAAATACATTACTGCATCAAGCAAGATAAAAGGTACAATGACCTATAAAACTATTATGGATAGGTTTATAAAATATTTAGAAAGAAGAAGTTCTGAAGTAGACGATATATTAGTAGATGAGTATGTTTTATTTACATCAAAGGAAATAAAAAGGCTTTATATAAAGGATTTAGGGAATTTACCTATTAACAAAAGAAAAGATGAAATAAATAGATATTTTAAAAGTAAGTTGAAAAATAGAATAGAAGAAATTAAAGAAAAGATAGAAAATATATACTTCTTTAAGATAAAAGATATAAAGGATAGAAAAGATATATCAGAAGAAGATAAGAGAAAAAAAATAATTAGAACCTATGATGAGCGAGATGAACTTATAGGAGGACTAAAAACTAAAGGTAGTAAATCGTTAAAGGAATTTTTTGTAGGTTGGAAGAAGATAAGTGTAGTAGATAGTTATATAAATTTATATAATGATGAAGAAGCTTTTTCATCTGTAACAGATAATTGCATACCTAAAAAGTTAGCTGATTATATGAAAGATGAAATAAATGAAAATATTGCTAAAAAAAATATAGACTGTGATGATTTAACGGCTTTGACATACTTGCAACTAAAACTAGAGGGTGTAGGGGAAGAGAATTATATTCATACTGTCATTGATGAAGCACAAGATTATAGCCTTATGCAGTTTAATGTATTAAAGGAAATATCAAAGAATAACTCCATGACTATAGTAGGAGATTTAGGTCAAGGAATCTATAACTATAAAGGAATTAATTCATGGGAAGGCTTAATAGAAAAGGTATTTAACGAAGATGCCACTTATATAACTTTATCTCAAAGCTATAGGTCTACAGTAGAAATAATAGAATTTGCTAACAAGGTATTAGCAAAGCAAGAGTTAAATATAAAACCAGCGCTTCCTATATTAAGACATGGAGATAAACCTAGAGTTATTTATGCTGAAGAACATGAAGAAATAAGAATTATTGATTCTTTATTAGAAGAGATATATAGTAAAAATAAAAAAACTGTAGCTATAATTTGCAAAACCTATAAGGAGTGCAAAGAACTACATAAAATACTTAAAAAACAATCAAAATATAAATGGGAAATGATAGAAGAGAGTCAAAATAAATTAGATATAAATAACGTGGTTATACCTAGCTATATGACTAAGGGATTAGAATTTGATGCAACTATTGTTTATAATTGCAATGAGAATATATATAAGGACGAGGTTCTAGATAAAAAGTTACTCTATGTAGCTTTAACAAGAGCGTTACATCTTCAATATGTAATGTATAATGGATCATTTTCTTCTTTACTTATGGATGAATAATAGGTATAAGCCTATTTGCAATAAGGAATAATAGGGTATAGTTTAGAATGAAAGTTATGGTGCTGTAATTTTAAAGATAATAGAAAAAAAGTACAAATTATGATATATTTAAGGGTGTGTAAGTCAAAATAATTAGATAATTTATTGATAATATGAATTATGTTTCGATAATGAAGGTATATGAATACTATGATATTGTTAGATTATTTGATAACAACCTAAATAAAATATAATAAGAGGAAGTGATTATTATGGGAGAAAATATAGGAAATACATCTTCAAATTTTATTAAAAGAATAGTGGTGGATGACTTACAGAGTGGCAAGCATGACAATATAATTACTCGTTTTCCGCCAGAACCAAATGGATATTTACATATAGGACATGCAAAATCTATAGTTTTAAACTTTGAGTTAGCAGATGAGTTTAATGGAAAAACTAACCTAAGATTTGACGATACAAATCCTACTAAAGAGGATACAGAATATGTTGAATCTATAAAGGATGATATAAAATGGCTTGGGTTTAACTGGGACGATTTATACTTTGCATCAGATTACTTTGAGGAAATGTATAATAGAGCAGTACTTTTAATTAAAAAAGGATTAGCCTTTGTATGTGATTTAGCTCCTGATGAAATAAGAGAATATAGAGGAAGCTTAAAGGAGCCAGGAAAAGAAAGTCCTTACAGAAATAGAACCGTTGAAGAAAATTTAGACTTATTTGATCGTATGAGAAAAGGTGAGTTTAAGGATGGAGAGAAGGTTTTAAGAGCCAAAATTGATATGAGCTCTCCTAATATAAATATGAGAGATCCTATAATCTATCGTATATCTCATACAGTTCATCACAACACAGGAGATAAATGGTGTGTATATCCAATGTATGATTTTGCACATCCAATAGAAGATGCTATTGAAGGAATAACTCACTCAATCTGTACTTTAGAATTTGAGGATCATAGACCTCTTTATGATTGGGTGGTAGAAGCTTGTGAAATGGAAAGCACTCCAAGACAAATAGAATTTGCAAGACTTAACATTACTAATACAGTGATGAGTAAAAGAAAGCTTAAGGCTTTAGTAGATGAAGGTATTGCTGATGGGTGGGATGATCCAAGAATGCCAACTATAGCTGGATTAAGAAGACGTGGTTATACTCCTGAGTCTATAAGAAACTTCTGTAGAGAAATAGGGGTAGCAAAAAATGATAGTACTGTAGATGAACAATTATTAGAACATTTTATTAGAGAAGATTTAAATGTTAAAGCCCCAAGAACTATGGGGGTTATTAGACCTTTAAAGGTGGTTATAACAAATTATCCAGAAGATGAAGTTGAAATGCTAGAGATTGAAAATAATCAAGATGACCCATCTATGGGGAAAAGAATGGTACAATTCTCTAGAGAAATATATATTGAAGAAGAAGATTTTATGGAAGAGCCGCCTAAAAAGTACTTCAGATTATTCCCAGGAAATGAAGTTAGACTTAAGGGAGCATATTTTATAAAATGTAATGATTTTATAAAAGATGAATCTGGAAAAGTTGTTGAGATTCATTGTACTTATGATAAGGAAACTAAGAGTGGAACAGGATTTACAGGTAGAAAAGTAAAGGGTACAATACATTGGGTAGATGCTAGCTCTGCTATACCAGCAGAATTTAGACTATATGAGCCTTTAATAAAGGATGAAGAAATTGATGAAAATAAAACTTTCTTAGAATGTGTTAATCCAAACTCTTTAGAAGTGTTACAAGGGTATGTTGAAGATAATATGAAGGGTGTAAAACCAGGTGAAAGCTTTCAGTTCTTTAGACATGGATATTTTAATGTAGATTCCAAATATTCTACAGAGAATAAACCTGTATTTAACAGAATAGTATCTTTAAAAAGTTCTTTTAGAATAAAATAAAAAGCTTACCTCTTAATTTGAAAAAATTAAGAGGTAATATTTTTTGGATAAACAGAGTTCTTTGCTTCAGAGGGAGTTTTTACTCCCACTGAAGCTTATTAACAGAATTCTTAGTATCAGTATTTTCAATACTTAGAACTCGTTGTCCTTTAGGGGAAATCGTTATCCAGGGACGTAGCAGCTTTTTACTCCACTTTGAAGAAGATAGGGGTATTAGAGCTGGTAGTCATCGGATAAAATATAATAATAACTTTACTCAGATATTTACTATATATGAATTATCTGTTGCATTTATGGATTAAATATAAACTTTAAGGGTATAAGGGCGTTAATAATAATATTATGGACAAGCTACAACCAGCAGGACTAAATAGTGTTACAAAGGGGCTATTGTAAAACTAATATGAAAATGTTAGAGGAGCAATTGCTCCTTTTTTGTGTGGCTCTGTTGAAAGTTACAGTAATAAAATATACAAGCTATGAGAATATTGGTGGACGTCCTATACAGCTAGGCTTAATTATAATATTCTTCTTACTATCTAAGGATGTAAGTACACATACTTGTGCTTTAGATATCCATCTAAATTTAGCAGCAGTACCTGTGATTAAAAATTAGTTGGGAGTTTAGTTTAAAAATTAAAAATAAATAAAATAATATTAACAAATTGTAATAATTTAGTTAATTAAACAATATATTTCTACTAATAAATTAAAGGAGGTAATTGTATGAAAAAGAAGTTAATAGCATCTATTTTAGCTGGAGCTATGCTTCTAGGGGTAGTAGGTTGCACACCGAAAGACCCTACATCTGGTGGGAAAACAGAGGGAAAATCATATAAAATCGGAATAATTACAGGCACGGTTTCACAAGGAGAAGAGGAATACAGAGCAGCGGAAAATATGAAGAAAAAATATGGAGATATGATAGTATTGCAAACATATCCAGATAGTTTTATGAAAGAACAAGAAACAACAATAGCGAATACACTTAGTTTAGCAGCAGATCCAGATGTAAAGGCTATAATATTTGTACAGGCAGTACCAGGAGCTTCAGCAGCTATCGATAAAGTAAGAGAAAAAAATCCAGACATGTTATTTATAGCGGGAGTACCAGGTGAAGACCCTGCAATGATAGGTGCAAAAGCAGATGTGATTTTACAAGCAGATGAGCTTGGAATGGGAAAAACTATAGTAGAACAAGCTAAGAAGCAAGGAGCTAAAACTTTAGTACACTATTCATTCCCAAGACATATGTCCTATGAAATGTTAGCAAAGAGAAGAGAGTTATTGAAAGAATCTTGTAATGATTTAGGACTAAAATTCGTTGATGCTACAGCTCCAGATCCAACAGGAGATGCAGGAGTTCCAGGAGCACAACAATTTATATTAGAAGATGTACCTAGAAAAGTTGAAGAATTTGGAAAAGAGACAGCCTTCTTCTCAACTAACTGTGCGATGCAAGAGCCACTTATAAAATCAACTTTAAGTGAAGGAGCTATTATGCCGCAACAATGTTGTCCTTCACCTTATCATGCATACCCAGGTGCTTTAGGAATAGAAATTCCAGAAGATAAAAAAGGAGACGTTGATTTTATAGTTAAAGAAATTGGAGAAAAAATTAAAGAAAAGGGTGGAGAAGGTAGATTTTCTACTTGGCCAGTACCAGTAAATATGCTATTTGTAGAAGCTGGAACAGAATATGCTATGGCTTATTTAGACGGAAAAACTAATGGAAAGAATGATAAAGAAAAGCTTTCTGAAATATTAAATAGTAAAATAGATGGAAAAATTAATATTACCCAATATAAAGATTCTGGAACAGGGAAAACTTATGATAATTACCACTTAATCTTGTCTGATTATATAGACTTCTAAAAAACTTTAATCTTCAAGAGGTTAACCCTCTTGAAGATTTTTAAAAAATAGCTATCTAAAAAGTTAAAATCTCATTTACTAACTTAAATAAATTAAGATATTTGTATAGAAGGTAGGAGAAACTTGCTATTAAAATGGGGGGATATAGTTTGAATGAAGAATATGTACTTCGTATGGAAAATATAAGGAAAGAGTATTTTGGTAATTTAGTTTTAAAGGGGATAAATCTAAAAATAAAACCGGGTGAGATTCATGCTTTACTTGGAGAAAATGGAGCGGGGAAATCTACCTTAATGAATATATTATTTGGTATGCCTGTAATACATAGCACAGGTGGGTTTCAAGGTGAAGTTTTGCTAAATGGAGAAATAATGAATATAAAATCGCCGAAGGATGCTATGGAGCTAGGGATAGGTATGGTACATCAAGAATTTATGCTTATACCAGGATTTACGGTATCTGAAAATATAAAAATAAATAGAGAAATTACAAAGTCTACTATAATCAGTAAAGTGTTTGGTAAAAATCTGAAAAAGTTAGATTTTAAGACTATGAATGAAGATGCAAGAAAAGCCCTTGATACTATAGGAATAGGTATTGATGAGTTAACATATGTATCTTCTTTACCAGTAGGGTATATGCAATTTGTAGAGATAGCTAGAGAAATTGATAAAAGTAGTATGAAAGTTTTAGTTTTTGATGAGCCTACAGCGGTGCTTACAGAAAGTGAAGCAGAAACATTAATGAATACTATGAAAGTACTAGCCAATAAAGGTATAGGTATAATATTTATAACTCATAGATTGGATGAAGTTATGCTAGTTGCGGATAATATAACTATTTTAAGAGATGGAGAATATGTAAATACATTAAAAAAATCTGAAACTAATGTAATAGAACTGGCAGAACTTATGGTTGGTCGTAAATTAGAAATCCTACAAAAAACAGATGATGATATTGAAGAACATAGAGAAAAAATTCTAGAAATTAAAAATTTTAATGTAGATATGCCAGGAGAAAGAATTAAAGGAATTAATCTAGATGTATTAAAAGGAGAAATATTAGGACTAGGTGGCCTTGCAGGACAAGGAAAAATAGGTATAGCTAATGGAGTAATGGGCTTATATCCTAGTGATGGAGAAGTCATATTTCAAGGAAATGCACTAAAGCTTAACAATCCTAAAGAAGCCTTAGAAAGTGGTCTTGCTTTTGTATCAGAAGATAGAAGAGGCGTAGGGTTATTATTAGATAGCTCTATAGAACTTAATATTGCAGTAACAGCTATGGAGGTTAAGAATAAATTTTTAAAATCCTTTGGTTTCATTAAGTTTGAAGGCTCCAAAGAAATTAGAGCTTATGCAGAGAAAATGATTAAGGCTTTAGATATAAGATGTACAGGTCCAACACAAACAACTAAAAGTTTAAGTGGAGGAAATCAACAAAAAGTATGTATAGCTAGAGCGTTGGCTTTAAGTCCTAGTATTTTATTTGTCTCAGAGCCTACCAGAGGAATAGATATAGGAGCCAAAAAACTAGTTTTAGATACTCTTGTAAATCTAAATAGGGAAACAGGTATGACTATAGTTATAACTTCTAGTGAGCTAGCAGAGTTAAGAAGTATATGTAATAGAATTGCAATAATTACTGAAGGAAAAGTAGCAGGAATATTAAAACCTCAGGATAAGGATGCAAATTTTGGACTGTTAATGTCAGGCTTAGAAATACCAAGAGAGCAAGGAGTTGATTAAATATGAAAGAAAAAATTAAAACCTTTATAGGAAAAATTGGGTTACCAAGAATTATTATAGCAGCATTTTTCATATTATTATGTGTTCTCGCAATACCATTAAATCTATCAGTTCCTATGTTGATCTCTGATATATTAGTTAGATTTGGTATGAATGGAATTCTAGTTTTAGCCATGGTTCCAGCTATTTTATGTGGTATAGGCTTAAATTTTGGATTACCAATAGGTATCCTTGCAGGTATATTAGGCGGACTTATAAGTATAGAACTAAATCTTAGTGGTGGTTTAGGGTTCTTTGTAGGAACATTAATTGGGATACCAATAGCGATATTATTTGGATATTTATATGGACAACTTCTTAATAGAGTTAAGGGTTCTGAAATGATGATAGCAACCTATGCAGGATTTTCAGCTATATCTTTAATGTGTATTGGATGGTTACTATTACCTTTCAATAGCCCGGAAATAAGGTGGCCAATAGGACAAGGATTAAGAACAACCATAACTTTGGAAGGTAGATTTGCTAAGATTTTAGATAATTTCTGGGCATTTAATATAGGAGGAGTAAGGATACCTACAGGGATGTTATTATTATTTTTTATAGGATGTGTAATAGTATGGCTATTTTCCAAGAGTAAAACTGGAATCATGATGGCAGCAGAAGGAAGCAATCCTAAATTTGCTAATGCATCTTCTATTCCAGTAGATAGAATGAGAATTATAGGAACTATTCTTTCAACAGTTTTAGGCTCTATAGGAATAATGGTCTATTCTCAAAGCTATGGCTTTATACAGTTATATCAGGCTCCTATGATGATGGGGTTTGCAGCAGTAGCAGCAATTCTTATAGGGGGAGCTTCTACAACTAAAGCTAAAATATCTCATGTAATAATAGGCACTTTTCTGTTTCAAGGATTACTAACAGTAGGACTTCCAGTAATAAATCAGATGATAAAGGAAAGTAATTTATCAGAGGTTATAAGAATAATAGTTAGTAATGGTATTATAATCTATGCACTAACTAAAGCTAAAGGAGGTGCAGCACATGAATAAAGGCAATTTTATGGGAAAGGCAAAAGAGTATGTTTTCAATAACATGGTAACGATACTTTTTGTGATTCTATGTTTAGTAGGGCTTAGTTTATCAGGGCAACCTATTTCTTTAGTTTTAAACGAATTAGTAATTAGAATTGCAAGAAATTCTTTCCTAGTACTTGCTCTAATAATACCTGTAATTGCTGGAATGGGACTTAACTTTGGTATTGTAATTGGAGCTATGGCTGCCCAAATCATAATAATTGCAGTTACACATTGGGGTGTAGTAGGGGTTCCTGGATTTTTACTTTGTGTGGTATTAACAACTCCTCTAGCTATAATCTTTGGGTATTTTACAGGAAAGCTACTTAATAAAACAAAGGGACAAGAAATGATAACTAGTATGATTCTTGGATATTTTGCCAATGGATTATATCAATTACTATTCCTTTTCTTGATTGGAACTTTAATACCTATGAATAATCCAGTACTCATGATAAGTGGTGGTGTAGGAATTAAGAATACGGTAGATTTAACAGGCGGAATTAAATATGCATTAGATAATATATTTAATAGATCTTTGTATTATGTAGTATATAATATGGCGCTTATAGCATTAGTAATATGTATAGCTTTAATAATATACTCAGTAATTAAGAAAAAGAAAAATCTGAAAGGCTTAATTATTAAAGCCATAATTTCTTTAGTAGTATTTGTTGGTTGTCAAATATATAGTGTAGCAATACTTTTAAACTATGTAGGGGTCCCAATAGTAACAATGCTTGTAATAGCAGCATTATGTGTATTTAATATACTTATCTTTAAAACTAAGCTTGGGCAAGATTTTAGAACCGTTGGACAAAATCCAGTAGTAGCCAATGCATCAGGTATAAATGTTGATAAAACTAGAATAAAGGCCATAGTTATATCAACAGTATTAGCAGCTTGGGGACAGCTTATATTCCTACAAAATATAGGAACATTAAATACCTATGGAAGTCATGAGCAAGTTGGAATGTTTGCAATAGCTGCTATTCTTATAGGGGGAGCTACAGTATCTAAAGCTACTAATAAGCAAGCTATTTTAGGGGTAATATTATTTCATACTTTATTTATTGTTTCTCCAACAGCAGGAAAAAATCTATTCAATAATGCACAAATCGGTGAATACTTTAGAGTATTCGTTGCTTATGGAGTAATCTGTGTATCCTTAGTATTATATGCGTGGAAGGATTATGTTAAAGCAAAAGAAAAGATAACATTGTAATAATAAAAAATATAAGGATATGGAGTGTATTGTTATAATATTCACTCCATATCCTATTTTAATATAGAATAATTTATATAATTTTATATGTTTAAATTAGAGTCTATATCTGAAAACTCTACCATGAGTTTTTCGCTATTATCGCTTATGTTTTGAGAGATATGATTCTCCACATCTTCAGTAGCTTTATCAAATTCTTTTATAGGAAGAGTAAATATAAATTCACAACCTTTATTTGGTTCGCTTTTAAGGATAATGGATCCATCTAAAAGTTCTACTAGAGATTTTACTAAAGATAAACCTATACCACTACCCTCTTTACTTTTAGCTTTTTCATTTTTAACTTGTGTAAATCTTTCAAATATGCTTCTTTGTTTATCTTTAGGTATTCCGATTCCAGTATCTTTTACTGAAACGGATATAGAATGCTCTGAGCATTTTAGGGTTACGTATATACATCCCCCTTTAGGAGTAAATTTAATGGCATTTGAAAGAAGATTTAATATAATCCTATCTAGCTTTTCAGAATCTAGTGGCATATAAACCTCTTCTTCGTTAGTATCAAATACTATAGAAATTCCTCTAGCAGACGCATATTCAATAACAGACATAGTGATATCTTCTACTACTTCTACTATATTTTTAACTTCAAATTCCACATGATAAAATCCAGAATCGATTTTGGTCATATCAATTAAGTTATTTATAAGCTTAAGTAGTCGAAAGCCATTTTGACGTATATATATTAGTTTAATTTCATCTTCTTTATTAGCAAAAGTAAGCTTGCCATTATCTTTATATATATCTAAAAGTTGTAGACCTGAAAGTATAACATTAAGTAAAGTACGTATTTCATGAGAAAAGTTAGCTAAAAATTCAGTTTTAATCTTATCACTTATCAGAAGTTCATCATATCTTTTTTTGGCAGCAATCATACTTTTAGCATTATTTGTTTTTTGGATTGTTTGAACGGCCAACATTATCATGCATATTAGTAAGATTAGGAGTAAAAGAAATACTATACCTATAGAGACACCTTTATTTATCCAGCTATCGTTTATAAATACAACATTCTCAGGAAGAGAAGATCTAGAAATATTATTTGCTGTTATTTCAGAAGCATCAAATAACAGGGTGCTTCCAGGATCATATACACTAGGTATTTCTTTTGGCTTAGCACCATTTAATACACGAATAGCAGTTTCATATATAATTTTACTGTGATTTTTTGCATATAATATATGCCCACCGATAGCTCCGTTTCCAACATAAGTTTCATTAAAAGTATACAATTGACCATGTGAATAGTTGTTTATTATGTGTGTAGCATTCTTAGGTGAAATTATAATGTTAGAAGTATCTTTAAAATTACCAACGATTATTGAGGGTGTATTACTAGGATATTGAGATAATTTATAGCATAAATCATCAATATAATCACTTTTAATAAAATTGAATTTTAACACATTATTATAATAAGGAATAGTGTCTCTTACTTGATTTTCTATATATTTAGACGCTATAGTATTATCTAATAAAATATTCATTTCTGAAGTATTTGGATTAGTGTATAAAATTAAATCAACTAGAGTACGTACATTAATTGGTTCCATTACTCCAGTGAAATTATTAAATGGATAGGAAGATAATTTGGTAACATCATTAATGCCACCATATACCACAGGTACATCTTTAAACATAGGAGTAGTGTAGTAATTTCCTATAAAACTTAAGGACTCATCATCAAGAGTAATAATTAAATCAAATTTAGTATTTTTATATTTTAATGACCATAAGTCAGCTTGTTTATCTAAGTAGGATTTGTCATTGTTTGTCATGGATAGGGATTCTGTTCGTGTATGAATATTTAAGTCGCTTGAAGTTAGTGAAGTATTAAGATCATCTAGAAGATTAGATTCCCATAGTCCATTTTCACTTTGAGAAGATAAGATTAATACTTCTTTATACTTTATAAGGTGTTGATCGGTATCACTTGATGGCGTAGCAAAAGCTGTGATAGAGCTGAAGGACATAATTGTAGCCAAAGCTAAATTCACTAGTATGTATATAAAACTATTTCTTTGAAAGAATCGTACATATTTATCATTCATAAAAATCACCTAACATATCTATACTTATATTTTAATCATATTTGATTGAATTGTAACAAAATATTTGAGCAAGTATCCCAAGAAAGTATATATATCGACATAATAATTATACCATGAAAATTAAATAGATAATAGAAAATTTTTAACATTATATTAATTTTTAATGTATTTATTATTATCTTAGAGAATATAATAAATACATTTCCATAAAATAATAGTATTAAAATAGTGATGGGAGTATATATGAGTAGTAAGTGTATTGTGAAATGTAGTAAATGTGTGGATTATGATAAAATAATAAAATTTAACTATAAAAATCTAAACTTTAATGGAAATACACAACAAGATTATATTGATATTAAATTGGAAGATGTACGTTATAGCAATTGTGAATTTAGAAATATAAGTTTTAAAAATAATAGTTTTTCAAATGCTATCTTTATTAGTTGTAAATTTATTAATTGTAAATTTATCAGAGGAAGGATAAGTTTAAGGAATTTTTTAGAGTTTAATAAGTGTATCTTAGAAAGTTTGTATGTTAATAATTGTGATTTTTCATCTTTGTATATAAAAGAATGTTCATTATATAAGGTTGATTTTAAGAATAGCTTTATGAAAGGATGCAATTTTATAAAAAACAGCTATGATGAAGTTAGGTTTATAGATGACTGTAACTTAATGGATTGTATTATAAAAGAGATGGAAGGCACTATGGATATAAAGTTTATTAATGAAAAGTCTTATACTAAGCTTAATTATGGTTCTTATATAGGAAAATTCAACTATAAGGATATGAAAAAAAATAATGGATGTATTAATAAAAAAGAGCATTGTAATTGTATATGTAAAGCTAATTATTTAAATATTAGTTTTACATATATGGATTTTGGTGGGCAATATTTAAGAAATCATGTAAGTGGAAGATATGGAAGATGTTTTTATCAAAGTAAATTAGCTTTTCATAGAACACTAGAAGGGAGAAAGAAGTTTTATTCTTATGTGGCTAATATAGTTTGTGGTTATGGTGAAAAACCTTATAGAAGTTTTATGTTATCGTTAATTATAATTTTGATATTTGCTTTATTATACATGATTACCGGTATAAGCTGTGCTAGTGGAATAATTGGATTTAGAGGATTAATAGGTAATTTCTCTGTTGGAATGCTATTAAAGAATGTAATTTATTGTATTCACTTTAGTTTAGTTACATTTTCTACAGTAGGATATGGTGATTTATTGCCTTATAATATGTCAGGGATAATACTAACTAGTATAGAAATAATTATGGGAATTATAATGATAGGAATTTGGACATCTACTTTAGTTAGAAAGATGACAAGATAAACTAAGTAAAAAAAGTAAGGTCGAAGCTATACCTTACTTTTTTACTTTATATATTTATATAAAGCCTTCTATATGTTTTGCTCTTTCAAATGAATTTTCTATGATTTCATCTGGATAACCAATGTATTTTAAAAGCTTTATAGCATTTTTAGTTTGAGAAACTCCCTGTTTCAGCTTGTAGTCAAAGGAAAGTCCTTCATTGTTATTTACGTCCTCACTGAAGTAAAAGAAATCATAATTATCTTTAAGAATATCAGCTAGTTCTCTATCATGAGTGGCAACTATAGAAATAACTTTTTTAGAGTTAATATATTTTAGGATTTCAGCGGAAGAAGCAATTCTTTCTACAGGATTTGTACCTCTAAAAATTTCATCTATGGCACAGAAAATAGGAAGCGGTTTCTCAGTGGCATTTATAATTCTAAGGATAGATTCAGCCTCTGCCATGTAATAGCTTTTCCCTGTGTTTACATCATCATTGGGACTAATTGAGGATACAACATTGAAAAAACTAGCTTCGTAATTTTCAGCTAGCACAAAATTGAAACTTTGAGCAAATACTATGTTAATTCCAAGCATCCTTAAGAAAGTTGATTTTCCAGACATATTAGTACCGGTGAGAATGATACCGTGTTTATTAATATTAATGGAATTTGCGACAGGGTTTTTAACAAGAGGATGAATTCCTTTGGAAATATTTAATTTTATTTCCTGAGTAAATTTTGGTTTAGTATATGCTGTATTAAGTCCACTTTGATAGCTTGCTACAGAGGCTAAAGCTTCAATTTCTCCAATTATGTAATATAGATCTAGAAGATAATCCTTTTTATCCTTAAGTTCACTACTAAGTTTATAGTAAGTGGCTTCTTCTAGTAAAAGTGGTACGGAGATGAACTCAAAGAAACCTTCAAACATTGTGGTAAATCCAACAAATCTAGTTCCTCTATCTATGGTTTTTATATTGTTTAGGATATTGGTTATGTAGCATTTATAATCCTTAAGTTCAGAAATATTAAGGTTTTTTAACTTTTTAGCAGCAACAATTATTTTTCGTAGGTATAGTAACCCTTTATCTTTGATATTTTTAGCTTCAGCCATATTTATAAATGCATTAATCCATAAGATTACAGCTAAAGGAAGCATGTACTTAACATTCTTTGAAAATATAGAAGTAAGTATTATGATTAAAGGAAGAATTTTACCTAAAAAGGTATATAAATAGTATTTAAACTTATTTACTTTAAGATATGTTTCTAGCATTTCTATAAAACAGTCTTTACTATCAAAGCCCATATTAAAAAAATGCATTTGAACCTGGCATTTTTTATCTTCATTTTCCTTAAAGAAGCTAATTATATTATTTCTTTTGTTAAGTTCTTTTTCATCTATAATAATATTCCTTATCATAGAATACAAAGCAGATTCTCCTGCACTACTATAGGTTCTATCAATTTTTTCATAAACTGTATTCATAAACTGTATTCATATCTAGGTCATTGAAACTTTGTTCATCTAGAAAATATTCAGTTTTAGGTCTTATATCAAACAACCGTCTAATAGATTTGAAGTTACGTACTCTTTCATTATCTCGTTTAGAATCTTCTTTAATATAGTTTAGTTTGTTTGTGGACAAAATATCACTTCCAATACATGTTATTATTTAACATTATAACTTATTATTATATTTTAGTCTAATAAGTAACAATGACCTATTAATTTTATAGGAAGAATATGAGAGTTTATGCTATAATATAAGGTATATTATAAGTGTAAGTAAGGGATTTATATTAAATTGATATTTTTAGTGGCATAGACAGGGAATGGAGGTGATTTTATGGATATAAAACAGGTTTTAAGTAAATTTAAAGAGGATAAGAAGCATAGATTTTTTATAATCAATGGAAAAGAAGGTGTGGGGAAAACTAGGGCAGCTTTATCAAGAGCTATATTTTTACAAGATAATTATTGTATTAGAGAGAATGAAAATATATTGTTTATATCCAATGAGTATTTAGGGGATACTTTAGAAGAGGTAAAACTTGATGTAAATAGAAATAATACGTTCTTTACATATTTAAATAATAATGTTGAGATATGCAGTAAAAAACAATTAATAAATAAATGCTTTCAGTATATATCAGCAGATAGCCGTTTTGGAAATAAGAGACTTTGCAATAAGGATGTGACAAAGGCTTTTATTTTAGAAGGAATTGGGGAATTGCGACAGAAGGAAAAAAGAATAAATAAGATTATCTTAACAAAAAATATAGATTTTTTATTTGATGAAGTTTTATATATAAAACATTTGAATATAAAATCTCTTGAAGAATATCAACAATTAAATAGAAAAAAAAGAGGGCTCTCATTAAGAAAGAACTCTAAAGGTAGAGAATCTATTTATAAATTATATTTATGGTATTGTAACTACATGGATGAAAATGGGCTACTAGATTATATAGATGAGTTTAAGCTTGTTTATGACAATATGGATAAGCTTAAAGATTTAAAGTATGCACATATAATAATAGATAATGTAGAACAGTTAACCATTGAAGAAGTAAAATTTATTCGTGGCCTTTTAAAAGATTTCACATATAGTAATTTTATTTTGGTGAAAAATAGTAATCCTATTAACACATCAAAACCTTGGCTAGAATACTTTAAAAGAAATAAGGATGTTACTATTTTTGATAGTAATAAATATAAGGTTATTAATTGTAGTAAGGCATCAAAGAAAACTGTGACTAAAAAAGTTATAGAACAGACTATTGAAGAGAAAATTAATAAAGAGTTGAAGGAAGATAAAATGGTTAAAAATAATGAATATATCGAAACCTTTAAATATGTAGATTTAAAACATAATATATCTCATGATTTTGCCATAGATACTAGTAGTTATAATGAAGTAATTTTAAATCCTGACACTACTAGTGAAATAATCGGAGGTAAGGAAATAAATAAAGTTCCAGTATATAATGAGATTGCTGCTGGTCAACCTATTTCCATAAATGATGAAATAGAGGGAGAATTTAATGTCCCTATATATTGGCTTAAAGGTGTACAACAACCTTTTATATTAAAGGTAAAAGGAGATAGTATGATTAATGCTGATATTGAAGATGGGGATTATATAGTAATAAATAAGCAAACCATGGCAAATCATAATGAGATAGTTGCTGTAAGTATAGATGGAGAAGCTACCCTTAAGAGGTTATGGTTAAAAGGAAATAAGGCAGTATTAATGCCAGAAAATGATAAGTACTATCCTATAGAAATTAAAGAAGATAATGCTTATATTATTGGAAAAGCAGTAGGATTAATTAAATCCACTAGCTAATCGTATATGAGTATTAAAATAGTAACAAGTTATTTTATGAAGTTAATTAAAAGGTAGGGGTAGAGTAAATATATTATTTAAATTTACTCTACCTTTTTTATTTTATAATCTTAATAATATTTATAGAACAAAAATCAACAGGATGTTTATAAAACCACCTATAGCTATGGAAATCCAATTTAAGAAAAGATGAAAATTTATACTGTTAAAGGTATTGAAAATTTTATCTTCTTTTTTTTTGAAAGCCCTATTATTTATATATTTGGAATGTATTTGATTTAAAATATAAAAGGACATACCTAAAGTTTTGCTGTTTATAGCTGAAGTAATAGACATTACTAACATGAGTAAGCCTTCTATAAATACAATATCTTTAAAGTAAAAGTTAGTTAGAGGTGTAAATATATTTGCTATTGTTAGCGTTAAAATACTCCATAACACACCATATATAAATAGTTTTAAAGTGGTTTTTACTGATATATTTCTCATGAAATTCACCTCACTTAAAAATGCATTGTTAGTAAATTATAAGAGTTTAATATAATATATGATTAGAAAGTAATTTAGGTAAGGTATATAAGAAAAATGTAATAAAAAGTGTATATTGATATAGAGAAATGTAAACCATAGAAACTTCATAAGTCATAGTGTATAATTATCTATGAAGTTTAGTTTAATCTGATTATGAGAGGGAGAGATTTTATGTTAAGTAGAGTGAGATTAAATTTAGAGGCAGTAGAAGCAATGCTTTACTATTGGCAAGCAGCATCTGAAAAGGATAACATAGCAGAATCATTTTTCTATGATGTGGCAAAAATGCCGGGATTAACTGTTGCCTATGATGATGAATTTAATGAAGAGTCTGTAAGACGTGCTTTAAGTTCTATAAAAAATAGAGAACCTTTTGATGGAACTAAAAAAGAAAAGAAGTTTTGGAATAACAATATGTGGATGATGGAAGATCTAGAGTTTACACATGCAATGGCAGCTCCACTTAAAGTATTAAATTTAGATTCACTAGTAAAAGAATTTCAAAATGTAGAAAATAAACATAATTATGATGAAGTAGAAGTTATTTTTTCACCATTGCATTCTGATGAATATATAATTTCAGGAAATAAGCTAGTTATAAATTTCTTTAGAATAAAAATTGATTTAGCGGATGGCAAAGCGACTATTGGAGATATGGAAATAATAGAATATATTAAAGAAAAGATTATAGAATTATTATAATAGTAAAATGCTATAGAATTAATTGAAGAAAGGGTGTTGTAAAATGACCTATACTAGTCATTAGCAATGCTCTTTTTTAACTTTATTTTCACACAATGCATGTCTCATACTTTCAATAATCTTTTAGCTGTAGTATTATATTTATAGGATATATGAAGAAATATCTAAAAACTAAGTAGTGTGGTGTAATGAAGTATGGACAAAACTAATTTTAGTATAGGATTTTTTGACTCAGGGGTTGGAGGTATTAGTGTCCTAAAGGAATCGATAAAGCTACTACCTAAAGAAAATTACATATATATAGGAGACTCTTTAAATGCACCCTATGGAGTGAAAACTCCAGAGGAGGTTAGAAAGTTAACCTTTAATATGGTAGATAAGCTTATTTCTATGAATGTGAAAGCTATAGTAGTGGCATGTAATACTGCAACTAGTATTGCAATCGATGAATTAAGAAAGATTTATAAGGAAATCCCCATAATTGGAATAGAGCCAGCTTTAAAACCGGCAATAGAGAATTATGGTAATGGAATAATAGTAATAATGGCTACACCAGTGACTTTATCTGAGAATAAATTTAGTAAACTGAGAGAAAGATATAATAAGGCCTCTGATATAATTTCAATGCCTTGTGATGGTCTGGTGGAAATCATTGAAGATGGAAATATTAAGGGAGAAGTTGTAGAGGGGTATTTAAGAAATAGGTTTAAAGATGTACCTAAAGAGAAGGTATCCTCTGTGGTTCTTGGGTGCACTCATTATCCATTTATTAAAGAAGCATTAGTGAATGTTATAAATGATGATGTTGCTATTATAGATGGTAGTTTAGGAACAGTAAAACAATTGAAGCGTAAGTTAGAGCAAAAAGGTTTATTAAATACTAATAATGAGCAAGGCACTGTTAAAATATTTAATTCTAAGGATGATGAAAATTTAATAGAATTATCATATAAATTACTTGATGCTGATAAAAATAGCAAATAACTATGAAGATAACAAGTTATATGAAAAATATAGATAAAGTAATCTATATTAAATATATAAATTAAGGTCTATATTTATCATTAGTATAATAAATTACATAGACATAATTAAAGAATAAATAATATAAATAAAGAAAAGAGGAAGATATATGAATCCAATAGTAACTTTTGAAATGGAAAACGGAAAAGTAATGAAAGCAGAATTATATCCTGAAATAGCTCCCAATACAGTAAAGAATTTTGTAGACTTAGCTTATAAAGGATTCTATGATGAGTTAATTTTTCATAGAGTAATACCGGGCTTTATGATTCAGGGTGGTTGCCCAGAGAAATCAGGAATGGGTGATCCAGGATATTCAATTAAAGGAGAATTTAGTGGGAATGGATTTAAAAATGAGTTAAAACATACAAAGGGTGTTTTATCTATGGCTAGAGCACAACATCCAGATTCAGCGGGTTCTCAATTTTTTATAATGGTTGAAGATGCTCCACATCTAGATGGAAGCTATGCTGCCTTTGGTAAATTAATAGAAGGTCAAGATGTAGCAGATGAAATAGTAAGTACTCAAACAGATAGAAGAGATAGACCATATGAAGATCAAGTTATAAAATCTGTAACTGTAGAAACTTTTGATGTAAACTACGGAGAACCAGAAAAATTATAATGGAAGGTATGTAATATGAATATACTTAAAGAAAGATTAATTATAGCTTATGGTCTTAATGATGAAGAGATTGAAAAATTAAATCTAAAATTTAAAGATATATGTGTAAAACCATGTTTACTAATAAATGAAAATATGGGTGTATATACTTTAGAGAATATATTGAAGGAAGAGAAGTTAACAGATAGTGATACTAAACTACCTGAAGAAAAAGTTATTATATTTAATGGCTTTTTAGGTGTGTATCTTCAACAAGCTGTTAAAAGGGTTAGAGAAGTTTTAGGTTCAGAGCCAATACTTGCATCTACTACACCAGATTCAATTAAAATGACTCTTCATGAATTAGTAGACCATTTAGTAAAAGAAAGAGAATATTATAAGAAAAAATAATTTAGAAATCCTCTAGGGTTAGAGGATTTCTGTTTATATGAGGGATAGGCGAGGAGGATGACTAAACATGAGTACCGTTGGAGAAAGAATTAAACAAGGAAGAAATGCTAAAGGAATGACTCAAAAGCAACTTGCTAAGAAGCTTGGAGTATCAGAAAACTATATAAATGATGTTGAGAATGGAAGAAAAGTTGTAGAAGAGAAGTTTATAGAAAGAGTAGGTAAGGTTCTAGGTGGAGATCTTGCAGAAATGACTACACTATTTGATAACATAGCTTATGAAGAAAGAAAGTCTTCAGAAGCTAGTACTAAGAGTCAAGGAATAGTTAAGAATAATAAAATTAAAGAAACTATAAATGAAGTATGGAATGATGCCTTTAGTTCAGTTCTTAAATCTGTAGGAATTTATAATTATGGTTTAAACAAGCCTATAGGAAAAAAGGAATTACCTGTTATATCAAATAAAATAGAAGGATATGCTCAGGATAAGGTATTATATATTAAAATTGAGAATGATGACTTACTAGGGTTTAGAATTTGCCAAGGGGATTTAGCTCTTGCTAACCTAACTTCTGAAATAGAAAATAATAAGATATATCTTATAGATATAAATGGTGAGAGAGTAGTTAGACAATTAAAGAAGTTAGATAGTAATAAGGTTTTAATAATAAGTAATAAGAATATGGTTCGTACAGAAACATCTCACCCTAAAGACATAAAGGTTATTGCAAAATTAAATAAGTTAGAAATTGAGTTATAGCAAAAAGCGATCTTAGAATTAATTTAGTTGATTTTAAGATTGCTTTTTATTATAAAGTATTATAACTATATTAATATTTAAAGCACAAGAGTAGTTATTACTTAAATATTAATTTAATAACACTTTCAATCTTCATCCATATTATGAATATATATGAATTTGGAGGTATGAGTGTGCAAAAGGTTGATGGGTTATTAAATTTACTTACAAATCTGCCAGAGGAAATAAGAAATAAAATTATATCAGGATATGAATTAGGGAAACCAGGAAAAAATTATATTGAATTAATTATACTTTATAGTGGGACTCCAGAGGCAATGGCAGAACAAATTAATGCTATTGGAGGTACCTTTGAAGATTTAGATTTTGGATATGGTATTGTAACTATACTTAATAGTGATATCGGAAAGCTAGCAAATATAAGGGAAATTAACTATATAGAATTACCTAAAAATTTATATTTATCCTTCGAACCAAGCAATAGAGCTTCATGTATAACAGAAGTAAACGCTAATTATGGGTTAGAAGGAGAAGGTGTACTTATAGGATTTATAGATTCTGGCATAGATTATGTAAATCAATCATTTAGACAGGAAAATGGAGATACAAGAATTGATTTCATTTATGATTTAGATACAATAGATAGAAGGGTTTATACAAGAGAAGAGATAAATGCAGCTCTAAAAAGTCCAGATCCATATTTATTGGTACCTCATTCGGATAGAGCAGGTCATGGGACGCATGTAGCAGGGATAGCTTGTGCTGGAGGGAATATACCAAGAAGATTTTATGGAGTAGCACCTAGAAGTTCTATTGCTATGGTTAAAATGACAAGAGAGATAGGTGGACGTGGAGCAAAAAGTACCCAACTAATGAGGGGAATTAAATTCCTAGTTGATAGATCCTATGAATTAAGTAGACCTTTAATTATAAATATAAGTTTTAGCACTAATGATGGAGCTCATAATGCGGGAAGTTTATTGGAACAATATATAGGTATAGTTTCTACAATTCAAAGAGTAACTATAGTTATAGCAGCAGGAAATGAAGGAGATAGAGCACATCATATTGGCGGAGAACTAGGTGCAGTACAAGAAGTACAATTTAATGTTGGAGTAGATGAGAGAATACTAATAATACAGTTATTTAAGTCTTTTTTAAAGGATATTAATTTAAATCTTATATCACCAAGTGGAGCTAACAGCGGTGAGTTAAGGTTAACTAATGCAATAAATAGAGGAAGAATAGGTAACACAGAGTATTTTATATATAATACAGGACCAACACCTTTTAACATAGATGGTGAAATAATAATTGTACTTTCAGGAGTAGGGGAAGGAACTATTGCAAGTGGTATATGGACTATGGAAATGACTACTAACGAAAATGTTAGAGGTAAGTATGATATGTGGCTACCTATTGCAGAAGGATTAAATATTGCAACAAGATTTTTAAGACCGAATACAAGTAATACTGTAGGCATACCAGGAACTGTACCAGAAGCAATAACTGTTGGTAGTTATAATTTTGTGAACTCTACAATATCGCCTTTTTCAGGACGTGGAAATGAAGAATTAAATCCAGTAAAACCTGATTTAGTAGCACCAGGAGAAGGCATAGAATCATCTACTCCAGGAGGTGGATTTGAGCCACGGTCAGGCACCTCAATGGCAACTCCACAAGTTGCTGGAGCTTGTGGACTTTTAATGGAATTTGGAATTGTAAAAGGAAATGATCCTTATCTGTATGGAGAAAGAGCAAAATATTTTTTACTGAAAGGAGCTAATAGAAGCAGAGTAGATGTACAGTTTCCTAATAATAGTTGGGGATATGGTACGTTATGTCTTGCAGGAGCTCTTAGAGTATGGAATAATGAAGTAGCTTCAAGGTAGAAAGAAATGATAAGTTTTGTATAAAAAATATGTAACTTTTCTAGGATAGTCATCATAATATATATATTGAAGTATTATTTTAAGGAGAAATTCATGGCAGATATAGGCAGATTGCAAGTTCAAGTGTATAGAGTAAATTCAGCCATACCTGTAACTAATGCTAATATTATAATAACAAGAGCAGAGGGAGAAACTAGAGAACAAGTTGCAGCACTTACAACCGATACAGAAGGGCAAACAGCTACTATAGAAGTAGAAACCCCGGACATAGAAAGATCATTAAACCCTGAGAATACTTTAATACCTTATGCACTTTATGATATATCAGTAACTGCAGAAGGGTTTGATGATGTAGTTGTAAGAGGGTGTCAGATATTGCCACGACGAACAGCATTACAGATATGTAATCTAATTCCAACAACCCTTGCTAGAGAGAGTGCAGAGGCGGAAGAGGTACAGGTAGTCAGAGTTATAGAAATTCCACCTAATGTTCAATTTGGAGATTTCCCACCTAAGATACCTGAAGATCCGAATAAACCATTGCCACCTCCACCAAGTGGATTTGTGGTTCTACCAGAGCCAGTTGTACCAGAATTTATAATAGTACATGCCGGTGCACCAACTAATTCAGCAGCTCCAAATTATACTGTTCCATATAGAGATTATATAAAAAATGTAGCTAGTTGTGAAATTTATGCAACATGGCCAGAGGCAACTATAAGGTCAAATGTATATTGTATTATTTCATTTACACTAAATAGAATATACACAGAATGGTATAGAAGCAAGGGATTTAACTTTGATGTAACAAACTCTACAGCTTATGATCAAGCTTTTGTTTATGGAAGAAACATATTTGATAACATAAGTAGGATAGTAGATGAACTATTTGCTACCTATGTGAAGAGAGCAGGAGCTAAACAACCTTTACTTACGCAATACTGTGATGGAAGAAATGTTCAGTGCCCAGGATGGCTTACACAGTGGGGAAGTAAGGATTTAGGTGATCGAGGATATATACCATATGATATATTAACAAATTTCTATGGAAATGATATAGTGCTTGAAAGAGCTGAAAAGGTTTCGGGAAGTCCAAGGTCATATCCAGGTTTTACTTTACGACAGGGAGCCAGTGGAGAGCCGGTTAGAACCACTCAAACATTTTTAAATAGAATAGCTCAAAATTACCCTTTAATACCTAAAGTTGCTGTAGATGGAAGATATGGTCCGACAACTGCTGAGCAAGTAAGGGTATTTCAACAGGTATTTGGGCTTCCACAGACAGGTGAAGTAGATTATGCTACATGGTATAAGATTTCAGCTATATATACAGGGGTAACTAAAATTGCAGAACTAAGAAGTGTTCACGAGGAAGAAGTTGAATACTCATACTTTGTTCCACATTGGCCATATAAGGATCCATGGGATTTACCTAGAATAAAATATCCTAAAAATTAAATATATAATCTGTTAATGGACTTCGAATTTAACTCGAAGTTCATTTTTATGTATAAAAATAATATAAGAAATATTTTAATAAAGTGTATAAGTAAATAATTATACAGTATAAAATAAGGTATAATTATGATTAAGAAGAAAGATACAAGGAGATATGGGTATGGATAATATAAATATATTATTAGTTGATGATGAAGAAAACATTAGAAATTTATTAGATGCTTATTTGAAAAAGGAAGGATTTAATATATTACATAGTTCTAACGGTAAAGAAGCTATAAAGATTATGGAGAGAGAATCAGTAAATTTAGTAGTACTAGATATAATGATGCCAATTTTAGATGGATTTGAGACATTAAAGGTTATAAGAAATAGATGGAACGTACCAGTAATAATGCTCAGCGCAAAGGAGGAAGAAGAAGATAAGCTTTTAGCATTAGGGTTCGGTGCAGACAATTATGAAACAAAGCCCTTTAGTCCAAAAGTTTTAGTAGCTAAAATTAAAGCATTAATAAAGAGGACCTATGGCAGTAGTATAGATAAAAGTACAGGAATTATTATAGAGAATCTTTACATAGATGAAGAAAGTCATAGGGTTATGGTAGGTGATGAAGATATTAATCTTTCACCAACGGAGTTTTCTTTACTAATATATTTCCTGAAAAATAAAAATATAGTTCTTACTAGAGATCAAATTCTTACTAAAATATGGGGTTATGATTTTGAAGGAGACATAAGGGTTGTTGATACTACTATTAAGAGACTAAGAGAGAAGCTAAAGCACATGAATAAAGTTATAGTTACAGTAAGAGGCTTTGGTTATAAGATAGAGGTTTAAGATGAATATAATAATTAGCTACTATAAAAAAATAAAAGGGAATATAGAAAAAAGCATTACAATAAAAATGTTTGCTGTAACTACTTTGGTTTTTATAGCATTTTTAACTATTACTCTATTAAGTCAAAGAATATTATTTGAAAAGATATATAATGATAAAAAAGAAAATGATATTAAGAGTAATGTGATAAAATTCAGAGATACACTAAGTAATCCAAAGGATGAAGGTGAAATAGCAGAGAGTATTAAGAAATTTGATACTAATTATAATACATCTATAGGTGTAGTTAACATGCAAAGTAATTTAATATTAACCATTAATACTGATTCAGAAATTATAGATAAAAAAAACACAGAAATATTTAACTATATTATTAAAACCATAAAGGCGGATCCTGAGTTATTAAGTGAAATGCTTAATAAAAAACAGGTGACTATTTCATTTAAGGATGGAGAAAACACTAAATATTTAGCCTCTGCTATTCTGTATGAAAATAATATAATAGTTGGTTTTACATCTTTACAATATGTAAAAGAAGCCATGGATGTTATAGGTATATTTTATAAGTATTTTTACGTGGGTGCTATAGTAGTAATAGTTGCATTAGCTTTAATATATTCTAAACTTATCACAAAACCATTAAGAGAAATAAATAAAGTGGCTGTGAAAATGAGTAATTTAGATTTTAGTAAAAGGTGTACTATAGTATATGAAGATGAAATTGGAAATCTTGGAGAGACGTTAAATTTTTTAGGACAAAACTTGGATAGCTCTTTAAATTCTTTAAAAGAAGCAAATAGAAAGCTACAAGATGATATCGAAAGAGAAAGAGAAATTGAGACTATGAGAAAAGAATTTATAGCAGACGTATCTCATGAGTTAAAAACTCCTATTACTTTAGTGAAAGGATATGCAGAAGGTATTAAGGATGGAGTATTTTTAGAGGGAAATATGGACTCATCGTTAAATGTAATTATAGAAGAATCTGATAAGATGAATAATTTAGTTAGAGATATGCTTCAAATATCATCTTTGGAAAGTGGAAAAGTAATACTTAATAAAGAATTGTTTTTTATTGATAATTTAGTAAAAAATGTTGTAAAGAAATTACATCATAGTATCGATAATAAGAATGTAAAAATAGATATGAATCTATATGAGAAACAAATTTATGGAGATGTATTTAAGATAGAACAAGTAATAACCAACTTCCTTACTAATGCCGTAAGACATACTCCCTGCGAGGGAAGTATATTTGTTGAAATGTACCCAAAAGGGAATATGACTCAAATATCTTTTGAAAATACAGGTGAGCTTATTAATGAAGAAGAAGTAGATAAGATATGGGATAAATTTTATAAGATAGATAAGTCAAGAAATAGGAAGGATGGCGGCACAGGACTTGGACTATCAATTGTTAAAAATATAGTAGATTTGCATGGTGGTCAATATGGAGTTGAAAATACAAGAAGAGGCGTAAAATTCTATTTTGTATTGCCAAATAAGTGCTAATATACTATAGCCATAGAAAAGAGGGGTATTAATTATGAAAGGCACAGTTGTATCAATATGGCTAAATACTTGTAGAAAACTATATAATGATTCACAAGTGAATGAGGCTATGAACCATGCAGGGTGGAAGACAAATAAGATATTTTCTCCACTAGAAGAAGTTGACGATAAAGTAATAGCTAAATTTATATCAAAACTATCAGAAACTAGAAGTTTAACTAAAGAGAAGTTATGGAATGAGATAGGAAAAGACAATATACAATCATTTGTTAATGTATATCCAGTGTACTTTAAAAAGAAAAGTGCATATGAATTTTTAAAATCACTGAGTGATATACATATAGCAATAACTAAGAAAATTACTGGAGCTAAGCCACCTGCGGTAGATATTGTTCAGACATCTAAAAGAAAAGCAGTGATGACTTATTCATCTAGGAGAAGGATGTTTGATTATTTCTTAGGTATGCTTGAAGGAACTTTTGATTATTTTGATGAACCATTAGAATATGAAATTTTAGAAAAATCTGGAGATGTGATGAAAGTGGAAATGACTTTTGAAAAAGAAATAAGTAGCAAAAAAAGTTATGGCTTTAATAAAATTTTATCCTTTGGATTTATAAAATCATTGCCAGCTAAAGCGTCAATATTTACTTTTATACTAACTCTTATTGGATCAATGTTAATACTTGGAGTTGAAAGTATGATTCCAGCTTTAGGAATTACAGCCTTAGCTACAGTAGTAACCTTTATAGGTACATATTTATTATTAAGTCCTGTTAAAACTATGACTAGATTACAAGAAGACAAGGAAATGGCATATGATGCTATTAGCACTAAGGACGAGCTTGAAGGATTATATGAAGCTATTAAGTCAGGTGCTAATACTTCTTCAATGGATATGACAGAGTTTGATGCTAATGTTAGCGAGATGGTAGAATATCTTAATAAAGTTAAAGCCATTTCAAACGTAATGGAAGCCTCATCTAAAGAGATATCTACAGTAGTAGAACAAATGTCAGAAACTAGTGTGGATCAAGCTAATAATACAGAGAGAGTAGCATCGGGATTAAATGATAATATTAGAGCACTAAATAATTTAGTAAATAGTGAAAATGAAAACAAGTTAGCTATGGAAGATACCATAATGAAAATTACTGCTGGATTTGATGAGATAAAGACTGTAAGTAATAATATTCAAAAGACATTAGACAAGTTCCAAGAGGTAAAAGAAACCGGAATTAAGTTAAATAATAAAGCTAGTGATATTACTAATATAGTATCAATAGTAGCTCAAATTTCTGACATGACAAATCTTTTAGCATTAAATGCTTCTATAGAAGCAGCTAGAGCTGGAGAACATGGTAGAGGCTTTGCTGTTGTTGCAGAAGAGGTAAGAAAGCTTGCAGAACAAACTAAAGATGCTGTTGAAGAAATTAATTTAAATCTTAAAGAATTTGCAGAGGACATAAAATATACTGTAGATAGTATAGATGAACAGTACGTGGCACTTGAAAAACAAACTGATGGATTAGAAAGAATTAGAGATATAAGTGCTGGTACTACTACTGCTGTTGATAAAGTATCAGAATCAATGATTTCTACAATAAATGATTTAGGTAGAGAAGTTGAAGCTATAGAAGGTATGTATGACAATGTGGAGTCATTAGCAGCTATTGCAGAGGAGAATTCTGCATCATCTCAAGAAGTTAGTGCTAGTGTAAATACCTATACTGATGAAATGATTAAACTTACAGATGCTATAGGTGAGGTTCAAAGAATTACAGAATACTTTGGAAGTACACTAGATGTATAATTAATGATAAGAGCATTCTTAAGGTAAAGTTCATGAGATTTTACTTAAGAATGCTTTTTATTTGCTTAGTTTTATGACTTTTAAAGAGCTTTATTATATTCGAGTTTTAAATCCCTTGTAGATTGAAATCTGGTACATAAACTGTTGAGTTAGAACCAGATTCTTGGATAAAGGCATTTTTATAACCTAGATCTACACAGTAATCTATTAAGGAGTCATAATGGCTAGGGTTAAGAGGTTTATTAATTTCAACATATTCTACTGCTTTAAACATAGGTGTATACTGATTCATTAGACTTAAGTATACTGAATCTCCAAAGGTTTTATATATGTAATCTACTATTTTTTTAGAGTCGAATAAAAGTCCAGGGAGCATTAAATGTCTTACGATAACACCTCTAATCATAATTTCTTCATCATTAAATATGGGGATACCTACTTGATCCACCATTTCCTCAATAACCTTTGATGCAATGCTGAAATAATTAGGAGCAGAAGAATACTTTATTGCATATTTATCGTTAAAATACTTTAAATCAGGAATATACACGTCTATATATCCTTTAAGAGCTTTAATGCTTTCTACGTTTTCATAACCATTGGAATTATAGACTATAGGGATATTCAGTCCATTTTCTCTGGCTTTATCTAAAGCAATTATTATTTGAGGTATATAGTGAGTAGGATTAACTAAATTTATATTATGGTATCCTTTCGCTTGTTGCTCTAAGAATATTTCACTTAATCTTTCTATTGAAACGTCCTTACCTATGCCAGACTGACTAATATCATGATTTTGACAAAATACACATCTAAGGTTACAGTTTGAAAAGAAAACTGTACCAGAACCTTTGGTTCCAGATATACATGGCTCTTCCCACATATGGCCATAGGCCTTAGCCATCTTTATCTTAGCTCCACTCTTACAAAAGCCTAATTTTCCAGAATTTCTATTTATACTGCAATTACGAGGGCACATATTACAATTATTGAGAGAAGTTATATCTTTCATAATTATCTCCTTACATAATGAAAATATAGTAAATACTATACTTTTATTTTATTCAAAGTAAATGAACACTACCTAAGATAGTAGTGTTCATCTTATATAACCTCAGTATAATTAAAGAAAAGCAAAAAGTGAAGTGTGCTTTTGTAGGTTTCAGCTATTTTTTTACTTTATTCATTTTAAAGTAGAACCTAATGCATTGAGCTATAAATATCAAGCTAATTATTCCGAAACCAGGATATAGGAAGGTTATTAGCTGTTTAAAGCCAATTTGAGATATAGGAAGAGCTACTAAAAGAATGAGCACAACAGCTCGCTTATAAGGAATATTGTATTTATTTTCAAGAGTTTTACCAACACTATATATATCTGAAACTTCAGTAGAAAACATCTCGCACCAAATAATACATAAAAGAAGAATTTGCATTAAAGAGATAAACTTACTAGCTACAAAGAGCAGTGGTATTTCAAATTTAAATATTTCAGGTATATTTGCCATTAACATTGAATTAATTAAAAAAGCAAGTAGAGTAAGGACAAGAGCGCCAATGGTTAATCCAGAGATAATTAGGCGTTTATTTTTTATTTCCTTACTAATTGGCACAAGAACTCCACTACAGGATAACATGTTAAATCCTGCGTAAAGAAGTGATGATATAATCCACTGTTTATCTATAATAAGGTTTTTATATATTGGTACTTGCTTCATATAGTCTATAGATATAGTATCCTTTGAAAAGAGAAGATAAAGTACAAATATAGTAATAATTATGGTAGTAAGACTAGGTACTATTATGGAATTAATAGCTATTAGTCCCTTAGTGTCATTTAATAAGGTAATGAGAGCTATTCCAGCCATTAGTAATACTCCAACAAGTCTTGGAATACCAAAGTGTTGATAAAGTAAAGCACCACTACCTGCAAGGATTATAGCTGCTCCTGAGATTAAAAAGAAACTAGTAAGATAATCGGTTATTTTTCCGAAGAAACCTGGGCTTACAAGAGTTATAAAATCTGTATAGGAATTTAAATCATATTTTAAACTTATTGAGACTATAATGGAACTTATTATTATGTAAAATATTGCACAAAGTAGAAGTCCATAAAAGCTTGAAAACCCATAGGTAGAAAAGAATTGAGTTATTTCTTGACCAGAAGCAAGTCCTGCGCCTACAATGGTACCAATAAAAACAGTGGCAGCTTGAAAAATTAATTTAAGATTCTTCAAAGTTATCCCCCCAAATTATAATAGCTTGTATATTTATATTGAAGTCCACAAAGGAATATGTGGAAAACTATTAATATGTGGACAACTTTTTAAAGTATTGTTAGTAAATTTTCATATAGTGGATTTTGAAAGCTAAAAGAGTTAAACTATAATTGAATATAGAAGATTACTGTATGGATATATTTAAGAATAGATAACATAAGAACAGATAGGAAGATTAGGTATGAGAAAAGATTTTAATGGAAAGAGATATCATAGTTTAAATTATTTTTTAAGAAATAAATTTAATGGGCAAAAAACTTTTAAAATATCTTTAGATGGCGGATTTACATGTCCTAATAGAGATGGAAAATTATCAAAAGGTGGATGTATATTCTGCTCTGAGAGTGGTTCAGGAGATTTTGCTGGAGATAGGTTATCATCCATAACTCAGCAGTTTATTGATATAAAGGAAATGATGAATAAAAAGTGGAAAGATGGCAAATATATAGCTTATTTTCAAGCATACACTAACACCTATGCACCTATAGAAGTATTAAAGGAAAAGTATGATGAAGCTTTAAGACAAGAGGAGGTGGTTGGACTTGCCATTGCTACGAGACCAGATTGTTTAGAAGAAGATGTTCTAGAACTATTAGAAGACTACTCAAAAAGAGTATATACTTGGGTAGAACTTGGACTTCAAACTAGTAATGATACTACAGCTACGCTTATAAATAGAGGATATAAGCTAGAAGTATTTAAAAGAGCAGTGGAGGAGCTACATAAAAGGAATATTGATGTGGTAGCACATATAATATTTGGACTTCCAGGAGAGAGCAAGGAAGATATGTTAAACACAGTTAAGTATATTTCTAAGTTACCTATAAAGGGGGTTAAAATGCACCTCCTTCATGTAATGAAAAATACAAGACTGGAGAAGCTATTAGATGAAGGTAAGTTTAAGCTGCTAGAAATGGATGAATATATTGATCTTATAACTAAGGCGATAACTATGTTACCACAAGATATAGTAATTCATAGACTTACAGGAGATGCTCCAAGAAATTTATTAGTAGGCCCTATGTGGAGCTTAAAGAAATGGGAAGTATTGAATGCCATAGATGATAAACTAGAAGCCGAAGACTTATATCAAGGGAAATTTTATAAATAATATTATTTAATTTTATATAATCATGGGGGGAAAAAGATATGAATATTGATGTAGTTATATCTGCACAACATATTAAGCCAGAGAAATTTAAAGATAGAATAGTGGTTGTTATTGATGTATTAAGAGCAACTTCAGTAATGGTTACAGCATTAAATAATGGTTGTGATAAGATAATTCCTGTAAAAGAAATAGAAGAAGCTGTGCACATTGCAAATAAAGATAGAAATAACTATCTTTTAGGAGGAGAAAGAGGTGGAATAAAAATAGATAAATTTGATTTCTCTAATTCACCTTTAGATTATAGTGAGGATATAGTAAGAGGGAAGAGTCTTATAATGACTACTACAAATGGAACTAGGGCTATTAAAAATAGTGAGGAAGCAGAGAAGATATTTATTGGTGCTTTAATAAATGGAAGAGTAGTAGCAGAAAAATTAGCTAAGTTAAATAAGGATGTAACCTTTGTAAATGCGGGAACAGATGGAGAATTCTCCATGGATGATTTTATAACTAGTGGATATATAATCAACTGTTTAAGAGACATTATGAAAAACCAATGCACCTTAACAGATATAGCAAAAACTTCAGAATATATATATATAAATAATCCTAGTATAATAAGCTTTGTAAAAGATGCACTTCATTATAAAAGGATGAAGGATCTTAAATATCATGAAGATTTAAGATATTGCCTTTCAAAGGATTTAGTAAATATAGTTCCAGAATACAAGGATGGAGAAATAAAGATATATTAATAAATTACAGGCTTTAATATACAATTAAAATATAGATTTGAAACTTAGTTTAAGAACTATTGCTTTTAGTAGTTCTTTTTCTTTTAGCTAAAGTTAAAAATATAACTTCATACACTACAGTATATAAGGTAAAGAGAGCTATGAAAATAATTTGCTCAATGCCATTCATTTTAGAGGTAGCAAACAGTATTATTATAGGGAAACAAAAAACAATCTGAATAAATCTTAGAATGGATAAGCCTTTCATAACATCACCTTTTACCAAATATTACTATATGACTATTGTTACACTTTTAGAACTCATATTCAATAAAAAACGTATAACAAATTTATATTTTATTATCCTTAAAATTTAAGAAAAGCAAAGAATAAAATTACATTATGTAAAAATAAGAAAAAATGTGGAGTGATATGCATATAGTATACTTAGTAATGGTAAGTAACTAAAATTTATATGAAATTATAATAAAAATGTACTCATGTAATAAGAAGGTGAATAAAATATATAAAGGGGGAATATGTATGGATTTCTTTAGTTATATTACAGAGAATGCATTGATACTAATACCAGTGCTATATATAATTGGTATGATCTTAAAAGGTATTGAAAAGGTAAATGATAAATATATACCAGTAATCTTGCTTCCTATAGGCATATTGCTATCTATGGGAGTTATGCATAGTTTTAGTGCTGATGCTATAATTCAGGGTGTTTTAGTAACTGGAGTTAGTGTATATGCTAACCAATTAGTAAAGCAAAGTCAAAAGAAAGAATAAATAAGATCTAAATATAAAGAGCTATATAATTTATATATCTAATTAGATTATAAATTATATAGCTTTTTATAAATAATTAAACTACTTGGAAGATATAAAATTTTAAGTAGTATGACTCATCACTATTCCAAAGAATTGGATGGTCAGGAGCTTGAGTTCTAAATTCTACTTGTCTTAGGGTAACCTTTGCATCTTTAGCTGCACTAGCAATGGTATCTTTAAATAATTCAGGATTCATAAAGTGAGAACATGAACAAGTTATAAAATAACCACCTTTATTCACTAATTTCATTCCTCTAAGGTTTATTTCTTTATAGCCTCTTGTAGCACTTTTAATAGTAGAACGAGATTTTGTAAAGGCTGGCGGGTCAAGGATAACCACATCATATTTTCTACCTTCATCAGACCATTCACGAAGTACATCAAAGGCATTGTGACATTCAAACTTAACTACATCTTGTAGATTATTAAGCTCCGCATTACGTCTACAGAATTCTACTGCATGCTCGGATATATCTACTCCCAATACTGACTTAGCACCAGCTACTCCGGCGTTTAATGCGAAGGAACCAGTGTGAGTAAAACAATCTAGCACAGCAGCATCTTTACAAAGTTTATGTATAGCGGCTCTGTTTTCTTTTTGATCTAAGAAAAATCCTGTCTTTTGTCCGTTTTCAACGTCAACATAGTACTTAACACCATTTTCAACTATCTGAACCATAGTATCAAAAGGTTCAGTTAAAAATCCTTTAACTTGTTCCATGCCTTCAAGGATTCTAACCTTAGCGTCACTTCTCTCATAAATACCCTTAGCACCATATTCTTCTACTAGAATTTTTACGATGATATTCTTATATTTATCAATTCCTAGAGCTAGAGATTGAATAACGTAGTAATCTTCTAATTTATCAATTATAAGTCCAGGTACAAAATCAGCTTCCCCAAACAAAAATCTGCAGCTAGAAGTATCTATGATTTTTTTTCTGTATTCCCAAGCAGCCTTTAGTCTTTTTCTAAAGAATTCTTCATCAATTTCTTCATCAATATCTCTAGTCATAATTCTTATAGTAATTTTAGAAACATCATTTATATAACCTTTTCCGATGAATTCCTCTCTACAATTATATACTTCTACAATGTCTCCATTTTTATATTCACCATCGTACTCTTCTATATCAGTAGAGTAAACCCAAAGGTGACCATTCTCAACACTTTTTCCTTTTCCCTTTAGTAGATAGAATTTACAAGTCATTTATATCCTCCTATTATTAAAACAACTGATTATTAATAATAACTCATATTGTTAGATTTAAAAATAAATTATTAAACTATGTTTAGACTTATTATAGTATAAATATATAGAGAAGATTTTGCAAATAAATTATTTATTTTCCATAGAAAAACTTTTAAGAGTAAAGTATAATATTCTTGGTTTGAATTTTTAGATTCAAGTTATTAAATAATAGTCATAAGGATATTAGGAGGAAAATAGATGAGTATACTTACAGTTAAAAATATAAGTCATGGTTTCGGGGATAGAACAATATTTGAAGATGTATCCTTTAGATTATTAAAAGGGGAACACGTAGGTTTAATTGGAGCTAATGGTGAAGGTAAGTCTACTTTTATGAATATAATAACTAGTAAACTTATGCCTGATGAAGGCCAAGTGATTTGGTCTAATAATGTTAGAGTAGGATATATGGATCAACATGCTGCTTTAGAACAGGGGTTAACTATAAGAGATGTACTAAGAGATGCATTTAAATATCTATTTGATTTAGAGACTGAAATGAATGAGCTTTATGGCAAAATGGGTGAAATGGACGAGGAACAAATGAATAAGGCACTAGAAAGAACTGCTGTTATTCAAGATATGTTAGATAATAACGGATTTTATGTTATAGATGCAAAAGTTGAAGAAGTTGCTAAGGGATTAGGACTTTTAGATGTAGGGCTAGATAAAGATGTAACAGCTTTAAGTGGAGGACAAAGAACTAAGGTTTTACTTGCAAAGCTTCTGCTTGAAACTCCAGATATATTACTTCTAGACGAGCCTACAAACTATTTGGATGAAGCACATATAGAATGGCTTAAAAGATATCTACAAAGCTATGAAAATGCATTTATTCTAATATCTCACGATATTCCTTTCTTAAATTCTGTAATCAATCTTATATATCATGTGGAAGATAGAAAGTTAAGTAGATATGTGGGAGACTATGAAGAGTTTAAGAGAATATATGAAGCAAAGAAGGAACAGCTTGAAAGAGCATATGAAAGACAACAAGCTGAGATTGCAAAACTTGAAGATTTCGTAGCAAGAAACAAAGCTAATGTTGCTACATCTAATATGGCTAAATCAAGACAAAAGAAGCTGGACAAAATGGACAGAATAGAGCTTTCTAAGGAAAAGCCAAAGCCAACCTTTAACTTTAAAACTGGAAGAGCATCAGGAAAAGTTATATTTGAAACTAAGGACCTAGTTATAGGATATAATAGTCCATTAACAAAGCCTCTTAATATTTCCATGGAGAGAGGACAAAAGATCGCTCTTGTAGGGGCTAATGGACTTGGGAAAACTACTCTTCTTAAGAGCCTTATGGGAGAAATAAGACCTATAAATGGAGAAGTTACCCTAGGTGATTATCAACAGATAGGATATTTTCAGCAAGAGGGAGCATCAGGAAATAAAAATACTTGTATAGAAGAATATTGGCAAGAATTCCCTAGTTGTACTCAATATGAAGTTCGTGCAGCATTAGCTAAATGTGGTTTAACTACTAAGCATATAGAAAGTATGGTTATGGTATTATCAGGTGGAGAAGCTGCTAAGGTAAGACTTGCAAAGCTTATAAATAGGGAAACAAATATATTAATCCTTGACGAGCCTACTAATCACTTAGATGTAGAAGCAAAGGATGAATTAAAGAGAGCATTACAAGAATATAAAGGAACTATATTATTAGTTTGTCACGAACCAGAATTTTATAAAGATGTAGTAACTGACATATGGAACTGTGAGGATTGGACTACTAAAATAGTGTAGAAACATTAAAAAGGGTTAGAATTAAATCTAGCCCTTTTTTGCAGTGATTTTCTTTACAATATAAAATTAAAAGAATATGATAAAATAGAATTTAACATTAAATATATAGTAAAAACTTTGAGGTGAAAAATGAAAATAAGAGTACCAAAATATCTTAATAAATTTAAATGTATAGCAGATAAGTGTGAGGACACATGTTGTGCTGGTTGGGAAATTGTTATTGATGAAGAAACTTATGATTATTATCAAAATCTTAGTGGTAGCTTTGGGGAAAGACTAAGAAGTGAGATGGTTAATGATGGAGAAGATAATATATTTGTATTGAAAAATGGCAACTGTGCCTTTCTAAATGAAAATAAATTGTGTGATATATATAATGAACTTGGAGAAGATAGTCTTTGCTATACTTGCAAGAAGTATCCTAGATATATGGAGGAGTTTGGTAATTTAAGAGAAATAGGTATATCACTTTCTTGTCCAGAAGCTGCAAGAATAATGCTAGGTGATTCTAATAAAGTTGAATTTGAGTTAAGTGAAAATGATGAGATTATAACTTCTTATAACGATATTGATGCTATGTTGTTTATTGAACTTATGCAATGTCGAAATATAATTTTTAATATACTTCAGAATCGTAATATTGATTTAAATATAAGAGCTGCTATAATTCTTAACTTTGCAAAGGAAGTTCAAGATAAGATAGATGAGGATGATCTAACTAGTTTAAAGATGATTAAAGAAAGATATCTAGATAAAAATTTTATATATAAGACTAGTAGTGATTTGGATAAAAATATCAGTGATAAAGAACAGTGGTATAATGATATAGAAGAGTATTTTCATGTGTTTAAAAGCTTAAAGCATATAAATAACAATGATCCCTTAGGCTTAGATAAGGTGTTATCTTATATTAAGGGTAGTGATGAGAATAAAGAAATTTATCTAGATAAGTATAGGGAGTTTAATAGTTTTTATAATGAAAAGATGTATAAGCTTGAAAATATATTGATTTACCTTGTGTTTAGATACTTTATGAAAGCTGTCTTTGATTATGATGTGGCTGCTAAAGTAAAGACGGCAGTGGTGAGCTATTTAATGATTAAGCAGTTATGTATAGTTAGATGGATAGAAAGTGGAGACCTTAGCGATGAGGATATTGTAGATATAAGTCATACATATTCTAAAGACATTGAACATTTAGAGGAGAATATAGACATCTTGGCAGAGATTTTTAAAACAAATCCTGTATTTAAAGAAGATAGAATTATAAATATACTAATAAACTAAAAATAGGGTATTAGATGATTAAGTAATATTTAAGCTACTTTGCTTTTAAAATATTATATTACAAAGGAAAAAATTAAACTTATAGTATGGAGAAGGAGAGATATGGAATATTATAAAATTTTAGGTGTTGATGAAAATGCATCTATGGAAGAGATAAAAAAAGCTTATGAAGATAAAGTAAATAAATTTAAAAAAGAGATAGAAGATGAAAGAAGAGCAAAATCATTTATAAAAGTATTTGATGAAGCTTATGAAAAAATAAAGGAAGAGAGAGAAAAAAATAAAAGTAAGCAAACTGTGATTATAGATAATCAAGCGGAGGATTTAAATAAGCATTTAAATAATGACTTTGATAAAGAGAATAGTAATGGATATGAGGATTTTAATGAATATGAACAAGAATCCACAGTTAGTAAAGAAAAGAAGAGATCATCTTCAAAAAGTACATCAATAGGAAAACGAAAGGGAGCTAAGAAGAAATCTACAGTAGATAGAGAAAATATTAAATCTGAAAAACAAAGCAAAAATGACAATAGTAGAAAAGCAGGAAGTAATAAAAAAAGTAGTGCACCTTCCCTTACTCAATTGCCGCTTAAGATATTGTTTATGCCTGTAGTAGCTATATTATCCATAATAATATTTCTATGTAAAATATTAAATATAATATCTTGGATTGCATCTAAGATTATAATAATAGCAGCTATAGCTATATCTGCTATTCATGGATATCAAATTTATATTGGACATGCTATTCAATACAAGATATTTGTATTATGTGCTGTGGGCTTTGTAGTTTCTTTATTTTTACCAAGTATCCTAAAAATCCTTGTATCTACCTTAAGTAAAGTAAATAACAAATTAAAAAAGTTTGTTTTTTAATATTAAGTGGTAGAAATAGTTTTATAGAGATGTAGTAACTGACCGAACCTTCTGTTGCAATAGCATTTTATTATTGATATAATAAAATAAGTAAAGTTTATTATAAACTTGTTTTGATTGTTATAATTGTGGGTTATTTTATATTAAAGTTAAAGGATAACTAATTCATTCGTATCTTAAATATTTTTAAAATAGGAGAGAATGCATATGAAAGAATTTAGTATCAATACAAATGTCTATTTTGGAGAAGGTTCTTTAGATAGACTAAATGAAATTAAAAGTAAAAGAGTACTGATTGTATGCGATAAATTTATGGAAACTTCAGGTATGGCTGAAAAAGTACAACAAAAGCTTGTTGATTGCCAAGTAGCTATATTTAGTGATATTGTACCTGATCCATCTGTAGAAATTATTGCTGAGGGTATTCAAAAGTTACAAAGTTGTAATGCACAGGTTATGATAGCGCTTGGCGGAGGTTCATCAATTGATGGAGCTAAGGCTATGAGAGAATATGCAAAAAAAATTACTGGAGGGGTTTCTTCTATAGAAGAATTCTATGCTATACCTACTACAAGTGGTACAGGCTCTGAGGTAACTGAATATGCAGTAATTACAAATAAACAAGAAGGATTAAAATATGCACTTGCAGATAAATCTCTTCTTCCAACGGTTGCAATTCTCGATCCTGAGCTGGTAAAATCTGTACCTAAATCAATAACTGCAGATACAGGAATGGATGTAATTACACATGCTATAGAAGCTTATGTTTCAAAGAATGCTACTGATTTTTCAGATGCTCTTGTAGAAAAAGCTCTTACTTTAGCTTTTAGATTTTTACCACAGGCTTATGCTGATGGAAATGATATAGTAGCAAGAGAGAAACTTCACAATGCATCATGTCTTGCTGGTATGGCATTTAATGCAGCTGGACTTGGAATTACTCATAGTTTAGCTCATGCTGTAGGTGGGAAATTACATATTTCTCATGGAAGAAGTAACGCAATGATACTTCCTTATGTAATTGAATATAATGCTAATTTAAATAAAGGTGCTTTCAATGTTGAATATGACATAGCATCTAAAAAATATCAAAGACTTGCAAAATTATTGAAATTACATGCGCCAAATGTAAACATTGGTGTTAATAATCTAATTAAAAGCATTGTAGAACTTCAAAAAACATTGATGATTCCAACAACATTAAAAGAGCAAGGTACTGATATGAATTTAGCTGCAGCATCAAGAGAAGAAATCATTAATGCAGCTCTTAATGATATATGTACAGCAGCAAATCCTAGAGAGGTTACAAGTGAAGACTTATCAAGGATTTTGGATAAAGTTTTAGGATAAAATATTGTATTTTATACCACTCATTAATGAGTGGTTTTTTTATTATTTTTGTAAAGTATTTTAATTTAATTTAATTCAAAGTTATATATAGTTAATTAAATGGAATAAATTTCCTCTTTACAGTTGTTATTATAATATGTAATATTATTTATACTAATAATAAAAAATTTTTTGAATTTTAAATGGTAAATAATTCATTTTGAGGTTAAATATTATTCTTCAATTATTTTTGGAAATTATTAATTTTTGTTTATAGCAAACTCACATAATTAAGTATTTATAATTCTCATCATAATCACAATAAAAATATCCATTTATATAAAAGTTTGATATCAGAGTTAGTAAAAGTTTTATTAGAAATTTAGTTATATATAAGTTTATGATAAACATTTTGAAGCTGCAAAGAATTCTTAGTTTTTTGAATGAATTTAAAGTAATAATAAATATCATAAAGGTGGAGTTAATTTTAAAAATGCATATAAGGACTCCGCCTTATATATATTTGACATTTAGTGGGGGGAATTCTTTTTAATAAAGTTTTAAAATCTTTGAAATCTAACGAATCTAGATTTTGAAAACGGCTAAAATATTATAAAAGAGGTGAACTTAGTATGGGAGAAGAATTATATTCAATAGGTAAAGTGGAAGAAATATGTAAAATAACGAAAAAGGCACTGAGATATTATGATAAAATGGGAATATTATCACCTGACAAAGTAGCTGATGAAAGTGGGTATAGATATTATAGTAGGAAGAACCTACTATCTGTGCCAGTAATAAAATATTACAAGCAAAGTGGGTTTAAGCTAGAGGAAATGAGAGCTTTTTTGAAAGGGACCACCTATGACTTTTTTGATAAAAGTTTTAGAAGAAAAATTGATGAATTAAGAGACCTTGAGAATGAGATAAATTTAAAAATAAGATCTGTTAAAGATTGGCATGAGCTTATAGTTGAGGCACAGATGGTAATTGAAAATAATGTTCGAGATGTTTCTATAAAATATATTGATGAGCGCAAATTAATATTTTTAGATCAAGATTTTCAATATGATTATATGGATTCTATAATTAATATAGAGTTTAATAATTATATTGATTATATAAATAATGCAATAACGGGTCCTGTAATTATATGTTTTCCGTCTTTTGAAGATAAAATTAATGGAAGATGCAGTAAGATGAAAATAATGCAGGAGACTATTTTAAAGTGTAAAGAGGAAGAAAGCATTGAATTTGGTGGTTGGCTTGCAGCTTCTTGCTATCATATAGGAACTCACGAAACAATTAATAACACATATAAAAAAATACAAGAGTGGTCGGAAGAACATGATTACATATGTTCAGAAGAATCCTATGAAAGATATGTAACAGATTATTGGACAACTAAAAATACAGATAAGTTTGTAACGGAGATTTTGATTAAAATTCAAAGGAAAAGATAAATTCATTATACTGAAAACACTGGAAACGTTGACCGTAGGGGAAAGGATAAATTGTCGATAAAACTCACCTTGTAAAAAAAAGCCAAATATATTAAATAAAAAAATACATTTATTCCTTTCATAAAATTTAATTTGTATTGAGTGATGTTAATGGATTTCAGTATTTATCACTTAAAAAAACTAACACAACTAACTTAGAGGTAAGTATTAAGTTAATTGTGTTAATTTTTTTTGAATTTTCCTGTGAAATATATGTTGACTTTACCCCATAGGGAAAGGCATATAATTTAATTGTTAATAAAATAACCATAAGATATCAAATGAAAAGTTATTCAATAGTTAAAAAATTAAATACCCCCAATTATAACAATCTCAAAGTGTATTCATTGTAAATTTTTATTTAATAGTATAAATTTAAAGAATTATTTCAATAAGCGGAAGGAGATTTATTTTATGAAGGAAGTTTCGAAAACGGCAAGTTTAGAAGCGATTACTGCAAAAAACAAATTATCATCTAATTTCCTTAAAAAAGGCATTTCCATTGCTCTTTTTTCAGGCCTTATGTACGGATTCTATTCAGCATTTTTGACATTAGGAATGACAAAAGGAGTTTGGGGTGACTGGTATGGTGCGAATACAGCAGGTTTATCAGCAGTAGTTATTACATATGTGCTTGGCGCTCTTGGTAGTGCCGTAAACGATACATGTAGTGCTGTTTGGGCAGTGATCTATGCAACTGTTAAAGGTAAACTTGGAGATTTCTTTAGGTGTCTTAAGACTAAACCAGGTGCTGTGATGATATTAGCAGCTCTTATTGGAGGACCTATTTCAAGTACAGCTTTTGTTGTAGCTTTACAAATGGCTGGTTCAATTGTTATTCCAATTACTGCTCTTTGTCCAGCTATTGGTGCTATTTTGGGAAGAATATTGTTTAAACAAAAATTGGACAAACGTATGATGCTCGGTATTGTCATCTGTGTTTTATCTAGTTTTATGATTGGTAGTACTAGTATTGGGGGAGATGCTCCAGCTGGGATGTTCCTTGGAATTTGTATTGCATTTATCGCAGCTCTTGGATGGGGATTTGAAGGTTGTGTAGCTGGATATGGTACATCTATGATTGACTCAGAGATTGGTATTACAATTCGTCAAGCCACATCTGGACTTTCAAACTTAATAATATTAGTGCCTGTATTTGGTATGATATTTGGTGATGGAATTAAATTTTCAACTGATTTAGTTGTTCAAGCATTTACAAGTGGTCCTGCAATGATATGGTTTGCCTTAAGTGGCCTTTGTGCCTTTGTTTCGTATATGAGTTGGTATAACGGTAACAGTATGTGTGGTGCTGCTCTTGGTATGGCTTGCAACGGTACATATTCCTTCTGGGGTCCTTTCTGCTGTTGGATAATTCTTGGAGTAATAGGTGGTATGGAAGGATGGGCATTACCTCCAATCGTTTGGATTTCTGCGGTATTAATGATGTTCGGTATCCTTGTAATAGCTATGAATCCAATGGATTTATTCAAAAAGAAGGAGGTAAACGAAAATGAAGCCGCTTAACTATGCGATTTTAAAATATTTTACTAAAGTTGAAGAAGCTTGTGCTGATGATGTTATAAATGCGTTAAAAGGAGAATACGGTAATTTTAAGGCTTTAAAAAAGAATGCTGTAATAACTGCTTTAATGACAGCAGAGGCAAATGGTCTCATTGAAGAAACAAGATTTGAATTAGATAAAAATGGTGATTTAAATGTTTATTATCATGCGCACGCAGATGGTGCTGCTACAATTAATAAATATATAAAAGACTAAGGAAAGTTTTTAAAGTAATTAATTAAAAGGCTCATTGCTATAATTTAAATTTCATAGGGATGAGCCATAATTATTTATTAATATACAAAAGAAATCGTTAATTGAAAGGAGTTTTATTTTATGAAGGAAGTTTCAAAAGCAGTAAGCTCTCAAGCTATTGCTGCAAAGAAGAAATTATCAAGTGATTTCTTCAAAAAGGGTATATCTCTAGCTTTATTTTCAGGACTTACCTATGGATTATATACTGCATTTCTAACTATGGGTATGACAAAAGGAGTATGGGGTGACTGGTATGGAATTAATACAGCGGGTTTATCAGCATTTGTTATAGCATACTTACTTGCTGCACTTGGTAATGCAATAAATGACACATGTAGTGCTGTATGGGCGATTTCATATGCATTAGTAAAAGGTAAATTTAAAGATTTCGTAAGATGTATTAATACTACTCCAGGACGTATTATGATATTAGCTGCTCTAATTGGTGGGCCTATAGCTGGTACTGCTTATGTTATAGCGCTTCAAATGGCTGGACCAATAGTTGTTCCAATATCAGCTCTTTGTCCTGCTATCGCTGCTATATTAGGTAAAATTTTATATAAGCAGGAATTAAATAAACGTATGGCTTTAGGTATTGCAGTATGTGTATTTGCTAGTTTCTTAATTGGTAGTACAGGCTTTAGCGGTGGTGCTTCAGCGAATACTTTAATTGGTATTTTAATAGCTATTATTGCAGCTCTTGCATGGGGATTTGAAGGTTGTGTAGCTGGATATGGTACATCAATGATCGATCCTGAAATTGGTATTTGTATTCGTCAAGTAACATCAGGTATAGCAAATTTATTCATCTTAGTTCCAATTTTTGGAGTAATGGCTGGTGGATTAAACATTTCTGTTGATCTTGCTATACAAGCATTCACAAGTGGTCCTGCAATGGTTTGGTTTGTTTTAAGTGGTCTTTTATCATTTATCACATTTATGACATGGTATGCAGGAAACAGTATGTGTGGAGCAGGACTTGGAACTGCATGTAACGGTACATATTCATTCTTTGGACCATTATTCTGCTTATTGTTATTAGGAGTATACGGTGGAATGGATGGATGGTCATTACCTTCAGTTGCTTGGATTGGAGCTGTAATAATGATGTTCGGTATCCTTACAATATCTATGAATCCACTTGATTTATTAAGAGGAAAAAAAGAGGGGGATAAAATAGATGAAGCCGCTTAATTATGCAATATTAAAATATTTTACTAAAGTTGAAGAAGCTTGTGCAGATGACGTTATAGAAGCATTAAAAGGAGAATATGGAAATTTTAAAGCTTTAAAAAAGAATGCTGTAATTACCGCTTTAATGACAGCAGAAGCAAATGGTCTTATTGAGGAAACAAGATTTGAATTAGATAAAAGTAACCAATTAAAGGTTTATTATCACGCCCATGAAGATGGTGCAGCTACAATTAACAAATATATAAGAGATTAATTTTTAACATTACCCATAGGGTAATGCTTATAAAGAAAAATCTCTTATGAATTTAGTAAAATAGTTATTCTTATTAAACATTATGAAAAGACTTTACTCTTAACAGCATAATTTCTTGTAAAAGTATTTAAGAATTTTAATGCAAGAAATATATTGACTTTCCCCCAAAGGGTAAGGGATATAATCAATATATAAGAACAAACAAAAGATGCATGCAAACATAAATATAATATATAGAAGTTAAGTAGTTAAGCTAAAGTATATTGAGCTAAAAATAGGAAGGAGGAATTAGTAATGAGATATTATGGAGATGAGGCTTTAGGCCTTGTAGAAACAATAGGATTGGTTCCTGCACTTGAGGCTGCAGACAAAATGCTTAAGGCAGCTAATGTTGAATTAATTTCATATGAAAATGTTGGTTCCACTCTTGTAACTATTATGGTAAAAGGTGATGTTGGTGCAGTGAGATCTGCTGTAGAAGCAGGTGCTGAAGCAGCAGCAGCTATTGGTAAATTAACAGCACACAATGTTATGCCACGTCCTATTAAAGAAGTTGGAGATATCGTTTCAGTACACGATATCGACGCATAAAGCATAGAAAGGAAATGATTTACATATGTCAAGATATGAAGCTTTAGGATTAATCGAAACTTTTGGTCTGGTTTTTGCGTTAGAAGCAGCAGACGCTATGTGCAAATCAGCAGATGTAGAACTGATAGGATATGAAAACGTTGCGTCAGGTTATATATCTGTATTAGTTCGTGGTGATGTTGGTGCTTGTAAAACAGCAGTAGATGCTGGAGTTGCAGCAGTAGAAGGAATGGAAGGTGGAAGTCTTTATAGTTCAATAGTTATCCCAAGACCACACCAAGATCTTGAAAAAATAATAAAACGTTATGCGATTACAAATCTTATAACAGAATAATAAATTGAAAAAATTTTTTCTAAGGAAAAGGAGAGAGAAAAATGAATATTATTGATAATGATTTACTCTCCATGCAGGAAGCGAGAATTCTTGTTGAAAATGCTCGTGAGGCACAAAGAAAATTAGCAGCCTTCCCACAAGGAAAACTTGATGAGATAGTTGAACGTATGACCGAAGAAGTTGAAAAACATTTAAAAGAACTTGCAAAAATGTCTAATGAGGAAACTGAATATGGAAAGTGGGAAGATAAACATATCAAAAATAACTTTGTATGTAAGTATCTGAAAAGTAGACTTAAAGGTATGAACTGTGTAGGTGTCATTAGTGAAGATAAAATGAACAAGACAAAGGATATTGGAGTACCAATGGGTGTTATTATAGCCTTTTCTCCATCAATGAGTCCTGTTTCTACAACCATATATAAGGCGTTAATTGCAATTAAGTCAGGAAATGCAATCATATTTTCACCTCATCCAAGAGCTAAAAATACAATTTCTAAAACAATTGATATTTTGATTCGAGCTGCAGAAGGGGTAGGACTTCCAGAAGGTGCACTTGCATATTTGCATACAGTGACGCCAAGTGGTTCATTAGAACTTATGAATCATAAGGATACTTCACTTATAATGAATACAGGAGTTCCAGAAATGCTTGATGCAGCTTATAAATCCGGCAAACCAGTAATTTATGGTGGCAATGGAAATGGTCCAGCATTTATAGAACGTACTGCTGATATTGAGCAGGCTGCTAAAGATATTATTGATAGTAAGAACTTCGATTATGGAGTTGTATCTGCTGCTGAACAATCAATTGTTGTAGATAGCTGTATAGTAGCTGAAGTAAAACAAGAACTTATTAAAAATGGTGGATACTTTATGACTGAGGAAGAAGCTGAAAAATTGGCATCAATTTTTTATTACAAAGATGGAAGCCCTGACATGGATATGATTGGGAGATCACCACAATTTTTAGCTAAAAAGGCTGGATTCAGTGTTCCTGAAAATATAAGAGTTCTTATTTCTCAGCAAAAATTTGTATCTCAAAAAAATCCTTATTCAAGAGAAAAGCTTTGTCCTGTTTTAGCTTTTTATATAGAAGATGACTGGATGCATGCTTGTGAAAAGTGTATAGAATTATTACTTAGTGAGAGACATGGACATACACTTATTATACATTCAAAGGATGAAGAGGTTATTCGTCAATTTGCATTAAAAAAACCTGTTGGAAGAGTACTTGTTAACACTCCAGGAACTTTTGGAAGTATGGGAGCAACCACAAATTTGTTTCCATCAATGACTCTAGGTAGTGGATCTGCAGGTCATGGAATGACTTCAGATAATGTTTCACCTATGAACCTAATATATGTACGTAAAGTTGGATATGGGGTTCGTAAGGTAGATGAAATTATTGGCATGATGGACAATGCAGAGGATTCCAACTATGAAGTTTTAAAAGATAAATTAAATGTAAATGAAATTGATAGTGTTAAGCTATTAGAGAATATTTTGAAAAAAGTTTTAAATGACTTAAAATAATAGGTCATACTAAATGTATGAAATATATTAAAGAATGTGAGGGAATAAATTGGATATTCGTGAATTTTCAAATAAATTTATGGAAGCTACTCAAAACATGTCTGATGAAGAACGTGCTAGTTTAATGAAGATGTTTTCTAGTGTTTCCAAAGAAATAACAAAGGAAGAATCAACTACTAGCTGTGTTGTATGTGACAATAATGGCCAAATTCCAGATGGAATAACAGAGCGTTTAGTTAAGTTAAAGGAAAAGTACTTAACTCATGTGCCAACAATCACTACTCACAAAGCAAGAGTTATTACTCAAATAGCAAAAGAAAACCCTGGTATACCTAAGGCAATTTTACGTGGTAAGTCTTTCAAGCGTTGCTGTGAAACTGCACCATTAGTAATTCAAGATAATGAGCTTATCGTTGGTGCACCAAATGGACAACCTCGTGCTGGATCTTTCTCTCCTGATATATCTTGGAGATGGATGAGAGACGAGATTGATACAATAGGAACTCGTGCACAAGACCCATTCTATGTTTCAGAAGAAGATAAGAAAATCATGCGTGAAGAATTATTCCCATTCTGGGAAGGTAAATCAATTGATGAATACTGTGAGAGTCAATACAGAGAAGCTGGAGTATGGGAACTTTCTGGAGAATCTTTCGTATCAGATTGTTCATACCACGCATTAAACGGAGGAGGAGACTCTAACCCAGGATATGACGTTATCTTAATGAAAAAAGGTATGCTTGACATAGTAAAGGAATGTAATGAGAAATTAGCTGACCTTAGCTATGAAAGACCAGAAGATATGGAGAAAATATACTTCTATAAATCTCTAATCGATACTGCAGAGGGTGTTATGATATACGCTAAACGTATGTCAGATTACGCTGCAGAATTAGCTGCAAAAGAAACTAATCCTACTCGTAAGGCTGAGTTATTAAAAATTTCAGAGATAAATGCTAGAGTTCCAGCTCATAAGCCAAGCACTTACTGGGAAGCAGTTCAATCAGTTTGGACTATAGAATCATTACTTGTAGTTGAAGAAAACCAAACAGGTATGTCTATAGGACGTGTTGACCAATATATGTACCCATTCTACAAAGCTGATATTGAAGCTGGACGTATGACTGATTTTGAAGCATTTGAGTTATCTGGTTGTATGCTTATAAAAATGTCTGAGATGATGTGGCTTACAAGTGAAGGAGCTTCTAAATTCTTTGCAGGTTACCAACCATTCGTTAACATGTGTTTAGGTGGAGTTACTAGAGAAGGAAGAGATGCTACAAACGAATTAACATACCTTCTAATGGATGCAGTTCGTCATGTTAAGATATACCAACCAACTTTAGCTTGTCGTATACACAAAGCATCACCTCAAAAATATCTTAAAAAGATAGTTGATGTTATCCGTGCAGGTATGGGGTTCCCAGCATGTCACTTTGATGATGTTCATATAAAAATGATGTTAGCTAAGGGTGTTTCTATAGAAGATGCAAGAGATTACTGCTTAATGGGATGTGTTGAGCCACAGAAGTCAGGAAGATTATATCAATGGACTTCTACAGGATATACTCAATGGCCTATATGTATAGAACTTACTCTTAACCATGGTGTACCACTATGGTATGGTAAGCAAGTATGCCCAGATATGGGAGATTTAAGCAACTTTAAAACTTATGAGCAATTTGAAGCAGCTGTTAAAGAGCAAATCAAATTCATTACTAAATGGACAAGTGTTGCTACAGTAATTTCTCAACGTGTTCACAGAGACCTTGCACCAAAACCACTTATGTCTATGATGTATGAAGGATGTATGGAAAACGGTAGAGGAGTAGAAGCAGGCGGAGCTATGTATAACTTCGGACCAGGAGTAGTATGGAGTGGTCTTGCTACTTATGCAGACTCTATGGCAGCTATAAAGAAATTAGTATTTGAAGATAAAAAATATACGCTACAAGAAATGAATGAAGCTTTAAAAGCTGATTTCGTTGGATATGAACAACTTAAGAAGGATTGTTTAGAAGCACCTAAGTATGGTAACGATGATGATTATGCAGATTTAATTGCCGCTGATTTAGTTAACTTTACTGAACAAGAGCACCGTAAATACAAGACATTATATTCAGTGCTTAGCCATGGTACTTTATCAATCTCAAACAACACTCCATTTGGACAACTTACAGGAGCTACAGCAAATGGACGTAGAGCATGGATGCCTTTATCAGATGGTATAAGCCCAACACAAGGAGCTGACTTTAAAGGACCAACTGCTATAATTAAATCTGTTTCTAAAATGTCTTGCGAGGATATGAATATAGGTATGGTTCATAACTTCAAGTTGGTAGCTGGTCTTCTTGATACACCTGAAGGTGAAAATGGAATCATTACATTACTACGTAGTGCATGTGCCCTTCAGCTTGGAGAAATGCAGTTCAACTATTTAGATAACAAAACATTACTTGAAGCACAAAAACACCCAGAGCAATACCGTGATTTAATTGTTCGTGTTGCTGGATACAGTGCATTCTTTGTTGAGTTATGTAAAGACGTTCAAGATGAAATTATCAGCAGAACTGTGCTTACACACTTTTAATTAAAAAATTGTATAAAATCTGTAATCTGCAGTAGTGTTCTGTAGATTACAGATTATAAATAAGATATATATTAGAAATCAAGGTAATGAAACTGGAGAATGAAAAATATGAGTAATGAAAACTTAGGTATAATCGAACGAAAAGCGACGATTTTTAATATACAGAAATATAACATGTATGATGGAGATGGAGTAAGAACTTTAATATTCTTTCAAGGTTGTCCTCTTCGTTGTAAATGGTGTGCAAATCCTGAAGGACTAGTTAAAAAGCATAGAGTTATGTTTAAAAGTAATTCATGTGTTAATTGTGGGGCTTGCGTTTCTGTTTGTCCTGTTGGAATACATACCATATCTAATGAAACTTTAAAGCATGAAGTTAATCGTGATATTGATTGTATCGGATGTGGTAAGTGCAAAGAAGCCTGTCTTAAATCTGCTTTAACAATAGTTGGAGAAGTAAAAACTATTTCAGAGCTTTTGGAGATTGTAGAGGAAGATAGAACTTTTTATGAAGTTTCTGGTGGTGGTGTTACATTAGGCGGTGGTGAAGTTTTAATGCAGCCTGAAGCAGCGTGCAGCTTGTTAATGGCATGTAAGCAATCAGGGATAAATACTGCAATTGAAACTTGTGGTTATGCAAAACTTGAATCAGTACTTAAGGTTGCGGAGTTTACAGATTTATTCCTATTTGATGTTAAACATATTAATTCTGATAGACACTTTCAGTTAACAGGTGTGAGGAATGAACAGATTTTAGAAAATCTGCAAGAACTACTTCGCCGCAAATATAATGTGAAGATTCGTATGCCTTTACTTAAAGGTATAAATGATTCTCAAGATGAAATTCAAAAGACTATGGAGTTTTTAACACCATATAAAGATTATAAAAACTTTAGGGGTATTGACTTACTTCCGTATCATAAGATGGGGGTAAATAAATACAATCAATTAGGAATGGAATATCCTATAAAGGATGATCCAAGTTTAAAAAATGAAGATTTAGATAGAATAGAAGGATGGATTAAAGAGTACGATTTACCTGTAAAAGTAATCCGTCATTAAATAATTTTCAAATAGATAATAAGATGGAAGGTAAGGTTTATGGGAGATTTTCTTGATAGAAACATACAGCGTGTTATACAAGAGTCAGTGCCAGGAAAGCAGATTACAATAGCTCATATCATTGCATCACCTATGTCTGATATATATGAACGTCTTGGAATCGATGAAAAAGGAGCTATAGGTATTTTAACTCTTTCTCCATATGAAACTGCAATTATTGCGGCAGATATTGCTACAAAGGCTTCTAATGTTGAAATTGGCTTTCTTGATCGTTTTACAGGTTCTGTTGTAATAAATGGTGATGTTCAAAGTGTTGAAACAGCACTTGGGGCAGTAAATGATACATTAAGAGATATGCTTGGATTTACTCCGGCGCCCATTACAAGGACATGAGAAAAAAGCGCATAATGGTAATTGGACCTTCAAGGTGTGGTAAAACCACATTAGTTAATGCCCTAAATAGTTATGATGGTCCATTGAAGCGAACACCAGATTTAATTTATGGTAAAAATACTATTGATGTTCCAAGTGCTTATTTAGAGAATTCATGGATGTACAAGCATATAATAGCAGCAGCTCAGGATGCATCTCATGTGCTTATATTGGTTGATCAGTCTAATTGCAATGAAATATACTCCCATGGATTTGCAAAGTCTTTTAGATGTCCGGTAATTGGAGTTATAACAAAATGTGACTTGATACCTGAAAATGAAGAAAAATGTTTACGACAACTCAAGAACATAGGAGTATCAGAGCCATATTTTAATATTAGTTTTCCAATGGGAATAGGAATTGATGCTTTAAAAAAGTATTTATTTGAAAAAGGTGAGGAGTAAAGGTCAATGATGAAATTTATTACCGAAGAGTATTTGAGAGATTTATATCGAAAAGAGCCTTTTAATACCTACAAGTTACAGCAGGGACAGCGCCTTACACCTGGAGCAGCTCAATATTTGTCTGATAAAAGAATAACAATGGATAGCGATGCTTCTAAAAAGGATAAAAATGTTTCTCAAGACAACAAGACTGAAACAGTAAAACCTGAGGGAAACAACAATATAAATTTGAAGAAACTTTGTTGTAAATTAAAATCTATGGAGGCAGTATTTCTTGTTACTAGTAGTGAAATATTAAGAGAAGATATCATTTTAGCACAAAATATTATAAATTTAGGTAGAAAAATATCAAACATCAGAAATGTTGTGGAGGGAAAAGGTACTCTTGAGTCCATTTACTGTAAAGAGTGCACAGGAATGAATTCATTAAATTTCATAACTGAGCTTGATGATTGTTTTGAAATAACAGAATTTCATATGCAGCTTGAAAAAAGCAGTGTGATTTTAAAAATGCATACACTTCGTTGTGCTTTAAGGGAATTACAATTTGAAATAATTGATACCTACAAAAATGATGATGACGGTTTAAAAAATAGAATTATGGAGAACACTAATTCAATAATTAATTCGCTGTCTCAATTGATTTGTTCAGCAGTAGGAGGAAAAGAATGTCAGAAAAAAAATTAACTTTTGAATATTGCGATAAGATGGTTCAAGAGTTTGAAGAAGTTATAGAAAAACCAATCCTTAATGGATCTTCTGTTTATTATACAGGTGTGGACCTAGGTACTGCCTGTGTGGTATTGGCTGTTTTAGATGAAAACTACAAACCTGTTGCTGGTGCATACAGGTATGCAGATGTAGTTCGTGACGGTATGGTTGTGGACTATATTGGAGCAATAAGGATTGTTAGAGAACTTAAGCAGGAAATTGAGGAAAAACTGAATACAGAGCTTCTGTATGCAGCTGCTGCAATTCCACCTGGAACGGATACTTTAGATTCTGGAGCAATTAAAAATGTAGTTCAGTCAGCAGGATTTGAATTGACAAATCTTTTAGATGAACCTACTGCTGCGAATGCTGTACTTAAAATTGAAAATGGTGCGGTTGTAGATATTGGTGGTGGAACAACTGGAATATCAATTTTAAAAGATGGAAAGGTTGTTTATGTTGTTGATGAACCTACAGGAGGTACTCATTTTTCATTAGTTATTTCAGGTGCTTATGGAATGCCTTTTAAAGAGGCAGATAAGTTTAAAAGAGATAATAAAAACCACAAGGAAATTTTACCTGTGTTAAAGCCAGTAGTTGAAAAGGTGTCCTCAATTATTAACCAACATATTAAGAATCACGATGTGAATGAAATTTCTTTAGTTGGTGGTACTTGTTGTTTGACTGGAATTGAAGAAATTATTCAAAAACAGACTAAAGTTTATACTCATAAACCTAAAAATCCTATGTTTGTTACACCACTTGGAATAGCATTAAGTTGTACACAAGATATTATGGAATAATAAGGAGAGTGTTTAAAAGTGGATTTTAGAATTATAAAATCACCTTCCCAGAGCACTAAAGATATTCTTATAAGACGAATCGGTGGAAATTGTAAAACCAAATTAGACAGTGTTGATGCAATAGGACTTGTTCAAGGCAAGCTTATCGATATGATTTATGCTACAGATATTGCTGAGAAAAGTGCTGGTGTCACTGTTGAAGATATAAAGGGTACATGTCCCCAGCACATGGTTTTAATTGGAATTTTCGGTGACACATCATCAGTTGAATCTGCAATAAATGAGATTAAACTGAAAATGAAAGAAGGAAAAACAATATGATAGTAGCAAGACTTATTGATAATGTATGGGCAACTAGAAAAGCAGAATCACTTAATGGACTTAAATTTATGCTTGCTGAGGAAATTGGTGGAGTAGATGAAGGACGTAGATTTATTGTTGTTGATAATATCAGTGCAGGTATTGGTGATAGAGTTATCGTTAGTACTGGATCATCTGCTCGTAGGATGTTAGGTGATGATAATATACCTGTAGATGCAGTTGTTGTTGGAATAGTTGATAATGACTGTAACTTTGGTTAAATACAATCTTTCTTAAAAATAATCATAGGATTTTAGGTTTTTTATAGATACCAATATTATTTGAAAGGAAGTGAAAATATGAAAAAATTAATCTGTGCAAAAGATATTGAACAATTAATATTAAAGGGTGAAAAAGTATTTTATATAGATGGTAGTGAAATAATTACACCATCAGCTAAGGATCTTGCAAAGAACAATGAAATACTATTTACTACAGAAGTGCCTGCATCTAAAGTAGAGACCTTAGAAGCTAAAAAGGTTCCAAGCATAGAAGGTATGGATAGTGAAATGATGCTTAATTTCTTTAGAGCAATGATGGACAAGGGTCTTTTACAAGAAATGCTTGAATGTTTAAAACCAAAGAATCTTCTATTTGAAGCTGAGAGTGATCCTAACGGACTTAAGGTTGTTAGAGGAAAGACAGTAAAAATGGATGTGTTCGACACTGGTAATTCAGATGCAAAAGTCTATTTTCAGGAATTAGTAAGCAAAGAAGAATCAAAAATGAGTGCTGGATTTTTAGTTATTGAAAATTCAAAATTTGATTGGGAATTAACTTATGAAGAGATTGACTATGTTATTGAGGGAACTTTAACAGTTGAAATCAATGGAAAAACATATACAGCCCATGCTGGAGATGTATTGTTTGTGCCATCAGGTTCTAAAGTAGTTTGGGGTTCTCCAGACAAAGCAAGGGTATTCTACACAACATATCCGGCTAACTGGGCAGATCTTTTATAGAAGATTAGGGGGATTGACCTATGCAAGCACTTGGTTTAATAGAAACAAAAGGATTACTTGCATCTATTGAGGCAGCTGACACAATGGTGAAATCCGCAGATGTAAGTATTATTGAAAAGACCTATGTAGGTGGCGGTCTTGTTACAATTGCAGTTACAGGTGATGTAGGTGCAGTAAAAGCAGCTATAGAGGCTGGAGTAGCAGCTGTTAAAAATCTTAATCAAGAAGCTTTAGTATCAGAGCATGTAATTCCACGTCCTCATGAGGAACTGGAAAGCATAATTGGATCTAAACCGTCAGTAGAAACTCAAGAGGCTCTAGTATCTGATGAAAAAACTGAAGAAGTTCAAGAAATTCAGCAAATTCAAGAAGTAGAAGCAGCAGAAGAGATAGAAGAAATTCAAGATACTGAAATAGTTAAAGAAATCCAAGAAACTCAAAAAACTGAAGAATCAGAAGTAGTTGAAGAAATTCAAAATAATGATATTTCAGACATTGATTTAGATAAACTGCATAAGGGAAGTTTAGACAATCTACATAAAGATGATGTAGATAATTTAGTTATTAAAGATGGTATAGAAAAAACCATTTTAATATTATCTAAGCTAAAAGTTGTTAAGCTTAGAAATCTAGCTCGAGAATATAAAGATTTTGTAATTACAGGTAGAGTAATTTCAAAAGCAGGTAAGAATCAATTGCTTGCTAAGTTCAAATTATATTACGAGAAAAATTAGACACTGTAAGGTTTACGAAAGGAAGTAATGACCAATGGAGAACTTTGATAAAGATTTACGTTCAATACAAGAAGCGAGAGATCTTGCTAGACTTGGAAAGGTAGCAGCTAATAAAATTGCTGATTATACTGAAGAGCAAATCGATAAAATTTTACGTAATATGGTTAGGGTTGCAGAAGAAAATGCTGTTTGTTTAGCACAAATGGCAGTTGAAGAAACAGGTTTTGGTAAAGTTGAAGATAAAACTTTCAAAAACCATTTAGCAGCTACTATACTATATGAATCAATTAAAGATATGAAAACTATCGATATAATTAGAGAAGATGAGGTAAATAAGCTAATAGAGATTGCTGAACCAGTTGGTTTAGTTATGGGTATAGTACCTTCAACAAACCCAACTTCTACTGCTATTTTCAAAGCGATGATTTCAATTAAATCTCGTAATGCTATAGTGTTCTCACCACATCCATCTGCTGCAAAATGTACAATTAAAGCAGCTCAATTAATGCATGATGCAGCTGTTGAGGCTGGTGCACCAGAGAATGTTATAACATGTGTAACTTCACCTTCAATTGGAGCTACAAATGAGTTAATGAAAAGCAAAGAAGTTGCTATAATAATAGCTACAGGTGGTCCAGGAATGGTTAAAGCTGCTTATAGTGCAGGAAAACCAGCTCTTGGTGTTGGTGCAGGAAACTCTCCAGCATATATAGAAAAAACTGCTAATATAGAAAAAGCTGTTAGAAACATTATGGCAAGTAAAACTTTTGATAATGGTACAATTTGTGCTTCTGAGCAATCAATAATTTGTGAAGAATGTAATGAAACTGCAGTTATTCAAGAGTTCAAAAAACATGGTGGATATTTCATGACAGCAGAAGAAACTGATAAAGTTTGTAAACTGTTATTCAAAAATGGACACGCTATGAATGCTAAATTTGTTGGAAGAAGTCCACAAGTTATTGCAAGTGCTGCAGGAATTGAAATTCCACAAGGAACTAAAGTACTTATAGGAAGACAAAATGGAGTAGGTGAAGGTAATCCATTATCATTTGAAAAACTTACAACAGTTCTTGGATTCTATACAGTAAAAGATTGGCACCAAGCATGTGATTTAAGTATTGAATTACTTCAAAATGGAATTGGTCACACAATGAGTATCCATACTGAAGATAGAGACATAGTTATGAAGTTTGCTAAAAAGCCAGCTTCTCGTATTCTTGTTAACACTGGTGGAACACAAGGTGGAACAGGTGCAAGCACAGGTCTTAACCCTTCATTCACTTTAGGTTGTGGTACATGGGGAGGAAGCTCAGTATCTGAAAATGTTACTCCTGAGCACCTTATAAACATTAAGAGAGTTGCTTATGGTTTAAAAGACTGTGCAACATTAGCATCTAATGACCCAACTTTCAACTGTATAAAAACTGCTGAGAATTGTCACAGCGTACAAAATCAGCTTATGAATATGAGTCCAGCTCAAATTGCAGCAGCTGCAGCGGCTTTAAATAAAGATAATGCTTGCGTTAACAATACTAATTGCAATACTGATAGCACAAAAAATGAAGAGATTTTAGACTTAGTTAACCAAATAGTTGCCGCTATGAAAGGGGCAAACTAATGGATAATTGTGAAGCAGTATTAAAGCTTTTACTAGAAGCTGTGAAAAACGATGAAAAAAACACTGCATCTCAGGGAAACTCATCTGAGATTCCAGTAGGAGTTTCTAATAGACACGTACATCTATCACAAAAGGATTTAGAGATTCTTTTTGGTACAGATTACAATCTTACAAAGCTTAAAGAGTTATCTCAGCCTGGACAATATGCATGCAAGGAGCTTGTAACAATTTGCGGACCAAAAGGTGCAATTGAAAAAGTTAGAATTCTTGGACCTGTAAGAAGTAAGACTCAGGTTGAAGTATTAAATGGAGATTGCATTAAACTTGGAGCAGCATCAAATGTAAGACTGTCTGGAGATTTAAGCAGAACACCTGGAATTACATTAGTAGGACCTAAAGGATCTGTTCAAATTGAAGAAGGTTTAGTAGTTGCACAAAGACATATTCACATGACACCTGAAGATGCTAAAAATTTAGGAGTTTGTGATGGAGATATAGTATCTATAAAATTTGACGATTTAAGAGGCGGAATATATAGTAATGTAGCTATTAGAGCTAATGATGCTTCAAAACTTGAATGTCATCTTGATATAGAAGAAGCTAATGCAATGGGCATTAACTCAAAATCAAAAATAACAATAGTAAAGTAAAAAAGCAACATAATAAGTGGTTATAATTAAAAATTATAATATAAATAAAAAAAGATATTTAGGAGGATTATAAAATGAAATACGATGCATTAGGAATGATAGAAACAAAAGGTTTAGTAGGATCAATTGAGGCAGCTGACGCTATGGTTAAAGCAGCTAACGTATATTTAATAGGTAAAGAATATGTTGGAGGCGGACTTGTAACTGTTATGGTTAGAGGCGATGTTGGAGCTGTTAAAGCTGCTACAGATGCTGGTGCTGCTGCTGCACAACGTGTTGGAGAATTAGTATCAGTTCACGTAATCCCACGTCCACATTCTGAGGTTGAAGTAATTCTTCCATCTTCTAAAGAAGCTGCAAAGTAGGATTTTAATTACACTGTAAAAAAATAAAAACGTCGCTAAAGATAATTTAGCGGCGTTTTCTTTTTTTGATTAGAACAATTTTAATTTTTCTTGAGTTCATGAAGATGGAGTAACTTACATATGGAGATGTGAGGAGCGGACATTGTTTGTACCCTAAGGAAGTATGAAAATCACAATAAAGATACTCTTACAAAACAGATAATTCTATTTTGTTTGTATATTATTACATCAAGTTATGGATAATGGTTCTAATATAATTATTTTTGAATATTATTTTAATATGAAAGTTTAATTGAGAATTGCAAAGTTCAAGCTTGGAACAATATATGTATGAATATATAAATAATAACATATAAATATTTAGTTGACAATTTAGGGTAATATATCTATAATACAAATTGTATGGTAGTATAATTTACATAAAGTTAATATATGTAAAACTACTAATAAAAATTTAATCGTAATCATTGATTTATTTTATGACGAGAAATATTCGTTAAGGAAGTCGGTGCAATTCCGACACAGTTAATCCCTACTGTAAGGGTGACGAACAAAGCAAAAATGCCACTGGTATAAAAACTGGGAAGGCGCTTTAAGTAGGATGAACCTAAGTCAGAACACAACAGTAAGGTAAATCAATAGATTTCACTGTGCAAGTTTTACCAATTATAAGCATGGATATCTGAAGGCATAGCAGATGTTTATTTTTTACGCCCATTTTTAAAAAAATGAGCATAAAAGCTTAACTATATAGCATAAAAACTTTTAGAAATTTGAAAAATGACTGAAATGAAAATTATAGATAAATACATGCTGAAATAAGGGGGGATAAAATTATTGGTAAAATTCATCACATAACTATTTATAAAAAAATGATAAGAAGGTAGCAAATACTTTTATTATGATGAATTAGAATGACAAAATAAATGTTGTGTTAAGGGGATAAAAGATTGGGGAGGATTATAATGAGTAAAAAAATGAAAAAGTTTTTTGGTTTTCTTTTAGTTCTAGTTATGACCTTAGCTATTAATGTAAATGCAAATATAAATGCCTTTGCAAATGCTAATGAAACTGTTAATGTTCAGATTCAGATGAATGGAGAGACTTATATTAATGAAACCGTAAATCTTAATGATTTAAAATCTAAATTAAGTTCAATAAATTCAGATCATCTATATAGTACACAACCCTATACTAATTATGCTACCGAAGGTATAAAGACACCAACTACAGCTGATGCTTTAATTTTTGCATATAACCAATACTATATGAGTCAGGGATCAGCAGAGGTAACTCCATTACTTGATACTAATTATCCAAATACAGAAGCTGCTATTAGCTATAATTGGGATTTGAAGCCATATACTGGTAATCCAGGAATCTACTTTATTTACTTTGATGGAATGACAACTGTAGATAATGGTACTATTCAAAATTCAGATGGTACCCATACTTGGACTGGTGAGGCATGGACTTTCTATGTAAATGGAGTAAAATCAAATTCATATGCTAGTAACATCTCATTAACAGATGGTATGACAATTACTTTTAATTATGGTACAGTATCTGAGACTTGGTAAAATTAGGGGATAAAATATTTTAATAAATAATTAAGATTTATAAAAAATGATATGAAGGTAACAAATACTTTTATTAGTTTTAAGAAAACCACCTGCTATGCAGATGGAACGCAAAATGCTTATAGTCACAGTGCAAGCCACCCGTTTTACGGGTGGTTATGACTATAATGAATTAAAAGGGCAAGATAAATGTTATGTTAAGGGGATAAAAGATTGGGGAGAATTATAATGAGTAAAAAAATGAAAAAGTTTTTTGGTTTTCTTTTAGTTTTAGTTATGACCTTAGCTATTAGTGTAAATGCAAATATAAATGCCTTTGCAAATGCTAATGAAACTGTTAATGTTCAGATTCAGATGAATGGAGAGACTTATATTAATGAAACAGTAAAGCTTAATGATTTAAAATCTAAATTAAGTTCAATAAATTCAGATCATTTATATAGTACACAACCATATACTAATTATGCTACCGAAGGTATAAAGACACCAACTACAGCTGATGCTTTAATTTTTGCTTATAATCAATATTATATGAGTCAGGGAGCAACAGAGGTAACTCCATTACTTGATTCTAATTATCCCAATACAGAAGCTGCTATTAGCTATAATTGGGATTTAAAGCCAAGTGCTGGCAAGCCAGGAATCTACTTTCTTTACTTCGATAGAATGACAACTGTAGATAAAGGTACTGTTCAAAATCCTGATGGCACTCATACTTGGACTGGTGATACATGGACTTTATATGTAAACGGAGTAAAATCAAATTTATATTCTAGTAACGTTTCATTAACAGATGGTATGACAATTATTTTTGATTATGGTGCAGTATCAGAAACTTGGTAAAATTAGATAATAAAAATATTTTACAGATGATTAAAGACTTCTTTGATCATCTGTTTATTTGGGGGAGAAAATGAATAAAATAAAAAGATTTATCGTATATCTATGCGTAATGTGTATTGTTATAACAGCAATTCCTGTTAAAGTCTTTGCTAAAGATGAAGAATCTAGTAAATCTACAGAGTTAACCAGTTTAATAGTAGCATGTGGGATGCAGATGCAGAATTCAATTTCATGGAAGGCTTCACAAGCCAATAAGATAGAAGGTACAGATAATGTTTATTACGCTGATATTTCTAGTGGAACTCTTGGATTTTTAAGAATTACAGGTACTAGAAAATCAAATACAGCAAAAATTACTATTGAGGATATGACAGATCCAGAGAATAAATCTAAAAAAGATTTATCTATTAACTATGATAAAGGTTATAAACTTAATGACCAAAATAAACTAGTTGAAAATAAAGAAAATAATCCCTTCTGTAGCCTGGAAAAAAATTCAAGTATGGAAAATTTTATAAAAGCTGCCGGGGGAACCAATGTATTTAAAATAACAGTAGAAGATGGAGATAAGAAAGAAGAAAATTATTTAGTAGTTTCCTTTAAAAAATCTGCCAGGGATTTAAATAATAACTGGCCAGATAAAATTAATATATTAGATGGAAAAACTTCTAAGCCCTTAGCTGATGAATATCAATATGGCAACGAAATTATGACAAAAACTAAGGGAATCGGAGTTTGTGGAGAAGATGAAAAGTGTAAAATTCCAGACAGTACTTCATCTATAAGATTGCAATTAGAAAAATCAGTGACATCATCTAAAGATGCTTTTTATGAAGGTTGTAAAGATGGGTTTTATAGGACAAATTCCTATGAAATTAGCTTGAATGGAGGACCATGGAAACAAATTGGTGGCAATGAAATAAGTGAAGAGTTTGCTTTAAAACAAGGATTAAATATAATTCAGCTTACTACAAGTTCAATTGAAGCTTTCCAAGAACGAAGATCAGAGATACTTGGAGGAATAACTCTTTTACTATATAGAGATGGAGAAAACACCTATGAAGTTCCAAAAGGAACAGATACTTCTATAAAATCTGTAAAGATATTTCAAGGAGCTAATGATAAAGCTCATGGAACAGATAGATTTGCAGAGCTATTGTCTACTAATAAAGTTGATGAAAAAGCAAGTATTAATTTAACTTCTTCAAATCCCTATGTATATATGCAAGTAGAAACTAATGATCCAGCGGCAGAGGTATTTATACCAAATAGTAAAGTCATTGATGGAGGATACTTTTTAAAATTAGATAGTGATAAAAATGATGCAATTCCAATTAGTGTTATTCCGGCTAATGGGGATACAGGTGCTCAGGCATTGCATAATATAAACATTAACTGGCAGATTACGGATGCAATCCTAGACAAGCTAGAGGTTACTGGAGGTAAAGTAACAAAATCTTATGAGAAAAATATAAAGGATTATTATCTTATACCTGATTCCTTTGATTCTAATGTAAGTTTAAATTTTATTCCAGGAACAGGAAGTAATGTTGAAGTTTATTTAAATAGAATTGATTCTAAGCCTATTGGAGTTACAAATAATACTGTAGAAGCAGATCCTTCAAAAGTGCATCAGGTTATATTTAAGGCTACTTCTTTAGATGGATTTACAAATAATTATACTGTTGCAATTAAGAGGCCAGATTCCGAGGATACATCAGGCGATTATGAGAAGACAAAGGAAAAAGCTTCAACAATATTAAAGAACGCTATTGATGGATGCAAAAATAAACAAAAAGATAAAATGAATGAAGCATATTGGGATATTTTTGCTATGACTAGTGCTAATGAAAGCTTAGATGGATACTATGTATATGATGTAACGAAGCATAGACTAAATCAAGCTACAGATTATGCTGGTATTATTTTAGAACTAACTATGATTGGAGAAAATCCATATAATTATGGCGGTGTAAACTATGTAGAAGGACTTAAGAATCTTAGAGATGAAAAGGGGTCTTATGGACCTTTTGCCTGTAATATTTGGGCATTATATGCACTAGATGCTGCAGGATGTTATGATGAGGATTTAGTTAAAATTGTAGCTAACCAAGCATGTAGTAAGGGTTTTGATTTAGATATGCGTGGTTGGGCTCTTGCAGCAATTCAAAACCATTTAGATGTAGAAGGAGTTGCTGAAAAAAGCGCAATAGCTGTTGAAGGTATGAAGCTAAGTCAAGATGGTTCTGGTACAGATAAGGTAGCCTTCGAAAACCCTTACTATTCCAATAGTAACCTTTCTAGTCATGCTTCTGTAATAATGGGACTTACTGCTGCAGGAATTAATATAGAAGATGAAGATTGGAAGGTAGATGGAGTTTCTCCATTAGATTTAATAGAGAAACGTCAAGATGAAAATGGAGCCTTTGCATTTGAATCAGGAGATCAAGGTAACTATAATACACAAGTTATTATAGGCCTAGGAGGAGTTGTTAATAGAGATAATGTTTGGACAGCTCAAGTTCTTACTTTAGATAAGGTAGAGAAACTTTTAGCAAAAGCAAAGGAAGTTAAAACAAATCCAATAATTCAAAAGCAAATAGATGCACAAAGAGAAAAGCTGGAAGAATTATATAATAAAAACTCTGGTAATGCCCTTGGCATGGGAGAAGATTATTATGCTTTATATGATTTAGTAGGTTTAGCTGATGAAAGTTGGAAACCTAACACCTTCATGGGGACAGAGGAAGAAAAGAAGGAAGTAGAGGATGTTATAAAGCAAATTGAAGAAATTTCAGATATAAAAAAGTTAACTTATGCAGATAAAGCTAAAGTAGAATCTGCAAAAAGTGCTTACGATAGATTAAAACGTGTTCGTGTTCCAGGAAAAGAAGTTGGAATGACATTATTACAACATTATGTAAATAATAGTTATGTTTTAGATGAGGCTATTGCTTTCATTGAAAGTGAAGAAAAGCTACATAAGGAAGATGCAGAGAAGTTAACTAATGAAATTTTAAAGTATAAGGATATAGATTATATTAAGTTAGAGGATAAAAACAACATTATGGACTTAAAGCAGAAGGTTGATGGCTTAGGTGAAGAAGTTTCTAAGTGGGTTTCAGGCGAAACAGTACAGACTTTAAATGAAGCTGTTAATCGTGTTATTAATTTAGAAGTAGCAACTCCAGTTATTACGGAAATTAAGAAATTAGAAGAGGGAGTTACTATCTTAGATGGACCTTTCTTGAAGGAAGTAAGAGCTATGTATGAAGCATTAACTAAAGACCAAAAAGCTTTAGTTAAAAATTATTCCGTACTGGTAAGTTCAGAAAAGGAGTTTAACAAGCTTCAGATTGAAAATGTAGTAAATCAAATTAAGGAATTACCAGAACCAAGTAGTTTAAAGAAAATACTTGATGGAAAAGCAGAAGAAATTACAATTACTCCAAAGCAAATTGAAAAGATTGCAAAGGCTAAAGCTACATACGATGCTTTAACACCAGAGCAACAAGCTGCTATTGAAGCAATGGAAAATGGAGAGGCCTTAGTGACAAAATTATCAGAGGATGTACTCATAGCTGAGGAATATGAAGGTTATATAGAAGCATACTTAGAGCCATTAGTTGAAAAAATTAAAAACTTTAATATTCCAATGAATGCAAATCAAGTAAGCTATGCAAAGGAAATTCTTGATGCATATAACAAAAATGAAAATGCAAAGACATACTTAGATAGTATATCTGGAATAAAGGATAAAATCACTAGTATTAAAAAGGGTGTCGAAGAATGGAACGAAGCATTTAAAAAAGCTGATTCTGTTAAGAAATATTTTACTGAAGCAACTGAGAATGCAGATGAAAATTTAGTTTCAAGAGATACCATACAAGGTATTAAACTAGCATCAGAAAAATTTGAAGAGTTGAAAAAAAGTTCAGAAAGTGCAGCAAGTATTTTAGAAAATGAAGTGGCTAGTTTAGAAAGATTAAAAGATAAAATTTATGCAAAGAAAAAGCAACTTAATGAAGAGAACAAGGTAGTTAGAATTTCAGGCGATATTCCATGGGATGTGGAATTAGAAATCAAGGAAGTAGAAGATAAAAACTATGATATGTTAAAGAGTTATTTATCTAAATATAAGGATGCTTCAATGATTAAAGCAATAAGTATTGATGGTTCTGAAATAATGTCCGATGGAAGTTTAAAGAAGTATATTACTGCAAAAGGTTATGTTGCTACAATATTTACTAATGAAGATTTTGCAAATAAAAATGTTTATCTAGCTATGTTATCAAATGATGGAGTAAATATTTTAAATAGTAGTGTATCTGGTAGTGATGTTACCTTTACTATGGATGGTATTAGCGGAGAGTATGCAATAGGTGTCAAAGCTGTTAAAACAATAGGGCCATCGAATGATGATACAATTGGTGGTAATAAAGAAGGGGATATAAATAAAAACGGTGCAGATAAACAAGGAAAGACAACTACCTTGCAGCCATCAGATAAAGGTAAAAATGTAAGTAATAGTTCTGGAAAAACTTCATCAGCACCTAAAACTGGAGATGTTTTACCACAAAAGATGGGAATTATGCTTCTTTTAATTGCTATAGGCAGCAGTATATTTATTACAGCAAAAAAATGCAAGACTAATACTAGGTAGGTTTTTATAGAATTGAGGTTGAAAAAATGAAGTATAAGAAAAAAGATAGAATTAAAAAGTTAACGGCAGTTCTTTTGCTTCTATTTATGACAGTTACTACTTTTCTGGGAAATTGTAAACCTGTTTGGGCAGATTCAGAAAAGGGTATTGTAACAGTTACCGTTGAGAGATTTTCAATAGGTAAAGGATATGTAGTTGAGCCTAGTATGATATCAATAAAAGAAGGGGAAAACTATGCTTCTCTATTGAAGAGATTCTTAAATTCACAGGGATATGGGTATGATATTCCTGATACTCAATATGGTGCATATTTAGCTTCTATTCATAATGCAGATTCACAAGATATGAAGTTAAATATTCCTAATTCCATATTAAAGATGGCTAGGGCAAATGGAGATTTTACATTAAATAATAATTTGACTAATGCTTATGCACCAAAGCTATCAGAGTTTTCCTATACAGGAACTTCTGGATGGGTATATTCTATTAACAATGAATTCCCTGGCGTAGGAATTGGCAATATGTATCCTAAAAATGGTGATGTATGTAGGTTACAGTTTACTATTTATGGAACAGGAGCAGACGTAAGTGGTAAAGACGTAAGTAGTGGGAAAGTTTATTACACTCCAGCTGATAGAAGTAAATTATTATGTAAGATAGCAGAAATAAATCAAGCAAAGGATCTTTGGTTTACTATAGATGGATGTGAAGCGGCTTATGATAAAGCTATGAAGGTTTTAAATAACTTTGATGCAACTCAAGCAGAAGTGGATACAGCATTAAGTGCGCTTCCTTCTATGGAAGCTATTTATCCTAAATCTGTAGCGTTATCAGATAGTAATCTATCTATAGATATAGACGAAGAAGGTAAGCAACTTAAAGCATCTATTTATCCTAAGAACACTACTTTTAGTAAACTAGTATGGAAGTCTTCAGATGAAAGAGTAGTAAAGGTAGATGAGGAAGGAAAGCTTTTACCAGTTTCAGTTGGTGAGGCTGATATTACAGTAAGTACAATAAATGGATGTAGTGCTACATGTCATGTTGTAGTAAAGGATCGACTTTTAACTGAAGTTGTATTAAATAAGTCAAGTCTTTCTTGTGAAATAGATGATACATTTCAACTAAGTGTAGCAGAATGGATACCTGAAAATACTACAAATGAAAAAAATGTGACTTGGACAACTAGTGATGAAAAAGTTGCTACAGTATCTGAAGATGGATACGTTGTTGCTAAAAAATCAGGTGAAGTAGATATTAAAGCTACAACCAAAACTGGAATTAATGCCATCTGTCATGTGACTGTAGGAAATGGCAAAGAATTAGCAGAAGCTATGGAAAAGAAAGTTTTTGAACTTCCAAATCCTGCTGATATGAAAATAAAAGATGTTAAGGGAGTTTATGCTCTTAGAGATGAGTTTGAATCTTTAAAAGAGGAAAGTAAAGTTTATATATCTGATGCTGCAATAAGTAAGCTAAAAGCTTGTATAGAGAAAGCTGATGTGCTAACTGTAATTTCTAAAATTAATGATTTGCCTTCTATATCAGTTCTTAAACTTGAGGATGAAAGCAAAGTGCAGGAAGCAAGATCATATTACGATGCTTTAAGTAGTAAAAATCAAAAGCTTGTTGGAAGACCTTATATAAAACGGCTTTCCAAGGCTGAGAATCGTTTAAAAGATTTAAAGAAAGAAGTAAAAAATGTAGAAGATAAGATGATAAAATTACCTAATGAAGTAACATTAGCTGATATTGACTTAGTTATTTCTGTCAGAAATGCTTATGAAGGTGAGCTTACTCAGGCACAAAAAAGTATTATTTCAGAAGAAGCTAAAAACAAGCTGGCTAATGCATTAGGTAGTTTGCAATCATTGATTACAAGCGCCATAGATGCAGTAGATACTAGTAAAGAGGTTGATACTAATTCAAAGGAAATTCAAGAATTCCTTAAAGCTATAGCCTTTTATGAGGATATGGAAGGAATAATGGAAGTTCCAGAGGATACAAAAAGTAAAATTGATGCTACAGAAAAATGGATTGAACAAGCCATTCATACTTGTGAAGGTATTACTGTAGAAAGCCCTTGGTATATAAAAACTAAGGTATCAGATGTAAATGGAAAAACAGAATTCCTTAAACAGATAAAAAAGGCTTATGATTCTTCTAAAGCATCTATAGTTTTTGCAAAAGAGATTAGTTATGAGGATATTAGAAATAAATCTAATTATTCTCAAGAGAAGACTGTTGCAATTACCTTTAAGTTACCAGCAGAATATGATTCTATGGAAAATCCAAAGATATTCATGGTCAAAGATGGAAAAACTAAGGAGCTAGATACAACTTATAATTCTGAAAGTAATAATATGACTGTTCATTCTCGCTCCATTGGAAAATTGATTTTAGCTGATGTACCAGTAGCTATAAAGGATATTTCTATTTCCTCTACAGCACAAGTAGAAAAAGGTGGAACTACATCTTTAAAAGCCCATAAGCTACCTGAAAGTGCTACAGAACCTCTAGAAATTAGATGGAAGTCATCTAATGATAATATAGCTACTGTAGATAATAATGGTGTAGTTACTGGAATTAGTGAAGGTACTGTAACAATTACAGCTTCTTTAGCTAGTAATTCGCGTATTAAAGCCCAATGTAAGGTGGCAGTAGTTACAAAGGCAAACTCTCTTTCTAAAAGTGTTGAAGACATTTTAAATGAAACAAGAGGATATATTCTTTCTATTGATGAAAATCCTGCAAAGGGTAGTGAATGGTTTGTAATAGGTTTAGCAAGAGGTGGAATGGACATAAATAGTGATTATTTTAATACTTATTACAATCATATGGTAAATTACTTAAAAGAGAAGGATGGAAAGCTAACAGATACAGTTAAATATACTGAATACTCTAAAGCTATTACTGCTATGACTGCCATAGGAAAAGATGCTAGGAATATTGGAGGATATAATTTACTTGCTAACTTAGCTGACTTTAATGAGATTAAAAAGCAAGGAATTAATGGATCAATATGGGCTCTTATTGCTTTAAAAACAAATCCAGATTATGTTATTCCTGAAGTTTCTGGAGTATCAAAGCAGACCACAGAAGAAGTATTAATAGATTATATTCTTTCGGATCAAAAAAGTGATGGAGGATGGAATTTATCAGGAAAATCAGGTGATGTTGATTTAACAGGAATGGCATTACAAGCTCTTGCGCCTTATTACAATAAAGAAGGAAGAGAAAAAGTAACTGTAGCAATAAATAAAGGACTTTCATTTTTAAGTAAAAATCAGCTAGAAAATGGAGGATTTGCTACTAGTGGTGTAGAGACTTCAGAATCTAATGCTCAAGTTATTACTGCTCTTTGTGCTCTTGGAATTGATCCAGAGACAGATCATAGATTTATTAAAAATGGTTATTGGTCAGTGGAAAATATACTTAAATATCATATATCAGATAGTGGGTTCATGCATGCAAAAGTTGGAGCAGGCAATAATGGTGGTGCTGAAGCAGGTATGGTTGATGGAATGGCAACAGAACAAGCTTATTATGCGTTAGTTGCTTATAACAGATTAAAAAATAAAAGAACTTCTTTATATGATATGTCAGATTTATCTATAAAAGCTGGTGGTAGTGGAGATAATTCAGGCACTGGAATTAACAATGAAAAATCTGAACCTGAAGTAGAAGTGAATAAAGTTGAAAATAATATATCCAGTATTTTAAGTAAAGCTATAGAGGGAAAAAGTGTTCCAAAAGTTTCAAAAACTACTGATAATGCGAAGAAAAAGGATAAGAAAAGTGTAGATAAAAAGACTACGAAAGATTCCAAGAAAGATGAAGAAGGTTGGAATTTTACAGGTGAAGAATATGAAGGCAGTGAGGATTCTTTAGATGCTGGATTGGAAGAAAAAGTAAATAAAACTGAAGATACAAGGGTAAGTTCAAATAAAATACTTAAAGAACATTTACCATATTCCCTTTGTATTTTATGTGGAGCTGCAGTTGTAGGTGTATGCATTTACTTTAAAAAGAAAAAGTAATAATTTTAAAGTAAGGCATCTTCAAAAAATAAATAAGTCAGAATGCTCGTCTATTTCGTGTTATACTGCGTCAGCAGAACCCTTAGATAGTGCTATTATCTGCGGAACCTGTTTCCTTGTCTAACTCAAAATATACTTCTCATCTTTGACTTATTATTTATTTTCAGATGCCTAAGCTAATTCTCATGTATAGAATTATGGAAATTGCTCGTTAAAATGTATTTTTATATGTAAGAAATATGCTGAGCATTAGTGTATTTCTTACATATAATTTATTTTCGCAGGGAGGAAAATAATATGCGCAAAACTTGGTTAAAAATAATTGCGTTGTTAATATGTATAGTTTTTTTTATTACTGGTTGCAGTAAACCTAATAGTAAGAGGAATAGTAATAATGATAAAGACAAGCAGGGCATAACAGTATCAGAAAAAAATATCTTATCGGAAGATGGTATAGTATCAGAGGATATTATGTCAGGAATATCTGGAGTAGATAAGGTTTTTTCTTTTGAAGGAATGGATAGTAGTGGAATTAAGTACACTTGGTTTTATGATGGAAAAAAAGTTCAAAATCCTATAGAGCAAAAGTTGAAAGTAGAATTTTCTAAGGAAAATTTAGATGATATAAAAATTGCAGCTAATAATGCTACAGTTGGACTAGAAATGAAATTTGATAAAATGCAGTTGGCAGCTCCAGTACAATTGAGCATTATACTTACAGAAAAGTGGGATGCTGATAAGGTTTTGCTTTGCAAGTATATCGATGGCAAAGTTCAAAAAATGGAGGATGTTAAGATTGAAAACACTAATAATGGAGATAAGGAATGTACTAAGTTAACTTTTGAAGTTAGAGAAGCTGATGGTACTTATTATTTATTAGGCGGTAATACAAAAAAGACATCGGACAAAGAAGTAAAAAGTGAGGAAAATTCACAAAAGGAGAAAAGTGAAAACTCAAAAGAACAGGCTAGTGTAAAAGAAAAGTCTGATGATAAAGCAAGTGTTTCTCCAAGAGATAATTCTTCCCAAAAGTATACTTGTACAATATCCATTGAATGCGGAACAATTTTAAATAATAGGAATGATTTGAACAAAAATAAAGCTGATTTTGTTCCATCTAATGGTTGGATTTTAGGAAGCAAAACTGTGGAATTTACTCCAGGAGAAACGGTTTATGATATTCTTGGAAGAGTATGCAAGGAATCTAATATACAAATGGAGGCAAATTTTACCCCTATGTATAGTTCCTATTATGTAGAAGGTATAAATCAACTTTATGAATTTGACTGTGGGAGTTTATCAGGTTGGATGTATAGGGTAAATGGTTGGTATCCTAATTACGGATGCTCTAAATATGAAGTAAATGATGGAGATAATATTGAGTGGAAGTATACTTGTGACTTAGGAAGAGATGTTGGAGGATATGTAGGTGAGTGATATGGAAGAAGAGAAAAGGGACGTATTTGCATCTTATCATCCTATAGTTAATCTTCTTTTCTTTTTATTAGTTTTAGGAATAACTATGTTTTCACAACATCCTATGGTTTTGATTATTTCATTTTTAGCAGCATCATCTTATGCTGTTCTTTTAAAGGGATTAAAGAAGGTAGCAAAGTTCAATTTTTTATTTACTCTTCCAGCTATGATAATAGTAGCTTTGGTTAATCCTGCATTTAATCATTATGGTGTAACACCATTGTTTTATTTAAAGACAGGAGCAGTTACTTTAGAAGCTATTGTTTATGGAATAGTATTAGCATGTAATTTATTTATAATTATACTTTGGTTCACATGTTATAACGAAATAATGACTAGTGACAAGTTTATTTATCTATTTGGACGTATAATTCCAGCAATGTCCCTAGTATTGTCTATGGCTTTACGATTTGTTCCTAAATTTATTGAGCAAGTTAAAGAAATTAGAAATGGACAAAAATGCGTTGGAAGGGACATTAAAAATGGTGGTTTTATAAAAAAAATAAAATATGGAATTAAAATTATTTCTATTTTAGTTACATGGTCATTAGAGAATGCCATCGAAACCTCAGATTCCATGAAGGCAAGAGGCTATGGATTAAAAGGAAGAACAGCTTTTTCTTTATATAAACTAGATAAAAGGGATAAAATAATGCTCATAATTCTAGGAATATTGTTTTTAATATTTTGTCGAGGGGTGAAAGCTGGGTATACCAATGCAATATATGATCCTATGATTAAAATAGGTGGAATGACATTGTCTGTAGGTGTAATTTTCACCTGGTTAGCATTTGCAACCATATGTTTTATACCATGTATTTTGCAAGGTTACGAGGCTATATTATGGAAAAAGCTATATGGCAAAATAGAGGAAGAAAGGAATATTCCGTCTTATTTATATACATTGATGGGAGAAGAGAGGATAGGTGAGAAAGAACATGGAAGATAAGAATTGTATTATAGAGATTAAAGACCTTACTTTTTCTTATCCGTTACAGCAATATGCTTCTCTCAATAACATTAATTTGTCCATTGAAGAAGGTGAATTTATAGTATTTTGCGGGAAAAGTGGTTGTGGAAAAAGTACTCTTTTACGTCATTTAAAATCAGTACTAGAACCTCATGGAAAAAAATGTGGTAAAGTACTATATTATGGAACACAATTATCACAGGTATCTGAAAGAATGCAAAGTGCAGAGATCGGATTTGTATTACAAAATCCAGATAATCAAATTGTAACGGATAAGGTATGGCACGAATTAGCCTTTGGCTTAGAAAGCTTAGGGTATGATACTCAAACCATTAGACTTAGAGTAGCTGAAATGGCATCATATTTCGGAATACAAAAATGGTTTATGAAGGATGTTAGAGAACTTTCAGGTGGACAAAAGCAACTATTAAATTTAGCCTCAATTATGGCAATGCATCCAAAGGTATTAATATTAGACGAGCCAACCTCACAGCTTGACCCAATTGCTGCTTCAGATTTTTTAGAAACTGTTAAGAAAATAAATAGGGATATAGGAACAACGATTATACTGACAGAGCATCGTTTAGAGGATGTAATTCCCTTTGCAGATAGGGTATACGTTATGGAGAATGGACAAATATTAACTGAGGGTACTCCTAGAGAGATTGGAGAAAAATTAAAAGAACTTAACAATGATATGTTTGTATCGATGCCAACGCCAATGCAAATTTATACAGGAGTAAATAATGATTACATATGTCCATTGACGGTAAGAGAAGGAAGAAGATGGATAGATAATATAGTAAAGAATAAGAAGAGTATTGATTTAAAAAAAATAGAAGAAACAAGAGTATCAAGAAATAGTATAAAGATGAAAAATAATATAGAAATTCCGGCTATAAAGGTAAAGGATGTATGGTTTAGATATGGTAAAGATATGGCAGACGTTGTAAAGGATTTGTCAATGGAAGTCAAGGCAGGTGAGTTTTTTGCATTGTTAGGGGGAAATGGAACCGGGAAAAGTACAACACTTAGTATGTTAGCACGTATAAGGTTCCCATATAGAGGGAAAATATGGTTAGATGGAAAAGCATTAGAAAAATATACAGATAATGAGCTTTATAATGGATTTTTAGGAGTATTACCTCAAAATCCTCAAAGTTTATTTGTGAAAAATACAGTAGAAGCAGATTTGTATGAGATGATTGACGGAAGAAAACAACGTAAAAGTGATGCTTATCCAATTGATATGAAAAAAGAAGATGCAATAAATGGGATAATATCTTTGACTAAACTAGAAGGATTAATGAAGCGTCATCCCTATGATTTAAGTGGTGGAGAGCAGCAAAGACTTGCCCTCGCAAAGGTACTTTTATTAAGACCTAAAATTCTTTTAATGGACGAACCTACTAAGGGGCTTGATAATTACTACAAACAAGAATTCGGAAAAATACTAAAAAAACTTACAGAACATGGGGTTACAATTTTGCTCATATCCCATGATGTGGAATTTTGTGCTCAATATGCAGATAGGGTAGGATTATTCTTTGAAGGACATATAGTGTCAACTTCTACGGCAAAAGAGTTTTTTGCAGGAAATAGTTTTTATACTACAGCTGCCAATAGAATGGCTAGAAAGCATTATCCAGAGGCAGTTACTGTAAAGGATGTGATAGAGTGCTTAGAGAAAAAGCTATAGATGAATTTTTAGACATGTTTCTAGAAAATAAAAATAAAGCAGAAGTTGATATAGATTTTTGGAAAGAAGATAAGAAAAATATCAAAGAGGTATTAAAGAACAACATTTTTGAAGAAGGAATAAGAATTTCTAAGGAAGAAAAGAGAAAAATCCCCAAACGTACGTGGGTTGCAATGTTTTTAATATTAGTAATGATTCCAATTACTGTGTGGATAGGAATTACATATTTAAATGATAGAAAGTATTTGTTTATTAGTTTAGTTATAGTGATTTATTCCACAATTCCTTTTTTTATGATATTTGAAAGTCGTAAGCCAAAGGCTAGAGAATTAGTTATAATAGCTACATTGTCAGCCATTGCAGTGGCTGGTAGAGGTGCATTTTTTATGCTTCCGAGTTTTAAACCAGTAGCAGCCATAGTGATTATATCTGCCGTTTGTTTTGGAGGAGAATCAGGTTTTTTAGTAGGAGCCGTATCAATGATTGTATCAAATATGTTTATGGGACAAGGTCCATGGTCTCCATGGCAAATGTTTGCCATGGGTATAATTGGATTTATTACTGGGATTTTATTTAATAAAGGCTGGTTAAAAGCAACTAGAGGTTCTTTGTGTATATATGGTTTTTGGTCTGTATTTATTATATATGGAGGAATAATGAATCCAGCCTCTTTAGTAATGATGTCTAAAAGAATTACTTGGAAAGGATTATTAGCTGTATACATTTCAGGAGTTCCTGTTGATTTGGTACATGCTACAGCTACTGTTATCTTTTTATGGATTATAAGTAAACCTATGATTGAAAAGCTAGAGAGAATTAAGGTTAAATATGGATTGATTGAAGGAGAAGATATTAAATGAAGAAAGACGAAATATCTGAAAAAGATAATAAAGAGAATTGTGAAGATAAAGATAAGAAAAAGAAGAGTAATAGAATATTAAATATTATTATGATTTTTGCTATATGTATTATAGTTTATGGAATATGGAGTGTAATAGCTTTAAAGATGCAGTATAAAAAGGCAGGAGAAGAATATGAAAGGTTACGTAAAACAATGGACATAGCTTCTGAAGAAAATTTACTCGATAAAGATGCACCTAATTTAAATATAGATTTAAAACAATTAAAGAAAGAAAATCCAGATACTATGGGGTGGATTTATTATCCATGTCTTAATATCAATTATCCAATTATGAAAGATGAGGATAATACTTACTATATTAAGCATACATTCTCAGGGGATAAAAATGATATAGGAAGTATTTTTTTGGACTGCATGGCAAGTGAAGACTTTACTGATGACAATACATTTTTATATGGACATAATGCAATGGACGGTTCTATGTTAGGGAGTTTAAAAGATATAAGAGAAGTGGGTGTAGTAGAGAAAAATCCGTATTTTTGGATATATACTGAGAATGGATGGCAAAAGTACAGTATATTTTCTTATCATGATGCTAAAAAAACAGATAATACTTTTAAAATAAAGTTTGACAATGAAGAAGAACATAAGGCGTTTTTAGATCACATAGTAGAGCTATCAGAAGAAAAAATAGATGTTAAAGTTTCAGAAAAAGATAAAATTGTAACACTAGCTACATGTACAAGTAACTCATCTATACGATTTGTAGTCCATGGAGTAGAAATAAAGTGAAATTGAGTAATATTCATGATTATTCTAAGAAATTTATACGATGACTACCAGCTCTAATACTCCCACCTTCTTCAAAGTGGGAGTAAAGAGCAGCTACGTCCCTGGATAACCATTTCCCCTAAAGGACAACGAATTCTAAGTATCGAAAATACTGATACTAAGAATTCTGTTAGTAACCTTCATCGGGAGTAAAAACTCCCTTTGAAGCAAGGAACTATGTTTATGTGACTCTGTGTTAGTGTTTGTGTAGTCCATAGTTATTATTCTCCATGTATGTATTTTGTTTATAGATTAAATCATACACAGAATAATCCACTATGGATTTTTTATTGGTGCAATTTCATTATACAACTAGTCCATAATTTTTATATGTGAAATAAAGAGAATAAATTTAACATAATTTTAGAATAACTAGATAATTATGTATGAAATGTATTATAATTATTTGAATGGGTAGTAAAATTATATGTAATTCATATTATCAAGAAGATAATTTAGCTATTTTACAATTGTAGATAAGGTTAAGTAAATAGATTTTTGATAATTGAATAGTATTATATTTTAATAAGTAAAATAGCCTGGTGAATGGAGGAAAAATGGAAAGGAATATGATTGAGAAGATAAAGGAAGATGTAAAAAGAAGATGTGAAAGTCCAAATAATTTTTTTGGTGTTGGAAGTTATGAACATATTGAAAGTGTAGTGAATAATGCAATTGAATTAGCTACACTATATAAAGCAGATGTTGAGGTATGTGAAATTGCAGGATGGTTGCATGATATAGCTTCAATCACAGATTATAAGTTATACGAAAATCATCATATTCATGGTGCAAATATGGCAGAGAAAATCTTGAAATCATATAATTATCCAATAGATAAAATTGGGTTAGTTAAATTATGTATATTAAATCACCGTGGAAGCGTATTAAAAGAAAAAACAACTAAGGAAGAAATATGTGTTGCTGATGCTGACGCTATTTCTCATTACGATACATTGCCATCACTATTTTATTTGGCATTTGTTCAAAGAAAACTGAATATTGATGATGGGTTGGAGTTTGTTAAAAGCAAACTTGAAAGAAGCTATAATAAAATGTCTATAGAGAGCAAAGAATATTATCAAGATAAAAGAAATATGATTCAAGCTATATTAAGGTAATTATGGTTGAGATGTATTATACATATTTAATAAGGTAGTAAAAAAATATGGAGGCCTTAATATGAAAATAGCAGAAATGAAAACTTCAAATTATGAGGATGTTTTTAAACTATGGACTTCTACCACTGGAATGGGTTTGAGAAATTTGGATGATTCTAAGGAAGGTATAGAGAAATTTCTAATGAGAAATCCTACTACTAATTTTATAGCTAAAGAGGATGGTAAAATAATAGGAAGTATATTATGTGGACATGATGGCAGAAGAGGATATATTTATCATACTGCTGTAGATATAAGATATAGAGGGAGAGGTATTGGGAAAAAGCTAGTTAATTCAGTTATTAATGCCTTAAAACGTGAAGGAATAAATAAAGCTACACTAGTTGTATTTACTAATAATGAAATTGGGAATGAGTTTTGGAGATCTATAGGATGGGAGAAAAGAGAGAATTTAAATTCCTATAATTTAAGTCTTAATAATGAAAATTAATTTAGTTGGGGGATTAATATGGATAAAAAGATTAAATTGATTATAACTGATTTAGATCGTACCTTTTTAAGGACAGATAAAAGTATTTCTAACTATAGTTTAGATGTTATAAAAAGATGTAAGGAGCAGGGAATATATATTGCTATAGCTACAGCTCGTTCAGAGCAAGCAGCTACTAATTACATTGATCTAATAAGACCTGATATTGTAATTTCTAATGGAGGAGCATTAGCAAAGTGTAGGGATGAGGTTATCTATAAATGTATGCTATCAAAAGAGGTATCTGATTCATTAATTAAGGATTGCGTTATGGATTTACAGGTGGGTGAAATAACTGTTGAAACTGAAAATGCATATTATTCCAATAGTGAAGAGATAAATAAACACGGTGAAGATTATATTCATGCTAAATATACTGATTATTCCAAACCACTAAATTGTATGACCTATAAAATAACAGTGGAAGTTTTAGAAAATAGTATTGCTGAAAAAATTGCTTCAAAATATCCACAATGTAGTTTTCTAATTTTCGTTGGAGAAAATTGGTGTAGATTTGCTCATAGAGAGGCAACAAAATTTAATGCTATTAATGAGATAGCTAAATATTTAAATATTAGCCTGGAAGAGATAGCTGCATTTGGTGATGATATTAATGACATAGGAATGATAAAACATTGTGGACAAGGTATAGCAGTATCAAATGCAATTAAAGAAATTTTAGATTGTGCATCACATATTACAGGAAGTAATGATGAGGATGGTGTAGCAGCTTTTATTAGTGAAAATTTCTTAGAGAAGGATGAAAACTAGATTAGTATGAAGAATAAAGATTTTACAAATATAAACTACCTTAAACAAGGTAATATAAAACAACAAAATGCATATAAAGTACTTAAGGAACTAGATATATTTAATGTTTTAAGAAAGTTTGATCCAATATTAGTAGGAACTATACCAATTAATATTGATATAGAAAACAGTGATTTAGATATAGTATGTGAAGTTTATGATTTTAAGGAATTTCAGAAGATAGTAGAAAATAAGTATTCTATGTTCAGCAAGCTTCATATAAGTAATAATAGTACAGATAATGAGACAATATTAACTGTAAATTTTTATGTGGAAGATATTGAAATAGAAATATATGCTCAGTCATTGAATAGTTGTAAGCAGAATGGCTATAGGCATATGGTAGTGGAAGATAGAATACTTAGATTAGGTGGAGAAAGAACTAGAGAAGAGATTGTTATCCTTAAGAAAAGTGGCTTAAAAACAGAACCAGCTTTTGCAAAATATTTAGGTATTGATGGAAATCCATATGATGAGTTATTGAAATTAGAAGAATATAGTGATAAAAAGATTAGGGATATGTTATATAATATTAGAAATAGCTAGTTAAATTTAGATATTTAACAATAAACATTAAAATAACTACTAAAACTTCTAATTTGGAAGAAAAACAATAGTTAGAGTTATAATTAATAGTTTGACATGAAAATAAGAAAGGTATAATATGATATTAACAATTGAATATTATGGAAGATGGGTTCAGTTATATTCTTTTATAGCTGATTAAAAGAGAAGTTGGGTGCAAATCCCACGCGGTCCCGCCGCTGTAAGAGAGGAGTTTTCTTCTAATATGCCACTGTTTTTATGGGAAGGCAGAAGAAAATAATGATACTCAAGCCAGAATACTTGCCTATTTTTTACGCTATAATTCTACGAGAGATGGAAGGGTGTGATTTAATCTATGATAAATAAGATTTAAGACCTTTTAGTTTTAGTAGCTAAGAGGTTTTTTATTTTAGCAGTAATAAAGCATTAAATTTAAATTATTAGCAAGGAGTGATTGTATATGAAAAGAGCACAATTTGATAAGGAAAGTTTATTACTAGTTATATCAGAAGTACCAAAGGTTTTAAAAAACCTAGATAATATTATAGATACAAACAATGAGAAAATAGATTTTTCGGAAGAGAACTTCAAGACAGAATTTACTAAGTTTATAGAACTTTTAGGAAAATATATGAGTAAATGCTTAGTAACCATAAGCGAGCCTTATAATGAAAATTTATATAGTGTAAGTATAGACAAATCAGTAGATGCTGGATTTTTTCCGCAGATATCATCTGAATTTTACAACTATTTGAAAAATTTTAGAAAATGTGACGAGTCTATAAAGAATGTATCCTATAATGAACTATATAAATTCTACGTGGATAACCATGACAACATAGATAAATTATATGACCATATGATAGAGTTTACTAACAAACTATAAAAAATAAACCGTACCTTAAAAGGTGCGGTTTATTTTTATAATTTAGCCTTCATTTTAGTTGAAAAGTGAACTGAAGAATTCGCTAATCCAGTTAAATAGTTTATCAAAGAAGCCTGAATCCTTAAGTTCTTTTCCTAGAGATGCCATCTCATCTTTAAACTTAGATGCACTTTTATCTAAGGTATCCTTAAGCTTAGAATAGTCTAAGTCTAGGTTGTTTATATCAGACATTAATGAAACCATATTGTTTTGAATAGTAGCACTTATATCTACATCATATTTATTTTCAACCTTCTCAACAATTTTCTTAATTTCTTCTTCACTAGACGGCTTGTCTTTTATAACGGCTGTCTTAACTTCATTGATGATTGCAGAAGCTTCTGTATCACCTATTTCTTCAGCTAAATCTAGGGATACATCTATTTCCTTTTGAGCAGCTTGCTTATTAGGTGTAGATAATTCACCACCCATTATATTCTCAGCACCAGCTAGAATTCCAGCAAGGGCTGATTCTCCAGTTACCTCAAAAGGAGCTGAGGCTGTAACCTCTGCATTCAATATACCAGAAGTAATTAATGCATTGGCAAGCATATCATTAGTTACTAGAGTTAAGTTAGAAGAGTTTACTGTTACGCCATTTTCTTTTTGTAATAGCTTAACATAGGCACTGGAATACCATCCACCTGTAAAATTGGTTAATTCCTTTTCATCAAGTCCAAATTGTTTTATTGCCATTTTACTGTCTACATATATAGCTTCAATATTGTCTGGAGCTTTAAAGTATTCTCTTAATTGAGCTTCTTGACTATCACTTAAATCTGAACCAAAACTTAGAATTTCACCACTTGGGTATTCACCATGAATATCTGCAAAGGCAGTTGTAGGTATAGATATACATGTGAGAATACCTAAAGTTATAGCTAACTTTTTAAAAAATTTCTTTGACATCTTAAATTCTCCTTATACTTAAAATGTAAGTAATACTACTTGTATCATAAAAACTAAATAGTATACTTATATAATTAATTATATATATTATATTTTATATTTATAGGATATAGAATAAATATTAATAAATTTGTAATAAACATTAGGTATCTTCAAAAAATAAATAAGTCATAATGCTCGTCTATTTTGTCTTATACTGCGTCAATAGAACCATTAGATAGTGCTACTATCTGCAGAACCTGTTTCCTTGTCTAACTCAAAATATACTTCTCATCTTTGACTTATTATTTATTTTCAGATGCCTTAAAGAGTAAATTAACTGTGACATCTATGGAAATAAAACAATTTTAGTATTAGAATGGAATTATAGTTAAATTTTAAAATAAAGGTGGGATTTGGATGTATAAAAATCAAATAGAAGAGTATTTTCAAAATCATAAAGATGAAATGTTAAATGACATATGTGATTTAATAAGAATAAGAAGTGATAGATCAGAGGCAAAAGAAGGTATGCCTTTTGGTGAAGGTCCTGCAAAGGCTCTAGAGTCTGCTCTAACTCTAGCAGAAAGCATGGGATTTAACACTAAAAATTATGATAATTATGTAGGTGCTATTGATTTTAATGATAAAGAAAAACAATTAGATATTTTAGCTCATCTAGATGTAGTGCCTGTTAGTGATGATTGGACAGTTACAAAACCTTTTGAACCAATAATAAAGGATGGCAGATTATATGGAAGAGGCTCAGCTGATGATAAAGGACCAGCACTAGCAGCCTTGTATGCTTTAAAGGCTGTTAAAGATTTAAATATACCTTTAAGTAAAAATGTTCGTCTTATTTTAGGTACAGATGAGGAATGTGGAAGCTCTGACATAGCATATTACTATAAAAAAGAGAATGAAGCACCTATGACTTTTTCACCTGATGCAGATTTTCCTGTTATAAATATTGAAAAGGGAGGACTACATAGTCCTTTTGAAAGTAAATTTGAAGAAGATAACAACCTTCCAAGAGTAATTTCTATGACAAGTGGAGTAAAGGTTAATGTAGTTCCAGATACTGCAATTGCAGTGGTAGAGGGCTTCTCAGAGAAAGAAATAAATAAATACTGTGTAAATGCATCAAAAAGTACAAATTTAAAATTCACATTTGATAAAGATGGTGAAAGTTGGGTTATAAAGGCTAAGGGAGCTGGAGCACATGCATCTACTCCTGAAAATGGAAACAATGCTCTTACAGGAATGTTAGAATTACTTACATCTATGCCATGTGCTAATAGTGAAGGATTTAATAAGCTATGTGCTGTTAAAAAGTTATTCCCACATGGAGATTTCAAGGGAGAAGCTTGTGGTGTTAAGATGAGTGATGAACTTTCTGGGGAATTAACCATAACTTTAAATATATTTAAATATACTACTACAGAATTAATGGGAACCTTTGATTGTAGAGCGCCACTTTGTGCAACTAATGAAAATCTACGTGATGTTCTAAGAGACAATATGGCAAAGGATAATATAATCTTATCTAAGGATGATATGTTTTCAGCTCATCATGTTGATGAGAATTCTGAATTTATACAAACACTTTTGAAATGTTATGAGGAGTATAGTGGACAAAAAGGTGAATGCATAGCCATAGGAGGAGGTACATATGTTCATCATATTAAGAATGGAGTAGCCTTTGGATGCACAATGCCAGGTACTGATAATAATTTACATGGTGATGATGAGTTTGCAGTAGTAGATGAACTTCTACTTAGTGCTAAAATATTTACTCAAGTAATCATTGACCTATGTAAATAATATTTGAATTTAATAAGCCTAGTTAGGATAAATAAAGCACTAATTTCATTTATCTTAACTAGGTTATTTTATTGTAAAAACCGATATCTATACTAGCTAAGTCGCCAAGAAAAATGGCAAAAATCATTCTTATTTTAACATGGATTTAGTCATGCTTTTAAGATAGGAAAACCTCTGAAACCCGCATGAATAAAACAACTATTTAACTAGTTATATAGTTTTATAGTTAAATAGGTTTATATGTAAATAGTTTTCTATATAAATATTTGTATAGTTTCCTAGGATAGATTTTATTATAATTAATATGTGATATTATATTATAATACACAGAAGTTATAGTGAATATTTTATTTCATATGTAAAGGAGAATAAAATAATGGAAAAGTTTGAAGGACAACTTAAAGAAGCGATAGGAAAAGGCGGAGCATATATAGAGATACCTTTTAATGTAGAAGAAACTTTTGGAGCTAAGAGGGTTAAAGTTAAAGCTACTTTTGATGGAGTACCATATAGAGGTTCTATTGTTAGAATGGGAACAGAATGCCATATAATAGGTGTAACTAAAGATATAAGAAAAAAGATAAATAAGGATGTTGGAGATTATGTTGAAGTTATAGTTGAAAAGGATGACGAGGAAAGAAAAATTAATCTTCCTGAAGAGTTTAAAATAAGAATTGAAGAATCTAAGGAAATATATGATTTTTGGAATAGTTTATCTTACTCAAATCAGAAGAAATATGTGGATTATATAGATTCTGCTAAAAAGGAAGAAACACGAAAAAAACGAATAGGAGATTCAATAAATAAGTTAATTAATGAAGAGAAGCTATAAACATAGCTTAAAGATTTTATGTAATACAAAGATTATTAATGAATAGTCTAAATAATAAAATCCCCGTAATATAATATTACGGGGATTTTTAATAAGTTTTGGGTTGTAATGAACTCTAGTTTCATTCCTTTAAAAGTACCTGGGGGGGACAAACTTTAAAAGGGGATCTTATGAAGCTAGAGTATGTATAGATAATATTATTTAAACCTCTAATACCTTAGAGACATATTATATACTATGATTTCCCTAATATATTGGTGACACCTTTATTGTAATTTTAAAAAATATATTTTATTAGTAGATATATTTGACTTATAAAATCTTTTAGATAATATTTTAGAATGAAATGTAGCATAATTAAGATATGTATTTGATTTTATTTTTAATTTTTAGTTTTTTAATTAATACCAATAAAATTAAGTATTAATTAAGGGAGAGGAGGATTAGATTTGAGTTCAATAATATATATACAGATTATAGGATTAATAATATTAATAATGTTGTCTAGCTTTTTCTCGGCCTCAGAAACTGCCTTAATGTCTATTAGTAAGATAAGGGTTAGACATATGGCAGAGGAAAACATAAAGGGAGCTAATAGAGTTAAGGAGTTAGTTGATAATCCTAGTAGCTTGTTAGCATCAATTTTAGTTGGAAATAATGTTGTGAATATAGCATCATCTTCCTTAGCAACGGTTCTGGCTATTAGTCTTATTGGAAGTAGAGGGGTAGCTATAAGTACTATATTAATGACTATAATAGTACTTATTTTTGGTGAAATTACACCTAAAACTTTAGCTTCACAAAATTCAGAACAGGTATCACTAAGGGTTGCAAATCCAATATTTATTGTAAGTAAGATACTTAAGCCAGTAGTTATCATAACCACTACAATATCAAATTTTTTTATAAAAGTACTTGGAGGGAAAAGTGTTAGCAATAAACCTTTTATAACGGAAGATGAATTAAAAACTATTGTAGATGTTAGTGAAGAAGAAGGGATATTAAATTTAGAGGAAAAAGATATGATTCATAATGTTTTTCAATTTGGTGACCTTTATGCAAAAGATGTTATGGTTCAAAGAGTGGATATAATAGCCTTAGATATAGAAGAAAGTTTAGATAAGATTATTTCAGTAATAAAGGAAGAAGGCTTTTCAAGGATACCTATATATTCAGATACTATAGATAATATAGTGGGTATATTAAATGTTAAGGATATTATATTCATGGAAGATACTAAGAATTTTACTCTAAAAAATTATATGAGAGAGATAACTTATACCTATGAATTTAGAAAGGTTACAGAGCTTTTTAAGGATATGAATAAAAATAGGCAACACATGGTAGCAGTTCTTGATGAATATGGCGGAACTGTAGGAATTGTAACTATTGAAGATTTAATAGAGGAGATAGTGGGGGATATAAGTGATGAATATGACGATGAGGAACCTGAAATATATGTGGTAAAGGAAGATGAGTATATAGTTGGAGGAAGTGTTAGAATAGAGGATATAAATGAACTGATAGGAACAAGAATTGAATCTGAGGAGTTTGATTCTATAGGAGGATTTATAATAGGTGTACTTGGTAGATTTCCTAATATAAGTGAAGAAATAAATTATAGTAATTACAGATTTATAATTGAAGATATAGATAGGAATAGAATAAAGAAAATTAGAATATATACATAGAATTCGTTATCCAGGGTCGTAGCAGCTCTTTATTCCAGCTTTGAAGGAGAGATGGGAGTATTAGAGCTGGTAGTCATCGGATAAATTCATATATAGGAGCAAATAAAAGGGCTTTTGTAAAAAACTAATCTAAAAGTTCATGTTCAACATTAAATATAAGATTAGTGATATTTTTTACAAAAGCCTCTTTTTATTTATAAAATTAATACTATTTATTGTATTAGGTTGTTAAAAAGCTAAACTAAGAGCTATAAGTCCTTGTCCAACATAGTAACATAACAGATTTAAGGCTGTCATGTAAGAAGGTGATTTTTTATGAAAATATATAAAACATAAAATTAGATCAGATAGCAAGAAGAGACACGCACCTACTATGACAAGAATGGTACTCCAAAAGTTCTCATGAATTAATGAAGTTAAAGATAGAGCTCGTGTAAACATAAAGCTAATTATAATAGAGTAAGTAACAACTAGTTTATATGCACCTTTAAAATCAAAACCCTTTATTAAGTTTAAAAATAGAATAGACATTACTGAAATCAATATAAATAATAAAATATGCCACACTAATACAGGTGTAAGAGTGGAGAAGGCTATAGAAAAAAATATATGAGCAATAGAAAAACTACTTAATCCATACACAAACATTTTACTAACTTCATCAGAGCTACTATTATTAAAGGCAAGAAATACATCACCAATTAGAGATAATATTAATGCTAGAAGTATAAAGATGAAATATTGGGTATTCAAGTAAATAATTTTATAGCTAGATATGCATATAGCAATAAATAGTAAACTAGTAATAGTCTTAACTATAGGCATTTTATAGCCATGAGGATGATAATTAAAGTATATTAGAAATCCTAGTGATATTAGCATGAATACAAAAAATGTAAGTGACAACATACTTAACCCTCCTTTAATAAAATATAAGTAATAAAATGATTATATCATATATTACATATGAGTAAAACAATGGAAAGAAAAAATAATAAATTAAATTATTTAATGAAGATATATTGATTTTTTATAAATAATGTTTTAACATTAAATTACATAGATTTCAAAAGAGAGAGAGGGTTTTTTGTGAGTGTCTAGTATCTAAAATAGTAATTAAATATTAATCTTAAAATTAGGGTATTATATACCTTTGTTTGTTGTGGGATTAATTAAAACTATTAAAGATACAAGTCCACGAAATTTACCTTAGGATAGCTAAAGCTATCTTTATTAATGGCAAGTTTAAGGCTGTGGAAGTATCCATAGCTTTTTTATTTTAGAAATCTATGAAGGATTTCATGGACTTAATAATAAGTAAAGGAATCGTTAAAATGAATATTAGTACATTGGAAAAATTACATCATGCTAAAATAAAGGAAATTGTTAAATCATATTGTGTAAGCGGATTAGGAAGAGAGTTACTAGATAAACTTCAACCTAGTAATAATATTAAACAAGTGAAAAGAATGTTAGAGGAAACATCCGAAGGAAGAAATCTTATAGATGCTTCTTACCATATGCCTTTAAAGGGAATATTTAATATTGCTCCATTAATAGATAAGATTGAAAAAGGCTCAGTACTTGAACCATCAGAATTAACTACAATAGACAACTTTTTACGTGGATGCAGAAAGGTTAAAATTTTTATAGAAAATAAGGAAGGATATGCGCCAACTTTAAGTGCTTACGGTAAAAGTATTACAGAATTAAAGTATATTGAAGAAGAAATAGAAGCTTCAATTAAAGGTAGTATAGTGGATTCTAATGCTAGTAAAGAACTTAAGAGAATTAGAAGACATATAGAAAACTGCGAAGAAAAGATAAAAGAAAAGTTAGATAAATTTATAAGAAGTAGTGCTAATAAGGAATATATTCAAGAATTTTTTATAAGTCAAAGGAATGGTAGATATACAATTCCTATAAAGGCTTCTTATAAAAATCAAGTTCAAGGATCCATAGTAGAAGTATCTTCTAAAGGGACTACTGTATTTATAGAACCAAGTTCTGTATCAAAGTATACTACAGAGTTAACCACACTAAAATCAGAAGAGTCTATGGAAGAATATAGAATACTTGCAACTTTAACTGATATGATATTTGAAAGAATTAAAGAGCTAAAGATAAATATAGAAGTAATTGCAGAGTATGATATGATTCTAGCAAAAGCAAAATATAGTAAAGATATAGATGGAATACAACCTATTTTAAATAATCATGGATATATAAATATAATTAAAGGTAGATATCCGTTGATAAAAGATGCAGTTCCATTAGATTTTAATATAGGAAATGACTATAGAACTTTGATTATAACTGGACCTAATGCAGGGGGAAAGACAGTGGTGTTAAAGACAGTGGGACTTCTTACCTTAGCTACACAAAGTGGATTTCATATAGGTGCAGAATCAGGAAGTGAGATAGCCGTATTTGAAAAGATATTTGTAGATATCGGGGACGACCAAAGTGTGGAAAATGCTTTAAGTACATTTTCATCTCATGTTAAGAATATTAGTGGAATTTTAAAAGAGTGTAATAAAAACACCCTTCTTCTCCTTGATGAGATAGGAAGCGGTACAGAACCTAATGAAGGAGCGGCACTTGCTATTGCAATATTAGAGGAGTTTTATCATAAAGGATGCATTACTATAGCTTCTACTCATTATGGAGAGATTAAAAACTTTTCTCAAAATCACTCTGATTTTGAAAATGCAGCCATGGAATTCCAAAGAGAGACCTTAGATCCACTATATAAGCTTTCTATTGGAAAGAGTGGAAATAGTAATGCTCTTTATATTTCAAAGAAAATGGGAATAGCTGATAAGATAATAGAGAAAACGAGAAAGTATATTGAAACAAAAAGCTATAACTATGAATTACTAAGAGATAGTAAGGTTACTAAAAATAAAGAAGTGGATATTGATGATGAAGAATCTCATAATTATGAAAAAGGAGATAGAGTTATTGCTCTAGATAAGAAGCTATCAGGAGTTGTATATAGAGAGAAAGATGAGTTTAATAATGTAATTGTATTTTTAGATGGTGAATTTATTGAAGTAAATTACAAGAGATTAAAGCTAGAAGTTAGTGGGGCAGAGTTATATCCTGAAGGTTATGACTTAAATCAGATTTTTATAGCTTATAAGGAAAGAAAGTTAGAACATGATATAGAAAGAGGTTCTAAAAAAGCCCTTAAAAAAATTCAAAAGGAATCTAAAAAGGGAATTATAAATAATGGCTAGCATCAATATAGGTGCATATAATAAAACGGCTAAGTATATCTTGGCCGTTTTATTTTAAAACTTTAATAATATAAATATTTTATTTTTATAGGTAAAGTTTTAATTTCTTATAATATGAGTTTCTACAACTTGAAGTTCTTTAACTAGCTCTTGTCTAACAAAACCTTTTGTATTTACTGTGTCAGAAGTTATAATTCTTACTTCATACCATAGGGTTTCTAAAGCTTCAACTGCATAAAGAATTGCTATTTTTGAGTTAGATGGTATGGAACGGAGTATAGGACTATTACTGAGAGGTGATATATAAAGAGAACAGCGCTTTAATGTTTCACCAGTATTAAATCTGACAGGGCGATAGTAAACTTTTAGTGTTTCATTAGGCCTATTAATAGTATTTAATTGAGATGTTAAACTATTATTTTGTTTTGTTAAAACTCTTACTTGAATATTTTGTTTGTTATATTTATCATTTAATAGATAATATAAAATTCCTAATCCACCAGAGGTAAGAAGTAGGACATAAATAAAAAAGGTTTTTATCACGAATATACCTCCATAAAAGAGCTTGCTAGTATAAATATATTCGACCTATTTATGAAATAGAATTGATAAAGAAAATATGTAATATTATTAAAGATAATAAAAATTTGGTGTTATAATTTTAAATAAGGAGTTGATGAACAAATGGCTAACACTAAAACTAATGTGATGAGGATATTAGATAAGAGTAATATACATTACAATATATATACATATCAGGTTAAGGATAATGCTATAGATGGAATATCAGTAGCAAATAAACTAGGAGTAACGTCAGAAAAAGTATTTAAGACTCTTGTTACAAAAGGTCATAGTGGAGATTTTTATGTCTTTGTAATTCCTGTGGTAAAGGAATTGAATCTTAAGGCTGCAGCAAAGAGTGTTGGAGAAAAGTCAGTGGAAATGATAAAAGTAGGTGATATGCTTAAGGTAACTGGATATATAAGGGGAGGCTGTTCTCCCATAGGTATGAAGAAAAATTATACTACCATAATAGATGATTCATCCTTGAATTTAGATGAAGTTATTATAAGTGGTGGTAAAATTGGATTTCAAGTAGAAATAGCACCCAAGGATTTGATTCAGTTGATAAATGCTGAGACTAGTTCCATTGTGGATTAGAATGTAAATAAAAGAAACAAAGGTTGTCCTAGAAGAAAAATTAATTCTTACTAAGACAACCTTTAATAATTATATAGCTAAAGAAAAATCAACATAATCTAATATAAAATCGTCAGCTAAAGCTTTCATGTCATTGTGCTGATCTATAGAATGTTCATCATATACGCCTATAACCTTCATGCCAGCTTTTTTAGCACCGTGTATAGCTGGAAGTAAGTCTTCAAAGACCATGCATTTATCTGGAGAAACACCTAATTTATTAGCTGTTAGGAGATATACATCTGGAAAGTCTTTTCCTCTTTTAACTTCATTAGTTAAGGTTATTGTATCAAAATATTCATATATTCCATTAGCTTTTAAGCAAGCTTCTAAAAGTAAAGTGTTATTGCTTGTAGCCAATGCAATTTTTATGTTATTTTCTTTAAGTAGGCTAAAAAATTCTTTAACACCAGGTTTTAGTTTTACTTTATTACAATAAGCTTCATAAGCCATGTCATTCCAGTGATGTTTAATTTCCTCTACGCCATAAGGTAAATTAAAGAAATTCTTAAAGTAAATAGCTACTTCGTTAAAGCTAAGATGAGCAATGTCATTATTTAATGATGGAGGCACTTCTAAATTATGTTTAGCTAGGTATTCTATATCAATTTTATTCCATACCCACATAGAATCAACTATAGTACCATCCATATCAAAAATTGCAGCGTCTATATTTTTAAACATACATTATCACCCCCGCATACTAACATAACAAATAAAACTTTTAATGTAAAGTGTAATATATGTAATCTGAAAACTATATCCTTCTATAAATAAAAAATAATAAAAAAGAATGTAATAAAATTAAAGACATATAATGTATTAGTAAAATATAAGGGGGGAAACCATGGATTTCCTAGGTAAGTTATGGGGTATTATTTCAGTTATATTTACTTTAGCAGCGTTGTCGAGAGTGGCATCTTCTAGGTTTTATAATAAGTTTATTAGAGGTTTATCAAAGAAAAAGCATAGAGGCATAATAAATAAAACTATTAATGTAAATAGTATTTTAGAGGAAAATCATGGGATATTTGGATTAGGTGCATTTATTTCTTCTATAATTCATATATTGATAATGAATATTAAGGAGGGTTTTTCTTTTTGGGGGATTGTGACTTTTGTAAGCCTTTTAATAATATTAGCTACTGGAATTATAAATAAATTTATTTATAGAGATAAGGGAGGACAAATAGCAAGGTATCATAGGACTATAATATTAGTATATATAGTATCTTTAGTAATGCATATAATTTTTAGTAAGTGATATATTGGCCATAGCAATGTATTTTTTAAAACTTATTAAAGCAAGGAAATTTATTAGCTATAAAATAAAAAGGAACATGATACTCATGTTCCTTTTGGTCGGGGTGACAGGGATTGAACCTGCGACCTCATGGTCCCAAACCACGCGCGCTCCCATCTGCGCCACACCCCGCCGACAAAAATTATTATATGATATATTTAATAGGTTGTCAACATATTTTATGCAAAAAGTTTTGCGATGTAACACATTTTTTTTAAAGATCAATAAAAGGTGTTATAAAACCAGTATATTGTAAATAATAAAGGATGCTACTGAATGTAAAAATTTTAATAAGGATATTATTATAATACCCTTGGAATTAAAGACTGGAGGAGTACAAATGATGAAGGAATATAAATTTAGTGAGACTTCTAAAAGGTATATGAGAAAACAATTATCTAACAGTATACTTTTATCGAGCCTTTTACTGATAATTACAATAGGATTATTTATAAGGAACAATCTTTTTTATGGAAGATTTTTATTAGTTTTTTTTATAATGGGATTAATAGTTACAGCACTTGTTACTAAAAAGGTTAGAATAATTGATGATTTAAATTATATTAAGATATATAAAGATAAATTTTATATTAATAATAACATGAATGAAAAACCTAAAACTCTTTACTTTAGAGATGTAAATAAAGCAATGAGGGATAAAAAGGGGATTATATTTTATGTGGGAAAAAGAGACTATAGAATATTAGCTAGCTTTTTAGAACAAAGTGAAGTTGATGAACTTTGGAAGAAGTTTTCTAGATATGAATAGATACATTTATTACAATTGAATTCTATACCTTAAGTTATATGCATAGGTATATACTATTCTTAAATTAAGGAGGGGCATTAATGAATAAAATGAATTTTGCCACTTTAGGAGTAATTATATTAGTAATTTTAGGTTTAGTATGGATCGTATGTTTTGATAATGTAGATAATAGCAGTAATAAAATAATTAATAAAGAAAGAAAAGTTATAAGTTATGATGAGATAAAGGGTGTTTGGTTATCTTATTTAGATCTATCCTCCATGCTTAAGGGGAAAAATGAGAGCGAGTTTAGAAAAAATATATCCCAAGCAATAGAAAAGGTAGAGGAGATGGGATTAAATACTTTAGTAGTACAAGTAAGACCATTTTCTGATGCGTTATATCAATCTAAATACTATCCTTGGTCTGTATATTGTTCTGGGATAGAAGGAAATGATCCAGGCTATGATCCTCTTCAAGTTATTATAGAAGAGGCTCATTCAAGAAATATAAGAGTGGAGGCTTGGGTTAATCCATATAGAGTTAGAAGTGATAGTGAAAAGTTACCATTGTCTTCAGATAATCCTGCTAGCAAGTGGATAGAGGATGGTAGTGATAATATAATAAAATGTAATGGTGGAATATACTATAATCCTGGAAAGGAAGAAGTTAGACAACTTATAGTAAATGGAGTAAAAGAAATAGTGGAGAACTATGAAGTGGATGGAATACACTTTGATGATTATTTTTATCCATCCAGTGATGATTCTATAGATAAAAAAGCCTATGAAGACTATATAAGTTCAGGAGGAGATTTAGATTTAAGTAGTTGGAGAAGAGAAAATGTTAATATACTTGTAAAACAGGCTTACACAGCTATTAAAGAGATAAATTCAAAGGTAGTCTTTGGTATAAGTCCACAAGGCTCCATGAGTAATAACTACAATAGCCAATTTATTGATGTGAAGAAGTGGGTTCAAAATCCTGGATATATTGATTATATTTGTCCACAAATATACTATGGATTTTTAAATGATAATAGTGATTTTCAAAAGGTGATTGAGGAATTTAATGCTCTTATTACTGAACCTACAGTGAAGTTATATATGGGTTTGTCTGTTTATAAAATTGGAACTGAAGATACTTGGGCAGGAAATGGAAAGGACGAATGGAAAAGCTGTACTGATATGCTAAAAAGACAGGTTGAAGCTTCACGAAAGTTAGAAAAATATAATGGTATAATATTGTTTAGATATGATTCTTTGTTTAATCCATCATCAGAGGTAAAAGGGCAGATAGAAAAGGAAAGAGAAAATTTAAAATCTATACTTAAGTAAATAAAAAGGAGGTGACTACTTATAAGTCACCTCTATAGTTGTTTCTATACTTCCTACACCACCAACTTTTATTATATAGTCACTATGAACAGCTTCACCCTTACAAATAATTTCACTTGGGTTATCCATATAGTAACCTTGTTCGCAAGATATAGTTAGTGTATCTTTAAATTCAAGGATATTATGTTTCATAATATATGAGCATAAAGCACCATTAGATGTACCAGTAGCACTTTCTTCATCTATACCTACACTAGGTCCGAAATTTCTAGTTGCAACTGAGCTTTCAGGATTTTCAGTTTCTAAAGAAAATGCGTGAAGACCAACTAAGTTTAATTTATCAGTGTATTCTTTTAGTGATTGAAAATCTGGGGTAATTCTTTTCAGTGCATCTAGGGATTTCACTGGAAACATTATATCTTTAAGGCCGGTAGAAATTATCATAGGCTTTAATTGATATCCCTCAATTCCTGCATCTTCTTTGCTGATGCCTAATATATCACAAAGCTCTTTTTCATCATCAATATATGAATAGAACTTAGGATTTGTCTGAGTCATAAGCACATAGGAAACCTTGTCCTCGTCAAAACAAATCTCTATATCTAAAATACCAGCTAAAGTTTTTTGTTTTAATTGCACTGGATTAGTATTGGGTTTAATAAATCCTAGTTTAGCTAAAGTGTAAAAGGTAGCGATGGTAGCATGGCCACATAAATCAACTTCTGTTGAAGGAGTAAAAAATCTAACTTCATAGTCATAATCAGCACATTTTGATTTTATTACAAAAGCAGTTTCAGAAAGGTTCACTTCTTTTGCTATAGCTGCCATGTCATTAGAGGATAGATTATCACAATCAATAACTACACCAGCTTTGTTTCCACCCATATCATTGTGAGTAAAGGCATTAACTATGTATACTGTTTTATTAAAGCTTGAATTCATTTTGTCACCTCGTTTATATATTTTAATTATAGCTATCCTAATTAAAGAGATAGCTATAATTAATTATTATTAGTTAAGTTTAATCAGCTAGATACATTTCACCAACAAGATTTATGTCTCCTGCACCTACAGTAATAATAAGGTCACCATCTTTAGCCTTTGATTTTAAGTAATTAACTATTTCTTCAAAGCTATGATAGTTTATTGCATCAACTCCTGTAAGTCTTATAGCATCACCTAGCTTTACAGAGCTAACAATTCCGGTATCTTTTTCACGAGCAGCGTATATATCTGCTAATAATAAATGATTTACTTCATTAAAGGTTTTAACAAAGTCATCAAAAAGTGTTATAGTTCTGGTGTAGGTATGAGGTTGAAATACAATGTATAAATCTTTATGAGGATAATTTTTACAAGCATTAAGAGTAGCTTGAATTTCTGTTGGATGATGAGCATAGTCATCTATTACAGTAACACCATTTTTTAAACCCTTAAATTCAAATCTTCTATGAGTCCCTCCAAAATTAGATAACCCTTTAATTATAGATTCCTTAGAAATATTAAGAGCTAAGGAAGTACATATAGCAGCTAAAGAATTAAGTATATTATGTTCTCCAGGTACATTTAAGACTATAGAAAATAACGCATGGTCATTTTTATATAAATCATAAGAACCACATCCAAGGGAGTTGTAAGTTATATTTCTAGCTGTATACTCACCATTGTTTATTCCATAGGTCATTATGGTACATTTATGATTATTTATTATATCAGAAACGTTACCATCATCACCATTGCATACAAGGAAACCATCCTCCGGTATGATATCAATAAATTTATTGAAAGTATCCTTTATATGATCTATATCCTTATAAAAATCTAAATGGTCTGCATCTACATTTAATATTATTCCTATATAAGGATGAAATTTTAGGAAAGAACCTTTATACTCACATGCTTCGGTAACAAAGTAATCACTATTTCCAGCAAGGACATTACCCTCTATAACATCTAATTCTCCTCCAACTAATATGGTAGGATCCACTTGTTCTTCAATAACAATATGGGTAAGCATTGAAGTTGTGGTTGTTTTACCATGAGTACCAGCAACAGCTACATTATATTTATGGCCAAGCATAATTTTGCCTAAGAATTCAGCTCTATCCATCATAGGAAGCTTCAGTTCAATGGCTTTCTGAAACTCAGGATTATCCTCACTGATAGCAGCAGTGTAAACTACTAAATCTGAATCCTGTATGTTATCGGCACTATGTCCTATATATATATTTGCACCTTTATTTCTAAGCTTTTCAACCATATTTGAATTTTTCATATCTGAACCAGATACAGTATATCCGTTCTTAAGTAGAATTTCAGCAAGGCCACTCATGCTAATACCGCCAATGCCGATAAAGTGAACTTTTTTATTTTTATCTTGTAAAAAATCAAAACTCATATAATAACAACTCCTATACAAAATATAATACTACATTCATGAATTTATATATTTAAAACATAATTATAGTTTAACCTAATAATTATTGTAAGTGTATAAAAATAAATGAGTACCTATTATAAATTATATACAAAAAGCCATATAAAAAACACATATATTTTTGAAACCTTTGTAATTTATATGTCTATAGGAAAAGTGAAGAAAAATATTCAAAATATTTAAAAGAAAATTCAGAAAAAGGCTTTTCAAATAAAAATAAATGTGTTAAAATAAAAACAAAGTTAAACATGCTTAATAAGTATAATAGTTAATTATATTTATTAAGTATTTAAGGTGAAATGGCAGATGTTTTCTAAGTGCATGTATATTTAATATCAATTACAATGACTACTAGGTGAGAAATCTAGTAGAAAATTTCTGGAGGAGAGTGTTAAAATGTTAACAATTGGTCTGGGAGAATATGTAAATTGGCAACTAAATATTAATGGTGAAGAAGAGGATAAAATGCTCAATGCTTGTGAAGAAAATGATATCATGGGTATGGAGTTTGAATATTTATTGTGGCAATTTAGCTTGTAAATTGCCAAATCTATTTTAAAATCCCTATAATAATAACAAAAAATCCTTAGCTCTGAAGCTAAGGATTTTTTATTATGTAATTATGTTAAAAAGTTGTGCTGTAAGTTTTGTAATTTGCAAAGAGTATTAACAATGGAGAAGATAATTACGCTAGCCAAATTAGAAGTGATATTATCTTTATCAAATCTAGGAGCTACTTCACATATATCAAAGGTTATAACTCTATTTGATTTTAAAATATGTTTAAGCAGTTTTATAACTATTTCAGGATTTAAACCCAAGGTTTGTGTAGAACTAACGCCTGGTGCAAAGGAGGCAGAAAATACATCTGAACAAATAGTTACATATATGTAGTCTTGATTTCTCATAAAGTTATTTAATTCTCTTAAAAGTTGCCAACCATCACTATATAGGATGTCTTTAGCGAGGGTGTATTGAACACCTAATTTTTTAGCGGTTTTAAATAGATCTACTGTGTTGCTGTGTTGCTGTATCCCTATACAGAAATAGGAGAAATCCATGTCTTTATCCTGACATATATCAGAGATCTGTCTAAACATAGTTCCAGAACTGCCCTCGTTGTTATATGGTCTGAGATCAAAGTGAGCATCAAAATTTATAATTCCTATTCTAGGTTTAGAAGATATTTTATCTAAATGAGAAAGTGCTCCATTATAATTTCCAAAGGCTGTTTCATGTCCTCCCCCCAGAACTATAGGAAAAATATTTAAATTTAATAACTTGGACACGCAATCACTTAAAAGTTTTTGTCCTTCAGCAAGAGGAATATCTTCAACTATGATATCTCCAGCATCAAAAATTTTTACTGATTGATTAAAAGTACAAGGTAGATTTGAAAGCTCTTTTCTAATGGATATAGGACCATTCATGGCACCTATACGGCCTTTGTTTTTTTTAACTCCTTCATGACAGCAAAAGCCTAAAAGCGCAAAATTTAATCCATCAAGAGGCTCAAGATCATCTATTTGAAGATCAAGAGGCATAATCCATTGGTGCCATCTAAAAGCATCAAAATTGTCGTTGCTATCTATTCTTCCTTGCCATAAACTTTCATTCATAGGCTCATAGTTTTTAATAAACATAAAATCACCCCACAAGTAACTTCTTAGTAGTTTTATACGTTTTCAGTATAAATTAAAGAAGAGATATTATCAACTTTATATGCAAAATAATAGTCATATTTTACTTATCTTCGAATATATATTTAAAGATAAAGGGACATGCATTGAGCTAAAAGTTATTGATGATAATTTTTAATAATGAGTATAAAAATAATATTGACAATTGAACATGTGTTCGTTATTATGTAAATATGAGAACAGATATGGGGGTAAAAAGATGGGAGACAAAGGTTTATTCATTGAGTTAAAGTATAAGGCAGATGGACAGGGACTTGAAGGTATAAATTTTTTAGAAGATGATAGAGAGTGTGGTGGCCAAAAATACATGCTTTGCGGTGGAGTTTTAAATAAGAATGGAGGTAAACTTTTATTTAAAGCTAGAAATATACAAGAAGCTAATGAATTTACTAAAAGGAATCCTTTAACTTCAAAAATAGTTGTATGCAGCTGATATATATTATGAGATAAGGCTGAAGTCAAAGGCTATTTCAAAATGAAGATTTATTTAATCTTTATTTTGAAGTAGCTATTTTTATTTACGACAAATTCGTGGTATGATTTTACATATGCATTTATCATTAGAGGTAAATAAGGATAGTTTTTTAGTGTTTCTTATTAGGTTCACAGGAGTTACTTTTGTTAGTATGTTTATTAATATGGCTATCTATTTTAACAGAATAATTAATTGATTAAATTTATATTAAGGCTTATATAGAGTTAATTCATGTTATTTTATATATTATATTGAAGAAAATAAAAAAAGTAATTGTAATATAGTAATAAAACATATAGAATAAATGTGAACAATAAAGGTAAAAATAAAGATAAAATTCGGGAAGGTATAGTTTGTATGGAGAAAATTAAACATAAATTTAATAGAAACCAAAGGGTTATTGGTATAACTAAAGTTTTAACTGAAAATCCTAATAAGGTTATAACTTTAAATTTATTTACAGAGAAATTTAATGCAGCAAAATCTACTATTAGCGAAGATATAGTTATAGTTAGGGAAGTAATAGAAGGTTTATCTATGGGAAAGATAGAAACAGTAGCAGGTGCTGCTGGTGGAATAAGATTTATCAATGAAAAGTCTAACGAAGACAAAAAACAGTTTTTGGAAGATTTGTGTGAAGCATTAAGACAACAATCTAGAGTTGTTCCAGGTAATTTTTTATATATAACGGATATAGCATATAATCCAAGTATTATTCAAAATTCAGCTATAATATTAGCTAGTAAATTTAAAGACATGAATGTGGATTATGTAGTTACAATAGAAACTAAAGGTATTCCATTAGGTTATGAGGTTGCAAAACAATTAGGAGTCCAGCTTGTTACAGTACGTCATGACACTAAATATACAGAAGGTACTACAGTAAGTATAAATTATGCTTCTGGTTCAAGTAATAGACTTCAAACTATGACATTATCAACAAAGTCTATGAAGAGAAATAGCAGGTGTGTATTTGTAGATGACTTTATGAGAGGTGGAGGAACTGCAAAGGGTATTAAAGAACTTTTAAGTGAATTTGATAGTGAATTATTAGGTAGTGGTTTTTTAATAGATAATGTAGAAGTTGAGGATAAACTAGTGGATGATTATATTTCATTAGTAAATTTTTATGGCATTGGAGAAGATGGAATTGCAATTGTTAGTCCATCTAGTGAAAAAAACAAGTAAACTGCAAATAAAATGGAAAATCTTTCGACAAATAGAAGGAATTACATTGTCTTAGTAGAATAATACATGAAAGCACATCTTGGAGGTGGAATTTCATGATAATTACAGACGTTAGAATTAGAAAGATTACCACAGAAGGAAAAATGAAGGCTATAGTATCTATAACTTTAGATAATGAATTCGTGGTTCATGACATCAAAATAATTGAGGGTCAAAGTGGTAATTTTATAGCTATGCCTAGTAGAAGAACTCCTGATGGAGAATTTAAGGATATAGCTCACCCAATTAATACAGAAACAAGAGAGAAAATTCAAAAATCTATACTTGACGAGTATGAAAAAGTTAAAAATGAAGAGCAAGTAGAAGATGAAATAGTCTAGTTATAAAAAGGAGCGTAGCACTCCTTTTTATTTTGTGTATAGTTAATACATATTTTTATGTAAAAAATATACTTTGGTTGAAAAAGTGTAACAGTTTCAATATAATAGTATAGAAGTAGTATATAAATATAATAAATATGATAGATTAATATTGAAGTTTTAAGAAATATTAGTATTAAAGTATAATAGAATGATTTAATAAGAAAGATTAATTACATTTTAAATGAAGAGGTGTATGAATTGTATAAATGTGCTATAATCCTTGCCGCTGGCGAAGGTAAAAGAATGAAATCTAATACTCCTAAGGTTCTACACAGAGTTTGTGGAAAAGAAATGATAAACCATGTTATAGATAACATAAGAAAGTCTGGAGTAGAAGAAGTAAGTGTGGTTATTGGAAAAGGTGCTGATAAAGTTAGGAAAGGCACTGAAAGTAGAAATATTTTCTACTCAGTTCAAGAAGAACAATTAGGTACTGGTCATGCAGTAATGTGTGCAGAAGAATTTTTAAAAGGTAAAAAAGGATCAGTAGCAATATTTGTTGGAGATGGTCCTTTAATAACGGAAGAGACAGTAACAAAACTTACTAAATATCATGAGGAACAAAAATGTAGTGCCACAATATTGACATCTATAATGAGCAATCCTCTAAAGTATGGAAGAATAATTAGAAATACTCAAGGAGAAGTAGAGAAGATTGTAGAATTTAAGGATTGTAATGAAGAAGAAGTAAAGGTTAATGAAATTAACTCAGGTATGTATTGTTTTGATATAGATACATTATTAAATACTTTAGGTAAACTTAATAATAACAATAATCAAGGTGAGTATTACTTAACAGATGTAATAGAAATACTAAAAAGTGAAGATAAGAAAGTTGGAGCTATTGCTGTTGATGTAGAAGAAATTACAGCAGTAAATTCAAAGGAAGAACTTTCAGTTGCAAATGATATAATGAGAAGTAGAATAAATAGAGGGCATATGGATAATGGTGTTATAATTATGGATCCTAGAAACACTTATATAGAGTGTGACGTAATTATAGGTCAAGATACAGTTATATATCCAGGAAATGTTATAGAAGGAACTACAGTAATAGGTGAAAATTGTGTATTATACTCAAATAACAGAATAACTAATGGTATAATTGGTGATGATGTAACTGTAGAAAATTCTGTAGTACTAAATAGTAAAATTGGAGATAATACTACAGTTGGACCTTTTGCGTATATTAGACCGGAAACAACTATAGGTAACAATGCAAGAATAGGTGATTTTGTAGAAATTAAAAAATCATCAATAGGTGATGGAACTAAGGTATCCCATTTAACCTATATAGGAGATGCTGAAGTGGGAGAAAAATGTAATTTTGGATGCGGAACTGTTGTAGTTAATTATGATGGAAAAGCAAAATACAAAACTACAATTGGAAACAATGTATTTATAGGATGTAATACTAACCTAGTATCACCAGTTGAAGTAGAAGATAATACTTATATTGCAGCTGGATCAACAATAACCGAAAAAGTACCAGAGGGCTCTTTAGCTATAGCAAGAGCTAGGCAAATTAATAAAGAGAACTGGGTATATGATAAAAATAAAAACAAATAAAATTTTAGGAGGACTACATAAATGATAAGCCATGGAAGAAACATTAAAATCTTTGCAGGAAACTCTTATCCTGAATTAGCTGCTGATATTGCAAATCGATTAGGGCTTTCTGTTGGAGAAAGTCAAGTTACTACTTTTAGTGATGGTGAGATTGCAGTAAACATTGGAGAAACTGTTAGAGGGCTTGACGTATTTGTTATACAACCAACTAGTGCCCCAGTAAACAATAATTTAATGGAACTTTTAATTATGGTTGATGCCCTTAAGAGAGCATCAGCAGGAAGAATAACTGCAGTTATTCCTTACTATGGATATGCACGTCAAGACAGAAAGGCAAAGGCTAGAGATCCAATTACAGCAAAATTAGTTGCTGATCTAATTACAGCAGCAGGAGCAGATAGAGTTTTAACTATGGACTTACATGCAGCTCAAATACAAGGATATTTCAATATTCCAGTAGACAATTTAGTGGGTTCACCAATACTAAGTGATTACTTTATTGAAAAAGGTTTTAAAGATTGTGATGATGTAGTAGTAGTTTCACCAGATCTTGGTAGTGTTACAAGAGCGAGAAAATTTGCTGATAAATTAAATGCTCCAATAGCTATTATAGATAAGAGAAGACCAAAGGCTAATGTAGCTGAAGTTATGAATATAATCGGTGAGGTAAAAGGTAAAAAGGTCATATTAATAGACGATATGATAGACACAGCTGGAACTATTTGTAATGGTGCTAATGCTTTAGTTAAAATGGGTGCTACAGAAGTGTATGCTTGTTGTTCACATGCTGTACTTTCTGGCCCAGCTTTAGAAAGGCTAGAAGCATCAGTTATAAAAGAGTTAGTTATGCTTGATAGTATTCATTTACCACAAGAAAAAATGCTTGATAAGATAAAGATATTATCTATAGCACCTTTATTTGCAGAAGCTATTAGAAGAATATATGAAGAAGTTTCTGTAAGTAAGCTTTTTGAAGAATAATATTATATGTATTTATCTTAAGTTTAGATAGTGATTTAGTTTTATTTAGGGGAGGAAGTTTTTCTTCCCCTATTTTTTAGCACAAAAAGGAATATTTTCACTATAACTTTATAAATATTTTGTTAAAAATATTAATTTTAACGAGAAAATACTTGGACTTAAAGTTATTGTTATATAATATTATAAAAGATATTATGTAGAAATTATATTCGTAAATTAAATAAAATATCTTAAGTATTTAGGAGGGATATCAATGGAAGGTAATTTAGGAAAGATATTAGTTGTTGATGATGATAAAAATATATGTGAAGTAATAAAGATGTATTTGGAGAATTCGGGATACCATGTTAAAGTGGCAAATGATGGAAGAGAAGCTCAAGAAGCGTTTACTAGTTACAAACCTGATTTAGTGCTTTTAGATGTTATGTTACCATATCTAGATGGTATAGATGTATTAAAGTGGATAAGAAGGGATAGTGAAACACCAGTTATAATGATAACAGCAAAAGGAGAAACTTTTGATAAAGTTTTAGGACTTGAGCTTGGAGCAGATGATTATATAGTTAAACCTTTTGAACCTAAGGAACTTATGGCTAGAGTTAAAGCTGTTTTAAGAAGATATACTGCAGAGGGTGATAGTAAAGAAACATTAACCTTTGATAATTTAATTATAGACATAAATTCATATAATGTAACATACAAGGGGCAAGAAATTAAAATGCCACCTAAAGAATTTGAATTATTACATTTCTTAGCAAGTAATAAAAACAGAGTATTTACAAGAGAACAACTGCTTTGTGAAGTGTGGGGATATGATTATCCAGGAGATTCAAGAACTGTAGATGTTCACGTAAAGAGATTAAGAGAAAAAGTAGCAGGAGGAGATAACTGGCAGTTAGAAACTGTTTGGGGAGTTGGATATAAGTTTGAGGTGAAATAAATGGTGAAAAATAGCTTGTTTTCTAAAATGGTTGTTACTTACACCATTATAATTACAGTAAGCTTTACTATTTTAGCTGCATTTCTTTCCTTTTGGTTTCAAGATTATTTTATAAAGACAAGGCAAGAACAACTTAATACTCAGATAAGTGCAATTGGAAGTATGGCAGGGGAGTATTTAAATACTACCTCATCACATGAGGAATTAACCAAAAATATGAAAAATATGTCATCATATATGGATGAAGACATAGTTCTTGTAGATAGTAAAGGATATGTTTACTCAGTTACTGCTATTAAATATGAGCCCCTTATGGGGAAACAGATTTTTCATGATAAGCTGGAAAATATAAAGAATAGTGACTATATAGATGCTTTTAATGACTATGGCGTCTATATGGATGAGAAAATATACGTTATGGTGGAAGATTTAAAAGATGCTAAAGATCAATCTATAGGAGTGGCTTTAATTAGTGGAACAACAGATGTTTTAGATAAATCGCTTTCTAATGTTTATCAAATTATTTGGCTATCTGCAGTGTTTGCTGTAATTGCTTCTTGTATTGTAATTTATTATTTTTCTCAAAAAATGATAGTTAACCCACTATCAGAAATGAGTGGAGTTGCAAGAAAAATAGCTCAAGGGGATGTAGATAAGAGAGTTGAAATTCACTCCGATGATGAAATGGAGGAGTTTGCAAATGCATTTAATGTGATGGCAGATTCCCTACAAAAGGTAGAACAAAATAGAAAAGAATTTATTTCAAATGTTTCTCATGAGTTAAGATCTCCAATGACATCTATAAAAGGATTTATAGGTGGAATTTTAGATGGAGTAGTTCCTGATGAAAAACATAAGTATTATTTAAATATAACCTATGAAGAAATACAGAGACTAACAAGACTTATAAATGATTTATTAGATTTATCAACAGTTGAATCTGGAACTTATAAGCTAGATAAGGTACCAGTGGATATTAATGAAATAGTTAGGATATGTATATTAAGAAATGAAAATAGAATAAGAAATAAAAATTTAGATGTACAGGTATTTTTTGAAGGAAGCGAACTTTGGGTACTTACAGATGAGGATAAGATAACACAAGTTGTAACTAACCTTTTAGATAATGCTATTAAATATGGAAAAGAAGATGGATTGATAAAAATATCCTGTAGAAAAAAAGGTAAGAAGGCTAATATATCAATCTTTAATGAGGGGCCTAATATAGATGAAGAAGATATTAAACATATCTGGGAAAGGTTCTATAAAGGTGATAAATCAAGAACACAGAAAGTGAGTACAGGACTTGGACTTTCTATAGTTAAAAAGATTGTTAGTTTACATGATGAAGAAATATGGGCATGTAATAAAGAAAATGGAGTTGAATTTATATTTACTCTACAGTTAGCTAAAAAGAGTATGTAATAATCTTAAGAAACTAAGAGAAAGGAGGCTATTATGAGCAATTTTAATGATGAGTACAAAGATGTTAAAGCAAGGATTACCTTTAATAAAATTAAGAAAAAGCGCAGAGGCAAAATTGTTGTAATTACTATATTTTGTTTATTTATAGCCTCCTTAGGTGGGGCTGTCACAGCTTTAGTTATGAATACTGAAAAAGAAAATTATTATGTTCAGGGTAATGATGATGATAAAGATACAGAAGTTAATACAACTAATTCAAAGTTTCAATCAGCTGCTGAAAGAGTATCTCAATCGGTTGTTTCAGTTATTAAGGTTATTACGGATGATAAGTGTACAAAAGAAACTAATGTAGGAGTAGGAATTGTCATAGAAAATGGACAGTATGTTATAACTAGCTATTTAGGTATTGAGGATGCAACTAGTGTTAAAGTAAAGTTACACAATGATATTGTATATAATGCGTCTATTGTAGGATTTGATAGTATTTATGACATTGCTATGATTAAAATAAATGGTGAATCATTAAAACCCATGACTATAGCTAAAAATTCTACTAAGGTTGAAAAGGGTGACAAAGTTATTAGTGTAGGAAATCCGTTAGGTAAATCCTTTAATGAAAACATAGAGGTAAGCACGGTGTTAAATACTAGAGAGAATATAGTATTTAAAAATAGAGAAACTAAAGTATCTGAATCTTTAAGAATGATAAAGACGTCGGTTGTTCCTAAGTTTATTAATACTGGAGCAGCTTTATGCAACTTGGATGGAGAGCTTATAGGAGTAAATAATACTTCTATGACATATCATAATGAATTTTTGAAAAATAGTTTCTATATTTCTGCTGAGGATCTAGAACCTATTGCCTATGGTATTTTAGATAAGCAGGATTCTCTTATTAACCATATGGGAGTCTATGGCGAAGAAGCTATTTCGCAAAGTGAAAATGGTATTGATGGAGTATATGCAAAGGAAGTTACTAGAAATGGCTTGGCTTATGAAGCTGGAATCAGACCTACAGATATAATTATAGAAGTAAATGGTGTGAAAGTTAATACTGTCAGTGATATAAATTCTATAATGAGTAAGTTTAAAAATGGAGATACAATAAAATACACAGTATTCAAAAATGGTGATTATGTTGATTTTGAAATAAAAATTCCAGAGTAATATATAAAAAGTAGCATTTAAGGATGCTACTTTTGTTTTTAGGGAAAACTTCTAGTATAATAGTCAAAGAAGATTATTTTTATCCGATGACTACCAGCTCTGATACTCCCATCTTCTTCAAAGTGGGAGTAAAGAGCGGCTACGTCCCTGGATAACGATTTCTAAGCTTCAGTGGGAGTAAAAACTCCCTCTGAAGCAAAGAACTCTGTTTATAGAAAATAATAGTTTATTATATAGAAAGTTATTGATGTTATAAAATATTTTGGAGGTTATTATGTATTTAGTTGTAGGATTAGGAAACCCAGGAGATAGGTATGATAAAACAAGACATAATGTAGGTTTTGATGTAGTTGATATGTGTGAAAAAAAGTATAACTTTAGTATAAATAGGACAAAATTTAAAGGAGTATACGGTGAGAGCAGTATAGCTAATGAAAAGGTTATATTTTTAAAACCTCAAACTTATATGAATTTAAGTGGTGAAAGTGTTAGAAGTATAATTGACTTTTATAAAATACCAGTGGAAAATATTATAGTTGTATACGATGATATTAGTCTAGAAGTTGGAAGGCTTAGAATAAAGGGAAAAGGAAGTGCAGGCGGTCACAATGGTATTAAGAATATAATTGCTCATTTGGGTACTGATAGTTTCTCGAGGATTAAAGTTGGAATTGGACAGCCAACCTATGATTTAGTTGAATTTGTTACAGGAAGATTTTCCAATGAGGATAGAGAGATTGTAGAAAAATCCTTTGAGGCAGCTGTAGATGCAGTAGCAGTAATCATAGGTGAAGGAATTAATCAAGCTATGAATAAATTTAATTCTTTTAATGCAGGAAAGTAGTAAATAGTTTAAGAGGTGATATTTTGAGACTAAAAGGAGTAATGACACCTTTAAAGTTAAGTAGTGAATATAAAGATATAAAGAGATACATAGATGAAGAAAAGTATCCATTAGGCATACATGGCCTTTCAGAATCTGGTAAGAGCTACTTGTTATATGGTGTTTATGAAGATATAGAAAAAAGTATGCTGGTGCTAACTCATAATGATATGGAAGCTAAAAATATATATGAGGATCTTAGCTTTTATTGTAACGATGTATATTATTTTCCTACAAGGGAAGTTACTTTTTACAATGTAGAAGCTGTATCTGGAGATTTGAGATGGGAGAGACTGAAGGTATTAAATAAGATTCTTCAAGAGGAAAGAAATATTGTTGTAACCTCTATAGAGGCTTTAGCAGCATCTTATGCTCCTGTAGAGCTATTCAAGAAGTTTTTATTTGAAATTTCTTTAGGGAGCACAGTAGATATAAGGGAACTGAGTGAAAAGCTTGTACAGTGTGGTTACGAAAGGTGTAGTGTTGTAGAAAATATAGGTCAATTTTCAGTTAGAGGGGGGATTATAGATATTTATCCTCCTATTAGTAGCATGCCCTTTAGGATTGAGCTTTTTGATGATGAAGTAGATTCCATAAGAACTTTTAATAAAGATAATCAAAGAAGCATAGATAAAGTAGATAAAATAGAGATATTTCCGGCAAAAGAGATAATTCTTACAGAAGAACTTATAAATCTTGCAAAACAAGAAATTAAAGATGAATTAGATGGAGCCATATCAAGATTTAAAAAATCTAAAGATAGGGATGCCTTAGAAAGAATAAATTCTACAGTTAAGACAAACTTAGAGAGTTTGGAAGAAACTTGGACTTTTGAAACTATTGATAGTTATATTCCTTATTTTTATAAAAATAAAACTACATTTTTAGACTATTTTAAAGATAGTTTAATTGTAGTGGACGATGTAAATAGGTCTATGGGTAAGTTGGATAGTGTATATTTTGAATTTGAGGAGAACTATGAGAACTTTTTAAGCAGAGGTAACATTTTGCCGAAACAAGGAGAGCTACTAATACCTAAAGAAATGATTGAAGAAATTTTAGAAGTAAGCAAAACTATAACTTTGCAGAGTTTAGCAACTACTTCTAAAGTATTAAAACCAAGAAATTTAATATCACTTTCTCAAATTACAATTCATGATTATCATGGACAGTTAGACATGCTTATTGAGGATATCATAGAGAAAAAGAAAAAAGGATATAGAACTTTAATTTTGTCTGGAACAAGAACAAGAGGAGAAAGGTTAATTGATACTTTAAGAGACAGGGGTATAGAAGCTACCTATAAAGATCTAGTTTCTAGCATTCAGCAAGGGGAAGTAGTAGTAACCTTTGGAAGTTCTATTAAAGGTTTTGAGTATCCTGATTTAAAAGTATGTATTATATCAGACTCTGAGGTTTTCGGTCAATCTAAGAGGAAAGCTACAAGAAGAACTACTAAAAAAGGAGCAGGAAAAATAAAAAGCTTTACAGATTTAAAGCTTGGTGATTATGTAGTACATGTAAACCATGGGGTTGGTGTATATAAAGGTATTAACCAATTAGATGTGCAAGGCAATAAAAAAGATTATTTAGTTTTAGAGTATAACTCAGGAGATACTTTATATGTTCCTGTAGAACAATTAGATTTAGTACAAAAATATATTGGTAGTGAAGGTAAATCACCAAAAATAAACAAACTTGGTGGAAGTGAATGGGCAAAGGCTAGGAGTAAAGTAAAAAAATCTGTGGAAGATATTGCTGAAGATTTAGTTAAGCTTTATGCTATTAGAAATACACTAAAAGGTCATAAATATGCGAAGGACACCCCTTGGCAAAGTCAGTTCGAAGGAGAATTTCCATATGAGGAAACTCCAGACCAGTTAACTGCAATAGAGGATATAAAAATAGATATGGAAAGCGACAAACCTATGGATAGGCTTCTTTGTGGGGATGTTGGATATGGGAAAACAGAAGTTGCTCTTAGAGCTGCATTTAAGTGTGTTATGGATGGAAAACAGGTAGCTATATTAGTACCTACTACTATACTAGCAGAGCAGCACTATAAAAATATGTTAAAAAGGTTTTCAGATTTTCCTATCAAAATAGGAATGATTAGTAGATTTAGAACAGCTTCTCAAGTCAAAGAAACTTTAAATGCTCTAAGAGAAGGAAATTTAGATATTATAGTAGGAACTCATAAGTTGTTGCAAAAGAGTGTAGTATTTAAAGACTTAGGTTTATTAATTGTAGACGAAGAGCAAAGATTTGGTGTTAGTCACAAGGAAAAGATAAAGGAAATAAAGAAAAACATAGATGTATTAACTTTAAGTGCTACTCCTATTCCTAGAACCCTACACATGTCTTTAACAGGAGTAAGGGATATAAGTATAATAGAAACTCCTCCTGAGGAGAGATATCCTATTCAAACCTATGTTGTAGAATTTAATGATCAACTTATAAGAGATGCGATAATTAGAGAAATGAATAGGGGAGGACAAGTATTTTTTGTATATAATAGAGTTGAAACCATAAGTGATATGGCAACGTATTTACAAAAGCTAGTGCCAGAAGCTAGAGTTGCTATAGGTCATGGTCAGATGACTGAAAGAGAATTAGAAAAGGTAATTATAGATTTTGTAGATAAAAAATATGATATACTTTTAAGTACAACTATAGTAGAGACTGGTATAGATATTCAGAATGCAAATACTATGATAATTGCAAATGCAGATAAGATGGGATTATCTCAACTATATCAATTAAGGGGAAGAGTAGGAAGAACAAATAGGATAGCATATGCTTATTTTACTTACACCAAGGATAAGGTTCTGACAGAAGTTGCAGAAAAAAGATTAAAGGCCATAAAAGATTTTACAGAATTAGGTTCAGGATTAAAGATAGCTATGAGAGATTTAGAAATAAGAGGTGCAGGGAATATAATGGGAGCAGCTCAATGTGGCCATATGTCTGCTGTAGGATATGACTTATATTGTAGAATGCTTGAAGATGCTGTAAGTCTTGTAAAAGGTGAAGTAGACAAGGAACCTATTGAAACTACAGTGGAAATGAAAATTGATGCATATATTCCAAGTAACTATATACAGGATGAAACTCAAAAAATCCAAGTATATAAAAAGATTGCGTCTATTGAATCCTATGAACATATGTTAGATGTTATTGAGGAGATTGAAGATAGATACTCTAATATTCCAAACAGTGTTTATAATTTAATGAATATAGCATATTTAAAGGCTATTGCTAGAGAAATTGGAGTTTTAGAAATAAAGGATACTGGAATTCAAGTGCAAATAACATTTAAAGATAAATCCTACTTAACTTCAGAAATGGTAAAATATATATTAGACAATTATAAAAGACAAATCACATTTAAAATGGGAGATGTTCCAGTTTTGGTGTATAAGAGTAAGGATATGAATAAAAAGGAGCTATTAGATAAACTTATAAATATTATTAAGGATTTATCAACAAAGAGTAAATAGATTTAGCTACTATTTATTTAATAGTATTTATATGGTAAAATTAGATAGCAATATTAACTAAAAAAAACCGAATGGAGGATAATAAATTGATAAAATTAAAGAAGATTTTAGCAGGTCTAATGGCATCCACTCTAATGTTTTCAGCAGTAGGTTGTGGAATGATAGAAAAAACTGAAGAAGGTATTAGTAAAACGGTAGTTGCTAAGGTTTATAAAGAAAAGATTACCTTAGGAGAAGTGGACAGTAAGTTAGCCACAGTTTATGAGCAAGTAAAGGCTCAGTATGGAGAAAACTATAAAGAAAATTCAGAAGCAATGGAATATATAAAGCAACAAAGATTAAGCATGCTTGATACTATGGTTAATGATATTATTATAAAAAATAATGGCGAAAAGCTTAAAGTAGTGCCTTCTGATGAAGAAGTTCAGACTAAGTCTAAAGAAAAACTTGATGAGATAAAGAAGTCATTTAAATCGGATGAAGAGTATAAAAATGCCCTTAAAGCAGCTGGAGTTACAGAAGAGAGCTTTTTAGAAGAATTAAAACCAGCAATAATATCTAATGCTGTATATGAAGAGGTAGTTAAGGATGTTGCTGTAACAGATGAGGAAATAAAGACTTATTATGATAGCAATCAAAATTTATATACTGAAAGTCCTAATAAAGTCAAACCAGCTCACATATTAGTTAAGACAGAAGAAGAGGCTAAAGACATAATTGCAAGATTAGATAAGGGAGAAGATTTCGCTAAGCTTGCTGCTGAAAAAGGTACAGATGCTACAAAAGATAAAGGTGGAGATTTAGGCTGGATTGAATATACCAGCAATCAGTATGATAAAACTTTCTTAATGTCAGCTATAAGCCTTAAGAAAGATGAATATACTAAAACACCTGTATCAACTAAATTTGGATTCCATGTTATAAAGTGCTTAGATAAAGAAGAATATCCTGTTAGACCATTAGAAGAAGTTAAAGAAGATGTTAAGGACGTTCTATTAGAACAAAATAAATATAATAAGTGGGTAGAAACGGTAACTGCTTGGCAAAAGGATGCAAACATAAAATTATATGAAGATAAATTAAGTTAATCATTAGTAAAAATAAGGTTAATGTCATATTTGGCATTAATCTTTTTTATTTTTTATTAATGAAAAAATTTCTAGGATGTATAAAATTTGAGTTAAGAAGGATAATAATAGCATTAATACTATTTACATAAATAAGGAGGATATTTAATGAAAGCTACAGGAATAGTAAGAAGAATAGATGACTTAGGCCGTGTTGTAATACCAAAAGAAATAAGAAGGACATTAAGAATTAGAGAAGGAGATCCACTGGAAATATTTACGGATAGGGAAGGGGGAGTTATATTAAAAAAATATTCCCCAATAGAAGAATTGAGTGAATTTTCTAAGGAGTATAGCGAGGCGCTACATCAAACTATTGGTAATATAATTATAATTTGTGATAAAGACTCAGTTATAGCTGTAAGTGGTGGGGCAAAGAAAGATTATTTAGATAAAAAGATTAGTAATGAAGTAGATAAAATTATGGAAATGCGTAAGGCTACTCTTCTAGATAAGAACTCACAGGGACTAATACCTATATGTGACGGAGAGTCAGTAGATGAATATACAACACAAGTTGTAGCACCAATAATTGCAGAAGGAGATACAGTAGGAACAGTAATCATAGTTTCAAAAGAAAATGTGAAGTTTGGAGACTTAGAGTTAAAGCTTGCAGAAACGGCAGCTTCATTTTTAGGAAAACAAATGGAACAATAGATGCTTAAAAGCATAATTATATTTAATGTAAAATTAAATAAGGAATATATAGTTATTGCCATAAGATTGATAATAATTCACATCTTATGGCATTTTATTTTATTACTGGAGAAGTTAAAGTTACTTAGATATTATATGCATTAAGTAATAAAATGTTTCACCCTAAAATACTTATTAATTATACAAAGTATTTTGAGGAGGAAGTATGAAAAAACAATCGCTTTTAAAAGGAACTATGATTTTAGGAATAGCTACGATTTTTGCACGATTTCTAGGTTTGTTTTTTAGAATACCAATACAAGGTTTAATTGGGGATCAAGGGATGGGATATTATCAGATGTCATACCCTCTATATATGACTTTTGTAGCAATAGCTTCAGGAGTACCTATTGCTATGTCAAAATTAATATCAGAGTATAATGCTCGTAATGATACTAATGCTGTTAGACAGGTACTTAAGGACACGCTTAAAATAATGATTCCCCTTGGGGTAATAATATCATTTTTGATGTTATACTTTGGAGATAGTATTATAAATATCTTAAGGTGGGATAAGAAGTCATATCATTCCTTTATGATTATATCCATAGCACCTATATTTGTATGTATTATGTGTACATTAAAGGGCTATTTTCAAGGACTTCAAAACATGAATAATACAGCAATATCTCAAATTATAGAACAGATAGGTAGAGTTGTTTTTGGGGTGGTAGGTGCATATTTATTACTTCCTAAGGGGATTGAATATGCAGCAGCGGGAGCAGCTTTTGGAACAGTAGCTGGGGGCGCATTTGGAAGTGTTTACCTGGTGATTAAATATTTATTTGTTAGACCAAAGTCTTATAAATTAAAGGTAAAAAGAAACAATAAAATACTATCAAACTTAGCTCAAGCAGCATTTCCTATATCAGTAGGAGCGGCAGTTGGAACAATTATGTCTTTAATTGATTCTATAATAGTACCTCATAGACTTTTATTAGCTGGGTATACAATTCAAGAGAGTGCTATATTATATGGTCAATTTACAGGTAAGGCCATGACTCTTCAAAATATACCATTGGCCCTTTCTATTGCACTATGCTCAGCTTTAGTACCTATAGTATCAGAGGTGTATTCTATGCATAATCAAAATGAATTATACAGAAGGGTAAATATGGTATTTAAATTATCTTTTGTTATAGGTATTCCAAGCGCTTTAGGATTATTTTATCTTTCAAGGCCTATTATGGGACTAGTGTTTATGGGAGATGTAGCTGGACATGAAATACTTAAATTATTATCTTTATCAATACCATTAATTATAGTAACACAGACTACTACATCACTTTTACAAAGCTGTGGTAGATATATGAAACCAATATATTATCTTGGAATAGGGTGTATATTTAAAGTAGTTATTACCTATGCTTTAGTAAGTAATCCTCAATTTAATATATATGGAGCAATAATTGGAAGTATAGTAGGATATGCAGTAACTAGCGTTTTGAACCTAGCAGAGGTTAAAAAACTACTAAAAGTAAAGATAAATATATATGAAGTAGTTATAAAACCTTTATTTGTGTCATTAATTATGATAATATCTGTTGTCTTTATATATAATAATGTCTATAATTATACACAGAGTAATGGAATATCATGCTTAATAGCTATTTTCCTTGGCATAATAATATTTGGAATACTATTAATTGTATTTAGAATATTTACTATTGAAGATATAAAGGGAAAGCTTATTAAAAACTAAAAGAGGAGTAGATTCAAATGATTACAGTGGTTGGTTTAGGACCTGGTTCTAAAGAGGCTTTAACCATAGGTGTACTAGAAATTTTGAAAAGTAATAAAAATATATACTTTAGAACAGAAAAACACCCTAATGTTAAATATTTAGAGTCCATGGGTGTAAAGTTTAATACTTATGATAATTTTTATGAAGAATATAATAATTTTGATCATATATATAAGGCAATTGCAGAGGATCTTATAAAAACTTATCAGCAAGAAGGAGACTTAGTATATGCAGTTCCAGGTCATCCCTTAGTTGCAGAAAAATCTGTAACTATATTATTAGAACTCTGCAAGGAGAATGGAATAGAAGCTAGATTGATGCCATCAGTAAGCTTTGTAGATGCAGTTATAGAGAGCTTAAGGATTGATCCAATAGAAGGGGTAAAAATAATAGATGCCTTTGATATAAGGGAACAGGTTATGGATAAGAGATTAGGAGTAATAATAACCCAGGTGTATAATAAATTTATTGCTTCTGAAGTGAAGTTAGCTCTATGTGAATATTATAGTGATGATAGTGATATATACTTTGTAAGAGCAGCAGGCATACAAGGAGAAGAAAGTATAAGAAAAATTAAACTATATGATTTAGATAGACAAGAGGATATTGATTATTTAACTTCCATATATATTCCTAAAGATCTTAAAGGTCCTAAAGATTTTAAGGATTTAATTAATGTGATGTCTACTCTTAGGAGTGAAAATGGATGTATGTGGGACTTAGAACAAACTCATGAATCTTTAAAAAGAGGTTTAATTGAGGAATGTTATGAAGTTATTGAAGCTATAGACGAAATGGACGATAATAAACTTATTGAGGAGTTAGGAGATGTACTTTTTCAAGTAATATTCCACGCTCAAATTGGTAAGGAGGAGGGTTATTTCAACATAAATGATGTAGTAGCAGCTATAACTGAAAAAATGATAAATAGGCATCCACATATATTTTCAGATGTAAGAGTTAAAGATACAGGTGAAATATTAGAGAATTGGGATCAAATCAAAGTTAAAGAAAAGAAATTTACTAGCTATACAGATGAATTAAAACATGTTCCACGATGTATGCCTGGACTTATTAGAGCAGAAAAGGTTCAGAAAAAGGCTGGTAAAGTAGGATTTGATTGGGATGACGTAGAACCAGCTATGGAGAAAGTTTTAGAAGAATTACAAGAGATAAAAGATGTATATAAAACATCAGATATGTCAAAAATACAGGAAGAGGTAGGAGATTTAATCTTTGCCACAGTAAATATTGCAAGACTTCTTGACATTGACCCAGAATTTGCAGTAAATTATACTATAGATAAATTTATAAAACGCTTCCAATTTATTGAGGAATCCGGTATTAAAAAGGGTATTGACATGAAGAAGATGACATTAGAAGAAATGGAAACCCTTTGGAGTGAATCCAAAAAGTATAATTTATCAACAAAAAGATAAATTATTGCAAAAAAAAGAAGGATTCTAGATAACTTGTAAGAATATTGTAAGTATTATTTTATGTAATTAAAATATAAATTACGTAAAATTAACATTAAGGAGGTACTATTGTGAACAAATCAGAATTAATAGGAAAAATGGCTGAAAAGTCAGGACTAACAAAAAAAGATAACGAGGCAGTGTTAAAGGCATTTATAGAGAGCGTTGAAGAAGCTCTTGAAGGTGGAGAGAAGGTTCAACTAGTTGGATTTGGTACTTTTGAAACTAGAGAAAGAGCTGCTAGAGTAGGAAGAAACCCAAGAACAAAAGAAGAAATACAAATACCAGCATCTAAAGTTCCTGTTTTCAAAGTTGGAAAAGAATTTAAAGACATAGTAAATAAATAATTATTTGAAAAAGCCTAGAAATGTTCTGGGTTTTTTCTTCTATTCAAAAGGATACTGGTTAAAGTATAATTTCATTAAAAATTTTATATAATTTAAGGAGGCAACTATGAGATTAGATAAATATTTAAAAGTTTCTAGAATAATCAAACGAAGAACTGTTGCTAAAGATGTATGTGAAAATGGTAGAGTATCCATAAATGGAAAAGTAGCAAAACCAAGTACTACTATAAAAGAAGATGATATCATAGAAATTCAATTTGCAAATCAATTATTAAAAGCAAAAATCATAAATATTGCTAATCATGTAAATAAAGAAGAAGCTAAGAATATGTATGAGATAATCAGTGGAGAAGAGGATAAGGAATAAATAGTAGCATAAAATAGTTTTTAATGAATATATCTTTATAGAAAGCTAATATGTTTTTAAGGTTTAAGGGGGATATTATGGAACCAAATAAAGATATATCATTAGAAAATAAAAAGAGTTTTATTACGTTAGAAAATAGAAAAAAGATGACTTTGGATGGGGTTTTAGAAATATTAAGCTTCAATGATGAACAGATACTTATAATAACTGTGTTGGGAGATATGGATATCAGAGGCGAAGGGTTAAAGATGACCAAGCTAGATGTCCAAAATGGAGATGTGGTAATAACGGGGAAAATATCTTATGTAGTATATACAAGCGAAGAAAAGAGACCAAAGAAGCAAAATAGTATTATTTCTAAAATATTTAGGTGATTAAGTTATGATATTTGATATGGGTAGACAAATAACATTATTTATATTCTCCTTACTTAGTGGAATGCTAGTTGGTATTTTCTTTGATGTATATAGAGTAATAAGAGGCTTTCAAGAGCCTGGAACTATCATAACAGCAATACAGGATATGCTATTCTGGATATTAACTGGTATTATAGTGTTTATTTTTATGATGTATACAAATTATGCTTATATGAGCTTTAATGTATTTGTATATAATTTCATTGGATTATTTATATATTTTAAATTATTTAGTAATATATTTATATTAGGATATGGAAGTATGTTAAATGTTATATTAACTATTTTTAGAGTAATATTTTACTATATTTTCTATCCTATAAGAATTATTTTTAGCAAAATAACAAAAAAAATATAAAATTAATAATATTAAGGGTTGAAGAAAATAAAAATTCAAATTACAATATAACTATAGGTTAATTTGGCTATATGGAAATAAAACCCATGTATATGTTACTATTTGTAATAAGGAAGGAAAATCAATATGAAGAAATTCAGCTTAAAAAAGATAGGTCTTTTACTTATAGCTCTTTACGTAGGCTTTACATTTATAAATCAACAAATAATAATGTTTAGGCAGCATAAAGATATTGATAACTATACTTCAGAGTTACAATCAGCACAAGAGAAGAATCAAAAGTTACAGGATGAGATTAAACTATCACAAGATAGTAGGTATATAGAAAAACTTGCAAGGGAAAAGCTTGGGTTAATTAAAGAAGGAGAATCTCCTGTAGTAGACAGTAAATAAAGTGAAAATTACTATGGCTAATTATTATTAGTTGTAGTATATATAAATTTAAATTATAAATTTAAGGAGGGTCTTTTCAATATGACCTTAAAGGCTGGAAGCATTATAGAAGGTAAAGTAGTTAATATCACAAACTTTGGTGCATTTGTTGAAGTGGAAGGGAAAACAGGCTTAGTTCATATATCGGAAGTATCTGATGTATTTGTTAAGAATGTACATGACCATTTAAAAGAAAATGATGTGGTTAAAGTTAAAGTCATATCTGTAGATGATAATGGTAAGATGAGCTTATCCATAAAACAAGCTGGTACACCTAAAAAATCTTTTAAACCTGTAGATATAGATTGGGAAAAGGAAAAATCTAAAACTACAAGTGCAGGAAGTTTTGAAGATAGGATGTCAAAATTCTTAAAAGATAGTGAAGAAAGATTTCAAGATCTTAAGAAACACCAAGATGGTGGAAAAGGTAGAGGATATAGCAGAAAAGGATATAATTAAGCTTTATACCGAAAGGATTAAAGAGTGCTTTTTAAGCACTCTTATTTATTTTAGTGGAAGTTAAACTAAAACATATATTTTATATATCTAGTTATAACAAGTTAATAAAAAATAAATAAAAAATAGAAAAAAACTATATAAATACTGTTGACATAGTTAATAATATACCATATAATAAATATTGTCGCTGAAAGGTGATGGCAGAAATGCTGGAGTGGCGGAACTGGCAGACGCACAGGACTTAAAATCCTGCGGTGGTTAAACACCGTACCGGTTCGATTCCGGTCTTCAGCACCAATAACGCGGGGTGGAGCAGTTGGCAGCTCGTCGGGCTCATAACCCGAAGGTCGTAGGTTCAAGTCCTGCCCCCGCAACCATATGGCGGAATAGCTCAGCTGGCTAGAGCATTCGGTTCATACCCGAAGGGTCGTAGGTTCAAGTCCTATTTCCGCTACCATATTTTTAAAAATAAATAAATTGCCAAGTAATATGCTGGAGTGGCGGAACTGGCAGACGCACAGGACTTAAAATCCTGCGGTGGTTAAACACCGTACCGGTTCGATTCCGGTCTTCAGCACCAAATAACGCGGGGTGGAGCAGTTGGCAGCTCGTCGGGCTCATAACCCGAAGGTCGTAGGTTCAAGTCCTGCCCCCGCAACCATATGGCGGAATAGCTCAGCTGGCTAGAGCATTCGGTTCATACCCGAAGGGTCGTAGGTTCAAGTCCTATTTCCGCTACCATATTTTTAAAAATAAATAAATTGCCAAATAACATGCTGGAGTGGCGGAACAGGCAGACGCACAGGACTTAAAATCCTGCGGTGGTTAAACACCGTACCGGTTCGATTCCGGTCTTCAGCACCAAATGACGCGGGGTGGAGCAGTTGGCAGCTCGTCGGGCTCATAACCCGAAGGTCGTAGGTTCAAGTCCTGCCCCCGCAACCATAAAAATGGATTGATATATATTCAATCCATTTTTTTTTCTAAAAAATTCAGTTAATTTATATTAACAATTAATTAATTGAATTTTTAAAATGAAGTTTGAAAATAGATTTAAATATAAGTATATTAATTTATTAGATTTATATGAAAAATATTTTCCCCATGAAACCTTTTTTAATTATTATTCATGACATAAAAATATAGTAGATTAAGTTAAGAAAATTAAGACATATAGACTTACTAAAGCCATGCTATAAGGTGAATAACTGAATAATTTAGAACTATAAACTAAAAAGGGAAAGAGAGATAAAATGGAGTTTATTGTAATAAATTTTTTTATGTATGCTCCATCAAATTACAATTATTTCCAATGGACATTGATATAATGAACCTGTAAAAAAAATACAGGTGGGTGAAATTATTATGCAATATGGAGAGAATATTAGGACATATAAAAGAGTAAAAAGCAGTATGGTTATTAGTAATGATAGGGATGGTGACGGAGTAAGAATAGTAGCGAAGAGTATTATGTTTTTCTGTGTTGCTATTTTAGTTAGTAGAGTAATAATGATAAATAAATCTGCACCTTTTGGAGTTGCATTTTTACTTACAATATTATTTTTAGGGGATAACAGATTATCTTTATTTGTTGGGCTAGGGGCTATATTGGGATACATAACTACAATAGGGACATTAGAAAATTCTTTAATGTATATAACAATAGTTCCAACTTTGGTTATAATATGTTTAATTTTAAATAGTTTTATAAAAAAGAAAATTCAAAAGTTTGTTATTATAGGAGCAACTTTAATAATGATTTTTGCATATACTATGTTAGTAAATCAGTATACACTAATGTTGGCACTTGGTAATACTGCATTAGAAGGAGTAAGCATAATACCCGTATACTTAATACTAGAGTACAGTATAAATAGTTTTAAAAAGATAAGAACAAAGCACTTATTTTCAAATGAAGAAATAGTTTCTATGAGTATATTAATAGCTTTAATAATAGCAGGTACTTGGGGAGTTGAAATTTTCAATATATCAATTTTAAGTGTATTAAGCATTGCATGTGTATCTATTATAGGTTATGTTTGTGGTACAAGCGTAGGTGCTACAGCAGGAATTGCTATGGGTGTAATTGTGGGAATGTCTAGTCAGAATATTTTTGGTTATGCAACAGTATTGGGAGTATGTGCTTTAACTTCAGGAATATTTAGAGAAGGTGGAAAGTTAATTTCAGCTTTAGCATCATTTATAGTATTTTGTATAATGAAAATTTATATAGCTACGTATATGCCAGAGGGGATTTCACAATTTATATTAGCAGAAGGAATTTTATCTACAGCATTATTTATAGTTATACCTAATGGGATATATGAAACTATATCTGGTGAGTTAGATGTAGAGAAAAAAAGTAAAAGATATGAAGAAGGATATGTTAATAAAGTAAAAGCAATTTTTACAGATAGGTTAGATAAATTTTCTGAGGTGCTTTTAAATATGGCTGGTACATTGAATAATTTAGCTGATAATGATAAGCTAGATATGAATAGTAAAAGTAGTGGGCTTATAGAAAATTTAGCTAATAGAGTATGTAATAACTGTGATACATGTGGTATATGTTGGGGAAGAGAAATGATAAGTACCTATAAGGCCTTTGGAGAACTTTTAGAAAGTGTTCAGAATAAAACTAACATTTTTCCGCAGTTATTAGAAAAGAAATGTATAAGGAAGGCTTCACTAATAAGAAATACAGAAGATATTACAAATAAATTTATCATAAATGAAATGTGGAGAAGTAGATTAGCAGAGGGTAGAGAATTAATTGCAAATCAATTCAATAACATGGCTAAGTCTGTAGATGAAATTATGGAAGAGTTTTCATCGGACTTTAATGAAGATAAGGATTCAGAAAAAAAGATTATAAGAATTCTAGAAAAGTATGATATAGAAGTTGAAGATGTATTTGCTATAAAAGATAAGAATGAAAGGTTGAATATACAGATAACCTGTGATTCTTGCAATGGAAGAAATTTATGTGTAAAGAAAATACTCCCTTTAATTAATGATTGTGTAGATTATAAAATGAAATTAAAAGCTGATGGTTGTAAGATTAATCCTATAACAAATAAGTGTACTGCTATGTTTGAAGAAGTGCCTAAGTTTGGAGTAACTACTAGTGTATCGAGGATATGCAAAGATGGACAAACTATCTTTGGAGATAATTTTAATTTTGGAGAAGGATATGATGGTAGCTACATGATGGTGATTAGCGATGGAATGGGATCGGGTCCACAGGCAGGAAGAGAAAGTAAGGCTGTAGTTGAACTAATTGAGAAATTTACAGGTGCGGGCTTTAGCAGAACTACAGCTATAAATACAGTTAACTCTATAATGAGTCTTAAATTTTCAGAGGAGGAAAAATTCTCTACAGTAGATTTGAGCGCTATTGACTTGTATAGTGGAGAAGTAGATTTTATGAAGGTAGGAGCAGTAGCTAGTATTGTAAAAAGTGGCGACACCATAGATATTATTAAATCTAGAAGTTTACCTATTGGAATACTAGATGAAGCAGATATAGAGATTCATAGTAAGAAAGTAAAAAATGGTGATCTGATTGTTATGTTAACGGATGGGGTCACAGACTGTGATGAAGAATCTAGTGGAAAGATAGATTGGATATTAGATTATTTATGTAGAAATGATAATGTGAGTGCAGAAGAAATATCTAAGGGTATAATTAATGAAGCAAAGAGAATAGGGAAAAATAGGATTAAGGATGATATGACAGTTATGGTTTCTAGAGTTCACACAGCTTAATTTGGATTAAGTAAGTTAGAAAGTTAATTATAACTAATTTTATGTTGGTTATAATTAAAAAAGTGAAGAAGTGTGTAAACATTTCTTCATTTTTTTATTATATTTGTTTTAAAATTCTTACATTTATGATATTATGACTTAAAACTATATTTTTAGGAAGTGTTTTTATGAGTGAGAAAGATTGGGCAAAAGTACATAATAATAGCATGAGAAATGAAGTTATTAAAACCATTGAGGAAAATGGAATGTTAAATAAGGGAGATAAAGTTATTGTTGCCTTATCTGGAGGTCCTGACTCTATAAGTTTATTGCATGTGTTGTCTACATTAATAGATGAGTATAATATAAAGCTATACGCAGCTCATGTGAATCATATGTTAAGAAGCAGTGAATCTGATGAAGATGAAGCTACTTGTAGAAGGTTTTGTCAAGAAAACAATATTGAATTCTTTAGCAAGGCTGTAGATATAAACTATATGGCTAGTGAAAATAATATCTCCACAGAGATGGCTGGTAGAGATGCAAGGTATGAATTTTTTGAAGATCTTCTAAAAAAACTTAACGCAAATAAAGTTGCTTTAGCTCATAATCTTAATGATCAAGCAGAAACGGTGCTTATGAGGTTGATGAGAGGAACTGGAATAGAAGGTCTTATAGGAATTAAACCTGTAAGAGATGAAGTATATATAAGACCAATAATAAATGTGAGTAGACAAGAAATAGAGGGATACTGTAAAGAAAACAATCTTCCAGCAAGAATAGATCATACAAATTATGAGACTATATATTCAAGAAACAAGATTCGATTAGAGTTGATACCTTATATCCAACAAAACTTTAATTCAGATATAGTAACAACTTTAAATAGAATGTGTGAATTGATAAAACGTGATGAGGATTATATTCAAGAAAATGTAATCAAAGTTTTCCAAAAATATTGTGATATAGGAGAAGATAAGGTTATAATATATAAAGATGCATTTTATCTTCATCCATCTTTAGTAAGTAGAGTTATAAGAAAGGCTCTATTACAAGTTAAAGGGGATATAAATAATATTCAAAGCATACATATCGATAATATAATAAACTTACAGAAATCTAGTACAGGAAAGTTTACAACTGTTCCAAAAGAAATATTAATCAAGAATGTATATGGAAATATTGAAATAACAATGCAAAAAAAACAATGCAAAGTTGATATAGATACTATTTTAAATCTTAATATGGGTAATAATTATATTGAGGAGCTAGGACTTAAAGTATATATAAGATGTATAGATGGTGACAAAAAAATGAATTTTAAATCTGATGATAACATAAAATATTTTAATGGTACTAATATAAAAAATATAACATTAAGATTTAGAAAGAATGGGGATAGATTTTCTCCTCTTGGGATGAAAGGTAGCAAGAAGTTAAAGGATATATTTATAGATTTAAAGATTCCAAGGGAAGAAAGAGATCTTGTACCTCTGCTTTGTTTTGATGAAGATATTTCATGGATAATAGGATACAAAATAAGTGATAAGTTTAAAATCCATGAAGGAGTAAAAAATATTATAGAAGTAAGATTGGAAAGGCAGGAAAAACATGAATAAGGACATTAAGGAAGTTTTATTAACTGAAGAGGTTTTGACAGAAAAAATTAAAGAAATAGGAGCCAAAATATCAAATGAATATGTAGGGAGAGACTTAATTGTCCTTGGTATTCTAAAAGGTTCAGTAATGTTTATGGCTGATTTAATGAAAAACATTACTATACCTTGCAAGATGGATTTTATGGCTGTATCTAGCTATGGAGATGCTACACAGTCTTCAGGAATAGTAAAAATAATAAAGGATCTTGACTTTGAAATAAAAGGTAAAGATGTGTTAATAGTAGAAGATATTATAGATAGTGGAGTAACTCTAAAATATCTTATGAAGTACTTAGGTGCTAGAAATCCAAGAAGCCTTGAAATAGCATGTTTACTTAATAAACCTGAAAGAAGAAAGGAAGAGTTAGAGGTTAAATATCTTGGCTTTGATGTTCCGGATTACTTCTTAGTAGGGTATGGTCTTGATTATGCTGAAATCTATAGAAATCTTCCTTATATAGGAATACTAGATGAGCATGTATATATGAAGGAATAAAGTTTTATACTATATAGATATTAAGCTTATTTATTATTTAAAAAAGAACAGAATAGTAGTTCATTAATAATTAATATTATTAATGTTGTAAAGGAAAAACTCATATGATAGAATTTTTAGTGATATTGAACCATAGAGAGAGGGGGGCTTTAAATGAAAAAAATTTCTAGTGCAACAATTTGGTTTTTAGTGTTAATACTAGTTATATTTTCTGCACTGTCATTATTCGATAGTACAGGAAGTCTTAAAGAAATAAGTGTAACAGAATTTGAAAAATATATGCAACAAAAACAAGTAACAGCTATACAAACATCATCTGATGGTACATCAGTGAGAGGTAAATTAAGCGATGGTACCGAATTCAGTGTAAATATTTTACAATCAAGGTATTCTCAAATAATTCAAGCAAATCCTAACCCTGATATGAATGAAAAATATGATCCACCTGCTACAGTACCAGTTTGGATGAGAATTTTACCTACACTTCTTGTGATAGGCATGGTGGTATTATTCTGGATAATGTTTATGAATCAGTCTAGTGGAAGCGGTGGCGGTGGCGGCCGTGGAGTTATGAGTTTTGGTAAAAGTAAAGCTAAGATGGCGGTACCTTTAGAAGGGGATAAAAAAGTTACATTTAAGAATGTAGCTGGAGCTGATGAAGAAAAGCAAGAACTTGAAGAGATAGTAGATTTTCTTAAAAATCCTAAGAGATATATGGAAGTAGGGGCTAGAATTCCAAAAGGAGTACTATTAGTTGGTCCTCCGGGAACAGGAAAAACTCTTTTAGCAAAAGCAGTAGCTGGAGAAGCTGGAGTACCGTTTTTCAGCATATCAGGATCAGACTTCGTTGAAATGTTTGTAGGAGTTGGAGCTTCAAGAGTTAGAGACTTATTTGAACAAGCGAAAAAGAACTCTCCTTGTATAATCTTTATAGATGAAATTGATGCTGTAGGTAGACAAAGAGGCGCTGGTATGGGTGGCGGACATGATGAAAGAGAGCAAACTTTAAACCAACTTCTTGTTGAAATGGATGGATTTGGTGTAAATGAAGGCATAATAATGGTAGCTGCTACAAATAGACCAGACATTTTAGATCCAGCTCTTTTAAGACCAGGTAGATTTGATAGACAGATAGTTGTTGGTGTACCTGACGTTAAAGGAAGAGAAGAAATATTAAAGGTTCACTCTAAGAATAAACCTTTAAATGAAGATGTAGATTTAAAAATACTTGCAAAGAGAACGCCAGGATTTACTGGAGCAGACCTTGAAAATCTAATGAATGAATCAGCTTTATTAACTGTTAGAGCTAGAAGAAAAGTTATAACTATGGAAGAACTAGAAGAATCAATAACTAGAGTAATGGCTGGACCAGAAAAGAAATCTAGGGTTATTAGTGATAAAGATAAGAATTTAACTGCATACCATGAAGCGGGTCACGCAGTAGTATCTAAATACTTGCCTAATTCTTATGCTGTGCATGAAATTAGTATTATTCCAAGAGGGATGGCAGGAGGATATACTTTACATCTACCTAATGAAGATACGGCATATACATCTAAGTCTAAACTTAGAGATGATATGGTTGGTCTTTTAGGAGGAAGAGTTGCAGAAGCATTGATTCTTGGAGATATAAGTACAGGAGCCAAAAATGATATAGATAGAACAACATCAATAGCTAAGAAGATGGTTATGGAATATGGTATGACAGATGCTCTAGGACCTATATCTTTTGGAAAAGATGATGGTGAAGTATTTATGGGAAGAGACTTTGGAAGAACAAGAGACTTCTCAGAAGAGGTTGCATCTAAGATAGACAGAGAAATTAAAGCTTTAATTGATGAGGCTTATGAGAGAACAGAAACTATTCTTAAGGAAAATATAGATAAACTTCATGATGTTGCAAAAGCTTTACTTGAAAGAGAAAAACTTACTGCAGAAGAATTTAATGCAATAATGGAGGGAAAAACTCTTGCAGAGTTTGATGCAGAAAGAATTGTATTAGATTCTCCGAAAGAAGAAAATGACGTTCCAGTAGAAGAAAATAGTGTTAGTTCTAATGAAAAGTTTAAGGACTGGAATGTAGAAACTCTTAATGATGAAGTATCAACAGATGAAAATTCAATAGAAGAAAAAACTTCAGACAATGAGAGTAACACATATAAGGAAAGTTAATATATTGTTTTAAAAGCACAGCTATTGCTGTGCTTTTTTTATAAAAGTAATTATGTTATAATGAACTTAAAATAGAAGAATATTGAAAAAACTACTGACACAACTATATTCATAGTTATCATAGCTTAATTTATTTCTGAATTTTGAAAAAATAGTACAAATTAATGTAATACTTAGGAGGTTAATTTATGAAAACTGATATTGAAATTGCTCAAAGTTCAAAGATGATACCAATTTTAGAGGTAGGAAAAACATTAGGTTTAACTGAGGATGATTTAGATCTTTATGGAAAGTATAAAGCAAAGATATCTCTAGATGTTCTTGAAAGTAGAAAAGATAATGAAGATGGGAAACTTATATTAGTTACAGCAATTAACCCAACTCCAGCAGGAGAAGGAAAATCTACAGTAACTATAGGACTTGGTCAAGCACTTTGCAGTTTAGGTAAAAATGCTGTTATAGCATTAAGAGAACCTTCATTAGGACCAGTTTTTGGAGTTAAGGGAGGTGCTGCAGGTGGCGGTTATGCTCAAGTAGTACCAATGGAAGATATAAACCTTCATTTTACAGGAGATATGCATGCTATTACAACAACAAACAATTTATTAGCTGCGGCTATAGATAATCATATTCATCAAGGAAATGAACTTCGAATAGATTCAAGAAGAATTATATTTAAAAGGGTTTTAGATATGAATGATAGAGCTCTTAGAAATATAGTAGTTGGTATGGGTGGTAAGCCAAATGGATTCTTAAGGGAAGATGGATTTACAATTACTGTTGCTTCTGAGATTATGGCGATATTATGTTTATCTAACAATCTTATGGATCTTAAAGAGAGATTTGGTAAAATCCTTGTAGCATATGATCTTGATGGAAATCCAATTTATTGCAAGGACTTAAAAGTTGAAGGTGCAATGGCTATGTTGATGAAGGATGCTATAAAACCTAACTTAGTACAAACATTAGATAATACTCCAGCAATAATTCATGGAGGCCCTTTTGCTAATATAGCTCATGGTTGTAATAGTATACTTGCAACTAAAATGGCATTAAAGCTAGGAGATTATGCTATTACTGAAGCTGGATTTGGTGCAGACTTAGGAGCAGAAAAATTCTTTGATATTAAATGTAGGTATGGAGAATTAAAACCAAGCTGTGTAGTTATAGTTGCAACAATTCGTGCGTTAAAACATCATGGTGGAGTTAAAAAAGAAGAATTAAATACTCCAAATGTAGAAGCATTATCTAAGGGTGTTGTTAACCTAGAGAAACAAATAGAAAACATACAAAAATTTAATGTTCCAGTAGTTGTAGCTATAAACAAATTCATATCAGATAGTGATGAAGAAGTTAAGTTCATAGAAGAATTCTGTAAAACTAATGGAGTGGAGGTATCTTTAACTGAAGTTTGGGAAAAAGGAGCAGAAGGTGGAAAAGACTTAGCAAATAAAGTTATTTCAACTATTGGAAATAAACAAAGCAATTTCCAAGCTTTATACGATGAAGAACTGGATATTAAAGAAAAAATAAAAATTATTGCAAGGGAAATATATGGAGCAGATGATGTAGATTTTACAGCATCAGCTAAAAAACAGATTAGTGAAATAGAAAAATTAGGACTTCATAAAGTGCCTATATGTGTAGCCAAAACTCAAAATTCCCTTTCTGATAATCCTGCTTTATTAGGAAGACCAACAGGATTTAATATATCCGTAAAAGAAGTTAAGTTATCAAATGGAGCAGGTTTTATAGTTGTATTAACAGGAGCTATAATGACTATGCCGGGACTTCCAAAGGTTCCTGCTGCAAATAAAATAGATATTCATGAAGATGGAACTATAGAAGGTCTATTCTAAAATTATTATATTAAAATTAGATTATATATTAATTTGGTTTAATATTTAACTACAAATAATTTAAAATTAAAATTTATTTACTAATCCTATGATTTCATAGGATTAGTTTTTTTATAAATTTAAATAGACAGGGATTAAAATTAATTTAAGCAGAATACTATAATAAAGGTTATCTGAATTATAGAAATTTTAAAAATAAGGAATTCACAGAAAAATGAATTAAAACTTGCAATTAATGTATACAAATGGTGTGAAATGTGTTAATATTATATACGGTAAAGTTAATATGTCAGGAGGCAGTAAAATGAATAAACTTGAAGTGTTTAATTCGCTTAAAGATACATCACACTTAGGTGGTGGAGATAGTCAAGTACAAATGCAACACAACCTAAATAAACTTACAGCAAGAGAAAGAGTTCTTGCATTATTAGATGAAGGAACATTTGTAGAAATTGGTTCTCTTGTTTCAGGCAATGGAGCCGGTGTAATTACTGGTCATGGAACTGTAAATGGAAGACTAGTATTTATATATAGCTGTGACTATACGGTAGAAGGTGGAACATTTACAAAAACTATGGGAAGAAAAATAATAAATATTCTTGATAATGCTGCTAAAATAGGTGCTCCTGTAGTTCAAGTTATTGATTCCATAGGTGGAAAATTAAATGAAGGAATAGAATTACTTGGTTCTTATGGATTAGTCTTAAACAAGTATGCTAAGCTAAGCGGTATAGTTCCAAGAGTATCAGTTATATGCGGTCCTTGTAATGGTATAACATCATTGTTTGGAACTATGAGTGATGTAGTAGTTGCTGTAGATGAAATAAGTGATTTAAGTGTATCTTCTTTAAGTAAGCTTACTGAAAAAGAAGGTAAGTATGTGGATAAATCAATGGTAAGCAATGGAGTAAGTGCTAATAGAAATAGTAATGCACATATAAATGCTGCTACTGAAGAAGAAGCATTCCAAGTTATAAGAAATATAATTTCTTATATGCCATCAAATAATTTAGAATTACCTACCGTTAGTAATGAAGATTTAAATTTAAATGTAGGTAAGTTAAATCTTGATGAAATGGTTGAAAAGGATAATTGTTCTTTAGATGAAATTTTAAATACTATAGTTGATGAAGATAGTATCATAGAAATATATAGAGGCTTTGCTACTAACTTTAGAACTGTTCTGGGAAAAATTAACGGATTGACAGTTGGAGTTATATTAAATTCTAAAAATAAAGAAATTGATAATTTAGGATCAAATAAGGTTTCAAGTTTTATAAAATTATGTGACAGTTTCAATATATCTATTTTAAGCTTAGTAGATACAAAAGGAGCATCAGTTTCTTTAGAAGAAGAAAATAATGGACTTGCTAAAAATATTGGAAAGCTTATGTATTCATTAATTGATGCTACAGTTCCAAAGGTTTCTTTAATTATAGGAGAAGCTTATGGTCTTGGATATGAAGTATTAGCTTCAAGAGAATCAGCATTTGATGTTACAATGGCTTGGCCAACAGCAAAAGTATGTTTAACAAGTCCAGAAGAATATATAAAAGGACTATACAGAGATGAGATATTTAACTCAGAGGATCATAAACAAGGAGAAAAAGATGTAATTGCTAAATACTATGATGAAGTAACCAATCCTTATAATTTGGCAAGTATGGGAATAATAGATGATGTGATAAAACCAAGTGAAAGCAAGCAAAGGATATTTGCTATGCTAGATATGTTACAAAGTAAAAGAGAATTAAAATATCCTAAAACACATGGTAGTACACTAGTTTAGGAGGAGTATAATATGAAAGAAACATTATTCAGAAACTTCACCCTAGAAAATTTATACTTTGCATTAGGTGTAGCTGCCATTGCTATGATAATAGTATTTGGAGTGTTATTGGCACTTATGCTCATAATTAAATTACAAAGCTTTTTGCTAGGAAGAGATTATAAAAAAAGATCTAATGCTAATGAGGAACCGAAGGAAGTATCAATTACGGTGAGTGAAGTTGATAATACTGTGCAAACAGTAGATATTAATAAGGAATATGAGTTAGTAGCAGCTATAATGGCATCATTATCTGCTCATACTGGTAAGTCACTAGATGAATTAAATATAAAGAGTATAAAAAGGGTTAATAATAATTCAAGTTGGAGAAGTGCTTCTATTAAATAGAAGTTATTGTTAGGAGGATATTTCGTATGAAAAAATATAATGTTACAGTTAATGGAAATTTATATCAAGTAGAGGTAGAAGAAGTAAAGGGTGAGTTTGCTACACCAGTAGCACCAACAGTACAAGTGACACCAGCGCAACCAGTGCAAGTGACACCAGCACAACCAGTACAATCAGCAGCACCAGTAGCAGCGTCAACTTCAGCTGCAACACCAGTAGTATCAACTGCAGCACCGGTAGCATCAACTGCAGAAGGAGCAAAGGCAGAAGCGCCAATGCCAGGAACAATAGTTAAAGTAGTTGCAACTAAGGGTGCAACAGTTAAACAAGGTGATGTTTTATTCGTACTGGAAGCTATGAAAATGGAGAATGAAATTATGTCTCCAACAGATGGAACTGTAGTAGAGATAAATGTAACACAAGGAGCCGCAGTTAATACTGGAGATATATTAGCTGTTATTGCATAATAGGAGGTCAATTTAAATGAACATTTTTGAAGTAATTAAAGATTTGTTTGCCTCATCTGGATTTGCGGCTTTAACATGGCAACAAGCTGTAATGATAGGAGTATCTTTAGTTTTCATATGGCTAGCTATCGGTAAAAAATTCGAACCTCTTTTATTATTGCCAATAGCATTTGGTATGTTACTTGCTAACATACCACTAGGCAATATTATGGCCGAGCCTATAGGTAAGGAAGCAGGAGGATTACTATATTATTTATCAAAAGGAGTGAAATGGGAGATATTCCCTCCGCTTATATTCTTGGGTGTAGGGGCTATGACAGATTTTGGTCCATTGCTTGCTAATCCATCTAGTGTACTTATGGGAGCTGGAGCGCAGTTTGGTATTTTCTTTGCTTTTGGAGTAGCTATTCTTTTTGGTTTTACACCACAGGAAGCTGCTTCTATAGGAATTATAGGAGGAGCAGATGGCCCTACAGCTATATTCTTAACAAATAAGCTAGCGGGACATCTATTGGGACCTATTGCAGTAGCAGCCTACTCATATATGGCGCTTGTACCACTTATACAGCCACCAATAATGAAAGCTCTTACAACTAAAGAAGAGCGTAGAATAAAAATGGGACAACTAAGACAAGTTAAGCAAATAGAAAAAATAGTATTCCCTATAGTTGTAACTATATTAGTAACTTTATTATTACCAGCTTTACTACCGTTGATAGGAATGTTAATGCTTGGTAACTTATTTAAAGAATCTGGAGTAGTTGGAAGACTTTCAGATACTGCACAAAATGCTCTTATAAACATAATTACTATATTTCTTGGACTTTCTGTTGGAGCTACAGCAACAGCAGAAGCCTTTATAAATCCTAAAACTATAGGAATTATTATAATTGGGGTAGCTTCATTTGCAGTAGCGACAGCAGGAGGAGTTATTGTAGGAAAAGTCATGTGTAAATTAACTAAAGGGAAAGTAAATCCATTAATTGGATCTGCTGGAGTATCAGCAGTACCTATGGCAGCGAGAGTTTCTCAAGTTGTAGGTCAAAAAGAGGATCCTACTAACTTCCTACTTATGAATGCTATGGGTGCAAATGTATCTGGAGTTATAGGAAGTGCTGTTGCGGCAGGTGTATTATTAGCTTTATTTGGAGCTTAATATAAAGATTAAATATGTAGATTGTAAATAATTTATAAAAAGGGTATGTACTTTTAAAATAAAGGTATATCCCCTTTTTTATTTGATAATAATAGGAAAAAGGAGGAGATTATTATGAAAGATACAATGATTCAATTTCTAATTAATAAAGAAAATGAGATTATTAGAAGCTATGAAAGTTACTTGGCAAATGTACCTATTCAAGAAATTGACAACAGGGCACAAAATTCAATTGTAAGACATAATAATCATATCAAAGTTTTAAAAAGTATTATAAGGAGGTAAGGAATAATGTTTCATGGCAAGGAAAAAGAAAAAAAGCTTAGAAGTAATTGCTTAAGTAGAAAAGAAGATAATTTAAAAAAAATATATCTGAATATCATGAATAATTTTAGTGATGGAACATTAAAAGGAGAATTATATGAGATTTTCAAAGATGAGGTTGATATAATAAATAGTAATAATCTCATATAAAACATAATAGAGTAGTCTACAGTGATATTACATAAAATTCATTAACACATAAAGTAGTATTAACTTAAAAAAGTTAATTAAGTTATATAGTAAAAGTGTTAAATGTGTTATAATAATTAGGAACATTTAAAAAGCAGCTTAAAAGCTGCTTTTAATTATATAGAGGTGACATGATTATGATATTCGTATTAGACGTAGGAAATACTAACATAGTATTAGGTATTTATAAGAGTAAGGAATTAATAATAGAATGGAGATTATCTACAGATAATAGAAAAACTTCTGATGAATATATGATAGAAGTAGCTCAGCTTTTTTCTTACAACAAGCTAGATGTTAATGATATATCAGGAGTAATTATTTCATCAGTAGTTCCCAATATAATGTATTCTCTAGAGCATATGGTAAGAAAGTTTTTTAATAAAAAACCTCTAGTGGTTGGTCCGGGAATAAAGACAGGAATAAATATAAAATATGATAATCCTAAAGAAGTGGGAGCAGATAGAATAGTTAATGCAGTAGCAGCTCATGAAATGTATAAGAAACCATTAGTAATTATAGATTTTGGAACTGCAACTACTTTTTGTGCAGTAGCTGCTAATGGAGATTACATAGGTGGAACTATATCACCAGGTATAAAAATATCTTCAGATGCATTATTCCAAAAAGCTGCTAAACTCCCAAGAGTAGAACTTATAAAACCAGAAACAGTTATTTGTAAAAATACAGTAGCAAGTATGCAAGCAGGTATTGTATATGGTTATATAGGTCAAGTTGATTTTATTGTAAGTAAAATTAAAAAAGAAATGATAGCATTAGGAGAGGAGAATCCTATGGTAATAGCTACAGGAGGTCTTGCTAACCTTATAGCGGAAGGATCTGAATCTATAGATAAAGTTGAACCATTCTTAACTTTAGAAGGACTTAGGATTATATACGAGAAGAATAGAGAATAGGTGATAAAATGAAAATTTCAAATATAAGCTTTGAAAATCCTGTATTTCTTGCTCCTATGGCAGGGGTTACTGATATAGCTTATAGAGGTATATGCAAAGAAATGGGATGTGGACTAGTTTATACAGAAATGGTTAGTGCAAAAGGGCTATATTATAATAGTAAAAATACTGGAACTCTTATGAGAATAAGTGATGAAGAAAAACACGTAGCATTACAGATATTTGGAAGTGAGCCAAAGATAATGGCATTTGCTTGTGAAACCATTCAAGGTATGGACGGAGTTACTATTATAGATGTAAATATGGGATGTCCAGTACCAAAGATAGTTAAAAATGGAGAAGGTTCTGCTTTAATGAAAAACCCAAAACTGGCTAGTGAAATTGTTAAAGAAATGAAGAAAGCCTCAAGTAAACCTATTACAGTAAAGTTTAGAAAGGGCTTTGATTCCAATAGCATAAATGCAGTGGAGTTTGCTAAATATTTAGAAGATGCGGGAGTAGATGCTATAACAGTTCATGGAAGAACTAGAGAACAGATGTATGAAGGTAAGGCTGATTGGGATATAATAAAGCAAGTAAAGGAAGCTGTTTCTATACCTGTCATTGGTAATGGTGATATATTTGAGGCAGAAGATGCTATAAATATGAGGAAACAAACTAATTGTGATGGTATAATGATAGCAAGAGGTGCCATGGGAAATCCGTGGATATTTAGAGAAATAAAACAGGGAATTGATGGCAATGATATAGTAAGGCCTACTGATACAGAGAGAATAGATATGTGTATTACTCATTTGAATAGAGCTATAAAGTTCTTTGATGAAAATAAAGCTGTAAGAGAAATGAGAAAGCATATAGCATGGTATATTAAGGGGTTAAGAAATTGTACCGAAATTAAAGATAAAATCAACTCTGCTATATCCTATGATGAAATGTATAATTTGTTAGAAAAGTATAAATTAAATTATGAAAAGTAGAATTTTTAATATAAATATACCTTTATTGACAAGGAATTGCAGCTGTTTTATAATTAATCAAAGATTATAGAGACTATATATGATACAATTGAGTATTTATAATGATATAGAATTATTTAGTAAGATTGAAGGGGAGAGAAATATGAGCGAAACTAAAAAATACGTGATGACTTACGAAGGAATAAAGAAGCTTGAAGATGAGCTAGAATACTTAAAAACTGTTAAAAGAAAGGAAATAACAGAAAAGATAAAGGTTGCCCTAGGATATGGAGATTTAAGTGAAAATTCAGAGTATGATGAAGCAAAAAATGAGCAGGCTTTCGTTGAAGGAAGAATTATTCAACTTGAGAACATGTTAAGAAACGCATCTGTAGTAGATGAAAGTGAAATTCCTAAAGATATAGTTAGTATAGGAACAAGTGTAAAAGTATATGATTATGAATTTGATGAAGAAATAGAATTTTATATTGTTGGATCTGCTGAAGTAGACCCTTATGAAAATAAAATTTCAGATGAATCACCTGTAGGAAATGCTCTTATGGGAAAGAGAACAGGAGATGTTGTAGAAGTATCAACTCCAGATGGAATTAACAACTATAAAGTATTAGAAATTAAAAGATAATCATAAAAAAGAACTAGGAGGAATGGTTTATGGCTACAGAAGCTAACAATGATAATTTACAAGAAGTTGCAACAGATAATGAACAATTACAAGCTCAAGAAGCTGAATATAATGAACAAGTAATGATTAGAAGACAAAAGCTTGCTGATCTTCAAGCGCAAGGGAAGGACCCTTTTGACGTATATAAAGTTGAAAGAACTCATGAAGCACAAGAAATAAAGGATAATTATGAAAAGCTTCAAGAAACTGAGGTTACAATTGCAGGAAGACTTATGTCTAAAAGAATTCAAGGTAAAGCTGGATTCTGTGATATTCATGATAGATCTGGAAAAATGCAAGTTTATATAAGACTTGATAGAGTTGGAGAAGAACAATTTAAAGATGCAAAAACTTTTGATATAGGCGATTTTTTAGAAGTTACAGGTATACCGTTTGTAACAAAGACAGGAGAAACTTCTGTTAAAGCTAGTAAAGTAACTTTGATTTCTAAATCATTAAAACCACTTCCAGAAAAATGGCATGGACTTAAAAATCCAGATTTAAAATATAGACAAAGAGAAGTAGACCTAGTAATGAATAAAGATGTAAGGGATACTTTTATTAATAGAATAAAAATTATAAAAGCAGTAAGAGAATTCTTGGATAATAGAGGATACTTAGAAGTTGAAACTCCTATTTTATCTCCTATAGCTGGGGGTGCGGCTGCAAGACCATTCGTAACTCATCATAACACTTTAGATATAGATATGTATTTAAGAATCGCTACTGAGTTATACTTAAAAAGATGCATAGTTGGTGGACTTGAAAAAGTATATGATATGGGTAAAAATTTTAGAAATGAAGGAATGAGTATTAGACATAATCCTGAATTTACAATGATAGAATTATATGAAGCTTATGCTGATTATAACGATATGATGAAAATAACAGAAGAATTAGTTGCATATGCTTGTGAGAAAGTTCATGGTACTACTAAAGTGAATTATCAGGGAACTGAAATAGACTTTACACCACCATGGAGAAGAATAACTATGGTTGATGCTGTAAAAGAATATGCAGGTGTAGATTTTAATGAAGTTAAGACAGACGAAGAAGCTAGACAAATTGCAAAAGAAAAGCATTTGGAATTTGTAAAAGAATTAAAAGACTGTACAAAAGCAGATGTATTAAATGTTTTATTTGAGGAGTTTGCTGAAGAACATTTAATTCAACCAACATTCCTTTGTGATTATCCAGTAGAAATATCGCCATTAACTAAGAAAAAACGTGGAAATGAAGCATTTACTGAGAGATTTGAAGGGTTTGTATATGGTAGAGAAGTTTGTAATGCCTATTCAGAACTTAATGATCCTATAGTTCAAAGACAAAGATTTGAGCAACAAGCTAAAGAAAGAGAACTTGGAGATGATGAAGCTTATCTAATTGATGAAGAATTCATGAGTGCTCTTGAAGTAGGAATGCCTCCAACAGGCGGACTTGGAATTGGTATAGATAGAATAGTAATGTTCTTAACTGATTCAGTATCAATCAGGGATGTTATACTATTCCCAACAATGAAGCCTCTACAATAGTATATATAACTTTAAAATTAATTTTACCCAAAAATTATTGCATATTTTAATAATTTTTGGGTAAAATGTTAAGGTATTAATTTAATATATAATATCAGTAAAGAAATATTATATGTTAAATAATTGTTGCATATTAAAATGGTTTCTAGATAAAATATTCATATAATGTAAGTGAAAGAAATTATTTTTAAAATTTTATAGAAATAGTGTTGAAATTTACATTAAATATGATATAATTTAGATATAAATTATATATTCCGCGATAGCTCAACGGTGGAGCACTCGGCTGTTAACCGATAGGTTGGAGGTTCGAATCCTCTTCGCGGAGCCATTTTTTTATAAGATAGTTTATAGCGGACTTTTAAGTCGGCTTATTTTGTTATAGTAGATAATATAATAAAAATTGATATTTATAAAATTCCATATTTATATTTTAATTTTATTTTGAATTATAATATGATTTGTGGATAATATTAAAAACTAAATAATAACGATGATAAAGAAGAGTAGTAATAAAGATTTTAAAGAGAGATGGTGGTAGGTGTAAATCATCAAATCAATATTGTGAAGGGAGCTTTTGAGTTAGTGATAAATTTTAAAGATGAGCTTTAGCTAATAAGGGTGGAACCGCGGATTAATTTCGTCCCTTGATTGGTTAAAGTTTTTTATTTTTCAACTATTAATTTGTTAATTGCAATTAATAATAAAATAAACATTTATGGAGGTAATGAACATGGGAAAAGAATTAACTATGGATAAAATGGTAGCTTTATGTAAAAATAGAGGATTTATATTTTCTGGGTCTGAGATTTATGGAGGTCTTGCAAATTCATGGGATTATGGTCCTTTAGGAGTGGAATTTAAAAATAACGTCAAAAAAGCATGGTGGAAAAAATTTGTACAAGAAAATCCGTATAATATAGGGTTAGATTGTGCTATATTAATGAATCCAGAAGTTTGGGTAGCTACAGGTCATGTAGGTGGATTCTCTGATCCGTTAATGGATTGTAAAGAATGTAAGGCTAGATTCAGAGCTGATAAGTTGGTTGAAGATCATATGGTTTCAGAAGGTGCAGAAGTAGCTGTAGCTGATGGATGGACAAATGAAGAGTATAAAGAATATATTGAAAAACACAATGTGGTTTGTCCAAAGTGTGGGAAAATGAATTATACAGATATAAGAAAGTTTAATCTTATGTTTAAAACTTTCCAAGGTATAACTGAAGACAGTAAAAATGAAATATATTTAAGACCTGAAACAGCTCAAGGTATATTTGTAAACTTTAAAAATTCTCAAAGAACATCAAGAAAGAAAGTACCTTTTGGAATAGCTCAAATAGGTAAATCTTTCAGAAATGAAATTACTCCAGGAAACTTTACCTTTAGAACAAGGGAGTTTGAGCAAATGGAGCTTGAATTTTTCTGTAAGCCAGGAACTGACTTGGAATGGTTTGAATATTGGAAAGAATATTGTAAGAATTTCTTATTCAACTTAGGAATGGGTAGGGAAAACTTAAGATTTAGAGATCATGAAAAAGAAGAACTGTCATTCTATAGTAATGCTACTTGTGACATAGAGTTTTTATTCCCATTTGGATGGGGTGAGCTTTGGGGAATAGCTGATAGAACAGACTATGACTTAAAAAGACACATGGAACATTCAGGAGAAGATTTATCTTATTTAGATCCAACTACTAATGAGAAATATGTACCATATTGTATAGAACCATCATTAGGAGCTGATAGAGTTGCATTAGCATTTTTGTGTGAAGCTTATGATGAAGAAGAACTAGAAGGCGGAGATGTCAGAACAGTAATGCATCTTCATCCAGCATTAGCACCATTTAAGGCAGCAGTACTTCCACTTAGCAAGAAATTAAGTGAAAAGGCTCTTGATGTGTATGGAATATTATCTAAAAAGTTTAATGTAGATTATGATGAGGCTGGAAGTATAGGAAAGAGATATAGAAGAGAAGATGAAATAGGAACACCATTCTGTATTACAATAGATTTTGATACTATGGAAGATGAGAGTGTTACAGTAAGAGATAGAGATACTATGGAGCAAGTAAGAATGCCAATAAGTAATCTCGTATCTTATATAGAAGAAAAAATGGAATTCTAATAGAAGTTTATAAGAATTTAAAATAGCTCTAGGCATTAATTTGCTTGGAGTTATTTTATAGTAAACATATATAGACAGTTAAATATGTAAAATAAATAGATACATGTATGATAAATTAAGGATGTTTAAAAAATATATTGTAGGCTAAAATTTATGTAGATATTGTATTAATGTTTTTGTTGCAGGTGATTTATATAAATGGATAAAAAAATAACCGGATTTGCATCCGGTAAAAAATAGGGTTTAATCATGGGGATATGTTATGTGCAATGTTAAACCTTTGGGGAAAAGTTTTAACACCTTTACTTACGGCACAAACAGATTATATCATATTAAAAAACTCATAGCAATAGCTTTTTTGAAAAATAATGAATTAAATTGAAAAAAACATTCAAAAACTAGTGAATACAAGGGGAAAATAGGCGAAAATATAGAAAATAGGTGAGTTGTTGAAATAAATAGAGCAAGTGTATGTCATAGAGTTTTTTTAAGCCTGCTGTAGTGATATAATTGTAAGTATAAGTATAGTATGGAAGTAAGCTAATACATAGTCGTACTGGAGGAATAAAAATGAAAAAAGATTTTAGTGATTTTAAGAGATTTATTAAGGATAAAAACGTAGCTGTCGTAGGAATAGGGGTGAGTAATATACCACTTATAGAGTTCCTTATAGGTTTAGGAGCTAGGGTTACTGCTTTTGATAAAAAGAATATAGAAAAACTTAAAGACGTTGTAGACAAGTATCAATGCAAAGGAGTTAAATTTGAATTAGGAGAAGAGTATTTATCTAACTTACATGGTTTCGATGTTATTTTTAAAACGCCATCTATGAGAATTGATGGTAAGGAATTGACTATAGCAAAAAATGAAGGTGCATATATAACATCTGAGATGGAGGAGTTTGTAAGATATTGTCCAGCTAAAGTATACGGTATAACAGGAAGTGACGGAAAAACAACAACTACATCTTTGGTATATAGCATTTTAAGTGCTGCAGGCTTTAAAACTTGGGTTGGAGGGAATATAGGCACACCATTATTTACTAAAATAGAAGAAATATCTCCAGATGATAAGGTTGTTCTTGAATTATCAAGTTTTCAACTTATGACTATGGATACATCTCCAGAGGTAGCTTTAATTACAAATTTATCCCCAAATCATTTAGATATGCATAAAGATTTACAAGAGTATATAGATTCTAAAAAGAATATATTTAAATATCAAAATAAAGATAATCTTTTGGTACTAAATGAAGATAATGATGTTACAAGAAGTATTGAAGGGGAAGAAAGTGGAAGACTTTATACTTTTAGTAGAAACAAGGCTGTAGAAGATGGGGCTTATTATGAAGATGGAGATCTTTTTGCTAAAGGTAAAAAAGTATGCAATAAGAGCGAAGTATTGCTTAAGGGTATGTATAATATAGAAAATTTATTAGCAGCCTTTGCTTTGATAGCAGATGACGTAGATGTAAAATATATGAGAGAGGTTGCAACTACATTTAAAGGCGTAGATCATAGAAATGAATTTGTGAGAAATTATAGAGATGTAGAGTATTACAATAATTCTATAGCTTCAAGTCCTACTAGAACATTAGCAGGTATTAAAGCATTTGAAAAACCGGTAGTATTAATTGCTGGAGGACGTGATAAAAAAGTTCCTTTTGACCCATTAGCATATGAAGGATATCCATATATTAAATCATTAATTTTGCTTGGAGAAGCTAAAGATCAAATTAAAAAAGTTTTTGATAAATTAAAAAGTGAAAAAGGAATTGATATTGATGTTCATATAGTCAATACTTTGGAAGAAGCCGTAAATAAAGCGGTGGAAATATCAGTTGGTGGAGACATAGTAACATTAGCTCCGGCATGCACAAGCTTTGATATGTTTGAAAACTTTGAAGTTAGAGGAAATAAATTTAAAGAAGTAGTTAAGAACTTAAAGTAAAAGGGAATTATATAAAAAATAAAATAGATACAACTAATAACATTTTATTTGAAGTTAACAATGTAAACATATATTCCTAGGAGATAGTTTCGATTTACTGTTTTCTAGGAATATAATTTTATTCTTATAATCGCAACTGAATTGTAAATCATACTATAAGAAGGTTATATTAACTTGTTGGACTAGTTAAAAGTAATAAGAACATACTATTTTACTGCACATTTTAATATCTTTAATCCAATTATTTGAATGACGAATCCCTTGAAACCCGCATAGACAGAACAACTATATAACTATTTATAAATATAAATAGTTTCCTATACAAATAGTTATCTATTTATATAGAGAACTATTTGTTCTAAATATATGTATTTGGTAGTTATTTATAAGATTTTACAGATTAAAAACTATATAATTAATTAGCCTAACAGGCTATATTAAAAAAACTTAACCAAGTGTATCAATACATGTAAGTTAGAGAAAAAATAAGAAAATTAGAGAAAATAAAGGATAATTTATATATATAATCACATAAATGAAGAAGAGATAGCCAACCCTATGATATTATAAATCTCGTCACTAAGTGATGCGAACTTCAAAGTTCAAATCTAGGTAACTTTAAAAATGAATTTAAACAGAAAAAAGTTTAAAAAAAGTTTAAAAAGTTATTGACAGAACAAAATGATGGTGATAAAATTTAAAAAGTAGTCAGTCGGTAGGCTGATGAAAACCAAATGGTCTTTGAAAATTAAACAGAGAAAAAGGTAAAACCAGTTAATTCCGA
>NZ_BAAACI010000006.1:0-376057 GCF_039521425.1 Clostridium subterminale
GATGAAGGATTAAGATTCGCTATCAGAGAAGGTGGAAGAACAGTAGGATCAGGAGTTGTAACTTCTATCATTAAATAATTAAGGTTTAAGACTTATAAATAAATTATTTATTATCCTGAAAAGAAAATGTGCACAATAAAACCTAGGTAAAATAGAGAGATGGGGACGCCTATCTCTCTATTTTTTTCATATTATATAGACATACATTAATGAGATATCAATTGTATAAGTAAAGATAAAGAAAAATCTATAATAATAGATTTTGCCTTATTTTATCTATTGAATTTAAATATTACATGATGTAAAATACATAAATATCGTTTGTATAATATATTTACTTAAAAAATAAAAAAGTTAGCTAATAACTTTATATATTCTGAATTTTAGGCAATTATATAAACAAATAGTTAGTAAAGTTACATATTAAATATATAATATTTTTATTGAAGAAAATTAAAGATATTAAAAACTTGCAAGCATAAAAAATGAATAAAAACTCTTGTCAAAGCTAATAAAATAATGTATACTATAGAAGTTGCAATATGGTAACAGCGATGAGGTAAGAGGTTGCCGGGCTTCCGGGGGAATTCTTAACCGAGCATGCCCAATCAAGAATTGGGCGACGGGGTCTGTGGTGTTGCTATGTTTCTTAAAAATAAGAAACGCCAGGAACAGTTTACAGAACTTCCGCTGTTGCGCGTAAGAAGTAATAGCGTGCGATGAAAAGGAGGGAATGAAATGTCAAAACAAAAAATCAGAATCAGATTAAAAGCGTTTGATCACACAATACTAGATCAATCAGCAGAGAAGATTGTTGAGACTGCTAAAAACACAGGGGCTAAAGTAGCTGGTCCAGTACCACTACCAACTGAGAAAGATGTAATAACTGTTCTAAGAGCTCCACACAAATACAAAGATTCAAGAGAGCAGTTCGAAATAAGAACTCATAAAAGACTAATCGATATATTAAGTCCATCACCAAAAACTGTTGATGCATTAATGAGATTAGACTTACCAGCAGGTGTAGATATCGAAATAAAATTATAATCGTACATAGTACATGAAATTGAACTATGATGTACGGGTAATAGAAAAACTATTACTAACTATTATGATCACTATGTGGTCCGCTAATAAGTAGGAGGTGTATTTAAATGAAAAAAGCTATAATGGGTAAAAAATTAGGAATGACTCAAATATTTGATGAAAATAGAAGAGTAGTACCTGTAACAGTTGTAGAAGCTGGTCCATGCGTAGTAATCCAAAAGAAAACCGTAGAAAATGATGGATATGAAGCCATAAAAGTTGGATTTGGAGATATAAGAGAAAAGTTAGTGAATAAACCTAAGAAAGGTGAATTCACAAAAGCTGGTGTTGTTGTAAGAAGACACATAAAAGAATTTAGATTAGAAGATACAAGTGCTTACGAAGTAGGTTCTGAAATAAAAGCAGAAATTTTCGCAGCAGGAGATAAAATAGATGTATCTGGAATATCTAAAGGAAAAGGATTCGCTGGCGTAATCAAAAGATGGAACTTCCACAGAGGACCAATGAGCCACGGTTCTAAATTCCATAGAGCAGTAGGTTCAATGGGAGCATCATCAGACCCATCAAGAACATTTAAAAATAAAAAAATGCCTGGACATATGGGAAATGTTAATACTACAGTATTAAATCTTGAAGTAGTAAGAGTAATACCTGAAAAGAATATTATTCTTATAAAAGGTGGAATACCAGGACCAAACAAAGGTTTAGTAGTAATAAGAAACGCTGTTAAAGCATAAGGAAAGGAGGATGCAGAATGCCTACAGTAAAAGTGTATAACACTGAGAAAAAAGAAGTTGGAGAAATTCAATTAAATGAAAGCATTTTCGGGGTAGAAGTTAGTGTTGAAGCAATGCACCAAGTTGTATTAGCTCAATTGGCTAACAAAAGACAAGGAACCCAAAGTGCTAAGACAAGAGCTGAAGTAAGAGGCGGAGGAATTAAGCCTTGGAGACAAAAAGGAACAGGAAGAGCAAGACAAGGTTCTATAAGAGCTCCACAATGGATTCACGGGGGTATCGTGTTTGCACCAAAACCACGTGATTACAGAGTTTCAGTTCCAAAGAGTATGAGAAGAGTAGCTATGAAATCAGCTTTAACTTCAAAAGTACAAGATAATGAAATGATAGTATTAGAAAACTTAGCTTTCGATGCACCTAAAACTAAAGAAATGGTGAAAGTTCTTAATGCTTTTGAAACTAAAAAGACATTAATAGTTGTAGCTGAATCAAATGAGAATGTTTATAAATCAGCAAGAAACATTCCTGGAATAGCTGTAGTGCCTGTAAACAACATAAATGTTTACGACATATTAAAGTATGAAAACTTAATGATTACTAAAGATGCTGTATCAAAAATTGAGGAGGTGTATGCATAATGAAAATGACTAGTTATGATATAATAAGAAAACCTGTTATAACTGAAAAAAGTATGGCTGCTATGGCAGATAAAAAATACACTTTCATCGTTGACATACACGCAAACAAAGTTCAAATAAAAAAAGCTGTTGAAGAAGTTTTTGGAGTAACTGTTGAAGATGTTAAAACTTTAAGAAACTTAGGTAAAACTAAAAGAGTTGGAGTTCACATTGGAAAAAGAGCTGACTTCAAAAAAGCGGTTATTAAATTAACAGCTGACAGCAAAGCAATTGAATTCTTTGAAGGAATGCAATAATATAACGCATTTATTGGCTAGAGCCAGATAAGCGAAAAAGGAGGGAAACCTAATGGCAGTTAAAAAATTTAACCCTACCACACCTTCAAGAAGAAATATGACTATGGCTTCATTTGAGGAAATAACTACAGATGTACCTGAAAAGTCACTTCTTGTAAGTAAGAAAAAAACAGGTGGTAGAAATGCTCAAGGTAAAATTACTGTTCGTCACCACGGTGGTGGAGCGAAGCAAAAATATAGATTAATAGATTTCAAGAGAACTAAAGATGGTATACCAGCTAAAGTTGCAACTATCGAGTATGATCCAAATAGATCAGCTTATATTGCGTTAGTTGTATATGCAGATGGTGAGAAGAGATACATAATAGCTCCAGTTGGATTAAAAGTTGGAGATGTTGTAGTATCTGGATCAGATGCAGACATCAAAGTTGGAAATACGCTTCCAATAATTAACATACCAATAGGTACAATAATTCATAACATTGAATTACAAGTGGGAAAAGGTGCTCAACTTGTTAGATCAGCAGGTTCTTCAGCTCAATTAATGGCTAAAGAAGGAGCTTATGCTCAAGTAAGACTACCAAGCGGAGAAGTTAGATATGTAAGAGTAAACTGTAGAGCTACAATAGGAACAGTTTCAAACTTAACTCACGAAATTGTTAGTATAGGTAAAGCAGGAAGAAAGAGACATATGGGTATCAGACCAACAGTAAGAGGATCTGTAATGAACCCTAATGACCACCCACACGGAGGTGGAGAAGGTAAATCTCCAGTTGGTCATGCTAGTCCACGTACTCCATGGGGTAAACCAGCTCTTGGATACAAAACTAGAAAAACTAAGAAATACTCTGATAAATTTATTGTTAAGAAAAGAAATGGTAAATAGTTAGAAGAGAAATAAATTCTCTTCTGATTACAACCACTTTACATGAAGGGAGGCCACTAATAGTGAGTAGATCAATTAAAAAAGGACCTTTTGTAAAAGAATCTCTTCTAAATAAAATAGAAGAAATGAACAAAGCTGGCGAAAAGAAAGTTATAAAGACTTGGTCAAGAAGCTCTACAATTTTTCCTCAAATGATAGGACACACAATTGCTGTACATGATGGAAGAAAACACGTACCAGTATATGTTCAAGAAGATATGGTAGGACATAAACTTGGAGAGTTCGCTTTGACTAGAACTTTTAAAGGTCATATCGCGAAGGAAAAATCAAGTAGAATGAGATAGTACGGGAAGGAGGAAATTATCAATGGAAGCTAAAGCTATAGCTAAATATGTAAGAATGTCTCCTATGAAAGTTGGGATTGTTCTTGACCTTATAAGAGATAAGAATGTAAATGAAGCTTTCGCTATATTACAATATACTCCAAAAGATGCAGCTGTTGTTGTTAATAAGTTATTAAAATCAGCTGTTGCGAATGCAGAAAACAATTTTAATTTAGACAGAAATAGATTATATGTTGCAGAAGCTCATACAGGCGCAGGTCCAACATTAAAGAGATTTAGACCACACGCTCAAGGTAGAGCATTCAGAATTTTAAAAAGAACTAGCCATATAACTATAGTAGTTAAAGAAAGAGCATAAGAAGGAGGGATATAGAGTGGGTCAAAAAGTACATCCACACGGCCTAAGAGTTGGTGTTATCAAGGATTGGGACGCTAAATGGTATGCAGATAAGAAAAATTTTGCAGATAACTTAGTTGAAGATAATGCTATCAGAGAATATTTAAAGAAAAGATTATTCACTGCTGGAATATCTAAAATTGAGATAGAAAGAGCAGCTAAAAGAGTTAAAATAAATATACATACCGCAAAACCTGGAATGGTTATAGGAAAAGGCGGTCAAAGTATAGAAGAACTTAAAGTTGCATTAAAAGAAGTTGTTCAAGATAAATTTGTTTTAATTAACATAGTAGAAGTTAAAACACCAGAAAATAATGCACAATTAATGGCTGAAAACATAGCAGCTCAACTAGAAAAGAGAATATCTTTCAGAAGAGCTATGAAACAAACAATTCAAAGAGCTATGAGAACAGGTGTTAAAGGAGTTAAGACTGCATGTTCAGGAAGATTAGGCGGAGCTGAAATCGCAAGAACAGAACAGTATCATGAGGGAACAATCCCACTACAAACTTTAAGAGCTGATATCGACTATGGATTTATAGAAGCAAACACAATCTATGGTAAGATTGGTGTAAAAGTTTGGGTATATAAAGGTGAGGTTCTTCCAACTAAGAAAGTTGAAAAGGAAGAAAGTAACTCATAATAACGTGTAAGGAAGGAGGAATTTGACATGTTAATGCCTAAAAGAGTTAAACATCGTAAGGTACAACGTGGTAGAATGAGAGGTAAAGCTACAAGAGGTAACTTCATCGCTTATGGAGATTATGCTTTACAAGCAACAGAATGTGGTTGGATTACAAGCAACCAAATCGAATCTGCCAGAATAGCTATAAATAGATACGTTAAAAGAGGAGGAAAGGTTTGGATAAAAATCTTCCCTGATAAGCCAGTAACTGAAAAACCAGCTGAAACACGTATGGGTTCTGGTAAAGGTTCACCAGAGTACTGGGTAGCAGTAATTAAGCCAGGTAGAGTATTATTTGAAATATCTGGAGTATCTGAAGAAGCTGCTAGAGAAGCTATGAGACTTGCGTCTCACAAATTACCAGTAACAACCAAATTTGTTACTAGAAGAGATTTTGAGGAAATGGGTGGTGAAATCAATGAAGGCTAATGAATTGAAAGAGTTGAGACAAAGTACTCCTCAAGATTTAAATGTAAAACTATCTGATCTTAAATCAGAATTATTTAACCTTAGATTTCAGTTAGCTACAGGACAGTTAGAAAACCCAATGAGAATTAAACAGGTTAAGAAGTCTATAGCCCAAATTAAAACCATCCTTAGAGAAGAAGAATTAAGGGCTTGTGAGCAGTAATACTGAAAGGAGGTTCATCTTGTGGAAAGAGGAAATAGAAAAAGTAGAATCGGAAGAGTAGTTTCTGACAAAATGGATAAGACAATTGTTGTTGCTGTTGAAACTAAAGTTAGACATCCATTATATGGAAAAACAGTTAATAGAACAACTAAATTTAAGGCTCATGATGAAAATAATGAAGCAAAAGTTAACGATAGAGTATTAATAATGGAAACAAGACCATTATCTAAGGATAAGAGATGGAGACTTGTTGAAATCATGGAAAGAGCTAAATAGTTAACTGAAGGGAGGGTATTTACATGATACAACAACAAACATTATTAAAAGTAGCGGATAACTCTGGTGCTAAAGAAATAATGTGTATTAGAGTACTCGGTGGTTCCAAGAGAAAATGGGGAAACATCGGAGACGTAATTGTTGCTAGCGTTAAAAGTGCAACACCAGGTGGAGTTGTTAAAAAAGGTGACGTAGTAAAAGCAGTTATTGTTAGATCAGTTAAAGGTTTGAGAAGAGCAGACGGGACTTATATCAGATTTGATGAGAACGCAGCTGTTATTATAAAAGACGATAAGAATCCAAAAGGAACTCGTATCTTCGGACCTGTTGCTAGGGAGCTAAGAGATAAAGAATATAATAAAATATTATCACTAGCACCTGAAGTACTATAGGATAGGGGGTAGCAAAGATGAAAGTTCATGTTAGAAAGAAAGACACTGTTATGGTTATCTCTGGAAAAGACAAAGGTAAAACTGGAGAAGTTTTAGCTGTTTATCCTAAGACTGGAAAAGTTGTAGTTGCTGGCGTTAACGTAGTAACTAAACATCAAAAACCAAACAGACAAAATATGCAAGGTGGAATAGTTAACTTTGAAGCAGCTATTAACAGCTCAAAAGTTATGCTATATTGCGATAAGTGTAAGAGCGTAACTAGAATAAGCAATAAAGTACTAGAAGATGGTACAAAAGTTAGAGTTTGCAAAAAGTGCGGAGAAACATTTTAATTCGCGAAAGGAGGTTTAACAAATGGTTACAAGACTACAAGAGAAATACAATAGTGAAGTAATACCAGCTATGATGGATAAGTTCGGATACAAAAATATAATGCAAGTACCTAGACTTGAAAAAATAGTTATAAATATGGGAGTTGGCGAAGCTAAAGATAACTCTAAAGTTTTAGATGCTGCTGTAAGTGATATGCAATTAATCACTGGACAAAAAGCTGTATTAACTAGAGCAAAGAAATCAGTTGCCAACTTTAAAATAAGAGATAACATGGCAATTGGATGCAAAGTTACATTAAGAAAAGAGAAAATGTTCCAATTTGCGGACAAATTAATGAATATAGCATTACCAAGAGTTAGAGACTTCAGAGGCGTTCCTACTAAATCATTTGATGGAAGAGGAAATTATGCTTTAGGAATAAAAGAACAATTAATATTCCCTGAAATAGAATATGATAAAATTGATAAAGTAAGAGGAATGGATATAATATTTGTAACTACTGCAAAGACAGACGAGGAAGCAAGAGAATTATTAAGATTCCTTGGAATGCCATTTGCTCAATAAAAGGAGGGAATGACTTGGCACGTAAAGCTTTAATAGAAAAGTGGAAAAAAGAACCGAAATATTCAACTAGAGAATACTCTAGATGCAGATTATGTGGAAGACCACATTCTGTCTTAAAGAAATTTGGTATTTGCCGTATATGTTTCAGAGAACTTGCTTACAAAGGACAAATTCCTGGATGCAAAAAGGCAAGCTGGTAATATACAGATCATAGCGAAAGGAGGCACAATTAATGAATATGACTGATCCGATAGCAGATTTGCTAACACGTATAAGAAATGCAAATATTGTTAGACATGAAATAGTAGAAGTTCCTTCTTCAACAATAAAGAAAGGCATAGCAAACATTATGCTTCAAGAAGGATATATTAAAAATATAGAAGAATATCAAGATGGAAATGTTTCAATGTTAAGACTTAGCATGAAATATGGCCAAAATAAAGAGAGAGTTATAACAGGACTTAAGAGAATATCTAAGCCAGGACTAAGAGTTTATAGTGGTAAGGATGATATCCCTAAAGTTTTAAATGGATTAGGAGTTGCAATAATATCAACTTCTAAAGGATTAGTTTCTGATAGAGAAGCTAGAAAATTAGGATTAGGCGGAGAAGTTATCTGCTACATCTGGTAGTTTAGGAACAAGGAGGTGCGATTATGTCAAGAGTAGGAAGACTTCCAATAGCTATTCCAGCTGGTGTAACTGTTACAGTAACGCCAGACAACGTTGTTACAGTTAAAGGACCTAAAGGGGAATTAACTAAAGCAATGGTGAACAATATAAACATAGCTATAGAGGATAATCAAGTGGTCGTTACAAGACCAAGCGATATAAAAGAACATAGAGCTCTACACGGATTAACAAGAGCATTAATAAATAATATGGTAATTGGAGTAACTAATGGTTTCGCTAAGACATTACAATTAGTTGGTGTTGGATATAGAGCAACAGCAAAAGGTAAGGGATTAACTTTAAACCTAGGATTCTCACACCCAGTTGAAATAGATGCTGTAGATGGAATTACATTTGAATTAACAGATGCTAATACTATAGTAGTAAAAGGAATCGACAAGGAATTAGTTGGTGATGTTGCAGCTGATATAAGAACTTGGAGAAAACCTGAGCCTTACAAAGGAAAGGGTATTAAGTACTCTGATGAAGTTATCAGACGTAAGGAAGGTAAGACTGGTAAATAATAGCTATTAGAAAGGAGAGAATTTCATGTTCAATAAAGCTGATAGAAAGCTATCAAGAGAAAGACGTCATTTAAGAGTACGTAAAAAAATTCATGGAACAGCTGAAAGACCAAGACTTGCAGTGTTCAGAAGTGAAAAGAATATATATGCTCAAATTATAGATGATGTTGCTGGAAGAACATTAGTTGCTGCATCTAGTTTAGATAAAGACTTTTCTCTAAAAGTTGGTAGCAATAAGGAAGCTGCAAAACTAGTTGGTGAAGTGGTAGCTAAAAAAGCAATAGAAGCAGGAATTACTGAGGTTGTATTCGATAGAGGTGGATATGTATACCACGGAAGAGTACAAATGCTTGCAGAAGGTGCAAGAGAAGCAGGACTTAAATTCTAAAAAAAGGAGGTACACACATGAAAATAGATCCTAGCACACTTGATCTTAAAGAGAAAGTTGTACACATAAACAGAGTTGCTAAGGTTGTTAAAGGTGGTAGAAACTTCAGATTCAGCGCACTAGTAGTTGTTGGTGATGAGAACGGACACGTTGGTGTTGGAATGGGAAAATCTATCGAAATACCAGAAGCAATTAGAAAAGGTATCGAAGATGCTAAAAAGAACATCGTTAAAGTTGAATTAGATGGAACTACAGTTCCTCATACTATAGATGGTAGATTTGGAACTGGTACAGTTCACATAATGCCAGCTTCAGAAGGAACAGGTGTTATCGCTGGAGGTCCAGCAAGAGCAGTACTTGAGCTTGCAGGATTAAAGGACGTTAGAGCTAAATCATTAGGTTCAAACAACCCAAGAAACATGGTTAGCGCAACTATAGATGGATTATCAAAATTAAGAACAGCAGAGCAAGTTGCAAAACTTAGAGGCAAAACTGTTGAAGAAATTCTAGGATAGGAGGGGAAAACCTTGGCTAAAGTTAAAGTAACATTAGTAAAGAGTTTAATTGGTAGAAAGAAAGATCATATTGCTACTGTAGAGGCTCTTGGATTAAGAAAAATAGGTAAAACTGTTGAGCACGAGGAGACTCCTCAGATCAGAGGTATGATTAATAAAGTAAGTTACCTACTAAAAGTAGAAGAAGCTTAAACTAAGGAGGTGTAAATATGAGACTTCATGAGTTAAGACCTGCAGAAGGTGCAAAAAAATCTCCTAAGAGAATCGGTAGAGGTACTGGTTCAGGTTGGGGTAAAACTGCTGGAAAAGGTCAAAAAGGACAAAACTCAAGATCTGGTGGTGGTGTAAGACCAGGATTTGAGGGAGGTCAAATGCCTTTATATAGAAGACTACCTAAGAGAGGATTTACAAATATATTTGCTAAAGAATATACTTGTATAAACGTAGATAGACTAAACATATTTGAGGATGGAACTGTAGTTACTCCAGAGTTACTTCGTGAATCTGGAATGGCTAAGAGAGTAAACGATGGGATAAAGATTCTTGGAAATGGTAACATTGAAAAGAAATTAACTGTTAAAGCTAATAAGATTTCCAAAGCTGCAGCAGAGAAGATTGAAGCGGCAGGAGGAAAAGTTGAGGTGATATAGATGTTATCAACCCTACGAAACGCTTGGAGAGTTCCTGAGCTAAGAAAAAGAATACTATTTACATTAATGATAGTTATTATTTTTAGAATGGGTGTATTTATCCCAGTACCAGGAGTGGATGCTAGTAAGATTGCAACTTTAGTTAGTAGTAATTCTGGTTCCCTTCTAAGTTTCTATGACATGATTGCAGGAGGAGCTTTTAGTAAGTTTAGTATATTTGCTTTAGGTGTTACTCCGTACATCAATGCATCGATTATAATTCAATTACTTACAATTGCAATTCCTTATTTAGAGCAACTTTCTAAAGAGGGTCAAGAGGGAAGAAAGAAAATACAAAACTATACTAAATATGCAGCTCTAGTATTTGCTGTTATTCAAGCATATGCAGCATATGCCTTAATAAAAAGCTCAGGAGCTATATTGATAGAAGGTTCAATGGGCCTTTTACTAATAATACTAACAATGACAACGGGTACGGCCTTGTTGGTATGGATAGGTGAACAAATTTCAGTATATGGAATTGGAAGTGGTGTATCAGTGATTATATTTGTAAACATAATATCTTCACTACCACAAACAGCTTATCAAATAGCAGGGCTTCTTAAAACAGGAGAGGTTAGTCCGGTAGAGGTTGTAATATTCGTAGCAGTAGCTTTAGCTTTATTAATTACAGTAATTGTTATAAATTTAGCAGAACGAAGAATTCCAGTGCAATATGCCGGTAAGGCAATAGGAAGAAAAGTTATAAAAGGTCAATCATCACATATTCCAATAGGATTAAATTCTTCTGGAGTTATGGCAATAATCTTTGGTATGTCAGTAATGCAATTTCCATCGGTTATAGCACAAATATGGCCGGAATCTTCCTTTGCGGTATTTGTTAATAACAGTTCTTGGAGTATATTTAAGCAAGATACTATAAAATATGTAATAGCATACTTTTTATTAGTATTATTCTTTGCTTGGTTTTATACTATAATTACTTTCAAACCAGACGAGATGGCTGAAAATATGAATAAATCATCAGGATTTATTCCAGGTATAAGACCAGGTGAAAAAACTGAAATTTACTTAGAGAAGATTTTGACAAGAATATCCCTTTTAGGTGGAACATTTGCTGGAATTATAGCTATAGTGCCTATATTAGCAGCTATATTCAGTAATTTTAAGGGAGTTTCATTTGGTGGAACTAGTTTATTAATTTTAGTTGGTGTATCTCTTGATACTATGAAACAATTAGAATCTCAGCTAGTAATGAGACATTATGAAGGGTTCCTTAAATAAAAATTTTAATTTGGAGTTGATACTAGTGAGAGTTATTTTATTAGGTCCTCCTGGAGCCGGAAAAGGAACTCAGGCAAAGTCAATCTGTAATAAATACTCTATACCACACATATCTACTGGAGATATTTTTAGATATAATATCTCTCAAGCAACGCCTTTAGGGATTGAAGCTAAAAAATATATAGATAAAGGTCATCTAGTACCAGATGAATTAACTATCGATTTAATTAAAGATAGATTAAAGCAGGATGACTGCAAAAATGGATTTTTACTAGATGGTTATCCAAGGACTGTAAATCAAGCAGAGGCATTAGAAGTTTTACTTAAAGAAATGAAATTAAAACTAGATACTGCCCTATTGATAGAGGTTCCTAAGGGTTTTATTATAGATAGAATGACAGGAAGACGTGTATGTACTACTTGTGGAGCTAGTTATCACGTAAAATATAATCCTACTAAAAACGATGGAAAGTGTGACGTTTGCGGTAGTGTTGTAATACAAAGAACAGATGATAATGAAGCGACAGTAAGTGAAAGACTTGAAATATATGATGCACAAACTCAACCGTTAATAGAGTACTATAGAAAGAAAAATCTATTAGCAGAAGTTGATGGAACGCAAGCTATTAATGATGTTTTTAAGAATATCTGTGGTATCTTAGGAGCGATAAATAGTGATGAATATTAAGAGTGATACAGAACTAGAATATATGAGGAGTGCTGGTAAGGTTGTTGCCGATACCCTAGCAATGATTCAAGAGGTAATAAAACCAGGAATAACCACTGCAGAAATTGATAAACTTGCTGAAGAGTTTATATTAGCACAAGGAGCTATACCATCTTTTAAAGGATATGGAGGGTTTCCAGGATCAATATGTGCATCAGTAAATGATGTAGTAATACATGGTATCCCGAATGACACCGTATTAGTTGAAGGTGATATAATCAGTGTTGATTGTGGAGCGATACTTAATGGCTATCATGGTGATGCTGCACGAACTTTTCCAGTAGGAAGTATTTCTAAGGAAGCACAACATCTAATAGATGTCACTAAAGAATCATTCTTTAAGGGCATTGAAAAAGCAGTAGTGGGGAACAGACTTACCGATATTTCAGCAGCTATTCAAAAGCATGCTGAGAGTTTTGGATATTCTGTGGTTAGGGATTTTGTTGGACACGGCATAGGAACTGCTATGCATGAAGACCCACAAGTTCCTAATTACGGTACTGCTGGAAAAGGTCCTAAGTTAGTACACGGTGTAGTACTTGCAATTGAACCTATGATAAACATGGGAAATTACAAAGTTAAAATTAAACCAGATGGTTGGACTGTAGTGACTAGTGATGGAAAGTTATCTGCTCATTACGAAAATACTATAGCTATAACTAATGATGGTGTAGAAATACTAACTTTGAGCTAATGAGGTGACTAGTGTGGATGATGACAGCCTTTTAGGTAAGGTAGTACATTCAAAATCAGGAAGAGATAAAGGAAAATACTTTATCATTATTGGTATAATAGACGATAAGTATGTCTATATTTCAGATGGAGACCTTAGAAAAATTGATAGGCCAAAGAAAAAGAAAATTAAGCATTTGTCTTTTACAAATATTTTGGCTGAAGATATTAGAAGTACTATCTTATCTGATGGAAAGATCAGTAATTCTAAAATAAGAAAATTTTTGCAGGTTGAGGATATAATAGAGGAGGTTTGATTACCCTTATGTCAAAAGATGATATAATTGAAATGCAAGGTGTCGTTCTAGAAACTCTACCTAATGCAACTTTCCAAGTTGAATTAGAGAGTGGGCACAAGATACTTGCTCATATTTCTGGAAAGTTAAGAATGAACTTTATAAGAATTTTACCAGGCGATAAGGTTACAGTAGAACTTTCTCCATATGATTTGACTCGTGGGAGAATAACTTGGAGAGATAAGTAATAAGGAGGGTTAGCTATGAAGGTAAGACCATCAGTTAAACCTATATGTGAAAAATGTAAAGTTATAAAAAGAAAAGGAAGAGTAATGGTTATCTGTGAAAATCCTAAACATAAACAAAAACAAGGTTAATGAAAATAAATAAGTAGTGATACTTAGGAGGTGTAGATTGTAGATGGCAAGAATTGCAGGTATTGACCTACCAAAAGAAAAAAGAGTTGAGATAGGTCTAACTTATATATTTGGTATAGGACTACCAAAATCTCATGAGATACTTGAAGCTACAGGAGTGAATCCGGATACAAGAATCAAGGATTTAACTGAAGATGAAGTAAATACTTTAAGAGATTATGTAAATAAGAACATAATGGTCGAAGGTGATCTTAGAAGAAAAGTTGCCTTAGATATAAAGAGACTTAAAGAAATCGGATGTTATAGAGGAATAAGACATAGAAGAGGTCTTACAGTTAGAGGTCAAAAGACTAAGACTAATGCAAGAACAAGAAAAGGTCCTAAGAAGACTATAGTAGGTAAGAAGAAATAGTAAGGAGGGAATATAATGGCTCAAAAGAAAGTTAGAAGTAGAAGAAAAAAAGAAAGAAAAAATGTTGAGCACGGTGCTGCACACATTAAATCTACTTTCAATAATTCCATCGTTACACTTACTGATGCAGCTGGAAACGCATTGTCATGGGCAAGTGCTGGTGGATTAGGATTTAGAGGTTCAAGAAAAAGTACTCCATTTGCAGCTCAAATGGCAGCTGAAACAGCAGCTAAAGCAGCGATGGAACATGGTTTAAAAAGTATAGAAGTTTACGTTAAAGGTCCAGGAGCAGGAAGAGAAGCGGCTATAAGATCACTTCAAGCTGCAGGATTAGAAGTTACTTTAATTAAAGATGTAACTCCAATTCCACACAATGGATGTAGACCACCAAAAAGAAGAAGAGTTTAATTAACAGGAGGTGTAATGAATGGCAAGATACACAGGCGCTACATGCAGACTTTGTAGAAGAGAGGGCCTTAAGCTTAACCTTAAAGGTGATAGATGCTTTACTGAGAAGTGCGCTTTTACTAGAAGAGGTTATGCACCAGGTCAGCACGGTCAAAGTAGAAAGAAAATGTCAAACTATGGAACTCAATTAAGAGAAAAGCAAAAAGCTAAGAGAATATATGGAGTTCTAGAAGGACAATTTAGAAAGTACTATGAGAAAGCTGAAAAGCAAAGAGGAATTACAGGTGAAAACTTATTAAAATTCCTAGAATTAAGATTAGATAACGTTGTTTATAGATTAGGATACGGAAGCTCAAGAGTTGAAGCTAGACAATTAGTAAACCACGGACATTTCTTAGTAAATGGTAAAAAAGTAGATATCGCATCTTACTCTGTTAAAGCTGGAGATGTAATATCAGTTAGAGAAAAAAGCAGATCTTCTGAAAAATTCAAAGTTTTTGCTGAAAATCCAAAAACTCTACCAACTTGGTTAGAAGGAAATATTGAATCATTTGAAGGTAAGGTTGCTTCAATACCAGCAAGAGAAGACATAGACGTTCCTGTTAACGAAACATTAATCGTTGAGTTATACAGTAAATAGTCAATAATGTAATCAGTTGCCCTCGATATAAAAAAACCACTAAATTTAAAAGGAGGGTTATAAATGTTAGAAATTGAAAAGCCAAAAATAGAATGTGTTGAAACCGCTGAAAATGGTACATATGGCAAGTTTGTTGTTGAACCATTAGAAAGAGGTTATGGAATAACTTTAGGTAATGCATTAAGAAGAATTCTTCTTTCTTCACTACCTGGAGTTGCTGCTAATTCGATTAAAATTGATGGTGTTTTACATGAATTCTCAACTATACATGGAGTTAAAGAAGATGTTTCTGAGTTAATTCTAAATATAAAGGAATTAGCACTTAAGATGTCTGGTGAGGGCCCAAGAACAATATATATTGATGCTGAAGGTCCTGGTGAAGTTACAGGAGCAGATATTAAAGCAGACGGAGATGTTGAAGTAGTTAATAAGGATCTTCATATAGCTACACTAGATGATGGTGGAAAGTTATTTATGGAGATAAATATTAATAGTGGTAGAGGTTATGTTTCTCAAAATAAGAACAAAACTGATGATAAGCCAATATCAACTATACCTGTTGATTCAATATATACTCCAGTTAAGAGAGTTAACTTTACAGTTGAGAATACAAGAGTAGGACAGATCACAGATTATGATAAATTAACTATAGAAATTTGGACAAATGGAACTATTAGACCTGATGAAGCCATTGGTTTATCAGCTAAAATTCTTATCGAACACTTTAAGTTATTTATGACATTAACTGATCATGCAGATAATGTTGAGATAATGATAGAAAAAGAAGAAGATAAGAAAGAAAAAGTCCTAGAAATGACTATTGAAGAATTAGATTTATCTGTTAGAAGCTTTAACTGCTTAAAGAGAGCAGGTATTAATACTGTTCAAGAGTTAACAGAAAAATCAATGGATGATATGATGAAGGTAAGAAACCTAGGAAAGAAATCTCTTGAAGAGGTTGAACAAAAACTTGAAGGCTTAGGATTGGGATTCAAACCTAGCGAAGAGTAAGGAGGTATAGATATGGCACAGCAACGTAAGTTAGGACGTCCAACTGATCAAAGAATGGCAATGCTTAGAAATCTTACGACTAGTTTCTTAAAGCACGGTAGAATAGAAACAACTGAAGCTAGAGCAAAAGAAACTAAAAGATTAGCTGAGAAAATGATAACTTTAGCTAAAAGAGGAGATCTTCATGCTAGAAGACAAGTGCTTGCATTTGTTACAGAAGAGGATGTTGTTAAGAATTTATTTGATAACGTAGCTCCAAAATACGCTGAGAGAAATGGTGGATACACTAGAATAATGAAAATGGGACCAAGAAGAGGCGATGGAGCAGAGGTTGTTGTATTAGAATTAGTATAATAATTCAAGGGGATTAAGTAAGGCTAACTTAGTCCCCGTTTTGTTATAAAATTGAACTTTAGATAGTAACTCTCTAATGGAGGGATAATTGATGGAAACTAATATAAATTTTAGAGATAATCAAATAAAACAGTCTAATGAAACCAATAAAATGAATGAATTTGATAATTTAAATTCATCGAGTGTAAAAATACCAGAAATTATTAGTGAAAACTTGAGATATACTTATCCTCCGGATAGTGAAGGTAATATAAAATTAGCTATAGATGGTGTTAATATTACCATTAATAAGGGCGAATTTGTAGTTGTATTAGGTCATAATGGATCAGGAAAATCTACTTTTGCAAAGCATATAAATGCACTCTTAATTCCGACAGAGGGCAAAATTAGTGTGTCTGGATATGATACTAGTAATGAGGAAAATGTATGGAATGTAAGAAGCAAAGCAGGTATGGTTTTTCAAAATCCTGACAACCAAATCGTTGCTACCATAGTAGAAGAGGATGTAGCTTTTGGACCGGAGAACTTAGGAGTAGAAACCAATGAGATAAGAAGAAGAGTAGATGAGTCACTTAAGAGAGTAAACATGTATGATTATAAAAAACATGGACCACATCTTCTATCTGGAGGTCAAAAGCAACGTGTAGCTATTGCTGGTATATTAGCTATGATGCCTGAGTGTATAGTATTAGATGAACCAACAGCCATGCTTGATCCATCTGGAAGAAAAGAAGTTATGAGTACAATAATGGATTTAAATAAAAAAAATGGAATTACAATAGTATACATAACACACTTTATGGAAGAAGCTGTTGCAGCAGATAAGATATATGTTATGGATTCAGGAAAAGTTATAGTAGAAGGAAAGCCAAGAGAAGTATTTCAAAATGTAGAAATTATGAAAAACTTAGGTTTGGATGTACCACAAATGACAGAATTGGCTTATGAATTAAATAAATCAGGTGTTAATATAAAATCAGATATATTAACTATAGATGAGATGGTGAGAGAATTATGTCAATTAAAATAGAAAATTTAACTCATATATATATGGCTAAAACTCCCTTTGAAAAGGTTGCCCTTAGTAATGTTAATGTGAATATAAATGATGGCGAATTTGTAGCTCTCATTGGACATACAGGCTCAGGTAAGTCTACATTGATACAGCATATGAATGGATTATTGAAGCCTAACCAAGGGAAAATAATTGTGGATGATGTAGATATTACTGCTAGTGGAGTTAAGCTTACAGACATAAGAAAAAAGGTTGGCTTAGTATTTCAATACGCAGAATACCAACTTTTTGAAGAAACAATAGAAAAGGACATAATGTTTGGACCTAAGAATTTAGGGCTTAATGATGAAGAAGCTTTAGAGAGAACTAAAAGAGCTATGGATATGGTAGGTTTAGACTATGAAACTTACAAAAATAAATCTCCATTTGACCTAAGTGGAGGACAAAAAAGAAGAGTAGCAATAGCTGGAGTTGTAGCTATGGAACCAAAGGTTTTAATATTAGACGAGCCAACAGCTGGATTAGACCCTAAGGGGAGAGATGAAATTCTAGGAGAGCTATATAAACTTCATAAATCTTATAACATGACTATCATTCTTGTATCTCATAGTATGGAGGATGTGGCAAAGGTTGCAGACCGAATATTAGTAATGGATGAAGGAAAATGTGTATTAGATGGTACACCAAAGGAAATTTTTAAAGAAGTGGATACTTTAGAAAATGTAGGTCTTGCAGTGCCACAGGTAACATATCTTATGCGAGAATTGAGAAAGGTTGGATTTGAATTACCTGATGATATTTTCACATTAGAACAAGCTAAAAAAGAGTTACTTAGGATACTAGCAAAAAACTAGGCTCCTTTTATAAAGTTGTGGAGGAGTAAATATGATTAAAGATATTACCATAGGCCAATATATACCTGGAGATTCATTTGTCCATAAGTTAGATGCTAGGGTAAAGATACTATTTTCCTTACTATTTATAATAGACTTATTTTTAATAAAAGAGTTCTCAGGATATATTGTTATTTTTATATTTACAATGATGGCTATAATGGTATCTAAGATTCAATTTAGATACATATATAAGGGGTTAAAGCCTATATTTATACTAATGATAATAACAGCACTATTTAATGTGTTTTTAACTAGAGGCAGCGTATTATTATGGCAATGGGGATTTGTAAAAATATATAAAGAAGGTATAGTAACAGCTGTATTCATGGTTTTAAGACTTACTTTTCTTATTATAGGAACATCTCTATTAACCTTAACTACATCACCAATAGAACTTACTGATGGAATAGAAAAATTGCTAGGACCATTTAAACGAATTGGGGTACCAGCTCATGAACTTGCTATGATGATGACTATTGCACTAAGGTTTATACCTACTTTAATGGATGAGACTGATAAAATAATGAAGGCTCAAAAGGCAAGAGGTGCAGATTTTGAAAGTGGAAGTATCGTGAATAGAGCTAAAAGCCTTATACCATTACTTGTACCACTATTCATTAGTTCCTTTAGAAGAGCAGATGAATTAGCAATGGCAATGGAAGCTAGATGTTATAGAGGTGGAGAAGGAAGAACTAGAATGAAAATACTTAAAGTCACTTCTAGAGATTATGTTGGAATGGTTGTAATGGCAACATTAACTGTAATAGTTATATATATGAGATTTTAGATGTAGTAGAATAAAGGGATATATATATGAAAAATGTTAAGTTAATACTAGAATATGACGGAACTAATTATATGGGTTGGCAAAAACAACCTAAGGGAGAAACAGTTCAAGGAACAGTTGAAAGTGCAATTTCTAAGCTCACTGGTGAAAAAGTTGAATTAGTTGGCTGTAGCAGAACAGATAGTAAAGTCCATGCTAAAGGATATGTGTGTAATTTTAAGACTAATAATAATATTCCTGTAGAAAAGTTTAGGGAAGCATTAAATCATGTATTACCAGAAGATATATCTGTAATTAAGTCATCACAAGTTGATGATGATTTTCATGCTAGATATGATTCAAAAGGGAAGATGTATTGTTATACAATATTAAATACAGAAGTAAGAATGCCTATATGTAGAAATTTTTCATATCACTATAGAAAGAATTTATGCATAGAGAAAATGAATGAAGCTGCAAAGTTTTTTATAGGAACTCACGATTTTGAGGCTTTTAGGAATATAGGAAGTTCAGTTAAAACAACTACAAGAACTATTAGTAAAGTTGATATAGTTAAAAATCAAGACTATATCAAAGTATATATAGCTGCTGATGGATTTTTATATAATATGGCAAGAATTATAATAGGAACTCTTATAGATGTAGGAAGTGGGAAGATAAAAGCAGAGGATATACCTAAAATAATATTAAGTAGAGATCGAAAAAAAGCAGGAAAGACATGTTCACCTCAGGGTTTATGTTTAATTGAAGTTTATTATTAATAATAGTAAAAATTATTGACACACCCGGGAAATTGTATTATAATAAATTTTGTTCGTATAATAAATATTTGTGTGTAAGATCCATTAGCCCCGGATCTTTATCCATAGAATTATAATTGTTAAAAATCAGGGAGGTAGTAAGATGAAATCATACTTAGCTAAACCAAGTGAAATACAAAGAAAATGGTATGTAGTAGACGTTGAAGGAATGACTTTAGGTAGAGCTGCAAGTCAAATAGCTTCTATATTAAGAGGTAAAAATAAACCAGAATTTACTCCAAACGTAGATACTGGAGATTATGTAATAGTTGTAAATGCAGAGAAAATAGTTTTAACAGGAAAGAAATTAGATCAAAAAATGTTAAGACATCACTCATTATATCCAGGCGGATTAAAAGAGATCCCTTACAGAGAAGCATTAGCTAAGAAGCCAGAATTCGTATTTGAAGAAGCTGTAAGAAGAATGCTTCCAAAAGGAGTTCTTGGAAGACAAATGGCTAAGAAGCTAACAGTTTACAGAGGACCAGAGCACAAAAATCATGCTCAAAAACCAGAAGTATTAGAATTAAAATACTAATATAGTATTGTAAGGAGGAATAAATAATGGCAAAAGTTCAACATTTTGGAACAGGTAGAAGAAAGAAATCAGTTGCTAGAGTAAGACTTGTACCTGGTGAAGGTAAAGTTGTAATAAATAAAAGAGATATGGATAACTATTTTGGATTAGATACATTAAAATTCATAGTTAACCAACCATTAGTATTAACAGGAACTAAAGATAAATTTGACGTTTTAGTTAATGTACACGGTGGTGGATACACAGGTCAAGCTGGAGCTATCAGACACGGAGTATCAAGAGCTTTATTAAAAGCTGATGAGAGCTTAAGACCAGAACTTAAAAAAGCTGGATTCTTAACAAGAGACCCAAGAATGAAAGAAAGAAAGAAATACGGTCTTAAGAAAGCAAGAAGAGCTTCTCAATTCTCAAAAAGATAGTATTTGTACATACAACTGTATGTCATATAAAAATAAGGAGTGCATATACTCCTTATTTTTATTTTTTGGAAAATTTTTTTAGTCAAGACTTTTTATTTATAACATTAGTGAAATTAAAATTGCAAAACTACTTACATATTTATGAAAAGTTATGTTAAATTCATGTTAAATATGTAAAAAGGTATTAACATAAATTTAATTATAGTGTATTATTAGTATGGAATTTTAATGAATAAAGACAATGTACATATCGAGGAATGAGATTTGTTGTGGGAGGTAAATTGATGTATAATATCATATTTTTGATTATTAACCTTTTAGGAGGACTGGGACTTTTTCTATATGGAATGAAGCTAATGGGAGATGGTCTTGAAAATGCAGCAGGAGATAAACTGAAAGGAATTTTTGATAGAATAACATCTAATCCAGTAAAAGGTGTATTAACTGGTACTATCGTTACTGCTATTATTCAAAGTAGTAGTGCTACTACAGTAATGATTGTTGGATTTGTTAATGCAGGGCTCATGAATTTGTATCAAGCAACTTCTGTTATAATGGGAGCTAACATTGGAACTACAATAACAGCTCAATTAATAACATTTAAATTTGATGCTTTTGCACCTGTATTTTTAGCTATTGGTGCAGTTATGATACTTTTTTGCAATAAAAGAAAAGTAAAAGAAGTGGGTCAAATTGTTCTTGGTTTTGGAATATTATTTTTAGGGTTAAAACTTATGTCAAGTGCAATGTTGCCTCTTAAAGAATCAGTATTCTTTACAAATTTAATACTAAAATTAGAAGGACATACTATATTTGGACTTTTAATAGGAATGATGATGACAGCTGTACTTCAAAGCTCATCAGCTTCTACAGGTATACTAGTAGCATTAGCATCTACAGGAAGTTTACCATTAACTGTAGCAATACCAATATTATTAGGTAATAACATTGGGACATGCGTGACAGCCTTAATATCTAGTATAGGAACTTCAATAACTGCAAAAAAAGCAGCAGTTATTCACTTGTTATTTAACTTAATAGGAGCCGTTATATTCTTAATCATTCCAGTTACATTCTTAGCTGATGTAGTTTTAGCAATAAGCCCAAATGCAGGGGCAGAAGCTATACCAAGACAAATAGCAAATGCTCACACTTTATTTAATTTGGTAAATACGCTACTATTACTTCCTTTAATTAAATATCTTGTTGCCTTTGTTAATAAGATAATTCCTGGTGAAGAGGAGAAGGATGTACCAGGAGTTAAATATATAGATGAAAGGTTACTAGAGACTCCAGCAATAGCCTTTGGTCAAACAACTAATGAAATTGTAAGAATGGCTGAGAAGGCAAAGGAAAATCTAAAAGTAGCTATGAATTCTTTTTTACAAGGTGATGAGGAACAAATAAAAGTAGCATACAACAATGAAAAAGTAATAAATTTACTAGAACATGATATCACAAGGTATTTAGTTAAGTTGTCTAACTCAGATTTAGGAGAAGAGCAGAGAGCAGAACTAGCTGCATATTTTCATGTAGTAAATGATATTGAGCGTATAGGAGATCATGCAGAGAATATTGCAGACCTTGCGAGTGAGAGGATCACTAAAAGATTGACCTTTTCTCCAGATGCTTTGAATGAAATAAAAGGTATGTTTGACTATACTGTAAGTGCAGTAGAAATGAGTATAGATTGTTTTAAAAATTATAATAGAGATAAAGCAGCAGGTATAAGAGGGATAGAAGAAAGAATAGACTCTCTTGAAAAAGAATTAAGAGCATCACATATAAAGAGATTAAATACTGGTATCTGTAATGCTGTAGTGGGAACAATTTTCTTAGATTTAATAAGTAATTTAGAAAGAATAGGAGATCACTCAGTAAATATAGCAGAAATAATATATGAAAACTAAATTAGTAGTATTTTATATCATAATGTTAAAAACCTTTTGGAGAATATGTATCCAAAAGGTTTTTATTATGTAGGTAAAAGAATAATAGTAGAGATTTATGAATAAGTATAATTACAGAGTAATAAAAAAGGTGGGGGGAACCATTAAGAACACTAAATTAATATCTATACTTACAGTAATTATTTTAGGATTCATATGCATGTCTGTAATTAATGTAAATAACGTGGTTACTACTTATAAAAATGCTGAATCAGAACAAGAAAAAAGTAAGATAATACTGATTGATCCAGGGCACGGAGGAATGGATGGAGGTGCTTCATCTAAAGATGGAACTACAGAGAAGAATATAAACCTAAATATTGGACTACTCTTAGGGGCAAATCTGAAGAGTCAAGGATATAATGTTGAATTTACAAGAACAGAAGATGTTGGACTTTATACTGAAGGAAAATCAGTTAAAGAGAAAAAGCATGAGGACTTAAATAAAAGGGTTAGTTTAAAAGAAGAAACAAATTGTGACGTATTTGTTAGTATACATTTAAATACATTCCCAGAATCCTATTGTAAAGGTGCTCAAGTATGGTATTCAAATTATGAGGAAAGTGAGAAATTAGCAAATATTATGCAAAGTACATTAAAAGATAAATTGGACCAGTCCAATAAGAGAAAAGCAAAGGCTGCAGGAACTCAATATAAGGTATTAAGAGGTAATGATAACATGCCAGGGGTTATTGTAGAGTGTGGATTTTTAAGTAATCTTGAAGAATCGCAAAAGCTAAAAAATGAAGATTATCAAAAAAAGATTGCGGATGCATTGGCTGAATCTATAAGCATTTACTTGAAAGAAGGAGAAAATTAAAGATAAGAGCTTACTTTTTCTATAAAAGGTAGGCTCTTTATAGAATATACAGAAATATAAAATTGCAAATGATTAGGCCATATGATATTATGATTAAGGATTGGATTAAGCCATTAGTCCAAAGGGTCAGGAGATGAGATTTTGAACATTACAATTGATAAAAAAAATGGGGTACCTCTTTATATACAGGTAAAAAAACAAATAATGAATCTTATAAAAGATGGAACTTTGAGAGTTGGAAGTAAGATGCCTACAGAAAGAGAATTGTCTCAAGAGTTAGTAGTTAGTAGAAATACCATTAGTGCTGCCTATAATGAACTAGAAGCTAAGGGCGTATTAAAATCTATTCGAGGAAAAGGTACATTTGTAGCAGAAGAAGTCGTATCATGGCAAAGTTATGATAGTAGAAGGAAAATAAATAAATTTGTGGATTTAGCCCTTGAAGAAGCTTTAGAATGTGGCATAGATCCAGATGATTTTTTAGACATAGTAACAAATAGGGTTAGTGAAAAAAAGGATGTTATGAATAAAGTTACTTCGGCATTTGTAGAATGTAATATCGAGCAAGCAAGAATGTTTAGTAAAGAAATAACGTCAATAACAAATATGAATACGATACCATTTACTTTAACAGACTTAGAAAAGATGAGTGATGACACAAAGGACAAGCTTTCGACTTGTGAAGTAATTATATCACCTTTCAATCATGTAAATGATGTAGATGGGTTTTTGACTGGCTTTAACAAAGAAATACTAGGAGTAGCAGTAAGCCCTAATCTAGAATCCATTGTAAGAATCGCTAGACATCCTTCAGGAACAAAGTTTACTTTTATTTGTTTATCTGAAGAGTTTATATTTAAAATAAAGTCAGCACTTGATAAAGCGGGTCTTTCAGATTTATCAGTTGAGTATTTTAGTATAACTGAAGAAGCTAAATTAAAACACATAGTTGATAAATCGGAGGTACTAATAGTAACTCCAGGTAGATATAAGGATGTTTGTAAGCTTAATCATGAAAATAAAGAGCTTATAGAATTTTCTTATAACTTAGACTCCACATCAGTGAAGGCACTTAAGTCAAAAATTGTAGAATTAAAGTATCAAAAAAATTAATTCAGGAGGAATTAAAAATGGAAAAGAAGACATTAGTTCTTGGTGTTATTGGAGCAGATTGCCATGCTGTAGGTAACAAAATCATGGATTATGCATTAACAGAAGCAGGGTTTGAAGTTATCAATATCGGAGTACTATCACCACAAGAAGACTTTATAAATGCTGCAGTGGAAACAAATGCTGATGCAATAATCGTTTCTTCTCTTTATGGACATGGAGAGATTGACTGTAGAGGCTTAAGAGAAAAGTGTGATGAATCAGGATTAAAAGACATTCTTATCTATGTTGGCGGTAACATAGTTGTAGGTAAACAAGATTGGGATGAGGTTCATTCAAGATTTAAAGCTATGGGATTTAATAGGGTTTACCCACCAGGAACAAGTATAGACACTACTATCCATGACTTAAAGGAAGATTTAGAAATAGAATAGACAGAATCATATAAACTAACTAAAGTATATTTTACTTGGAATTATAATAGAGAGCTGGAGTGATTAAAATGAATGCATATTTACTTTTGGACTTTGGTAGTACTTATACCAAATTGACTGCAGTAGATATAGATAATGAAGAAATATTAGCTACAGCCAAGGACATAACAACTATCGAAGATGATATAATGATAGGATTTAATAAAGCTTATGATAAGCTTATGAATAAGCTAGAAGGAAAAGAAGTAAATTTCATTGAAAAGCTTGCTTGTTCATCTGCAGCTGGAGGCTTAAAAATGGTAGCGATTGGACTTGTGCCAGATCTTACAGCAGAAGCTGCTAAGAGAGCTGCTTTAGGAGCAGGAGCTCGAGTTATAAAAGTATATAGTTATGAATTAACCAAAGATGAAGTATTAGAAATAAAAAATTCTGATGTAGATATAATTCTTTTAGCTGGTGGCACTAATGGAGGAAATAAACAATGTATTCTACATAACGCAAAGATGTTAGTAGATCTAGATGTTAATCTTCCTATGGTTGTAGCAGGGAATAAAAGTGCTAATGATGAGATAAAAGAAATCTTTGAAAAAGCAGGATTTTATTTCAGTATAACAGAAAATGTTATGCCACAATTAAATGCTTTGAATGTAGAACCAGCAAGAGAAGAAATAAGAAAAGTATTCATGGATAGGATAACCGATGCAAAAGGATTATCCAACGCAGAAAATTTTGTAAATGGCATATTGATGCCTACACCAGCAGCTGTACTTAAAGCAGCTAGAGTGTTGGGTGAAGGTACTGATGAAGAGGAAGGTATTGGAGACTTAATCATTGTTGACATAGGGGGAGCTACTACTGATGTACACTCTATTGGATATGGAGAGCCAACAAAGGGCGGAGTAAATATGAAGGGGTTAGAGGAGCCTTTTGCAAAAAGAACTGTAGAAGGTGACTTAGGTATGAGATATTCAGCTGTGTCTCTTTGGGAAGCTGCAGGTAGTAGAAAGCTTAGAGCATATTTAAATGATAAAGATAGAAAGATAGACATTGAAGAAAGATGTAAATATAGAAATAGCAATATTAAAATGGTACCTGCAACAGATGAAGATATAAAATTTGATGAAGCTATGGCAAAGGCAGCTACAGAGCTTTCTATGGAAAGACACTGTGGTACTGTTGAATGCATATATACACCTATGGGAGCTGTATACAATCAATTAGGAAAAGATCTTATGGATGTAAAATATATGATTGGTACAGGGGGGGTTTTAGTTCATAGTAAACATCCAGGTGAAATATTGAAGGCAGGAAACTTCCATAAAGAAAATGCTACTTCTTTAAGACCTAGGAATCCAAAAACTTTAGTAGATAAAACTTATATATTATCATCAATGGGTCTGTTAGCTCAGGATTATCCTGATAAAGCAGTAAGAATAATGAAAAAATATTTAGTGGAAGTGTAAATTACTAGGAGGTAAATTAAAGTGGAACTAAAAAACAAAAAGTGGACCGAGGAAGAGTTTTTTAAGACAAGAGAAGAGGTTTTAGCACAATGGCCAACAGGTAAAGAAGTAGATTTACAGGAGGCTATAGACTACAACAAAAAAATTCCAGCACACAAGAACTTTGCTAAAAAATTAATTGAAGCAAAGGAAGCGGGCATAACATTAGCTCAACCTAGGGCCGGTGTAGCTTTATTAGATAGCCACATAGAATTACTAAATTACTTAGACAAAGAAGGCGGAGCAGATCTTCTACCATCAACAATAGATAGTTACACAAGACAAAACAGATATGAAGAATGTGAAGTTGGAATACAAGAAAGTATAAAAGCTAGAAGATCACTTTTAAATGGATTTCCAGGAGTTAACCATGGTGTTAAAGGATGCAGAAGAGTATTTGAATCTGTTAATCTACCATTAGAATCAAGACACGGTACTCCAGATGGTAGATTACTTGCAGAAATTACTCATGCATCAGGTTGGACATCAAATGAAGGTGGCGGTATATCATATAATATACCATATGCTAAAAGTGTTACACTAGAAAAAACTATTCTTGACTGGCAATATTGTGATAGATTAGTAGGTTTCTATGAAGAGCAAGGCATATCTATTAATAGAGAGCCATTTGGTCCATTAACAGGAACTTTAGTACCACCAAGTACATCTAATGCAGTTGCAATAGTAGAAGCACTACTTGCAGCAGAGCAAGGTGTTAAAAATATTACAGTTGGATATGGTCAGTGTGGTAACTTAATACAAGACGTAGCAGCAATTAGAGCTCTTGAAGAACAATGTAGCGATTACTTAAGAGCTTATGGTTACGGTGATGTTTATTTAACAACAGTATTCCATCAATGGATGGGAGGATTCCCAGCTGATGAAGCTAAGGCTTTTGGTGTTATATCTACAGGGGCAGCAGCAGCAGCATTAGCAGGAGCTACAAAAGTTATAGTTAAAACTCCACATGAAGCTATAGGTATACCAACTAAAGAAGCAAATGCTCAAGGTATAAGAGCAACTAAAATGACTTTAAACTTATTAAAAGGTCAACAAATGCACTTATCTGATGAACTTAGAACTGAAATTGCTATAATTAAAGCTGAAACAAGATGCATGGTAGATAAGTTATATGAAGTAGGAGACGGTGACTTAGCGAAAGGTGCTGTTAAAGGCTTTGATATGGGAGTTATAGATATTCCATTTGCACCAAGTAAATATAACGCTGGTAAAATGATGCCTGCAAGAGATAATAATGGAGCAGTAAGATATCTTAAATTTGGAAATGTTCCATTTACAGCAGAGCTTAAAGCTTTCAATATGAAAAAGCTAGACGAAAGAGGAAAATACGAAAATCGTCCAGTTGGATTCCAAATGACAATAGATGATATATTTGCTGTAGGAAAAGGAAAGCTTGTTGGAAGACCAGAAAAATAACATTTATAATTTATAAGCTAACAATAAACTAATATAAAATTCTTAAATTATAGAAAGCAAGGTGTATTTAAATGAAAATTGTTGATGTAGTATGTTCTGCAGGAAGAACTGGATTTTATTTTGATGACCAAAGAGCAATAAAAGCTGGAGCTGGTCATGATGGATTTACTTATATTGGAGAGCCAGTAACTGAAGGATTTACATCTATAAGACAAGCAGGAGAATCTATATCTGTAATGTTAATACTTGAAGATGGTCAAGTAGCACACGGTGATTGTGCAGCTGTTCAATATTCAGGAGCAGGTGGACGTGATCCATTATTTTTAGCTAAAGATTTCATACCAGTTATAGAAAAGGAAATAGCACCAAAACTTATAGGTAGAGAATTAACTAATTTTAAATGTTTAGCTGAAGAATTTGATAAAATGTTGGTAAATGGTAAAAGACTTCATACAGCTATCAGATATGGTGTAACTCAAGCGATCCTTGATGGTGTAGCTAAAGCTAAAAAAGTTACTATGGCTGAAGTTGTAAGAGATGAATATAATACTGGAGTAGAAATCAATAGAATTCCTATATTTACCCAATCAGGAGATGACAGATACAACAATGCTGATAAGATGATTATCAAGGGAGCAGACGTTTTGCCTCATGCTTTAATAAACAATGTAGAAGAGAAGTTAGGCTTAAAGGGTGAAAAACTTCTTGAATATGTAAAATGGTTAAGTGATAGAGTTTTAAAATTAAGAACTAGTGAAGACTATAACCCAATATTCCATATAGATGTTTATGGAACTATAGGAGTTGCATTTAATTGTGATACAAAAGCAATGGCAGACTACATAGCAACATTAGAAGAGGCTGCTAAACCATTTAAATTAAGAATAGAAGGACCAATGGATGTAGAGCATAGAGAAAGACAAATGGAAGCATTAAGGGAGCTAACAGTTGAACTTGATAATAGAAATATCAATGTGGAATTAGTTGCTGATGAATGGTGTAATACTTATGAAGACGTAGCATTCTTTGCAGATAACAATTCAGGACATATGCTTCAAATAAAAACTCCAGACCTTGGAGGAGTAAATAATACAATAGAAGCTATATTGTATTGCAAGAAGAAACATGTTGGAGCTTACTGTGGAGGAACATGCAACGAAACAAATAGATCAGCAGAAGTTTGCACTAACATTGCTATGGCTTGTGGAGCAGATCAATGTCTAGCTAAACCAGGTATGGGTGTTGATGAAGGCTACATGATAGTAAACAATGAAATGAATAGGGTTGTTGCCTTAGTAAATAGAAGAAATAAATAATCCATTAGGTATAAAGTAAAAAGGCGGTTTAAGTAAAAACTGCCTTTTTACTTATAATAATTATAGAAATGAGAGATATTATTCATGGGATTTAAATCAAACTACAGTAGTGAATTAATCTTATAAATAATGTGTTTAATTAATAGGTTTAGGAGGATTATATATGAGAGAAATTAAAGTTTCACAGATAACAGAAGCTATAAGAAAACTATGTATTGATGCAAATTACTATTTAGGTAGTGATATAAAAAATAGACTTATGAAATCTCATGAGGAAGAAGATTGGGATATTGCAAAGGGAATATTAAATAAAATATTAGTGAATGCTGATATAGCTAAAAATGAAGATATGCCTATGTGTCAAGATACTGGTGTGGCTTGTGTATTTATAGAAATAGGTCAAGATGTTCAAGTAGTTGGAGGGGCTCTTGAGGATGCAATAAATGAAGGTGTAAGACAAGGATATAAAGATGGATACCTAAGAAAATCTGTAGTTAAGGATCCATTAGATAGAGTAAATACAAAGGATAATACTCCAGCTATGATTTACTATAATATAGTTCCAGGAGATAAGCTAAAGATTACTGTAGCACCTAAAGGCTTTGGTTCTGAAAATATGAGTCAAATAAAAATGTTAAAACCTTCTGATGGCCTTCAGGGTGTTAAGGATTTTATAATAAAAGTAGTTAAAGAAGCAGGTCCAAATCCATGTCCACCAATAATTGTTGGAGTAGGAATTGGAGGAACCTTTGATAAGGCTGCAACAATTGCTAAGAAAGCACTTATTAGATCTATAGATGTGAGAAATGAAAATCCATTCTATGCAGAGTTAGAAGAGGAACTAGTAACTATGATAAATGAACTAGGTATAGGACCTCAAGGATTTGGTGGGAAAACAACAGCATTAGCTGTAAATATAGAAACATATCCAACTCATATTGCAGGATTACCAGTAGCTGTAAATATTAATTGTCATGCTACAAGACATGCAGAAATAGAGCTATAATTAGGGGGTAAGGTTTATGGAAAAGAGAATAACTACACCACTAACAGAAGAAAAAGTTAAAGGCTTAAAAGCTGGAGACAGTGTTTTATTAAGTGGAGTTATATATACAGGGAGAGATGCTGCTCATAAGAGACTTGCAGAACTTTTAGAAAAAGGAGAAGAGCTTCCTATAGATGTAAAGGATGCTGTTATATATTATGTAGGGCCAACGCCAGCAAAGGAAGGAATGGCTATAGGTTCAGCAGGACCAACTACTAGTTATAGAATGGATGCATATACACCGGCACTCTTAGACCATGGTTTAAGAGGGATGATTGGTAAAGGATTAAGAAATACTGAAGTAATAGAGTCTATGAAAAAAAATAAGGCGGTATACTTTGGAGCTATAGGTGGGGCTGCAGCACTTATTGGTAAATGTGTAAAGAAAGCAGAAATAGTGACCTATGAAGATTTAGGAGCTGAGGCTATAAGAAGACTTGAAGTAGAGGATTTACCTATAGTTGTAGTAATAGATTCAGAAGGAAATAATTTATATGAGGTAGGCAGAGAAGCTTATTTAAATAGTAAAAAATAAATTGAAGAAAGTAATAGAAAAGATAATAGTATGGTTAATATTATCTTTTAGGGAGGCTTTCGCAAAATGAGCTAATCTAAATAAATATTAAATAAGTACTTTAATATTTTATATAAGATTAGTAATATATTTTGCGAAAGTTCCTTAAGGATTACTACATGTAGAGGTGATTTAGATGGTAATTAACAAAATTTCAAAGGCTGGAACTCTAGAATCCAATGATATATATGTTATAATCATGCCTAATGAAGAAGGTGGCATAGCCATAGAACTTGAAAGTATGGTTATGAAACAATTTGGAGCAGATATAGAAAAAGCAATTAGAGAAACTTTAGATACTTTAGAAGTAAAAAATGCTATTGTGAGAGCTCAAGATAAAGGTGCTCTTGATTATACAATAAGAGCTAGAGTTGAAACTGCAGTAAAAAGAGCGCAGTAGGGGGTATAAATATGAAATTAAGAAGAACTATGCTTTTTATGCCAGGGAACAATCCAGGTATGCTTCAAGATGCTGCAATCTTAGGTTCAGATTCTATAATTCTTGATTTAGAGGATGCAGTAAGTCTTACAGAAAAAGATAGTGCTAGAATACTTGTTAGAGAAGCGATTAAAAATGTTGATTATACTGGAGTAGAGGTGGTAGTTAGAATAAATCCGCTTACTACAGAATTTTCAAGTGAAGATATAGAAGTTATTGCTAGAGTTAAGCCAGATGCACTAATGGTTCCAAAGGCAACAGAAGATGAACTTATAGAGATTAGTAATAGACTTGAAAAAATAGAAAAGGAAGAAGGATTTGAAGATAAATCTATAAAGTTAATACCGATAGTAGAAAGTGCTTATGGTGTTGAGAATGTATATAGTATTATAAAATCCTCAGACAGAGTAGTAGCAGTTCTTTTAGGTGGAGAAGATTTAACTTCTGATATGGGAATTAAGAGAACTAAAGAAGGTAATGAGATATTTTATGCTAGAAACAGAGTAGCTGTGGCTTGTAAGGCTATGAGAGTAGGTGCTATTGATACTCCATTTACAGATACTAATGACTTTGAAGGATTAGAGAAAGATACTCTTCTTGCAAAATCCCTTGGAATGACTGGGAAAGCATCAATTAATCCAAGACAAATAGATACCATACACCAAGTATATGCACCAACTAAGGCGGAGATAATCCATGCTCAAAGAGTATTAGATGCTATGGAAGAAGCCGAAAGAGAAGGTAAGGGAGTATTTTCTTTAGATGGTAAAATGGTAGATGCACCAGTTATAAATAGAGCAAAAACAACTGTAGACTTAAGTAAAAAACTAGGCCTTATTTAATGAGCGGATTGAGGTGATAATAATATGAATAATGTATTAGGAAGAGAGATTCCAAAGTATATAGAAGGATATGGAAATGTGAGAACCTTTGAAGGTGCTTTTAAAAATATGGAGCCTTTAAAAAAGGTGTCAACAAAAATTAAACCTGTAGTTCCTGGAGATACAAAGTTAGTAAATTCTATAGAAGAAGTTTTAGATAAAGTGGAAATTAGGGATGGAATGTGTATATCTTTTCACCATCACTTAAGAAATGGGGATTATATTCTTAACATGGTTGTAGAAGCCATGGCTAAGAGAGGTATAAAGAATTTAACTGTGGCAGCCAGTTCTATATTTCCAACTCACAAACCATTAGTTGCATATATTGAAGATGGCACTGTATCTAAAATATATGCAAATTATATATCAGGACCTGTGGCAGCTGCTATATCAGAGGGAAAGTTAAAATACCCAGCTATAATGCATACCCATGGCGGAAGATCAAGAGCTATTGAAAGTGGAGATTTACATATCGATATAGCATTTTTAGCAGCACCTTCTAGTGATATGTATGGCAATATAAACGGTCTTACTGGCAAATCTGCTTGTGGAGCTTTAGGATATGCAGTTTCTGATGCAGAATATGCAGATACTGTAATAGCTATTACAGATAATCTAGTATCATATCCAAACTCTCCAATAGAAATAAGTCAAGTTTATGTGGATTATGTAGTTAAAGTAGATTCTATAGGAAATCCAGCAGGAATAGTATCAGGAACTACACAAATTACTAAAGATCCTATTGGACTTAAAATTGCAAAGAATGCTTTAGACGCTATGATAGCTTCAGAACTTGTTAAAGACGGAATGTCATTTCAAACAGGAGCCGGTGGTATATCTCTAGCTGTAGCTGCAGAACTTAGAGAATACATGAAGAAGAATGACATCAAAGGTAGCTTTGCATCTGGTGGAATAACTGGATACATTGTAGACATGTTTGAAGAAGGATTATTTGATAGCTTACTAGATGTACAATGCTTTGATTTAAAGGCAGTAGAGTCTTGCTCTAAAAATAAAAAACACATAACTATGTCAGCTTCTATGTATGGAAATGCCCATAACAAGGGAGCTGTGGTAAATAACTTAGATATAGTAATACTTGGAGCAACAGAAATAGATACAAACTTCAATGTAAATGTTACTACTGCTTCAGATGGTACTATAATGGGTGGTTCTGGTGGTCATGCAGACACTGCAGCAGGTGCTAAACTTACTGTAATAGTAACAAAACTAACTAAGGCAAGATTACCAATCATAAAGGATAGGTTGACTACTATAACTACTCCAGGTGAAACTATTGACGTGATAGTAACTGAAAGAGGAATAGCTGTTAATCCTAAGAGAGTTGACTTAATTGAAAAACTAAAAGCAGCAAAACTTAATGTGGTAGCTATAGAAGAGTTAAAGAAAATAGCAGAAAAAATAACAGGTACTCCTAAGGCAATCGAATTATCTGAGGATATAGTTGCAGTGGTAGAATATAGAGATGGAACTGTTATAGATGTAGTTAGGAAAACATTATAAATGAAATTCAGGCTTCAGATGGGGTTTTTACTCCATTTGAAGCTTTTTTATGTTAAATAAAATGGGTAATAAAGATTTTATTTACAGTCCTACTATGATAACATATAGGGAAGAGTAAATTATTTACTTAGGAGGTTTTTTCAATGGATAAGTTAAAAGACCCTTTTAGGAATGTATGAAAAAGAGAATATAATGAAGGCAAGTATGCCTATAATACCACAGTAATAGCAGCTATCGTAATAATAGTTATCTTATTTGTTACATTAATTTGTCTGTCCTAAGATTATAATAAATTTTTTAGTCAATTTATTAATAAAGTAAACTTTATTAAATTAGTATCGTATTATTTATATAAAGAGAGGGAAGAAGATGAAGGAATCGCAAGGAAGAGTTCCTGTAGAAGATGCCATTCTTGTAAGCAATGTATTAAAGGGAGACGTAGATAGTTTTCAAGTTTTAGTAGAGAAATATCAGCTTAATATACTTAGATTTATTTATGGAATGATAAAGCAGAAGGAAGCAAGTGAAGATATTACTCAAGAGGTATTTATAACTGTATATAATAAATTGGATATGTATAATAATAAATATAGCTTTATAAATTGGGTTTTGCAGATAGCAAAAAATAAAACCATAGATTATACAAGGAAATATAGAAAAGCTTATGAAAGTGATATTGATGAAGCCTATAATATATCATCTTCTGAAATGGGACCAGAAGAATCTTTAGAATATTTAGAAGTCAAAGAAGATGTAAATAAATATATAAAGACTCTAGATGAAATAGATAAACAAATACTAAATTTAAGATATTCTCAGGAGTTAACCTTTAGAGATATAGGTGAAATTTTAGATATTACAGAAACTACTGTGAAAAGGAGATACTATAAAGTAAGAGATGGATTTAAAGTCTTTTGCAAGTGAGGTTAGGAGGAATCACAATGAAATGTAGTCAGTGCAAAGATAAGTTAACAGAATATATTGAAGGAAATTTGTCAGCTGAAGCAGATGAAGAAATGAGGAGTCACCTTTTAACCTGCCAAAGTTGTAAAGATGATTATGACAAAGAAGTTTTAGAATATAAAGCTTTTAAAGAAGCCTTTTCTTATGAAAATATTAACTTTAAAAACTCTACAAGTAAAATAATTGAGAGTATAGATAAAAATAAATATACAAAGGGTAGAAGAGGTGTGAGAAGAAAATACAAAGGGGGACTAGCTATAGCAGCTGCATTTTTACTAGGAGTTATAGTTACTCCTGTAGCTATGAAATTAATGAATGGTAAAGAAATGCTTTCAGCAGCTTCATCAGGAATAGAGGATAAGGCAGCTAAACAAGATGAGACAAGTAAAACTGAAGTAAAAGATGAAAATATCAGTAAAGAAACTAAAGAAAATGTTCCAGATGTAGCATCAAGTGATGAAAAAGTTATTGATAATGTAAAGATGTCATCTAATGTGAATATTGTAGGTTTGTATAGTAAAACAGAAGTTTCTATAGACAAGAAATTAACTTTTAATACACCATTTATAGCTACTGCAGATGGTAAATATGAAGCTAGCATAGAGGGAAAAGGCGAAAACGCTATTGAAGAAGGGATAGGTATACTTTATATAAAAGATACATCTACTAATAAGATGTATGAGTACACTGCAACGGAAAAAGAAAGTCAGCAATCACCACTATCAATAAGCTGGTATGATGATACTCATATTATGATAGTTCATGGTTTAGGATATGGAACATTAGTTAATGGTGAACGTATTGTAATCTTAGATGTAACTACAGGAGAGCAAATGCTTATAGCTACTGCTAAGGATAAAGAAAGATTTGTATCTATAACAAGAGAAAATGATAGTTTAATATTAAAATATGTTCTTTATCTAGATGATATGATGAATGATAAAGAAGATAAATCTAAAACTTTTGACAATTATATTCTTGGAGATGTAATAGAAGGGGAATAAGAAAAGTGTATTGCAACTAAAGGTTGTAATACCCTTTTTATTATTCATTGTTATTGATAAGAAAACCAATAACATGATAAAATTAGTTGTAAAAAGATATATAATAATAGATACTATAAAATATAGAATAAATTATAAAATAAAGTATAAGTGGTGAAGTAATGATTAATATAAATAAACTTTATAAAAAAGCGATGGATTTTTATTGTGATGGAAGATTAGATAAAGCATTAAATTATTGTGATAAGGTATTAAACATAGATAGAAGTCATTCTCCTACATTAAATTTAAAGGGACTAATATATTATATTCGTGGAGAGTTAGAAGAAGCAAAGACTTTTTGGAAATTAAGCTATAAATTAAATGGAGATATGGTTTCTAAAAAATATTTAGATGATTCTAGACGTGATGAAGGTGATATATATATATTTAGTCAAGGTGTACATCTATTTAATGAAGTTAGGGTAAAAGATGCTTTAAGGTGTTTCTTAAAATGTGAAAGCTCCCATTTTAATAGTATAAATCTTTGGAAATACATAGCTAAATGTTACATGCAATTAGGGCAACATAATAAGGCTGTTAAATATATAGAGGATATTTTAACTATCGATAAACATAATTTAGAAGCTTTGAATTTAAAAAAGCAATTAATAGAGTTAGATTTTATACCAAAGGAGACTGGTGTACAGTTTAAGAAGTTTGCAGTAGTATTAGGAACAAGTATAGTTGCAGTGTGTATTGTGGCATTAATGGGCTTTGGAATATTTAAAGGATATAGCAAAGTTCAGCATTGGCTACAAAGTAGACAAGCAGAAAAAAGTGAAGAAATTAATAAGGATAAAACAAATTTAGACAATTTCCAAGGAAATAGTGAAAAAATAGAGGGGAATTCTATTAAGGAAGTAGAACGTGAAGAAAGCAATGAAGAAAAAGAGAAAAATGAGAGTTTTGACGGAAGCACATTAAAATCATATATAGAGGCTGAAGACTATGAAAACATTATTAAATACATAGAAAAATATGATATAGAAGGTTTAAATATAAATGATAGGAATATAGCTCAAAATGCAGTAACTTTAATAGAAGAAAAAGGGGTATTGTCCTTATATGAAAAAGGCGTTAGTTATATTGAAGATAAAAAGTATGATAATGCAATAGAAATTTTCACCTTGGTTTATAAATATAGTGAAGGTATGTATCTAAATGAGCATATGATATTTATGATGGCTAGTTCCTATGAAGGTTTAGAAGATATAGAAAATGCAAACAAGTATTATGAGATATACGTAGACAAATATCTAAAAAGCGGTTCATATATAGAACAATGTCTTTACTCCTTAGCAACAAATAATGAAGGAATAGATAAGGAGAAGTCAAAAAAATATGCTGAAATTCTTACTAATAGATTTAGTAAATCAGATTATAACAATAGTAGAATAGAGTCTATATTAAAATAAAACTATATTTCTACCATAAAAAGAGAGAATGGGTTACTTTATAAACCCATTCTCTCTTTTTTTATTTTAAATGTATTTATACTTCTATTCTAGTTGGGTTAACTCTATTAAGGGTATCTATGTGGTATGGAGATACAACAATGATGTTACAGAAAAGTAAAAGAATCAAAATGAATTTTTTCATATAATTCATCTCCTTTTTCAGTAATTGCTATTTAGGTTATTATACTCTTTAGTAAAATTTTTATACATATTTTCTACGTTATCATAAGTTTCATTACTTGAAACATAAAGTGAATCCATAAAATCTTCCTTTAAATCTTTACTATCTCTACGAACTTTTTCAGTTAATATAGCATACTTGATTCCATATAAGTAATCATTATATAGGGACACAATTTCCGAATAATCTTTATATAATGACGAAAAATTATCAGGTATGGACATTTGAGATAAAACATTTTGTACTGAGATTAATTTTTTAGAAGTATCATCTATGTTAGAGATTAAAAGTTCATAGGTCATGTTGCCACTACGACATTTTAAAACATCTTCATAGAAATTATATTTTAAGCTATCTAGTGATATAACTAACTCTCTTAAAGTATCAATAAATTTAGTAGATTCTGCTGATTTTAAATCAGATATTTTCTTTAAATTATTAGAAGATATACAATAGTCTATAGTCGAATTAATGGCTGAATACATAGGAGTACCTAAATCATAACTAGAATCCTTTAGATTAATTAATCTATAATAGTTTTCTGTAGTATCTCTAAAGGTTTTTAAATTATTAGCAGCTAGTTCTATATCACTCCCATAAGGATTCTTAAGCATTGCATCAATTTGTTCTATAACCAGAATATTTTCATTTAAACCCTTAGATAAATTCCCAAAGCTTTCTGATGAAACGGATTCTTCAATACAAGGACTTGAATTTAAGTCTATAGATATATCTATCAAATCAGCTTTCATTTCAGGTAAAACACTAAGAGCTTTCTCAACATCTATATGATTATTATCTAGAAAGCTTTTAGATCTATTATTAACTTTCCATATAGATTTCATAGTGTTAGAAAGATATCTTTCTCCTTTATTAAAAGAAAACTTACTGAAAAAACAATAACTCATAAAAAATAAAATTATACCAATAATAAAGAAGCATAAATATTTGATTACTATGTTTTCTATTTTGAAATTTTTATAACTCACTTACAGCATCCCCCTTTGTATTTTAAAAAATATATTATAATTCTTTATATTAAAGTAGAAACTAAAATATTCGTGGTTATTAACATTTATTTGATTAAAATATTTTTGTTCTAAAAATCAAAATTTATATTACAAATAGAAGTATTGGTGTATAATTAAAATAGTATTATCGTTAGGTGGTGACTATATGGAAAGCATTAATGCATTCGTAAATGCATTCATAAATATTTTTAAGGGAATGACTATATTTTCTATAATTGACGTTATTGTAGTTTCTTTTATATTTTATAAAGGCTATACACTAATAAAAGAGACAAGAGCAGAGCAATTATTAAAAGGAATTGTACTTATATTTTTGTTAATACCAGTAAGTGATGTTTTAAACTTAACAACCTTAAATTGGATATTAGAAAACACTTTAACAATTAGTGTTATTTCTATTATAATTATATTTCAACCTGAAATTAGAAAGGCTCTGGAACATATTGGAAGAACTTCCTTTGTAGATAAAATAATTTATGAAGATGAAGAGGTTATGAAGAGCGTAGTTAATGAAATAGTAGATGCTGTAGAAGTATTGGCTGAAGATAGAGTTGGAGCACTTATAATAATAGAACAAAAGACTGGTCTTGGAGATATTATAAACACTGGAACTAAAATAAATGGTGATGTATCTTCAGCGTTACTACAAAATATTTTTGTTGTAAATACTCCACTTCACGATGGTGCCACTATCATAAGGAATGATAAAGTTGTAGCATCAGGTTGCTTTTTACCACTTACCAATGATGATAAGTTAAATAAACAGTTAGGCACAAGGCACAGGGCTGGAATAGGCGTTACAGAGGTAGCAGATTGTATAACTATTATAGTTTCTGAAGAAACAGGAGTAATTTCCTTAGCCATAAATGGAAGGTTACTTAGAAATTATGATAAGGATAAGCTAAGAAATGTGCTACTCAAAATAATGAAGAGTAGACAAAATAGAAAAGAATCATTTAAAGAGAGGGTAAAGCTATGGATAAGCAAAAAAGACAAGACATCATAATAAGAATTTGTTGTGTAGTAGCAGCACTAGTATTGTGGATGTATATTCGTAGTAGCGAAGACCCTGTCACTACTAGTGTAATAAAATATGTGCCTGTAAAAATACTAAATGAAGATACTCTAGCAGATAGAGATTTAGTACTAATACCAAATCAAGATTTTTATATAAATTTAACAGTAAAGGCTCCAGCATCAACAATTAAGGATTTAAGGAATAAAGATTTTACTCTTGTAGCAGACCTTCAAGGTTATGCACTAACCCCAGGAGAAAATAAAGTTCAAGTTAAAGTAAAGGAATCAAGTCCTGGAGTTTCAGTTGTAAACTCTGATGGGCTTTTAATGGATATAGATGTGGATACTTTAGCAGATAAACATGTAAATGTAACATCTCAAATTGTAGGAAAAGTAGCAGAAGGTTATTACAATGACGATTCTGTAATATCACCTAATTCTGTAAAAATATCAGGCCCACAAAGATATTTAGATCAAGTAGTTGGAGCAGTAGCGCAAGTAGATATAACTAATGCAAGTACAGATATAGATAAAAGCTGTAAGGTTACTTTAGTAGATTCAGATGAAAAGGAAGTTACTGGACTATCTATATATCCAGAATATGTACAGGTGAAAGTTCATGTAAAAAAAGGTAAGTATTTAGGGGTAAAGGTACAGACTACTGGAACAGCAGCACCAGGAGTAACCATAGTAAGTATGGAAGCAGCACCAAAGAGTATAGAGGTAGCTGGTACAAGTGAAGTGATAGATAAAATTACAAGTATCAATACAGCGCCTATAGATATTAGTAAAATAACTGAAAGCACTACTATAGATTCAAATCTAGTAATGCCAGAAGGTATACACAGTGTAAATAATGAACAAACTGTAAAAGTAAAAATTACAGTGAAGAAATATAGTGAAAAAACTTTGAGTATACCAATAGATTATACAAATTTAGGAGAAAAGCTTACACTAGAAAACTCAACTCCAACACTTAAATTGATTATTACAGGAGAAGAGAGTGAACTAAGTAAGGTCAGTGGAGATAACTTTAAGGCTATAGTAGATTTAAAAAGTTTAACAGAAGGCTCTCATGAGGTTAAGGTTCAATTATCAGGAGTACCAAATACAGTACAAGTTAAGAGTCAAACACCAGAAAGTGTAACTTTAACTATAAAAGCCAAAACAGAGGAGAAAGATAATAATGCCGGTTAGGATAAATAATTTAGTTTTAGGAATAAATGAAGATAGTTTAGCCACCTTAAAATCAAAGGTGGCTAATAAACTGAGAATAAAAGAAGGTGATTTTAAATCATTTAAAATTACTAAGGAATCCATCGATGCTAGAAAAAAATCAGATATAAGAATAAATTATGCCGTAGAGATAGAGTGTGATAATGAATCTAAAGTAATAGCTAGAGCAAATAGTAATGATGTTAGATTAGGTGTAGAGAATTATAAAGCTGATTTTGAAATTGGAACAAAGAAGCTAGAAAATAGACCTGTAGTAGTAGGAATGGGACCAGCAGGACTATTTGCAGGTCTTCTTTTAGCAGAAAAGGGATACAACCCTCTTATAATTGAGAGAGGTGAAGACGTAGACAGTAGAACTAGGAGTATAGATGGTTTTTGGAATAATAGAATACTCAATACAGAAAGTAATGTTCAGTTTGGAGAAGGTGGAGCAGGTACATTTTCAGATGGAAAGTTAACCACTAGAATTAAAGATCATAGATGTGGATATGTTCTAGAAAAACTTGTATTATCAGGTGCCCCAGAAGAAATTACATATATGGGAAAGCCACACATAGGAACGGATATATTAAAAAATGTAGTCAAAAATATAAGAGAAAAAATCAAGGAATATGGTGGAGAAGTAAGATTTTCGTCTAAGCTTGAAGATATAGTAATAAAGAATGGAAAAATTTCTGAAATAGTAGTAGAAGGTGAACATATACCTTGTGATAATCTTATACTTGCTACAGGTCATAGTGCTAGAGATACTTATGAAATGCTATTTTCTAAAGGTGTTTCTATATCTCCAAAGCCTTTTGCTATAGGTTTTAGAATTGAACATTTACAGCATATGATAGATGAAAATCAATATGGGAAATATGCAACACATCCAAAACTTAGAGCAGCGGATTATAAACTAACTTATACAAGTAATAAATTATCTAGATCAGTATATAGTTTTTGCATGTGTCCAGGTGGTCAGGTAGTAGCTTCAGCATCAGAAGAAAATACCGTAGTGGTAAATGGGATGAGTAATTATAAGCGTGATGGTATAAATGCTAATTCAGCTTTAGTAGTATCAGTAGATCCTAGTGATTTTGAAGGAAATACTACATTAGGTGGAATTGCTTTTCAAAGACGTTATGAAGCTCTAGCTTATGAAGTTGGAGGTAGAAATTATAATGCACCAGTTCAGCTTGTAAAAGACTTTTTAAATGATAAAGTATCAAAGAGTTTTGGAAAGGTGAAACCAACATATACTCCTGGAACTGAATTTGTAGACTTAAAAAGGTGCGCACCCAATTTTGTTGTAGATGCTATAAAAGAGGCGTTACCTGTATTCGACAGAAAAATACCAGGATATGCTGGAGAAGATGCCATACTAACAGGTATGGAAACAAGAACTTCTGCTCCTGTGAAAATTAACAGAAATGACAATTACGAAAGCATTAACGTTATAGGATTATATCCAACGGGTGAAGGTGCTGGATATGCAGGGGGAATTGTGTCGGCAGCTGTAGATGGACTTAGGGTGGCTGAGCAAATTATAACAGAATTTTCACCAAAATAAAACAAAGAGAAACTTGATATTTATATGGTCAATTGTTAATATAATATTTAAGAATATTATTTTATCCATTCTTCTTTTCTTTAATGAGGATATGAATTTGCAGCAAGAAGTAAAGATAGGATTTAGGATAAACAGATTTCTTAGAGCTTTTGCTCATTAGAGATTGTTATCCTTTAGGATAAATTTTGCTAAGATTTAGAAAAATATAAATTTTATATAATTCTGAATCTATTGCAAAAATGTATTAAAGCTAATATAAATATTTCATTGGAGGTATAGTGATGAGGGAAGATAAGCAAGTATTAGTGATTAATCCAGGATCAACATCTACGAAAATAGCTGTATTTTTGGGGAAGGAATGTGTAGCCTCAGCTAGTTTATCTCACAGTGCAGAGGAAGTTAAGAAGTATTCTCATATATGTCAGCAAAAGGATATGAGAACAGAAGTCATATACAATTGGCTTAATGAAAACGATTATTCTCTTGAAAAATTTGCTGCTGTAGTTGGTAGAGGTGGACTTTTAAGGCCTATGCCAGGGGGAACTTACAAGATAACTTATAAGATGCTAGACGACCTTATTGTAGGGTTTCAAGGACAACATGCTTCTAATTTAGGTGGAGTTATTGCCTTTGAAATTGCAGAAAAGGCCGGAATACCATCTTATATAGTAGATCCTGTTGCTGTTGATGAAGTGGATGAAGTAACAAGAATATCTGGTATGGAGGATATATCTAGGCGTTCTCTTGTGCATGCTTTAAATATTAAAGCTGTAGTAAGAAAGGTATGTGCTGATAAAAACTTAGATTTTGAAAAAAGTAATTTTGTAGTAGCACATATAGGTGGAGGAATAACTGTATCACCAGTAAGAGGTGGCAGGATAATTGATTGTAATAATGCAAATGAAGATGGACCTTTCTCACCTGAAAGAACAGGAGGACTTCCAGTTGGAGATTTAGTTGAGCTAGCATTTAGCAATAAATATACACTACAAGAACTAAAAAATAAAATCACAAGAGAAGGTGGATTAGTAGCTTATCTTGGAACTAATGATGGAAGAGAAGTTGATAGACGTATTGATGAAGGCGATAAAAATGCAGAATTAATATTGAGAGCTATGGCATATCAACTTAGTAAAGAAATAGGTGGAATGGCTACTGCATTATTTGGTAAGATTGATGCTATAATTTTAACTGGTGGAATAGCGTATAATAAAAGAGTTACTAACTGGATTACTGAAGATGTGAAATTTATTGCGCCTGTAGAAATTGTGCCAGGTGAAAATGAAATGTTAGCTCTTGCAAAAGGAGCACTAAGAGTATTAAATGGTGAAGAAACACCAAAGATATATGACGATGAAGTAAAATTTGATTAACATTTGGGGGGAATCAAAATGATTAAAACATTTGATGAGGTAATTTCTAAGGTTAAATCTCAATCAATGAAGAAAGTAGCTGTAGCAGTAGCACAAGACGAACCAGTACTTGAAGCTATAAGAGATGCTAAAAAGAATGGTATTGCAGATGCTATCTTAGTTGGAGACAAAGAAGAAATAATAAAAATTGCAGAAACAATTGGAATGAATGTAGATGAGTATGAAATTATAGATGAGAAAGATGTAAACAAAGCAGCTATAGAAACTGTTAAACTTGTATCTTCAGGTAGAGCAGATATGATGATGAAAGGTTTAGTTGATACAGCTACATTTTTACGAGCAGTACTTAATAAAGAAGTAGGTCTTAGAACAGGAAAACAGATGTCACACATTGCAGTATTTGAAGTTCCTGGCTATGATAGATTATTATTCGTAACAGATGCAGCCTTTAATATGTATCCAGAGCTTAAAGAAAAGATAGATATAATAAAAAATGCAGTTCAAGTAGCTCATGCCCTTGAAAATGAAATTCCAAAGGTAGCACCAATTTGTGCAGTTGAAGTTGTAAACCCTAGTATGCCAGCTACACTAGATGCTGCAAACCTTTCCAAAATGAATGAGAGGGGTCAAATAAAGGGATGTATAATTGATGGACCACTAGCTCTTGACAATGCACTTTCAAAAGAAGCTGCAGCTCATAAGAAAATATCAGGTCCAGTGGCAGGAGAGGCAGATATATTATTAATGGCTAATATAGAAGCTGGAAATGCAGTTTATAAATGCTTAACATATACTACAGAATCTAAAAATGGTGGATTATTAATGGGAGCAGCTGCACCAGTTATAGTTACATCAAGGGCAGATTCACCAGAAACAAAAATGAATTCTATAGCCCTTGCATCATTAGTAGCAGGAAGATAATAAGGAGGAAAAAAATGGGATACAAACAATTGATAATAAATCCAGGTTCAACATCAACAAAGATAGGTGTATATGATGAGGAAAATCCTATACTAGTTGAAACTTTAAGACATTCAGCAGAAGAAATAGGTAAGTATAAAGAAATATATGATCAATTAGGGTTTAGAAAAGAAGTAATACTTGAAGTATTAAAAGAAAAAGGCTTTGATATAAAGGAACTATCAGGAGTAGTAGGTAGAGGCGGACTTTTAAAACCTATCGAAGGTGGAACTTATAGCGTAAATGATGCTATGATTAAAGACTTAAAACAAGGAGTTTTAGGACAACATGCCTCTAATCTAGGTGGAATAATAGCTCATGAAATAGCTACAGAGATAAATGTACCATCTTTTATAGTGGATCCAGTTGTAGTTGATGAATTAGAAGATGTGGCTAGAATATCTGGTATGCCAGAAATTGATAGAAAAAGTATATTTCATGCCTTAAATCAAAAGGCTGTAGCAAAGAGATATGCTAAGGAAAAAAATACTTCTTATGAGGAATTAAATCTTATAGTAGCTCACATGGGTGGAGGAATATCAGTAGGAGCTCATAAACAAGGAAGAGTTGTAGATGTAAACAACGCACTAGATGGAGAAGGTCCATTCTCACCTGAAAGAAGTGGCGGACTTCCAGTTGGAGATTTAGTTAAGCTTTGCTTTAGTGGAAAATATACTATGGATGAAATAAAGAAAAAGATAAATGGTAAGGGTGGAATAGTAGGTTATCTACAAACTAATGATGCTAAGGTTGTAGGAGATAGAGCATTAGCAGGAGATAAAGAAGCTAAATTAATATTTGATGCTATGGCATATCAAGTAGCTAAAGAAATAGGAAGATGTGCTGCGGTATTACAAGGGAAAGTTGATGCAATAATACTAACTGGTGGAATTGCATATGCAAAATATATAGTAGATTATATTAAAGAAAGAGTAGAATTTATATCACAAGTAGTTGTTTATCCAGGTGAAGACGAATTACTTGCTTTAGCAGAAGGTGGACTTAGAGTATTAACAGGTCAAGAAGCTGCTAAGGAATATAAATAGGGTGAAACTATGAGTAGAATAAGGGTTTTTACAGGTCACTTTGGAAGTGGAAAGACAGAAATAGCAATAAATTATGCAATCAAATTAGCTAAAGAGGGGAAAAAAGTAGCCCTTGTAGATTTAGATATAGTAAATCCATATTTTTGTGTTAGAGATCTTACACAGGAACTGAAGGAAAAATATAATATAAGAGTTATATCTTCAAATCCGGATTATGTTAATGCTGAACTTATGGTAGTACCAGCAGAAGTTAGAAGTGTATTTAATGATAAAAGTTATGAGGTAATTTTTGATATTGGAGGAGATGATGCAGGAGCAATAGCTCTTGGTCAATATAACAGATATTTTAAAGAAGAACCTTATGATATGTACTTTGTAATAAATGGTAATAGACCATTTACATCTAATGACAAGGATACTGTAGAGTTTCTTGGAGATATAGAGAGAGCTTCAAGATTAAAAGTGACTCATCTTATATCTAATACAAACTTATCATATGAAACTACAAAGGAACATATAATTAAAGGGGATATGGAAATAGCCGAGCTTTCTAAAGAATTAGATATTCCTCATGCCTACACTGTATGTTCAAAAGAACTTGTAGAGGCAGTGGAAGGGAAGGTTTCAGGAAAACTATTCCCAATTCGTATATATATGTTGCCACCATGGAGAAAAGATTCAATTTAGCACTAATTATTAAGTGCTAAGTTGACATCTTGTACTAAAAAGTGATAAATTATATATATGTAAACGTATTTAGTCCATTATCCTTGGGGATATAAGACAATAAAATGTAAACGTATTACAACTTAAATGTAGGTCATAAACAATATATAGTAGATAAAATATTCTAAACTTTCTATATAAGGAGGTAAGTATTATGGCAAAGGTAACTTTTAGGGAAGAAAGATGTAAGGGATGTGGACAATGTATAAATGCATGTCCAAAACAAATCATAACTTATTCTGAGGAACTAAACGTAAAAGGATATCATCCAGCCACAGTTACAGAAGAAAATATGCCTAAGTGCATTGGTTGTGCATCATGTGGAAAAATGTGTCCAGATCTTGTAATTACAGTGGAGAAATAATAGGGGGGAAAGATTCATGTCAGAAAAAGTTTTAATGAAGGGTAATGAAGCCATAGGTGAAGCAGCTATCCAAGCTGGTTGTCAATGTTTCTTCGGATACCCTATAACACCACAAACAGAAATATCAGCATATCTTTCAAGAAAAATGCCTAAAATAGGTAGAGTTTTCCTACAAGCTGAAAGTGAAGTTGCTGCAATAAATATGGTATATGGAGCAGCAGGAACAGGAGTAAGATGTATGACATCTTCAAGTTCACCTGGAATAAGCTTAAAAGCAGAAGGAATATCTTATATAGCAGGTGCAGAACTTCCTTGTGTTATCATTGACATAGTTAGAGGTGGTCCAGGCCTTGGTGGAATTCAACCAGCTCAATCAGATTACTTCCAAGCAACTAAAGGTGGAGCACATGGAGATTTCAACATGCCAGTATATGCACCATGTTCAATTCAAGAAATGGTAGATTTAGTTCAAGATGCTTTCGATGTAGCTGATATGTACAGAACTCCAGTTATGGTTATGGGAGATGGAATGCTTGGACAAATGATGGAGCCAGTAGAGTTTAAAGAAAGAAGTGCAAAAGAACTTCCAGAAAAAACTTGGGCTGCTAATGGGCTAAACGGAAGAACTAACCATAATGTAATAAACTCACTTTACTTAAAACCAGAAGGTCTTGAAGCTCACAACTTAAAGTTACAAGCTAAATATAAAGCTATAAAAGAAAATGAAACTAAATATGAATTATATAATTGTGAAGATGAAGTAGATTTAATAATGGTTGCATATGGAACAACTTCAAGAATATGCAAAACTGTTGTAAAATTAGCTGAAAAAGAAGGAATAAAATTAGGTTTAATAAGACCAATAACATTATGGCCTTTCCCAGTAGAAGCTTTTGAAAAAACTGTGAATAAAACTAAACATGGTTACGCATCAATAGAGCTTAGCTGTGGTCAAATGGTAGAAGATGTTAGACTTTCTGTTGAAGGAAGAAAACCAGTATTCTTCTTTGGAAGAACAGGTGGAATGGTTCCAAGCCCTAATGAAATCCTTGAAAATGTTAAAAAATTCATAGGAGGTGCTAAATAATGGCAATAGTATTTCAACCAACAAAAGCATTATTAGACGTGCCTACCCATTACTGCCCAGGATGTACTCATGGAATAATCCACAGACTAGTAGGGGAAGTACTTGAAGAATTAAATGTTATAGATAAAACAATTGGTGTAGCTCCAGTTGGATGTTCAGTTATGGCATATGACTACTTTGCATGTGATATGTTTGAAGCTGCACACGGAAGAGCACCAGCAGTAGCTACAGGAATAAAAAGATCTAATCCTGATAAAGTTGTATTCACATATCAAGGAGATGGAGACTTAGCGGCTATAGGAACAGCAGAAATTGTACATGCAGCTACAAGAGGAGAAAACATAGTTACAATCTTCGTAAATAACTGTATTTATGGTATGACAGGAGGACAAATGGCTCCAACAACATTACCAGGACAAGTTACAGAAACTTCTCCATATGGAAGAGATGTTAAACTTCAAGGTCATCCAATAAGAGTATCTGAAATGATATCTACATTAGATGGAGCTTGCTATGTAGAAAGAGTATCAGTAGATAACGTACCACATGTAAATAAAGCTAAAGCTGCTATTAAGAAAGCCTTCCAAAATGCCATTGCTGGAAAAGGTTTTTCAATGGTTGAGGTTCTATCAATATGCCCAACTAACTGGGGACTATCAACTGAAGAGTCACTTGGATGGTTAAGAGATAATATGATGCCATTCTACACTCTAGGTGTTAAAAAAGATACAACAACTGAGGAGGGGAAATAGTATGGCATCACAAGAAATAATATTTGCTGGATTTGGTGGACAAGGAATATTATCAATGGGTAAATTCTTAGCTTATGCTGGAATGGATGTTAATATGAATGTTTCATGGTTACCTTCTTATGGACCAGAAATGCGTGGAGGTACTGCAAACTGTTCTGTTATTGTTTCAGACGAAGCTGTTGGTTCTCCAATAGTAACTAACCCTACATCACTAGTTGTTATGAATAGACCTTCCCTTGATAAGTTTGAAAAAGAAATTTTACCAGGTGGATTACTAATATTAGATAGCGACTTAGTTGAAAGACCAGTTGAAAGAGATGATATTGAAGTTATAAAAATACCAGCTCAAACAGAAGCTGATAATCTTGGAAGCAAACAAATTGCAAACATGGTGCTTTTAGGAGCATTAGTTGCAAAAACACAAATAGTTTCTATGGAAACTTTACTTCAATCTCTAAGAGATCACGGAAAAGAAAAATTCTTTGAAATCAATAGAAAAGCTTTAGAAATTGGAGCATCATACGTAGTAAAATAAGCTTATTAGCTAAAAGTGGCTTTCGCAAAATTAGCTAATCTAAAAGAAATGTTGAGCATGCCCATATATTATTAACGCTCAGCCGTTTCGGAATATTGATTTACCAAAGCATTTATTCAATGAAAAATCTACAATACAACAACTCGTATACACTCAAACAGGTTGTATTGCTTACGATTTTGCCATTCATAAATGCTAAGTAGTCAATGTTTTGGAGGTTCTTCTAACAAGTTAGAAGAACTAAGTTCGAATAACTAAATCAAAGATTTAGATTCTTACTTATGCAAATGGCATTCGCTAACAATAATATAAAAGGCAAGCTCAACATTTTTAAGATTAGTAATATATTTTGTGAAAGCCACTTTTTAATGTATAGGACTAAGTAAGAGAATAAGGGTAAAAGTAAAAAGTATAAAACTTATTGTTTAAGTTTTATACTTTTTACTTTTTTACCTGATGACTACCAGCTCTAATACTCCCATCTTCTTCAAGGTGGGAGTGAAGAGCTTGGATAACGATTTCCCCTAAAGGACAACGAATTCTTAGTATCGAAAATACTGATACTAAGAATTCTGTTTATAACAATTGTATAAAAATTGAAAAAAACTATTTACAAGCGTAACAATGTTATGTTACCATAATAATATGGTAAAAGAAAGTTAAGTATGCAGTAATTTATGGTGAAAAGGGACTGTGTGTAATTAGGTAGTGTAACATTGTTATGTGAAAATTGAAATGGAGGTATGAATTATGGTAAATAATGAACAGTTTGGAGATTTAAAGATATCAGGTTCAGGTAGTGCTACAGGTGGAAGATATAGAGTTACATCTATCAGTGGTAGTGGAAAAATTGTTGGAGATGTAAACTGTGAGAAATTTAGTATAAGTGGTAGTGGAAAGGTTGAAGGTGCTGTTATAAGTAATAGCTTTAGTATTAGTGGAAGTGGTAAAGTAACTGGAGACTTAAACTGTGTTACTGGTAGTATCAGCGGAAGTGGCTCTGTACTAGGTTCTATCCATGCAAATAAATTTAATATCAGTGGAAGTGGTAAAATAGGTGGTAACTTTAAAGGAGAAGAGCTCACTGTGGCAGGAGCAGGAAGAATTGAAGGTAGAATAAATGCAACTAATGTTAAGCTTTTAGGCGCTATTAGAGTAGGTCATGGTATTGAAGGTGAGTTTATAACTATAAAAGGTGCCCTTAAAAGTCTAGGAATGGTAAACGGAGATGAAGTAAATATAGAGTTAAATGGTGGTTGTGAAGTTGAAGAAATTGGAGCCACTAAGGTAAAAGTTTTAAAAGAATACTCTACTATGAATGTTATTGGAAGATTTATTTGTAAACTCTTTAGTAAAAATTATGGATATTTAACTATAAGAACTATTGAAGCAGATGAAATTTATTTAGAAAATACCATAGCAGATGTAGTTCGTGGGGGAAAGATTACTATAGGAGAGGGGTGTAAAATTAAAAGAATAGAATATAGTGAGAATCTAGAAAAACTAAATTCAGATTCTATTATTGAAGAGGAAATGAAGCTATAGATTTTATAATTATTTAATTGATAAAGATATAAAAAGTTTAGATGGAGCTAAAAACTAGACTATAAAAGAGGAGGAAATAAAGTGGAGGAAGAGTTAATTTCTAAAAAAGAAATATTAGATATGACGGGAATATCTTACGGACAACTATATAGATGGAAGAGAAAAGAGCTTATTCCAGAAGAGTGGTTTATAAAGAAGTCGAGTTATACGGGTCAAGAAACATTCTTCCCTAGGGAGAAGATAATAAATAGAATAAATAAAATTATAGAGTTAAAGGATGATATGCCTTTAGATGATTTAGCCGCAATGTTTACTAACAAACCAAAGGTAGATGATGTAAGTGAAGAGTATGTTATAGAAAAAGAAATTATAAGAGAAGAAACTCTTCCTATATATAAGGATATATTCAGAGAAAAGAATGAATATAATTTTAAGGATATTTTACTGATGCATATACTTCAAAGTGAATTTGATTTAGGAAAGCTAACTATTAGTGAGATAGAAATCATGTTAAAACTCATTGATAAAGAATATAGAAATATAGAAGAAAAAGATGGAACACTTTATATCATAAGAAGATTAGGTATTGGAATTTGTGTAGTAGCATACAGAGAAAAAATAATTGTGGATGATGGCAGCAAAATCATAGGTGAAGTAAATATTAAAAATACTATAGAAAATATTAAGATGAGATTAACAGTATAGTTAACATTTAAAAATATAAAAAATGGGGTGTAAAAATGAATTATGATAATTGTGCTGATTTAAAAATAAATGATGACTGGGTATCACAAGGTGGAAATTATAGAGATATAAAAATAAGTGGAGATGGAACTATAAATGGGGATATTAATTGTAGAACTATCAGTGTAAGTGGGGATGCAGAATTAAAGGGAAATGTATACTGTGAAGACCTATTTAAAGTAAGTGGAGATGTGGATATAAAAAATAGTCTACAGTGTGGAACTCTAAGAGTTAGTGGAGATGTAGATATCCATGAGAATTTATCTGTAAGGGGAGAATTAAAGATTAGTGGAGATGTTAATGTAGATGGAAGATTAACTTGTGGAACCCTCAGAATAAGTGGGGATTTAGACGTAAAAAGCAACCTGGATTGTACTGGATTATTTCATTTAAGTGGAGATGCTGTTATTGGAGGAAATCTAAAAGCTGATAAAATTGAAGCTTCAGGTGATATAGAAAGTGAAGGGAAAATTACTGGTGGAGATATAGTTATATCGGGAGATATAACTGTAAAAGAAGGTATAGAGGGAGAAAAAATAACTTTAAGTGGGGATACAAATAGTGATGGACTAATAAATGGTGATGAGATATACATTACCATGTCAGGAAATCATCATATTAAAGAAATAGGTGGAAGATTTGTAGCAGTAACAGAAAATATATCAGGAAATGGAATAATAAATTCACTATTTGCTAATAGATTTAGAAATAAAGGAAGTCTTCATTGTCAATGTATAGAAGGGGATGACATACTACTTAAAAATTCCAAGGTAGCTATAGTAAGAGGTAAAAATGTTACCATAGGAAAAGGATCAATTATTAATAGAGTTGAATATTCAGGAGAGCTTATCATAGAAGATGATGGAATAGTTAAAGAGTCTATAAGGATATAGTTAAAAACAATATAAGTTACAGCTGTTAATATAATGTAAAGTTATCTGTTAAATATAATTAATAACATATGAATTAAAACAAGAAGGGGGAAAATCATGGAGGAAAAGTTAAAAGATCAAGGGGAAAATATAAGATTATGGAATAAGAACTTTTTCTTGCTTTGGCAAGGACAGCTGGTATCTATGCTTGGGGATATATTATATATGATAGCATTGGACTTTTGGATACTAGACATTACTGGCTCCACTGGACTTATGGGACTTTTAAGTGCTCTTACAATGCTACCAAGAATAGTTTTAGGACCTTTCGCAGGAGTCTTTGTAGATAAGTGGAATAGAAGAAATATTATAGTTTTAACGGATTTTATAAGAGGTATAGTTATAACCTTTGTAGGCATTGCTGGTATATTTGGATTTATACAGGTATGGATGGTATTTATAGTTGGAATAATTAGTGGGTTATGTTCTGCTTTTTTTGGACCAGCTGTAAATTCAATAAAACCAGAATTAGTTCACGAATCTAAATTTGTAAAAGCTAATTCTGTTACTAGTCTTGCAACTTCTGGTATGGATATGATAGGAAGTGCTATAGGCGGAGTTATATATGTAGCCATTGGTGCTCCATACATGTTTTTGGCTAATGGTATATCTTATTTAATTTCAGCTTTTACAGAAATATTTATAACCGAGCCTAAAAGAGAGAAGAAAGCTGAAAAAATAACTTTTGTAGAAGATTTTAAAGAGGGATTTAGATTTCTTTGGAACTTTAAAACTTTAAGAAATTTATTTTTACTTGCATCACTACTAAATCTTTTTGTTAATGCAGCATTTATATTAATACTTCCATATTTTAAATCTATGCCATTTTTGGGACCAGAAAAATACGGTTTATTTATGGCATCTATACCTATGGGAATGTTAGTAGGAAGTGCACTCTTATCAATAATTAGCATTAAAAAGAATCAAAAGTTTAAGATTTATAAATTTGGTGCATTGATATGTCTTGGAATGCTACCTTTTGTGGTTATAGTAGAAAATTTTTATGTTATGATACCTATAGCATTTATATCCTTTTTATTCAATGTAATATTTAATACTATATTTAATTCTGCAATTATGCTTGTAGTACCATCAGATAAGAGAGGTAAAATTGGAGCATTAATGAATACCATAAGTGGAGGATTACAGCCTATAGGAACTTTGGTTGGTGGAATTTTAGGTGAATTTATGCCTATAAGAGCAGCTATTTTATCTCTTCTAGGTGTAACTTTTATATTTGCTATAGCATTGGTTTCAGTAAGAGGAAGTAAAGCGTTGATGGAATATGAAAGCAGTGATGGTACCGTAGAGGAACTTATAGAGAAAACAAATGGTATTGCCTTAGGAAGTTAATATGGTATAAAAAGAATAGTAGACAATAAAAGCAACACAGATTTTGTGTTGCTTTTGTTATATTTAAGGATTAATGGTAAACTATTATTGTTATGATATATAATTTATATTATAATAAATCTGTATGTTATAGTGAAAACTTCACATGATAATGTAAACTTAGTAGATAAAATGAGATTATTTGTAGATAAGAAATCATATAAAGAGGAGAAGAATGATATATGAGTAGAATGTTTGGAACTGATGGAGTAAGAGGAATTGCTAATAAGGAATTAACTGTAGACCTTGCATATAAACTTGGAAAAGCGGGAGCATTAGTTTTAACTCAGTGCACTAGCAAACCTAGAATAATTGTAGGAATGGACACAAGAATATCTGGAGATATGCTAGAATCAGCTTTAGTTGCAGGGATTTTATCAGTAGGAGCAGAGGCTCTTTGTCTAGGGGTAGTACCAACTCCAGCTGTTGCGTATTTAACAAGAAAGTATAAGGCAGAAGCAGGTGTTGTAATATCTGCATCACATAATCCCGTTGAATATAATGGTATTAAGTTCTTTAATAAAGATGGATTTAAGTTAAGTGATGAATTAGAAGATAAAATTCAAAAGTTAATAGAAAGTGATTTTGAAGGAATTGATATTCCTACAGGAGGAATGTTAGGTAGAAAATACATAGGAGAAGATGCCATAAGTGACTATGTAGAGTTTGCTAAATCTACTATTGATGGTGATTTAAGTGGTATGAAAATTGCCGTTGACTGTGCAAATGGAGCAGCTTATAAAACTTCAGTAAAAGCATTAAAAGAATTAGGAGCAGAAGTTTTTATAATTAATAGCGATCCAGATGGAATTAATATAAATAAGGATTGTGGTTCAACTCACCCTGAGGAGCTAATGAAATTTGTTGTGGAAAATAGATGCAATTTAGGATTAGCCTTTGATGGGGATGCAGATAGATGCCTAGCAGTAGATGAAAAAGGAAACCTTGTGAATGGAGATTTCATGATGGTAATAGCAGCTAAACATCTTAAGTCTATAGGTAAATTAAATCAGGATATAGTTGTTGTAACTGTTATGAGTAACCTTGGACTTCATATAGCTTTAAAAGAAGCTGGGATTAAAACTATTAGTACTAAGGTTGGAGATAGATATGTGCTAGAAGAGATGGCTAAAGAAGGATATTCTATTGGGGGAGAGCAATCAGGTCACGTTATATTCTTAGATTTCAATACTACAGGAGATGGTTTAGTTTCAGGACTTCAACTTGCAGAAACAGTGAAGAGTACTGGAAAAACTTTAAGTGAACTTGCAGCAACAATGAAGGAATTACCACAAGTATTAGTAAATGCGAAGGTACCAAATAACATGAAGGATATCCATGAGAAAGATGAAGAAATCATAGCAGATATAAAAGCAATGGAAGATAAAATGGCAGGTTGCGGTAGAGTATTAATCAGACCTTCGGGTACAGAGCCACTAGTGAGAGTAATGCTAGAAGGTGAAAATCAAGAAGAAATAGATAAAATGGCTCATGAACTAGCTAAAAAAATAGAAGAAAAAGCGAATAGATAAAATAAGACCCGTGAAATTTCACGGGTTTTTATTATAAAATTCACCTAAAGTTTTTTACTATAGTACACTTGTAGAATGACAAATGTAACCATAAATACAACAAGTACAATCCATAGAGTCCAGAATATAGCAAGGTTGAATATTCCAGATATCATTAAGCCTATATAAACAAGAATGTTTAGTATAATAGCTGAAGAGTATATAGCTTTCTGAGTAATCATTTGATTTCTCTCATCTTGTTCTTCTAACCTTTTTTCTTTTAGTTTCTTTTCATCTTTTAAAATGTTTTTTATCTTAATTATAAATATTAAACCTATTGTAATTAATGCAGCACCGATTCCAGTATAAAATCCATTTAAAAAGTCAGGTAGATAGTCATATTTTCCATTAGAAAATATAAAACTAATAGCTATAGTGGCAACTCCAAGAATAACCACAATATAAAGTAAAGAAAATCTTTTCTTTAGTACTTTTTTATAATCTTTATCCGTTGTAGCGTTAGATATAATAGCTTTTAATAACATAAATTTTCCTCCTCTAAATCAAAAATAAAAATGTCTTCAATGTTCATTTCAAAATACTGAGCAATTTTATGGGCTAATACCAATGAAGCTTTATATTTACCGTTTTCAAGAGAAATAATTGTTTGTCTAGTAACATCTACAGCATCAGCAAGTTCACTTTGAGTAACTCGTTTTTCTTTGCGAAGTTCTTGGATTCTGTTTTTCAACTTATCACATCCTGTTCTATTAGTAATATTTAATAATAAATCTTTAGGTTCTTTAAATGTACAGCAAACTTTACAATTTAAGTATAGTACACTTTACTTTTAATGTCAAGCATACTATACATTTTTATGAAAATTATTTATATTTTAAGTAGGAAAACCTTGAAACCCGCATGGCGACAACAACTAGTTAAATATTTATATAGGTAAATAGTTTTGTATAAAAAAGTTTAACTATTTTTATATATAAATATTTGTATAATTAAGATTAGAATTAAATAAACATTTATAATTGTGGAATTAATTTGAAATAAAATAATATAAAGTTAAATAATATTATAATTGAAATATGTATATATATAGATGAATTTCATTTATTAGACACTATTAATAAATACCATTGACCAAAATGCATTAAATGAATATAATATAATGAGGTTAATCGGTTTTAGATTTTGGATAGATAAATATTAAAAATTTGATTTAAATAATTAATTTTAATATTAAGTTCACAAACTTTATTGCTCTTTATATCGTATATGTGGAGTATGAGTTTAAGAGAGTATATAAAATGTGTACATCCTTACTCTTTTATAATACACTTTGAAAACCAAGTGTTAGAAAGGAGGAAATAGTCTAACCACTTAACTAAGCGCCAGGACTTAAGTGAAAAGGAAGCTCCTTTTCATTGCATTTCAATGAGTAAGTTCACCTAACTAAATCAAAGATTTAGAGGGGGAAAAAGGAAACTCAATCTTATATATGGCTATTAGTGGAAACTCCGCTTCACATACGTTCTGTGGGGTAAGTTCTACTAGCCAAATCATAGATTTGGAGTGTCACTTAAGTCGACGAGGATGGGGAGTATCGAATCTTCGGCGGGTGCCCCACGGTATCGCACTACCGTTAACGATTGATAAAGATAGAAAGTGATTTCTGTTACAAAGCAATCTGGTGTAAAACCTTAACTAAATGTGGATAAGTTGATAGGTATAATCTGAACATGTGGATGGTTAAAGATAATAGTTTTAACTTCATGAAGCATTGTAGGGTATTTCTATTGCTAAAAATAATTATTTTTAATTTAATTGATAGTTATTTTCAGAGATTGTGTTGAATCAAGGGTTTTTCTTATTCATATAGAGTTAAATCTAATTTGAAATAGAAGACATTTAGGAGGAAGATTTTTTATGTGCGGAATAGTAGGTTATTTTGGAAAGAGAGAAGCAGCACCACTGCTTATTGAAGGATTAAGTAAACTTGAGTATAGAGGATATGACTCAGCTGGAGTATCTATACTAAATGATAAGGGAATTGATCTTACAAAATGCAAAGGTAGACTTGCAAATTTAGAAGAAAAGTTAGAAGAAAATCCAATTAAAGGACACATAGGTATAGGACACACTAGATGGGCTACTCATGGTAAGCCATCAGATTTAAATTCACACCCTCACACTAATGGTGATGGAACTATATCTGTAGTTCATAATGGTATTATAGAGAACTATATGGAACTTAGAGAATGGCTTATGGAAAAAGGCTATGAATTTAAGTCAGAAACAGATACTGAGGTAATTCCAAACCTTGTAGATTTCTACTACAATGGAGATTTACTAAAAGCTGTAATGGAAGTTACTAAAAAATTAGAAGGAAGCTATGCTATAGGAGTTATAGCGGTTAATGAACCAGATAAACTAGTAGCTGTAAGAAATGAAAGTCCATTAATAGTTGGTCTTGGAGAAGAAGAAAACTTTATTGCTTCAGACATACCAGCTGTATTAAATCAAACAAGAAAAATTTATCTTTTAGAAGATAAAGAATTTGTTGTTATGACTAAGGATGGAATAAAAATATATGATCAAAATGAAAAAGAAGTTAAGAAAGAAGTATTTAATGTAACTTGGGATGCTGATGCTGCTGAAAAAGGTGGATATGATCACTTCATGATGAAGGAAATCCATGAGCAACCAAAGGCTATAAGAGATACTATGGCTTCAAGAATTATTTCTGGTCAACCAATAAAAATTGATGATATAACTATAACAAAAGAACAAATAGAAAAGTTAAACAAGGTATATATAGTAGCTTGTGGAACTGCATACCACGCTGGATTAGTTGGAAAATATATTATTGAAAAACTTGCTAGAATACAAGTAGAAGTAGATATAGCATCTGAATTTAAATATAGAGATCCAATAATAGATGAAAATACTCTTATGATAGTTGTTAGCCAATCAGGAGAAACAGCAGACACTATGTCAGCTTTAAGACTTGCTAAGAAAAAAGGTGCTAGAGTAATAGCTGTTACTAATGTAGTTGGAAGCTCAGCTTCAAGGGAAGCAGATGATATACTATACACTTGGGCAGGTCCAGAAATAGCAGTTGCATCAACAAAAGCTTATGTAACTCAATTAATAGCTATGTACACAATTGCTCTATTCTTTGCAGAGCAAAAGGGTACGGTATCTCAAGATAAGATAGAAGCTATTAAAACAGAGATGTTAACTCTTCCAGAAAAAGCAGAAGCAGCACTTAAGTGTGATGATGTAGTTAAAGCTCTAGCAGCAAAAACTTGTGATGAAAAAGACATGTTCTTCTTAGGAAGAGGCCTTGACCACGCTGTAGCAATGGAAGGATCTTTAAAATTAAAAGAGATATCTTATATTCATTCAGAAGCATATGCTTCAGGAGAATTAAAGCATGGTCCAATAGCCTTAATTGAAGAGGGAACAGTAGTGGTAACTATGGCAACTCAAGAAGACTTATTTGATAAGACTGTAAGTAATATGAAAGAAGTTATTGCAAGAGGAGCTAGAGTATTTGCAGTGGCTCAAGAAGGTCACACAGATATAGAAAAGTCTGTAGAATCAGCAATCTACATTCCAAAAGTAATGGATTTATTAGCTCCAGTTATAGCTATAATTCCAATGCAACTATTCTCTTATTATATGTCAATGGAAAAAGGTTGCGATGTAGACAAGCCAAGAAACCTTGCAAAATCAGTTACTGTAGAATAGATAGTAGAAGTTTAATATGAATGTAGGTTTATAATAAAGTTGTATTATTTACAATAAAGTCGTATCGATTATAATAAAGTTATATTATTTATAATAAAGTTGTATCAAAATTAAATAATTTGTTAATACTAAATTTAATGTTTAGTATTAATAAATTAGAATGAAGCATATAAGACTAGACATTTAAAAATAGAAATGTCTAGTCTTTTGTTTTTATAGGAGTGAAATTATGGCAAAAAGAAAAAGGATACATAATATTGAGAAGATGATAAAGGAAGGTTATGGATCAGGTGTAGGTAAGGATTATAAACCATGGATTAAAATTCAAGATGTTCCTTCAAAGGGCAGAGTTACTAGAGTTAAGGGAATAAAAACTAATCGTCAGCATGAATTGTTATCAGATATGGAAAGAAATTATTTTTATATATTAGAGTTTTCAGACAAGGTAGTAGATATAAGGGAGCAATATCCCTTATTGCCAATATAAGATACTATTGCTATTGCACAGGAGCTAGGTGTAAAGCATTCCGCTAACCCAGAAACAGGGGAAGAGGTTGTTATGACTACTGATTTTTTTATAACTATATCAACAACTAAAGGCATTAAGGAAGTAGCGAGAACAATAAAATCAAAGGATGATTTATTATACAAAAGAGTAATTGAGAAATTCGAAATTGAACGTGAATTTTGGAAAAGAAAAGATGTTGATTGGGCTATAGTAACTGAAGAAGAGATAGATAAAGTAATGGCCCATAATATAAGTTTTATTCAGGGATATAGAGACATTAAAAGTGTAGATGGATTTAATGTAATGGAGCCTTATGATATACAAGATTTGATATATGAGTTCATGCGAAGGATTGTAGATAATAACAGAAGTGTGAGAAGAATTTCTAGTGAATTTGATAGTGATATGGATCTCCCTATTGGTTCTGGATTAAGTATTTTTAAGTTTTTGCTAATAAATAAGGTTATAACAATTGATATATTAAAGGAGATTAATGTAAATAATATCATTCCGATTATATCAATAAACAATGAACAGATTAAGAAGGTAGAAAAAATATGTTAGATATAAATTCAGTTTATAAATATATAGATACTGGCAATGAAGAAAAAGTGAGAATTATAGGTATTAATAATGATTTTGTATATATTGTTGAGATAGAGCAATCCACCTCTATGCCTAAAAAGGAATTTTTACAGTCCATGTTACAAGATATTGAAGGTAATAAGCTTTTAAAGATTAAGGATCCGTTTGCACGAGTAATTAATGAAAAAGAATTATCAGAATTACAAAGGAAAAAGCGAGATGATGATTGGAAAATAATACTTAAATATTGGGAAGAAAATAAACTAGAAATATTAGAGAAGAAATCTAGGATGAAAATTTTTGAGATAATAGCGAAAGAAGAGGAGTTGAGTGTTCCTAAAATTAAAAAACTATTTAATCGCTTTTGGCAAAGAGGAATGAATAAAAACTCATTATTACCAGACTATATGAATTCTGGTGGAAAAGGAAAAGAAAGAAAATTATCAGAAATAAAAGCTGGAAGACCTAAGAAAATAGATTTTTATGGGGAATCATTAGATGGAATAAATATAACAGAGGATGTTAAAAAGCAAATCGAATTTGTGGTTAATAAGTATTATAGAAATAAATATAAGATAAGTCTGAAAGAAACATATACTTTAATGCTTAGAGAATTTTATTCAGATACTGTTAAGGAAAAAAAAGAAATAAAATATGTAACTTGGGATAAGTCTAGAATTCCTACATATAATCAATTCTATTATTGGTTTAAAAAGAAAGAAAACATACAAAGAGATATTGTGTTTAGAGAAAGTGAGAAGGAGTTTAACTTAAAACATAGAGAACTACTAAGTGACTCAAAACAAGAAACTGATGGACCAGGAACAAGATTTCAAGTGGATGCAACTATTGCTGATTTGTATCTAGTAAGTTCATTAAATCGAAATAGAGTGATTGGAAAACCGATACTTTACGCTATTATTGATGTTTTTTCAAGAATTGTAACAGGGATATATGTTGGTCTTGAGGGACCATCTTGGCTTGGGGCTATGATGGCATTAGATAATATGATAGAAGATAAGGTAGAGTATTGTACAAGATATGGAATTGAAATTACTGAAGATCAATGGCCATGCAAACATCTCCCTGAAATTATTATCGCAGATAGAGGGGAATTTGAAGGCTTTTCAGTAGAAAATATCATTAATAATTTAAATGTAAAGATAGAAAATACATCTCCTTATAGGGGTGATTTAAAAGGAATAGTTGAAGGAAGTTTCAAAACAACAAATGAAAAAATAAAACATAAAACGCCAGGAGCTATTTTAAAAGAATATAGAAAAAGAGGAGATAGAGATTATAGATTGGACGCTACATTAACACTGGAGGAATTCACTAAAATTTATATAAATATGGTGCTGCATCATAATAGAAAAATTATAGATAAATATTCTCTAGAAAAAGAAATGATTGCTGATGAGATAACTCCAACCCCAATTAATTTATGGAATTGGGGTATAAGAAATAAAAAAGGAAGGCTTAGAACTGTAGAAAGAGAAATATTAAGACTTAATATTTTACCTAAGGGAAAGGCGAGTATTTCTAGAGCTGGAATTAGATTTAAAGGATTATATTATAGTTCTGACAAGGCTGTAAGAGAGCAATGGTTTATAAATCTTAAGATAAGAAGTATAGAGGTAGTATATGACCCTAGAAATATAGATAAAATTTATATACCTCATGATAATGGGCTAGATTATGAAGAGTGTTATTTGTTAGCTAAAAGTAAGCAATATAAAAATTGTATATTAGAAGAAATAATCTTTAATGAAGAGCTTGCAGCAGAATTAAAAGATAAAGAAATCAGAGAACAAAATCAGAATAATATAAATTTAGAAGAAGAGATTGATAAAATAGTTAAACAAGCAAAAAAAGAAAAAGAAAAGGAGATAGATTATAGTCTGTCAGCAAATCAAAAGATTAAAGGTATTAAAAGGAATAGGGTAGTCGAAAAGGAGGTTATTAGAATTACAGAAGCGTTTGATTTAGGAGAATCAAAATATGCATCAAGCATCGAATCTAATGTGATTATATTTCCTACAAATGAAGAAAAAGATATTAATGAAGAGTCAAATGCTAAGTCTAAATTAATGGATAAGTTAAGAAAAAAGAGAGATGAAAAGTATGAGAAATAGTGAAAATATCTTAGTTCTTAAAGGGAATATAGAGATAGCAAAATATAAAAAGCAAATTATAAGAGAGTATTCATATAATCCATTCATAGAAGCCTTACCTAATATTTTTACACAGGATGATGTTATAGATAAGTTTAGTGTAAATCCTATAATTAATGAAAAAGACAGGTATATGGATACAAACTTTAGATATCATATTATAAAAAGAGCTAAAAATTTTGTTCAACCATTGCCTATTCATTTTGTAGTTGAAAGAAGATTATCAACTCTCATTAGAAGAGGATATTTAGCGAGAAACCCCTTGGATAAGAGCTATTTAGAAAAACTACGTATCTTAAATGACATACATGATAGCAAAGAATATGGTGACAATTTAATTAAAGAAAGAATGAGCAATATACGATCTACGGCAGATAGTATGGCTATAATTGGGATTTCTGGAATGGAAAAAACTACAGCTATAGAAAGACTTTTGCTAATGTATCCTCAAGTAATTAAGCATGAAGAGTATAATGGACAAAATTTTAGTAGGACACAGATAGTGTGGCTTAAAATAGATTGTCCTTATGATGGAAGTTTGTCAACTTTATGCAAGAGTTTTTTTAAGGCAATAGATGATTTACTTGACATTCGGTATCTTGAAAAATTTGGCTATTCTAATAGAATGACATCTTCAATGATGCTTCACATGACATCTTTAGCAAGTATGTATGGTATAGGTGTCCTTGTTATAGATGAAATGCAACATTTATTAAATGCTAAAAATGATATGGAAGAGATGCTTAATTTTTTTGTTACGCTAAGTAATACAGTTGGAATACCAACAGTACTAATAGGCACTTCAAAGGCACAAAAACTTTTTAGTAATACTTTTAGAGAGGGAAGGAGAAGCACAAGTGAAGGTTCCATTATATGGGATAGAATGCCTAGAGAAAGTGTTGAATGGAAATTTTTCTTAGATTCATTATGGAAATTTCAATGCCTAAGGGAGTATACTCCACTAGATCAAAAGCTAAAAGACATTTTTTATGATGAATGTTAGGGGATAACGTCTGTAGCAGTAAATTTATTTATACTATCACAAGAAAAGGCATTAAGTGAAGAATTTGAAAAACTTAATGCAAGAATAATTAGAGAAACGGCAAAGGAAGATTTGCATATAATTCAGCCTATGATAAAAGCACTTAGAAATAACAATATTTCAGAAATTATGAAGTATGAAGATATTTCTATTAACTTAGAAGATATAGCTATAGGGTATAAACAAGATATTGAACTGGCTGGTAGAATCAAGGAATCATTTATAGAGAGAAGCAAGACTGTAGAATTAAGACGAAAAAATACTGTTGAAAATTTAATGATTGATTTAGAAGCAATTAATATATTTGATGCACTAGATAATATAACAGTAAAAAAGTTAGCAGAAAAGATAGTATCAAAACTACCGGTTAATGAAGAATATAGCACAATAAAGATGGAAGTTTTGAAAGAAGCCATTGGACTGAATGATAAAAAGAAACGGGAAAAAACTACACTGAATAAAGCAGATAAAAATGAAAATAAAATTTTAATGCACTATTTATAGCATTTACTGTACTCCTGCATAATTTCTTCTGATTGATGCAATAATCTAAGTAGATGATAATATCTTGTTCACCTAGTAATTCAGGTGGCTGGTTATAAAATTTAGAAAAGTTTTTTATGGACCATACCATATTTTTAATAGTATCTGGTGTTCGTCCACGGATTTCTAAATCTTTAATCATTTTGTCTATTTTTTCATACATTTTATCACTCCTATTAATGGTGCGTAAAATGTGAGAAGTGAAGCTTCCTTGAGAAAGAAACTTCACTTCTTATTTTTTCCATATAAAATTTGATTTAATCACTACACCAGCTATCGCTTTTAGCGATTTAGTTCTTTTATCCAATTGTGTTTATTGATGCAGTACATTTTTCTGTCAGGGATAATCATGTCATTAAAAAACTAGCTGCTTACATTATTTTAGGTATTAATGAACATGGAATGAAAGAAGTACTTAGTATTCAAATAGGCGAAAATGAAAGTAGCAAATATTGGTTAAGTGTTCTAAATGAGCTAAAAAATAGAGGCGTAAAGGATATTTTAATTTTATGTGCAGATGGGCTAACTGGAATAAAAGAATCTATTAATGTGGCGTTTCCTAATACAGAATATCAACGCTGCATAGTACATCAAGTTCGTAATACACTAAAATATGTATCTCATAAAGATAAAAAAGAATTTGCAGCAGACTTAAAAACTATATACCATGCTCCATCAGAAGAAAAAGGACATGATAATATGATTAACGTTACTGAAAAATGGCAAGAAAAATATCCTAATGCAATGAAGAGTTGGAATGCACACTGGGATGCCATAAGTCCAATATTTAAGTTTTCTTGTGACGTTAGAAAAGTTATCTATACTATAAATGCTATAGAAAGTCTTAACAGTACTTATCGTCGTTTAAATAGCCAGCGTAGCGTATTCCCTAGTGATACTTCGTTACTTAAATCTTTATATTTAGCTACTTTTGAAGCAACAAAAAAGTGGAATTTACCTCTAAGAAATTGGGGGAAGGTTTATGGCGAGCTTTCAATAATTCTTGAAAACCGCCTTGATTAGAGCCTACGGCAGACACAAAAAAATTACACCCGGTTAAGGGTGTTGTTGACATGTAAATTTTTAGGTATTATATTAAAATTAAGGTATGGAGATTTCGTTACAATCTCCACACCTTGAAATTTTATCATAGAGAGCAATTTACAGAAAAAACTTCACACTCTCGATTTTTTAATAAAAGCCTTCTTTGGCAATTTGCTTTATGTAATTATATTGTTTTCTGATAAGCTCTTTAAATTCATCATCTGATAGATCATCATAAAGTGCTATGACTTCCTCATAAAGGCACTCGTATATCAATTCACAATAATCATCATCTTCACGATGCATTTTATTATAGCGCTTCTCAATTTCATATGGAAAATCTAAAGTATAGGCTATATCATCAATTTTTCCATTAAGAAACTTCTTTGTCATATTCATCATAAAATTAATATTAGGCTGATTCACTGTAAGATTCCTCCTCTGTATTTACTTTGCAGTGTGCTTGTATTTTACCTGACCAAGGTAAATACTCCTCAAGTACCCAAGGTTCGAGTGGAAATTTACTATTTGGTAAATTTTTAAATATATATTCAAGATATTTGTACGCATCTATGTTATTAGCTGCCGCTGTATTTACAATGCTAAATATAATAGCAGATGCTTTTTCACCATGAACTGAATCAGAAAATAATGAGTTTTTTTCTTGTAATTGCCACTGGTTTTACAGCTTGTTCGCTTAAATTGTTTGATAAAGGTATTTCTCCATTAATTAAAAAATTGGTAAAATATTCTCTGTGATTTAGAGTATATTTGAAAGCTTTTTTCAAGTTTGAATTATTAGTGTTAGTATTTTCAGCCCATGCGAAAAAGGCATCCAATACAGGGACGCTTTTAATAAGCCTATTCTTTTTACACTCTTCAGGTGATAACTCTTGCCATTTTCTTTCTAATCTAAAAAGTTTATGACAGAAATTACGTCCAATGGCTCCGCCAGATCCAGGTATTTCTTTTTTCTTAGAATCCAGAGGGATAGCCTCAATATAATACCTCAAAGGCAACGAGTTATATCTTTCACCTTTTCATAACCAGCATAAGCATCTGAAACAAGAAAACCTTCAAATCCTTCAAGGAATTTTTTGCATGGTCGCCAACCCTGCTACTAGTATATTGGTATAGAATTATTGCTTTTTCTTCACAACCTCCGGTTCTATGTACCCATATAAAAGAATTATTAGACGCAAGCTTACCAGCTTCCTTATTTACTTGCCAAGTTGTTTCATCACTCATGATAACATTAGATTTTAACAATTCCTTGTGCATTGCATCATATAAAGGCTTTAGCCAATATTCAGAGCTACGAATCATCCAGTTTGCCATCATATCTCTTTTGATTTCACAACCTATTCTTTTAAAGTCCTTCTCTTGACGGTGTAATGGTATTGACATTACATATTTCTCATACATTACCCATGATATAATTGATGGCGACGCAAAAGAGTGCGTAAGCACAGGAGCAGGCACGGGCGCACTTGTTATACAGTCAAATGGATTAATATCATTTTTGCCACACTCAATACATTTATATACATATTGGACGTAGTCCTTCATTATTAGCTTTGCTGGTATATATTCAATCTCAGATCGAACCTTTTTCTTTCCTATTGTCTTAAGAACACTACCACAAACTTTACAAAGAGCCTCATCTTCATTAATAACACATTCAACCACTTCGTGGGGCAATGATTTAATAGTTTGTCACGATCACCTTTTTTTCTTATAGGCCTTTTATATCTATAACTTTATTGTCAGTTTCTTTTAATTTTTCATCAATTAACTCACCAAAAATAAAACATTGTCCGCTTATCACAGGTGTTTTCTCAGTTGATGCTCCAAAACGTTGCTTTGCAGCTTGAAGCACTGCTTGAGTTAAAATTTGAACATTATGTTCCAGAGATTCTACCTTATCTTGCAGTTTTCTATTTTGATTTTCAAGTTCTTTAATAAGTTGATTTTTTTCATCTAAACACTGCATTTTAAGGCTCCTTTCTGGTTAATATTACAGTAATATTATACCATAAAAGTGGCTATTTTACTATGTTTTGACAGAAATTAAAAATCATATTTTGTGTTTCAACACGCTCTTTAAGTGCTTTCTTCTGATCAATCTGCAAGCCAGCCACTAGCCATTCAAGCTGTTGCGTTGTTATTGCCATTACTTCTCCTTGAGTCTTTGGCCACTGGAATTTCATTTCATTTGAAAGAAATTTTGTAACTAAAACAAACCCATTTCCATCCCATCTTAAAGCTCGAAGAGAGTTATGTTTTTTATTACAAAACAAGAAAACACACTCTCCACTATAAGGATCAAGTTTAAATTTTAAAAAGATCAGTGAAGCTAGTCCATTTTGTTGCTTCCTAAAATCCGTTACACCTAAAGCAATGTAGATATGTTCAGCCTTATCGGTTATATGATGCATCATAACTGTTGCAGAACTTTCATTAGTCCTGCCAAAGAATCTTTGTCAAAATTGCTAGGTACTGTTACCTGAATATCTTTGAAAAATATCTGAAAATCAGCTACATGATTTTGAATTAATTTATCTTCATGCTCCTCTGAAATAATAGATGTTACCTCAACAAACTCCATTGTATCATCAGATACTTGCATTTTATTTATTTTACTGCTCCAATAATAATATCTATTTTTCTTGACTGAATTAATTTTGCACCATTCTGAAACCGATAGTCCACTTGTGGCCCTTTCCTTAATTCTTTGCTCCCAGAGAACCATGTCTTGATTTGTTGATTTCAAAATAAAACCTCCCATCTGTTTACTTTATCAAAGTATAACAAATAGGAGGAAGTTTTACAGGACGGTATTTGTTCCATAGCTTACTAAAGAGATAATATTTTATCTTCAATTTCATTAGAACTTCTATAATGTTTACCAATTATTTTAGGATCAAAGTCACCATTTCTGTCTCTTGGAACATTAATTTCAACAGGACCCAGTTCTGTTTTAACAGTCTTTTTAGAATAGCCATTCCTGATATTTTCAGTGGATTTTTCAGAGGTGTTATATTTTGAATATCCCAAAGCAGAGTCCATTTCTGCTTCAAGAGTCTCCTGAAAAACATCTCTAAACATTTCTTTTAAACCTTTAAGAATATCATCTGTACTTGAAAAGTTCTGTTCTTTGATGTATTCCCTTAATAAATATTTTTACAAATTTGATATAAAAACTCCTACTTGTAATATTTTGTTATCTCAATTATTGCCAAGAAGGAGTCTGTTTTATTCAGTTTACACAAAATTATTAATAGTGCCGCAATAGCTGTTAGTAAGTTGATTTTGCAAGAATACAGTTTGTTTAATTGCTAGAACAAATTACGTAATCCATAATACTCCTTTTTTACAAAAACAAGTTATAATAAGCTTATTGAGTATAGTATGCTTCGTAAAGTAACACAAAGCAGAATAAGGGCATTTAAAGGTGATGTATAAGGCGAAAGTTTTATTTATCATCTTTTATTATTTATGAGTCTTAAATAAATTCATCCTATATTTATCTTGTATTTCCATATGAAGAACCATGTTTATAGTTTCATGAAAAACATCAAATCGATACGTCTATATCAGATAGAAGTAATTTTGTTGCAAATAGACGAAATGTGTTGTAATTTATTGTTTTTTTGAATTTATATTTAAATTTATACAATAAATGCAAAAATAGTACATATTTATACATATAATGAAATTATTTAATAAATTATGATTGAATTGTATACATAAGTATGGTATTTTTAATAAATAGTTAAAATGATTAATTTATTTAAAATAGTAAAAATATTATGTTTATTATTGTTTTATATGGATTTATAGTAGTAAACTATAAAAATATTTATAATATGACAGTATAATTTATGGAGAATTAAGTATTAATTTATTTGTAATATGTCTATTATCAATTTGTATTATATGGAGGCGATTAATTTGAAAACTAATACGAAAGTTATAATGATTATGGTAATGTCTCTTGACGGGATAGTTTTGAGAGAACAGGGTGAACATGTAACTAATTGGACGTCAAAAGAAGATCAGAGGTTTCTAAAAAATATACTAAATACATTTGATGCAGTCATAACTGGTAGGAAATCATTTGATGGATTAATGGTTGATAGGCCGCATTATATAATTACTAGAGAAAATAAGGTGAGCTCGGATGAAAGAATAAAATATATAGGCGGCGAAGCAGAGGACATTATTAATACTATTACAAAAAGTGGCGCCCAAAATATAGCACTATTAGGGGGGCCGCAAACTAATACTATGTTTTTGGAACATGATTTAGTAGATGAACTTTATATTACTATTGAGCCTAAATTATTTGGCAAAGGCTTACATTTAACATTGGAAAATAAATTAAGGAAGAACTTGATACTTATTGATAGTAATAGAATTAATGAAAAGGGCACCTTATTATTGCATTATCAAATTGATAACAATAAAGGGACTGAAAGTGAGTCCTCTGTTATCTTGATACCGAAAGACGAAAATGAAGAAGGCAATGAAAAGCTTCTAGAAGCTAATAAAGCTTTTTGGGATGAGAGAGCTCCTATTCACGAAAAATCTGATTTCTATGATGTAAATTCTTTGATAAAAGGAAAAAGTTCATTATTAAAATATGAAATCAAGGAAATTGGCAATGTTGATGGAAAAGATATTCTTCATTTACAGTGTCATATTGGAACGGAAAGTGTTTCTTTAGCAAGGTTAGGGGCAAATGTAACCGGAATTGATTATTCAACAAATTCTATTCAAATAGCTCAAGATATAGCAAAGAAGTGTGATTTGGATTGTAATTTTATATGTTCTAATGTATATGATGCTAAAGAAGTACTTGGAAATAAAAAATTTGACATTGTGTATGTTAATATAGGTGCTTTAATATTTTTACCAGATTTGAAATCATGGGCTGATATTGTTTATCATTGCTTAAAACCAAATGGAGTATTATATCTTAACGAATTACATCCTATTGCCAATGTATTGTCGGAATATTCTCCGATATTCAAAATCAGTTATTTTAATGATGACATAAAAATATGGGATGAGTCAGGAAGTTATTCTGATGGTGTAGATGAAAGATATAAAAAGGATACAAAAAATAATAAACTAACTGTTTGGGATAGAACATTAGGTGAAATAGTTTCAACAATAACATCAACAGGATTAAAATTAGAATTTTTACATGAACATCCTGGGCATGTTGATAAAAGATATTATTATCTTGAAAAAAATAAGGCTGATGGTTTGTGGCATTCACCTGAGTATATGCCGGCTGTACCAGGGACTTTCTCATTAAAAGCAATTAAAAATTAAATGGCAAAATATTTGAGTAGTGAAGCTGTAAGATAACTGTTAGTTTTATTATGTTAAATATAGGGGGGTGAAGTTATTGGAAAAAGTGCCGAAAAGAGTAGCAATCTTTTGTGATTTTTTTAATTCATTAGGAGGAACTGAATATTATAATTTTATGCTCGCACAGTCTATTAAAAAATCAGGCATAGATGTTAAAGTTTTTATAGGTGAAAGGCCCAAACTACATTATTGGTTAGACTTATTAGAAGACAATAAGATTGATTACTATCATCCCGAGGATTTCCATAGTGATTTGGAAGACAAGACTATAGAAATTCAATTCATAAAAGAGGTTAAAGAAATAATTAAAGAATGGAGGCCTGATATAATACATGCACATCCAGCAGGAAAAATGATAGTATCATGGTTCGAAGCTGCTAGTGATCTGGAGAAAGAAGTGCCTGTTATTGCAACGGAATGGACTACTCCTTCAAAAAATACAGCACATTGGTATCCTAAAGAGTTAAAATCACACATAAATAAGTTGAATTGTATTATAGCTACTTGCAATAAATCAAAAGAAGGTATTATAGATTTTTTTAAATATACAGGTAATGTAAGGGTGATTCCTCATTTGATTAAATCGCCCTTAAGAATTAATAGTAACAATACAAATAGCAATAGGTTCTCTGTTGGCTGCATTAGCAGACTTTCGCCTGAAAAAGGTTTGGATTTTTTATTGGGTTCATGGAAAAAAATATGTGCTGATTTTCCAACGGCAACATTACATATTTACGGACATGGAAATGATGAAAATCATCTTGAAAATTTAATTAAAGCATTAGGTATAGAGAAAAGTGTATTTTTAGAGGGGGTATTTGAACCGATAGAAGGAATAAATCAAATTGCTGGTAAACATGATATATTTGTGCAGCCATCTTTATTTGAAAGTATACCGACATCAATAATTGAATTAATTGCGAGAAAAAAAGTCATTGTTGCAACAAATGTCGGGGGAATTTCAGAATTAATAAATTCCAAGTATGAAAGTGGAATTTTAATAAATTCAGCGTCCACAGATGAAATATATGAAGCCATAAGCAGGCTTTTCTTATCACCAGATTATTTGAAAAAAATATCAGAAAATGCAGAGGGAATTTTTAAGGAAAGGTATTCTTTAGAGAAAAATATTTCAGAAATACTTAATGTATATAAAGAAGTTATGTAATTATTTTATTAGCGGAGGAATGATATATTTATGTTAGAGTTACCAGATGTTCAAAAATATACACAGGGTTTTCCTAATATTTTTATTGAAAAAGTAGGAGTCGAAAATATAAAAGTAAACATGAATATTAAGTCGAAATATAAAAATAAACAATTAGTTATTGCCAATATAGATTCATACTGTTCATTAGATGAAAATACTAAAGGAATTAACATGTCAAGAATTGGGAGGGGCATTAATAAGGTTTTAAAAGATAATAAAGATAAGGATGGCTTTGATAATTTAAAGAAATTTGTTCTTGAATTAAAAGATGTACATGAAGCAGATAACGTATATATTAAAGCTAATTTTGATTATATGATTGATAAACAAACACCAGTAACAGATCTTTATTCTCCTGAACCGGTTAATGTAACATTTGAAAATTTGTATGAAGATAACAAACATAGAAGCATGATTACAGTTAAAGCTGTAGAAACAAGTTTATGTCCTTGTTCAAAACAGATGAGTTTATTAAAAAACAATATTAAGGATAAGGAATTAAATCTTATCAGACAATTACCTAAGGAATTATGTGATAAGATTCTAATGAGTGGATTCGGTGCTCATAACCAGAAATCAGAAATAAAAGTTAAGGTAGAGTTAAAAGAAAACCAGTCTTTATGGATTGAAGATATTGCAGATATAATTAAAGCCAGCGTTTCTGCACCGACGTATACAATACTGAAACGGCCAGATGAAAAATGGGTAACTGAAGTTGCATATTTAGGTGGTTATTTTGATGACGGTGAATTTAAGTATGTAGGTGGCGGACCTAGATTTGTTGAAGATATTTCAAGAGATGTTGTGTTAAAGTTAAATGAATACTTGGATAAAAAAATAGTTGATTATATTGTAAAAGTTAATAATTATGAATCTATTCATAGTGATAATATTTCAGCAGCATCGTTTCTAACAGCTGGAAGAAGGTTTAAGCCTGATAGTATTCAATAATTTTTGTGAAAGTTATTAAATATAAAACTATATTTTCTAAATGATCTCTAGTCTGAGGATATCTCTATGCCTTGATTATTAAAAATTGTTCTTAAATATATGGTTCGTTAAATTCTGTATCTTGAATTATTGAAGGGAATGAATATAGTCATGAAAAATACAAATATTTGTGTGGTTGGTCTGGGGAATATTGGTTTGTTGCATTTGGAAATTTTATGTGGTTTAGGACGTGACGGGATTAAAGTCTACGGCGTTGAAAGTGATGTCAAAAAAAGTTTAATGATAAAAGAAAAATACAATGTTGAAATATTTAATGACATCCATAAAGCTATTAATGAACTTGAGTTTGATTTAGTTGATATATGTTTACCGACATTTAAACATTTTGATGCAGCCCAATTAATTATTAAGAATACTAGAGCAAATATATTAATAGAAAAACCAATTACTAGAACGTTAGATGAAGCAGAAAAATTAGCAGATTTGATGAATCTGCCTGAAAATAAAGATAGATTTGTTATGTGTGCTATGGTTGAGAGATTTTTTAGTCCTTTCCAAGAGATAAAAAAGTGGCTGGATACACAACAATCACCTTTTAAGATGGAGTTTACTAGAAGAACTAAAAGGCAGGCGGTTAATTCGTGGCTGCTTGATAAAAAACTTGGCGGGGGAGTCATGTTTGACTTAGGAATACATGATATAGACTTAATGCAGTGGTTTACCGGAGAGGATATAGAGGAAATAGTCCGTGTAAATAAATCAGAGTTAGATGCTTTCGATGTTGAAATTAAAACATCAAAAGGGAGTTTTGTTCAGTTCAAATTTGGTTGGGATGTCCCTGAGGATAGCAGTATAGGTATCATTAACAAGGTATCAATATCATCTGATAATGAAATAAGCTATAATTCTGATTTAAATCAATTATTAATAAACGGCAGTTTGGTTAATGAATTTGAGGAAGGACGATGTCCTTCGGCTTATAGGGCTGAAATTGAACATGCTATAAATTGTACAATCAATAATGAGAAACCGAGGATTGACTTGTCTGAAAGTTTAAAAGTAATGGAAACTATAGAACGTATAAAGTTAAAATTAGAAGATTGTAAGGAGTGATATGTATGAATAGATTAGCTATAAATGGTGGCAATTCTGTTATTGGAAAATTGGGTGCTATGAAGAATAAATATGGAAGTGAAGAACTTAATGCTGTACAAAAAGTTCTTGAAAGAGGGGCTTTGTCTTCATTTAGAGGAGGCACAGAAGTTAGAGAATTTCAAGATTTATTTTCAAAGTATGTTTCTGTTGAAAATTCTATTGCTACTACGTCTGGAACAACAGCGCTGCATACTTCTTTAGCTGCGTTAAACCTGCCAATTGGAAGCGAAGTTGCTGTTCCTGCACTTACTTTTGTATCAACTGCTTCAGTAGTTCTTCAAGAGGGATTAAAGCCTGTGTTTATTGATGTTGATGAATTCTATTGTATGGATCCGGTAGACTTAGAAAAGAAAATTTCACAAAAAACAAAAGCTGTAATACCAGTACACTTATATGGACATCCTGCAAATATGGTTGAGATAGTGAGAATAGCAAGGGAAAATAATTTATACATCATAGAAGATGCATGCCAGGCTCATGGTGCAACTATTAATGATAAAAAAGTTGGAGGCATAGGTGATATTGGATGTTTTAGTTTTTTTGAAACTAAGAATATGTCTTGTGGTGAAGGCGGAATGATAACAATTAGAAATTCAGATTTATTTGACAGTGTATGCTTAGTGCATGAGCATGGGTCTCCTAGATCATCATCTACTTGGTACTCATATGAACGCTTGGGTTACAATTATAATATGACAGAACTCCAAGGTGCTATAGGAAAAGTTCAATTAAAGAAACTTGATGGAAATAATGAAATTCGTAGAAAAAATGCTGAATATTATATAAATAATCTGTCTAAGCTTAATTTAGTATTACCTAAGGAAGCTGAAAATGTAAAAAGCGTATATCATAATTTTCCTGTTTTGTTACCGGAAGAGTTTAGTAAAGATAGAGATTTCTTTGTAGAAGCTTTGAAAGCAGAAGGTGTTCCCGTTGATATAGCTTATCCAAAGCCTTTATATGATACTGTCTTATTTAAAAAATTAGGATATAATGACTATTTGCCAGTTACTGAAAATGTAACTAGCAGACTATTTACTTTATTTACTGATAATAGTATGGATATTAATTTAATAAACGATATTTCAACAGCAATTGAGAAAGTTTATGGGTACTTGAAAAACAGAAAATAGATGACAAATTATATGTGTTGTTAAATAAAGATTATGAAAGAAGGTATATAATGTCTAAATTAATTATTTCTCCTCATTTAGACGATGCAGCTTTATCTGTAGGAGGGCTATTATTGAATGACATTGATAAAAATAATAAAGTATTGACAATTTTTAATACAGCGTGGACTGCTTTAGATAATATATATGATTACAATAAGATTACTGAACTTAATCTAAGAGAAGAACTGGAAGTTATGAAAGGTCTAAATTGTAAACATAAATTTTTAAATCTGCCAGAAGCTTTATTGAGAGGATACGAAACGTGGAATGATTCAATAGATATGGAAAAAGATACTTGTATTATTAATAAATTAACGAAGATAATTGCAGATGAAGTTGACGGATTTTCATCAATTTATTTCCCTTTAGCTATCGGGGAACATGTAGATCATTTACTTTTATTTAATGTAGCAATGAAGCTTATTAACAGTGAGAAAAATATTTTTAATTCCGTGGAAGTATTCTTTTATGAGGATTTACCGTACTGCACTTATGAGCCCATTACTAGTAGAATAGAAAAAGTTAAGAAACTTATAAACATTGAGCCGTATGAGTCTTGTATTAGCAATGTTATTGAAGAAAAATGCAAACTAATATATACCTATAAGTCTCAAATAACCGAAAATGATGTTATTAGAGTAAGATCATATTCTCAGAAGGAAAACAACGAAAACATGTATTATGAGACAGCTTGGAAGCTTTTAAAAAGCAAGATAAACTGAAAGGATTTATTAGAATATGAACTATAATACCCAAATTACAACCTTATTAATAAATAAATTTAGAGAACATTTCATAAAAGCTGGTTTAAGAGAAGAGTATTCTAAAAGCATTATTTCGCATCATGATAAAAGTATAAGATTTACTAATTCTACTACTAGTGTACTAAAAAAATATTTGTCGGGTTCAAAGATTCCTGGGGATGGAGTGTTTTTATTTCAGCCGGCAATGGGATTACAAGGTGTAGACTTTTGGGAAGAAAATAAGCAAATGGAATATTTTACTTCATACTTTATATCTATGGGTACAATGGGATGCGTTGAAAACCTTGAAAAGTATGCCGAAGAAGGCGTATTATTTCTAGCTGACACCCTCAATATTGAACTGGATAGAATTGTTATTAGAGCTGATTCAGAAGATGAAGATATTGTAAATGCAGTTACGAGGACTAATGTAACTGTTGAATTAGATGCCTGTAAAAAATCAGATTACAGACATGTTTTTGGAATGGAAAATGTAAGGGGCAGAAATGCAAATTTTGCTATTAATAATAATGGTGTATTAAGAGATGTAGGTAATTTAATAATTATTGAAAGAGAAAATAAACCAATTGCTATAGAGCTGTCATTTGATACAACCTTATTATTATTTCCTATGCACCATATGTATCATCCAATTTTGGCTTTACCTTCTTCAAAAATATTGTATAATGATATTGTGTTTAATTTTACAGGGGTTGAATATTTAGTTTTAAGCGACTTCATGACCTTATCAATAGTACTAATATTGGAAGGCTTAAAAGTTAAAGCTAGAGGAAGAGGAAGGAATCTTAGAAAAATAATAACTTTATTGAGCGAGATTATAAGTGAGCTTAATATATCTGAAGAAAAAATCGAGAATGCTGCATATCAAATTGCAGAAGAGGAACTGGAGATTAGAAAAGTGTTAAAAAGCGAAAGCAAAATGGCTGATTATATTACGCCTGAAGAGGTTTCTAAATATCTAAATTTTCAGTTAAGAAGCTTAAAAGAAAGATAGAAAAATAAAGTGAGTATTAATCCTTGAGAATAAAAATTCTTAATCAATATAGAAAAACTTAAGAATTTATTTTTCTAATATTGTAAACTCCTTTCGTTTAATTCAACTCGTAATTAGATAAGTTATATAATAAATTAAAATTCACATAAAAACTAAAAAATGAAGTAGGAGAGATGTTTTATGGTACCAAAAGAATTTGAAGCTAGAATGAAAATGCTATTAAAGGATAAATACCCACTATTTATAAATGAAGTTATTGAAAAGGATAATGTTAGGGGACTTCGAGTTAACAAAAATAAGATATCTGTAGAAAAGTTTTTGGAACTTAATCCATATAATTTGGAGAAAATTAAATATAATGATGATGGATTTTATCTATTGGAAGATATACAGATGGGTGGAGAACCATGTCATCAGGCAGGAATGTTTTATATGCAGGAACCTTCAGCAATGATACCAGTAAATTCAGTAAAAATCAAAAAAGATTGGAAGGTCCTTGATTTATGTGCAGCACCTGGGGGGAAGACTAGTCAAATAGCAAATGAGTTATCAGAAGATGGCTTCATTATTTCAAATGATTTTAAATATACCAGATGTAAAGCCTTGGTTGATAATATTGAAAGACTAGGACTTAAAAATGTTATTATAACGTCTGCATCAGCTGATAAACTATGCAGGAATTTTAAGAACTATTTTGACATGATCTTAGTAGATGCTACTTGTTCTGGTGAAGGTATGTTTAGAAAAAACAAGAACTTAATTCAGTATTGGTCTCAAAAAAATGTAAAAAGATGTGTTGAAATTCAAGGTGAATTATTAGATGAAGCATCAAAAGCGTTAAAGAAGGATGGATTATTGGTTTATTCAACATGTACTTTTTCAATTGATGAGAATGAGGCAATTGTAGATTCATTTCTCAAAGAAAACAGTGATTTTGAATTAATTGACGTTAATGATGCCATAAAAAACCATACTGCAAGTGGTTATCCTTTGAATGGAGATATTAATTTCGAAAAAGCTAGACGATTCTATCCTCATATTGCTAGAGGTGAAGGGCAATTTGTAGCTGTTATGAAAAAACTACAGGATGATGGAGAGTCAAAAGCTAAGTTAGTTGAGATAAAATATAATAATGATTCAATGAATAAAGTTATTGAATTTATAGATGAAGTAGGTGTCGACATAGAATATGAACGAATTTATATTAAGAATGAAGACATATGGATTCTTCCTAAATCTAAGGTAGTTCTTAAGAAAAATGTAATATGTTATGGAGTCAAGTTGGGTGAACTAAAAGATGGTCAAATTATTCCTAATCATCAATTTTTTATGGCTTACGGAGAATTATTTAGAAATAAGGTGAGCTTTGACTTAGATGATGAGAAACTAGCGAAATATTTAGAAGGATATGACGTAGTGTATCCATGTCAGAATGGATGGGGAGTAGTTGAAGTTGAGGGATGTGTCGTTGGCGGCTTTAAATCAAGAAATAATAGGCTGATAAATCTATATCCTAAGAACTTGACAAATAAGGAAATTTTTAATTCTTAATTTATTTTTTTAAGTTACATAAGCTTATTTAGGTAATTACTAGACTTTCATTTAGATTATGTTTTTATGTTTATTCTATGTGTTTGGATAGTTAACATTAACTTTAAGAATTTAAAATCAAAAGGCAAAATAGTGGGGTTTTATTTTTTAGAAGTAAAATACCGGCAGTCTGGGGGGCGTTAAAGCCATCAGAATGCAGACTTTCTATTGACTTCAATATATAATATTTTTTCTAATAAGATAAAGTGGAGTGGAAGAAGCGACAGAAATTACTCCATTGGATGCTGAAAACATTGGCAATTTAGTGCTTTTAAAAAAGTATATAGAGAGGAATAATTATTGATATGATAAATATAATTAAATGTGAAGAATTTGAACAATTTATATTGTCAATTCAATCTTTTGATAATAAACATTGTAAAGATATATATCCAACTTTAAATGGAGAAGAATATAATAAATTCTTATCAACGTTAAGGTTAGAAAAAATAGAATACAAGGTTGAGGAATTTAATAAAAATAAATTTAGTAACAATACACCAGAATTAGAAGATATATGTGAGGAACATAATTCTGTATGTAATAAAAATAAGAATATAATAATAGCCTTTAAAAATCAATACATGTATTCGTGGATAGCAGTTTATCATGCAAAACTTACTGGAGATAAAATTTGTTTATTAGAAGATATAAGTGATTTGACAAGCTATATAGATAAAAGTAAATATGAATATATTACAATAGTTTCCGAATGTAAAAGTTTGAAAATAAAAGAGATTTCAAAAATACAAAGTCTTCAAATAAATAGACGCTATAAATTTCATTTTGGATCATTAACTGCTAGAAATACATGTTCTTTAATTAATTTAATAGTTAAAAATGATATATTTAAAAAGAGAACGTTAGAACCCTGCGTTATTATAGATCGTTTGGATCATAAGGGTGAAAATATTACTTTTGAAGGTCCAATGAAAATATTTCCGTATAGTAAGTCAGAGACAGGTGACTTAAGAAATGAATTAACCCAAAATCCAACTAATCTATTATCTATTATTGGCCATGGAAGGGACCATATTTTTTGGCTTACAAATAATGGAGGAATTTGTGGAAGAAGTTTATGCAAGAAAGAAGAATTAGATGGAAAATTCTTAGCAAAACCTTGCTGTGCTTACACCGGTAATTGCTTTAAACATGGAATTGAACTATTAAGGGCACATGATGTACTAGCAAGGCATATTTTTGTAAATTCATGTTTTAGTTTGAAGGTAGAGGAAGGATTGTTTAATGATAACTATAATTTGGTATATTCATTTTTAGATGGACATGTAGTTTCATATCTTGGAACTTCATTTATGGTTGCAGGTCATGAATGTTTGAACTACTATTATGCAGCACAAATACTTTCCGGTATTTCACTTGGGGATGCCGTATCAAATATATGCAGATGTTACTATAATAGTAGGCTGGGCCATGAAATGTCTTATTTTCTTATTGGAGATCCTACAAATAAAATTTATTCTGAGAAAAAGATAAAATATATAGATTATAAAATAGATGGATTGAAGTTTAAAGATGAATATTATTCTAGTTATGAAATATGTGAGGACACTTATCTTATACGAATAAAGTTCTCTGATAATGATGTGGCTGAAAAGTTCCTTAATTTAGAATATAGATTACAAATTAAGTGCACCAATAATAAAGAGTTATATGGAGCCTTTAAACAAGAAGATGAACATACGATTTTAGAGATATTTTCAAAAACAATCATTAAAAAAGGAACGTTAAATATTCTATTCAAATATGACGAATGTATTAGGTTATCTACTATTAGAAAGTTTGATTATATTTTAGGTGTTGGATTATATCCTAATAGCAAATTTAAGGCTTATCTAAGTGAAAGTAAAGACAGTGCATTGAAAATAGCTAAAACATATAAATATAAGCTGAATGAACTAAGCAGTACTAAGAATTTATATGATAAAGTTGATAAGATAAATAATAGAATTTCAACGCTTTCTGAAATGGTACTGAAGTACTTGGTTACTATTATGCATAACAAAGGATACTCTTGGGATGATCAGTGCCTGGAAAATGGTTTGTCATATAAAAATTATGAAAACAATGAAAACGATACATGCCCAAACTGTGGAAGGAAGTTATATATTTTAAACTATGAACATGAATTTTATAGTGAAATGAAAAGAAAGCATTATTGCTGTTCTACTTGTGGAATCATAAAAGATTTTCCAAGTGAAAATGAAGGGATAGAAATTTATTTTGAAGGTAGTAATTATGTGAAAATAGGTGAGAAATCCGAACAAACAATAAAAATTATTAATCATAGAAATGAGTTTATGTCTGGATATGCAGGAACGGCCGTATCATCAGGTTTGGAAATTAATATAAAATATGAAAAAGATGATGAAGTACAAAAGGTTGGTATACACAAGGGTGAAGAGGCTGAGGTAAAAACTTCAATATGTATACCAAATGAAATACTTCCTCACACTTATTGGCTGTATGGAATAATTATACTCAATGGTGAAATTTGGTGTATACAGAAAGATTTATGGGTAATACCTCAAGATACAAATAACGACGTGAATACTATTCTTAATGATTAACATAATAAGAAGAATTATATACGCTTTGTAACTACACAATCAATAATCTTAGTTTAATTTTTATTATAAAAGGAAGATTTAGTACTGTAATAAATTTATTAATAATTTATATTGTGCGATGGAGGTATTTATTTTAATGTTAGATGTTCTAAATAAAAAAAAGGTAATTAAAACAAATATTATTCTGTATACAGCGGGACAGATTGTTTCATTATTTGGGACATATATTTTTAATTTTTTTATGAGTTTATACGTTCTGCAAGTTACAGGTTCAGCTCTTAGTTTTGGATTGACTTTTGGTATCAGCATATTACCTAGAATTATATTTGGACCTATTTCGGGAGTGGTGGTAGATCGACTAGATAGGAAAAAAATAATAGTGTCTTTTGATTTTTTATGTGGAATAATAGTGCTTTTATTTTGGGGTGCCAGCAGTTTATGGGGATTAAAAAATATATTCATATATATTGCTACATTTCTATTATCAGCATGTAATACTTTGTTCAATACTGCGTTGGCAGCTTCAATTCCAAATATTGTTGATGATGACGGTATTGTAAAAGTTAATTCATTGAGACAAATGATTGACTCAGCAGCATCAGTTTGCGCACCTTTCCTTGGCGGGATTTTATTTTCATTTATTGATATTAATTTTTTTATAGTAATAAATGGAGTATCTTTTATTTTCTCAGCAATAACAGAAATATTTATAAGATTTGATGTAAATAATAATAGTTATGTTGATGTTCAGGAAACAAATGAATCTGAAGCAATATCAAAAAGTTCACATATAAGTGATTTTATTGACGGTGTAAAATATTTAAAAAGTCAAAAGTGGTTAATTAATTTGTGTTATTTTATGTTTTTTTTTAATTCTCTTATTATAATCGGGCTGGTAATTACTTTGCCTTATATTACAAATGAAATCTTGGGATTTTCTTCAGAGCAATACGGCATTTTAAATACTATGTATCCATTAGGCTTAGTTATTGCATCTCTGGTATATTCTAAGATGGCTGGTGATAAAAATAATAATAGAAGAATTACAAAATGTATTTTTATAATGTCAGTATCCATATTTATTATGGGGCTGATTGCGTCACAAAAAATGTTTACTTTGAGTAATTTGGGGTATTTATCTGTTTTTGGTGTATTGTATTTTATTATTGGCTTTGCTGAAGCTTTAGTTAATGTTCCTATATATATTCTTATACAAAAAATGATTCCAAATGATAAATTAGGGAGAGTTTATAGTATAATTGAAACTTTGGTTTTAGGGCTGGCGCCGATAAGTTCAATTGTCGGTGGGTTATTAGTAGAACAGATTAGTCCATGGATTATACAAATTATATGTGGAATCAGCATGGTATTATTAACTACCTTATTGAAAAAAGTAGGGAAAGTATACAGCGCATAAGTTAGTGGCATTAATAAATGAAGAAAATATTATTAATAATATTTTGGTAAATTAAGGATTGAGATATTATGAATGAAATACAACTTATAATCAATAATGAAAATTTCAAAAAATGTCTAGAAAAACTAAACTTTCTTGAACAAAATAGAACATTTTGCAAACATGGAATAGAACATTCTTTGGATGTTGCCAGAATTGCATACATTATTTCTTTAGAAAAAAACTACAATATAGGCAAGAATGTCATATATGCTTCAGCACTTCTGCATGATTTAGGAAGGGTATTTCAATATGAAGAAAATATACCACATGAAGATGGAAGTGTAATTCTAGGTAAGAAAATCTTAGAAGAATGTAATTTTTCAAATGAAGATATAAATACTATTTTAGATGCCATAAAAACACACAGAAAAGGTATGTTTAATAATAACTTAGGTTATATTCTTTATGAAAGTGATAAGTTATCTAGAATGTGTTTTACATGTAAAAATGAAGTAGAATGTTATTGGGAAAAAAGTAAAAAAAATTTCACAATCAAATATTAATATGCAAGGTGTCTGAGAATTAATGTCACAGGTGCCTTTTGTTTAAATATATTAGCATATTAATAAGATCAATATATTTATTTTTTCTTTAGTTAAGGCGTTTTATTTTACTAAATCTAAATAAAAAATATTTGAAAATATAGAATTTTAATAGTAATGCTCAATTATTCATAAGTGCCAATAAAATTACGGCGAAAGCCTGCAATTTCTAGCTTTTATCTATATTTTAAAATTCACTTATCAAGTGATATAGAAAAAGAACCAAACTTTTGTTAAAATTATAGTTGGAAACCCAAATAAAAACAAAAGAGAAGTTCTTATATGGATATTTTAAACATTAATACACTTGAAAGCAATAGAAAAATTAAAATAAATTTTGCCGGAGGCGATTTAACTTCTGAGGAAGGTCTTCTTTTAATCAAAGAATTCATTAATAAATTGGGATTTGTTAAACTTCTGAAAACAGACTTTAAGACTAAAGATACTGCTATTTTTCGTCATCATAAGGATGCCGAGAATTTACTACAAATGATTTATCAAATCATTATGGTATACTTTGAGGATGATTGTGCAGATGAACTTACTATAGATCCAGTATTCACAGCAAAACTGGAAAAGAAATCACTCGCTTCGCAACCAACTCTATCTAGATTCTTTAATAGGATAGATGAATCCTTTTTAGAGCAATTTCATGAACTTATGGCTAAGTTTCGTAAAATTGTGTATACAGTCAAAGCTCCTTGATTTGGATTCTACACTTCTTAATACCTATGGACATCAAGAATCAGAGGATTTCAATTTTCATTATCAAAGTAATGGTTATCATCCATTAGTTTGTTATGATGGTATCACTGGAGATTTGTTGAAAATCCAACTACGTGATGGAACTGATTACTCATCAACAGGTGTTGTAGAGTTTTTAGAACCACTTTTAATGGAATTTCATAATAATTATCCTGATACTCCACTATTGCTTAGAGGTGATAGTGGTTTTACAAAACCAGAGCTTTATGATCAATGTGAAGTCAATGGTGTTTCTTATGTAATTGGTTTAAAAGAAAACAAATTGCTACGAAAATTAGCAGCTCATATTGATGAACGCCTTACAGATGCCACAAAAAATGATGCTTGTTCTTATGCTGTTCAATATGGAGTCCATACCAGCGCAGCTAATATGGTTTTACTGCAAACGTGGTACAATGGAAAACTTTATTAAAGAAAGTAAGAATGGCTTTGATTTTGCTGCCGTTAGCAGTTCCTCTAAAATTGTTAATGCAAATCCTGTTCAAGTACATGCTCTCGCATATAATATATTCAATTGGTTTAAACGACTAGCGTTACCTATCAGCATGCGTAGACAGTTAGTAGATACCATACGCTTAAAGATATTAAAAATTGCAGCAAAAGTAGTACATTCAGCAAGATATATAACTTTCAAATTATGTAGCAGTTGTCCATATAAAAATGAATTCTACGAAACCTTGAATAACATCAGAGGGCTACGCCCAAAGCTTGAGTAGGCGCTTTTAATGACCTTTGATAACTAAAAAATGGTAATATATAATGATCCTAGGGGCACTATACCCTTTTTTAGGTGTGTATACAATATTACCATGGTTATAAATCAAAAAACTTGAAATAAAATTATTTATGCTAGTTTTTTATGTTCATGAATAATTCAGGCTTATTTTAAAAATAAAATACATATTGGTTCTAATGGCAATGTATCAGCAGATAGATTGAATGAAATTAAGTCTCTTTTTGATAAAGGTTGTAGTGGCAAGAAACAGAAAGATGTAGAGGGACAACTTACAGCAAGAATTCAAGTAAAGGAAAATATATAAGGTAGTTGCTAAAACGGCTATTAACACTTTAGCATATATTACGGGTGCTTCATATATTGAAGGTTCATCAGAGTTTAATGAGGTAATTGAAGCAATTTTGTCTGATAGTAATAAAATATTAGGTATGGTACATGGTATACCACAAGGATATGAAATAAAGAAAAATATCCATTTACAAAGTAAACAACAAGCTTGCATATTAAGGTAACAAGGAAAAAATTAACAGCATTAGTTTTCTTTTATGAACGATGTTTTGAGGTGAATTTATGTAATAAATTTACTAATGAATTTATTTTTTTGTAGATGGAATAATATGTGATTGGGAGAATCGTGCTGACTATAAATATTCGGAGTATTTATCAAAGATAGGAGTCTTTACGAGAACGAAGTAGAAGATATTATTAAGTCTTGATATTGTATAATATCAAAACTTTATATAAAGAAAAACTTGTAATTAAGGCTATTGTTGTATATTTTATAAATATGGAAAGGTCATTCTAAGGATGTAATGCTTTAAAAATCAGAAAAACTCTGATTATATAGATGGAGTATTTAAAATCTAAGTTGCTAAAAGATACAGTAATTTTAATATTAACAATTCATTCATTAAAGTGTTCTTTATATAGTAATAAAATAACAATATATAATAAATTTAACTAGCATAAAGGCAAAAAGTATTTCCTAGTTATAGTTTATTATTATATGTAATCAAGATATCTTATTTAAATTGAGATATATAAATATTGAATTAGAAAAGGGGTCTATAAATGGAGGAAGAAATGAGAGAAGGTTGGGGGACTTGTAATCATTGTGGAAATAAATATTTTGCTACAAAGGTTAAATATCCATCTAATGATTTAGCTCATGAAATACCATGTCCTTCCTGTGGAGCTACAGTTGGAATGGTATCAAAAGGAACCGATGATTTTAATCTTGAATCCGAAGAAGATATTAGAAGACAACAAGAATATGACGATAAAAGACCAAATTGTCCTATTTGTAATAGTAAAATGGTTATGAGAAAAGGACCTTATTCCACATTTTGGGGATGTTCAAATTATCCAGACTGTACCGGAACGAGGTCAATAAATAGTAACGATGATGCTTATTAATAATATCCACGAGTATACTTAAAAGCTTAATGTTTTTTATTAGTATTGGTTAAACTTTATTACAAAACAAAAACTGTAAAAGTAATAAAGAGAAATTATTTTGATCAAACTTTATTAAAAAATAAAAGGTAAAAATTAACGAAAAATCAAGCTTTGTAATAAAAATTATGATCAAACTTTATTACAAACCAACAAAATTTTGTAGGGTTGAAAGAAAGTTTGACCGTTTGTAAGAAGGTTGAATTAAAATTTAATATAATGTTAATACCAAACTTAGATGTTTAGTATTAACAAAAATGAAAGTATATAAGACTAGACATTTTAAAATAGAAAATGTCTAGTCTTTTCTTATTTTTAGAGGTGATATGATGGCAAAAAGAAGAAGATAAATGTAGGTGAAATTAATACATATCACCCTAGCTTAGAAGAGAGTATATCTTCTAATTGTACCCAAACAACAATCTCTGTCCAAATCAAACAAACATTGTCCACGAATAATAAAGTTTGGCCAAGGCATGAAGGAAATCAAGGGCGTTTACCCTTCATTCCTTCATGCTTTTTTTCTATGTTTGTCTACATAAAAATTAATTATAAAAATATTACATTAATATAAAAATTTGATATAATATAGTTGGTAAGAATAGAATAAATTGATAAAACGTTAACTAAGGATATAAGCTATTACTACGAGTTAAATGATATTATAGTTACTAGGGGGTTTAATAATGAAAATCAATGAAAAAACATATCTAAGTATAGAAGAGAGTATTTCATTACCAACCATATCAGGTACAAACATAAGTGATGATGGCAAAAACGTAGCATTTGTCAAGAAGACAGCTAACTGGAAAGAAAATAAATATAGAAATTATGTATGTATATATGAAAAAGATAAGGGGCAGTGTTACCCATTAACAACTAAGGATATAGATAGTACATACCCATTATGGTCTCCAGATTCTAGAGATATCGCATACCTTAGCCCAGTTGGTGACGGGGATAATAAGAAAAATCAGATCTTTGTTAAGTCAATAGATGGTTATAGTAGAGTTCAAATTACCGATGAGAAAGAAGGGGTCAGTAAATTCAAATGGGAGCCTACTGGCAAGGGTTTTTATTATGTTGCACAGTCAAAAGAATCTGAGGTGATAAAAAAACGTAATGACATATATGGAGATTTCCATCATATAGGTAATGAATGCCAGAATAATTGTTTATATTACATTGAAATAGAAAAAGTGATACAAAATGATAAATATGAACACGAAAGTGGCGTTGTTTATCAACTAACTGATGGTAAGGATTTTCATATCCATGAATTTGATATTTCAAATGATGGGAAAAAGGTTGTATTTATGGCTACACCAAGCGCAGATATGGTGGATTATGTTAATGGAGATCTATACATACTAGATATTAAAGCTGGAGAGCTACAAAAGATGAATATGGATAAGTTGTTGGGAGGGAGTGTTTGCTTTTCTCCTGAAGGCAGCAAAATATGTTACTCAGCAAGCATAAGGGAAAAGGATTACTATAAGACCCATATAGAAGACAGTACGCTAGAGATATATGATATTAATAATGGAGAGCTAATTCAACCTTTAACAGATTTTGATAGTACGGTTATTCCATTACGATGGACAGCTAAAGGAATTTTAATTAGATGGCAGAATAAAACTAATTATCTTATTGGGTTGCTATCTGAGAATGGCACTGTGGAAATGTTAAGCGAAAAAGTAGATAGCTTTATAATGGATGCTTCTATAACAAGGGATGGAAATCATATATCCTATAATAAGGCTATAACAAATGAAACCTTTGAAATCTATTTAGATGATAAGAAAATAACGAATGAAAATAGCTTTTTCAAAGGAAAGCTTAAAAGTAACAAGGAAATAATCTCATGGCAAAGTACTGATGGCATTGAAATAGAGGGAGTTTTATCAACCCCAGTAGAGTTTGATGCAAATAAAAAATATCCCTTATTAGTGGTAATCCATGGTGGACCAGCTTGGGCATCTTTTCCAATGTTTTTAGACTATTTTAATGAGAAATATCCTATTGAACAGTTTATCGAAAAAGGCTTTATAGTTTTAGAACCAAACTACAGGGGAAGTTCTGGTTATGGTAATGAATTCTTAAAAGCAAACTATAGAAAACTGGGAATTGGTGACTACAATGATGTTATATCTGGGGTGGATACACTAGTTGACAAGGGGATTGCAGATAAGGATAGAGTAGGGGTTATGGGATGGAGCCAAGGGGGATATATATCAGCCTTTTGCTCTACATATAGTGATAGATTTAAGGCTATTTCAGTTGGAGGTGGAATTAGTGATTGGATTACCTATTATGTGAATACAGATATACCTCAATCTATTACGATGTATTTAGGAGATAATCCATGGAATGATCCAGAGATATATGCTAAAACTTCACCAATAACATATATTAAATCAGCCTGTACTCCAACCTTGATCCAACATGGTGAAGAGGATGAAGGAGTTCCAGCTCCAAATGCATATGAGCTATATCAAGGATTAAGGGATATGAAAGTTGATACAGAATTGATTATATTTAAAGGAATGGCATATAGTTCGGACCAGCCAGGAATTAATATGGCTATTATGAAGCAGAATTTGATGTGGTTTTCACATTATATTTTTGGAGAAAGTATGAAAGATTTTAGGGTTCTATGATTAATAAATGGATATCCTCACAGGATACGTAAGGATGAAACAGTCTTCATAAGGAAGCTTTTTTCTTATTTAGCCTGTGATTGTAGCTCTATGATTTCCATGTGAATTTCCACTGTATAATACTCTAGCAACTACATTGAATTACAATTTTATCACGTTTTCTTCTTATAAAAGATTAATTAGACCTAGAATACAAAGTAGAGATAAGAAATGGATACTTCAGTACAACTGATTTATCTACGGGACAAAAAAAGATATATTAAATAAAATGATCAAACTTTTTTAACACCTACAAAATTTTGTAGTTTTGAAAGAAAGTTGAATCAAAATTTAATATAATGTTAATACCAGACTTCGGCGTTTAGTATTAACAAAAATGAAAGTAGATAAGACTAGACATTTTAAATAAAGAAATATCTAGTCTTTTTTAAAATTCACATAAAAGAAAGAATAAATTAAGGAGAAGAATCATGGAAGAATTGAAATACAAAGTTCCAAGTCGAAAGATGGCAGAAAAAATATTAGATGAAGCGTCTATTTTAAATCCTGGTCCATGGGTTGAACACTCAAGATATGTAGCAGAGGCAGCAGCTTTGATTGCTAAATATGATAAAGATTTGGATGAAGATACAGCTTATGTGCTAGGACTACTTCATGATATTGGAAGAAGGAATGGTAGGCATTGTGTAAGACATGCTATTGATGGATATAACTATGCGTTGGAAAAGGGATATGACCTTGTGGCGAGAATTTCAATTACTCATAGTTTTCTTTGCAATAATATAGATGATATATGTGGAGAAATGGATTTAACTAAATCAGAGTATAAATTTATGAAGAATTACTTAAGTAATATTGAATATAATTCATATGATAAATTGATTCAATTGTGTGATGCACTGGCTCTTCCATCAGGATTTTGTTTAGTGGAAAAAAGAATGGTTGATGTGGTTATGAGATATGGATTTACTGATTTTACACTAAAGAAATGGAAGAAAACCTTTGAGATAAAAGAATATTTTGAGGGTAAAATAGGAAAATCTATTTATAATATACTGCAAGGAATAGAGAAAAATACTTTTAATTAAACTTTTAAAGAAAGTGGAAAAACATGTTAGTATAAAATTGGTAAAAAGAAAAGAGGAACTCCTGAAGAATGTATTATAAGAGAAATTAAGGAAGGACTTAATTGCGAAATTAGTGATTTAAAACTATTTAAGACTTATGTTATCAATTCTTTGAGTTAGGAGAAAGTATTATGAGGGAGAATGAATTAAAGTCATATCTAAAAAGTCTAGGGGCATCATTGGTTGGATTTGCAGATTTAAATAACGTTAGTACTTCATTGCATAAGAATCTAAAGTATGGTATTGTATTTGCAATAAAATTTAACCCTGAAATTATACAGGGTATTCATGAAGGGCCAACAAAAGAATATTATGAGGAATATAAAAAAATAAACAAAGAACTTGATGATATTGCTATGTCCTGTGTAAAATACATAGAGAAGCAAGGATATAGTGCATTAGCTCAAACTTCAACATATGTTACTAGTGATGAAAATTTGACTACTTATTTACCTCATAAGACAGTTGCTACACGGGCAGGAATGGGTTGGATTGGCAAAAATGCTCTTTTAATTACTCAACAATATGGTAGTGCAGTTCGTATCTCTTCAGTACTAACTGATATGCCAGTCATACCAGATATGCCTATCAATGATTCTAGGTGCGGAAAATGTAGTAAGTGTGTTGATGCTTGCCCAGCAACAGCAATAAAAGGTACGTTATGGAATATAAATTCAACAAGAGAAGAACTATTAGATCCTTTTAAATGTCGTAAGAAAGCAAGAGAACTATTAAAACAAAGAGTAGGAGTGGAAATGTCTTTATGTGGAAAGTGTATTGAGGTATGTCAATATACACAGCAATATATTAAAAGAAATTCCAATAGGTGTGATTAGAATATTTTTAAAATATTTAAGTAAGAGATAAGAAGGCTAACTAAATCAATGTTACCTGATTTTCTCTTTTTTATTTTGAAGAAAGTTAGAGAGAAAATTAAAAATAAAATAATATAACTCTAAGTTAAATTTCATTAAATTCAATGTTTTTAGCTTTTTATGTTTTTATGTTCTTGCACCCTTCAGCCATTTATATAATTAAAGTTAAGCCTTCTAGAGTAAAACTGTACTTCAATAAATAATTAGATTTCACTAATACTATTTTTATAATTATAAATAAACATTTATGTATAAATATGCTATTTAAGTAAAAACGGTGTTATACTATATACATATTTAGTTAGATAATTTAATAAATTCAATAACATTAATATAGTGTAAACTACTACTGAGGTGAATAGACAATAGATATGTAATATTGTTTCAGAGGGGAGGATTCAATATTATAAAATTCTGATATAAACAAGTATATAAATGGGGGAAAATTATGAGATTAGAAAGTAGAAACTATAATACAGGGGATGTAATTAAAATTCCATTTAAATTTGCACCAGCACAGGCTATATTAATAGCGCTACAAAAACTTTTGGATGGTGTAGTTCCAACTCTACAAATTTTGGCTACCGCTAAGTTTCTAGATACTGCAATTTTAATATTTAAACAAGAAAAAGGCATTAAAGATATAGTAATGCCGTTATTATTTGTGATAATTCTTTTAGCTTATGACTGGATTTCGAAGCAGTTATCAAAGTTTGCAGAGGTTCAGATTAAAAACAGATTAAGAGGTGAATTTAGGGTAAGTATTGTAGAAAAAATAGCAACCCTAAAATATAAGTATATAGAAAATCAGGATAGTTGGGATTTGATATCCAGAGTCATAAAAGAGCCAGAAGTTCAATGTACTAAGGCTTATATTTCTTCTTTAGATATGATAGCAATGATTTTAAAAATATTAGGAATATTAGTAGTTTTATTTACTCAAGTATGGTGGTCCGCGATTTTAATTGTTTTAATTTCAGTACCTCTATTTTTTATAGCTTTAAAAAGTGGAAAGGAAACTTATGAAGCAAATAGAGAAGTAGAGAAGAAGAGTTAAATACCTAGAAGAAGTGTTAAACGGTCGTGAGACAGTGGAAGAAAGAACCTTGTTTGGCTATTCTGATAAGATTAATGACCAGTGGCATAAAGAGTTTGAAACTGCTAGAAAGCATGAACTTAAGGTAAGTCTTAAATGGTACGTCAATATGAAAACCGGTGGGGTTATTATTGCAATTTTATCTGTATTAATAGTTTTAATTTTAATAGGGCCTGTAACTAGTGGAATTTTATCCATAGGAATGTTTATGTCCATTGTTAATAGCGTATTTGAATTAATAAACTATTTAGCTTGGAGCCTTCCTGAGTATGGAGATAATTTAGCAAAGAATAAAGAATATCTTGTTGACTTAACTAACTTTTTAAAATTGGAAGGCGATGAAGGATACTTATTAAGACCAGCGAAGGAAGTTAGTAAATTAAAGTCCTTAGAGTTTAGAAATGTATCTTTTAAATATCCAGGTATAGAAAAGTATATTTTAAAGGATATGTCTTTTGTCATAGAAGAAGGAAGGCATTATGCTTTTGTAGGTACTAATGGAGCTGGTAAGACTACCATAACTAAGCTTATAACTGGCCTATATGAGGATTTTGAAGGAGAAATTTTAATAAATGGGAAATCTATAAAGGCTTTTGGACAAGAAGAGTTAAAAGCAATGTGCTCTGTAGTATATCAAGATTTTGCAAGATATTATATTTCTTTTAGAGATAATATTTTATTAGGAGATATTAATAGCTTTGATAACCTAGATAATATGAATAAGGCTATAGAAACTGTTGAACTGCAAGATGTTGTTGGAGGATTACCTTTAGGTATAAGTTCAAACCTTGGAAAAATTAAAAATGATGGTGTAGATTTGTCAGGAGGACAGTGGCAACGTATAGCTATGGCAAGAGGAATTGTAAGTCCTGCATCCATTAGAATTTTAGACGAGCCAACTGCAGCCTTAGATCCTATAAGTGAAAGTAATGTCTATGAAAAATTTGAAGAGATAAGCAGGGGACAAACTACTATATTTATCAGTCATAGGCTTGGCTCAACAAAGATTGCAGATGAAATCTTCGTTATAGGAGATGGAGCTATTGTAGAAAGTGGTTCCTATGAAGAGCTTATGAAGAAAAATGGTGTTTATACAAAAATGTATGAAAGTCAAAGGAGTTGGTATATATAATGGAAGGGAAAAATAAATATATTTCTTTTTTTAAAATAGTAAGAACAATTGAACCTATGATATTTAAATCATGCCCTATATTTACAATAGTAGTTATATTAACAACAATACTTCATAGCTTGACTTATGTAGGAAATACTTTTATGACACAAAAGTTTTTTGATTCCATTACAGCTGTTTCATCATGGAAAGTAGAGTTAAAAATAGTATATCTTATGCTAGGAGGATTATGTGTTTCATTAGTTCTTACTCAAGTACTTAATGGAGTATCTAACTTTTTATCTAATGCCTTAGTTAATAAGGCAAAAGGAACTATAGGTAAGATATTAAACCATAAAAGCTCAAAGTTAAATGCCACAGACTTTGAAAATCCAACATTACTTGATGATATTAATAAGGCTCAAAAGGGATTAGAGGGTGGACTTTGGATGTCTTTGATATTAATTGCTATAGTGACCTTTTATATTCCATATTTTATTTTTATGGGTATATATCTTTATAAATTAAAGCCTATACTTTCTATTTCTATTATATTAATATTTATTCCTGTATCCATATCACAATTAGTTAGGATTAAGGTATTTACTAATTTAGAGGATAAGGTAGCTCCCATAAGAAGAGAATATGAACACTATGAGAAATGCATAGTGGATAGAGAATATTATAAGGAAACGAGACTTTTAGGAGGTTTCTTCTATTTCCAAAAAAGGTATATAAGTACTTTAAATCTTATGAATAAGAATAATTGGCAAGCAGAAAGAAAATCAGGATTAGCAGAGCTAGCCATGAAGATGTTAACTCTTATTGGTTATATGGGAGTTTTAGCACTCCTTGTATATGCACTTTTAGATGGTTCTATATCAATAGGTGCCTTTGGAGCGGTATTTTCATCTATAGGCTTTATGTTTTCTTTAATGAATGAGGTAATATGTATGCATATAGGAACCATAGCTGAAAATTTAGGTGCAGTAAAAAACTTTGTTAGATTTTTAGAAATCCCCGAAAGAAAAGGGGAGGATGTAGAAATTGTAGGGGTACCTAGTATTTTAATTGATAATGTAGAATTTACCTATCCAGGAACTGATAAAACTTCTTTAAAAGACATATCTTTAAAGGTGAATTCTGGAGAAACCATTGCCATAGTTGGAGAAAATGGAGCTGGTAAGAGTACTTTGGTTAGAATTATTACAGGAATATATAGTCCTACTAAAGGCCATGCTTTAATAAATGGTATGGATATAGCTAAAATATCATCTAAAGAATTATATAAGACTACATCAGGGGTATTTCAAAAATATCAAAGATATAAAATGACCTTAAGAGATAACATATCAATAAGTGATAGTTCTAATGAAATAAAGGAAGCACTACTAAAGGATGCTACAGTTAAAGCAGATTTTCAGGTTTCAAAGGAAAAGTTTGAAGAGGGATATGATACTATGCTATCTAGAGAGTTTGATGGTATAGATTTATCTGGTGGACAATGGCAAAGACTAGCTATAGCTAGGGGATTTTATAAGGATAGTAATATGATAATTCTAGATGAACCTACAGCAGCCATAGATCCAATAGAAGAAACTAAGATATATAAGAAGTTTAAAAAGATGTCTAAGGATAAAACAGCCATAATCGTTACTCATAGACTTGGATCTGCTAAGATTGCAGATAGAATAGTGGTTATGGACAAAGGTGAAATTGTACAAGTGGGTACTCATGATGAACTTATCAGTGTAGATGGAAAGTATAGTGAGATGTATGAAGCTCAAAGTAAGTGGTATATAACTAACAAGGAGGAAAAGGCAGTTTGATTTAGGAAACTTAGGCATCTGAAAATAAATAATAAGTCAAATATACGAGCATTCTGACTTATTTATTTTTTGAAGATGCCTTAATGTAATTTATACAATGGGTTAAATTTGCAAAAAGTAGATAAGTTGATTGATAAAGGTTATAAGAGCTTTTTAATTTAAAAATCATGGACAGATATCAGTTATTTAAACTGAATCATCCATGATTTTTTTATATTGATTATTTATATTATAGTACTATTAATAAATCTGTACACATATCAGAATCAGATAACAATTTTAAAATTAACATTTACTTTTTATATCTTCAGAATTGAAAATTTCCTCGTTAAATTCTCCTTCAGCTTTTGCTACAATCATTGTACATACTGCATCGCCGGTAATGTTAACTGCAGTTCTTGACATATCTAGAATTCTATCGATACCCATGATTAGTGCTATTCCTTCTACCGGTAAACCTACTGATTGTAATACCATAGATAACATAATCATTCCTACACCAGGAACTCCAGCTATTCCAATAGAAGCTAAAGTTGCTGTTAAAATAACGGTTAAGAAAGAACTGAAGGTTAAATCAATTCCATAGATTTGAGAAATAAATACAGTAGCTACACCTTGCATAATAGCTGTACCATCCATGTTAATGGTTGCCCCTAGTGGTAATGTAAATGAAGCAACATCCTTTGAAATTCCTAAGTTTTCTTCTGCAACTTCCATGGATACTGGTAAAGTTGCATTACTACTTGAAGTAGAAAAAGCTACTGAAATAGCTGGGAAGAATTTTTTGAAAAACCTTACAGGACTTAGCTTTGTAAATATTTTTAATAGGCCACCATATACAATAGTAGCATGGATAAGTAAGCTTATTAGTACTAATGCCATGTATTTCAGTAAAGGTAACATTGCATCAAAGCCTTGAGTAGCAAAGGTACGAGCAATTAAGCTAAATACTCCAAAAGGTGCAATTATCATTACGAAGTCTACAATTTTCATAATAAGATCATTTAATTGCTTAAAAAGACTTGTTATCATTTTAGTTTTTTCACCTAAAGCGGATAATCCTACACCTACTAACATTGCAAATACAATAATTTGTAGCATATTTCCATTTGCCATGGATGCAATAGGATTGTTGGGTATCATATCTAGGATAACTTCAACTAATGGTGTAGCCTCTTTGATAGTTACTTCACTTAAATTAGAATTTGATAAATTTAAACCAACACCTGGTTTGAATATTGCAGATAATGATAATGAAATTGAAATAGCAATAGCAGTAGTAGCTAAGTAAAATAATACTGTTTTCACTCCGATTCTACCTAGCTTTTTAATATCACCCATGCTGGCAGCTCCGTTAACTAGAGAAATAAAAACTAAAGGTACTACAAGCATCATAATAGCTTTTAAAAATGCTTGTCCAACTAAATAAAAAATTCCATCAATCAATATTTGATCACGAATGAAGCTCTCAGGAATAAAGTTAAATATAATACCTGTTATTAAGCCCAAGATTAATCCGATAAATATTTTTGTAGATAAACTCAATTTGCCTTTTTTCATTATATCAGTCCCTTCTAATTTGCTTTATATATTAATTAAATTAAAATAAATTAAATTTCATACTATGATTATAAAATTATATATTGAATAAATAGAAAAGTCAAACTTCAATTTTTGGAAAAATGACGCATGTAGATTTGTATTATTCAAAAATATTATAATGGTGTTATGTTAATTAGTGATTGAATACGGTATATGTTATGGTGTAGAGCTTAAATAGCTGATATGTAATAGATAGAAATTGAAATGGGTACAATATATTTTTGAAGGAATTTTAAAATTGATATGCAATATTTTGATGGGCAATAGTAATGTAGTTGAAATGAAAGATGGAAGTTTTCAAGAGTTGTTTGAGAAAGTTACTAAATAATATCGTATAAAGGATTGTTATTCATATGTATATATTTTACAATTAATATAATAGGTTAACAGCTACAGTTTATCCGATGACTACCAGCTCTAATACTCCTATCTTCTTCAAAGTGGGAATAAAGAGCTACTACGTCCCTGGATAACGATTTACCCTAAAGGACAACGAGTTCTAAGTATCGAAAATACTGATACTAAGAACTCTGTTAGTAAGCTTCAGTGAGAGTAAAAACTCCCCCTGAAGCAAAGAACTCTGTTTATATTAAAATTTTTAGGAGGGGAATTTATGCTATATATATTTATGGGGCCAAGCTGTTCAGGTAAGTCTTCAACAGCTACAGAATTAAAAAAAATTACAGATGTACAGATTTACAGTGGTAAAGATTATTTACGTATGGATAAAAATGAAAATAGTGCATGGAAACTTTTTGAGGAAAAATTAAAAGAAGCATGCAATAATAAAGATTTAAACTCAAAATCAATAATCTATGTAATATCAGAAAAAAAGGATATATTAAAACTTAAAATCATTGACGAGGCTATTACAATAAATTTTACAGCTGATGCAGAAATAATAAAATCTAGATTTGCTAAAAGGATGAATGGAGTTTTACCAAAGCCAGTAGAAAATATGATAGACAAGCAGTTACTTGAATGGAAAGACACAACTGCAAAATTATATGTAGATACAAGTAAAGATAGAGTTAGTGACATAGCTAAAAAAGTATATGATTTAGTATTAATGGATTAGGATGTATAGGTAGTAGAAAGGACGATTATTCTTGTACCTGTTATATCAACTTTAAAGAAAATATCAAATATAACAATATTTATTTACTTTATAAGTTTCCTATGGTAAAATCTACACATAACATATAGGAGGTGCTATGAAGTGATTATTGCCATTTGCTAATTAATTTTTAATATAAAAATTAATACTAAAAGAAGTTTAAAACTACCTAATTATTTAGGTTTATTTGTTGTGCTTCTTTAGAAAATTTGCAAGTGGGCAATGTGAAGTTTATAGAACTAAAATTAAAATCTTTTTTTACACTTTATTTAGTATACTTATTTTGTTGTGTAAAATATTGTAGATATTTTTGGTTGTAATAAGGCGTTGCTTTATTACAGCCTTTTTTAATTTAGTTGAAGAGGTAAAACATATAACCCTTTAAATTAGATAGTCAAAATTAAAAAAATAGGATAAGGGGTATGAGTATATGAAAAATCAAGTAAATAATGAATTGAAGGAAATATTAAATGTATTTAATGAAGCCTATATAAAAAGGGATATTAATGAAATAGATAGCTTTATGGATAAACTATTTGATAAGGATGAAAGCGTAACTGTAGTAGGTACTTGTGATGGCGAGTGGTGTATAGGATATGAGGAGGTTAAGGATATATTTTTAAGTGACTGGGAATATTGGGGTGATTTAAGAGTTAAGGCTGATGAGGCTACTATAATAGAACTAGATAATACAGCTATAATTTATACTCCAGGTACAGTTAAGTATTCTTTTAACAGTAGAAGTGACACATATACACGCTATTTAGGATACATTAAAGAGTATTTTGATGAAAGTTCTGATGATAGTAAAAAACCTAATAAGGTTAAATTAACAGAAATAAATTGGACTTTATCCCACTTATTAAATCAGAGGGATAGTATAGAAAGAGATTACCTATGGGATATACGTATTTCCTTCATTTTAACAAAAAAAGAAAATAGATGGATTATAAAGCACATGCAATTTTCTTTCCCTGTAGTTGGATATCTACCAGAGGTAAGGGGAGATGATGATAGTTGTGATAGGTGTGAGGTTAATAAGAAAATAAAAGAACTAGAAGAAGCTTATCATAAAAATAAGTTAATGAAAAATAAAATCATAGATTTAATGAAATACTTTAATAGTGATTATTTAGATGAGAATATGGAAATCGATTTAATAGTCGATAAATATTTTTCTTCTAATAATATACTTGTTGCAAATACAGATAAAGATATATTCACTAGTAAAGATGAAATTAAGAAGTTAATAGAGAATCAAAGAGAATGCTATGATGAAATGAGATTAGACAGTGAAAATTCAATAGTTGATTTTAATGAGGATACAGCTTGGATAGTAATAAGTGGTACTATGAAAAAAGTTATTTCAGAAGAAGAGTTCTTTGAAAATACTGTAAATACAATAAAGGATATATTTAATAATAACTTAGATGATAAAGAAAAGCTTTTTAACATTAGAAGAAGAATTGCTGAAACCTTCAAGGAAAATGCTAAAGGTGAAGAATATGTCTGGCCATTTAGACTAGAGGGTGTACTTATTAAAGAAAATAATAATTGGGTATTTAAATATCTTCAATTTGCTTTTCCTTTTTATTATATTCTTGAAGGAAAGACAGAAGCAGCATCTTTAATTGAAGAAAATATCTAAGCACATATAATTTATTCAGGATAAAAATTAGGAGTTGAATATTATAGTATGAAGAGCCAGTAGGGAAGTAAAGTGGAATCTATTTGAAGGACATTGTGAAAAAGACTATGCATCTAAAAGCTTATTTCTGTATTGTACAGGAATAAGCTTTTTTAAGTGCACCCTACATGGGTATAATCTAACGAGTGGAAGTTCAGAACGCGAGTTGATAGTGCCAAGTGCATAGTTTAATCAAAGGGTGTTCACGGTGATGTAAAATTTAAATGAAGCCGGTGGCAAAACTCTGATTCGACGAGCATAAGCTACATATAAGGCATAGGTCTGTGGGGAAGGTTGCTTATTTATATAATAAATTAATTTATTTATTACAGATGATGTTATAATTGTAGTAGGATATAATTATTTAGGTAATAAAAAGTTAAATATTTAAGGGGACATTATGAATTTAAATTATAATATAAAGGATAATTCTTATGAAAATTCAATATTAATATCAATGATAATAGGATTATTATCACAAGTGTTTTTTGAACCAGTAATGTCGAACTTTAGAATATCTTTAGCAATTATAATATTACCAATATGTTTCTATATATTAGAAAACATTAATATAATAAAAGTTGGATTTTTATCTGCCATGTCTGTTTACTTTATAAGAGTTTGCACCTATTTTTTTAGTTTTAGGTTAGAATTAGAGGCTTTAAGTAATGGAATGAAAATTTTTTTCCCAGAGATATTTTTTTACCTTACATATTTCGCAATTTTTAAATTATTTACAAGTAAGATGTATGATAAGAAAATAACTAAAATATTTATAATATGTCTAGGTGCCGATTTTTTAGGGAACTTTATAGAAATATTATTTAGATATTTCATAAATGCAGAAAAAATTAATGCAGAATTAATATTAGGATTAATTTTAATTGCACTATTAAGATCCTTAATTATATGGATTTATCTTAATATTACAGCAAAATATAAAATATTTATATTAAGGAAAGAACATGAAAATAGATATAAAAGGCTATTATATACTACATCCAAATTAAAAACTGAGATATATTGGATGGAAAAAAGCATGAAAAGTACTGAGAAATTAATGGGTGATGCATATAATTTATACACTAATATAAGTACTAATATAGATAGTAACGCATGGGCAGAAGAATCCTTAGATATAGCGAAGAATATTCATGAAATAAAGAAAGATAATCTCTTAGCATTAAGAGGACTTGAAGAGGTATTAGAGAATACTAAAGAAGATAAAGGACTTTATTTAAGTGAAATATATGATATATTTCAAAACTCTTTAAAAGTACAAATAAATAGAGACAATAAAAAGGTTAAGATATTTTTAAAATACAAAAAGGATATTTATACAAGAAATCACTATTGTATTATGTCAATTTTAAGAAATTTAATAATGAATTCTATTGATGCAATTAAAGATAAGGGGAATATTTATGTGCATCAATATGAACACCGGATAAAAGATATTCCGTACTATATATTTACTGTTGAAGATGATGGGATGGGTATAAAAGAAAGTGAAATAAAATATATATTTTCGCCGGGTTTTTCTACTAAGATAAATTATAAAACAGGTAATATAAATAGGGGACTAGGTTTAAGTATAGTTAGAGAATTAACATATAAGAGTTTAAGTGGTTTTATTGAGGTGGAATCAAAGGAAAATCAAGGAACTAAATTTACCATATACATACCTCAAAAGGAGTTGGAGAATTTTAATGATGGATATAATAATTGTAGAGGATGATATTAATATTGGTATAATTCTAAAGCTAATTATAGAAGATAGACAATTAGGCAAAGTTGTTGAAATTTGTACAAACCCCATGGAAGGTGAAAAACAAATATTAAAAATAAACCCAGAAATAGTTTTAGTTGATTTATTAATGCCTTTAAGAGATGGAATAACCGTAGTAAACCATTGCAAAAAGAATTTTGTTAAATCAAAGTTTATTATGATTTCTCAAGTTGTCACTAAAGATATTATAGGGAAAGCTTATGAAAATGGTGTGGAATTTTATATTAATAAGCCTATAAATGCTATTGAAGTAGAAAATGTTATAAAAAAAGTTAGTGATAAAATTAAGGTTGAACAAAAGTTAAGTAAAATAGAGGAAGTATTTAACATTAATAACTTGGAGTCTTGTGAGGATGTAGATACTAAAAATAAAATAAAAAATAGTGAAAAAAATATTAATTACGTGATGAAAAGAATAGGTATTATAGGTGAAGTGGGATGTAAGGATATTAAAAATATATTGTTGTATTCAATAAAAGAAGATCTAAATTTAGAGGAATTTACATTAAAAGAATTGTTAACTATGTTTAATAAAAATTATAAATCTATAGAGCAAAGAATTAGAAGAACAGCGTTAATTGGAATGAAAAGTTTAGCTAACTTAGGAATAGAAGATTATATGAATGAAACATTTTTAGAATACTCTACTAGCTTATATAATTTTGAAGAGATAAAGAGACAGATGGATTTTATTAGAGGTAAGAGAAATGAAGGCGGGAAGGTAAATGTAAAAAAATTCTTAGAAGGATTAATACTATATTGTGATAAAGAAAAATAATTAAATTTAATTAATTATTTATAAAAAGTTAATTCAAGGAATAAATAGGTAAAGAGATTATTATCTCCAGATTATAGATTCTAAAGTATTAGATTAAATAGAAATCAGATAAAGAGTAACAAAGCAAATATTATTTTTCGAAACTTTCTGAAACTTTTAAAAACAGCGGGTTTAAACTGGAATTAGAAAATTCTAAAAATTATGAAGAAGGTTTTGAAAGGACGTGATATTTTGTTAAATGTTATTACTGGTATTGGATTATTATTAGTAACTCTAGTATTTTTTTCATTTTTTAGTATGAAAGCTCCTAAAGGTAGTAAAGCTATGTCTGGCTTAGCTAATGCAGCAGTAGCAACATTTTTAGTAGAAGCAATTCATAAGTATATAAACGGAGATTTCTTAGGTCTTAGATTTTTGAGCGAAGTTGGAACAATATCTGGAACAATGGGAGGAGTTGCAGCGGCAATTTTAGTTCCTATTTCAATGGGAGTTAATCCAGTTTATGCAGTAGTGGGAGGAGTAGCATTAGGTGGATATGGTATACTTCCTGGTTTTTTTGCAGGATATATAATAGGGTTAGTAGCACCAATATTAGAAAAAAAGTTGCCAGAAGGGTTAGATATAGTTATAGGAGCAATATTAATAGCACCATTTGCTAGATTTTTGGCTATGATGATAAATCCAGTTGTTGATGCTACATTGCTTAATATAGGTAATATGATATCAGTAGCATCAGTACAATCTCCCCTTGTAATGGGATTCTTACTTGGTGGAATAATGAAAATGATTTGTACATCTCCCCTAAGTTCTATGGCAATAACAGCTATGTTAGGATTACAAGGCTTAGCAATGGGGATAGCATCAATAGCATGTGTAGGAGGATCTTTCACTAATGGAATAATATTCAAAAAATTAAAACTTGGAAATGCAAGTAATGTGATAGCTGTTATGTTAGAACCATTGACACAAGCAGATATAATAACTAAAAATCCTGTTCCTATTTATTGTTCTAACTTTTTTGGTGGAGGCTTAGCAGGTATAGGAGCAGCTTACTTTGGAATAATAAATAATGCACCTGGAACAGCATCACCAATTCCAGGATTATTAGCTCCTTTTGCCTTCAATAATCCTATAAATGTTATATTAGCACTTATATGTTCAGCAATAGGAGGGATATCAGCAGGGTATATAGGATCAAAAATATTTGGAGTGCTTGAAAAAAAGAAAGAAAAGAAACTTGATGATGAAGCTATGGAACAAGCATCATAAGGATATATAAATACATATTGTGGTTCTAAAACTACACATTCTCATATGAAGTTGGGGTGTGTAGTTTTTTATTATAAGGTATTCATAAATATTTTAACTACGTCTGAGTTTATATGGACTTAAACTAAATTTTACTAGTATTTCGTATAAAATAAGTGAGATTTTAAATTCAAAGAGAGAGTTTTATATAAATAATATAAATCGTAGTTAATGGGAATAAATATACTTGGGTGATATAGATGGATAAGTTTATAAGTAAGAAAAATTTTATAAAAATTAGTTCTATGATAATAATTATAATTTACTTGATTTTTTTATGCATTGATTTTGTATCTAAAGATTTAAGAAATGTCTATTCAGTAAGATTAAAATATTTAACTATAGTACTTTGCTTTATCATATCTTTATTAATTAAATCTCATGGATATAGTGAAAAGGATAAAGTTTTAGTTCAGCTTGCTCGGTTCTTTACTTTAATTGCAGATTATTTTCTTGCAATTTCCGGTAATTATATCGTGGGGATTTTTTTCTTTTCTTTAGTTCAAATAACTTACATAATAAGGCATAGCTTTATGGAAAATAAAAAACACAAGAATTTAATATTTTTTATAGTGTCATTAACCATAGCCTTAACGGTCTCATTAAGAATAAAAATAACATCAATAGAAAAAGATTTAATTATTTCAGCACTTATATATGCTTCTTTATTAACTACTAGTCTTTACTGTGCAGTAAGTACCATAGCCAGAGGTAAATATCCTAAAAGAAGTTCATGGATAATTGCTTTAGGGATGTTTTTATTTTTCATGTGCGATTTAAGTGTAGGACTTTACAATATATTAGAAGAAGGTAACATAAAATTTTTTCTGGGTTTTTTAATATGGCTATTTTATATTCCTTCTCAGCTTTTGCTCACTTTAAGTGGTTTTAATATTCAGTATTTAGAGGAAATTTTTAAAAAATACACAACTATGTAATATTATGAATAATTATTTTAAATCCTACAAAATATAAGTACTTAGATAGAAAATAAAGTGATGATAATATGTAATTGGCTTAAGGTGAAACTATAGCTATTTAATAAAAAGTTCAGATGCCTAAATAGTCTATTTTATAAAGGAGAAGATTATGGTATTAATTAAAAATGGAAAAATATTAACTATGTCTGGCGTAGATTATGATAAGGGATGTATCTTAATTGACGGAAAAAAAATTATAGAAGTGGGAGAATATATTGATGAAGATAACAATGATATATCTGAAGTAATTGATGCAAGCAATTGTTTAGTTATGCCTGGAATAATAGAAGCTCATAGCCATATTGGAATTCAAGAGGAAAGGAAAGGTTTTGAAGGAAATGATTGCAACGAAATGACTGAGCCAGTTACTCCTTACCTAAAAGCCCTAGATGCCATTAATCCTATGGATTCTACTTTCCATCAGGCATTGAGTGCAGGAATTACTGGGGTAATGGTTGGACCAGGAAGTTCAAATGTGGTAGGCGGACAGTTTGTCTTTATTAAAACTTATGGCAGAGTAATAGATAATATGGTTGTTCTTGAACCTGCTGCAATGAAGGTTGCATTTGGAGAAAATCCAAAATCAAATTATAATGATAAAGATAAGATGCCAACAACACGTATGTCAATAGCTGCTCTTTTACGAGAAGAATTATTTGAAGCTCAGCAATATTATAAAAATAAGAAAAACTCCCAAAAATCAGGTAATGAAGACAATAATTTTAATGAAGAATTTAGAAAAGAATGTTGGCTACCTGTATTTGATAAAAAAATACCTTTAAAAGCACATGTACATAGAGCAGATGATATTCTAACTGCAATCCGCATAGCTAAACAATTCGGATTAAAAATGACTCTTGATCATTGTACGGAAGGACATTTAATTGCAGAAGAGATAAAGGAATCAGGATTTCCGGCTATAATTGGACCAACACTATCAGTACGAAATAAAATAGAGACACAAAACATGGATTTTAAAACAGCAGGAATACTGCATAAAGCAGGTGTAAAGGTAGCTATTACTACTGATCATCCTGTTACAAGAATACAGGATTTGGCAATTTGTGCTGGGTTTGCAGCAAGAGAAGGATTAGGTATAGAGGAAGGGCTCAAAGCAATTACAATAAATGCAGCTGAAATATGTAATGTATCACATAGAGTTGGAAGCCTTGAAGTGGGGAAGGATGCTGATATTGCAATTTTTGATGGTAATCCAATGGAGGTATTTACAAAAACTATGTATACTATAATTGATGGTGAAGTGGTTTATAAATCAGAAGATTAACTAAAACCAGTTTAAGTAACACATTCTTTTAAGACTGAACAACTTTTTCTTGATCTTATTACCATAAAAGTGGCAATAAAGCCAGTGAATACTGATTTTATTGCCACTTTCTTACGATTAGAAGCAGTTTTTGCTTCTATAAGTTGTGTCTGTAAAATTCTAGTTGTTATTATTGTTGTTTTTATTGTTTTTGTTACTATTATTGTTTTTGTTATTATTATTGTTTTTGCAATCTTTGTTATTTTTGTTATTTTTGTTATTTTGATTATTGTTATTTTCCATGGTATATCACCTCCTACCTAACTTATCATTAGCAAAAAAAACTTATATTATTCATTTTAATAAAAAATTATTACTAAGGATTTTTATATAAAATTTTATTTACTTAAGTGGTTTTATACTAGACTAATTAGAAAAAAAATTCTAAAATAGAAGGTAAATATTTTAAATTTTAAAATTAATATAAAAGGAAAACATTTTGTGAAATTACACAAGAAATTTAGATGTTAAAAATTTGATTTTCTATGGGAGTACAGCTATTTATACGGTTAAGGCTTAAGCATAAAAAACAAATTGGAAGAAATAATAAATTTATAAAAAGCTATTAAGGAGGAAATTATGACACAGAAAACACTAAAGAAATCAGTGACATTTATTGAAGCCATTGCAATAGTAGTTGGAATGATAATAGGCTCTGGAATATTCCTAAAACCAGGAATTGTATTTAATGATGCGGGTTCTCCTATAATGGGTATAGTGGCTTGGATAGTAGGAGGTATCATAACTTTAGCATCGGCTCTTACCATTGCAGAGATAGCTTCATCTATACCTAAAACTGGAGGATTATACGTTTATCTTGAGGAGCTATATGGAGAAGTCTGGGGATTTCTATTAGGATGGGTGCAAACAGTGATATCGTATCCGGCATCAGGAGCAGCTTTAGCAATAGCTTTTTCCACTTACGCTACATTTTTTATTCCAATGAATGATATGGAGCAAAAACTACTAGCAGTGGGAATCTTGGTATTTGTAATAATCATGAATATAATTAGTACTAAATATGGGGGAGTAATTCAAACTATTTCAACTGTGGGTAAGCTTGTTCCAATAGTTGCTATTATTATATTTGGTTTAATCAGTGGTAAAACTCATGATTTTCGCTCCGTTACCGTTATGACTGAAGGAGCTGGTTTTGGAGCTGCAGTATTAGGTACCTTATGGGCTTATGATGGATGGATAGGTGTTACAAATATAGCAGGTGAATTAAAAAATCCTGAAAAGGAAATGCCTAAGGCAATTATTTTTGGAGTTACATCGGTCATATTTGTATATGCACTAATAAGTATAGCTATGGTTAATGTAATTCCTATTGAAAATATAGTTGCTTCAACAACACCAGCATCAGATGTAGCGATTGCTCTATTTGGGAATGGTGGTGCTGCGTTTATAACAGCAGGAATTATAGTATCTGTATTTGGAGCTATGAATGGATATCTATTAACAGGTGCTAGAGTACCATTGGCTATGGGGCAGAGAAAGCAATTGCCGTACTCAATTCAACTAGGTAAAATACACAAAAAATTTGGAACTCCTACTAATGCATTAATTCTTGAAGGGGTATTAGCCACTATTTATATTTTTTCGGGAACATTTAATACTCTTACGGACTTATTAATATTTGTTTTATGGATATTCTTTGTCATGGGTGTCTTTGGTATATTTAGACTTAGAAAAAAAATACCTGCAGATAAAAGACCATATAAAGTTCCTCTTTATCCATTTATTCCAATGGTAGGAATATTGGGAGGAATTTATATACTATATAGTACTATTATATCTGCACCTTTGAACTCCATAATAGGAATTGGTATAGCTCTTGCTGGCCTTCCAATATTCTATTATCTAAAAAGAAAATAGGGTCAGACTCTGTGAGAGCAGAACTTGAACTCTATTATAAAAAAGGATTGGTTCAGATAATTATTTGAACCAATCTTTTTTATATATAAATATATACCTAGGAAGCTATTTAAATATACAAATATAAAACTATAAAAATATATAACTATTTAAATAGTTGTTCTGTTCATACGGGTTTGAGGGATGTTACATTTTAATAGTAGAATTTATTTGTATAATTATATTGAATGTTTAATATTATAAAAAAGTTTATTTATTATAATTAAGGTAGAAAGTAGAGAAAAATACAAAGGTATAAAATATATGTTTATATTGAAAATAGTGTAAATTGATAGTAAAATATAGAATTGGTGGGATTAGATTACAGAGTAATTGTATTTAAATTATGAGGAGTATATAAGGAAAAAATAAGTGACAAGAAATTATAATAAAAAAGAAAGCGTGTGTTAGTATGAAACTTTTTATTAATTTAGGGGTTAAGAAAAAACTTATATCAATATTTTTAATAATATGCATTTTTATAGTCGTGATAGGTGTAAATGGAATATTGAGTTCTGAAACTATAAACGAAAATGCAAATGAAATGTATAGCAATAATTTAGTGTCAATTAAGGATCTAGAAGGAATAAGAGGAAATATAAATGAAATTACAACTAATATGACTAAAATTCTTTTTGAAAGAGATAGGTCAAAATTAGATAAACAAATAAAGGCTATAGATGATTTAACAAATGAAGATATAACATTACAATATGAGTATGATGAATTACCGGAAATATCACAAGAAGAGGAAGAACTTTATGAAGGGTATCAACAGAACTTATCAAAATATAGAGAGAAAAGAAATGAGGTTATTGAGTTTGTAAAAGCTAATAATTATGATGAAGCAGTTAAGCTTTACAATTCAGAAGTAGAACCATTAAGAATCGATACATTTGAAAAAATAGAAAGATGTATTGAAATAAATCTAGAATATGCTGAACAAACTAATCTAAATAATGAAGCAGAGTTTAATAAGGTTAGATACAAAACAATAATTTATACAATACTAGTATTTTTAATTATATTATTTATGGGATATATTTTAGGTAAAAATATAGTAACCCCACTAATAAAGATAAAAGGGTTAGCTGAGAGATTATCAAATTATGATTTTTCAGTTCCAATTGTTATTACAAGAAAAGATGAATTTGGGCAGACCGGGTTAGCTTTAAATGCTGCACAAGAAAATGTAAGTAACTTAGTTAAATTAATAATGGAAAATTCACAAGATATGAATGTGTCTTCAGAAGAACTTTCAGCTATAGTTGAAGAGATATCCTCAAAAACAGAAATAATTGATGAAGCAGTAAATAATATAGCTGCTGGAATGCAAGAGTCAAGTGCTACGATAGAGGAAATAAGTGCATCATTTCAGGAGGTAGATTCAAGTATAAATGTATTATCTTCAAAAGCTATGGAAGGAAGTAATAATGCGAATGAGTTTAAAGGAAGAGCTACTGAAGTTAAAAATAATAGCGAAAAGGCTATAGCAGAAACAAAGAATTTATATGATATAAAACAAAAGAATATGGAAAAGGCAATAGAAGATGGGAAAGTAGTAGACAGCATAAAGATTATGGCAGATACTATTGGAAGTATAGCACAGCAAACTAATCTACTTGCACTAAATGCAGCAATAGAAGCAGCCAGGGCTGGAGAGCAAGGTCGAGGATTCGCAGTGGTAGCTGAGGAAGTAAGGAAACTTGCAGAACAATCCTCAGAGGCAGTAATAAATATTCAAGACACTATAGGTAAAGTTCAAAATGCATTTAAAAGTAGTATTGATACAGGTAGTGCCATATTAGAGTTTATAAATACAAAGGTTCAGGAACAATTAGATGCCTATGGAAAAACAGGTAATCAGTATTATAATAATTCAGATTTTGTAAGCAAAATGTCAGAAGAAGTAGCTGCTATGTCAGAAGAAGTTACAGCAACAGTTGGACAAGTAAGTGAAGCAATTCGAAATATGGCTGAAGCTTCACAAAAATCTAGTGAAGAAGCGGTTACAATAAAAGAAGGTATGTATGAAACAACAAGAGCTATAGAGCAAGTAGCAGTAACTGCACGAAGTCAAGCAGAGCTTGCAGAGAAGCTTAATGAAGTTATTAAAGAGTTTAAAATATAAAATTTTATCTGGGAGTATACAAAGAAGTAAAGGGTACTATTTTGATAATCCATTACCACCAAAGAAAGTTAAAAGAGTTCATATTAAATTATGCTTAAGTATTAATTTAGTATTACAAGTGAAGCATTGAAAAAACTGTAAACAAATACTGTATATGTATTTGTTTACAGTTTTTTATTAAAAATAAAATAAATTTAAAAAACAATAATAAAATAATAAGTTTACACTATTTTAATATATTGATTGATACGATAAATAAAACACTAGATATTAAATATAAGCTAAATGTATAAGGAGGTCGAAAGTATGAAAATTAAGGATATGAAAGTTAAAGGTGTGAAAATTAAAAGTATTAAAGTAAAGATGATATTATTACTTATGCCTATAATCATAGTAGCTATGCTTGTACTAGGATATATGAGTTATTCAAGTGCAGAAAAGATAATAAGTAGTCAACTTGAAATAAATATGAATGGTAAGTTAAATGAGAAATCACAGGAGATTGAAAAAAGTCTTGAAAGGCATCAAAAAATATCTGAAAGTTTGGCTAAAGTGGTTCAGAATTCTGTATCATCTCTAACTAAGGAAAATTATAAAGGGATATTAGAAAGTTTAATTGAGACAAATGATGAAACCTTTGGAGCTGGTGTTTGGTTTGAACCATTTAAATATAGCAAAGACGTGGAGTTGTTTGGGCCGTATGCTTATAAGTTGAACGGTAAAGCCACTTATTCAGATGAATACAGCAAGACAGATTATAAATTAGGTGATTGGTATAAAATAGGGCAAGATACAGATAAAAGTGTTGAATGGTCATCACCTTATTATGATGATGTAGCAAAAGTTTCTATGATAACAACTTCATGTCCAATTTATGATTCAAATAATAATTTTATTGGAGTTACTACGGCGGATATAGATTTATCCACATTACAAAATGGTGTTAAAAATATGAAAGTAGGTAATGAAGGAAGGGCATTTTTAGTGAATAAAAATGGATTATATATTGCGGATGAAGATGAATCCAAAATAATGAATACTAACATAAAGGATGATAAAAATTCTACACTAGCAGCCGTAGGTGAAAAAATGTTATCTGAAAAGAATGGGCAGGGAACATTTACGGATGATCAAGGTATTCAAAAAGTATATTATAGGACAATAGAAGACACAGAGTGGATTATTGCTGTATGTATTCCACAGGAAGAAGTTCATCTTCAAATTAATTCACTTAGAAATGAAATAGGTATTATAATAATAGTTTCAATTTCAATAGTAATATTATTTATATTATTCTTTGCAAATTATATAGGAAAGAACATTAAAAAAGTTAATACTTTTGCAATGAAGATTGCAAATGGAGATTTAACAGAAAAACTAGAATTAAAAAGTAATGATGAACTTGGTGAAATGAGTACGCATTTAAATAAAATGACAGAAAATATTCATTCTATTGTAAAAGTTATAATGGAGAATTCAGAGAATATAAGTGCATCTGCTGAGGAACTTTCAGCAACAGTTGAAGAACTGGCAGCTAAAACTGTAAATGTTAATGAAGCTATCAATACTATTGCAGGGGGCATGCAAGAATCCGGTGCTGCCACAGAGGAGATAACTGCATCCATTGAAGAGGTAGATTCAAGTGTAAGTATACTATCTTCAAAAGCTATTGAAGGAAGTAATAATGCAAATGATGCTAAAGAAAGAGCAAGGCAGGTAAAGGATAATAGTAAAGAAGTTAAAGTGATAGCAAAAGAGTTATATATTCAAAAGGAAGCTAATATGAAGAAAGTTATAGAAGAAAGTTCTGTAATAGATAGCATTAGAGTGATGGCAGATACCATATCATCTATATCTGCTCAAACTAACTTACTAGCTTTAAATGCAGCTATTGAAGCTGCAAGGGCGGGAGAACAAGGTCGTGGTTTTGCAGTAGTTGCAGAAGAAGTAAGAAAACTTGCAGAACAATCTTCAGGTGCTGTAATAGAGATACAAAAAACTATAGAAACAGTGAAAGAAGTATTTAATAAAAGTATAGAAACAGGCAATGATATATTAAAATTCATTGACGTAGATATAATGAAAACTTATGACGAATACGAAGAAACAGGTAATCAATATCATGTTGATTCTGATTTTGTAAGCAATATGTCAGAAGAAATAGCTGCTATGTCACAAGAAATTACAGCGACAGTGGGGGAAGTAAGTGACGCCATTCAAAACATGGCTCAGTCTGCTCAAGAGTCTAGTGAGAAAGCAGAAACAATAAAAGAAAACATGGATGAAACTACAAAAGCTATAGAACAAGTAGCTCAAACTGCACAAAGCCAAGCTGAACTCGCACAACAATTAAATGAAGTGGTTCAGAAGTTTAAAATATAAGTCTAAAATATATTAATATAAAAGAGAAACTATGGTGATATTAGTCAATAACTCCATAGTTTCTTTCTTTACAGTTCTTAAACTTTTATATCTAAATAATGAGAGAATATCCTATATTATATGAATAGGATATTCATTATAGAGTTGTCCTTTTTTAAGCCATGAGAGTAATGACCCATGGAATACCATAGGAAAAAATGCACATGATAACTGTGGCAATAATTAATCCAAAGAATATTGCCCAAAACGCTTTTTTTAACTTAATACCAAGAAGGGATGCTATAAGAGCACCTGTCCATGCGCCTGTTCCTGGTAATGGAATTCCAACAAAGAGCATTAATCCCCAAAATTCATATTTTTTTATTTGGTCACTCTTACTCATAGATTTCTTTTCAAGTTTTTCAACAATTGGACGGAATAGTTTTGTTTTTTTCATCCAACTAAAAATTGGTGTAATAAAAAGCAGTATAAATGGAATTGGAATTATATTTCCTACAAAACAATATCCTATAGCACGAAACATATCTATACCTAATACAGAAGCTGCAATTAATCCGCCTCTAAGTTCTAATATAGGAACCATAGATATAATAAGTACAACAATCTCTTTTGGCATAAAACCTGACAAGTTACTTGTGAACCAATTTACTAACGACTCTACCATATAGTTACTCCTTATAATCTATATTTTATACTTTTACATTATAACTCTGAAATAGTAATAATAATAGAGTTTTGTCGACAGTTTATGATAGGTTATGATAGGTTATTATAGGGAAAAAATATAATGCAAGAAAAATGCAAGGAAAAAGTTCTTGAATAGTAAGGTTTATTTGTTATAATTAAATTGTAATAGATAATAGAATATTTCCGGTAGGTAAGGTTACCACAGGGATACGGGTTGCTGCCGCGGAGTAGTGGAGACACTATGAGAAGGTTAGCAGGTTATATCGAAACCAAGGTATAACTTAATGCAATTTCATCGCCCTGTGAAGCTAAAGCTCAAACGGTGGTATAATTATATTTTTTAATATAATTATATATTTATGCGGATTTTTTCCCTTGCCATTGTTTATGCTTTGGCAAGGGTTTTTCTATTATATTTGAAATTATATGGATAGCGAGAAATTATGGAGGTGAGAAAATGGAAGCAGGTAGTAGTAGTGGCACAAAATCTGATGAACTAAGTAGTAAGAAGAATGTGATAGCTTCTATGCCTATCCATTTTTCGAATCCTAGTGTTCATAAAATGACCTATAAACATTAAAAAGTTTGTTAACAATTAAATATATTGATTTTTGTATATGTATGTCAGATTTTGTGTCTTATTTTCAAAGTACTATTTTAAATGTAGGATAGGAGGATAAGACCAATGAGAAGAAAGATAATTAGCAGAAATGCAGAAAAAAGAATTAATGACGAAAAAATCAGAGTAGATGCAATTAATAAAAGATTATTAGATGCATCTAAAAAAGATAAATCTACAGTATTAAAGAATATGGATTCTTCATTCCAAGGACTGAATGAAAATCAGATTGAGATGATGAGAGAAAAGTATGGAAAAAATGAGATTACTCATGAGAAGAAAGATTCTTTAGTTAAGAGATTGATAGAATCATTTATTAACCCATTTACTATTGTATTATTTATAATAGCAGTAGTTTCAATCTTTACTGATATTATTATTGCAAAACCAGGAGAAAAGAATTTTACAACAGTTATAATTATTTTAACTATGGTTACAATTAGTGGACTTCTTCGATTTATACAAGAAATACGTTCTAATAATTCAGCAGAAAAATTAAGTGCTATGGTTAAAACTACAACTTCTGTGGAAAGATATGAATGCGGAAAAATAGAAATACCTCTAGCAGGTGTTGTATGTGGAGATATTGTATATTTAGCTGCTGGGGATATGATACCAGCTGATGTGAGAGTTGTGCAGGCAAAAGACTTATTTATTAGTGAATCTGCACTTACAGGAGAAAGTGAAGCTATTGAAAAAGTAGTTGAGGCAGAAAAAAATATTATATATAAATCACCAATGGAATGTCCTAATTTAGCATTTATGGGAAGTAATGTTATTAGTGGATCAGCAGTATGTATAGTTATAGCAACTGGGGATAATACCATATTTGGGTCTATGGCAAAGACAATTGTAGATACAGAGGCAGTATCTAGTTTTGAAAAAGGTGTAAACTCAGTATCATGGCTACTAATACGCTTTATGATGATAATGGCACCTTTTGTACTATTTATTAATGGATTTACAAAGGGAGATTGGATGGAGGCTCTACTATTTGCTCTATCCATAGCAGTTGGATTAACACCTGAAATGTTACCTATGATTGTAACCACAAGCTTAGCAAAGGGCGCTGCTGAGATGGCAAAGAAAAAGACTGTAATAAAGAAATTGAATTCAATTCAAAACTTTGGTGCTATGGATATTCTTTGTACTGATAAAACTGGAACATTAACACAAGATAAGGTTGTTTTAGAATATCATATGGATATACACGGAAATGAAGATGAAAGAGTTCTACGACATGCCTTTATGAATAGCTATTATCAAACAGGACTAAAAAATCTAATGGATTTAGCTGTTATTAATTATGTTGAAGTTACAGGAAATAGAGAATTATATACCACATATGAAAAAGTGGATGAAATACCTTTTGATTTTAACCGTCGTAGAATGAGCGTTGTTTTAAAAGACGAAGTAGGAAAGACTCAGCTTATTACTAAAGGTGCTGTAGAAGAAATGTTAAACATTAGTACCTATGCAGAATATAAAGGTGAAGTAACAAAATTAACAGAAGAAATTAAACAAGAAATTTTAGCAACGGTAGATAAATTAAATGATAAGGGTATGCGTGTTATAGCAGTAGCGCAAAAGACAAATCCATCCGTAGAAGGATTATTTTCTATTAAAGATGAATCTAATATGGTATTAATGGGATATTTAGCATTTTTAGATCCTCCAAAGGAGACCACAGAAGCTGCAATTAGAGCTTTGAAAGAACATGGCGTAGGAGTAAAAGTTCTAACAGGTGACAATGATAGAGTTACTAGATGTATTTGTAATCAAGTAGGCCTAGAGGTAGATAACATTCTTTTAGGTGGAGAAATAGACGAAATGAATGATTCTGTATTGGCTAGTAAATTAGAGAAAACAAGCGTATTTGCAAAGCTTACACCCCAGCAAAAAGTAAGAATTGTACGTGTGTTAAGAGAAAACGGTCATGTTGTTGGTTTTATGGGAGATGGAATTAATGATGCTGCAGCTATGAAAGAAGCAGATGTAGGGATTTCAGTTGATACGGCAGTAGATATTGCGAAAGAATCTGCAGATATTATTCTATTAGAAAAAGATTTGAATGTATTAGAAAATGGAGTAGTAGAAGGTAGAAGAACCTTTGGAAATATGATTAAGTATATTAAAATGACAGCTAGTTCTAACTTTGGAAACATGTTTTCTGTATTAGTAGCAAGTGCATTTCTACCTTTTCTTCCAATGCTTCCAATACAATTAATTGTTTTGAATTTAATTTATGATATTTCATGTATATCTATTCCATGGGATAACATGGATGAAGAATTTTTAAAGAAACCTAGGAAGTGGGATGCTTCTTCTATAGGTAGCTTTATGATTTGGATTGGTCCCGTAAGCTCTATAATTGACATTGCCACCTATATAATTATGTACTTTATTATTTCACCAATAGTATGTGGTGGTAGTTATTATACTCCAGGTGTAGACAAAACTTTATTTATGGCAGTATTTAATGCAGGATGGTTTATAGAATCATTATGGTCTCAAACTTTAGTAATCCATATGATTAGAACGCCTAAAGTGCCATTTATTCAAAGTAGAGCATCATTTTATGTTTTGATTACTACAACCTTATCTATTATAGTTGGTACAATTATTCCATATACACCATTAGGAGTTAAACTTGGTATGTATCCAATGCCAGCGATTTATTTTGGATGGTTAGTTGCTATAATTGTTTGCTATATGGTTTTGGTAACTATATTAAAGAAAGTCTATGTTAAAAAATATGGAGAATTACTTTAAAAATAGTGGGGTGAATAGCCATGAATAAAAAAGCTGTAGTAATAACAATTAATGTTAAAGTATGTAAATGGGTATGTCAAAAGATACAAGAAGAAAAGAAATCAGTAAAAGCTCTAAATGATTTAGAAGAAGGATTTCAAGGATTAAAAGACAGTGAATATGATTCATTAATAATTAACATTAATAATATAGATAATGGGTTAGACGAGATTCAAGATAAAACGCAGCAGGATAATATTATAGTCTGTGAAAAGCTATATATAGATGGAGATTTAAGAAGTGTATATTATGGTGGAGAATTAATACAACTTACACCTAAAGAGTTTGATATATTGTATCTCCTTGCAAAGAATAGAGGGAAAATATATTCTAAGGAGCATATATATAATCAGGTTTGGAAAGATAATTATTCTTTTGATGATAGTAATATTATGGCTCATATAGGGAAATTAAGAAAGAAAATAGAACCTAATCCAGCAAAGCCAATATTCATAATAACTGTTTGGGGCGTAGGATATAAATTTAATTCTAATTTAGTATAGGAAAATATTTATAACAAGCAGTTCTGAAAATAGTCATATAATGATGAGTTTAATCTCATTATTATATGACTATTTTCTTTCTAGATATGAGTTCCAATAAATAAAATTCATTAATGCTATCTAGTATAATGTAGGATCTCAAGTAAATTAAAAGGAGATTTAGTGAAATGTAATATAACGTAATGCTATGATAATTGTTTCAAATGGTTTTTAAAAAGTGAATAAAAAATTATTTTGTACTTCATAAATGAAAAAAATGTTAATATGAAAAGCTGAAAAGCTTTAAATTGAAGATATGATAAAAAACACCAAAATTTCATTGAAATTTATAATTATTTTATATATAATTATAAATTAAATACTACTAAATGTTAATAAATTTTAAATAGAAGTTTTGTATTTATTGTTTGATAATACATAGAATATTCATGTATAATGAGCGGTTTTAAAGTATTATTATGAATCATAAAAGTAGAATTGCAACGTATTGTTAATAATATGTCAAAATTAGAATTACTAACATAACTTATGAAATATATAAAATAATATTAATATCTAAATAGTGTTGAAATGCATAGAATGATATTAGTATACATATAGAAATTATTATAACTATAAGAAAATATTATGATGATAAATAAAAATATATATTCAATTATCTGAAAATTTGTATTATAATAATTATAAAATATATTTAAAAATTAAATATATAGTAAACAATTATCAAATTTGATAGGGGGAAGGTTATGGATAATAATACAAGCAATAGAGGACAATGGGCATCTAATATAGGGTTTATATTAGCAGCAGCAGGTTCAGCAGTAGGTTTAGGAAATATATGGAAGTTTCCTTATTTGGCAGGTGCAAATGGAGGAGCAGCATTTGTAATTATTTATTTAGGAATGATAATATTAATAGGATTTACTATTATGCTAGGAGAAATGTCCATAGGTAGAAACACGCATCTAAGTGCGGTATCAGCTTATAAGAAGTTAAATAAAAAATGGAGCTTTGTAGGATTTATTGGTGTTGTTGTTGGATTCTGCATACTATCATTCTATAGTGTAATAGGTGGATGGGTACTTAATTATATAGGTAAGTATTTAATCGGAGGTATATCAGGAGCTGAAGCTGCTAATTACTTTAGTGGATTCATATCAAGTACTACTCAACCAATAGTATGGCATTTAGTATTTATGGCAATTTGCTGTATTATAGTTTTAAAAGGTATTTCTAATGGCATAGAAAAGGCAAGTAAATTTATGATGCCAGCTCTATTTGTATTACTAATTGTAGTTGCTATTAGATCAGTAACTTTAGATGGAGCTATGGAAGGAATAAGGTTTTTCTTAAAACCAGACTTTTCAAAGGTAACTATTGGAACGGTGATGGCAGCCTTAGGGCAGGCTTTCTTTTCCTTAAGCTTAGGAATGGGGGCAATAATTACCTATGGTAGTTATCTTGGAAAGACAGAAAATTTAGAAAAGAATGCAGTTATTATTCCAGCCATAGATACAGCAGTAGCTCTTCTTGCTGGGTTTGCAGTTTTACCAGCTGTGTTTGCCTTTGGATTTGAGCCAGGAGCTGGGCCAAGTCTCATGTTTATAACATTACCTTCAGTGTTTGATTCAATGCCTTTGGGTCAATTCTTTGGAATACTATTTTTCATATTAGTATTCTTTGCAGCATTAACATCAGCAATATCTTTACTTGAAGTTGTAGTATCCTATTTAATTGATAACTTTAAGATGGATAGAAAAAAGACTACAATAATGATGTCAGTAATATTATTTATTATAGGAATACCATGTTCTCTAGCTAATGGACCAATTATGGGGGACTTTTTAATATTTGGATATAATTTCTTTGACTTTATGAGTTTTTTAGCTGAAAGTGTACTTATGCCATTAGGTGGATTATTAATGTGTATATTCATAGGCTATGTATGGGGTATAGACAATATTTCAGAAGAAATTACTTGTGGAGGAAAATATAAATTTAAAAGTAAGACTTTCTTTGTAGTAATGATAAAATATATTGCACCAGTTTTGATATTTATTATATGGCTAAATGCCATAGGAATATTACCTTCTATACTAAAGGTGTTTGGGATAACATTATAAAAATTTAAAATAGTATTATAATAAATTTAAAGGAATACTACGAAACAATAATTTAGCGTTATAGTTTTGAGTATTCCTTTATTTAATGTATTATAAAATATATAAAGATATAAGGCATCTTCACAAAATAAACAAGTCAGAATGCTCGTTTATTTTGTGTTATACTACGTCAACAGAACCATTAGATAGTGCTACTATCTGCGGAACCTGTTTCCTTGTCTAACTCAAAATATACTTCCCATCTTTGACTTGTTATTTATTTTCAGATGCCTTAATCAGAGAATAGGAGTAGATTACTAATGAATATAAAAGAAGAAAAAAAGAAACTTCGTAATGAGGTTATGAAACGCATTGCTGAATTATCAAAAGAATATACTTTAGAAGCGGATAAGAAAATTTATAAAAAAGTTATAAATCTTAAGGAGTATAAAGAAGCAAACACTATATTTTGCTTTGTAAGTACAGAAGATGAAATTAATACAAGAAATATTATAGAGAATGCATTAGAAAGTGGTAAAAGAGTTGGAGTTCCGAAGTGTGTAGGAAAGGGTATCATGGAGGTATGTGAAATTAAAGGATATACATCTTTGCAGGATGGAAAGTATGGTATTTTAGAGCCTAAGAAAGAATGTCCATTAATTAGGTCAGAAGAAATAGATTTTGCTATAATACCTTGCGTTTCTTGTAATAAGGAAGGATATCGTCTAGGTTATGGGGGAGGATATTATGATCGTTACTTAGAACACGCTACATTTACTACAGCTGTTATATGTAGAGAAAAAATTATATGTGATTGCATTCCTCGTGATGAGCATGATATAAAAATTCATAGAGTAATTACAGATAAATAAATTAATATAATTGTATTTGTAAGTTTTACTAACATAAATGGTTTTTTACTCATATAATAACTATGGATAATATTTTTTAGGAGAAAATTATGGGTAGAGGTTTTATAAAAGTAGAACTTTTTACTGCAAGAGAAGTAGTGCCTATTTCAGGAGGAAATATATTTATTTTAAAAGGTACATCAGTAGATTTTGATAAAGGGCACATATTAACTACAGATTCTAGTGGAATAACAAGAATATTAGAAGTAGATACACCAGATATTGAATTATCAAAAAGCAAAGATTCTGATGAAATACCCTATGCAGTATATGATTTATATGTTAGAGCTCATGGATATAAGGATGCAGTAGTAGAAGGTGTTCAAGTTTTTCCAGATGAAGTATCAATACAACAAATAGAAATGATTCCTACTATTAAGGAAAGAGAATTTTTAGAGGAACTAGAGCATAATTATATTCCACCACATAAGTTGATAGAGGAAATGCCAAGAGCTCAGGTAGAGGAGAAGGAACCGATTTCTCAAAGCAAGGTATTAATAAGACCATATATTCCGGAATTTATAACAGTTCATTTAGGTGCTCCATCATCCTATGCAGAAAATGTTACTGTAAGATTTCCAGAATATATAAAGAATGTAGCGTCTAGTGAAATATATCCTACTTGGCCAGAGCATGCTATAAGAGCCAATATATATTGTCAAATTTCCTTTGCACTAAATAGAGTATATACAGAATGGTATAGAAACAAAGGGTATAACTTTCAGATAACTAACTCTACAGCCTATGATCAATACTTTGTTAAGGGAAGAAATATTTTTGAGAATATTAGTAGAATTGTAGATAATATATTCAATGAATATATTACTAGAGTAGGTTATATGGAACCCCTATTAGCACAATATTGTAATGGCACAACTGTAACTTGTAAGGGATTATCACAATGGGACACTGTAAAGCTTGCTAGTGATGGATATAAAACTATGGAGATTCTTAAAAATTATTATGGAGATAACATTGAATTAACTAAAACTAACGATATAAGAGGTGTAGAAGAATCATATGGTGGAACTCCATTAAAGCTTAATAGTACAGGACAAGATGTAGAAACAATTCAAAGGCAGATAAATAGAATTTCTAACAATTATCCGGCAATCTCTAAAATAGAACCTGTAGATGGAGTATTCGGATCAGAGACAGAATCAGTTGTAAAGTCATTTCAAAGAATATTTAATCTACATGCAGATGGAATAGTTGGAAAATCAACTTGGTATAAAATATCAGGAATTTATGTAGGGGTTAAAAGGTTAGCAGAATTAGAGTCAGAAGGAGAAAAGCTGGAAGGTACAGGTGAATATCCTGAATATTTATTAAAGCAAGGTTCAACAGGTGATGCTGTATGTGAAATACAATATTACTTAAATTTTATATCTCAATATTATAAAGAAGTACCTCCAATTAATGTAGATGGGATTTTTGGTGTAAGTACCTTAGATTCGGTAATACAGTTTCAAAAGAAATTCGGATTAGATGTAGATGGAATAGTTGGAATACAAACTTGGGATAAAATATACTCTGTATATAAAGATATAATTAATGGAAGTAATAAGCCGGAAAGTGATGGCTATCAATATCCAGGATATATATTAAAACAAGGATCTAGAGGAAATATTATAAGGAAATTACAAACATACTTAAGTGCTATAGCAGATAAGTATACATCTATAAAAAAGATAAATGTGGATGGAATTTTTGGAAAGGCAACAAATGAAGCAGTTATAGATTTTCAAAAGTACTTTGAATTGTCTCCCGATGGTATAGTGGGTCCATTAACTTGGGATAAAATTGTACAAGTTTACCAAGAAATTTAATGTAGTTATAATATGATAATTAGAGTAAAGCTTATTCTATGGATTGAAATTCTATAGGGTAAGCTTTTATTTGTCATATTAAGTTAATTTATATCTTATAAGATAAATATAACTGCTAATTAATAAGCTTTTTTCTACAATTAAAATATTACAAAAAACTTTTCGAAAACTTTTCTAGGATATTTTGTAAGAATATGATAGATTTAGAATAGGTTTATCCTAAATAAATGAAAGAGGTGTTTACTTATGATAGATATTTTAATTGTTGAGGATGAGATGCATATTTCGAAGATGATAGAAGCAACCCTTTCCATAGGTGGTTATAGAGGACATATATGTGGTAATGGAAAAGAGGCTGTTCAGAGGGTCTTAGAAGAAAAATTTGATTTAATACTACTAGATGTAATGCTTCCAGATATGGATGGATTTCAGGTTATAGAAGAAATTAGATGTAGAGAAGTTCCAGTAATTTTTCTAACTGCAATGCAAGAGGTGTCAGATAAAGTAAAAGGATTAAAGCTAGGTGCTGAAGATTATATTGTTAAACCATTTGAAGCAGTAGAACTTTTAGCAAGGATAGAAGTTGTATTACGAAGAACGCATAGGAATAATAATATATTAAATTATAAATATATTACGATAGATATTGATAAACATATAGTTAAAAAGGGTGGTGAAATTATAAATTTAACTCCAAAGGAATTTGAAATTTTAGTTTTTTTTATACAGCATGTAGATATTGCTATAACAAGGGAGCGATTACTTGCCGCAGTGTGGGGATATGAATTCATTGGAGAATCTAGAACTATAGATATACATGTACAACATGTCAGAAAAAAAATGGATTTAAATGATAAATTGATTACTATACCAAAGCTTGGATATAGATTGGAGAGCTGATATGAGGTTATGGCAAAAGATTTTTTTGTATACTCTTGCTCTTGTAATTTTGGCAATAAGTATTACCTCATCTTTATTGCTATCAAATAATCACAAACTTATCATTGAAAGAGAAGAAAAAAGTGCTTTATCAGAACATGAATACTTAGTATCCGATATTAAAGGAAATGTGGTTTATAATCGTCTCAAAAAATCCATAACCTTTTTAAGTGAGGAAGATGTACTAAACATAATTAGAAATATATTTAATAATAAAGATGTTAAGAGTAGTAATATTTTATCTATATACAAGGATGGAGTTAGAATATTTGAAAATAATTCACTACCCTTCGAAATTGAAGAAGACGTCTTTGAGGCTATAGATAAATCAAAAAATCATTACTTAGAGATTGTAGATTATAAGGAAGCTTCTTATATGCTCATTGCTTCACAGACTAACATAGAAGGGAAAGTATATGAAATTATAACAACCTATGATGTTACGCCTATATATGTTCTTTATGAAGAACAAATAAACTTTATAAAATCAGTTAGCACTCTATGTGGAGTAATTATAGCAGGAGTATTAATTATAATTGTAAGATTTTTATTTTCACCTTTAGAAAAGGTTAATGAGGGAACTCGGTTCATAGCAGAAGGCAATTACAATAAAAGAGTAGAAATCAAAGGAAATGATGAAATTACAGAACTTTCGATGAATATGAATATAATGGCTGAGGCTATTGAAAAAAATGTGGAGGAGTTAGAACAAGTAGCAGAAGATAGAAGAATATTTATTGCAAATTTAGCTCATGAAATGAAAACTCCATTAACTTCAATTTTAGGCTTTGCAGATATACTTAGGATTAAACGTGTTGTCAATGATGCTGAAAGGCAAGAATATGCTGGAATAATTGTAGAGGAAGCTAAACGTTTGAAAGTTTTGTCGGGAAAGCTCATGGAGTTGATTACTGTAGGTAATACCGATTTAGATATGGAAGAAGTAAATATAAAGAATTTAGCAGATGATATAGAGTTATCCTTAACGCCTATTCTGGAAAATAGAGAATTGAATCTTAAGGTGGAAATAGAAGATATATGGCTAACTATAGATAAAGAGCTTTTTAAATCTTTAGTATATAATTTAATAGATAATGCTATTAAGGCATCAACAGTAGGACAAACTATATCATTAATAGGCAAAAGTAATGAAGAACATGTATTAATTAAAGTAGTTGATGAAGGTATTGGTATACCTGAAGATGAAATAGACCATATCATAAAGCCTTTTTATATGGTAGATAAAATCCGAACTAGAAAAAATGGAGGTGCTGGACTAGGATTAGCTCTTTGTGTTGAAATAGCAAGGCTGCATAATGGAACTATTAATATTGAAAGTGAAGCTGGAAGGGGTACATGTGTATGCATTGATATAAGGGGAGGTAGAATGGATGAGAAATAGATCATCAAAGGGTGTAGGTAAGACTATAATCTTATTAATGACTATAGTTGTATTAGGGTACTTTATTACACTTAAAATATGTAGCTTTTTACCCTCTTATAAGTATCAAGTCAAGGAGATCGAAAATGTAAATTCTGTAAAACGTCTATTCTATCTTGAAGAAGAGCCCATTATATATCCTTGGAGTTATTTAGATAAAGGAGATATTTCTATAATTCCAGATGAAGACAAAGCTATGTTTTATAACAATATTTATACCCAAGACTTTCAAGGTAAAAATATAGTTGATTTTATTGACCAGATGATGAATTTATCTGCAATACATTTAAGTGACGATGAAATTATAAACTCATTTCAATATCTAAAAAATATACAAAGGGATAAAGATGGATATGATAAGATACTTATATTAAATGATGATTTTACAAATTTAAATAGAACAACATATAATGTCAAATTTTCTTTTGGGGAAAATGGTCAAGTTTCCTATAGGTGTAAGAGGGTAGATGATTCAAAATATATTGATAATAAAACCATAGAAAAATCTTATAAACTTTTAGAAGAATATGCTCGAAATGAAGATAGTAAATTGGTTAATTACTTAAAAAACATATATAAGACTTCACAGCAAAACTATGCCCACGAAATAATAGATGTATTAAATAATATAATAGTTATTAGATATACGGAAGATGGATATGTAAAAGTAAGAAACTATTTACAAGATATAAATTATGAAATATTTTCTACTGAGTCAGAATTAATGCTTATATATACATTGGAGGATGGTACTATGTTGATTTTATATTTTGACCCTGTTAATCAAGAATTTTGTGGATTTAATATACAAAAAAATTAAATAGAAGATATAAAAGTATTTACATATAATTTACATATTTTTGAATATTTTCTTTTGTTCTATATATAATAATAGACATATAAGGAATTATTTAGAAAAGAGTGGATTATATTGAGGATTAAAGAATATAAAGATAAAACTTATGTACTAAAAGGAATATCTATAGTTATAAGAATAATGATACTATTTACTTTATGTCTGTTAACAGTGTACACATCAGCTTCTTCAAAATCATACGAGGCCAGAAGTATTTCATTAGTTAGTGATAGTAAATACAGTAATAATGAATTAAAAAATGAGAAAATTACAGAGATGACTAGTAGCAATATAATGGAATTAAGTAGTAAAGACTATAGTGAACAGTATAAGCTTATTTCTGTGCCATATATAAGTCAAGCTGGAGGATATCCAACAGGATGTGAGATTGTAAGTGCATCTATGTTACTTCAACATTATGAATATGATATATCTGTTGATGAGTTTATAGATAATTATTTAGAGCGTTCATCTTTAGAAGAAATTAATGGCAATTTATATGGGCCCAATCCTAATGAGGCTTTTGTTGGAGACCCACGAAGTATTTATAGTTATGGTTGTTATGCGCCTGTAATTGTTAGCTCACTAAATAAAATGTTGGGAGAAGAACATCGGGTAAAAAACACTACAGGGAGTGAATTTAATGAACTTATAGAGAATTATATAGATAAAGAAATACCTGTGTTAGTTTGGACAAGTGTTAATCTAACTCCTACCAGTGTTGGAACAGAGTGGTATGTGAGAGAATCTGGAGAGAGGGTTCAGTGGATAAGTAATGAGCATTGCATGGTATTAGTAGGTTACGATAAGGACAAATATTATTTTAATGATCCCTATGAAGATAATGGAGTAGTTGGTTATGACAAGGAATTAGTAGAAAAAAGATTTAAGGAATTGGGAAACCAATCAGTAGTTATTCTAAACAAATAATAATTTAATGAATAGAGTGTATCTATATAACAAATTTAGAATGGAATTTGAGCTTATACTTTAATAATAATATTAAAGTATAAGCTCAATATTTTATAAAGGGTAATGAATTATTTTGGTACAGACTGATTTTATTATGTGAACATATTGTAAGAATTTCTTAAGGTTTATATAAACAATTACTTAATATTTCAAGGGTAATATAGAAGTATAGATTGAGAGAAGTCATGGTATAATTAATGTGAAGTGGAGGGGATTAAATTGAATTACAACGTATTAGTAGTTGATGATGATAAAGAAATAGTAGATGCCATTGAAATATATCTCTCAAACGAAGGATTAAAAATATATAGAGCTTGTGATGGGATTGAAGCTTTAGAAACTTTAGTTGATAAGGAAATACATCTCATTTTGATGGATATTATGATGCCAAGAATGGATGGAATTAGAGCAACTCTTAAGATTAGAGAAGAAAAGAATATACCTATAATACTTATCTCTGCAAAGTCAGAGGATACTGATAAAATCTTAGGCTTAAATATGGGAGCAGATGATTATATTACAAAACCATTTAACCCTTTAGAGTTAATAGCCAGGGTTAAATCACAACTTAGAAGATATGTGACCTTAGGTAATTTTAATAAAGAAGAGGAAAAGGAAGTTTTAAAAAGTGGAGGATTAGAGCTAAACACTAAAAATAAAGAAGTATTTGTGGATGGTGAAAGTATAAAACTAACACCTATAGAATTTAAAATTTTAGAATTATTACTTAAGAATAAAGGAAGAGTATTTTCCATGGAGGAAATATACGAAAGAGTTTGGAATGAAACTAGCTACAATGTAGATAATACTGTGGCTGTGCATATAAGAAGGATTAGAGAAAAGATTGAAATTAATCCAAAAGAGCCAAAATATTTAAAGGTGGTGTGGGGAATTGGATACAAAATCGACAAGTGCTGATGAAAAGGATAAAGCTTATGAAGAAATGGTAAGGGATTGTAGAAGAATAAAAATAGCAAAGACCATAGCTATTATAATAACTGTAGCAATGATCTCCATATCCCTCATTTCTATTAAAGATATTAGGGTTAATAGTAGTATTTTTGATGAAAAAAGTCTGTATGGAAGCAAATTTTTAGGAAGTGAAATCAATACTTTCACAGAAAAAGTCATTGAAGTAATAGAGCTTTATAAAACAGATGAGTATATTAAGGAGGTAAGTAACTTATCTCAAGAGGAAATTCAATGGAAAAAAGAAGCTATAAGCAAGAAAATTCAAGAAGAATATGATAATGAACGCAATAAACTACATGAAAAAAATGATAGTAATTGGGACGAAGAGAAAGTTAATAAAGAGGAAGAAGCTATATATAAAAAGATAGAAGAAAAGTATACTTATAGCGATGAAGAGCTAAAAAAGTTAATAGTTGAAGAGAAGTTAGCAAATTTCAATAAATATATTAAGACTTTGGATAGCTATACAAATTTAAGGTATATTGCCTATGATAAAGCTAATGACATATGGCTTACGAACTATAAGCCAGGTAAGGATGCAATTGCAGAGTTAAAGAAAAATAGTGGTTATTTTTCTGAATATCATATTTCTAATGGAGTAGAAAACAAAAATATATTTATTAATGGACAACTTATTAAGGATAAGGAATTAAATGATTATGGTTACTACAATGAAGGTGATGGAGCTAAGGTAATAGAAATTACAGATAGTTATAGAAAGAATGGTAATAGTTATACTAATAAAGAGAGCTATAGAGTAAAGGGAGATTTGGATATATATGTAGCAGTTACAAGTGAGCTAGTAGCTGGAGATAGTGTATATAATACCTATGAAAAATTTTTGCAAGCTAATTCTATTGTAGATACAGAAATAGGAATTTTGGTAGCCTCCTTATTTGGGGTGGCAATTATGATTTTTGTGCTTAGGAAGTTTAGATATAAGCCATGTTATTCTAATAGAATAGTAGAGAAATTAAAAGATATGCCTTTAGAGATTAAATTATTAGGCATAGTAATGGGATGGATAACTTATCATATGCTTTTCAGGTATAATTGGAGCAATGAATATAGATATACCATCAATATTAATAATATAGTGCTTGTAACATTTATTTTGATAGCTTATTACTTAATTATCAAAGCTTTACTTCAAAATTATAAGGAAAGTACACTTCTCAAGGACAGTTATGGAGTAAAATTTTATAATCACTTATGTATAGCTATGGAAAAAGGTACTTTAGGAAGAAAATTAGTATTAGTTATAGGAGTATATGTAGCCATTTGTACTAGTATATCTTTAATATTAATGGTTGTAGTAGGAGCAGTAGGAGCTGTTATTGCGCTTGGCTTTGATATAGTTGCTACAGCAATTGTTATATATAAATTAGTAAAAGAATTTGCTTATTTAAATAAGATAACTAATGGTGCTAAGCTTATTTCAGAAGGAAAAATTAATGATGATATATCAGAAGAGGGTAAGGGAGCATTAAGGGATCTTGCCCACAGTATAAACAATATGAAGCAGGGACTTAGAAAATCTATAGAAAATGAGACTAAAAGTGAGAAAATGAAAACAGAGCTTATTTCTAATGTATCGCATGATCTTAAAACTCCATTAACATCAATTATTAATTATGTAGATTTGCTTAAAAGAATGGGAATTGAACCAGAAGAAGCAAGAGCATATGTAGAAGTTTTAGATAGAAAATCTCAAAGATTAAAGATATTAATAGAAGATTTATTTGAAGCGTCAAAGGCTGCCAGTGGAGCTATGCAGTTAAACTTTGAAAAAATAGAGTTAAATGCTTTAATAAGGCAATCTTTAGGAGAAGCGGAGAATAGGATTCAAGCAGCAAATTTAGATTTTAAAACTAATATACCAACAGAAAAAATATATATTAATGCTGATGGAAGAAAGATTTGGAGAGTATTTGAAAACCTGATTTCTAATGCTATAAAATATTCACTTAAAGGCACTAGAGTTTATGTAGATGTGAAATCTGAAGATAATAAGGTATATATAACTATGAAGAATATATCAGCCTATGAATTAAACTTCGATGCTACTGAAATTACAGAAAGATTTAAGCGAGGAGAAGAATCAAGGAATACAGAGGGTTCAGGCTTAGGTTTAGCTATTGCAAAAAGCATAATAGAACTTCATGATGGAGCTTTAGAAATAGGGATAGATGGAGATTTATTTAAGGTTACTGTTGAATTAAGTATATATGAATAATATACTCTTTAAAATAGTATAAGGGAAACAGGTTGTTTCAAAATAGACTAAATACTTTAATTAAGTATTAGTTAAGGATTTTGAAGCAGCCTTTTTATGTTATAATTTAAATGTATTATATATAATTTGAGGAGGCAATTAGTATGTATTTTGAAAAACCAGGAAAACAAAATACTAAAGATACATTAGAAAGTGCAGTAAAAGTAGCTCGTCAAAGGGGTATTCGGACTATAGTAGTACCTACTAGTAAAGGTAATACTATAGATGAGCTCTTTAAGTTAGATATACATGGTATAAACATAGTGTGTGTTACACATGTTAATGGATTTAAGGAACATGGAGTTCAAGAAATTTCACAAGAAAAACTAGAATTATTTAAAAGTAAGGGAATTAAGGTTGTAACTACAACCCATGTGCTTAGTGGAGCAGAACGTGGACTTTCACGTAAGTTTGGAGGAGTAAACCCTGTAGAGATAGTTGCACACTCTTTACGTATGTTAGGTCAAGGTACTAAGGTAGCAGTTGAAGTCGCAGTAATGGCTTTAGATAGTGGAGTTATAGGATATATGGAGCCCATTATAGCTTTAGGGGGAACCGGTGTAGGAGTAGATACTGCAATTATTATGCGTACGGCCCATGGTTCTAATATCTTAGATTGTAAAATAGATGAATTTATTTGCAAGCCAATCTTATCCGATGACTACCAGCTCTAATACTCCCATCTTCTTCAAAGTGGAAGTATTAGAGCTGCTACGTCCCTGGACAACGATTTCTTAGTATCAAATAAATTGATACTAAGAAGTCTGTTAGTAAAGCTTCAGAGAAGTTAAGAACTCTGTTTATAGTATAATTTTATTTCACTTATTTTAAATTAAATATTCCATTAAGTTTAAAGAGACTGTCTCAAAACAATTTACTAATATAAGATGTAATTTGTTTTGAGATAGTCTTTTTTCATAAGTAAATTTCATAAGCTACATATATTTAAAGAATAATTTATTTTTATGCTTAAAATTAGCTTAAAGTGCAAAAGCTAAGGTAAAAGAAATTATGTTTTATAGCAAGGAGGACATTATGAAATTTAAAAGAATGATTTCTATGTTATTAATAATTATAAGTATGATGAGTTTTACTGGGTGTGGTAAATCTAAAGGGCCTAAAAATGATGAAGGACAAATATCTACTACGGCTGGAGGAAATATAATTGTTCCAGTAACAGAGAAACCAGAAATGGTAAACCCTGCATTTACTAATATAGGAGAGGTTCAACTAGTGTCTAATATAATTTATTCGCCTCTTTTTTCCTATGCTGGCGGAGATATTAGAACTTATCTAGCAGAGTCTGTTGACTTTAAAGATAATAGGGAGATAACTGTTAAACTAAAGAATAATCTAAAATGGCATGATGGGAAACCTATAACTGGAGATGATTTGGAGTATACAATAAATCTCATTCTAGATGAAAATCAAGATTCACTCTTAAGAGATTATTTAGTTATAGATGAAAAACCTATAAAAGTAGAAAAGGTTGATGATTTAACTATTAAAATAACCCTTCCAGTTGAGAATGTAATGTTTTTATATAATCTTTCTAAGGTGGTTCCAATTCCTAAGCATATTTATGAGAATGAAGAAAGAGTTGCTAGCTCTGAGAAAAATAAGGCTCCTATTGGATCTGGACCTTTTAAATTTAAAGAGTGGACTAAAGAAGATAGTATGGTTTTAGAAAAATATGATGATTATTATTCTGGAAAGCCTAAGGCTGATATGATAACAATAAAAGTATTTTCATCAGAAGAAGATGCAGAGGAAGCTTTTAACAAGGGAGAGCTAACCTTAGTTAAAGCAAGTCCAGAATTATATGATAAAGCCTATAAAGGAGAAGAACTGCAATCTTACACCTTTAGTGAAGGGAGATTAAACTATATAGTTTTTAATCAAAATGTTAACTCAATGCAAAGTATAGTGTTTAGAAAAGCACTATCCTATGCTTTAGATAGAAAAGAAATGATAGTTACAGCATATGGAGAATCAGGGTCAGAGAAGGTAGAAGAAGGGAACTCCATTTTAATTAAAGAGGCAGAACTATACATAGAAGATAATATAGAAATATATGATCACGATATAGAAAAAGCTAAAGCATTAATAGAAGAAAGTAGTGTCACTATAAATAACCTTAAGTTAGCATATAATACAGAAGCCTTTGCACATAAGGAGTATGCAGAGATTGTTCAGAAACAATTAAAAGATATAGGGATAAAGGTTGAGATAATACCTTATGAAAATGTGGAATTTTTTAATAAGTTATATAGTAAGGATGATGAATGTGATCTATATATTAATGGATACTCTTTAGGCTTAGCTCCAGAAGATTATAGAAAGATGTTTGAAACAGGTTCATACTATAATCAAACCGGATACACTAACCTTAAAGTAGATGACTTATGGAAGGTAGGGGCTGAAGAAGTAGATGCAGATAAGAGAAAATCAATTTATAGAGATATACAACGTCAGATTGCATTAGATGCAGCTATTTATGCTATAGATTATGAACAAAATCTTATGGTAGCACAAAAAAATCTAGATGGAGTACCAGAAGCTAAACCTACAGCAAATATACTTTTTGAAGATTGGTCAAAGTTACATGTAAATAAGTAATAGAATATGTTAAAGTTAAGTGTTGAAATTGATTTAGTATATTATGATGAATATTATTTTTAAGAATATAAATCAATAATCTGAAATTTTTATTATGTTAGTATCCACAATATCTTGACTAAGTTTACCACAGATGTGGATTGTTGCTTTAGGACAATTGTGGATAAGTCCCATAATGATTTGTTTAAAACTATTAATATCTATATTAAAAAATAAATTATCAAAATATATTGACAATAATCTGGAAAAGTAATAATATATAGAAAATATATATTTATAATTCTTTGAAGGGAAGAGTAAATATTACTAAGTATGTAAAGCGAGTAGAGGATGGTGGAAGCTCTATGAGAACAGTAATATTGAAAGACATCCTGGAGATATTTATCTGAAATGTTAAGTAGGATAAATCGGATTCCTCCGTTAAAGGGATTGAGATGATAAAGTAATTAATACTTAATCAAATTAGGATGGTACCGTGAATATAGCTTTCGCTCCTATAGGAGTGAAGGCTTTTTTTATTCAATGGAATAGAGCTCATTTCATTAAGGTAAGTTTTCTTAGAATACCGGTACTAAGAAAATTAATTTATCCTAATATACAGTAATTTCTAGAGAGTAAAACTCTAAGAAGTTAATAGTATTTAATTACTATATCAGCAAGGGTGGTACCGCATATTTTGCCCCTTGAGCCATTGGCTTAAGGGGCTTTTTTATTATTTGAAATTAGGAGGTATAACAATGGAAAGAGTATTAGTAAATAATTTAGTTAATCATATGAATAAAAAAGTAAAAATATCAGGATGGATTTATCGTATAAGAAAGTTAAAGTCTATTACATTTATAGTATTAAGAGATAGAACAGGACTAGTGCAATGTGTAGCTGAAAATTCCATTGCTGAAAAAATGGATTTTAAAATAGAATCTGTAGTTTCCATTGAAGGTATTATTAAATCGGGAAAAAATAAATTAAATAACTTTGAGATAGAAATTGAAAGTATAGAAATTATTAACTCTACTATGGGAGAACTTCCTATAGAAGTTAATAACAAAGAGCTAAATATTAATTTAGATACTATGCTAAATAATAGAGTATTAAGTTTAAGGCATGAAAAAATAAGCTCTATATTTGGTATTCAAAATATACTAGTTCAAGGATTTAGGGAGTTTTTAAATAAAGAAGGATTTACAGAAATTTTTACACCAAAACTTGTATCTGAAGGAGCAGAAGGAGGAACAGAGGTATTTAAGGTTAAATATTTTGAAAGAGAAGCTTATTTAGCTCAAAGTCCTCAATTTTACAAACAGATGATGGTAGGTGCAGGTTTTGAAAGAGTTTTTGAGATAGCTCATGTATATAGAGCGGAACAGCATAATACCAATAGACATTTAAATGAATATATAAGTATGGACTTTGAGATTGGATTTATTGAAGATGAAACAGAAATTATGGCTATGGAGGAAAGATTATTAAAGTTTATTTTAAATAAGGTTAAAGAAGAAGGAACTAAATACTCGGAGATACTAGAAGTTAAAATGCCAGAAATCCAAGGAGAAATACCTAGGATGAAGTTAAAGGATGCCTTAGATATATTAGAAATAGAATATAATAAAAAGAATTTAGAAGGAGACCTTGACCCAGAAGGTGAAAAACTAATTTATAGATATGCTAAGGAAAAATTGAACTCAGACTTCCTATTCTTAACCCATTATCCAAGAAGAAAGAGACCAATGTACACCATGCCTTGTGGAGAACTGGAGACTCATAGCTTTGACTTATTATTTAGAGGAGTTGAGATAACTACTGGAGGACAAAGAATTCATAACTATAATGAGTTAATAAAAAATATAGAATATAAAGGTCTTAATCCAGCGAATTATAGCAGCTATACCTGTGTATTTAAACAAGGTATGCCACCACATGGAGGCCTTGCAATAGGATTAGAAAGATTTACGGCTCAGCTCTTAGGATTAGAGAATGTAAGAGAAGCATCCCTAATTCCAAGAGACAGAACAAGACTAACACCGTAAGTGACACTCCAAATTTTATATTTGGTCAGTGGAACTTACTCATTCGAACGCATGTGAGAGGGAGTTTCATTACAAGCAAAGCGAGAAAATAATATTAAATACGCTGATGAAGCAGGTACTCTTGATAAAGTTTCGTAGAAATGAAAAATCGATAAAGTAGTTTATATTGAATCACTACTGGGTTTATCCAGAAGTGATTCAATTTTTTTATCTTAGTTATTGGATCACTTAGGACAGTGATGCAATGACATTATGAGATTAGCAACCACAGTAACACTATATCCTCCTATTTAGAATTTAAATAGAAAAAAATTATCTATTATTAAATCAAATTAAAATAAAATGAAAAAATATTTACATACTATATAAAAGGTGCTAAGCTACAAATGGAAAATTGTAAAACAATTAATACTGAGGAGGATAAAATATGAAAAAGTCTATAAAAGTAATGTTAACAGCAGTAGCTTTAACACTATCACTGACAGCACTGACAGCATGTGGAACTAAAGATAAAGCTAAAGACAATGAAGGGTCAAGCTCAGAAGTTAAAACTATATCTACTGAAGAGTTAGCAAAAAATATTAAAGATGATAAGTGGATAGTTGTTGATACAAGAGCAAATGATGCATATAATGGTTGGAAATTAGAAGGTGTTGAAAGAGGCGGTCATATTGAGGGTGCTGTAGAATTTTCAGCAGATTGGATAAATGCGGATACAGAAAAGAAAGAAGCAAGTTTAGCTAAAGATTTAGAAGCAAGAGGAATATCAGCTGATAAAAATGTTATTCTTTATGATGCAAATGGAGAAGATGCAAAAGAAGTAGCTGATTATTTATCAAAAAAGGGATTTAAAAATTTATATACATATGATGTTAAGGAATGGGCTAAGGATGAAAATAATGCTATGGTAGCTTATCCTAATTATGAAATGTTAGTTCCAGCATCATGGGTTAAAGATTTAGTAAATGGAAAAAAACCAGAAACCTATGAAGGAAAAGAATTTAAAGTGTTTGAAGTTTCATGGGGAGAAGAAAAAGATTCTCCAGATTATTTAAAAGGTCATATTCCAGGAGCTGTACATATTAATACAGATGAATTAGAAGAAGGACCGCTATGGAATCGTCTTTCAGATGATAAGCTTATAGAATTTGCTAAAGCAAATGGTGTAACTACAGATACAACTGTTGTACTATATGGTGGAGACACTTGTGCAGCTTCAAGAGCAGCAGTTATATTTAAGTATTTAGGAGTAAAAGATGTTAGATTATTAAATGGTGGAACTAGCAAATGGACAAATGCTGGATATGAGGTAGAAACTAAATCTAATCCTAAGGTTGCAGTAGAATCCTTTGGTGCAGACGCCCCATTAAATAAGAATTATATTGTTGATTATGATAAAGCACTTACAGCAGTAGATAAACCAGAAGAAAATACATTGGTAGATATTAGAAGCTGGGAAGAATATATAGGAAAAACTTCAGGATATAGCTACATTAAAGCAACAGGACGTCCAGTATGTTCTCTATGGGGTCATGGTGGTAGTGATAGCTCTAGCATGGAAGATTTCAGAAATGAAGATAATACCATGGTTAGTGGGGATCAAATTCTTAAGATGTGGAAAGAATATGGTATAACACCAGATAAAAACTTAATGTTCTTCTGTGGAACAGGTTGGAGAGCTGCCGAAGTTCTATGGTATGCTGATGTAATGGGACTTGAAAATATATCCCTTTATGATGGTGGATGGAATGAATGGAGTGGAAACACTGGAAATGAAGCAGGTCCAGTAGCAACTGGAGAACCTCAAAAATAGATATAAAGTTAGGTAATTGATATGATTATGAAAAATATTTTAAAGTGGCTAGGTACTATCGTTCAAATTTCACTAGTTATATTTACAGCAGTGATATATAATTTATCCAATAAGAAAATGGGATTAGTTAGACACTTTTCTTATCAAAATTATAAATGGGATGATTTAAATTTAAGGTTTTATACAATTTGCATATTAGGTTTACTAGTAATTGCATTTATAATCTCAGCCTATATTAAGTATAAAAAGTTAGCTGATTTTAGAAAAACTGTTTCTTTTAAAATAAATATAATATTTATAGCATTAAGTCTTATAGCCACAGTTTTTGCTATAATATCTAGTACAGATAAACTACTGACATACTATGTTTTTGTATTAGCAGCTATATTTATTTTAATAATAGAATTATTAAAAATTAGTCTTCTTCAAGTGAAGAAATAAATTTAGCTAATAGTAATTTTAATATAAGTTTAAAGTCCAGAATGTTGTTATACATCCTGGACTTTTTTAAAACATATTAATTAATAGTTGCATATCCTTACTTCACAGCTTGAAGTGCAGCTTCATAGTTAGGTTCATCAGTAACTTCACTGCAATATTCTGCATAGGTAATTGTATTATCTTCATCTAATACAAAAACAGCTCTAGTAAGTAATCCTAGTTCATTGATGTATACTCCATATCTATCACCAAATTCTCTAGTTTTATAATCAGAAAGAGTAATTACATTTTTAATTCCAGCAGCTCCACACCATCTACTTTGAGCAAAAGGTAAATCCATAGATATAGTGTATATGGTAACATCCTTAAGTTTAGAAGCTTCTTCATTAAATTTTCTAACCTCCATATCACATACACCTGTATCTATAGATGGAACAACTACGAAAATTCTTTTTTCTTTAGTATCTTGTAAAGTAACAGGTAGTAGCTCATTATTAATTAAAGTAAAGTCAGGAGCCTTATCTCCTACTCTTAGTTGAATTCCTTTTAAAGTAATTGGATTGCCTTGAAATGTAATTTCCAAGCATATCATCTCCTTTTAAATTTATATTCCATAGATATAATATGCTCAAATTCATTATTTATTATGAGGTCTATATAAATAACAATATTTTAACTGCAAAAATATTGTTATAAAACTGCCTTTATAGCTATAATAATTAAAATAAATCCTCCTAGTATTTCAGCTTTTTTACCAAGTAAATTTCCACACTTCTTTCCTATGAAGATGGCAAGAAAACTACAAATAAATGTGGTTATACCAATAATACAAATAGCTGGAAGAATAGCAATATTCATAGCACTAAAGCCAATACCTACTGCAAAAGCGTCTATACTAGTAGCTATCGCTTGAAAAAATAAAAGCTTATAGGTAAGGGGTACAGCTTTATTTTCATCTTCTTTTTTATCTGGAAATAGCCCTTCTTTTAACATATTTGCACCTATAAATCCTAGTATAATTAAAACTAAAATACCAGAATATTTACTTAAAATTTCTGAGAACATTCCTCCTGCATAATAACCTAGTAAAGGCATAAATCCTTGAAAGAAACCAAAGAATAAAGGCATAGCAATAATTTTTGATTTAGTAGCATCCTTATACACCATACCATTAGTCATAGATACTGCAGCAGCATCCATACTAAGACATAGTCCTATCATTATAATTTCTATAGTACTCATTAAAAAACTCCTTAATCTTATTTTATTAAACTCTAAGTTATCCTCCTCATACATAATAAAAGACCCATGTATAGCTTAGTTTAAAGTGTTCCCTGTATTAAGGACATTTTAATTAAGCTATACATGAGTCTTGTTCTTTAAGGCAAGCCAGATTAAAAAATTAATCATTATGTTGACTTGTCACGTATAAAAACATTATACGCAAACTACTCCCCCACGATACATTATTTTACTATTATATTATAAAAGCATGAATAAGTAAATATGTTTTATACTTTTATATAATTCAAAGAATAAATTCTATAGCTTATGTTTTCAAAATTATTAATTTATATAAGTTTGATATAAGTAGAAATATTGGATATAATATACATGTGATATAACCGATAGGAATAGAATGGATTAATAACATGATTTAAATACAAAATTAAACATAAAAAATTATCAAAACATCTTATTTGTATATGGAGATTATAACTATATAACTATATAACTAGTTGTTCTGTTCATGCGGGTTTCAAGGGCTTACTATTTTAATATCTTATTTAAGACCATGTAAAACATATAAGAAATTGATACTCTTTTTATTATTAATCTAACTAGCATAATGATTTCAAAATATAAAAAAGTAAGGAGCAATAATGTGGTTGAAGACAAGTTTTTAAGTAAAATAAGTAATTACAATGATGACATTGTTAAATATAAAAAGGAATTTGATAGAATTGGATATCTAAGATTAATAGTAATGATATTAGCCTTATATTTCACCTATAGAGGAGTAAGGGATGGAATGACTAGTAAGGTTTTATTTTTTTCTCTAATTTTCTATGGAGCTTTTGTATGCTTAATAATATATCATAGAAAAGTTAAGGGTAAATTGAAATTAGCTGAGGATATGATTGAAATAAATAATAGATACCTTAAAAGAATTTCTGGTGAATGGATAAACTTTCAAGATTTAGGTGATGAATTTGTAAATAAAGACCATAGGTATGCATCAGACTTAGATATTGTAGGGAAAGAGTCTTTATTTCAATTAATAAATATAACAAATACTTGGCATGGAAGAGAGAGCCTAGCTAAGGCTTTACTAGAACCTAATTACGATAGGGCGGAAATCTTGTTAAGACAAGAGACAGTAAAAGAATTATTTGATGATTTAGATTTTTGTGAGGAAATGGAGCGTATAGGCAAAAATAATAAAAATGGATTAAAAGATCCTAAAAAGCTAATAAGTTATGTAGAAGATAAGGGTGTTCTTATAAAATCAAAATTTATTAAAAAGGTCTTATATTTAATGCCGCTGTTTACAATACCTATTTCCCTTATAATTTTTATATTTAATTTAAATAGTTTAAACTTTTTAATGTACTTTTCATTAATAATTCAAACTGGGGTATGGGTAATATCCACATTAAAAGTAAATCAAGTATTAGAAAATATTAATTATTTTAGAGGAAGTTTAGAGGAATATTTAAATATTTTGAGATTAATAGAAAAAAAAGAGTTCAAATCTAAAAAGTTAAATGATATAAAGGAAAATTTATTTAAATATAATGGGTCAGCAATAGAAGCTATTAAGAAACTTTCTAGTATATCAGAAAAGATAAATATAAGGCAGAGTAACGGATTAATATATATAGCTTTAAATATACTATTTCTTTGGGATTATCAATGCGTATTTTCTCTTGAGAATTGGAAGGCGGAAAATGGAAATAAAATAGAAAATTGGCTTTCTAATATTGGAGTTATAGAAGAACTTATGAGTCTTGCTGTGTTAATTCATATTGATGAAAATGTAGCATTTCCAACAATAAATACTAGTGGTGCTAAAATAGAGGCACAGGATCTTGGGCATCCTTTGATAAGTAAGAATGTAAGGGTTAATAATGATGTAAGTATGAAGGAAAATATATTCATAATAACAGGATCAAATATGTCAGGTAAAACTACATTTTTAAGAACTATAGGTATAAATTTAGTTTTAGCCTATGTAGGTGCACCAGTATTTAGTAAGAATATGGAATGTAGTTTATTAGATATATATACATCCATGCGAATAACAGATGATTTGAAAAATGGGATTTCAACTTTTTATGGGGAATTAATTAGAATAAAGGAAATAATTGAAGGTGCAAAGAACAATAAAAATATGATTTTTCTTATTGATGAAATTTTTAGAGGAACTAATTCTAAGGATAGAATTACTGGAGCAGATGCTGTAATTAGAAATTTAAGCAAAGCTGGAGTTATAGGAGCTTTAACTACCCATGATGTAGAGTTGTGTAACCTTTCAGAATGTAGTGGAATAAAAAATTATCATTTTTCTGAGTATTATAAAGAAAACAAAATATGTTTTGATTATAAACTAAAAGTAGGTAAATCTAATACTACAAATGCTAAATATTTAATGAGAATTGTTGGAATTGAAATTTAATTTCAAGGGTTTTGTGTATTTAAAGAAAATGATGTAATTTCAAGTAATTATTAGGTAATCTTAAGTTGGTATTCTCATGGAAAGTAATATATATGTTATTATTTTCATAATATATATAAGGCATCTTCAAAAAATAAATAAGTCAGAATGCTCGTCTATTTTGTGTTATCTGATGACTACCCGCTCTAATACTCCCATCTTCTTCAAAGTGGGAGTAAAGAGCGGCTACGCCACTAGATAACGATTTCTAAGCCTCAGTGGGAGTAAAACCCCCTCTGAAGCAAAGAACTCTGTTTATACTGCGTCAACAGAACCCGTAGATAGTGCTACTATCTGCGGAACCCGTTTCCTTGTCTAACTCAAAATATACTTTCCATCTTTGACTTATTAATTATTTTCAGATGCCTAAAATAATTAGGGGGAAAGTGTAAATGGGAAAACTGTTAGAAATTATTACTGACAACTTAGGATGGATACTTCTTGCATTAGTAATCATTTGGCTTATTTGTATTACTTGGAAGAAAGCAGCACAAGACAAAGCTATTGTAGTTACAGGACTTAAGAGAAGGGTTATAAGTGGTAAGGGAGGATTTGTAGTTCCATTCTTCGAACAAACCAATAGATTATCACTTGAAAATATGAAGGTTGAAGTAAAAACTCATGAATCTTTAGATAGTAATGGAGTGCCTATAGATACTGATGGAGTAGCTATAATAAAGGTTAAATCAGATTCTGCTAGTGTATTATTAGCTATGGAGCAATTTAATACTGGAAAAGAAAGAGAAACTATTGAAGTAATGAAGGGAACTGTACAGGATGTACTGGAAGGTAAACTAAGAGAAATAGTTTCAAAAATGAGTATTGAAGAGATATACAAAGACAGAGAAATGTTTGCAAATGAAGTTGAAAATGTTGCAAAATCAGATCTTGAAAAAATGGGCCTTGAAATAAAAACTTTCACAATTAGGGATATAGACGACACTAAAGGATACCTTCAAGCACTTGGGGCTAAACAAATAGCAGAAGTTAAGAAAAATGCAGCTATAGCCGAGGCAGAAGCAAAGAGAGAAGAGATGCAAAAAACTGCAGAAGCAAAGAGACTTGGAATGGAAGCACAAATATTTGCAGAAGCTGAAATTGCTAGAGCGAATAAAGATAAGGAATTAAAAGTTCAATCCTTTAAAGAAGAAGAGAAAAAGGCACAGGCTAAAGCAGATTATGCTTATGAAGTTGAAAAGAATATAGTTCATAAGAAAGTTGTAGAAACTCTAAAAGATGCAGAATTATTTGAAGAACAAAGACAAACTGATATAGCAGAACAACAAGTACGTAAAAAAGAGAAAGAACTTGAATCTACAGTTAAAAAAGTAGCAGAAGCTGATAAATATAGAGCTGAGCAAGCAGCAGAAGCTGAAAGATTTATGATGATTAAGAGAGCTGAAGCTGAGGCTGAAACAATAAAAATTAAAGGTATGGCAGAAGCAGATGCTATAAGGTTAGTGGGAGAAGCTAATGCAGATGCAATGAAGGCAGAGGCAGAAGCTATGAAGAAGAAGGCTGAAGCTTATAAAGAATATGGAGAAGCAGCTATTATTCAAATGTTGACAGATAAGCTTCCAGAGGTAGCAAAGAATATAGCAGAACCATTATCTAGAACTGAAAAAATGGTTATTATAGATAATGGAGGTCAAGGTGGAGCAGCTAAGGTATCAAAGAACATAGCAAATATCATGGCTGAAGTTCCAGAAGTTATCAATTCTTTAACTGGTATAGATCTTGTTGAGATTGTAAAGGGAATAACCTTAAATAAGAAAGATGAAGATCTAGACGATGATGAAGAAAAAGCTATTATAGAACCTGAAACTATAGAATTAGAAGTATAAGAGAATTCTACAATAGGATAAATATTTATTTATGTAATAAACAGACTCTAGGCTATTAATTTACAGCCTAGAGTTTTTATTTGAATAAAAAGTATAGAATATTCCACAAGAAATATGAAATTTATACCAAAAACCCTAGTTATGTTGACAAGGGGGATGTACATTGCTAGAATTTAAAATAGATGTTGGTAAAAGTATGGAGAAAAAGTATATCATTGTGTGAATTTTAGAGTAAAGCTATAATGATATATCTCAAGTAGATACTTTTAAATTAAAGAATTGAACCTTTCTATTTGAGAGATGTAAAAAGCATAGTGTTTATAAAGGTGACCATTACAGGGGGGAAAACCATGAATAAAAAGCTAAAATTGATAGCAGCAGTAGTTGTAAGCTGTAGTTTAATGTCATCAACAGTATTAGCAGATGACTTATCAGATGCAAAAAGTAAATCTAAAGAAATTGAAACACAAATTGAAAGTAATAAAGCTAAAGTATCTGAATTGGAAGAAAACAGAGATAATATATTAAGTGAAATTTCAAATTTGGACAATAACATGGACGAGCTATATAGTGAGGTAAATAATTTAGAATCACAAATTTCACAATCAACTAAAAAAATAAAAGAGCTAGAAGAGAGATCTAATGAGCTTAAGAAAGAATTAGAAGCTAACAAGGAACTTATGAGCAAAAGACTAAGGGTTTTATACAAAAGCAACGGTACAAGCTACATAGAAGTTCTGCTTAATGCTGAAGGTATTTCAGACTTTTTTGCTAAACTAGATACAATTAATACCCTAATTTCTTTTGATAATGATAAAATAAATGAATTTAAGGCAAATCAAAAAGAATTGGATAAAAATATAAATACATCAAATGAAGAAAAGAAAACTTTAGAAAATGCCAAGGCAGATGTAGATGCAAATTTAGAAGAGCTAAATGCTAAAAAAGAAGAGAAGACAAAACTTATGGCAAAGGCTGAAGAAGAGTTAGGAACAGCAGAAAAACTTCTAGCTCAAAATGAAGCAGAATCAGAAGAAATTTTAGCTAGTATAACAGCTATGCAAGAAACTGCTAGCAGACCTTCTCGTGGAGGTTCAAATTCTCAATCAAATTCTAAACCTTCAGATAATGGATCATCTTCTAGTCAAGTATCTACTAATGGAATGTATTCAGTAACTGGAACTAGATATGCCATAACATCTCCATTTGGAAATAGAATTAGTCCAGTAGGCAGAGGTGAAGAATTCCATAAAGGAATAGACATCGGTGCTCCATATGGTGCTCCAGTATATTCTCTTAAGGCTGGAACTGTAACTTATGCAGGAGTTATGAATGGATATGGTAATGTAGTTGTAGTTAGCCATGGAGATATTAGTACATTATATGCTCACAATTCATCTATATCAGTAAGTGTTGGACAAACAGTATCTGGTGGACAACAACTAGCTAATGTTGGGGCTACAGGTTGGGCTACAGGACCTCATATACATTTTGAGGTTATTATAGATGGAACTAATGTAGATCCTGCACCATATTATTTCTAGTATATATTTATAAAAATATAATAAGGTTAACATATATAGATAAAAGCATCTAAACCTTAAGGTTTAGATGCTTTTATAAACCCAATGATATACTATTATTTATAAAATAACTGAGAAAAAAATATAGGTTTATTAAAAATTATATTTAGTATTGACATAGTGTATATAAACGATATATACTGTTAATATAAAGAAGCTTAACAGCTTAATTTTTTTAAGAATACTGTATATACTGATTATTAACAGAATAATAAATACAGATTTAGTATGTGATAAATTCACTATTAGTATATGTGATGGTACATAATTAATGGAGGTGCTATTATGTCCAATAAATTATTAGAAATAAAAAATTTAACAAAAGAGTACGATGGGTTTAAACTAGATGATATCTCATTCACTTTAGATAAGGGATATATTATGGGCTTCATAGGTGAAAATGGAGCAGGTAAAACAACTACCATAAAACTAATTATGAATTTACTGAAAAGGGATGAAGGGGAAATTAAAATCTTTGGTAAAGATAATATTGAGCATGAAAGAGAGATAAAGGAACGCATAGGTTTTGTTTATGATGAATGTTTTTACTATGAAAATTTATCTATCAAAGATAATGAAAAAATAATTTCAGGGTTTTATAAAAAGTGGGACTATAATAAGTTTGATAGTTATCTAAAGAAATTTAACTTAAATAAAAAGCAAAAGGTTAAGGAGTTATCTAAAGGAATGAAAATGAAATTTGCTATTACTTCAGCTCTAAGTCATGATGCAGAGTTTTTAATATTAGATGAACCAGCTTCGGGACTAGATCCAGTTATGAGGCGTAGTATTTTAGATGTACTTCAAGAGGTTATACAAGATGAAAATGTTGGGATCTTAGTTTCTAGTCATATAATTTCTGATTTAGAGAAAATATCAGACTATATAACTTATATACAAAGGGGAAAGATAGTTTTTTCTAAAGCTACTAGCGATTTAATGGATGAATATAAAGTAATTAAAGGTGATAAATCTTTATTAAGTAAACTTGATAAAAAAGTTATATATGGACTGAGAGAAACACCTTATGGTTTTGAAGGCATAATTAAAGATATACACATTGATAAAAGTATAAGACAGAAAATTGTTAGTGAGAAACCATCTTTAGAGGAAATTATGGTAGCTATGAATAAGGGGGTAAGAAAATAAATGTGGAAAATGGCAATGAGAGATTTAAGAGGGATTTTTAATTTATATAATAATAGAAATGGTCTCATAATTATAATGGTAGTGATATTCCTTGGTATTACAAATAAAGGTAAGGGGCTATTTAGTTATTTTTTATTAATGGCTGGAGTCATTAGTATAGCATTTACTGAAATGGAAGCTAGAGATAAAGTTCATGTCAGTATACTCAGCAGTCCCTGTAAAAGAAGCGATTATGTATTAGGAAAATTCTTATCTGCAATTATATGGATAGTAGCTATAACAATAATAGGATTACTATTAAATAATTTAATTTATATGATATATCCAGCAGAATATTTAAAATTGCCTATATCCATAGTTAAAATGTCAATTAGTTATATTCTTATTTTTGTGGCTTTTTATAATTGTGTGTATTTCTCATTAGGAATAAAGTTTGCACGAATATTTTACTTTATTATATTCTTTGCAGTAATGCTTGGAATGTCAGCTGTAAGTTATATTCTTAAAGGAGAAGTACTACCAGCTTGGTTATCTTGTATAGATAGATTTTTAGCATTGTTTCAAAGCAATACTATAACTAATAATATTATAGTAGCTATACTAGTTCTAACTATTTTAGCTTTGATAGCTACTGTATCAGTAGTCATTTATGAAAAAAAGGATTTTTAGGAGGGAGAATTTATGGGAGCGCTTTTAAAAAAGGACTTTATAACTAGTAGATATGTCTATACTGTAGCTATTTTAATTGTGGGAATAGCAATATGTGTTTCTTCTATGTATAACTTTGAAGGAGGTACACTTATGATTTATCTTCTAGGGACTCTTATGGTACCTTTAATGGCAAATAAGTTCACTGCTACTGATGAGATGAGAAGAAACTATGATGTTATAATTAATAGTTTCCCAGTGAGAAGGATTGATGTAGTACTAAGTAAGTTTATCTATTATCTAGCATCTTATATTTTAACTAGCTTTATACTTCTAGCAATAATTACAATAGTTAGAGACTTTCATAAAGAAGAATTAACTATGATATATATTATTCAATCCTTATCCTTTATATATTACTGTTTAATAATTGGAGTTACTAACTTTATATATTATAGATATGACTATGGTGTTGCTACAAAATATTCCGCAATTATCATTATTGCAGTTATAAATGTACCTATAATTATTCTTCGCCTTGTTGATAATATAAATCCTAACATTTCAGTTAAAATCACTAACTATTTGTTAGAAAGTACAGCTCATGGAATTTATGTGGCTACAGCTATCATTCTATTAGGTTTAATAATATATGCTTTATTTGTACAATTATCAATAATAGGATATAGGAAAAGAAATTTGTAGTATCATAAAAGCTATACAATAAATTTATACTTGGAGGAAATTCAATGAATATAATAATAAATAACTCTTCAGGAGAACCCATATATTCTCAGATAGAAAAACAAATAAAGGACGATATCTTAACAAATAAGTTATCACCTAATGAGACATTACCGTCTATACGAGGACTTGCTAAAGATTTGAGAATTAGTGTTATAACAACTAAAAGAGCTTATGATGAGCTTGAGCGAGAAGGGTTTATATATACGGTTCCAGGCAAGGGCTCATTCGTTAGCGCTCAAGATAAAGAGCTTCTTAAAGAATCCATAATGAGAAATATGGAGGAGTATCTAAGTAAAGCTATAGAGGAAGGCATCAAAGCAGGAATTACTTTAGGTGAAATTATAGAAAGTTTAAGAGTACTTGCTGAAGAATATAAACTATAGTAGGAGGAAGGCAATGGATAATATATTATATATAAATAATTTATGTAAGAAATATAAAGATTTCCAGATGAACAATGTATCTCTAGAGTTACCCAAGGGATTCATTATGGGGTTAATTGGAGAAAATGGAGCCGGTAAAACTACGCTAATAAAGATGATAATGAATCTAGTAAAGAAAGATAGTGGAGACATAAAGGTATTTGATAAGGATAATATTAAATTCGAGAGGGAGATAAAGGATAGAATAGGTTTTGTCTATGATGAAGCTTGTTATTATGAACATATGTCTCTAGAAGAAAATGGAAAGATATTTTCAACATTATATAGTAAGTGGGATAATGATAAATTTCACCATTATTTAAATAAGTTTTCTCTTAAGAAAGATAAGAAATTAAAGGAACTTTCTAAAGGAATGAGAATGAAATTTTCATTATGTATAGCTCTTAGCCATGGAGCAGAGTTCATAATAATGGATGAACCTACTGTGGGACTAGATCCAGTGGTTAGATCAGAAGTTTTAGAAGAACTTCAATGTCTGATGGAAAATGAAAATATGGGAGTATTAATATCTACTCATATAACTTCAGACCTTGAAAGAATAGCAGATTATATTACTTTTATAAAGGATGGAAATATAATATTTTCAAAACCGAAAGATGAAATAATGGAATCCTATAAAGTTATTAAAGGTGACAGTAGTATACTTACAAAGGAAGCGGAGAAATACTTTGAAGGTATAAATAAAAATAGATTTGGATTTGAAGCATTGACATCACAAGTTGATAAAGTAAGGGAAGTTTTGAAAGATAATTTTGTAGTAGATAAGGTTACAATAGAAGATATAATGATTTTTAAAAAGTGAAGTAAATACAAGTAAATTAAATATGTAATTAACCATGCTTTATGTATAATCTCCAAATTTGTTATACATAAAGCATGGTATTTTATTACTCAAATTTATATATGGAAATAGGCATAACAAGTAATTGTTAAGAAAAATACACATTAAAATTATATAGACATTCTTCGTAGTACGAAGTAAAATATTTATTGGGGTGTTGTAGAAATATTAATGGGCAATTTAATTGCAATTATTAATATTAATCTTAATAGAATAAAATTTTATAGTAGTGGGGATTGATATTATGGAGAAAAGAATAGACTTAACAGAAGGGTCTATAAGTGGAAAGCTAGTTAAATTAGCCCTTCCTATTATGGCAACTTCATTTATACAAATGGCCTATAATCTAACAGACATGCTTTGGGTTGGAACTATAGGAAGCACAGCGGTAGCGGCAGTAGGAACAGCAGGTTTTTTTAGTAATTTAGCTGCAGCTCTTACCATGATAGCCAAGGTGGGTGCTGAGGTTAAAGTATCCCAAAGCTTGGGACGTAAAGATGAAAAAGCAACACGTAATTACATTGTAAGTGCCCTTCAAATTAATATAGTATTATCTTTAATAATGGGAGTAGTGGTATTATTATTTAGAAATAAGTTTTTGGCTTTTTTTCAGCTAGAGAACTTACAAGTTATATCCATGGCAGAAACTTATCTAGTTATAATAGCTATGGGGATGGTCATAACAAATTTAATACCAGTATTAACAGCAATATTTAATGGGGCAGGTAATAGTAAGACACCTTTTATTATTAATACAGTAGGACTAGTAGCTAATATAGTTTTTGATCCAATTTTAATTTTTGGTGTGGGACCTATTCCAAAGATGGGAGTTTTAGGAGCAGCTTTAGCAACCATAGGTGCACAAAGTATAGTTGTAGTTTGTTTCCTAGTTTCTATTTTAAGAAGCAAGGAAAAATATTTAAAATTTAATTTATTAAAAAAACCTGATTTTAAAGCTATAAGAAGTATATGTAAGCTGGGAATTCCGTCTGGAGTTCAAAGTGGATTATTTACCACCTTTTCTATTCTAATAGCACGGGTAATAGCTGGTTCTGGTGAAGTAGCCATAGCAGTACAAAAGGTTGGGGTTCAAATTGAAGCTATAACTTGGATGACTGCAGGTGGATTTTCAACAGCTCTTAGCTCTTTTGTGGGACAAAATTATGGAGCTAAAAAATATGATAGAATTAAGGAAGGATATAAGGCCACTATTTTTATAGCAGGTGTAGTTGGAATTTTAGCAACTCTAGTACTAATAATAGGCGGAGAAGGAATATTTTCAATATTTATAAAAGAAAAAGAGGCTATAATGTTAGGAAAGGATTATTTAAGAATCCTTGGATATTCTCAATTATTTATGTGTATTGAGATTACAACAGTAGGAATGTTTAATGGTTTAGGACGAACATATATACCAGCTGCTGTAAGCATTATATTGACAGGCCTTAGAGTTCCGGCATCTATGATATTATCATCACCTAATATTTTAGGTATAGATGGAGTTTGGTGGAGCATTAGCATGAGTAGTGTGTTTAAAGGAATAACTATTGTGATTATTCTATATTACATGACTAAGAAGAAGAACTTATTACAAGATAGTATATCTGTAGAAGTGGCTTAATATAAAATTAAATAATAAAGTAAAAGGCTGTATCAAAATAATTTGCGCTAAATATTAATCTAAAAATTAGTTTATTTTGAGACAGCCACTTTTGTTATATTTATAACTTTACGTATATTTTATTATTTTATCATTTCAAGCTTTTCTATGATTACACTATAAGAGCCATCTGGTGATGTAACCTCTATTTTTTCACCTAAGTTTTTTTTGTATAATGCTTTCCCTAAAGGACACTCTATGCTAATTTTATTGTTAAGAGGATCTGCTTCAACTGTGGTTACCATGGTAAACGCTTCCTCCTCCTCATCATCTAAAAATCTTAGAGTTACAATTTTCCCAATACCAACTTGATTTTCTGATGTGTCATCATTAATTATTTTAGCAGTTTTGATCATTCTTTCTAGGTAACCCATGCGTCTGTTATTGTCAGCTCTATTCTTTTTAGCTGCTTTATACTCAAAATTTTCACTTAAGTCACCATGAGCTCTAGCTTCTTTTAATTCTTCATTTATCTGAAATCTTACTACATTTTTTCTGTGTTCAAGTTCATCTTTTAAAATTTTAAGTGCTTCTTCAGTGAGATAATTATACATAAGTTAAAACCTACCCTCTAAATTAAAAATATATTTATATAATAATATTATACAGCTAAAAATATTTATGTAATATGTTCTTTTAAATAATATTTACTCTAAAATTAAGTAAAGGACTTATTTAAAATTAAATTTTAAATAAGTCCTACTTTATAATTAATTAACTTATTAGGGTGGAAATAATAAGTGTTAAATGGTATAGTTATTCACATTATAGTAACTGATTTTGAATAAGTCGAACTATTGGGCCTTCTGGATATAAAATATTTGAAAGTTCATTATAAAGAATAGTAATTCTAAATAGCCCACTAGAAGCTGGTGTGAATTCACCAGCTTGATAATATAATACTAAGCCTTCTGGAGTTAAGTAGAATTTTTGAGTGTCAGTAACTCCAGTATATGGTGTAGTGAAGTTTATATTCATTTCATTAGCCTTTTCTTTAGCTATATCACTAATAATCTCAGTATAGTTCATGCTACTATTAAATAAATCACCAAAATCATAAACTTCTCCAGTATTTACGTCCATAGTTAAAGAATTGAATAAAGTACTGCCAGTTGGATTATCTTCAGTTTCTGTGTACAAAGACATTACTATACTTAACAAACCATTTGAATTTAGTGGAACTTCATAAGCGCTTTCTACTGTTAAAAAATTAACTTTTTCAGGAATTAAAACTTCATTAAGCCACAAGGCGTTTAATGTATCAATAATTTCTTGATTGACTATAGCATTAGTATCTTCATTTCCACCACTTTGAATAAATGGATATTCAAGCTTAAATTGTGAAGGTGATAATACTTGAGTTTCCAAATTGATCATGTTGTTATCTTCTGGTGGTGTATAACGTCTACCAAAACACTCAAAGTAATCTATTCTATTTAAGCTTACACCAAAGTAAACCCATCTCCAACCAGTCCATCTAAAACCATATGCAGTTCGTCTATCTACATTAATAAGCCACGCCCAAAAAGAATTTCCATTACGAAGCCATATATATACAAATTGAAATCTACATGGCCTTATAGAGCCAGGTGATACGGCAAAAGTTTGAGGTCCTCCAGAAAATGATTTTTGGGGCGTCATGTTTGGAGGAGGGCCTGGTGGTCCAGACTGTGGTCTTGGAGGAGTTCCAGGTTGAGGTCTTGGAGGAGTTCCTGGTTGAGGCCTTGGTGGTATTGATGGACCAGGACCTCCGGGTAAAAATGGAGGTATTATCCTTTCGTCAAAACACTCTTTACAGTTTTCTTCGTCATCTAAGTATCTATCAGTATAAAAATCTTGTGAGTTTATATCATAGGGTCTCCTAATGAACATAACATGCTCCTTAATAGTATTACATTATTATAATATACAATTTAAATAGGAATGTGATTTTAAAAATAAAAAACTATTTAATAAATACATAAAAAAATTTTTTGGTGAGATACTATTATCATACCAATAAAATCATTATTTGTTTTGTAGTAAGTTTTCATGCCTGTGAATGTTTAAGTGATTTTCATAGAAACGAGAATTTGAAGGAGGAATAGCTTATGAAGAATGTTTATCAATCTACGCATATAGCTACTAGCCCGAAAACAAAGCAACAACTTAGGAAATTTAAAGAAGAGTTATCATGGGATAAAGAACGGGGTATTCACCGAAAATAATATCATGATAGTATAATGGTTTTATTGTTATAATAAATAGTGGAAAGCCTTTCTGCAAGGTAGCAGAAGGGCTTTCCTTAATATAAGGCTATTGACATAAAGGTACTTATAGGCAATCATATAATTAGATAATTAATGGAAAGGGTGATTGAACATGGTTATCATAGAAAATTCTTGGGATGAAAAGTTAAAAGGTGAGTTTGATAAGCCTTACTATATAGAATTAAGACAATTTTTAGTGAGTGAATATAAAACTAGAAACATATTTCCGGATATGAATAATATTTTTAATGCTTTAAAATTGACCAGTTATGAAGAAGTCAAGGTAGTGATCTTAGGTCAAGATCCATATCATGGAGCTGGTCAGGCACATGGATTATCTTTTTCAGTTCAACCGGGAGTTAGAATTCCACCATCTCTTTTAAATATGTATAAAGAATTACAAAATGATTTAGGCTGCTATATTCCTAACAATGGGTATTTAGTTCCGTGGGCAAAACAAGGAGTGTTGCTTTTAAATACTGTACTTACAGTGAGGGAAGGTGAGGCCAACTCTCATAAAAATAAAGGGTGGGAGAATTTTACTGATAAAATAATATCATTATTAAATGAAAGAGAAAAGCCAATAGTATTTTTATTGTGGGGAAATAATGCAAAGGAAAAAATAAAACTTATAAATAATCCTAATCACTATATTTTAACAACAGTACATCCAAGTCCTTTATCTGCAACTAGAGGATTTATGGGATGTAAGCATTTCTCTAAAACCAATGATATATTAAAATCCTTAGAACAAAATGAAATTGATTGGCAAATACATAATATTTAAGTTGAATAGGAAAGACTATCTCTAAATAAGATAATTAATTTGAGCAGTGTTTTGTTTCAACTCTAGCAATTTATGAAAATCTATCTTTACATCAAATGGCTTTTCTAACATACCAATAGGAATTCATAGCCTATTGGAAATTCGAATAGATAAAATATAACTATTTAATGTTGTAATTATTAAAGTTTAATTATTAACAAATAGTTATAATGTATTTGAATTGAGTATGAAAGAGGGTATATATGATGATTGAAAAGATTAGTGTAAAAAAGGTTAGAGAAGATGCAGAAGAACATTTCAGAAAAGGAGAATTTTATTGTTCAGAAGCTATAGTTTCATCTATTAAAAATAACTTTGAAGTGAACATGCCAGATGAAATGATTGCAATGGCTTCTGGATTCCCTGTAGGCATTGGAAAATCAAAATGTACATGTGGAGCTGTTACAGGAGCGGTTTTATGTCTAGGATATTTCTTTGGAAGAACTAAGGGAAGCAATCCTCAAGATCCTAAGAGTGTTAAAGCTTTACAATTAGCTTATGAATTACAAGATAGTTTTAAACAAAAGCATAAATGCCTATGCTGCAGCGTTCAAACTAAAGGTATGGATATGGCATCTGGAGAGCATAAAGCACAATGTATAAGATTTACTGGAGAAATGGCTGAGAAAGCTGCAGAAATTATAGTAAGAGAATTAAATATTGAAAATATTGATGAATAGTTGAGGAAGATGAGTATGAATTATATTAAAAAAATACCATTACCTATGGCAGCTGTAATGCTTGCACTAGCTTCATTAGGAAATTTACTATCATCATATAATATAATGTTTAAAAATATTCTAGGAGCGTTATCTGCAATAATATTAATACTTCTTACAATAAAGATTATAGCTTGTTGGAAAGGGGTAAAGGAGGAAATAAAGAATCCTGTTATTGCAGCAGTTATACCTACCTATTCCATGGGAGTTATGCTTTTAGCAGGATATTTAAAGGAAACATCTTTTACAGCTGGAGTTATTCTATGGTGGGTTGGAGTATTGATCCATATAGGGCTAATAATATTTTATACTAAAAATTTTATTTTCAAATTTGATATCAAAAAGTTGTTTCCAAGCACATTTATTGTTTATGTGGGCATAGGTGTAGGTGGAATAACTGCACCAGGATTTAATTTAGCTCCACTTGGACAAGTTTTTTTCTGGGTTGCTTTTATTTCACTTGTTATACTAGTACCAATTTTAGGTTATAGAACCCTTATAGTAAAGGGAATTCCAGAACCAGCTTTTCCAACTACAGTAATATTTGCAGCACCAGCTGCACTTACACTAGCTGCATATTTAAATTCTTTTTCAGAAAAGAATATTGGTATGGTAATATTTTTAGCAGTATTAGTAATGATATTATACTTATGTGGAATTGTGTATCTTGTACAAGGTTTAAGACTTAAATTTTATCCAAGTTATGCTGCGTTTACATTCCCTATGGTAATAAGTGCAATTGCAATGAAGGGTACTAATGGATTTTTAGCAAAAGCAGAAAAAGGAGTATCTTGGTTAAAATATATAGTTAAGTTTCAAGAGGGTCTTGCAATCATTATAGTACTATATGTGCTTGTGAGATTTTTAATGTTTATATTTAAGAAGGATACAGTCAAGGTAAATGCTACAGTATCGAAATAATTAAAATGTTAATTTTATAACATAGTAAACTCTATGGAGAAGGTTTCTTCATAGAGTTTTGTTAGTTTAATAGTAAAAAAGTAATAAATAAATGTACTAACGGAATAAAGTACCAGGTATATTATGGATAAAAATTAACATAATGGAATATGGTTGGCAAAAATACTTTAATATACAATAAATGTGATAAATATCGATAAATTCCTTTTAAAAATAATAAAAAATTTATTAAAAATAGGTTGATTTTTGTAATCGATTAAATTAAACTAGATAATTGAATGGAAATTTAATGTCTAAGGTTTCTAAAAGTAAATAAGTTTACTTTTAAAACAAAGCAATTATAGGGGGAAAAAAATGGCTAAAAAAGACACAATACAAACTGATGGATCACTTAAAAGAGATCTTGGACTAGCTGCAGCTACAGCTATTGTAGTTGGAAATGTAATAGGTTCAGGAATTTTCATGTCGCCTGCGAGCTTTGCGAGAGTAACAAATCCTAAAGTAGCTATACTAGCATGGGTTTTAACTTCCATAGGATCATTACTTATTGCCTTAAGCTTTGCTAATTTGGGATCAAAAATGCCTAAAACTGGAGGCCCAATTGTTTATACAAGAGCTGCCTTTGGTGATTTTGCAGGATTTTTAATTGCATGGTCCTTTTGGATAGGTGCGTGGGTAGGCAATGCTGCGATAATTACAGCATTTATGAGTTATTTTACATACTTTGTTCCAGCTGCTAACAATCCACTAGCTGCATTCTTGATATCTTCTGCAGTGGTATGGATATTTACATTAATAAATATATATGGTGTAAAGTACGTTGGAAAAATAGGAGTTATATCAACTGTGTTAAAAATTGCAGTACTTGTTGTGTTTATTGTAATTGCTGCACTAAACTTTGATCCAAGCTATATGAATACTGTTTCTAGTCCAGAAGTAAGTGGCATGGGAACATTACCATCAGCTATAGCTATAGCACTATGGGCTTTCGTAGGATTAGAAAGTGCTACAGTAGCAGGTGGAGAAATAAAAAATCCAGAAAAGAATATTAAAAAAAGTACTATATATGGAATCTTAATAGTATCTGTTATATATATTGTGATGAGTATTGTTTCTATGGGAGCTATGGATCAGGCAGCTCTTGCAAATTCAGATGCACCATTAGCAGATATTATAAATAAAGCTACAGGAGCTTCATGGGGGGGAACTTTCATAGCTGCTGGTGCACTAATTTCTACTTTGGGAGCAACTTCTGGATGGTTATTAACTACAGCTAGAAGTGCTGTTGGAGCAGCTGAAGATGGATTATTCCCAGCAATATTTAAACGTATCAATCCTAAATTTAATACTCCAGTAGCATCTCTTGTTATAGGAAGTACATGCATGAATCTGCTTTTAATAATGAACTATGTGGGGTCTCTTAGAAGTGCATTTGACTTTATGATATTACTAGCTACATTATCATTCTTACCAGCATACACATTCTCAGCAGCTGCTGAAATAGTATTACTATGTAAGAAATCAAAAGATTTTAGCTTTATAAACTTCTTAAAGAGTTCATTCTTCTCATTACTTGCATTTGCTTATTCTATATATGCTATATATGGAACAGGCGCTGATGTAGTAATGTATGGATTTATATTAATGCTTGTAGGAATACCAATATATGTTTACATGATGCTTCAAAAGAATAAAGAAGATAAGAATGTAGATAAAATAAGAGAAGCTGCAGGATTAGAGAAATAGTACAGATTTATTAACCAATTTAATATATGAAATAATAAACAGTGTGATTTAAAATAATCTAAATCACACTGTTATTATTAAACTTCTAATATAATTTTAATTATTAAATTTTAAGAAAAGATTGATGTCTTCTTCTATCATTTTTAAAGAAGTTCTCCAAAAATCCTTAGAAGTGATATCAATATTCATTATTTTAGCCACATCACTTAAGGAATTTTTTCCTGTTACTGAAAGAAGGGTTTTATATTGATCGGGGAAGGAATTATCTCTCTTTAAGTATTCAGCATAAAGACCTTTTGCAAATAGTTGACCAAAAGCATAAGGGAAGTTATAGAAATTATTATCAGCATAATAATAATGAGTTTTACAAGCCCACATATAGGGATGAAGGTAATTAGGGTCAAGGCCATCTCCATAAGCTTCTTTTTGGGCATTAATCATTATTTCATTTAAATCTTTTACACTAAGAGAACTTTCCTTTCTTCTTTTAAATAATTCGCTTTCAAATAAAAACCTGCTATAAATATCAACTATGACTTGAGTACAGTCACTAATTTCACTTTCTAAGATAGAGAAGGCCTCTTCCTTAGTAGCGGTTTTAATTGCTGCTTTTTTTACTATAGTTTCGCAGAAGTTAGAAGCTGTTTCTGCTATTGGCATAGGATATTGTGCATTTAATATACTTTCATTGTTAAGGCAATATCCATGATATCCATGACCGAGCTCATGTGAAAGAGTAACTACATCACTAAAGGTATTTCCATAGTTTAATAATACTCTACTCTCACCAACATGAGGAAGTCTAGAGCAGAATGCACCTCCTACTTTTCCTTCTTTAGGTAAAACATCTATCCATGATTTTTCCATAGCATTTTTAGCAAAATCCGCTAAATCATCACTAAAGGTTCTAAAGTTATCAACTACACATTTACATCCATCTTCATAGGTATAAGTCATATCGACATTTCCTATAGGGGCAAATAGATCATAAAATGGTAGACCATTTTTATGGCCTAAAAGTTCGCCTTTTCTTTTAAGATATTTTCTAAACACAGGCATTGATTCTTTCATAGCATCTAGCATAGCATCTAAAATTTTCTTATCCATTCTTGAGTTAAAAAGAGTTTTATCTAGTGGAGAAGAAAAACCTCTCATACTACAAAGTGTTATAACCTCACCTTTTATTCCGTTTATGGCTGCTGCCATACCATCATGGATTTTTTCATATGACTTAATTTCAGCCTCATATGCTCTTTTTCTGATAGTGGAATCAGCTTCATAAGCCATATTTCTAATCATTGACAAAGGGAGTTGTTTATTTTCTCCATCTAATTCTATATCAACCATAAGGCTAGAAGTTAATACATTTTTAAGTTTGCACCAAGCATTTGAACCAGTATTTTTAACTTTTGCTATTATAGCTTCTTCTTTATCACTTAGAATATATTTTGCATTTTTCGCTTTTTCTTTAAGAAAAAAGTTATGTTCTTTAAGCAATTTAGAACCCTGAATTATTTTATCTAAATCTTTAAGATTTCCAATCCATTTTGTAATTTTAGATTCACTTTCAGCTAGATTACTAATCTTAGAAGAAAGAATATCATCATATTTTAAAGCAGATGAATTTTTAGTATCTACACTAAGAGTTAAGTGAACCATACTACCTAACTTTCTTGTTAGAGTTTTTAATTCTATATTCATAGATATAAAATTTTCTAACAATTTATCAGGTGAATCTTTACTATTAATAATGCTATTAGCAGTGGTTATGAAATTTTCTATAAGTTCATCTAGCTTATTCAAATCCTCTTTAAATTCATTGCATTCAAAGGAAGAATAAAGCTCTTTAAGACTCCAATTAAGTTCCAAATTTATCATCTCCTTGTATATTTTAATTATATTATAACATAAAAATACAATATATATAATTTTATAAATAAATGTAACTATATAGATGATAAAATGAATTGGAGCTATTACTAACAATTAGGTGATAAAATATATGATAAAAATATAGAAGTGACCAATTGAACTTTTATCTATTAGTCACTTTTTAATATAATTATTAATATTAGATTTTAATTGATTTCTTTAAATTATATAATAAATCTAATTATTTATGAGTTCCATGAATTACATTAAATCCATGATTCTTTAAAAGCTTTTCATGCTTATTATAATTATCACACTCAACATCTATACAAAGAGCTATATGAATGGTATCGACTTTTTTTCTTTTAAGTTGCTCTATTTTATGATTCCAATCTTCTTGATCTGATATAGTTGTATCACAACCACTACAATAGAAGAAGCTTGATAATATAGGTTTTGAATTTTCATACTTTCGAAAGGCATCAGTTAAATTGTTATAGGCATCAAAACATCCAGTTCCAGCACATTGACCGACTAACTTTCTACATGCCATTATTGCTATAGACATAGAAATCCTCCTTATATTTTAAAATGAATAGAATATATAAATTCAGTAATGCTACACAAGGATACTAACATGGGCTATGATACATGTCAAATGACACAGTATTTTTAGGTGATACAATTATACTTTTTCAATATTAATAATTATTAGTTATAAACTTTAGTTAGCAAAAATCATTATTCTACATATTATAGAGTATGAGAAGTGAAGTGTTAAATTGGGTTACTAATATTATTCTAGGAGGAGATTATGAGAAAGAAGACTATTAAGTTATTAAGTGCTTTAATTTGTGCATTTATATGTGTTGGACTACTTACAGGATGTAATAAAAATGAATCAATAGACAAAGGAAATGAAGGAAATAAAGATAAAATAACAACCATACGACTTAATGAAGTAACCAGATCAATTTTTTATGCACCAATGTATGTAGCTATTAGTGAGGGATTCTTTGAAGAGGAAGGAATTGAAATTGAACTTTCTACAGGTCAAGGTGCAGATAAAACTATGCAACAACTTATTAGTGGAAGCGTTGATATTGGATTCTCAGGACCAGAACAAGTAATGTATATTTATAATCAAGGTAGAGAAGATTATCCAGTAGTATTTGCCCAGTTAACTCAAAAGGACGGATCATTCTTAGTATCTAGAGAAAAACATAGTGAGTTTTCTTGGCAAGACATTAAAGGAAAGATGGTTATAGGGGGAAGACCTGGCGGAGTACCTGAAATGGCCCTTGAATATGTACTAAAAAATGAGAATATAGACAAGGATAAGGACTTAAATTTAGTTACTAATATAGCATTTGATGCAGTTCCAGGAGCATTTAAAGGTGGTACTGGAGATTATGCGGCTATATTCGAGCCAACTGCTAGCGTAATTGCAAATGAAATAAATGGTTCTGTAGCAGCATCTATTGGAGAAAGTGCGGGAAACCTTCCATACACATGTTTTTATGCTGTTCAATCTTATATTAATGACAATGAAGAACTTTTAGTAAAATTTGTTAAGGCTATTCAAAAGGGACAAGAATGGGTAATGTCTAATGAGGATGCTACGGTTGCAGCTTCTATAAAAGAGTTCTTTCCAGGTACAGATGAAGAAGTAATAGCAACAGTTGTAGGAAACTATAAAAAAATAGAAGCCTATGCTAAAACTCCTACAGTAAGTGAAGAGGACATGAATAGATTAATGGATATTATAGAATCCTATGACTCTGAACTTTTAACTAAAAGACCACCATTTAAAGATATAGTTAATAATTCAATTAGTGAAAAGGCTATAAAGAAATAAAAAATGATTTTCAATCATAATTAAAAACTATAAATTGCATATATAAATAAATAATTTTAAAGGAACATGTCTTTATGGTTCGGAAGGCATATTCCTTTTATTTATATACCATATAAGTTTTGTTATCAACATTTATTATAACCTCATATATTAGTACTATAAAATATTAAAGAATTCAGAAGCTAAAGATTACAAGTAATTATAGAAAATAAATTAGAAAACTAAAAAGATAAAAAATAAAGATATGGAGATGGAGATATGAATAGAATAGAAATAAAGAATGTCTACATGAACTATCATACATTATCTGCAGAAACTGTTGCCTTAAAAGATATTAACTTCACAGTAGAAGGTGGAGAGTTTGTAAGTATAGTTGGACCTTCAGGATGTGGAAAATCCACACTTTTAAATATAGTATCTGGGCTTATTGAAGCTTCATCAGGGGATATATTAGTTGATGGACGTGTTCAAGAAGGGTACTCAAATAAAATTGGATACATGTTTCAAAAGGATCAACTATTTGAGTGGTTAACGGTATTGCAAAATGTAAGCATAGGGTTAAAAATTAAAAAGATGATGAATGAAGATGCAAAAATAAAATTAGAAAAACTATTAAGAAACTATAATTTATGGGAGTTCAAGGATCATTATCCTAGACAATTATCAGGTGGTATGAGGCAAAGAGTAGCTTTAATTAGAACCTTAGCTTTAGATCCAGAAGTTTTACTTTTAGATGAACCTTTTTCAGCTTTAGATTATCAAACTAGACTCAACGTGAGTGATGAAATATACGAAATAATCAAAAATGAAGGGAAAACAGCCATCATGGTTACTCATGACATATCAGAGGCTGTGTCTATGTCATCTAGGGTAATGGTATTATCTAAAAGACCAGCTGTAATAAAGAAAATTATAAATATAGAATTTGATGGAGAAAATTTAACTCCTTTAAAGTGTCGTGAACACAGTAAGTTTAGATTATATTTTAATGACATATGGAAGGAGATGGATTATGATGATAAGTAAGGAACATGAAGAATATCTAAAGAAGGTAAAAAGTAGCAGAAGAAAGATTATTTTTACGAGGATACTTATATTAGTTGTATTTTTTCTCCTATGGGAAATATTAGGCAATCTAAAGGTAATTGACCCATTTTTAACTAGTACACCATCGCGAATGTTTAAGAGTTTCATGAAGTTATATAATGACGGAGCTTTAACTAAGCACATAACGATAACTTGTTATGAAACCATAATTGGATTTACTTTAGGGACCTTGCTAGGGACTATAATTGCTATAATGCTATGGTGGTCAGACTTTCTTTCAAATGTCTTAGATCCGTATATTGTAGTATTAAATGCTCTTCCAAAGGTAGCTTTGGGACCTATAATAATATTTTGGGCAGGGAATGGAATGAAGGCAATTATAATTATGGCATTGTTAATTTCTATAATTTCCACAATAATAAGCATACTTTCAGGTTTTAGAGAAGTAGAAGAAGATAAAATAAAGCTTTTAAAGACCTTTGGAGCATCAAAGTTTAAAATTTTAACTAATTTAATAATTCCAGCTACAACGCCAACTTTTATATCTGCATTAAAGATAAGTGTAGGTCTTTCTTGGGTAGGGGTAATAATGGGAGAGTTCTTAGTAGCAAAAGAAGGTCTTGGATTCTTAATAGTATATGGAGGGCAAGTAGCACAATTAGATATGGTAATGATGAGTGTAGTTATACTTTCAATAATTGCTTATTTAATGTATGAAGTTGTTCATTATTTTGAAAAAAAATATGCCACAAAGCTATAAAATGAAAAATAATCCATTACATTTATCAGATTTAAATAAGTGTAATGGATTTATTATATGAATATAAGATACTAGAGTATAATAAATGTTTAATATTAATAATAGAATTTGTAAAAGTTTATGATATAATTAAGCCAGCAGATAGGGGGAAAAATTATGAAGACAAGAAAAGCATTAGCGTACATAACGTTAATAGGTGTAGTGGTAGCTTGGGGAATATCATTTGTTAGTATAAAAGTAGTATTAGATGCATTTTCACCTGTAGCAATGGCCTTTGTTAGGTTTTTTATTGCCACTATAACACTTATTATAATAAAGCAATTTACAAATAAAGAGAAGGTTAATAAAGAGGATTATGGAAGATTGGCTATTAGCGGAATTTTTGCTATTACCTTATATTTCTTCTTTGAAAATAATGGTATATTAAGAGTGTCTGCTAACTCAGCATCAATAATAGTTGCTACTTTACCTGTGGCAGCAATAATAGCAGATAAAATATTCTATAAAACTAAGATATCTAGGTTAAGTATTATTAGTATTGTAGTATCAATATTTGGAATTTACTTAGTTATAGGAAAAGATGTAGTAAGTGGATCTTTATCAGGATATCTTTACATGTTTGGGAGCGTAATATCATGGTGTGGGTATTTGATAATTACAAAGCCGCTGTTTAAAAAATATTCCAATATAACTATTACAACCTATCAGTCTATTTTTGGAACATTGGCATTTATACCGTTACTACCTTTTGAGACCATAAATTTTCAAATGATTAATGGTAATATAATTTTAAATCTTTTATTTTTAGCACTAATATGTTCTTCTTTTGGAAACTTTGGATATAATTTTGCTTTCAAAGAATTGGATGTAGGGATATCTACTTTATTTTTAAATCTATGTCCTGTGGTTACCTTTATATTTAGTTTCTTTATACTTGGAGAAACTTTAAGAATTAGTCAAATAATAGGTTCAATAATTATTATAGGAGCTGTATATATTGCAACTAAACCTCCTAAAGTACAATTAGAACTTGACGATAATATTAAGAAGATGGATGAAAATAAAACTATTAATGATATAGAATCTATAGAAGATATTAAAGTTAACCTTTAATAGTTGTTATATATTTTATTTTGTACAAATATATTGCTTAAAATATTCTATGCTCTGTGAAGATTAATAGTTCAAAGAAGGCTGTATATTAAGGAGGGAGTACTATGAAAAAGCTTTTTACATTCTTTATATTAGCACTTTCCTTTGTTGCATTAGCAATTACATTTAAGATATATATATATGAAAGTAGAAAGGTTAGCGCTCTTCAAGATCATATGGGATTTTTGGCTAGTAAAGGCAATATTAGCTATATGAGTTCAGAGGAAGAAGCTAAGTTAGAGAAGGAAGAAAAAAAAAGAAAAAGAGAAGAAGAAAAGGCAGCAAAAGAAGAAGCTAAAAGAAAGGCTAAGGAAGAAGAAGAAGCTAAAAAAGCTGAAGAAAAGCGATTAAAAGAAGAGGAGCTTCAGAAAAAGAAAGAGGAATTAGAGAAAGCATTGAATGCATCAAAAGAAATAAATCTTGATGTAGATATAATTAATCAGTTGCCAGAATACAAAAATGGATGTGAGGCAACATCTTTAACTATGATGTTGAATTATGCAGGAGTTAACGTTGATAAGGATTCTGTAATTGCAAAAGTGAAGAGAGATTCAACTCCAATAAAATACGATTCAAAAGGGAATATAATAGAATGGGGAAATCCGAAGAATGGATTCGTTGGAGATATAACAGGAAAGACTCCAGGATATTCTATAGATCCAGTGGCTCTTGCGCCAGTAATAAATGAATACTTACCAGATAAAGCACTAGATTTGTCAGGGTGTGAATATGGTGAGCTGGAAAAGGTACTATCAAGTGGAAGGCCAATTGTAGTATGGATAACATCTACATTTAAAGAACCAAAAATATCTCATACTTGGACAAGTAATGGGGCAGTTATAAATTCCTATTATTCACAACATGCTGTATTACTTACAGGTATGGATGAGAGTTCATTGTATTATAATGATCCTTTAACTGGAGTTAAAAATGAAAAAGTGGATAAAGCAGTTTTTCAATCAGTTTGGACTAAAATGGAAAGAAAAGCTTTGTCCTACTATAAATAAAATGAAAAAACTCTATATCTAATTATAATACTAGATATAGAGTTTGAATTTTTATAAATAGGTGTGCTGCTAGTTACCTAGTATACCAACTGATGTTAAAGCATTAGATACTGCTTGAACTTCAGTTGAATTAGCTCCATATAAGTCTGTAGCAGCTTGTATTAAACCAAGTCTTGATTGAGAGAAGTTTGTAGTTGAGTTAAAATAAACAGTTAGTGCTCTGTAATATATATTAGCAGTCTTTTCACAGCCTATATTTTGAGCAACTAAATAAGCAGCTTTATTAGGAATACCAGAATTAATGTGAACTCCACCCCAATCTCCATCTTCTGTGTTTGGTAGGTTTTGATAATCATTCATGTGAGCTGGTTGATCGTAAAGTGTAGGATTTGATAAGCTTCTTAATGCATCACCGGCTACTTTAGGAGTATATATTTCATCTCCAACTACCCAATCAGAAGAATTGAATGTCCATTGACCACCATTTGCAACATTGTACTTATCATAGGTTTGTACTAAAACACCTAAAACATCTGACATAGATTCGTTTAATGCTCCAGGTTGATTTTCATAAGCAAGGTCTGCAGAATTTGAAGTTACACCATGAGTCATTTCATGAGCAACTACATCAAGATCTCCTGATAATGGAGCGAAATATGAGCCATCACCATCGCCATAAACCATTTTATATCCATTCCAAAAAGCATTATTATAACGAGAGCCATAGTGAACAACAGAAGTTAAAGACATACCTCTATTATCTAAACTATTTCTATTGAATAAACCTTTATAGAAATCATATACAACTTCTGCATAGCTATGGGCACTTACTGCAGCTTTATCAGAAATTGTAGTACTAGAACTTGTCATTAAAGTACCAGTTGTTGTATTTCTATAGTTAGCTGTATAAGTGTTTATAGTTCCAGTCATAGGTTTAGTGGTATCTTTTAATTGATATGAGTTAGCTTTATTTTGATATAGATTTAATTCTCTAGTAGTACCATTTACGGCAGTGCCTGTACCAGTAACTGGACCAGCTTCTCTTATTAAGCTTTCTGATTTTATAATATCTCCACTATAAACATCTACGAAGATTTCCCAACTTTCCATTTCAGGAAGATCATAAGCAAGGTTTATTTTATAAACTTCATAAGCATTTTCACCGTCGAAGTATATATAATTTTCAGCTTTAACTTCCTCTGTTAATTCAGTAAATTTCTTAGAAGCTTTAGCTATTTCTATAGCTTTATCTGCAGTAAGAGGTTTATTATTCTTTTTAGTTACTGAGGTTATTCTATTTTCTAAAGTTCCTGTTAGTCCAGTAATAACTCCATTTTTGTCAAAGTGAGCAGTTATAGTTTTTCCATGAACTTTTTTTCCATCAAATGTTTGCTGAAGTTTTATATGGGTAAATCCTAAATCGTCTTGTTCAGAAGTGATAAGAGAAAAGTTATTTTTAATATTTTGCATATCGAATAGGGACATGTTTTCATTTAAGAAATCAATAACGCTACTGGAAGATGGATTAACGGTTTCAGATAGAATACCACTTATAAATAGTTTCATTCCATCTTTGTTATCAATGTGAACTTTCTCCTTACCTTTGTTTAAATTTTTGAACTCCTTTAAGATATCTGCTTTATTTTTTGTGGGTTTTTCTAAACCTTGTGCGTTTACAGGTTGAAAAGTGAAGGTTGCAGCTAAAGCTACAGTTGCAAGAATTGAGATTAGTTTTTTGTTCATAAAAATCATCTCCTTAATAATATTATACTTTTATTATATATTTTTGTATCAAAAATGCTATAATAAATTTACAACAAATTACTTTAACAGTTTACAGTGAAACAATAAATATTACAAAGTGTATCGCAGAAAAAAGTAGTATTTTGTAAATATAATTTTATTTGGCTTTTAAATTTCTATAAAGGTTTAAAAAAAGAATATATTTTTATGGAATAATATGTATTTAGGATGCATATTATATATAAATGTAGTATCCAATTTATTGTAGTATTAATTTAAAAATGATATGATTTAAGATGAGGTAAAAAATAATAAATTAAAACTTAGGTATAGAAGGGGTTTAATAAGAGGACTATGGATAGAAGTGTGGAGTTTATAAGTGGAAATAAAAAAATAAAGTTATTAAGAAAACAACTAAAAATGACTCAGCAAGAATTTCAAGATTCTCATTTTACCAGAGGATATTTAGGTTTATTGGAAAATGGAAGAAGGAATATTACATTACAAGCATCAAAGATTATATCTGAAAAGTTTATGAAAAAAGCTAAAGAATTGAATATTGAATTAGAACTAGAAGAAGATTATTTTTCAAGAAGCGTAGAAGATGATGCTAAATTATATTGTGAAAAAATCCTTGAAAACGATTTATCTATAAATAAGTTAAACGAAATTATGAATATTGGAGAAAAATACAATCTAAATTTCATTAAAGCTAAAGGATATAGAAAAAAAGGAGATCTTTATTTTGAAGAAAATCAATATCTAGAAGCCTATAAAAATTATTTCTATTCTATGGATATTTTAAGAGTAGAAGAGCTAAATTATGAAATATGTTATGTTTATAATAGATTAGGTTATTGCAAATTCTTACTTCTTGATTATGAAGAAGCTATTGTATATTTTAATAAAGCTATATATAATGCTGAAATGTTCAAGGAAGAAAAGGTTTTGATGTATGCTACATATAATTTATCAGTGGCATATAGTTGTATAAATAAATTTCATGAAGCTATAGATATTATAAATAAGTTTATTTATAGGATTCAGGTAGAAAAGGAATATTTAAATTATATTTATGTAAATATATTAAAGGCTAACTGTTATGAAGGGTTAAATGAAACAGGTAATGCCATTACAATACTTCAGGACTTAATTGAAATAGTAAAGGAAAGAAGCGATGAAGAAAGTATTAAGCTTTTAGGACTTATATATAATAATTTGGGATCCTTATATAGACGAGAAGAAAGATTATCTAAAGCTTTAGATTATTATAATAAATCTCAACAAATTAGAAATAAGATTGATAACAAAAATGTATCTCACACTTTAATTGAAAAAGCTAATATATATGTTGATAAAAAACTTTATGATGAGGCTATAATGATAATTGAACTGGGTATTGAAAAGGCTAATGAATATAATGATTACGAGTATATATTTAAGGGGTATGAACTCCTTGAAAAAATTTACTGTAAGTTAAATATGAAAGAAGAGTTAGAAAAGATTATAGAAGCTGCTATTGAAGTTTTAAAAAATACTAATAATTCAGATTTGAAGATAAAATATTATACTAAACTGCAGGAACTTTATTTTAAAAATAAAGAATATGAAAAAGCTGAGAAGTGTTTATATATGATACAAAATTTATTGCAATGTGTTTCTAGTGATGGTAAAATATGTATAGGGAGGTGTTTGATAAATGAGTAAATTTTGTAAAAAGATATGTGTATTAGGAGTTTTTGTTTTACTATGTGCAACAATTATAGGTATTCCTAAAAATGGAGAGCATCCACCACTTTTAGGAAGTATTAGCTCAAGTGTATTACTATAATTTATAGTTTATTGAAAGTAGCTGTTTTAAAATGGAGTTATCTATTTTAAAATAGCTCTTTTTATATATAAAAGTGAAATGAGTTTACAAGACAATAGTAAAAAGGACTGAGGTTTTCTCAGTCCTTAATTGTATATTGAAATATATTATAAGATTATTTTTCTTTGCTTTCAATTTCTTTAATAATTCTTTCAATGAAGTTATCTATAGAAATTGAACCTTCATCGCCATTTTTACGGCTTCTTACTGCAACTTCTTTATTTTCAGCTTCCTTTTCGCCTACAACTAAGATGTAAGGAGCTCTTTCATTACGTGCTTCTCTAATCTTATAACCAATTTTTTCAGCTCTGTAGTCAACTTCAACTCTAATATTATTTTTCTTAAGCTGAGCGTAAACTTCATCAGCATAGTCATGATACTTCTCAGAGATTGGAAGTAGTTTAACTTGAACTGGCGCAAGCCATACTGGGAATGCTCCTGCATATTTTTCAATAAGAAGGGCAAGAGTTCTTTCATAGCAACCAATAGAAGTTCTATGAATAACATATGGATATTTTTCTTGGCCATCCTTATCTACATAAGTCATTCCAAATCTTTCAGCAAGAGAGAAGTCTATTTGAGCTGTAATTATAGTGTCCTCTTTACCATGAACATTTTTGATTTGAAGATCAAGTTTAGGGCCATAGAAGGCAGCTTCACCAACAGCTTCAGTATACTCAATTCCAAGATGATTTAAGATTTCTCTCATCTTATTTTGAACTGCATTCCAAGCTTCAGGTTCTCCAATATATTTCTCTTTATTATTTTCATCCCATAGAGATAATCTATAGCTAATATCTTCTCTAAGACCCAGTGTATCAAGCATATAGTTAATTAAATCAACTACACCTTTAAATTCATCTTCAAGTTGATCTGGTCTACATGCAAGGTGACCTTCAGAAATTGTAAATTGTCTTACACGAATTAATCCATGCATTTCTCCAGAAGACTCATTTCTAAATAATGTAGAAGTTTCAGCATATCTTAAAGGTAAATCTCTATAACTTTTAGATTCAGCTTTATAAACTGTAAATTGGAATGGGCAAGTCATAGGTCTTAATGCAAATACTTCATTATCCTTTTCTTCATTGCCTAGTACAAACATTCCTTCTTTATAATGATCCCAGTGTCCAGATATTTTATATAAATCACTTTTAGCCATCAAAGGTGTTTTAGTTAAAAGATAGCCTCTTTTTTGTTCCTCATCTTCAACCCATCTTTGAAGAAGTTGAATAATTCTAGCACCCTTAGGCATTAGAAGAGGAAGACCTTGACCTATTGGTTCAGAAGTAGTAAATAATTTAAGTTCTCTTCCAAGCTTATTGTGGTCACGTTTTTTAGCTTCTTCTACAGCTTCTAAGCATTCATCAAGCTCTGCCTTTTTTGTAAAGGCAGTTCCATAAATACGAGCAAGCATTTTATTTTTTTCGTTTCCTCTCCAATAAGCTCCTGCAAGTTTAGTTAATTTGAAAGCTTTTACTGGTTTTGTAGTCATTAAGTGAGGACCAGCACAAAGATCAGTAAATTCACCTTGTTTATAGAAAGTTATGATTTCACCTTCTGGTAGGTCTTCTATAAGTTCTACTTTATAAGGTTCATCTTGTTCCTTCATAAATTTAATAGCTTCTTCTCTTGGAAGTTTAAAGCACTCTATTGCTAAATCTTCCTTAACAATTTTTTTCATTTCAGCTTCTATTCTGTCTAAGTCTTCATTAGTAAATCCACCTTCAAGGTCGAAGTCATAATAGAAACCATTGTCTATAGCAGGCCCTATAGCAAGTTTTGCTTCAGGAAATAGCCTTTTAACAGCTTGTGATAAAATGTGAGCAGCTGTATGTCTAAAGGCTCTTCTACCTTCATCATCATTAAAAGTTAATATATTTAATTCGCAATCCTCTTTAACTATATAACGAAGGTCTACAGTTTTTCCGTTTACTGTTCCAGCTGTTGCTACTCTAGCAAGTCCTTCTGAAATACTTTTAGCAATTTCAATAATACTCATTTCATGTTCTAATTCTTTAATTGAGCCATCTTTTAAAGTAATTTTAATCATTTGAAAATCTCCCTTCTATATTTAATATTGTAGCCAAAAACTTTAAGTGAGAGTCCAAATCTCTGATTTGGTTCCTCGAACTTACTCCACCGAACGTATGTGAGATGGAGTTTCATCTTGTATAAATAAAAAAACTCGTCACTTTTCATAAAGAAAAGGGACGAGGTATACCCGTGGTTCCACCCAAATTGTCCTTAAATTTATTAAAGTTAGATTATTAAAAATAAACTAATTTAACAAATTGATATAAAGGACCACTTTAAAAACTATAACGTAGTTAACGGACTTTATTAGAGTCACTCAGAGGTGGTATTCAACATGATTTATTTAAAAGCAATTTCAGCTACTATGCTTTTTCTCTGTAAATAAAGTGACATATCTACTGTCCTCTTCATTGTGATAATATTATTAATTATTATTCTATTATACCATAAACTTAAAGTTATGATACAAAAATTATTAATTTTATTTTAGCATATATAAGTTTAATGTCAACATAAATTGTTAACTAAATAAAGAATAATAAGAAAGGGTTACATTTAATTTATATTTATGTAAGTTTATACTATGTTAGTAAAATAAATAGTATAATTATATTAAGCATTGCTTAAAATTATGAAATATTTAAGTGAAAATATAAAATTAGGGGTGAGGATATATTATGAATCGTAATAATAATTTAAATGTTATGGATGAAATGTACTATAGTGATTTATGGATAAAATTATGCAAGAGGAGTAAAGAAGTTATTCTCACTAAGGATGAAATAGAAAAGTACAATGAAGAGGGTATTAAAAAAGGATATAATTGTGATATATTTAAGGAAAAGGATGAAGTAGACAATGAATATGTTATCACCATGGTAAGTGGTGTAAGTAAAATTCCAGAGGATGATAGATATAAAAATGGTAGTAAAGTAAGCAAAGAATATTATGATAAACTTATTAATAATATGAATTTACAAGAAATAAAGGAAAAGGTTTCTATAGCATATGGACTAGTGGTAAAAAGAGGGAGTATCCGAACCTTCCCTACCAGCGATAGAGTTTTTAAGGGCGAGAAAGAATATGATTTAGATAGATTTATGGAAAGTGCTATATATGCAGCAGAGCCTTGTATTATATATGCTTCTAGTAAAGATGGAAAATGGTATTTTTGTAAAACTTACAATCATTCAGGATGGATTAAAAATGAGAATATAGCCCTTGGAAGCAAAAGAGAAGTAGAAACATATTGTAAATGCAAAGATTTCATTGTAGTTACAGGTAAAAAGATAAATCTTGGATATAACCCTTTTATAGAAGCTTTGAGAAATTTAGATATTGATATGGGAGTAAAACTACCTATAGAAACTAATTGGAGCAAGGAAGAATTAGTTTATGATATGTATTGTGAAGGTAATTATGTAGCTAAATATCCATTAAGAGGAAGTAAAGGTGAATTGAAATTTACTAATATTTTAATTCCATACAATGAAGATGTTCATAGAGGGTATTTAAAATGTAGTAGAAATAATATATTAAAGCAAATATTTAAATTTCAAGGAGAAAGATATGGTTGGGGTGGAGAATTTAATGGAAGAGATTGTTCTTCACTTATCATAGATACCTTTAGAACCTTTGGAATACGATTTCCAAGAAATAGTGGTGATCAATTGAAGAAATCTATTGGGAAAACATTACTGATCAACAAAGAAATGACTTATTATGAAAGAATGAAAATATTAGATAACTTAAAACCAGGAGCACTTATATTTTTAAATGGCCATGTAGCTATGTTCATAGGAAACTATAAAAATAGTCCTTATATAATTCATGATGTAATAGGCGTGTTTATAAATAAAAAGGACCATGAAACGAAAAATAAAGGACATAAGGAACAGATTAATAAAGAAGCTAGAAGTGATGAAGAAAGGATATATTTAGGAATAAAGGGTGTAACAGTATCTGAATTAAAAGATATTTATACATCTAGTGAAAAACCATATGTTGATGAGATTATTGGGATTAAGGACATATTTAGTTAAACTTACCATTAAGGAAGATTAATGAAAAATAAAATATTGGTTAAGAAAGGGATAAACTAATGAATCAATGGATATACGCAATAGATAAAGGAATAACTGATGCTATACATTTTGGATTACAGAATAGGTTTTTTGATGCTATAATGCCGTTTATAACAAGGCTAGGAGATGCAGGATTTATATGGATAACAATTAGCATTATTCTTATATGTACTAAAAAATATAGAAAGGTAGGAATAACAAGCCTACTAGCAATATCTATAGGTACAATTTTAACAGAAGGGGTAATAAAGCATTTAGTAGAGAGAGTAAGACCGATTATTGCGTACCCTATAGATAATCCACTTATAAAACTGCCTACTAGCTTTTCTTTCCCATCAGGTCATACGGCATCTTCTATAGCTGTAGCATATGTGCTCTCCACATATATAAAGAGATATAGATTTTATTTTATATCCTTAGCAGTGTTAATAGGTTTTTCTAGAATATATTTATATGTTCATTACTTTTCTGATGTATTAGGAGGAGCAGTAGTTGGACTTGTAAGTGGAATTTTAGCTGTGTATATAATGAGAAAGATTAGTGAAAAGAAGGAAGTTACTTTAGATAACTAGTGTATAGAAAGATTAAAAGGTATGAAATTAAGAGTAAAAATTCTAATTTCATACCTTTTATAGTGAGATTTATAATTAATTAAGGGAAATACTAAATTTAAATAGATGAATATTATCAGTCTACAAAACGAATAGCAGCAGAGTCATGACGTAAAGGTCTAAATATATATCCTTGAGCTTTTAAACCTTCAAGAATTTCTGGCATAGCTTCTATGGTAGTATATTTTGCATTTGTATCATGCATCAAAATATTAGCTGTATTAACATTAGAACTGCCATCAAGGACACTTGTTACTATAGATGCTTTATCTAGTGTCATCTTAGTAGCATCTGAAGAATCTACATTCCAGTCAAAATAGGTATAACCACGATCCTCTAAAGCCTTGAAAATAGATTGGGATAGGTTAGCATTTTCATTCATATATCCCATATTTGAACCACCCGGAAATCGTAAAATTTTAGAGGGTTCTTTACCGGTTATTTTCTTTAACTTATTATCAAGAGCCTCAACATCACTAATAAAAGCATTAGGAGATGAATAAATCTTTTGGTAATTGTGGCTATATGTATGATTAGCAAGAACATGTCCACGATTAACGATTTCTTTATAAATATTGTCAAAGCCTTCTTTATATACTACAAAAAAAGTGGCTTTAGCATTGTATTTGTCAAGTACATCTAATAGTTTCAAAGTGTTAGATGAAGGTCCATCATCAAAGGTTAAATGAGCAATCTTTTTATGTGATATTGCTTTATCGTAAGTTGATTGTTTTTTACTTATTTCCTTTTCTAACTTAGCATTTTCTGAAAGTATAGAATTATTAGATGATGATAAAGTGTTAATCTCTTTTAATAGACTACTTTGCTTACTAGAAGCTATAAACATTTTTGTTATTGAGAATATTGATATAAAAAAACATAAACATAATGTCACTAAGGATATAATACCTAGTATAGAAGGCTTCTTTCTTCTTTTAATATTCCGTTTAGATGATTCAAGATTAATATTGCAATTCATGATTTTAGCTCCTTATGTTAATTAATAATTTTAGAAAGTTCGCCAAGTAAGGCATCTAGATTTGAACTTGACTCTAATAAGTTCTTATTTGTGCTATGTAAATTATCCTTTGCAGCTTTAAGAGTTTCTATTTTAGTAGATAATTCATTATTCTTAACTTTATATTCTTTCTCCTTTGCATTAGAAAATACTGAAATACCTATAAGAATAAAGCAAAAGATAGGAGCTATTATATAGAGTTTACCATGTGATTTATTATTTTTTTTGTAATGCAATAAAGTATTTTTCATAAGAACCTCCTTTAATTTATGATTATGTTTTATACTAATTATTATAAAGGATATATTATGTATAATCATTACGAAAAAGTAACAATTTGAAAATTTCTTGTTATTTTTTATCATATTAACTTTAAAAATAAATAGTTTTATTGTTAAATTGTATATTTTAACAATTTAATAGTTGTAATTAAGGAGAAGAAATAAGTATGTATATTAACATCCCAAGTCATATAGAAAAATGTATTAAGTTTATAGAAAAAAATGGGTTTGAGGCTTATATAGTAGGCGGATGTGTAAGAGATAGTATTATAGGCAAAAAACCTAATGATTGGGACATTTGTACCTCAGCAACGCCGAAAGAAATAAAGGAAATATTTAAAAAAGAAAAAACTATAGATGTAGGAATTGAACATGGAACAGTGGTGGTATTACTGGAAAGTGAAACAGTAGAAATAACTACATTTAGAATAGATGGGGATTATTCCGATGGAAGAAGACCAGATAGCGTAGAATTTACTTCAAAGCTAATAGATGATTTAGCTAGAAGAGATTTTACTATCAATGCCATAGCTTACAATCACAGAATAGGAATAAGAGATTATTTTAATGGAGTTAAGGATATAGAAAGTAAAGTTATAAGATGTGTAGGAGATCCAGATAAAAGATTTAAAGAAGATTCATTAAGGATAATGAGGGCATTAAGATTTATGGCACAGCTAAACTACAAAATAGAAGAAAAAACTTTAATTGCTATAGAGCATAATAAAGGGCTACTTAAGAAAATTTCTATGGAAAGAATAATTGTAGAGTTAAATAAGCTTATATTATCTGATCACCCTGGTGATGGAATTAAATATATGCTTAATATGGATATTGTGCCCACAGTAGTACCTTATTTAAAAAAACATGAAGAAAAATATATCTATGATTCTTCCAAGGTAAAAGAGAGTATTAAGGTTATAGAAGGATGTCCTAAAAAGCTTCATGTGCGATTAACTGTATTTTTATACTATTTGCTAAAAAGTTTTAAAGATGAAGATGAAAACATTATAGAAAGTGATTATAAAGAGAAGATTTCTAGTTTAAAACCTAAATATGATATAAAGCTAAGCATTAAATGTGAAGAAATTCTTAAAGGACTTCATTATGATAATAAGACAATAAAGAATGTAAGTACACTTATGGCATATTGTGATACTCAAATTTATGAAGATAAAGTATATATAAAAAGACTATTACAAGGTATGGGAGCAGATTTATTACGTGAATTGATAATTATAAAAGATGTGACAAAAACATTTTTAGAAGAAAACTTAGAAATAAGAGCTGAATTCAATTTAAATAAGATGAGAGTAGAATTAATTTTAGATGAAATTTTAAAAAATGAGGAAGCCTATAGAAAGGTCGATTTAAAAATTACAGGGAAAGATTTAATTGATTTAGGGGTAAAAGAGGGTATAGTAATAGGAAAAATATTAGATGAATTGCTAGAAATAGCTATTCAAGATCCTAAAAACAATAATAAAGGAAAATTAACTATATATGCACAAGAAATATATAAAGATTTTAAAAGCAATAAAAATGTATAAATAAAAATAAGACCACTATGATTTAATCAATTGGTGAATCATAGGGTCTCTTACCTTATCTATACTCATGGTGTTTAGGATTTGCTGCAACTTTTTCTACAGCTCTAATAACTTGAGCAGTTATAGAAATTTCTTCTTGTTTGTCAATTTCATTTAAAGCAGTAGTATAAATTTTACCTTCTTCACTAACCACATACTTGGGTTTAATAGAATTTAGGGCAAGAGCTGACATATCATCAACGCACTTTTGACAAGTACAAATATTAGGATAATCTTTAAGCACACTTTTTAAAACATGTTCAACTTGATCTTCTGCATAATTTTTGTAAGGTGGCATAAAAAAGTTCCTTTCTAACATAAGTCTATTGGTAATTAACTTAAATTACCAATAGACTTTAAATTGTTATTTAAATTATAATATTTTTAATAGTATTATAATTCCATTTTCTTAACGTTTTCTGGAATTATAATATCTGCAAGTGTTGCATTTTTTACATCTTCAATAGTAGCTTCTGGTCCAAGTTCTCTAAGAACAAGACCTTCTGAAGTAACTTCAAGAACTGCCATTTCAGTAATGATTAAGTTTACTTGATGTGCAGCAGTTAAAGGAAGTGTACATTTCTTTAATATTTTTGGGTTTCCTTTAGCAGTATGTTCCATAGCAACTATAACTTTTTTAGCTCCAACAACTAGGTCCATAGCGCCACCCATTCCAGGAACCATTTTACCAGGAATCATCCAGTTTGCAAGGTTTCCTTCTTGGTCAACTTCTAAAGCTCCAAGTACAGTAGCAGCAACATGACCACCTCTTATGATTCCAAAAGATATAGATGAATCGAAGAATGCAGCTCCAGGGATAACAGTAACATGTTGTCCACCAGCATTTACTAAATCTTTTTGCTCTTCTCCAGGTGCAGGAGCAGCGCCGATTCCTATGAATCCATTTTCAGATTGTAGTGTAACGTCTATGCCCTCTGGTATATAGTTAGCAACCATTGTTGGAAGACCTATACCTAGATTAACTACGTCTCCATCGTTAAGTTCTTTTGCAACTCTTTTAGCAATGACTTCTCTTATCATGTTTTTATCCATGTTAGTTGTCCCCCTTTACTATGTAGTCAACAAATATATATGGTGTCATAACTACGTTTGGATCTATATCACCAGTTTCTACAAGCTCTTCAGCTTGAACGATTACAGTATCTGCAGCAGTAGCTATTAAAGGATTGAAGTTTCTTGTTGCTTGGTTATAGTATACGTTACCTTTTTTATCAACCTTTGAACCAAATAAAAGAGCAACATCTGCTTTAAGAGGTTTTTCAAGAATATAATCTTGTCCATCAACAGTAATAACTTCTTTACCGTCTTGTACAATTGTTCCAAGACCAGTTGGAGTTAAGAATCCACCAAGACCAGCTCCACCACATCTGATTCTTTCAGCAAGTGTTCCTTGAGGTGATAATTCTACTTCCATTTCTCCTGAATTCATTTGATTTCCAGTTTCTTTATTTGTACCAATATGTGATGCAATAGTTTTCTTAACTTGTTTGTTAACTATTAACTTACCAATACCTTTGTCTGGAAATCCAGTATCGTTTGCTATGATAGTTAAATCTTTAACGCCTTTTTTCACTAAAGCATCTACAATAGCCTCTGGAGTACCTACAGCTAAAAATCCACCTATCATTACAGTCATTCCATCTTGAATTTTAGCAACTGCTTCATCAATAGAAATAAGTTTATTCATATGTTAAACCCTCCATAAATAAAAAATTTTCTTCCATACTAGTTTACCCCTAATTTAAATATTTTGCAATGTATAAAGATTGATTAAATTTTTAATTGAAAAACTAATGAAATTATTCATTTTAAATTAATATAGTCTAATTTTGTTAAATAATATACGAAATAATTAAAATCACTTTTATTTTCCACCAAGGTTATTTCTATAAATTTTTTTATTAATGCCGATATTAATATCATCTGGTGTAGAAAACTTTACTTTAAAGAAGTAGTGCTCCCTTTTAATTTTTTATAAGAATGTAATAAAGTATATTAGATAGATATATTGAAATTAAATAAGTTATCATATTAAGTATATGCACATATAAAATTTAAAATATTTACCTAGGAAACTATATAACTATATAACTAGTTAACTAGTTGTTTTGTTCATGCGGGTTTCAGGGGTTTTACTATTTTAAAGGTAGAAGAAAAGATGTATTAAATATAGAAGAAATTAATAGATTTATTGCTTTTGATTTAATTAGAATAATGGGTAAGTATAGAGATGTTTAGATACTAATAAATAAGCCAATGATATTAAAAAACAATCGTTGGCTTATGTTATAATTAGGTAATGAAAAGAAAGAAATTTATCATAAGAAATTGTGAAATATATAAGGCATCTTCAAAAAATAAATAAATCAGAATGTTCGTCTATTTTGTGTTATACTGCGTCAACATGACCCGCAGATAGTGCTACTATCTGTGGAACCTGTTTCCTTGTCTAACTCAAAATATACTTCCCATCTTTGACTTATTATTTATTTTCAAATGCCTAAATTAAAAGTTAGGAAGTGAGATTTTGGGAATTAGATTTATTTACGGTAGAGCAGGTACAGGTAAGAGTTATAACTGTATTGAAGAGATCTATAAAAAATCTGTCGATAATAAAGCTCCATTAATATTAATAGTTCCAGAGCAGTTATCATTTAGAGCAGAGAAGGCTCTTATTGAAAGAATTGGTGCCACTGGAATAAATAATGTGCATCTTTTAAGTTTTAAAAGATTAGCTTTTACTATTTTTAATGAAGTTGGTGGAGTAACTCATAAATATATGAATGATACGGGAAAAGCTATAATTGTAGGAAGAGCTATAGATGAGACAAAAGATGAACTTAGTATATTTAAGCAGGCTACAAAACAAAAGGGATTTATAGATAAAATCATAGGTGTATTAACAGAATTTAAAAGACATAAAATTACTCCACAGACGCTTAAAGATTTAAAGGAAAATGTGGATGAAAGTTCACTACTAGTGGATAAATTAAGTGATATAGAAGTAATTTATTCAAAATTTCAAGATAAACTTAGTGAAGGATATTTTGATCCTGAGGACAATTTAACTATTTTAAAAGGAAAGATTGAAGAAAGCAGCTTTTTAAAGGGAGCAGAAGTATGGATAGATGAATTTAGTGGTTTTACTCCTCAACAATATGACATCATAGGCAAACTGCTAAGAGTTTGTACCAATGTTAATATAACAATACCGTATGGTGGGGATGAGGTCACAGATAAAAATGATGATACTAATCCTTTCTATCCAATTTATACTACAGAAGAAAAACTTACAAAGCTTGCTCAAGATAATGGATACTATCCTAAAAATAATCTTCATTTAGGCATAGGACATAGATTTAAAGAAAGTCAGGAGTTGGCCTTTTTAGAGAAAAATTACTTTAATAATAGGGGAAAAATATTTAAAAATTCTACAGAAAATATCAGTATATTTAAGGCTCAAAATCCCTATGGAGAAGTGGAGTTTGTAGCCAAGGAAGTATTAAAATTAGTTAGAGAAAAAAACTTTAGATATAAGGATATTATAGTTGTAAGTAGAGATTTAGAAAACTATAAGGATATAGTTAGAGTAATATTTGAAGAATATGAAATTCCATTCTTTATAGATGATAAGGAAGATATAGCTTCAAACCCACTGGTTGTATATATAACTTCACTTTTAAATATATTCTCTAAGGGCTTTAGAGATAATTCCATAGTTAATTATTTTAAAAGTGGTTTTGCGAATTTATCAGCAGAAGAAGTAGATTTACTAGAGAATTATGTTTTAGAGTTTGGCATTAAAACTAGGAAGAAGTGGATAGATGAGAATAAGGAGTATTGGAGAGAAAGCCATAAGTATGAGAATATAATTGAAATAAAAAATAAAGGAATAGAGCCTCTTATTGAATTGGAGGAGAAATTAAAGGGTAAGCATAAGGTTAAGGATATTTGTTCAAGTATTTATAAATTCTTAGTTGATAATAGAGTTTATGAAAATGTTAATGAATATATAGAGAAATTTAAGAGAGATAATAATCTTTTATTAGTTGATGAGTATAGTAGTATCTGGAATATGCTTATAGAGCTTTTAGATCAGTTTGTAGATATTCTAGGAGAAGAAGTGGTGACCATTGAAGAGTTTAATAATATTTTATCTATGGGCATATCCCATAATAAAATGGGGTTAATTCCTACATCTATGGATCAAGTAGTGGTAGGAAGTGCTGAGAGAATAAAGGCTAAAGAGGTAAAGGTAGCCATAGTAGTTGGTGTAAATGATGGGATACTTCCAAGGATTACTGGAGATGAAGGTCTATTTAATGATAATGATAGAATAATATTTAAAAATAATAATATAAGTGTGGCAGATAATAGCTTTGAGTTGGCCTTTGGGGAGCAATATTTAATATACAATTTGCTAAGTATTGCAAGTAATTTATTATATGTTACTTATCCAATTGCTGATTTAGAAGGAAAGACTAAGAGGTATTCCATGGTGATTCCAAGGCTTAAAGCTTTATTCCCTAATGTTTTGGAGAATACAGATATATTAAAGGATGAAGTAGGAGAAGATGAAAAAGCCATAGTAGGAAAAACCCCTACCTTTAATAACTTAATAAAAAAGCTTCATGAATATATAGAAAAAGATGAGATAACAGACATTTGGAAGGAAATATATAGATATTATTATCATGAGCCAGAATATAGAGGAAAACTTCTTAAGGTAATAAGTGGATTTACCTATAAAAATCATATTGAAGCCATAGGTAAAGATAAAATAAGGCAATTATATGGGAAAAGCCTTAGTGTATCTAAAATAGAAGCCTATGCCAATTGCTCCTTTGGTTATTTTGTAAAGTATGGGCTTAAAGCTAAAGAGAGAAAAATTTATACTTTTGCACCTCTTGATTTCGGAAATTTAATTCATGAAGGTCTTGAAAAGTTCTCTAAAAGAGTAGAAAAAGAAAATGTTAAGTGGGGAACTTTAGATAAAGAATTTTGTGAGAGAGTACTAAATGATGTTATATCAGAGCTTACAAACTCAGAAGAACATAGGATATTAAAAAGCTCTAAGAGATACGAATATATAGCTACAAGGGTAAAAAGAATTTTATATAGGATGGTGTTAATCATTAATGAGCAGATGGAAAGAGGAACTTTTCAGCCTCTTGGTTATGAAATTTCCTTTGGCTTTGAAAAAGATGATTATTATCCACCAATCCCTATAACTTTATCCACAGGAGAAGTAGTAAAATTACAAGGAAAGATTGATAGAGTGGATAAAACCTCTATAGATGGGGTTAATTATTACAGAGTTGTGGATTATAAAACAGGAAGAATAGATCTAGATATAAATGATGTATATAATGGATTAAAAATTCAGCTATTAACTTATTTAGATGCAATTTTAACTCTTGAACAAGAGAAAATGTCTAAAGAACCTGTAACTTCAGAAGGAAAGGGCAGAACTATGCCAGGGGCTATGGTATATCTTTCTGTGGATGATCCAATAATGGATGGGTCTAAAAAGCTGACCATGGAGAATTTAGAAGAAGAAGTATTAAAGGCATTAAAAATGAAGGGAATTATCATAAGAGACTTAAAGGTAATTAAGGAAATGGATAAAACCATAGAAAATGGAGGAACCTCATCTGTAATTCCTGTATCCTTAAATAAACCTAAAAAGGGTAGCGATGAAGCAGAGTTTTCAAAGAATAATAGCTCTGTAATAACATATGAAGGTTTTAATGTGCTAAGAACTCACATGAAGGAGAAGGTTAGAGAAATCTGTGAAGATATGCTAGATGGAATTATAGAAGTAACTCCATGTAAAAATGGAAAGAGCTATTACTGCGAATTTTGTGAGTTTTCTTCCATATGCCAGTTTGATGAAACCATGGGAGTTAATAATTTTAAAGTAATGCCTAGAAGAAATAAAAAAGAACTTCTTCAGGAGCTAGAGGAAGAGGGAAAAGGTGGTGAAAGCAATGAGTAGTGTTAAATGGACTGAGGATCAGCAAAATGCCATTGATATTAGATATAGAAACACATTGGTATCTGCAGCTGCCGGTTCAGGAAAAACTGCAGTTTTAGTTGAAAGAATCATAAAAATTATCACAGATAGAGATAATCCTGTAGATATTGATAAATTACTTATAGTAACCTTTACTAATGCAGCAGCGGCAGAGATGAGAGAACGTATAGGAGAAGCTATTAATAAGAGAATTAAGGAAGAGCCTAATAATAGAAATCTTCAAACCCAATTAATACTTCTTAATAAGGCAAGTATATCAACCCTTCATTCCTTTTGTTTAAACCTTATTAAAAATAACTTTCATCAATTAGATATAGAGCCTAACTTTAGGGTTGGTGATACTACAGAGATAAATCTTCTAAAGGTAGAAGCTTTAGAAGAGCTCATGGAAGGAAAGTATATTGAAGGTAAAGAGGAGTTTATACAACTAGTAGAGAGTTATTGTGATAATAAAAGTGATAGAGCATTGGCAGAAATAGTTTTAAGATTATATAACTTTTCTATGAGTATAGGTGATCCCGTAGCATGGCTTAGAGCTAAATCAGAAATTTTTAATGTGGGTGAAGATTTTTCCTTTGAAAACTTACCTTTTAAGGATACATTATTAAAGGAGTTAAGAGAAGATATAATAAATGCTTTAGAGATAAATAGTGAAGGATTAGATTTTGTACTAAATAATCCTATTATAGATAAATATAAAGCTACCTTTGAAAATGATGGAGAGATATTAGAGAGAACTTTAACAATAATTGAAGGTGAATTAAAGGAAGAAAGACAGTATATTGAAGAAACTGCATTTGGAAGAATTCCAACTTTGACAAAATTAACAGAAGAAGAAAAGGTAATACAAAAGCAGGCTAAGGATTTAAGAGATGCTGCTAAGGAAATATATGTGGAGGTAAGGAGTAAGATCTTAAATGCTACTTCCGAGGAGAATATAAAAATTACTAGAAAACTCTATCCACTAATGAAGGAGCTAGCAAATCTAGTAATAGAATTTAAAGATATCTTTGATAATAAGAAGAGGGAAAGAGGTATCATAGATTTTAATGACCAAGAACATTTTGCCCTCGAGATTTTAAGACATAAGGAAGAGAAAAATAAACCATCAAGTATTGCTTTAGAGTTAAAGGATAAATTTGAAGAAATACTAGTAGATGAATATCAAGATTCTAATAGTGTTCAGGAGGAAATAATCAATCTTATTTGTAGAACAGAAAAGGATACAAGAAATGTATTCATGGTTGGAGACTTAAAGCAAAGTATATATAGATTCAGAATGGCAAAACCTGAGTTATTTAAAAGCAAGAAGGAAACCTACACTAAGGATGGAGATGACTATAATGCCCTTATTACTCTCCATAAAAACTTTAGAAGTAGAAAAGAGGTTATAGATGGGATAAACTATATATTTAATGCTGTTATGAGTGAGGATGTAGGGGAACTATCTTATGATGAGAGTGAAGAATTAAAAGTTGGAGCAAGTTATAAAGAGTTTTCAGATGAAGGCAATATTGGTGGAGAAGTAGAATTTAACCTTATAAACCTTGATTATGAAGAAATTGAAGATAAAGAAGATAATGAAATACAAGAAGAGATTCAAGAACAAAGTGATAATACAAGTAGTGAGGAAGAACTTGATAAAGAAGAACTAGACTCAATGCAGATAGAAGCTAGATTTGTAGCAAAACGTATAAGAGAGCTAATGGAGCTTAAAGGAGAAAATTCATTAAAGGTATATGATAAGAACTTAGATGACTATAGAAGAGCTACCTATAAAGATATTGTTATTCTTTTAAGGTCAAGTAATAAGCTGTCTCCTATATTTATAGAAGAATTTAAAAGAGTAGGAATTCCACTTTTCTCTGAAGGGGGAGGAGGGTATTTTGATACCCTTGAAGTAAAGACAGTTATAAGTGCTTTAGAAATTATAGATAATCCAATACAAGATATTCCTTTAATTGCTGTATTAAGATCTCCTATTGGTGGATTTACTACGGAGGAGCTAGCAGATATAAGAATTTCTAATAAGAATGTGAGCTTTTATCATGCCATGGTAGGACTTTTAAACTATGATAAAAAGGAATATGAAGGTGAGAAACTTAGTGATATAAGGGAAGAAATCTATAATAATACTGACATAAAACTAAAGATTAAAAACTTCCTAGATAAAATAAATAACTGGAGATTGGAAAGTAAATATACTCCTATAAATCAGCTTATATGGGAAATTATAACGGATACAGGTTACTATGGCTATGTTGGAGCATTGCCTGGAGGAGAGCAAAGACAGGCTAACTTAAAAATTTTATTTAAGAGAGCTAAGGATTTTGAAAGAACTAGCTATAGAGGTTTATATAATTTTATAAACTTTATCAATAATATAAAAACTAGTAGTGAAGATATGGGAAGTGCTAAAATCATAGGAGAAAATGAAGATGTAGTAAGAATCATGAGTATTCATAAAAGTAAGGGATTAGAGTTTCCTATAGTATTTCTCTGTGGTCTTGGTAAAAGATTTAATGAAGGTGATTTAAAGGGTAAGATACTATTTCATCATGAATTAGGTTTTGGACCTACTTATATTGATCTAGATAATAGAATTAGTTATAACACACCACAAAGGGAGTTTATAAGTAAGAAAATTCAAGGGGAAAATAAATCTGAAGAGATGAGACTTCTATATGTTGCTCTTACTAGAGCAAAAGAAAAGTTAATCTTAGTTGGGAGCAGTAAGGCTTTAGATAAGAAAATTGAAAAATGGTCTGGAACTGGAAAAGATGAGAATGAAAATATAAAATCAACCTATGTAAGGAATCAGAAAAACTACATGGATTGGATAGGAGCTGCCCTTATAAATCATAGAGCTGGAGAGCCTCTAAGACATTATAATGAAAATATTTTAAAGGAAGATTTAAAAGAGGATGATAGTAGATTTAAGGTGGCTATATATCATAGAGAAATCTTTGAAGAAATAAATGATACAACCTTAGAAGAAATGCCGGTAAAAGAAAAAATAGATAAACTTTTAGCTAATAGCGATGAAAATTTAGGTAAAGATTATTATAAAGCAATTAAAGAAAGATTAGAATTTACTTATAAATATGAAGAAGCAACAAAACTGCCTACAGTAATCACTGTTACGGAATTAAAGGAGCTTCATAATAAGAATTTAGAAGGTAATGAGCAAAATTATATTATCATGGACAATGATAGTTTAGATGAAGATAATTATAAGGATATAGTCTATGGAGATGAAGCAGAAGGAGCAAGAAAGTTTAGACCATTAATGCAAACACCACTATTTCTTCAAGAGAAAAAGGGATTAACTCCATCAGAGGTGGGAACTGCTTATCACAATATAATGCAAAGATTAGACCTAAGTGGTGACCTTACTAAAGAAGACATAACAAGGCAAATTAATACCATGGTAGAGAAGGAACTTATAACCTTTGAAGCCGCAAAATCAGTGAAGGTAGATAAAATCCTTAAGTTTTTACAGAGTAACATAGGTAAAAAAGTAATAGAAGCTTACAATGAAAGTGCGTTAAAAAGAGAGCTACCTTTTAGAGTAGAAATAAATGCTTCTACTATTTATCCTAATGTCAATGAAAAAGCATATTCAGAAGAAAAGATGCTTTTAAGAGGAGTAATAGACTGTTACTTTGAAGATGGAGAAGACGGTATCATTTTAGACTATAAAACTGATTATGTGAAAGAAGATAATATAGAAGAAATTAAGGCAAGATATAAAGTGCAATTAGATTATTATAGTAAAGCTATAAAAGATGCCTTTAAGAAAGAAAAAGTTAAGAAATACTTATACTTATTTTCACTAGATAGAGAAGTGGAAGTAGAATAGCAGAAAAGGTATGCCATAAAATAAGGCATACCTTTTATTATAATTAGATGAAAATATTAATAGATCTTTACATCAAATTATTCTTGAAACAAGGGATTTTATTTATTGTGTAGAATAAGTTATTCAATTAATGTATTGGAGTTGAGTACTTATGAAAGAGGTAAATAAAACACTAGTAACTTCATTGTATAATAAAATTAACTTGTATATAGATATTGTAGAGATATTTGAAAACTTAAAGAAAGAATTTTTAAGGTATTTTAAATATGATAGCTCTATTACAGAATCTATGACAAAAGAATTCATTGGAGATTTTAATACATTTGTTATAGTAGAGGAAAAGGAAAGAGTTGAAAAAGTTTTTCATAAAATACATACTAGTGAAGAGCATGAGGTAAACTGTGATGCTTTAAGTAAAGAAGTAAATATAGATAAAGAATTTATAGCTAATATTTTAGACAGTATAGAAAAGAATATAAATTCTAAACTAAATGTATTTAAAAAGAAATGTGAGCTAGAGGTTTATACATTCCATATGAAATATAATGAGAAAGAAATATATAATGAACTAAATGACTATGTTTATGAAGATATAGAAGATGTATTAGATCGCCTTAAGTTAAAGATTTTTGATCTTAAAAAGGCTGTAATAGATGCTTTAGATGAAGAAATAAAGTCTTATCATAGATTTATTTGGAATACATTCAAAGAATTAATAATTGATCTAAAGAAAAAAGATACCCTAAATAAGGGTGAGATTGAAGATAAAATAATTATTAAAGAAGATGAGGTTTTAAATTTTCTAGACAATTTAAAAGAAAAGATAGAAATAGAAGTAAAGGAAGAATTTATAGAGGTACTACTTAACTTTATCAATGAAGCCTTTGAAGATGAGTTTAGTAAAAGAATAAAAATCTATAAAAAAGAGTTAAATAAATATTTAGCTAAAGAAATTAGTGAATCAAATTTAATTAGAAGAGGTTTAATAGAATATACAACTATTGATGATATCGCTATGGAAAATAGAGCCTATGCTATAGGATATAAGATGTTTTCTATAGAACATGACTATTTAAGTATGATGCTGAATATAAGTAAATTTAGCTTTGATGAAATGACCGATGAAATAAAACTTAGTATAAATACTATATTTTACAATGAATTTTTTAGGCTTATTTATTACATTAATAGTGAAGAAGAATTCTATACCATATGTAGAAGTTTCGAAGACAAGTTCAATTATATAACTTGTGAAATTATTAAATCTTCATTAAGGCGCATTAAAAATGATTACTATAACTCCATTATAGATATGCTTATGGACAATATAAAATCTATTAGTCATATGAATATATTTAAATCTATAGATAGCTATGTAGGAAACATAAAGATTTATAATCAAGGCTTAATCATGGATTTATATGATGAATGGAACAAAATATATGATAATTATAATAATTTAAAGAAGTACTGTATAGATACATCCAACATATTAATTTTAGATGAAAAAGACTTTTTAAAAGAGTATATTCATCTGAACTTTAAAGAAGATAGTATATTTAAATGTGAATATTACCGTGAGTTTAAGGAATTAGAGAGAAAAAAAGAAGAACTTTACAACAATATAGCTTTAATAAAAGAGAAACTATTAAAAGATCTTGAAGGTGATTTTACAACTTATTTTGATCATCTATTTCAAAGTATGGGAAAAAATTTAGAACATGTAAAGTCAGAAGAGAAGAATTATTATACGACAATTAATACTATATAACTTATAAGTACTTTTTAGATACTTTTAGGTATTAATAATTTTTTTCATTGCACTAGGTGGTATAATCAACAGAATATAAGGAATATTTTGAATTGAATGGAGATGGTATCATGTCAGTAGATTTATTTAAAAGAACTAATGCTAAGGATTCAGAGTTTAAGGGAATATGTGCTGATACAGAAAAGTATTCTTATAATCATTCTTTTAAAGCAAATATGATAGCTACTGGAGTTATTGTACTTTTAATTTTAGGGTTTATTTACTTACTTATTAGATAATAATATAGAAAGCCTAGAAAGGGTAGTACCTTTCTAGGCTTTTTTTTTAACCTTTTATATAGTTTAAGAGCTCATTAAAGCCTACTTTATTAACGGTAGTGGCAAAGGTATCCCCTTCAGATTTATGAGTATTATAGAAGGCTGAAAGCTTATCCATTACATTAGGAATTTCCTCTATGTTATAGAATTTAGGTAATATGCGTGGAGGACAAGATTCTTCTGCACTATTAATATATATAGTCAATCCAGTTTTCTCTGAAGATAGGGCTAAAAATGAACAGTTACCAATACAGTTTCCGCATCTTAAACACTTGTCTTCATGTAACACTAACTCTTTATTTATTTTTTCAAGAGCACCACTAGGGCAATATTTAGTACATCTTGTGCAAGCTATACATTCACGTTGATTTAAATCTACTTTTGTACCATTAATTATTCCTAGAGAGTCTTTATAAATTTCACTATACTTGTCTACTATATCTACTAGTATAGATAAATCGCTTTCATTATAACTTTCTGCAGGTGTAGGTAGTGTACTTCTTTTAAAAATAGATTCACAGTTCTCATATAAGAAGCCTTGAATTTTTCTTCTTAATTCTATTAAAGTTTCATCTAATTTTTCATCAAAGGCTTTAGTAATATCTTTAGTATAATTAGTCATAATCGTTTCTCCTTTTATAAAATATAATCCCTATAACATTTAAAATATGGTTTATTAATAAATAAAATTTATCCAAAGGTTTATTTATTAATAATAGAATATCAAAGTATATTATTGGGTTCAAGATTTACTATAATATAATTTAAGAGTATTTTTTACTTAAGGCATCTTCAAAAAATAAATAAGTCAGAATGCTCGTATATTTGACTTGTTATTTATTTTCAGATGCCTTAGTAGTATTGTTGTAAATACTTAACAGCTAAGGTATACTTTTATCATAAACAGATTTCTTAGCTTCTTTGAAGCTTAGAAATCGTTATCCAGGGACACAGCAGCTCTTTACACCCAATTTTGAAGAAGATGAGAGTATTAGAGCTGGTAGTCATCGGATAAATGTATTTTGTAATTAGAAGGGGAGGCTTATGATTATGGAGGATAAAGAATTACTTAAAAACCTTTGTATGTCTCATGGACCTAGTGGAAGAGAGCACTGGCTTGGAGACTATGTTGCAGAGGTGTTTTCAGAATTTGGACAAGTTACTAGGGATAATTTGAATAATACAATTATTCATAAGAAGGGGAAGGGCAAGGGCAAAATAATGCTTATGGCTCACCTAGATGAAGTGTTTATGATTATAACAGAGATAAAAGAAAATGGATTTTTAGCATTTAAAGGTAATGGCATTGATCCTAAGACTTTAGTTTCTAAGGAGGTTATAATCCATGGAAAAGAAATTATTCACGGTATTATAGGAATTAAGCCTCCTCACTTAATGAAGGAAGAAGATCGTAAAAAAGCTGTAACTATAGATTCTTTATTAATCGATACAGGCTATTCTAAGGAATCTTTAGAGAAGATAGTTAAACCAGGGGATTATGTTACTGTTAAAGGAAATTATAAAGAACTTTTAAATAATAATGTAAGTGTTAAAACCGTTGATGATAGAGGGGGAGTTGTAGCTTTATATAGATGTGCTAAGGAACTTAGAAATATAGACCATGATATGGATGTTTACTTTGTATGCTCTGCTCAAGAGGAAGTAGGACATAGAGGTGCCAAAACTGCTACTAATAGGATTAATCCAGATATAGGTATTGCTGTAGATGTTACCTTTGATTGTGGAATGTATGGCCTTGAACATGGAGATACTGAATTAGGTAAGGGTGGTGTAATCTGTATAGGACCTAATATTCATCCGAAGGTTAGAAAGCATCTTATGAAGGTTTGTAAAGAATATAATATTCCATTTCAATTAGAGGTGGAAGCTGGAAATACAGGTACTGATGCTTGGGATATCCAAGTAGCTGGAGAGGGTGTTGCTACACTTCTTATATCAATCCCTATAAAATACATGCATACTTCGGTGGAAACTGTAAATATGGATGATATAAAAAATACAGGATATATGATGGCAAAACTAATAGAAAGTATAAAGGGTGAAGAAGTGGAGGAATTAGTATGTTTTTAGATGAAATTCTTCAAAAGGATGGTCTTTTAGATAAACTAACTTCTTTAAGTGGTCCTTCAGGATTTGAGGGAGAAGTGAGGGGCTTTATTAAAGAGCAGGTTACCTCTTACGTGGATGAAATTTTTGTGGATAGAATGGGAAATATTATTGTTCATAAAAAGGGAAAAGGGAAAAAAGTAATAGTTGATGCTCATATGGATGAGGTAGGTTTTATTATAACCGGATACAATGATGATGGAAGCCTAAGATTTAGTGCTTTAGGAGGAATAAATGCAAAGATAATACCTTCTAAGACTGTACTTATAGGGCCTAATAAAATACCAGGCGTTATTGGAGCAAAACCAATTCACCTTCAAGGAGCAGAGGAGAGAGAAAAGGGTCTTAATTATAGTGATTGCTGCATTGATATAGGAGCTACTACTAGAAACCAAAGTGAAGATCTCATAGAGCTAGGTGAGTATGTAGTTTTTGATACAGAGTATGATGAATTTGGAGAAGGTCTTATAAAAGGAAAGGCCTTTGATGATAGAGTAGGATGTTTAGTGCTTATGGAGGCTCTAAAGGAAAAGTATGATGTAGATTTATATGGAGTTTTTGCAGTTCAAGAAGAGGTTGGAGAAAGAGGTGCCTTCATATCTTCTCTAAATTTAAAGGGTGATTTAGGAATTGCTTTAGAAGGAACTATATGTGCAGATATGCCAAGTGTTCCTAAACATCTAAGAGCCACTGAAGTTGGTAAGGGACCGGCTATATCAATAATGGATTTAACTAGTATATTTGATGTTGATGTGGCTGATGACATTATGGAAGTAGGAGATAATTTAAATATTCCATACCAAAGAAGAAAGGCTATAGCTGGAGGAAACGATGCAGCTACCTTCCATGGTACAGGATTTGGGGCAAAGATTGCTACTATTTCAATTCCATGCAGATATATTCACTCTTCAGTGTCAATAGCATCAAAGGAAGATATAAAAAATACAGTTAAATTACTAGTAGAATACTTAAAAACACTATAGATTTTGGAGGTATTAGTGATGAATAAATTATTTGAAGATTTGATAGGTGCTTTTGGAGTTAGTGGGCACGAAGGGGAAATTAGAAGTGTAATTGTTGAGCATTTAAATTTCTTAGAAGTAGAAAATAAAGTGGATAGCATGGGAAATGTTATAGCAGTTTTAGGTAAGAGCGATGGAGATGAAGAAAAGAAAGTTATGATTTCATCTAATATGGATACCATGGGATTTATAGTTATGTATATTGAAGATAATGGTTTCTTAAGAATTGGAAAAGTAGGAGAATTTGATGAATCCGCTTTTGTAAATAATATGGTGGAATTTGAAAACGGAAATTCAGGAAGAGTTTGTGGAACTAAAGATAGTCCTAAAATAGATGAAATGTATATAGATTTAGGAGTAGGAAGTAGAGAAGAAGCTTTAGAACTAGTGAGAGAAGGAGATGTATGTACTATTACATCTAATGTTATAGAGGAAGAAAAGAATATAATTGCACCAGCTTTAGATAATAGGGTAGGCTGTTATATGTCACTAAAAGCTATAGAGAAACTTATAGAAAATAAGGAGTCATTAGAAAAGTTAAATAAGGAAATATATTTTGTATTCTCAACCCAAAACACTTTAGGAGGAAGAGGAGCAAGAGCAGCTACCTATGAAATAAGTCCTATGTATGCTTTAGTTATAGATGGAGAAAAGGCTGGAGATACCTTAGGAGGAAGTGGAAAGTTTTCTTTAGGAAAGGGTACAGGAATAAAGTTTATGGATAGAACTTTATTAATGCATCATGAAGTGAAAGAACAATTAGAAAAGGTTTATGAGAAAATGGATAAAAAGCCACATTATATCTTTGGAGAAACTCAAGGGGATGGTAAAACAATTCACAAAGAAGGAATAGGGGTTAAGACTGGAACTTTAGTTTATCCTGTAAGATATAAGGATACAAATATGGAAATGGTTAATTATAAAGACATAGAAGAAGGAATAGAAGTTATTTATAATTACATTATAGAATAAATCAACTTCTTAAGAAATTAGATATTAAGATTTTAAAAGAAATAATTAAATATCTTAACGTAAATGCAGTTTTAAATAATGAGATATCAGAAATGTAAAAAGAGTATATCTAGAGCGTATTAAGATACTCAGGTATACTCTTTAAAATATTGGTTTATTAGTTATTTTGCAGCGTAATAGCATCTCTTTGGAGAATCTATTTTATCTTCTGCTTTAAGTGATTTTATAGCTTTATCTACTTCTTTTTTGTCAATACCAGCTTTTTCTGCAATTTCTCCAGCTTTTAATGGTTCAGGTGAATTTTTTAGTACTTCTAAAACTTTATCAATCATGTTTACACCTCTTTTAATAATTATAGTTGTTTAATAATATTTATTATATATTACCTAAATAAAAATATCAACAAATTGTATTCTATGCATTGTTTATTTTTAATTTATCGTAAAGGGATTCGCGCCTATCTTCCTTTACTTTAAAGGAAGTTCTAACTCTACTGACTAAGGATCTATTTATGTCTGTTACGAGAATGTCTTCCACACCTTCGTCTATGCTACATATAATTTTACCTAATGGATCTATAATTAAAGAATTTCCACTATATATTATATTATTACCAATACCAATTCTATTAACTCCAGCAATATAACATTGATTTTCGATGGCTCTACTTCTAAGTAAGGTTATCCAATGTTCTTTTCTAGATTCAGGCCAATTAGCAGCTACAGTAATTAAGTCACATTTCTTTGAAGCTATTTGAAAAACTTCAGGGAATCTTAAGTCGTAGCATATAAAAGGTGAAAGGGTTATGTCATCAATTTGTGCAAAACATATTTCATCTCCACCAGTATAGTACTTACTTTCATCACCATAAGAAAAAGGATGTATTTTAGAATAGTTACATAGAATATTTCCGTTAGAAGAAATAATTGCATAATTATTTCTTCCTTTTTTATCATTAGCAATGCCTTGAATATAACCTATTCCTGCATTAATGCAATACCTTTTGCATAAACTAGTAATGTAGGCAATAGTAGAAAAATCGAATTCTTTTAATTTTTCTATGTTCATTGTAAATCCAGTAAAGGAAAGTTCAGGGAACAAAAGTAAATCTATTTTTAAATCTTTAGCTTTTTTAAAAAATTCTTTGCTAGCTGATAAGTTAAATTGCTTATTTTCCCATAAGATATTATTTTGTACCAGTCCAATTTTCACAATATCACCCCTTATATTACTAATTATAATATATTTTAAAGTTATTATTCATAATAATCATAAGAAATTTATTATTTTATAAGGAAGTTAACACTAAATTTTATGAAGGGTGATTTATTTAATTATGTTAAGAAAGATGGTATAATTAATGGAAACTTAGTTTCAATAGTACGTCAATTTCTAATGGAGTTTATAGGGTCTTGACACTGTTTATATTCTGTCCTAATGAAGAGGGGAATATTACAATGGATGGACATTAGATCAATATAAAAGGTAGGGTATTGCCTATGAAAATAACTGAGTATATAGTAAAAATGGCATTAAGATATAAGAATCATCATATATCTTCATTAGCTTCACAGTTGGCTTTTGATATGCTATTTTCATTCTTCCCATTTTTAATTTTGTTATTAACTCTAGTTGGATTTATAAATGTAGATCCTGGTGAAGTTATTAGCGGTTTGCAAACCATAATGCCAGAAGAATTATATGAATTAGTATCTACTTTAGCACTACAATTACTACAAACTAGAAATGGAAATTTATTATCCTTTTCATTAATGTTTTCTCTTTATACTGCATCTAGAGCTTTTAGGGCTGTAAGATATGGACTAAATAGAGCATATAATGAAGACGAAGATAAAAATAAGATAAAAGTAGTTATATTATCTGTTCTATTTATGATAGTAATAACTTTTATGATAATATTTGTACTAGGATTTTTAGTATTTGGAGAGATGATAAGTCTAGAATTAGTTCAGTGGTTAGATCTTGATATTAAGCTATTTTATTTTATAAGATATTTAAGATATCCAATTGGTCTAGCTGGTATGATTGTTATATTTTCAGCGGTATATAAGCTTATACCATCAAGACGAATAAAATGGAGAGAGACTTTTCCAGGCGCTGTATTTACAAGTATTGTTTGGATAATTTTATCAATGGCATTTGCTTTTTATGTCAATAATTTTGGGAAATATACAGACATATATGGAAGCATTGGAGTAGTTATAGTTATGATGATATGGCTACAGATAACATCTACTACAATTTTATTAGGTGGAGAATTAAATGCATTATTAATGTATGATAGAGAGCATAATTTTAACTTATAGGAAATTCATGTTGAATATTGAAACTTATAAGATATATTAGTTTAAGTATTTGTCATATTGTGTTAAGATAATAGCGTGGATTAACATAAAATAAACGGTATTAATAGTTATGGAGGGGTATGAGATGAAGGTTAGAAAGGCTATAATTCCAGCTGCAGGTTTAGGGACTAGATTCTTACCAGCTACAAAGGCCGTACCTAAAGAAATGATTCCTATTGTAGATAGACCTACGATAGAGTATATAGTAGAAGAAGCGGTGGCTTCAGGTATAGAAGAGATACTTATAATAACAGGTAGGAATAAGAAAGCTATAGAAGATCATTTTGATAGAGCTGTAGAGCTAGAAATGAATCTTGAGAGAGATGGAAAGGTGGAACTTTTAGAGTTAGTAGATAAGTCTACTAATATGGCTAACATCCATTATATTAGGCAAAAGAATCCAAAGGGGTTAGGGCATGCTATAAGTTGTGCTAAAGCTTTTGTTGGAGATGAACCCTTTGCAGTTATGCTAGGGGATGACATAGTAGACAGTGAAATTCCTTGTTTAAAGCAATTAATGGATGCTTATGATGAGCACGGTACTTCAATTTTAGGAGTTCAAGAAGTAGCGATAGAAAATGTAAATAAATATGGAATTGTAAAGGGCAATAAAATTAATGATAGAGAGTATGTAGTTGAAGATTTAGTGGAAAAGCCAAAAGTTGAAGAAGCTCCATCTAATGTGGCTATTTTGGGTAGATATATTATAACACCTGAAATATTTGACATATTGGAAGATACTAGGCCAGGAAAAGGCAATGAAATACAATTAACTGATGGTTTAAAAACACTTATGGAAAAGCAAAGTATGCACGCTTATATTTTTGAAGGTAGAAGATACGATGTAGGGGATAAATTAGGATTTTTAGAAGCTACAGTAGAATTTGCTTTAAAAAGACAAGAGTTACAAGATGACTTTAAAAATTTTTTGAGAAAAAAAGTTATTTAAACGCATATATAATTTAATAATGGATAATAAAAACTGGTATATAATTCCAAAGTATATACCGGTTTTTATATTGTATATGAAATTTTGTTATTTTTACTCAGAAGATGTACAGAGATTTATTCTCATTAACGTGTCAAGAAAAAAATGTAGAATAATAGTAGAAAAATGTAGTAAAAAAAGTATTAATTTTAGTGTAAAATGATTAAGTGGTACATTGAGTAACGTTAAAATTGGAGGATAAATAATGGAGTTTAAAAATACGGAAGATTTGGAGTTTTACAACAACATTTCAGAACCTATTATAGCTATAGATAGTAATAATAAAATTAAATACTGCAATGAAGGAGCGATAGAATTTCTAGGAGTTCAAAGTATAGGTTTAATTGAAGGATTAGACATAAATACAATGATAAAATTTTCTACATTGAAGAGTGGTGTCTTTAATGTAAAGGATTTTATAAAAAATGATAGAAGCGAGAGAATTCGAGCAAATATAGACACAAAGATATATAAAGAAATAGAAATAGAATTAGTTTTTAGAAGCATAAAGGTTGGTAAGGATGAAGGCACCATAATGTTGTTGAAAAGCATAGCAAGTAATAATCTCCATTTTAAATCAGAAGATATTAATAAAGATAGTAATGAGTTGGAGGAACATGAAGAGTTCAAATATATTGTAGTAGACAAAGATGAGGATGAGGACTTCATATCAACAAAAGAAATAGATTTAAATATAAGTTTTTATAAAGCTATTTTTGCTAAAAGCACTACTGGAATTGTAATAGAAAAAGAAAATAGAATTAGTTATATAAATAGGGTTGCTATGGATATAATTGGACATTCTAAAGATAGTACATTTTTAGGTAAAAGCATTTTTGAAATAATTAAATTAGATTCTATAGAATATAATGATGAATTTTTGAAAAAGCAGTATTCTAAATACAATTCTAGTTTAAACATAGTAGAAAGAAAGTTTATTAGAGAAGATGGTAGCATTGTGTATTGTGAAGTTACACCAATGTGTTTTGGAAATGATAATGATATATATTCTATATTTTTACTTAGAGATATAACAAGAAGAATAAAAGTGGAGGAAGCTGTAATAAAGAATAGGGATAACTATGTGGAGTTACTTAAGCTTTTGCCTTTTGGTATGGCTATATATTCTGATGGTAATCTTGAGATAGGTAATGAAGCTTTGGTTAATATTTTAGGACTCAATGATATAGATGAATTAAATAATTTATCCTATATGGATATAGTAGATGAAGAATATAAAGATGTAGTTAAAGAAATGTATTTTGATGCTCAATTTAGAGGGAAATCTACAGAATTTAAGGAAGTTAAAATAAGTAAGGAATATGGAGAACTAGTAGATGTGGAGATTGCAAGTTTAGGAATAAACTTTAGTTATGGAAGATCTGTAGTATTTTTAATTCAAGAAGTTACAGAGCGTAAAAAGGCGCAATTAAATAAAGTTAAATTGGAACAAGCTATAAAATATGATAAGTTAAAAACTGAATTTATATCTAATATGTCTCACGAATTAAAAACACCGTTAAATATAATATTAAGTACTGTACAAGTATTACAGTATAATTATAAAGATAAAAATGATGAACAATTAGATAGATACCTAGATTTAATGAAAGTAAATAGCTATAGATTACTAAGATTAATAAACAACTTAATAGATGTTACTAGAATTGATGTAGGTAACTTAAAAATGAATTTTGGAAATTATGATATAGTAGCTATAGTGGAGGATATAACTATGGCTGCAGTAGAGTATGTTGAAAGTAAGGGTATGACTTTAATATTCGATACTGATATTGAAGAAAAAATTATTGGAATTGATAGAGAAAATATAGAAAGAATAGTATTAAACCTACTATCTAATGCAGTTAAATTTTCTAAGGATGATGGAACTATTATGGTATCTATTCATGATTTAGGGGACAAGGTTCAGATTTCAGTAAAGGATAATGGCATAGGAATACCAGAAGAGCTTCAAGAAAAGATTTTTGATAGATTTGTACAAGGTGAGGATCTATTTACTAGATCTCACGAGGGCAGTGGCATCGGATTGTCCCTAGTAAAATCTATAGTTGAAAATCATGGTGGAAAGACATATGTAAAAAGTGTTGTTAATGGAGGAAGTGAATTCATTGTAGAACTACCTAACATACTTTCTAAAAATCAATTTTGCTCAACAAACCTTTATCATGCTGATAAATATAATTTAGAAAGAATAAAAATAGAATTTTCAGATATATATAAATAAATATAATAAAAATGCTATTGGAATAGTGATTTCAATAGTATTTTTATTATACTTATATTAATAGAATATTTTAGATATTTTTTATAATATGTTTAAAAAATATATTCATGGGTAAAATTACAAAAAATGATATGTTTTTTTGGAGGTATATGATGAATAGAATAGTTTTAGTTGGTAGATTGACACGAGACCCTGAAATTAAAGTTTTTGAAGATAGTAGTAAGGTTTTTACTAGATTGGTTTTGGCTGTAGATAGACCTTATAAAACTGCATCAGGAGAAAAACATGTAGATTTCATTCCAGTAGTATTAAGAGGAAAGAAAGCAGAAATTGTTAATGAATATCTAATTAAAGGAAGTGTTATTAGTGTAACTGGTAGACTTCAAAGTAGGCATTATGAAAGTGAAGATGGACAGAAAAAGTACATATCAGAAGTTATAGCAGATGAATTTCAGTTTATGAATACTAGGAAGCCTAAAGAAGAAATTGGTTAAATCTACATGACTTAATTTGTTATTTTAGTAAATCGCATATATGTGTATGACAATCTAAACAATATTTTTAATCATTAAAAGCTTATTCTATTGTAATATTATAATAGAATAAGCTTTTTTTAATTATTTAATAATAAATTAAAAAATTATTTAAGTAACAAAAAGTATTGATTTAGTATATTGAAAATATTTGGATAATAGCCATATTAAGAGTATAATAAATTCATAGGGCAAAACTTTAATCTTATTATAATCATGACATCCATTAATAAAATATAGATTAAAGCTAAGTAAAATATAAGGGTAGAGGGGATTATTATGGATCTTGAAAAATTTAAAGTGTTTAGAGAGAAAACAATGCAAAACATATCTAAAGTTATAATTGGTAAGGAGCATATAATTGATAAAATAATAGTATCATTTATAACTTCTGGTCACGTATTACTAGAAGATGTTCCAGGACTTGGAAAAACTAAATTGTGCAAAACATTGTCAAAAACTATGAATTGTAGCTTTAAAAGAATTCAATTTACACCAGATTTATTACCTTCGGACTTAACAGGAATATATTTTTATAATCAACAATTAAAGGCGTTTGAATTTAGAGAAGGACCTCTTCTAAGTCAAATTGTTTTAGCTGACGAAATAAATAGAGCTACGCCAAGAACACAATCTGCCTTACTTGAGTGCATGGAAGAGAGACAGATAACTGTAGAAGGAAATACTATAAAGTTAAAGAGACCATTTTTTGTTATAGCAACTCAAAATCCAGTAGAACAATTTGGTACTTTCCCGTTACCAGAAGCTCAATTAGATAGATTTTTCATGAGATTATCTATGGGGTATCCAAGCTATGATGATGAAATGAAAATGATGGATAGGTTCATAGGGGAAGATCCGTTAGAATCATTAGAACCTGCTATAACTATGGAAGAAATAAAATATGTGCAAGAGAATTATAATGAAGTTCATGTTAGTGATGAAATAAGAAGATACATAGTGGATTTAGTTAATGCTACTAGAACTAACAGTGAAATAGAATTAGGATGTAGTCCTAGAGCCACATTAAATCTTATGAAAGGTTGTCAAGCATTAGCTGCTATTAGAGAAAGAGATTATGTAATTCTTGAAGATGTAAAAGAACTTGCAATACCTGTAATGAGTCATAGAATTATTTTGAAAAGTGAAATAAATAGTGGTAGTGAGAAGAGCGAAAGAGTTATACAAAGCATTCTTGCTACTATAGAAACTCCAATAGATAGACAGTAGAGGTGCGTTATGATACTTCAAATATTTTTTCTTGCAGCAATTGTAATTATACTCGTAAATATAATGGATTTGCTTACTGAAAAAGGGTATGAAAATTTAAAGGTGTACAGAGAAATAAAACCAGATAGGGTAACTGTCGGAGAAGAATTTACAATAACTATGAAGGTAGAAAATAATAAAAGAATGTCAGTTCTATTTTTGGTAGTTGAAGAAAGAATACCTGTTGAATTAAGGTTTCTTGGTGAAGTTTCTACTTATAAATATGGAAATGATAATTGGCATATTTGCAAGTATGTAATGGGTAAGTTTCAAAGAAAAAGTAGAACCTATACTTTAGTAGGAGATAAAAGGGGAGCTTATACAATAAAGTGCATGAATATTTTTATTGGAGATGTGCTTGGACTAAATATTAAAAGTAGAGAGCAGAATAATTATGTAGAAGTTTTAATTTATCCTAAGGTGAAATCCATCGGAAGCTTTAGATTTGATGTTACAAATTTTTTAGGAGACAATACAGTAAGGAGATGGATACATAAGGATCCGCTTTATATAAAAGGAATAAGAGAATATAATGTTGAAGATAGAATGAAGGATATTCATTGGAAATCTTCTTTAAAGGCGGATAGACTTATGGTTAAAGACTATGATTATACATCAGAACAGCAGATGGTTATAATTCTTAATACACAGTGTGGAGATCCTTGTTGTAATTATATAGATGAAGAACTTATAGAAACATCTATAGATATTGCAGTTGCATTAGCTGCGAAAGCTTCTAAGGAAAGCATTCCAACAGGCATTTGGAGTAATGCACATTTAATTTACTGTAATGAAAATTCAGTAAATGAAATTGAGCCAAAAGTAGGAAGTTTTAATAGGATATTAGAGTTTTGTACTAGAATATATCTAGCTGTAAAATATGAGCTTAATGAATACTTAAAGAGTAGAATGCATTATTTTGATAAAAACTGCACATATGTATTAATTACTTCTTATTTAAATGAGAAAGATAGGAGAATTTTAAATATTCTAGTTGCAAATGGTTATAAAATAAAGGTTATAGATGTATCTAGGGATAATAGCATTAAAAGTATTAAGGGAATTGATAAAATTTCATATAAGGGGGAGATGAAGTAATGAGTTGGTCTGAACAAGTTAGACTTTATTACGATATAACATTTAGTATGCTAACATCTATTGTTTGGATGATAGTAACAGCTCTTATATTTTCTAAGGATATGAAATTTTCTATATTTATTTTAATAATGATATCTATATTAACTAGTAAGTACTTGTTAAAAAAAGGTAAGAAGGTAGAGGTTTGTATTGCAATATCTTTAATCCCAGCTATTGTTTATGAAATATTTAGTCAAGAAATATTAATTGCCATTTTAGATATAATATTTATAGCATTAATTAGTGCTATTTTACTTAGAGAAATTAATGAAAATATAAACTATGATAGATATAAAAATATCCTTATAAAGGGAATTTCCGTTATCTTTATAGCATCAATTATTTGTAGTATATTTAAGTCTCATTATGCAGAGGTTGTATTTAGAGGGACAATTATATATCTTATATTGGTAGTTATAACTATGAGGGAGACTATGGGATATTGCTATAATATTAAAAGTTCAAAAGCTAATAAAGTTATAAATATATCTCTGATTTCCTTAGCTTTATTAACTACACAGGAATTTATCTATGATATATTTTTAAAAATAACTAAGACTTTATATGAAGGTTTTGAATTTATAACTGGATTAATAATAGATATAATAATAAAAATTATAGAAAATCCTATGATTTGGATTATTAATGCTTTAAAAAAATTATTTGCTGAAAGGCATGGATCTTTAGAAGATATATTTGGAAAATTAGATGTAGGTAGTGAAAGTTCAAAACAAATCAAAGAAGTTAATATTGAAATGGTAAAAGCAAGTCCGGTATTTATATTTATAATGAATACTATAGTAACAATAATATTAATATTAATTGTAATTAGTATTATAAAAAGAATAGTAAAAGGAACTAATATCAATAGAGATAGTGGTTATACTGAAATAGTTGAAGATATTGATCAATTGGATCCTGGTTATAAAAAAGTTATAAATAAAATTAAAAAGATATTTAGGAAGAAGGGGACGCCTAGAGAAGAAGTTTTATATAAGTATAGTGAGTTTGTAGAAGTTGCTAATAAAAAGGAGGTTTTTAAGACATATATGACTCCAAGGCAACTGGGTAATGTTGTTAAAATAAAAGTGGATAACTGTGAAGAAGTTGATGAAGTTACTAATATGTATAATGAAGCAAAGTTTTCTACACATGTTATAAACAAGTCTTATGAACAAAAAGTGGAAAAGTATGTGGATAACATTAAGAAAAACATTAAATATTGGGAGTAAAAATAAATCTACAATAAAAGACAAGAAAACTCACAGAATATTAACATTTTATCCACTGATATATTAACAGTCACAAATAAGTTTATATAACTGTAAGGAATAAGTAATTTTGTGAAATAAGGTGTAAATTTTAAGGGGTAAGATAATATTGTTGCCTACAAGAATTTACACATTATTTTTTTATATAGTGATACAATTTCTTTAGGCAATAAAATGTTGTAATTTTGTTGCTATAAATAGTTTTACATTATTTGGGGGTGCTTTTATGATAATTGAGACATTAAAATCTAACATGGAATGTGAAGAAAATACTATAGAATACACTTATAATTTAATTCAATCAGAATTAGAGGTTCATATGGATGGTGAAAGAAGGGTTATAGATGTATATGGTGTAGAAATAGAAAGTGAAGTGAAAAATAAAGGCAAACATGTAAAGCAATACAAAGAACATGTACAATGCATAACTCCTAATAGATATAAGGGGAGTGAGCTTCTGGGGTTATTAAAAAATAATGTGGTATCACCAATACATCTTATAGATATTATAGAAGAATATATAGAGGCATATTATGCTGATTTTGACGAAGTTGTACAAGCAATAGCAAATTAATTATAACTATTATTATTTATATAAGTAGTTTATATAGTTAAACTTAATTAATAAAATAATTGAAAATATTATTATCGAATATGTTTATGTATATATAAGTTATAGTTGATATTAATCTGATTATTTATTAAAATTAAAGATGTAAAAAAATGTTTATAATTAAATTATAAGCATATAAAATTTTAAGGTTTGGAGGTGAGATGGTGATAGTAGGAGTTGGAGTAGATATAGTTGAGATAAGACGTATAAAAGATATATTAGAAACAAGTGATAAATTTTTAGAAAAAATATTTACAACTAAAGAAATACAATACTTGAAAACTAGGAATTTGAGACCGGAATATGTAGCAGGTAGGTTTGCTGCAAAGGAAGCAGTTTCAAAAGCACTAGGAACAGGATTCAGAGGATTCAACTTCAGAGACATAATAGTAGAGAGTACTACTCTTGGTAAACCTACAGTCACATTAGAAGGAGAGGCAAAAAATATTGCCAATAAGAATGGGAGTACAACTATTCATCTGAGTATTTCTCATGGATGTGATAGTGCTATTGCCTATGCTGTTTTGGAGGTCGTTTAATATGGTAAATCCTTTTGATAAATTAAGAAGTAATAGGCTAGGGTTTATAGGATTTAAGCATAGGGCCATACAAGTCGATAAGGAAATGATACAAAATACATTAAAAGCTAGAGATGATGATGCATATAAGGGAGATTATGGACAAGCGCTTATAATAGCCGGATCTATGGGGTTTTCTGGTGCTGCATATATTGCTGCTCAAAGTGCAGTAAGAAGTGGTGCTGGGTTAGTGACCCTTTGTGTGCCAAAAGATATACAGGAGATAATGAGCATAAAGTTAAATGAAGCTATGACAATCAATTTTGAACAAAGTGAAAAAATAGGAAATATTATGGTTAAGTCTAGTTGTATTGCTATTGGACCAGGAATGGGGAATACCAAGTTAACTTTTAACATAGTGAAAAGTATGATTGAAAATGCAGAATGTCCTATTGTAATTGATGCTGATGGACTAAATGTACTACAGGAAAAACTTGAATTACTTCATAGCAAAAACAATAGTATTATACTAACACCTCATTATGGAGAGATGGCAAGGTTAACAGGTTTATCCGTCGATGAAATAAAAGAAAATAGGGTAGAAGTAGCAAGAAGTTTTGCCTATGAGTATGATGTGATAGTTTTATTAAAAGACCATAGAACCATAATAACTGATGGGACACAGGTTTTTGAGAATACTGCAGGAAATAGTGCTATGGCATCAGGTGGAATGGGAGATGCCTTAACAGGAATTATAACTTCATTTATTGCTCAGGGATATGGAGCTCTAGAAGCTACATGCATTGCGGCATTTATACATGGGTATTGTGGTGACAGATTAGCAGAGAATATGTTCTGTGTCAATGCTACTCATATTATAGAAGAATTACCTTTTGGAATAAAAGAAATTATGGATAGTAATTGATACATAGAAACGACTGTTGATCATAATAAAATAAATATGGTTATAGAAAGGATAAAACTATAATAAACATATAGTGTAATAAGTTAATTGGAGGAATTTATGAAGAAAAAACTAATTTATGCACTAGTTATTATTATAGGAATATGCTTGTCCATTATAATAACCTTATTGATGAAAGGAAAATCGGAGGCTTTAGATGAGTATAATGCAATTGATACCTTGAAAGAGATTAAAGCTTATAAGAGTGATATAACTATAGAGGTTATAAATGATAGAGAAACTAATAAATATGAAGGGTTTCAAACTTATAAAAAGGATATAGGATATAAACTAGATTTAAAGGATAAGAGGTCATTTACTTTTAAGGGCGATGAAATACTTGTTAAAGATAACGATAATACAAAAGAATATACCTTAGATAAAGGATTTGACGAAGTATTTAAATATGGATTCATTGGTGAATATATAGGATTAATATACACTAATGAAGAGCTGGAATTTAAAACGGAAACAATAAATAATAGCGAATACTTTGTAATAACAACATTAATCCCTGGAAGTAATGATAACATTTGCAAGGGTAGCTTATATTATGATATTAAAAATAATCTACCAAAGAATATAATAATCTATGATAACAAAGGGAGAGAAAGAATTATATATACTTATGAAAGCTTTAACTGGACTGATAAGGTTGAAGATGTGGAGTTAGATTTATAACAATGATACAAAACAGTAAGAGCGAATCTAGTATTTACTATGAGTAAGTTCTTGACAACTGGAAAGGTGATCAAGGTGAGTAGTATGGAAGAAAAAATAAGACCCTCCTGGGCAGAAGTAGATTTAGATGCTTTAAGGAATAATGTTAGGGAAGTAAAGAGGGTTTCAGAGGGAAAAGAAATAATTGCCACAATAAAAGCAGATGGATATGGACATGGAGCCATAGACATATATAAGGCTATAATGGATGAAGGTATAAATAGATTTGCAGTAGCCGTTATTACAGAAGCTATAGAACTAAGAAAAGCTGGTGTAGATATTCCTATTATTATACTGGGATTTACGCCAAAGGAATTTTATGATGAGGTCATTGATTTAGAAATAGAACAAACTATATATAATTATGAAGATGCTAAAATACTTTCAGACATGGCTATGGAGAAGAATAACATAGCTAAAATTCACATAGCTATAGATACAGGTATGGGCAGGATTGGATTTTTAACAACAAGGGAGCAGGCTAGAGAAGTACATAGGATAACTAAGTTAAAAGGCGTAAGAATTGTAGGAATATTTACTCATTTTGCAACTGCTGATGAGGAAGATAAAACTTATGCTAATTTTCAAATTGAAAAGTTTAATGAATTTAATAAATATCTTGAAGAATTAGGTGTAAATATACCATTTAAACATGTAAGTAATAGTGCTGCTATAATAGATTTTCCTGATTTACCATATGGTGGAGTTAGAGCTGGTATTATGCTTTACGGATATTATCCTTCTAATTATGTGAATAAAAATAATGTAAGTTTAATACCTGTTATGTCGTTAAAGTGTAAAATTGTTCATTTGAAAAAAATACAGGAAGGTGATTATGTGAGTTATGGTAGATTGTATAGAGCGCCTGCAGAACGAATAATTGGAACTCTTCCTATAGGATATGCAGATGGCATTTCAAGAGCTTTAACAGGAAAGGCTAAAGTAATTGTAAATGGTAAAGTAGTACCTATGGTAGGTCGTATTTGTATGGATCAATGTATGATAGATGTAACAGATGTACTAGATGTAAAAGTTGGGGATGAAGTTATATTAATTGGAAAAGATAATATAGGTAATGTTATAACAGCAGATGATATAGCGGAAGTTTTAGGTACTGTTAATTATGAAATAATTTGTGATATAAGTAAGAGAGTTCCAAGAGTATATACAAAAAGTGGTAAAAATTTTACTGTAAGAAACTATGTATAGTAAAAACTATAAAAAAATGTTGTAAAAAGTAGAAATTAAGGATATTTTCTTTGACATAATAACAATTGATGATTTATAATTAAGTTGTACATATAGTTGTTATTTAAATTGGAGGTAATGAAATCCATGGGTAGCTCAAAGAAATTTATTCTGAATTTTGGTAGTAGTTTTTGCGGAAATTTTAATGATATAGATAAAAAACAATTTATAACAAGTAGTAAATTAATTGTGGATTATGGAATAGTATATAGTGAAGGCTATAATAGTAATAGCTATATAGAAAAAATGAAACAAGGATATTTAGCTATGAGAGAATTAAATTTAGAATTATCAGAATATGGCTTTGAGAGTTATATTAATGACTTAAGTGAATATGAAGCTAGCCTTTAGGAGTGTGAATGCCTAATGACAATTGTTATAAAGAGAGGCGATATATTTTATGCTGATTTAAGTCCAGTTGTTGGATCGGAGCAGGGGGGAATAAGACCTGTAATAATTATACAAAATGATGTGGGAAATAGATACAGTCCAACTGTGATAGTTTCAGCTATAACCTCTCAGATAAATAAGGCAAAACTTCCAACTCATGTAGAAATTTCTTCTGAAGAATATGGATTAAATAAAGACTCGGTAGTTTTGCTAGAGCAAGTCAGAACTTTAGACAAAAGAAGATTAAAAGAAAAGATAGGTCATATGACCGATGAAGATATGATTAAAGTTGACGTTGCTCTAAAAATTAGTTTAGATTTAAAAATATAATATTAAGGGGCTGTTTCAAAATATACTAAATCTTAAATGGATGTTGAGTATGCACTAGCAATAATATATCAGTGTAGCTTAACACTTTGTAAAGGTTAGTGAACTATTTTGAAATAGCTCCTTTTAGATTAAATAGTAATATGAACAAGAAAGTGTATGAAGGATTTATTACTTTCATAAACACGGTAGTATGGTGGTATTTAATTGAAGTGTAAGGGAAATAATATATTAATAAATATTTATTAATATATTATTTTAGATATGTGAATATAAAATATGTGAAAACAATTATTGAACAGTTATTATAATGAAATGTGTGAGTAAAAGGAAAATTTCAACTAAATAGTTGAGAATAAATAAATTATTGATATAATGAGTTTAGAAGAAAGTCAGGGAGGGATAAGCAATGGAAAAGTCATTAGAAGCATTAGAGAATATAGCGAAAGTTTTAAGAAAAGATATTATAAAGATGGTAACAGAGTCAGCATCTGGGCACCCAGGTGGTTCACTATCAGCTGTAGAAATCGTTACTACATTATACTTTAATGAAATGAATATAAATGTAGAAGATCATAAGAATCCTAATAGAGATAGATTTGTATTATCAAAAGGTCATGCAGCACCAGTTTTATATGCAGCTCTTGCAGAGAAAGGTTTCTTCAATAAAGAAGAGCTTATGAAGTTAAGAAAAACAGGAGCAATGCTACAAGGTCATCCAAACATGAATTACATACCAGGGGTAGATATGTCTACAGGTTCATTAGGTCAAGGAGTTTCAGCTGCAGTAGGTATGGCATTAACAGGAAAGCTTGATAATAGTTCATATAGGGTGTATACATTATTAGGAGATGGAGAGCTTGAGGAAGGTCAAGTTTGGGAAGCAGCTATGTGTGCAGCTCATTATAAACTAGATAATCTAACAGCATTTGTCGATTATAATGGACTTCAAATAGATGGAGATATTGATAAGGTTATGAATCCTAATCCTATAGCTGATAAGTTTGTAGCATTTGGATGGAACGTGATTTATTTAGAAGATGGTCATGATTTAGTTAAGATAAAAGATGCTATAGAAGCTGGAAAAGAAGTAAAAGATAAGCCTACAATGATAGTTTGTAAAACAATTAAAGGAAAAGGTGTATCTTTTATGGAGAATCAAGCAAGTTGGCATGGTTCAGCTCCAAGCAAAGAGCAGTGTGAAATGGCATTAAAAGAGATTGGGGGAGAAGAATAATGAAGAGTGTTGCAACTAGAGAAGCCTATGGAAAAGCATTGGCAAGGATAGGTAAAGAAAATGAAAATATAGTAGTTCTTGATGCAGACTTATCTAAGTCTACTAAAACTGCTGATTTTAAAGCTGTATGCCCAGATAGATTTATTAATATGGGAATTGCTGAAGGGAATATGATGACTGTAGCAGCAGGAATGGCAGCTTGTGGGAAAATACCTTTTGCATCTACTTTTGCTATATTTGCAACAGGAAGAGCTTTTGAACAAATAAGAAATTCTATATGCTACCCTAAATTAAATGTAAAGGTATGTGCTACTCATGCTGGTTTAACAGTAGGAGAAGATGGTGCTTCTCACCAATCTGTAGAAGATATTTCATTAATGAGAAGTATACCTAATATGATAGTAATTAGTCCAAGTGATGGAATTGAGGCTGAAGCAGCCATAGAAGCTATAACAAAATATGAAGGCCCTTGCTATGTAAGACTTGGTAGAAGTGCAGTACCTATAATAAATGATAACGAAGATTATAAGTTTGAAATAGGTAAAGGAATAACTTTAAGAGATGGGAAAGATGCTACTATAGTTGCAACTGGTATTATGGTAGAGGCAGCATTAGAAGCTTATAATATTTTGGCTGAAGAAGGTATAAGAGTTAGAGTTATTAACATACATACAATAAAGCCTATAGATGAAGAATTAATAACAAAAGCTGCAAGAGAAACAAATCTTATAGTTACAGCAGAAGAGCATAGTGTTATAGGTGGCCTTGGTTCAGCAGTGGCAGAGGTAGTAACTACAAATTGCCCAGCTACAGTTTTAAGAGTTGGAATAAAGGATACTTTTGGTGAAAGTGGTAAGCCAGCAGAACTATTAAAAGCTTATGGATTAACTGCAGAAGACATAGTTAAAGCAGTTAAAACAGGAATTAGTATGAAATAAGACAATAAAATTCTATAGGGAAGAAATCTAAGATTATCTTAGGTTTCTTTTTTTTATAACCTATGATATAATTTATAAATAATTTGAAAATTCTATTTACTAAGGAGAGCGTTATGGATGAAACAAGATGTTAAAGGATATATGAGTGATGTATTATTTTGTTTTAAATTGTCTTTAAAATTAGTCATTATACCCGTAGTCTTGGGTATAGTTATTAGTTGTATATATCAATTAATTAAAGGTCAAGCTATAGAGCTTTCACTAATACTTATAGCAATAAGAAATATAGGAATTGTATTTTCTTGTGGGGGGTTATTTGTATCAGCATTAGGATTTTTGCAACCTACAAAGTTGTTGAGACCTTTAAGTTATGAAAAAACTTGGAGACAGTATCTTGATAAATTTGGTTTGGTAGGAACTATATTCTGTACTTCTGCATTTTTAGTATCATATTTTTTGATATATGATATATTAGTTTACAATTTATATGTGTAGTTAAAATACATAAAGAAGCAGGAGTGGAAAAATATTTATATGTTTCCACTCTTTTTTATGAGAAGAAATAATAATTAATTATTTTTTAACTTATGTAGGACTTGCATTTTAAATTTTTGTGTTATAATATACACAGATAAAAAGTAAAAAGTCGAGGAGAGTTAATAATTATGATAGATTTTAAAAATGTTACTAAGGTTTATAATAACAATGTACTAGCTTTATCTAATCTTAACGTACATATTGACCAAGGTGAATTTGTTTTCTTAGTAGGCCCAAGTGGAGCAGGAAAATCTACCTTTATAAAGATGTTATTAAAAGAAGTCAATCCAACAGCAGGTTCAGTTATAGTTGCAGGATCAGACCTAACAAAGTTAACAAGGAAAGAAATACCTTATTATAGAAGAAAAATTGGAGTAGTATTTCAAGATTTTAGATTGATACAAACTTTAAACGTATTTGAAAATGTAGCTTTTGCACTAAGAGTTATAGGATCAAGCGAAAAGGATATACAAAAGAAAGTTCCAGCGGTGCTATCTATGGTAGGATTATCAAAAAAGAGAGATGCTTTCCCTACGGAATTATCAGGTGGAGAACAGCAAAGAGTATCTATAGCTAGAGCTATAGTAAATAGTCCATCATTATTAATTGCTGATGAACCAACAGGAAACTTAGACCCTGAAACTTCATTAGAAATTATGGATATTTTAAGCGATATAAGTAGAGCTGGAACTACCATTGTAATGGCAACTCATGCAAGAGACATAGTTGACTCCATGAAAAAGAGAGTTATAGCTATTGAGAAGGGTGTTATTGCAAGAGACGAGGAAAGGGGGAAATACGGTTATGAAATTTGATTCTCTTAAATATTCATTTATGGAAGCGCTTAAAAGTATAAAAAGAAATAAAACTTTAAGTATAGCATCTATAGCTACAGTAACAGCTACCCTTTTTATATTAGGTGCTATAACACTAGGGGTAGCTAATGTAGATAAAGCAATTACTAAATTAGGCTCTATGGTTGAGGTAAAAATTTACTTAAACGAAGGTATAAGTGATAATAATAAAAATGCTATAGAGAATAAAATTAAAGCAGTAGAAGGTATTAATACTATAACCTTTCAAAGTAAGGAAGATGCTTTAAAGGATTTAAGGGAACAATTAAATGATAAATCTGGTGAATTAACTTCTGGATTTGAGGATAAAAATCCATTACCAGCTTCATTTACGGTAAATGTTAAAGAACCACTAGTGGTAGATAAAGTTGTAAGTAGTATCAAAGGTATGGATGGTATTGAGGAAATAAAAGATGCGAGATCGTTAATTGCAAAAATTTCTAAGCTTACAGATTCAGTTAAAATAGTTGCTGCTGTAGCATTTGTAATTTTTATTATGATATCTTTATTCTTAATAGGAAATACTATAAAGATTACAGTGTTTACAAGAAAAAAAGAAATCGGAATAATGAAGTATGTAGGAGCTACTGATTGGTTCATTAGATGGCCATTTATAATAGAAGGTATAATCCTAGGAATAGTTGGAGCTTGTATATCAGTAGTAATATTAAGTTTGATATATACTATGGTGGTTAGTAATTTTACTGCTGATACCATGTTTGGATTTAGTTTAGTAGAAATTTCATATATATGGAAAGTAGTTGTTTGGGAATTCCTGGGATGTGGAATTTTTATAGGAGCAATTGGAAGTATAATGTCCATGAGAAAGTTCTTAAAAGTTTAAATTATAAAGAACAAATAAGACTAAGAATTTATTTCTTAGTCTTATTTGTGTATAATATAATATATTGGTGATAGAAAGGAATAATAAAATAATTTAGATTTCATAGTATTATTATTGGGGATAAAAAGTAATAATAAATATATGAGAATGAGAGGGTGATTTTTATGGATAAAAAGAAAAGTAAGTGGAAAAAAGTAACGGGCATAGTGGCTCTTTTGATAGTCACAAATTTAATAACATTAGGATTATCTAACTATATATCTTTTAAGTTACCAGATGGTAGAGTTTTAGTTAGTAGAAAAACATATGAAAATATAGTGGACTTTGAAAAGTTATATACCATAAAAGATAAGTTAGATAAGTATTATTTGGGCGAAATTGACATTAATAAGCTTATAGATGGAGCTGCAGCGGGAATGACAGAAGCTGTAGGAGATCCATATACAACATATATGAACGCAGAAGAGTTTAAGGACTTTTACTCCCAAACTGAAGGAAATTATGTTGGATTAGGAATACAGGTAGGTGTTAAGGAAGATAAGATAGTTGTAGTTGCTACCTTTGAAAATTCACCAGCGGAAAAGGTGGGAATACTTTCAGGAGATATAATTGAAAGTGTAAATGGAACAAAGGTTGAAGGAAAAGACTTGGAAAAAGCAGTTACAACTATGAAAGGTAAAAAAGGAGAAGCTGTAGAACTTACTTTATCTAGAGAAAATAAAGGCTCTTTTGATGTTAAAGCTATAAGAGATGAAATAGAAATGATAACTGTAAAAAAAGAAATGATAGACAGTCAGGTTGGATATATTCAGGTTACTATGTTTGATGAAAATACATCTAGCAATTTTGAGAATGCTATCAAAGATCTAAAATCAAAAGGAATGAAGAGTTTAATAGTAGACTTAAGAGAAAATCCAGGTGGATTATTAGATCAAACTGTAAATATGTGTTCACAATTTATTCCTAAGAATAAGAATATAGTTTATACAGAAGACAAGAATGGAAATAGGAAGGATTATAACTCTGTAGGTGGAATTGCTGAAGGATTACCACTTACTATATTAATAGATGAGGGTAGCGCAAGTGCTTCAGAAATATTTACAGGCGCTATAAAAGATTATAAGCTTGGAACTTTAGTAGGTACTAAGACTTTTGGTAAAGGTGTTGTTCAAACAACTTTCTATAGGGATAGAGATGGTTTTAGTGATGGGACAGCATTAAAGGTTACTATTTCTAAATATTACACTCCAAATGGGCAGAATATCCATGGTATAGGAATAGAACCGGATGTTTTAGTGGAGTATCCAGAAGAATTAAGAGGAAAAACCTATGATAAATCAGTAGACCCTCAATTTCAAAAGGCTTTAGAAGTAGCAAAAGAAAAGATTAAGTAAATAGGATATAGGGTATTATAATAGAGATGAATATTTTTATTATAATAAATATTAATTTAAAATAAGTTAACATATAGAAAAAGTTAATAAAACTAATTTTATAGTTTGAAGTAGATAAATAATTAAGTATCTATTATAATAGGTAGATACTTAATTTTCCTTATGTATATCTACTTTTGTTACATAATGAAAAGGAGAAAAAGAATGGAACTTTTAAAGTATACTTTGCAACAGGTGTCCTATGCTATTGTGGAGCCATCTTATGCATTTATATTAATAATGATGGCTGTTGTATTCTATATGAAAAATAAAAGAACTACGGTAATGGAAAGATTAATTATGGGTAAAAATTCATCTTCCACTTTTGAACTTACTGTGTCACAAATAGTTATGGGAATATTAGGAGGTGTTTTAGCTAGCTTAATTCTTACATTTTTGGGAATTGCTTTTTATGAAACTTCTAATATATTTCTGATATTTATCTTATCAGTAGCGTTAATGTTCTTTAGTCCTAAACTAGTTTGTTTTTCTTATTCTGGATCTATTCTAGGGCTATTATCAATACTGTTGTATTTTATATCATTAATTATGGGAAATCCAAGTTTAGATGTGATAAAAATAGATATAACTAATTTATTGGTGTTAATTGCAGTAATGCATATTGTTGAAGGATTATTAGTAATCTTTGATGGTAAAAGAGGAGCTATACCCGTATTTGGATCAAGAGATAAAAAAATCATAGGTGGATTTGCGTATAGAAGACAATGGATATTACCAATGATAATATTACTAATGGTACAGGCCACCAGTGCAAATACAGTCATGGGTGGAAGTGTAAATACTCCAGAGTGGTGGCCAATTATTAATCATAGTAAAAATGTATCGATTTTTGCTACTATGGTAATTGGTGCACTACCTATTTTTGCAGGAGTTAATTATGCTACAGTAACATTTACAAAAAGCAAAAAAAATAAGCCCATATTTTCAGGGTTGCTTATTTTAGGATATGGTACTGTGCTAATTCTATTATCTTTCCTAGGAGATATAAATAAAATTTTAGATGTGATAATTCTTACATTAATGCCTGTATTACATGAATATATGTTATATATTGATCGAGTAGCAGAAAAAAAGGGTAAAATAAAATATGTGAGTAATGAAGAGGGCGTATGTGTTTTAGATGTAGCACATGATTCTATAGCTAGAAATATGGGAGTTAAAATGGGAGATTTAATATTAGAAATAAATAATATTAAATTATATAAGGACGAAGTTATATTTAATTTGTTAGAAAGTCTTCCAGACATTATAAAAATGAAGGTTAGAAGAGAAAATGGAAATATAGAAGAGTTAGAATGTAAAGTTAAAAATAATAAAGAAAAGTTAGGGATTGTTATAGTTCCGAGGGAAGTTCCTAAGCAGGTTACTGTAGCAAAGCCGGACAATTCTAGTTTTTCAGATATACTAAATAAAATTAAAGAAAAGAAAGATAACAACGATAAAGAATAATTTTTAGAACAATGTGGGGTGATGTATCATGGGTCAGTTTAAGATTCATTCAAAATTTAAGCCAACTGGAGATCAACCTGAGGCTATAGATAGTATAGTTAAAGGAATGCTTGGAGATAAAAAATATCAAACTTTACTTGGAGTAACGGGATCAGGTAAGACATTTACTATGGCAAATATTATAGAGAGGGTTCAAAGACCAACTTTAATTATTGCTCATAACAAAACCTTAGCGGCTCAATTATGCTCAGAATTTAAAGAGTTTTTTCCGGAAAATGCTGTAGAATATTTTGTATCTTACTATGACTATTATCAACCAGAAGCTTATGTAGCTCAAACTGACACGTATATAGAGAAGGATGCATCAATAAATGAGGAGATAGAAAAGTTACGTCACTCAGCTACCTCAGCGCTGATAGAAAGACGAGATGTTATAGTTGTGGCTTCTGTATCATGTATATATGGACTAGGAAATCCAGAGGACTATAAAAAGCTTACTGTATCTTTACGAGAGGGTATGGTTAAAGATAGAAATAGTGTTATTAGCCAGCTTGTGGATATTCAATATGAAAGAAATGATATAAATTTTGTTAGAGGAACCTTCAGAGTAAGAGGAGATGTGCTAGATATATTTCCAGCATCATCAACTAATAAAGGGATAAAAGTTGAATTCTTTGGAGATGAAATAGACAGAATCCGTGAGTTTGATGTACTTACAGGCAACATAATTAGTGGAAGAAAGCATGTATCTATATTCCCAGCATCCCACTTTGCTACATCAAAGGAGAATTTAGAAAGATCTATCTCTCAAATTGAATTTGAATTAGAAGAGAGATTAAGGGAGCTAAAGGATGAGGATAAGTTATTAGAAGCTCAAAGGTTAAAACAACGAACAAATTTTGATGTAGAGATGATGAGAGAAGTAGGCTATTGTACTGGAATAGAAAATTATTCTAGAATATTAGATGGAAGAGTAAAAGGAACACCACCGCAAACTCTTATTGATTATTTCCCAGATGATTTTCTCTTCTTTGTAGATGAAAGTCATGTTACACTGCCACAAATTAAGGCTATGTATGGAGGCGATAGGTCTAGAAAGACATCTTTAGTAGAGTATGGATTTAGACTTCCATCAGCCTATGATAATAGACCACTTAAATTTGAAGAGTTTGAAGAAAAACTAAACCAAGTATTATTTGTAAGTGCTACTCCTGGATCTTATGAAAAAGAGAATTCGGAGAATACAGCAGAGCAAATAATAAGACCAACTGGATTATTAGATCCTGAAATTATAATAAGGCCAGTAAAGGGTCAAATAGATGACCTATATGGCGAGATTAATAGAACTACTGAAAGAGGGTTTAGAACCTTAGTTACAACTCTTACAAAGAAAATGGCAGAAGATTTAACTAAATACTTAAAGGAGTTAGGAGTAAAAACTACTTACTTACATTCCGATATAGTTACTATGGAAAGAATGAAAATTATACAGGAACTTCGTAAGGGAGATTTTGATGTATTAGTTGGGATAAACCTTTTAAGGGAAGGATTAGATATTCCAGAAGTAGCTCTGGTTGCTATATTAGATGCAGATAAGGAAGGATTCTTAAGGAGTGAAACATCTTTAATTCAGACTGTAGGTAGAGCTGCAAGAAATTCAGAGAGTAAAGTAATAATGTATGCTGATAATATGACTAATTCTATGGAAAGGACTATAAATGAGACAAATAGAAGAAGAAGTATCCAGGAAGCATATAATGAGGAGCATAATATGGTTCCTAAGACTATAATTAAAGAAATAAGAGAAGTTATAGAAATTTCTACGGTAGCAGAAGATGAAGCTTCATATACCAGTGAAGCAAGTAGTGATTTGCTTTTAGATAAGAAGGAGTTAGATAAGCACATTACTAAACTAGAAAAAGAAATGAAAGAAGCAGCTAAGGACTTACAATTTGAAAGAGCAGCAGTTTTAAGAGATGAGATAGAGCGTATGAAGAGAGATTTTAATTTGTAAAGGAGAAACTATGAGAAATAGTATTTATATAAAAGGTGCAAAGGTGCATAACCTTAAAAATGTAGATTTAGAAATACCAAGAGATAAATTTGTTGTTTTTACTGGACTTTCAGGTTCAGGGAAATCTTCTTTAGCTTTTGATACTCTTTATGCAGAAGGGCAAAGAAGATATGTGGAGTCTCTTTCGGCTTATGCGAGACAGTTTTTAGGCCAAATGAATAAGCCGGATGTAGAGTATATAGAGGGTCTATCACCAGCTATATCTATTGACCAAAAGACTACAAGCAGGAATCCAAGGTCTACAGTAGGAACAGTTACTGAAATTTATGACTATTTAAGACTGCTTTATGCAAAGATAGGGGTACCTCATTGTCCTAAATGTGGTAAGGAGATTACTCAGCAGACTGTAGATCAAATGGTAGATCAGGCAATGGCTTTGCCAGCTAGAACCAAGGTTCAAATTTTAGCACCTATAGTTACGGGTAAAAAAGGAGAACATGTAAAGATTATTGAGAACATAAAAAAAAATGGATATGTTAGAGCTAGAATTGATGGCGAACTTATAGATTTAGAAGATGAAGATATTAATCTAGAGAAGAATAAAAAGCATACTATTGAAATAGTAATAGATAGAATAGTTATTAAGGATGGAATTGATTCAAGAATTACTGACTCTTTAGAGTCAGCACTAAAATTAGGTGAAGGTATAGCTATTTTAAATATTATTGACGGAGAAGATATACTTTTAAGTGAAAAATTTTCATGTGTAGATTGTGGAATAAGTATTGGTGAAATTGAGCCTAGAATGTTTTCCTTCAATTCTCCCTTTGGAAAGTGCGATGAGTGTGATGGACTTGGAACTTTAATGGAGATAGATGAAGATTTAGTGATTCCAGACAAAAGTAAATCCATACTAGCAGGAGGAATTTTAACTTTAGGTGAAGGAAGTCTAAAGGAAGATTCGTGGACTCGTGCCATATTAGAAGCTCTTGCTAAAAAAAGAGGATTTACTCTAGACACTCCTATAGAAAAACTATCAGAAGAAAGTTTAAATGCTGTTTTATATGGAACAAATGGAGAAAAACTACGAATAGAGTATACAAAGGAATTTAAAACTGGAATCTATAATTATGCTTATGAAGGTATAATAAACAATTTAAAAAGAAGATATATGGAAACTAACTCAGATTACATAAAAAGGGAAGTAGAAGAGTATATGAGTGATAATCCTTGTCCAAAGTGTAAAGGAAGAAGATTATCTAAAGAAGCTCTATCTGTTACTGTAGGTAGTAAAAATATAAGTGAGTTTTGCACTATGTCTATTTTAGAAGAGCTTGATTTTGTGGATACACTAAAATTATCTAAAAAGGATGAAATTGTAGCAGCTCAAGTATTAAAGGAAGTTAAGAGTAGACTTAGCTTTTTAAAAGATGTAGGACTTAGTTATCTTAACTTAAGTAGAGCAGCAGGTACTTTATCAGGAGGTGAAGCCCAAAGAATTAGATTAGCTACTCAAATTGGGTCTAGCTTAATGGGAGTTTTATATATTTTAGATGAACCAAGTATTGGACTACATCAAAGGGATAATGATAAATTAATAAAGACCTTAAAGCATCTTAGAGACATTGGAAATACTCTAGTTGTAGTTGAGCATGACGAAGATACTATGAGAGAAGCAGATTACTTAGTAGATATAGGTCCAGGAGCAGGAGAGCATGGAGGAAAAATAATAGCTGCAGGTACAGTAAAACAAGTTATGAAGTGTAAAGAATCTATTACAGGCCAATACTTAAGTGGGCGTAAAGCTATAGAGCTACCTGATAAATATAGAGTTATGGATAAAAGTAGAGTTATAAGAATCAAAGGTGCAAAGGAAAACAACTTAAAAAATGTAACTGTTGACTTTCCATTAGGGCTATTTACATCTGTAACAGGAGTTTCTGGGTCAGGAAAAAGTACCTTAGTTAATCAAGTTTTATATAAGGGTTTAAATAGAAAATTAAATAATTCTAAGAAGCTACCAGGAAAACATGATGAAATTATAGGTTCTGAACAGATTGATAAGATTATAAATATAGATCAAAGTCCTATAGGGAGAACACCTAGAAGTAATCCTGCTACATATACAGGGGTATTTGATTTAATAAGAGAAATTTTTACTATGGTTCCAGAGGCTAAAAGTAGAGGATATAAACAAGGCCGTTTCAGCTTTAATGTTAAAGGTGGAAGATGTGAAGCTTGTAAAGGGGATGGAATAATAAAGATAGAAATGCAATTTTTATCTGATGTATATGTTGAATGTGAAGTATGTAAAGGAAAGAGATATAATAGAGAAACACTAGAGGTTAAATACAAAGGAAAAACTATTGCAGATGTTTTAAACATGACTGTAGAGGAAGGCCTTGATTTTTTTGAAAATATACCTCGTATAAGTAGTAAACTTCAAACTCTTATGGATGTTGGACTATCCTATATAAGATTAGGTCAACCATCAACCACTTTGTCAGGAGGAGAAGCTCAAAGGATAAAGCTTGCCTATGAATTATCCAAAAGAAGTACAGGGAAAACTTTATATATCTTAGATGAACCGACTACGGGATTACACATTGATGATGTTAGTAAACTTATAAAAATTCTTCAAAGACTTGTAGATGGAGGGAATACTGTCATAGTAATTGAACATAATTTAGATGTTATAAAGAGTTCAGATTATATTATAGATTTAGGGCCAGAAGGCGGAGATAAGGGAGGAACTATTATAGTTAAAGGAAATCCTAAAGATGTAATTAAATGTTCTAAATCATATACAGGACAGTACCTAAAAAAGATGATATAATTACTTATAACTAGCATCATGATTTATAATGATGCTAGTTATGTTATATATGTATAAAGGAGTTTTGTTTATGAATATTTTAAAATTCGCATTGAATTTAGGAATAATAGCTATAGTTTATTTTATTATAATCTATGCTTTAAAAATAATGTATACAGATACTAAATCAGTGGGTAAGAGAAGAAATAAAGCTAGAAAGGCTACTTCTGGATTAGAAATAATAGTAGCTGGAGAAAACACAAACTTAAAAAATGGAGGAATACTGCCAATAGTGGATAACTTGACTATGGGAAGAAAAAGTGATAATACAGTAATCTTAGATGATAGACATGTTTCATCTCATCATGTTAAAATTTTTAGAAGAAATAATGAGTATGTGTTAGAAGATTTGGAGAGTACTAATGGAACTAAGGTCAATGATGTTAGGATAAAGAATTCCCTTATATTAAAATCGGGGGATATAATAAAGGTGGGAACTGCTACCTTTAAATTTATGTAGTTACTAGGAGGCACATATGAAGGGTATAAAACAAGAAAAAAGAGTGCTTAGATTTACTTATTTACTTGTAATGGCACTATTTTTTAACGTAGCAATTCTAACTCCAACTATTGATAAGGGAGCAATATTTATAGGAGCAATAATATGTAGTTTATTATGTTATTCCCACTTTGTAATAAGAAGATTTTACCCAGATGGTGATAAATTCATATTACTATTTTCAAATATTCTTGCTGTTATAGGTATTGCCATGATATATAGATTGGATTTGCCCATATCAGGAGGTAGTTATATAGCAGAAGGAACTAGAAGCTTTTTAACAGCTAAACAAATCATATTTTTTGCTTTAGGTATGACTATGTTTATATTAGTAGTTGTAATACTTCCAGATTTAAAAAGATTTAGCAAGTATAAATATGTATATCTAATAATAACATTATTATTTATGTCCATGGGTACCTTTTTTGGAAAGGAACAATTTGGAGCTAAAAACTGGGTAAATTTCTTTGGATTTGGTTTTCAACCCTCTGAGTTCGGGAAAATTGCCTTAGTAGCTTATCTTGCTTCAGCATTAAAGGATTATGAAAAGCCTTCAAAATTTTGGATTAAGATAGGAAAGGCAATTGGTTTTAGAAAAGAAAGTTCATATAAATTTATAAGTCTAATAGAGCCTGCTTTGGTAATGATGATATCATTATTATTTATGCTAGCTCAAACAGACTTGGGATCAGCATTGATTTTCTTTGCCATAGCACTTACTATGCTTTATATTGCTACATCAAAGAAAAAATATGTAATAATAGCATTACTTTTATTTGTAGTTGGAGGTGTAGTAGGATATTTCTTATTTTCTCACGTTAGAGTAAGGGTAATGATATGGCAAAATCCTTGGAAGTATGGATATGATGAAGGACTTCAGCTTGTTCAATCACTTATAGCCATAGCTAATGGAGGCTTCTTTGGAGTGGGACTTGGAAATGGATATCCAGGATATATTCCAGTAGTTGAATCAGACTTTATATTTGCAGCTATTTGTGAAGAGTTAGGGTTACTTATAGGTTTTGCAGTTATAATTTTAAATTTTCTTTTATTCTATAGATGTATAAGGGCTGCACTTTATACTGAGGATAAATTCTCAAGGTTATTAGCTGTTGGGTATAGTACTATGATAGTATCTCAAACTTTAGTAATTATTGGTGGAGTAACTGGAGCTATACCTCTTACAGGAATAACTTTACCTTTTGTTAGTTATGGAGGAAGTTCTATGCTTATAAGTTATCTTTCATTAGGTATAATACAAAAAATATCAGAGGAGAGTAATAATTATGAATAATCTACAAAAGAATATAAAAAATGTAATGATTGTATTTCTGTTATTATTTATTGCTCTAATCTCTTATATAAGTTATAGTACATTATTCAAAAGTGAAGCAGCTTTAGATAGTGTTTATAATAAAAGAAATCAAGCAGAAAAAAATAGAGTCCTAAGAGGAACTATTTATGACAGAGATATGAATGCTTTAACTACGGGTGAAAAAACCGGAGAGTTTTCTCAAACAAGAGAATATGTTGGAGGAGTAGCTTTCTCTCATGTGGTTGGATATAATGATGAAAAGTATGGGGCTAGTGGAATTGAAAAGAAATTTGATAAAGAACTTTCAGGACAATCAGTGAATTCTATAAAGGATGTATTTTCCAATAAGAAAGATGAGAATAAAGTTGGGAATCATGTAGTAACTACCTTAAATTCTCAGTTACAACAAAGAGCCTTTGAAGTTTTAGGTAATAGAAAAGGTTCAGTAGTAGCATTAAATCCTAAGACTGGAGAAGTTCTTGCTATGGTATCAAAACCAAGTTTTGATGCAAATACAATACAAGAAGATTTTGAGAAGTTATCTCAGCAAGAGGATACTCCTTTCTTGAACAGAGCAGTGTCAGGACTTTACCCCCCAGGCTCAACTTTTAAAGTAGTTACAGCAATAAGTGCTTTAGAAAATATGTCAGATGTAACTAGTAGAACCTTTAATGATGAGGGTAAAATTAGCTTTAATGAAAGTGAATACTTAGAGAACTATAAGGGATATGCCAATGGAAGTATTGGACTTAGAACAGCTTTTTTAAAGTCTAGTAATGTGGTATTTGGTACTCTAGCTATGGAACTTGGAAATAACAATTTAAAGAAAACAGCAGAAAAATTCTTCTTTAATAAAGATATTCCATCAGAAACTCTTACAATTGATAATAGTATTTTTCCAGAATATAAAAGTGAAGAGGTTGGTAATATAGCACAAAGTGGTATAGGACAAAGTGGAGTACTAGCAAGTCCTATGGAAATGGCATTAGTTGCTAGTACTATAGCTAATAATGGTGTAATGATGGAACCTAATGTAGTAAAGGAAATCATAAATCCAGAAGGAAAAGCAGTAAAAAGCTATGAACCAAAGGAAGTAGCAACAGTTACAACTCCTGAAAATGCAGCATTGCTAAAAGAATATATGAAAGCTGTTGTAAATGAGGGAACTGGTCAGGCTGCAAAATTATGGGGAGTTCAAGTATCAGGAAAGACTGGAACTGCAGACCATGATTCTGGAGACAAGGATCCACACACTTGGTTTATCGGTTTTGCAGGCTATGATGAACCAGAAATAGCCTTTGCTATAATTGCAGAAGAAGGTGGAAATGATAGCTTTAATGCTAGTGCTATGGCAAAAGAGCTTATGAAAGCTTATTTTAATACAAACTAATTAGGAAACTTTTAGAATGTATTTATATAGGATAAATCATGGATGCCAATTAGTAGATAGAGATGAAAATAGAAGTATCATACTAAAGATAAAACAACTTTTGGATGAGAAGTGAGGTGATTTAATGTTTGATTTTCAGTATCATCTAAAAAATCTTCCAGACAATCCTGGAGTTTATTTAATGAGAAATTCTTTGAGAGAAGTAATATATGTAGGAAAAGCCAAAAACCTTAAAAACAGAGTAAGACAATACTTTCAGAATTCTAAAAATCATAGTGAAAAGGTTAGAGCTATGGTTAAGAACATAAGTGAATTTGAGTATATAGTTACAGATTCAGAAGTAGAAGCATTAATACTAGAATGTAATTTAATTAAGAAATATAGTCCTAAATATAATATTTTACTAAAAGATGATAAATATTTCCCTTTTATAAAAATTACTAATGAAGAATTTCCAAGGGTATTAGTTACAAGAAATTATGGAAATGATTCATCTAAATATTTTGGACCATATACGGATGGAAGTGCAGTATATACTATAAACGAACTTATAAAGAAGGTATTTCCTCTTAGAACATGTAGGAGAGTTATAAAAGAGGATGGCCCTAAAACAAGAGTATGTCTTAACTATCACATTAAGCTATGTAGTGGACCTTGCGAAGGATTAATTTCCAGAGATGAATATAAAAGAATCATTAATGATGTAGTAGATTTACTTACAGGTAAGGATACAAAGATTACTAGTAAGATTAAGAATGAAATGGAAGAAGCAGCAGAAAATTTAGATTTTGAAAGAGCAGCCTCTTTAAGAGATAAGTTGATAGCCATAGATAAAATAAATGAAAAGCAAAAGATTATCAGTAATAATTTTGAAAATGAAGATTTTATAGGTATTTCTCAAGATGAAAAAGATAGTTGTATTCAGATTTTCTTTTTAAGAGATGGTAAAATCGTTGGAAGAGAAGATTTTATTTTAGACAATACAGGAGGAGAAGAGCCTGCCTATGTCATAGAAGAATTTATTAAAAACTTTTATGGTGGAACTGCATTTATACCTAAGACTATATACGTAAGTCATTGTGATGAGATTGATGTCTTAGAGCAATGGTTATCTATAAAGAAGGAATATAGAGTGACTATAAAAGTTCCTCATAAAGGAGAAAAGAGAAAAACTCTTGATATGGTAGAAAAAAATGCTAGTCATGCTCTTGAAATGTTTAAGATTAAGCATAAAGTAGACAAGGAACTTAATAATGTAGCTCTATCTGAAATTCAAGAAGTACTTGAATTAGATGAAACACCTAATAGGATTGAGGCCTATGATATATCTAATATTATGGGGATGGATTCTGTAGGAACCATGGTAGTTTTTCAAGATGGCGTAGCTAAAAATAGTGATTATAGAAGATTTAAAATAAAAACCGTAGAAGGTGCTGACGACTATGGCTCTATGCGAGAGATATTAACAAGAAGATTTACCCATGGGTTAGAAGAAATAAAGAAAATAAATAATAATGATATGAACTTTAACTCAGGTAAATTTTCTATTTTTCCTGATTTGATTATGATGGATGGTGGAAAGGGACAGATTAATATAGCACTTCAAGTATTGGAGGAGTTAAATATTAATATACCTGTATGTGGTATGGTAAAGGATGATAAGCACAGAACAAGAGGCCTTATTTTTAACAATAAGGAAATCTTGTTAAATCCATCGTCTAAGGCTATGCTTTTGGTTACCAGGATTCAGGATGAAGTTCATAGATTTGCTATTACCTATCATAGAACTTTAAGAGATAAACGTACTTTATATTCCATATTAGATGAAATACCTAAAATAGGAGAAAAGAGAAGGCGTGAGCTTCTAAAGAAATTTGGTAGCATTGAAAATATAAAGAAGGCTACCTATAAAGAGTTAATGGCTACACTTTCTATGGATGGAAAAGCCGCCGAAAGCATAATTAATTATTTTAAGAAAAATAGTTAATTATCATATGTAAGCATAAAAATATTGATTAGAATATTTTTAGTATAATATTATAAGAATAGTGTATTTAAAAATGAAAGAAATATGTAATAACTGTTGATATATATAATGTAAGTATTTTATACTTAATATATAATAATATAGTAAGGGGTATACAATGAAATTAAAGGATAGTTTTATAAGAAGTGTTATAGATGTAGCAGGACATGAAAATGTAAAAATAGATGAACCAATGAAGAATCATACTTCTTTTAAGGTAGGTGGACCGGCTGATGTATTAGTTTACCCTTCTAATTATGAAATGGTTAAAGACTTAATTAATATATGTAAAGAAAATAAGGTGGATTATTTCATATTAGGAAATGGCTCTAATCTCATAATAAGAGATGGAGGAATAAGAGGGGTAGTCATAAAACTTGGACATATAAATAAAATAGTAGTAGATGAAAATCTATTATCTGCACAATGTGGTGCTAAGCTATATTCAGTTGCAGACCAAGCTTTAAAGAATAGTTTATCAGGACTAGAATTTGCATCAGGGATACCAGGATCCATTGGAGGTGCTACTGCTATGAATGCAGGTGCCTATGATGGAGAAATGGCAAAAGTAATTGAAAGCGCGTTAGTTATTGATAATGAGGGAAATATTAGAGAATTAAATAAAGAAGAACTAGAATTTGGATATAGAAATAGTGCAATTTTAAAATATAGCTATATAGTTTTAGAAACTAGAATGAGATTGTCTAATGGAGATAAGGCTTTGATCAAGGAAAGAATGGATGATCTGGCAGAAAGAAGAAAAAGTAAGCAACCGCTAGAATATGCATCAGCAGGAAGTACATTTAAAAGACCGGAGGGATATTTTGCAGGTAAGCTTATTCAAGATTCAGGGTTAAAGGGTACTAGCGTTGGGGACGCTGAAGTATCCGAAAAACATTCAGGATTTATCATAAATAAAGGCAATGCAACTGCAAAGGAGGTTTTAGATCTTATTGAAGTTGTAAAAGCTAAAGTTTATGAAAAATTTAAGGTTGAATTACACACTGAAGTTAGAATTATAGGTGAAGATAGTTTAACCTAATATAAAAAATAGGGAGATGGGGATATGATTTCAGAAAAAATGGTTGGTTATGTTAAAGGTAGTTCTTTAATTAGAGCTATGTTTGAAGAAGGTAAAAGACTGGCATCAATTTATGGTTCAGAAAATGTTTATGATTTCAGTTTAGGAAATCCAAATCTTGAACCACCAAGTACTGTAAAGGAGGCAATTGTAGATATTTTAAACAATGAACCGAATACTATGGTTCATGGCTACATGAGTAACTCAGGATATGAAGATGTTAGAGAAACTATTGCCAACTCAATAAACAAAAAGTTTGATACAAATTTTTCAGAAAAGAATATAGTTATGACTGTAGGAGCGGCAGGTGGTTTAAATGTAATTTTTAAAACTCTTTTAAATCCAGAAGATGAAGTAGTAGTATTTGCACCATATTTTGGTGAATATAGAAGTTATGCTGCTAACTATGATGGAAAGCTTGTAGTAGTAGCACCAAACACTACAGACTTTCAACCTAATTTAGATGAGTTTAAAAGTAAAATTACTGATAAGACTAAAGCTGTTATAATTAACTCACCAAATAATCCTACAGGAGTTGTTTATTCAGAAGAGACTATTATAAGACTTACAAGTATACTAAAAGAGAAACAAAAGGAATTAGGAACTGATATATATTTAATTTCTGATGAGCCTTATAGAGAGCTTGTATACGATAATATTGAGGTACCGTATTTAACAAAGTATTATGATAATACAGTTGTTGGATATTCCTATAGTAAATCTCTTTCATTACCAGGAGAAAGAATTGGATATTTAGTTATTCCAAATGAAGTATCAGACTTTGAAAACGTTGTCTCAGCTGCTAATGTAGCTACTCGTATTTTAGGATATGTAAATGCACCATCACTTTTCCAAAGAGTAATAGCTAGGTGTTTAGATGATAAAGTAAATATTGATTTTTATAATAAAAATAGAGAACTACTTTATAGTGAACTTACTTCTTATGGATATGAGTGTATAAAACCAGAAGGTGCTTTCTACTTATTTGTTAAGTCACCTATAGATAATGACATTGAATTCTGTAATATGGCAAAAAAATATAATATTCTAATAGTACCTGGAACTTCTTTTGCGTGTCCGGGATATATTAGAATTGCTTATTGTGTAGCATATACCACCATAGAAAATGCGTTACCTGGATTTAAATCATTAATTGAATCTATAAAATAAATTTTTAATTATAGAAAGTAATGTGTAAATTCTAAAAATTTCATGCAAAAGATATAGGATAAATAAATATTTATCCTATATCTTTTTTTAGTAATATAAATTACTATATGATATAATTAATGTGTATAATATATAGATATTAGTGTTCATAATTATTAAAATTTTTAATTTGAAGGAAGTATAATTATGAATAAAAATTAAATTTGATTTACAAATTTTACTGGAATTAAATATGCAAAAGAGGTGTGATAGAATGAAATTTTTGATAGTTACAGGTATGTCAGGAGCAGGCAAGACACAAGCAATAAGATCTCTTGAAGATTTAGGATTTTACTGTGTTGATAATTTACCACCAACTCTTATAATAAAATTTGCTGAAGTATGTTTTAAAACTGAAGGAAAAATAGATAAAATTGCTATAGTAGTAGATATTAGGGGCAGAACTTTTTTCGATGATTTATTAGGGAGTTTGTCCACTCTTGATAAAGAAGGATACTTATATGAAGTATTATATCTTGAAGCTACAGATGAAACCTTAGTTAAAAGATATAAAGAATCAAGAAGAAAACATCCTCTTGCACCAGATGGAAGGATTATTAATGGTATAAGCATAGAAAAGAAAAAGCTAAAAGGGATAAGGGAAAGAGCTAGTAAAATAATAAATACATCAAAACTTACAAATAAGGAGCTTAATGAAGAAATAACTATGACCTATGGAGATGAGGGTCAAATTGAGAGTCCTTTACTCATTAATGTAATATCATTTGGATTTAAATATGGAATACCTTTAGATGCAGATTTAGTTATGGATGTAAGGTTTATTCCTAATCCATATTATATTGCTGAGTTAAAGCCTTTTAGCGGATTAGATAAGCCAGTAAAGGATTATGTATTATCTAAAGTTGAAACACAGCAATTTATAGAAAAATTTATAGATATGCTTAAATTTTTAATTCCTAATTATAAAATAGAAGGAAAGAGACAGTTAATCGTTGCGATTGGATGTACAGGTGGGAGACATCGTTCTGTTGCTATTGCAAATAAAATATATGAGACTTTAAACCATCAGGGGAATAGTGTAACTATAGATCATAGAGATATAAATGAGGATGTAAGTAGAGGAGCTGGAAAGCGATGAAGCTTAAGGACGGATTAATGCCTGGATTGGGAATTAAGAGATGGATATGCCAAATTATATTAGGTGTATTTTTAATTTCCTATGCTATAATTGAGCTCATAAGAAAATGGAATGAAGGTATTTCTATAAAGATATTTCTAGTAGCGATACTAGTTTTAGGGTGTGTATTGACCTATATAAGTTTAGAAAAGTATACTAAAAAAGTAATAGATATAATAAAGTTCGAAGCCTTAAATTTTTCAATGGGAAAGAAAAATTTTGATGATGATTTTTTCAAAAATAGTATATTAGTAAAGGGACCTAAAGTAGTAGTTATTGGAGGAGGAACAGGGCTTTCCAATATGCTTAGTGGACTGAAAAGATATACTACTAATATAACTGCAGTAGTTACAGTAGCTGATGATGGAGGCGGTTCTGGAGTACTGAGGCAAGATTTAGGAATGTTACCACCAGGAGATATTCGTAACTGCATAATAGCTTTAGCAGATACGGAACCTTTGATGGAACAGCTATTTAGATATAGATTTAAGGATGGTTCTTTAGAAAATCAAAGTTTTGGGAATTTATTTTTAGCGGCTATGAATGGAATTTCCAATAATTTTTTAGAGGCCATTAAAAAAACTAGTGAGGTTTTAGCGGTAACTGGGAAAGTACTACCTGTTACTCTTGAAAATGTGCAGTTATATGCAAAATTAAAAAATGGGGACATAATAAAAGGTGAGTCTTCAATACCTACTGAGAGCTTAAATAGAAAATCACCTATAGATAGAGTATTTATAGAACCTAAAGATGCCAAGGGAGTTCAAGAAGCTATTGATGCTATAAGAGATGCAGATGCAGTTATATTAGGACCAGGAAGTGTGTATACTAGTATAATCCCTAATCTAATGGTGGGTGATATAAGAGAGGCTGTAAAGTCCACTAAAGCATTAAAGATTTATGTATCAAATATAATGACTCAACCAGGTGAGAGTGATAACTTTAGTGTTCAGGATCATATAAGAGCTATAATGGAACATTGTGAAGGTATGCCTATTGATTATGCTATTGTGAATAAAGGACTTACAAAGGAAGAAGAAAATATAAAAGAAAAATATTTGCAAAAAGGCTCAACCTTTGTTCAACTTGATCATGATGATAAAGAGAAGCTAAATGTAAAATATATAGAATTTGATATGATAAAGATTAAAAAAGAACTCATAAGACATGATGAGGATAAGCTTGCTAAAATACTTATAGAGACTATATTAAAGAAAAAAATGATTAATGATGAGAAAAGAATTTTTGAATATATATATTTATCACAGAGATTAAGAAGAGAAAAAAAGGATAGGGAGTAGAGAGATGTCATTTTCACTAAAGGTAAAAAATGAAGTATGCAGAAATAGTGAGTTATCTAAAGATGAAATAGCTGCTCAATTATCAGCTATAATGAAATCCAGTGGAACCTTAGGTTTTGGATTTAACAGAACTATTACCTTTAAGGTAGTAACTGAAAATCCAGCTATAGCAAGATGGATTTTTAAAAACTTAAAGGATTTTTTTGATATTCATACTAAATTATTAGTAAAGAAAAGCAATTCGTTAAAGAAAAATAATATATATATGGTTTTAATACCAGAAGAAGTAAATGTAAAGGGACTCCTTCAGGAATTGGGTATAATTGAGAAGGATGGTTTATTTAATATACACTATGGAGTACCTGATGAAGTTATAAAAAATGAAGATTGTAAAAGAGCATATATAAAGGGAGCTTTTTTAGGGGGAGGAAGTATTAGTAACCCGGAGAAAACTTACCATTTAGAATTTGTCACTCATGACCAAGATTATGCAAATGAGCTTAGTGACTTGATTAATAGTTATAAGCTTAATTCTAAGGTTATACAAAGAAAAAATAGCTTTGTTATATATTTAAAAGAAGGGGAACAAATAGTCGACCTTTTGAATATCATAGGTGCTCATAATGCATTACTAGAGCTTGAAAATATAAGAATCATGAAGGAAATGAGAAATAACGTAAATAGAATTGTTAACTGTGAGACCGCAAATCTTAGTAAAACTGTTAATGCAGCTGTAAGACAGGTTGAAAGTATAAAACTTATTCAAAGTGAAATTGGACTTGATAGACTACCTAAAAACTTAAAGGAGGTAGCTAAGTTAAGGCTTGACTTCCCAGATGAATCTTTAAAGGAGTTAGGAGCTATGTTAAATCCACCTGTAGGAAAATCAGGAGTAAATCATCGTCTTAGAAGAATTGAAAAAATAGCAGATGAACTTAGGAAAGAGGGTAGATAGCTGTGTCAAAGCATGAAGAAATAATTAAATATATTCTATCCTTAGATATAGGTACTAAGATTTCAGTTAGAGGAATTAGTAGTAAATTGGGTGTCAGTGAAGGAACTGCTTATAGAGCAATAAAGGAGTGCGAATCTATAGGGATTGTCAATACGATTCCTAGAGTTGGCACGGTAAGGGTAGAAAAGTTAGAAAAAAAGAATATTGACAAGATATCTTTTAAGGAAATTGTAAACATGGTAGATGGAACTTTAATTGGTGGCAAGGCTGGAGAAAATAATTTTCTTGAAAGATTTATAATAGGGGCCATGGAAGTTGAAACCATGAAGAGATACATAAACCCAGGATCATTACTTATAGTAGGAAATAGAGAAGAAGCTCAAAGGCTAGCTCTTGAAAACCAATGTGCTGTGCTTATAACTGGAGGATTTCAATGTAGTGATGAAATAAAGATTTTAGCAGATAAAACAAATTTGCCTGTAATATCATGTACCTATGATACCTTTACTGTTGCAAGTATGATAAATAAAGCTATATATGAAAATAATGTTAAAAAAGAAATTGTGTTAGTAGAAGATGTTATGGATAAAAATCCAGAATACTTAAATGTATGGGACAAGATTAAAACATTAAAAGAATTATCAGAGAAAACTAGGCATGAAAGATTTCCAGTTTTAGATGAGGAATCTAGAGTTATAGGTCTTGTAAGTATAACTCAAATAAATAATCATGATGACAATGAGATTATAAATAGCATTATGACAAAGAATCCTATTGTGTTAAATCCTACAAGCACAGTTGCCTATGCAGCACATATCATGGCTTGGGATGGAATTCAAATATGCCCAGTGGTATATAAAAAGAAATTAATAGGTATAATTTCCAGAGGAGATGTAATAAAGGCATTGCAAATAGTTACAAGACAGCCTCATGTAGGTCATACTATGGATGATTTAATTTTAAAGAATTTTGAATTTGAATCTAGTAAGAATAAGATGCATTTCTGGGGAGAAATTGTACCTGAAATGCTTGACTCTATAGGTACTGCATCATGGAATGCATTAAATATGCTTTTATCAACTATGGGAACTATGGTGTTAAGACAAAATGGTATTACAAATGTAGCTATAGATAGTTTCACATCTTATTTTACTAAGCCAGTACAGATGGGTAGGATAATGGATGTACACTCTGAAGTAATAGATAGAGGAAGATATTATTCAAAGGTAGAAGTAACAATGTATAACCAAAATAAAGAGATTATGGCAAAGGCTATGTTATCAGCTAAGGTACTAAAAAATAATTAAATAAAATAGGTTTAATGTATAGGGGGTAAAAGATGTTTACACATGTGGTTTTATTTAAGTTAAAAGAAAATACAAGGGAAAATGTAGACTTTGTAGCAAATACTCTTAAAGCTATGGAAGGAAAAATTCCTAAGCTTAGGGGGGTAGAAGTAGGAATAGATGAGCTTCATACAGAGAGAGCTTTTGATGTATGTCTTATAACTAGATTTGATTCTGTAGATGACATGAATGAATATCAGATACATCCATATCATGTTAATAAAGTTTTAGATAAAATTAAGCCGTATATAGAGGTTTCCAAAGTAGCTGACTATACTAAATAAAGTGTTATTATAGAGATAAAAGGGAAAAATTTTTATTGTGGAATGTCTCAAAATCATTACTTTTAGACTAGTTTTGTAGATAAGTTACTGGATTTAAAAAGATTAATCATATAAGACATTCCATTTTTGAGAATGTTACAAAATATATGTGTGTAGAATTACTTAATAGTTCATGATTTTAAGTAAAGAGGTGTTTTAATGAAGGGGAAGATTAGAAACATTATAAGTATACTTTTAATTTTAGTGGGGATTGGATTATTACTGTTTGCTTTTAAAGGAAAGTGGGAAACAAAAAAAGTTCAAGATCAGCTTTATGACAAATTTGTATCAGAAGAAAAGCAAGAAGTTAATCATGAAAAAAATAAGAAAAGTAAGGAAGAAAAACTTCCTTATATAGATATGGTAAATCCAATTGCAGTTTTAGAAATACCAAAAATAAATTTGAAAGTAGTAGTAGCAGAAGGTACTGAGGATGAAATAATAAAATATGCAGTAGGACATTTTAAGGATACTGCTATGCCAGGGGATATGGGTAACTTTGCACTAGCAGGACATAGAAACTATGATACAGGAGAATTTTTTCTAAGACTAAACAAATTAGAAGTTAATGATGATATAATAGTATCTACTCATGATAAGACCTTTACTTATAAAGTTACAGAGAGCTTTACAGTTGCTCCAGAAGACACTTATGTTTTAGATAAAAGTGAGGATGCAACAATAACCCTTGTAACATGTACTTATGATGGTAAGGACAGATTAATAGTAAGAGGTAAGTTAGAAAGATAATATAAAAATAAATATTGTAAAGGAATATGGTTTTATTACCAAGGATGCAGGGGGTGAAAATATGAAGGATTTTGTACATCTGCATGTGCATACAGAGTATAGTCTCTTAGATGGTTCGGGGAAAATATCTAAGCTTATTAAAAGAACTAAGGAACTAGGTATGAAAGCTATTGCCATTACTGACCATGGAACTATGTACGGTGCAGTAGATTTTTATAAAGAAGCTATAGAGAATGGCATAAAACCCATAATTGGATGTGAAATATATGTAGCAGGAAAATCAATGTACATTAAAGAACCTCAAAAAGACAATGATACCTATCACTTAGTTTTGTTAGTTAAAGACCAAGTAGGTTATGAAAATTTAATGAAAATAGTATCTACTGCTTCTATAGATGGGTTTTATTACAAACCAAGAGTAGACTATGAATTTTTGAAGGAGCATTGTGAAGGATTAATTGCTACTAGTGCTTGCTTAGGTGGTGAGGTTCAAAAAAATTTACTTAGAGACAATAAGGAAAGGGCCAAGGAGGTTGCTTTAAAATATAAGGAAATATTTAAGGATGATTTTTATTTAGAATTACAATACCATGGAATTTCACAGCAGTTACAAGTGAATGAAATGTTATTAGATTTATCTAAGGAATGTGATATTCCACTAGTATGTACTAATGATACTCACTATATAAATGAAGAAGACAGTAAATCACATGATGTATTACTTTGTATTCAAACAGGTAAAACTGTAGAGGACAAAACCAGAATGAGATACCCTTCAAATCAATTTTATCTTAAGTCACCTAAAGAAATGTATGAGACTTTTTCTTATGTACCAGAGGCTATGGAAAACACGGTAAAGATAGCTGGAAAATGTAATTTCGATTATAAATTTCATGAATCTAAATTACCTAAATTCCCTTTGCCAAAGGGGATAGATCCTTTTGAATATCTTAGGGAAAATTGCTACAAGGGACTTATTGAAAGATATCAAGTATTCTCATCTTTAAATGGAACATTTGATGAAGAGAAAATAAATAAAATAAGAGAAGAAAATGAAGAAGGAAAACTCCTATGTGATAGATTAGATTATGAGTTAGGAATAATCAAGCAAATGGGATATGTAGATTATTTTCTAATTGTTTGGGATTTTATAAGATATGCCAATGAAAATGGAGTTCCTACAGGACCAGGAAGAGGGTCTGCGGCAGGAGCTATAGTTGCTTATACATTGGGAATAACTAAGATCGATCCAATTAAGTATGGTTTGCTTTTTGAAAGATTTCTTAATCCAGAAAGGGTAAGCATGCCTGATATCGACTCAGACTTTTGCTATGAAGGGCGTCAAAGGGTAATTGATTATGTAGTTGATAAATATGGAGAAAACAATGTATCACAGATAATCACCTTTGGAACTATGGCACCGAGGGCATGTATCAGAGACGTAGGAAGAGCAATGAATTATTCCTATGCTGAAGTAGATAAAATTGCTAAGATGATCCCTTCCGTGTTAAATATAACTATAGATAAAGCTCTTGAGATGAATAGTGAACTAGAAGAACTTTATGATGTAGATGAGAGGGTACGAGAACTTATAGATGTAGCTAGAGATTTAGAGGGATTACCAAGGCACTCATCTACTCATGCTGCTGGAGTTGTTATAGCATCTCATCCTCTTGTAGAATATGTTCCCTTACAAAAGAATGAAGGTATGATAGTAACTCAGTTTACCATGGGTACTTTAGAAGAATTAGGACTTTTAAAGATGGATTTTCTAGGGTTAAGAACCCTTACGGTAATGGATGAAGCTATTAATAATATATGGGAGAATCAAGGTGTAAAAATAGATATAGACCATATAGACTTTGGAGACTCAAAGGTTTATCAGATGATTGGAGATGGAAAAACAGTTGGTGTATTCCAGCTAGAATCTGCAGGAATGACTTCATTCATGAGAGATCTAAAACCAGACTGTCTTGAGGATATCATAGCAGGAATAAGTCTTTATAGACCAGGTCCAATGGCAGAAATTCCAAAATACATTGAAGGAAAAAGAAATCCAGAAAAAGTTCAATATGTAACAGTACAGTTAGAAGAAATACTGGATGTTACATATGGAGTAATGGTGTATCAGGAGCAAGTAATGCAAATAGTTAGAGATCTTGGAGGATATTCTCTGGGAAGAAGTGACCTTGTGAGACGTGCCATGTCTAAGAAGAAGCATAAGGTCATGGAAGAAGAAAGAAAAAACTTTGTTTATGGAATAGTAGATGAAGAGGAAAAAATTATAGTGCCTGGCTGTATGAGAAATGGAATTTCAGAGGAAGCAGCTAATAAGATATTTGATCAGATGATGGATTTTGCATCCTATGCTTTTAATAAGAGTCATGCTGCAGCTTATGCAGTAGTAGGTTATCAGACTGCTTACTTAATGTATTATTATCCAGCAGAATTTATAGCAGCCATGCTAAATAGTATAATGGGAAATAATGAAAAGGTAGCGTACTACATTAGATTTGCAGAAGAAATAGGAATAAAAGTACTTCCACCAGATATAAATGAAAGTTTTAGTAAGTTTACAGTACAAGGAAATACTATAAGATTTGGTCTTTCAGCTATAAAAAATGTTGGAGTAAATGTTATAGAGTCCATAGTGGAAAGACGTAAGGAAAAAGGTAAATTTAAGAGCTTTAGCGACTTTTGTAACAAGATTGATTCTGCAGCAGTAAATAAGAGAGCTGTAGAGAGCCTTATAAAAGTTGGAGCCTTTGATAGTTTAGGAGTATACAGATCTAAATTAATAGCTGTATTTGAGAAAATTTTAGATGGAATAAACAATGAAAGAAAGAGAAATGTTCCAGGACAAATTAGTCTATTCCAAGGAGCTGAGGAAGAAGATAGTGCCTTTAAGATAGTTTATCCAGAGATTCAGGAATTTAATAAAAAGTATTTGTTAGCCATGGAAAAAGAAATGACAGGAATATATTTATCTGGTCATCCACTAGATGATTATGAGAAGACTTTAAAACATGTAACTACCCACAAGATATCAGATTTAGTTTTAGCAGATACGTTAGAAGATGATAGTGTAGGTGGAGAGGGACTTGTTAGTGAGAGAGTTTCAAAAGTAAAGGATAAACAAAAAGTAATTTTAGGGGGACTTTTAACATCTGTATCTAAAAAAATTACAAGGAATAATCAGGCTATGGCATTTGCAACCTTGGAGGATTTATTTGGAACCATAGAATTAGTCATATTTCCAAAGACATTTTCAGCTTATAGAGAATTTGTTGAGGAAGATGAAATAGTAACTGTGGAAGGACGTATAGCTCTGGAAGAGGAAGAGCAACCTAAAATATTATGTGAAAAAATATCGCCACTAGTTAAAGTGAGTACAGATAAGATATATATTCGAGTTGAAGATGATAGCAAGTTAAATAGTGTAATGAAGCTTATAAGAGAAAATTTTATAGGAGAATTTGGTTCAGATCCAACTTACTTATTTGCTGCTAATACAAAGAAAAAATATCTTATAAATAAAAATAGTTGGCTTAATAATGATTATGAAACTACATCTAAACTAAGAGAAATTTTTGGGGATGATAATGTTAAAGTTTTAGAAGAGTAAAGTCTGCTATCATAATAAAATAAATTAATTCAAGCACCAAGAAATTATCTTGGTGCTTTTTATATTGTGCCCAGCATGGGTGTAATCTAATAGGTGAAAGTCCTAAGCGCGGGTTGATAGTGCCAAGTAAGGGGGTGTGTCTATGGTAATGTGGAATCAGACGGAAGTTGGGGGCGAAACTCTTGTCTGACAAGTAGGAACTACATATAAGGCATATATCCGTGGGGAAGGTTGCTATACAAATCAAAGCCTGAAACTATTCGAAACAGCTAGTATGAATGTAGCGGATATATGGAGTGAAAGATTATGGTCTTACCTAGGGAGATCTGACAGATACGTTATGGATATGTATTTATAAGTAACAATATATACAGTGATGTATGGCTGAACTGTCAGAAGTCAGCAGAGGTCATAGTATCAAAACAGTCATGAATATTATAGAAAAGAACTAAGGAATAGGATATTTTAGATATATTTTTATGTAATGTAAAATAATATTAATTAAGGGGGCTACAATAAATTTGCATAAAAATTTGACAATGGAAATTATAAGTTTTATAATAATAATTATTAAGAAAGAAATTAAGTTATATAATTAATTTGATTATTAGAAAATTATATAAGCAATTTTAGTTTTAATTTGCATTGTAAGGATATTATGCTTTTTAAATCAAAGATTATAAATTTTTATAAGCTTTATTAATAAAACTTGTGAAAATTAAAATAAAACACCAAATTAAAGGAGGTAAATTTATGTTTTTTAAGACTACAGAAAAACACGAAGCTTTTCGTGCAAAAATCAGAGAATTTGCAGAGACAGAGGTAAAACCACAAGCATTTATGTTGGATCAAGAAAGTAAGTTTCCAACTGAGGCTATAGAAAAGTTAGGTAAAATGGGGGTATTAGGTACTCCGTATCTTAAAAAATATGGTGGTTTAGGTCTAGATGTACTTAGTTATGCCATTGCTGTTGAAGAACTTTCTAGAGTAGATGGTGGTACAGGTGTAATTTTATCAGCTCATGTTTCTTTAGGAACATATCCAATTTTTGCATATGGAACTGAAGAACAAAAGCAAAAATATATGATTCCTCTAGCAAAGGGTGAAAAGATTGGTGCATTCGGCTTAACTGAGCCAAATGCTGGTAGTGATGCTGGTGGAACTGAAACGACTGCTGAACTAGAAGGAGATTATTATATCTTAAATGGTGGAAAGATTTTTATAACTAATGCAGATAAGGCAGATACTTATGTTGTATTTGCTGTGACTACTCCAGATATAGGAGTCAAAGGTATAAGTGCCTTTATAGTTGAAAAAGGATGGGAAGGATTTACATTTGGTGATCATTACGATAAGATGGGAATTCGCTCTTCTGCAACTGCTGAATTAGTATTTAATAATGTTAAAGTACCTAAAGAAAACTTATTAGGTGAAGAAGGACAAGGTTTTAAAATAGCTATGGGAACATTAGATGGTGGTCGTATAGGTATTGCAGCTCAAGCTCTAGGTATAGCTCAAGGAGCTTATGAAAACGCTTTAGAATATTCAAAGGAAAGAATACAATTTGGAAAGCCTATATGCCAACAACAAGTAATTTCATTTAAATTAGCTGATATGGCAACTAAGCTAAGAGCCGCTAGGTTTTTAATATATAGTGCTGCTGAACTTAAGGAAAATCATGAGCCTTATTCTATGGAGGCTGCTATGGCTAAACAATATGCGTCTGATATATGCTTAGAAGTTGTAAATGATGCATTACAAATCTTTGGAGGGTCTGGTTACCTTAAAGGAATGGATGTAGAAAGAGCATATCGTGATGCTAAAATCTGTACTATTTATGAAGGAACAAATGAGATTCAAAGAATGGTAATTGCATCTCATATAATTGGAAAAATGCCTAAAAATGAGAATAGATCTAAAAAAGGTTCAGCTGGTGGAGGAGTAACTGGTGCTCGTAAGAAAATGATTATGAAAGATGGAACAGCAGAGGAAAGAGTTGCTAAGCTTGTAGAAGCATTAAAAGCAGATGGTTATGATTTTACTGTTGGTATTGATATAAATACTCCAATATCTAAGTCAGAGCGTGTTGTCAGTGTAGGTAAGGGAATTGGAGAAGAAAAAAATATGGAACTTGCTAAAGCTTTAGCTATTCAAGTTGGTGCAGCAATTGGATCATCTCGTCCTGTAGCTGAAACCTTAAAATACTTACCTTTAAATCGTTATGTTGGAATGTCAGGCCAAAAATTTAATGGAAATCTCTACATAGCATGTGGTATATCAGGTGCTGGTCAACACTTAAAGGGTATAAAGGATGCTACTACCATAGTTGCTATTAATAATAATCCTAATGCTCCAATATTTAAGAATGCAGACTATGGTATTGTTGGAGACTTACTAGAGATAATGCCATTATTAACAGATGCTTTAGATAACGGAGAACCAAAAAAGGAAGCACCTCCTATGAAAAAAATGAAAAAGTATGTTCCTAAAAAGGTTGTTCCTAGTTGGAAGAGATATGTTTGTAATGGATGTGGATATGAATATGATCCAGCTATAGGCGATATAGAAAATGACATATCACCAGAAACTCTATTTGAAGCTCTTCCAGAAGAATGGATTTGTCCAGATTGCGGTGAAGAAAAAGATAGTTTTATAGAGGTCTAATTTTATAGCAGAAATTTTAAGTTTTTTACAATAAAAAGGAGGAGTAATTTATGTTTTGTGTTAGAAAGGTAACTGAAGACCTTTATTGGGTAGGCGGAAATGATAGGCGTCTAGCTCTTTTTGAAAACGTTCATCCAATTCCAAGAGGGGTTTCATATAATTCATATTTATTATTAGATGAAAAAACTGTACTATTTGATACTGTAGATTGGTCAATTTGTAGACAGTTTTTAGAAAATATACAAGCTGTTTTAAATGGCAGGTCATTAGATTATTTAGTAATAAATCATATGGAGCCTGATCATGGAGCTGCCATTGAAGAAATAATACTGCGTTATCCTGATGTTAAGATTATAAGTACTGAGAAATCTTTTCTCCTAATGAGACAATTTGGATTCGAAATTGATGGTAGAATGGAGGAAGTTGTAGAGGGAGACGTAAAATCTTTTGGAAAGCATGAAGTAACATTTGTGGCTGCACCAATGGTACATTGGCCAGAAGCTATGGTTACATTTGATACTACAAACGGTGTTCTTTTTTCAGCTGATGCCTTTGGATCTTTTGGAGCATTAGATGGTAAGCTATTTAATGATGAGGTTGACTTTGACCGTGATTGGATTGATGACGCTAGAAGATATTATACAAATATTGTTGGAAAGTATGGACCACATGTTCAAGCATTGTTAAAAAAGGCAAGTGGACTAGATATTAAAATGATTTGCCCACTACATGGTCCAGTTTGGCGTACAGATCTTGGATATTTTATTGATAAGTATGATAAATGGAGTAGATATGAACCAGAAGAAAAAGCAGTAATGATAGTTTATGCTTCAATGTATGGTAATACCGAAGCCGCAGCTACTGCCTTAGCTACTAAATTTGTAGAAAAGGGAATGAAAAATGTAGTTATGTATGACGTTTCAAGCACTCATGTATCTGAACTGATTTCAGAAACCTTTAGAGTTAGCCACGTAGTTTTAGCTTCTGTAACCTATAACCTTGGTATTTACCCACCTATGCATAATTATCTTATGGATATGAAGGCTCTTAACCTTCAAAAGAGAACTTTTGCAATAATTGAAAATGGCTCATGGGCATGTAAGTCTGGAAGTTTGATGAGTGAGTTCCTAGAGGAAATGAGAGAAATGACAGTTCTAGAAGAGAAAGTTACACTTGTATCTTCTATGAATGAAGGAAATGTTACAGATATGGATACAATTGTTGAAGGTGTTATAGAATCAATGAAATAGTTATAATAGACATGTTGTTTAAGGGATGGTTACCTAAAACAAATTATGATGTAAATTTTATCGAAATATATCACCTTCATCATGAAACCCTCGATAGAAATGTCGAGGGTTTTCCTCTGTACATAAATTTAGAATTATTTATTTAAATGAATGGCTAAGACGAAGTCTACGCCTATGCTATTAAAAAAAATGGAAGAAAATTAAGACTAAATATGATAATCTTAAGATTTTAGGCATTTAAGAATATAAAGCATGGGAATATGCAAATACAAGAAAAGGCTATTGGAGAATTCCAACAGTCCTATTTTAGCAAGAATCCTAAACAATTATCTATCTCCTACTAGATTGGTAATATAAATTTTTTAAAAATTCTTGACATTATATTTTGAGTATATTAAAATATATTCAACAAAACTATGAAGAGAAGAGTAATCAAACTCAATTTTTTTACAGAGAGCTTTAGATGGTGAGAGAAAGCAAAAAACAGTTTGGTGAAAAAAGCCTCGGAGTTGTACACAGGATCTTTACTTCACTAAAGTTTATCTTAAAGTGAGGTTGCTTCTTAAAAAGAGAGAAGTTTCCTTTAGGAAGGGAGATGGTGTAACGGGTGCTCCCGTTATAGAGCTAGGGTATAAGCTTAATCTATTTTATTGTAAAGCCGTACTTGAAAAGGTTAATATGGTGACATATTAATAAACTGGGGTGGTACCACGAAGTTGAACTTACCAAACTCTCGTCCCCAAGACTATTGTCTTGGAGGTGAGAGTTTTTATTTTGCAAAAATTTATTAATGGACTAAAGTAACGTAATTTAATAATGAAATTAAGGTAACTGAGTCTAATTGAAAATACTATAATGAGGTGTTATTTAGCTTCATAAAAGTTACGAGAAATTAAAGTTAAAAAGCAAAATTGAAAGGTGGTACTATATATGTACAATGATTATATAGAATTAAATAACTTACAAGAAATAATGCAAGATGCAAATGAATTTAACGTAGAGAGAATAAAAAAATTAAATGAACTTTTAAGTAGAGGAATCAATCCTTATCCATACACTTTTGATTCAAACACAACTTCAACCTATGTGATAGATAACTTTGATAATATAGATAGTGAAGAGAGATTTATTTTATCAGGAAGAATAATGTTGTTAAGAAGAATGGGTAAAGTAACATTTTTAAATTTAAGAGATAAAAATGGAAATATTCAAGTGTATATAAGTAAAAATGATCTTGGTGAAGATGCATATGGAGTTATTAAACTTCTTGATGTAGGAGACATAATTGGTGTAGAAGGTTGTGCATTTAAAACAAAAACCGATGAAATAACTATTAAGGCTTTAAATGTTACAGTACTTTCAAAATCTATAAGACCTCTTCCAGAAAAATATCATGGAATTCAAGATATGGATTTAAGACAAAGACATAGATCCCTAGATATGATAATGAATGAGGATGTAAGAGATAGATTTGTAAATAGATCTAAGGCTATGTATGCCATAAGAGAGTTTATGAATTCTAAAGGATTTATGGAAATGGAAACCCCTATTTTAGATACAAAATATGGTGGAGGAGAAGCTAAACCATTTATAACTAATGTAAATGCATTAAACTGTGAAGTGTTCATGAATGTATCTCCAGAATTATATTTAAAAAGATTAATGGTTGGAGGTATTGATAGAGTTTATAGTATGGGACGTTCCTTTAGAAATGAAGGAATAGATAGAACTCACTATCCAGAATTCACATTGTTTGAATGCTACATGGCTTATGCTGACTATAATGATATGATGAGAATTATGGAAGACTTATATGGGTATGTATTTACTAAAATCAAAGGAACAACTAAGGCTGTATATGATGGTGTTGAAATTGATTTTAAAGCTCCATGGAAGAGAGAAACTATGTGCAATTTAGTTCTTAAAGATACAGGAGTAGATGTGGAGAGATTAACTAAGGAAGAAATAGTTACGCTAATTATAGAAAAAGGATTATTAGAAGAGGAACAAAGCGAAGGTTTTAGTATTAAAGAAGCAAATAAAGGGGAGTTGATACTTACATTATTTGAGGCCTACTGTGAGGATAAATTAATAGAGCCAACATTTGTAATAGATTTTCCATTAGATTCATCTCCATTATGTAAAGTTCATAGAAAAAATCCAGATCTAATAGAAAGATTTGAACCTTATGCCTTTGGAGTAGAGCTTGGAAATGCATATTCAGAACTTAATAATCCGTTAAGACAAAGAATTTTACTTCATGAGCAAGCTGAGAAATTAAGAGCTGGACTTGAAACTGCTAGCCCAATGGATGAAGAATTTGCAGTAGCTATAGATGTGGCTATGCCGCCAGCAGGAGGGCTTGGAATAGGAATAGATAGAATGATGATGTTTTTAACAAACTCATCATCTATAAGAGATGTAATTGCTTTTCCATTAGTTAAGAGATAGGATAGCTAGTTAGGGGATTTTGTAAAATAAACTGATATAAAAGTGTAAGCTCAATATTTAATATAAGATTAGTAATATATTTTGCAAAATCTACTTCATAGAGTATGATAGTGATTCAATGATTAAACATAATAAAGTTAATTATAAATAGTATAAGAAGAGTTAGTTCAAATTTTACTTAGATTTAACTTTAATTTGCATGAAAATATAAATAAATTGTATTAATATTACATTGCAAATTAAATTGTTAGTAAAGCCTAGTTTAATTGTGGATGTAACTCTTCTTAATTTTGTATATAAATTTTAATGAAATTTACTAATTATAAAGTATAAAATGGGAAGAATAGATTATAAGAAACTTTATTAAAACTTGACAACATTTACAATAGCAAATCTATAGATAAATACTTAAATGTAGCTAATAATAGGTTGCAAGGAGTAACTCTAAACATTAAAATTAAGTTAAGTAAGTATGTAGAAATTTAATAATATATTGGTATTTTAATTAATATAGTAATTGTATAAACCTAGGTAGGTATATGCTTGTGTAAGCAATTAATATTCTAATGGTTGAATTATTTATAAATATATATTATTAAAATACATAAGAAAAGAATAATTGTAAATAACAACCACAATAAAGCTAGGGGGTAATATGATGAAAAGAATAGCAGTATTGACTAGCGGAGGAGATTCACCGGCAATGAATGCAGCTATAAGAGCTGTAGTTAGGATTGGAATTGAAAGTGAAGTCCAGGTATTTGGAGTACATAGAGGATTTAATGGACTTATTAATGGGGAAATATTTGAGATGGATAGACACTCTGTTTCCGACATAATTCAAAGAGGCGGTACTATACTAAGGACTGCTAGAAGTGAAGAGTTTAGAACTCCTGAGGGTAGACAGAAGGCTCTTAATGTTATTAAAGTGCTTAAAATAGATGGAATTATAGTAATTGGTGGAGATGGATCATTTAGAGGTGCTAAGGAATTAAGTGATTTAGGTATACCAACAGTAGGAATACCAGGTACTATAGATAATGATTTACCTTATACAGATTATACTGTTGGTTTTGATACAGCTTTAAATACAGCTATCGATGCCATAAATAAAATTAGAGATACCTCTAGCTCCCATGAAAGAGTAAGTGTAATTGAAGTTATGGGAAGAAATTGTGGAGATTTAGCGTTGTTTTCAGGTATTGCTGGTGGGGCAGAACAGGTAATAGTTCCCGAGAAAAAACTCACTATTGAAGATATATGTGAGAACATTTTTAAAGGAAAGCGTAATGGTAAGCTTCACAATATTATAATCTTAGCTGAAGGTGTAGGTGGAGCTCAAAAATTGGCTAAAAGTATAGAAGGAATAACAGGAATAGAGACTAGAGCAACAGTGCTTGGATATATACAAAGGGGAGGAAGTCCTAGCGCTTTTGATAGAATTTTAGCTTCAAGGATGGGTAGTAAAGCTGTTAAAGTATTGCTAGAAGGAAAGACAGCAAGACTTATAGGTATCAAGGCTAATAAAATTGTAGATGTAGATATAAAAGAAGCTCTAGAGATGAAATCATGTTTTAATGAAGAGTTATATAAATTAAGTGTGGATTTGTCGAATTAATATATTATAGCTATTGTAGAATTGCAAATTTTTTAATATAATTTTATAGATTGATAAAGTTATCTGAGTAAAAAATTTTAATGCTATCAAATAAAAAGGAGGATAACTATGAAAAAAACTAAAATTGTTTGTACAATGGGACCTACTACTGATGAAAAGGAACTTATCAAAAAATTAATTGAAAATGGTATGAATGCTGCCAGATTAAACTTTTCTCATGGAAGTCATGAAGAACATAAGAGAAGAATAGATATGGTTAAGGAAGCAAGAGCTGAATTAGAAAAGCATATTGCTATATTACTTGATACTAAGGGACCAGAGATTAGAACTGGAAACTTTGAAAATGGAACTGTAGAACTTAAAGAAGGAACTATTTTTATAGTTCATTGTGGTGAAGATATTATAGGAGATGAAACTAAGTGTTCCATAACTTATAAAAATCTTTATAAAGACGTTAAGTCAGGTGATGTACTTTTAATAAATGATGGATTAGTAGCACTAAAGGTATTAGACATAGAAGATAGAAATATTAAAACTCATGTTGAAAATACAGGAGTCATAGGCAATCATAAGGGAATGAATGTACCAGGAGTTAAATTAAATCTTCCAGCACTAACAGAAAAAGATATTGCAGATTTAATGTTTGGTATAAAAAGTGAAGTAGATATAGTGGCTGCATCTTTTATAAGAAAAGGTACAGATGTTTTAGATATAAGACACCTTCTTGATAAGAATGGTGGGGATTACATTCAAATATTTTCAAAAATTGAAAATAGAGAAGGTGTAGATAATATTGATGAAATAATAAGGTATTCTGATGGAATTATGGTAGCAAGAGGAGATTTAGGAGTAGAAATTCCTACTGAAGAGGTACCAGTGGTTCAGAAGATGATTATAGAAAAATGTAACGAAGCCGGAAAGCCAGTAATTACTGCTACTCAAATGTTGGATTCTATGATTAGAAATCCAAGACCTACAAGAGCAGAAGCTTCAGATGTAGCTAATGCAATCTTTGATGGAACTGATGCTATAATGCTAAGTGGAGAAACTGCTAGTGGGAAATATCCATTGGAAGTTGTAAAAACTATGTCTCAAATAGCTATGAAGGCAGAGGAATATATAAACTACGAGGAAAGTTTCAAGAAAAGAAGAAAGTTACATGTTTCTAATGTACCTAATGCTATAAGTGTGGCTACTTGTACAACAGCTATGGAACTAAATGCATCAGCAATAATTACAGCAACTCAAAGTGGTCAAACAGCAAGACAGATATCTAAATATAGACCAGAATGCGCAGTAATAGCTTGTACTCCTTATGAAAGAGTTGCAAGAAGTTTAGCATTAAATTGGGGAGTATTTCCTGTAATAACTCCAAAACTAAAAGATACAGATGAATTAATAGATAAAACTTCGCAAATTGCATTATCAGCTAATTATGTAGAGAAAGGTGATCTTGTAGTAATTGTTGCAGGAATTCCAATGAACTATGTTGGTAGTACAAATATGATGAAAGTTCATATTATAGGAGATATACTTTTACAAGGTAAAGGAAGCGATTCTGGTACAGCTTATGGAACAGTAATGCATGTAGATAATTCTAAAAAGTTTTTTAATTCTTTAGATGAAAAACAAATTATTATAGTTGATAAATTAAGCAGAGACTTTTCTAGTGTACTTGATGAAGTTGGTGGAATAATAGTAGAAAGTGATGAAATGAGTTCTAGTGTACTACTTGAATGTTCATCAAGAAATATTCCTATTATATATAATGCACAGAATGCATCTTCAATTATAAAATCTGGTTGCTTTATAACCATGGATTCAAAAGTAGGAATGGTGTATAGTGGGAAAGCTAATATTAAGTAATTTTATCTAGTGGATCTCTAAAAATGAAGATAATTATGGAATTTATGTAAAATAAATATAAAATATTGAAATTATCTGAAATTTAATGTATAATTAGTAATCCAGTGGATAAGACTTAAAATATAACATTTTTGGCAACTGATTCATTATTGACACCCGTAAAGGGTGTCTTTAATTTTTTGAAGGGCATTTAATTTAAGTAATATTAGTATTTAAAAGTAGCTAAAATTTTAGACACACCCCGTGTATAAAAAATATATTTTTCCACATAATAGTATTATCTAATAACTTAAGAAAATAATTAAGAATAGGAGTGCTATGAATGAGTGGAAATTTAGCATGTAATGCAACTAATTGCATACACAATAACTCTGGAATGTGCAGCGCTAGCAGTATACATGTGCAAGGAGGAAATGCTCACTCTAGTGAGTATACTCAGTGTGGAACATTCATAGAAATGGGAATAAAAAATTCTCTTTCTAATGTATATAATATGAATATTGGAGGAGAAGTAAAACAAAGCTTTAATAATTTCGCTGGAGGTATAGGACCAAGAATAATATGTGATGCAATAAACTGTAGGTATAATATTAATAAGGATTGTGTTGCGAATTTTGTACACATCAATGGGATAGGTGCTATAAGTAGCAATAGAACAGATTGTGATACTTTTAAGATGTAATTCACTATAGTAAGGGTAACTTTAGCTAATTTAAGTAATAATCTAAAGTTGCCCTTACTTTAATTTTATATTATGACTACTTATTATGGTTAATTAACTAATTTTCTGATAGAATTAAAATTAATTATAAGCTAATAGAGGGTGGTTTTATGAAAAGACGTAAAGATATAAGCAAGGTTAAAGTTATAGAAGAAGCTGAAAAACAAGAGAAAGAAAGAGTGGAAGCAGCATTAGAAAAAGAAAAAATAATAAAAGAACAAAGGGAAAGTGAAGAAAGAGAAGCTGAGATAGAAAATCTTATTTTGGAATTAAACAATAATCATGTAAATATAGAAATTGCAAAAAATAAAGACTATATAATTAAGATAGATGGCTATGGACATGAAGGAGAAGGTGTAGGAAAAATAAATAACTTTACTGTGTTTGTTAAAGGAGCCATAAAGGGTGAAACAGTAAAGATAAAGCTTATAAAAGTTAGTAAAACCTATGGAATAGGTAAATTATTAGATGTAATTCTCTCATCTAAATATAGGACAGAACCTATATGTCCAATTTATAAGAGATGTGGAGGCTGTAATCTTCAGCATATATCCTATGAAGAACAACTTAACTTCAAAACTCAAAGAGTAAAGGATGTTATGGAAAGAGTAGGAAAGATAGAAGGATTAAAGGTACATAATACCATGGGTATGGATTTCCCATATAACTATAGAAATAAGGTTCAGTTACCAGTTGGAAATAATGATGGAAACATAGTAGTAGGATTTTATGCACCAAGATCCCATGAAATAATCAATATGGATCATTGTTATATACAAAGTAAAATCGGTGATAAAGTTGTTAAGCTCCTTAAGGAATGGATGAAAGAGTATAAAGTAACTCCTTATGATGAAAAAAGCCATAGTGGTGTAGTAAGACATATAATGATTAGAGAAGGTTTTAAGACTAAGGAAGTAATGGTAGTAATAGTTACTAATGGAGAAAAGTTACCTAATATAAAACCACTTATAAAATCTCTTAGAGAAGAAATCTTAAATCTTAAATCTATAATTCAAAATGTTAATAAGGATAAAACAAATGTGATTTTAGGCAACAAATCTATTAATCTATGGGGAACAGACACCATATCAGATTATATAGGGGAATTTAGATTTAATATATCACCACTATCTTTCTTCCAAGTAAATCCTGTACAAACAGAAATGCTATATAAAAAAGCATTAGAATATGCTAGTCTTACAGGAAATGAAATTGTATTTGATGCTTATTGTGGTACAGGAACCATATCATTATTCCTATCTAGAAGAGCAAAAATGGTCTTTGGAATTGAAATAATACCAGAAGCTATAGAGAATGCCAATGAAAATAAAGTAATAAATAATATAAATAATGTGGAATTTATAGTAGGAAAATCAGAAGAAGAAATTCCAAAACTAATAGAAGGTGGGATACAACCAGATGTAATTATGTTAGATCCTCCAAGAAAGGGCTGTGAGGAATCACTTTTACATGCCATAGCAGGAGTAAAACCCAAAAGAATAGTGTATGTATCATGTGATCCTGCAACATTAGCAAGAGATTTGAAAGTTCTTGAAGGATTAGGCTATAAAGCTGTAGAGCTGCAACCAGTAGACATGTTCCCCCAAGGGCATCATGTGGAATGTGTAGTTAAGTTAGTGAGATAAATAAGGGCTTTAAGCCACTTAAATATGAATAAAAATATGATTTGCTACCGATTTGCCACCATAAGTTTTGTAATGGTGGCAAATTATTTTTGTATAAGTATATTTTCTAGAATATTAACAGTATCATTTTTCAACAGTATTATTCGTAATTATTCCACTAGAACATGGATATTACATGCAAATTTTTATACGTTAACTTAGACTTAATCATATTATTCAAATAAGAAAAAAGCTTTAAAACCGCATGTGTAGAACAACTATTTAAATAGTTATATATTTAAATGGGATTATATGTATATAGTTATATATAATTATAGGTATATAGTTGTGTTAGGTTGATTTTAAGTATTATAGGCATTTTAATAATAAATAAAATTCAAAAGGATAAAATAAAATTTTAATATTGAATTTTAATGTGATTAGAAATTAGAAGTTATACATTGGAATATCACAATGTACAAACCAGTAAAGATTAAAAATATTAATCTTTACTGGTTTTTCATGTTGAAAAAAATATTGAAGTTTTACGTTTAATGTTGAAATATGGTTAATGAAATTCATTGATAGAACCTTAACGATTAGATAAAATAATAGATAAGCATACCTAACTATTAATTTACATATAACTTAAATATATACTCATAAGTAAAATATTATTTGAAGGGAAGTACCTATAAAATGAGAAAGATTAATTTTCCACTACTTCTTGGAAGTATAATTGTAATATTTCTAGCAATTGTGGCCTTATACCCAGGATTTTTCACATCAAAGGATCCTCTTTTTGAAGAAGTACCTAAGTATATAGAATACAAAGAGGAAGGAAAATGGGTGGAAAAGTTTGCGAATAATCCAATGCCACCTAATAAAGATAATAGCTTTGGAACAGATGATGCTGGAAGGGATGTTTACTCAAGACTTGTATATGGAACTAGAAACACATTAAAATTGGCACTTCTTGTAGCTATATTTAGGATGATTTTAGCCCTTCCACTTGGATTGGCTGCAGGAATGGGTGTAAAGTTTATTTCAAGTATAATAAAAATATTTAATACATTTTTTACTGCAATACCTATGCTCTTATTTAGCTTTGTAATTTTGAATATAGGATATTTTAGGAATCTACAAATGGATAAATCAATTTTTGCATTTGCTATAGTACTTACCATGGTGGGGTGGGCAAAGTTGGCTGGAATCATTGAAGATTCAACTAGAATGGTTATGGAAGAAGACTTTATTGAAGGTGAAATAGCTATAGGGAAGACTAAGCTACAGATAGCACGTCAAAATATCCTACCACATATATTACCAACTAGCATAAGTTTATTTTTTAAAGAAATGGGAATGGCGTTGTTTCTAATTGCTCAGTTAGCAGTTCTTTATGTTTTTGTTGGAGTATCAAGACAAATTAAGGAACTAGCTTTTAAAGCAAATTATGAGATGAATTTAGAACCTGAATGGGGAGGTACTCTCTCCAGAATTGCAAGAAATGTTAAACAATACGAAACAACATATTGGATGACACTTTATCCTATATTAGTTTTTAGTATTGCAATAATTGGAATAAATCTTACAGGAGAAGGACTTAGAATAGAATTTCAAAAGAGGGAATCCAGAGTTATTAGTTCTATTAGAAAAATTTCTTATTTAATATCACCAAAAATATTTATATCTCAGCTTAAGGATATTAAGAAATACTACAAACCTGTAATTATTAAGACTTCAATTATAATAGTGATTGTTATATATATTGTAATACCGTGGCATCCTAGCCTTTATAAATTCGATATAAATCAAGCTAAACTACATGTTGAAGAACTTACAAAGAATAAATATGGAGGTAGGGTAGCTGGAACTGAAGGAGGACATTTAGCTGGAGAATATATAATTAATACTTTAAAGTCCTATGGATATCAGGTTAATACTCAAGAAATTCCACTAACAGTTACCCTGAAAAACCCAGAATCCAACATTGAAGAAGCAGTACCTGAAATTCTAGCTCCTGTGGTAATTGAATCAGGTTGGATAAAACTTACAGATGATGCTGGAGAAGAAAAGACCTATCAACTTCATAAAGATTTCACAATTGCAACTGTAAGTGATAGTATTTTTATGGATAAGAAAAAAGAAGAATTATATTATAAAGGAATTGCTGCAGACTCTAAAAATTTAAATAATATACCAGATGGGAAGGATTTTTTTTCTATTGAGAGGGAATTTAATCGATTAGAATTTAATTCTTTTAATACTCCCAAAGAGATGATAAGTAGTGAGTCAGGAAAAAATTTTGATTATGATATACAGTTTATATTAGGTGGAGGCTACAATACAAGTAACAATGCGTATCTTTTTAAATCCACTGCAATCATTCCATTTGATGATTTAAGGGTAGAGTTAGAAAGTGGTTATAGAGAAGTTGAGATAAATTTTGACTATCCAAAGCTACCTAAATATAAGGGAAGAAATATCACTGCATTTTTACCTGGTAAAGACAAAACCTACGAAGAGCCAGGTGAGTTAGTAATTATAGGATCAAGCTATGATGGTGTCCATATAAATGGAACTGAATTTTCCTATGCAATGACAGCAACGCCCGCTGCAACAGCACTAGAGGTGGCAAGGAGATTGTCTATTATAGAGGAGCCATTGGAAAAATCAATCCAGTTTATATTTTGGGATAATGAGTATGAAAGTTATAAATATTCAAAGTTTGATGGTTCATATCATTATGGTATAACAGAGAATATACCTGTAAATATGGCAATGTCACATGGATACTATTATTTTGATATAAGCTATCCGGGTTATAAAGAAGGTGAAGATTTAAATCTAATAACCTTCCCAGCTCAAAGAGCAGATAAAAGCAATTATCTAATGGGGTTGGAGATAGAAAAACGATTTAAACAAATGGATGTGAGATACCAAAGATTTCATCATAATTATAGAACTACAAATGCTTTGATTAATTTGAGGTTAAATGCACTTTCAAGTGTTGGGATAGGAAATCCTTCAACAGAGGGAGTTAATAGTAGTATTGATACTATAGAAAATATAAATTACAAGACAATGGAAAGTATTGGACAGATAATAGTAGATACCATGACAATGAATTCTTATATGATAGATAAGTAAGAAGCCTTTGAAAAGGAGAAAAACTATGATAGAAGTAATAAACTTAAAAAAGCAATTTTTAATAAAAGACAAAATTTTTGGTGTAAATAAAGAAATTGTAAATGCAGTAAATGGTGTAGATTTTAAAATAGAAAAGGGTGAGACACTTGGTCTTGTTGGGGAATCTGGAAGTGGTAAATCAACTATAGGCAGATTGATATTAAGACTCTTAGAACCAACAGAAGGAAAGATATTTTTGGAAGGAAGAGATATTAGTACTATTAGTAATAAAGAATTCAGGAAGATAAGAAAAGATTTACAAATAGTTTTTCAAAACCCTTATTCTGCACTAGATTATAAAATGACTATTGAAGATATTTTGATTCAACCACTTCAAATACACAAAATAGTACAACCGCTAGAGTATAAAAAAGAAGTATTAAGGTTGCTTGAAATGGTAGGGTTATCAAGACATGACGCTAAAAAATTACCACATGAGTTTAGTGGAGGGCAGAGACAAAGAGTTGCTATAGCTAAGGCTTTGGCAGTAAGGCCAAAATTTGTAGTATGTGATGAATCCGTATCAGCTTTAGATGTATCTGTTCAATCTCAGATACTCAATCTTATTATGGATCTTCAGGATGAATTTGGTTTATCCTATTTATTTATATCCCATGATTTAAGTGTAATAAGGCATGTTAGTAATAAAGTAGCAGTGATGTATCTTGGAAAAGTAGTAGAAAAAGGTAGTGTAGATGATATATTCGACTCTCCAAAGCACCCATATACTGAAGCTTTAATGTCTGCTTCACCAGTACCAGAGCCTAGCAGAAGCATTGATAGAATAAAGCTTCAAGGTGAAATACCTAGTGCAATGAATATACCATCAGGATGTGCATTCCACAATAGGTGTCCTAAAAAAATGGCTAAATGTGAAATTCTTGAACCAGCACTTAGGGAACTTGATAATGGAAGGGTAGTTTCTTGTCATTTATATGAAGATAGGAGGAGTTAAAATGAAAACTGAAATAATAAAGGTAGTAGCTAAAAAAATTCTTATGAACGTATTAATACTCCTTGTAATTTTATTCCTTGTTATAGCTGTAACAGGAATACCTCTAGATTTTGATATAATTTCATCTAATGGCAAAAACACACCCAATATGGAAATAAACGTAATCTTTGAAAATATGAAAAATAATTTTAAAATATTTTTTAGTGGTGAAGCATTTAAGGTTAGGATTCAAGGAGAAACTGTAGGTCAACTGTTAGTTAAAACAGCCACTAAAAGTTTATCTATATTATTTTTCGGGGCTATTTTAGCAGTAATCCTTGGAATTCCAAAGGGAATTATAGATAGTAGAAAGAATGATAGGAGTGGAACAATAAAACTACTTCAATCTCTCATACCTCTTTCAGTACCAGATATTTTAATAATAGTACTTGTGCAAATATTTGCCATATATCTATATAATAATGGATTTTCAATATTGGGATTAGGACCAATTCCAGCCTATGGAGATGAGACCTTGGTTAATGCAATTTACCCCATAATATCAATATCAATACTTCCTGCAGCTTATATTGCAAGGATAACAGCTACTACAATAGAAGAAAATTTTACAAAACCATATATACTAGCAGCTAGAGGAAAGGGATGCTCTAGGTTTCAAATTATAAAAAAACATATGATGAAAAGTATAATCTATGGAGTGTTATCAGGATTTCCAACAGTTATAGGTATAATGTTTTCAAGTCTCATTATAGTAGAACGATTATTTTACTATAGAGGAATGGGGTTCTATATGATATTTTTTTATACAACGGATTTGATTCCACCATATGAAGGTGGAGTTGCATTTATGACTTTTATTGTATTACTGGCTATTTTTTATTATTTTATTTTTATGATTTTTAATATTTTAAAAGATATCATATTACCTAAGACAAAATCTCATTAAGGAGGGATAATATGACATTGCTTCAGGTTAAGAACTTAAAAACTTATTTTTATTTGAATAGTAATGAATATCCTGCAGTAGATGATATAAGCTTTACCTTGGATGAAGGAAAAACTATGGCAATTATAGGGGAATCTGGAAGTGGTAAAAGTGTAACTGCTCTTTCTATTATGGGTTTAATTGATTTTCCGGGAAGAATAATCGGAGGAGAAATACATTATAATGGAGAAGATTTGTTAAAAAAGAACGAAAAAGCAATGAGGCAAATAAGAGGAAATGAAATATCTATGATATATCAAGATCCAATGTCAACATTAAATCCAATGAATAAGGTAGGAGAACAAATTGCAGAGGCACTAATCATCCATAAAAAAGTTAATAAAAAGGAATCCAAAGGGGTGGTTGTAGAGCTTATGAAAGCAGTAGGTATTACAGACGGAGAAGAAAGGTTCAATCATCTTCCCAATCAGTTCAGTGGGGGAATGAGACAAAGACTTATGATAGCTATGGCAATAGCTTGCAATCCTAAGATACTAATAGCAGATGAACCTACAACAGCTCTAGATGTTACAATTCAGGCAGAAATTTTAGAGTTATTACGTAACATTAAGAATAAATATAATATGTCCATAATATTGAATACTCATGACTTGGGAGTAGTAGCAGAAATGGCAGATGAAGTAGTGGTAATGTATTGTGGAAAAGTTATGGAGATAGCACCAAATAAAGAACTATTTGAAGAGCCTATAAATCCATACACTAAAAAGCTTATGGAATGTATTCCAAGAATAGATGATAAAAAAAAGAGGTTGAATACCATTGAAGGATATGTACCACATCTAGCAGAATTATCAAAGGGATGTAGATTTTCAGATCGTTGTAATGAAGCTAGTGAAAAATGTAGAAATGAATTGCCAGAGTTAAGAGAGATTTCTAAAGGACATTGGTCTAGATGTTGGCTTCATGAAGATTAGTTTAAGGAAAATTTTAAGTAAATCATTTTAGAAATTTACATCTTATTTATTGCAATAGGTCTAGTATTCATAGGATTATTGATAATACCGTTATCCTGCAAAATTAAGTAGTTCATTTGTAAAATTAGTATATTGTAAAATAAGATGTAAGACAGTCTGAAAAGTAATTTCAGACTGTCTTTTTAATTATACTTAATTATTAATATAATTACCTTTCTTCTTTATTTATAATTAAAAGATATAAATGAAGAGATATAAATAATTCTTAACATGTTAATAAATTGGTAATCATATAAATCAGCCAGCATATAAATATAAAAAACATTGGAGGAATTAATGATGATTGATAGATATGATAAAACACCGTTGTATATACAAGTAAAAGAAGAAATAACCAAGACAATTAGAAGTGGTAGATGGGAGGTCAATTCTCAAATCCCAACTGAAAGGGAACTGATGGAGAAATATGAAGTAGGTAGAGCTACTATAAGGCAAGCTATAGATTTATTAGTTAATCAAGGATATCTGTATAAGAAACAAGGAATTGGTACCTTTGTTTTAAGAGATAAGCCTTCTTTGGGATTTGAGCCACTTATTAGTTTAACTTTTACTTTAAGAACTAAGGGAATAAAGGTTAGCAATAAAATACTAGATGAGAATTTTTTTATCCCAGGTGAGGAATTAACCAATAAGATGAGATGGAAAATAAATCAAAAGTGCCTTTATGTAAAGAGGTTAAGAACTGTTGAGGAAATACAAGTAGCCATAGAGAATTCATATTTTTCACAGCGGTTTTCCAATGGTAATAGTAAATTTGATTTTGAAAAATCCTTGGCAAGCATGATTATAAATGATTTAAAGGTAGATATATCAAAGGTAGATCAGACGATAACTATTAGAATTCCTAATAGCGAAGAAAAAAGTCTGTTAGAAATAGATGGAACTACAAGAGTGTTAGTCATGGAAAGATGGATATATGAAGAAAATAATGAAGAACCATTCTATTATTTAAATTTTATAGTCCCAGAAAATTTATACTATGTACCTATGGTAAATTATTGAAAATAAGTATTTATTTCATAGTCAAATCATAGTATATACAGAGAGGTTAAGATGTCCGAACATCCTAAGGAAGGGATATGTAATGATAAAAAAATATGAAAAGGTTCAAAAACTTATACAAAAAGAGGTTAATAAAGAGATTTACTGCAGAGAATGGAACTCTTCAATCATTTTAGAAGGGCAGGTGGAGAGTTGGAATATGGTTATTAAAGCTGGCAAACTTGCATCTAAAAGAGGATACAAGGGTGTAGTAAATCAAATAACTGTGAAAGGTTTGAAAATACCTCTAATTAAAGCACCGATTATAAGAGATTCACATTTAAATGGAAAAAGAGTAGATGTACTTATTATTGGAGGAGGAGTTATAGGGTGTGCTATTGCTAGAGAGCTTGCAAAGTGGGAATTGTCTATTTTATTGCTTGAAAAAGAATCAGATTTGGCAATGCACACATCATCAAGAAATGATGGGATGATACATCCAGGTATAGAAGCTCCTATAGGAAGTAAAAAATCCATATTTAATGTTAGAGGTAATGAGCTTTATTCAAAGATTACAAAGGAGCTAGGGGTGCCTTTTGAAAGATGTGGCTCTACAGTGCTTTTCGATAGAGGATTTATAAGGTTAGCTAAACCTTACCTTATGAATAGAGCACGGAAGGCTGGAGTAAAGGATGTAGTTATTTTAAATAAGGTACAGGTAAAAAAAATAGAACCAAACGTGACGGATAATATAGTTGGGGCAGTTCATTTTGGAACAACAGGTATATTATCTCCTTATAGAATGACCTATGCTTTTGCAGAAAATGCAGCTATGAATGGAGTCGATTTTTCCTTAGATACCTTAGTAGAATCATTGCTTATGGATGGAAATGAGATTATTGGAGTAAATACAAATAGAGGATTAATATATCCTAAGGTAATTATAAATGCTGCTGGAATCTTTGCTGATAAAATTGCTAACATGGCAGATGATCAGTTTTTCACAATACATCCAAGAAAAGGAGAGACGCTAATACTAGATAGAAAGAAAGGTTCTCTAATTAATGGAGTGGTAGCTAAGCCAAGCTTAAATCTGACTAAAGGAAATACTAAGGGTGGAGGTATTATAAAAACAATAGATGGAAATATATTGGTAGGGCCTGATGCTTATGAACAACCCTTTAGAGAAGATTATTCTACAAATTCAACTAATATAGAGAATATACTAAGAAAGCATTTACCTGTAGTACCTAAATTATCTAATGGTGATGTAATAACATATTATGCGGGAATAAGAGCCGCTACTTATGAAGAAGATTTTATCATTGAACGCTCTGAGCGTGTTGATAATTTAATTTATGCAGCAGGTATCCAATCACCAGGTCTTGCATCTGCACCAGCTATAGCAGAGGAAATTGAAAAGATAACCTGTGGATTACTAGCTGAAAAAATACAGTTAAAGAAAAAAGATTATTGGAATCCAATAAGAAAAGGAATACCAGAAGTAAGAAATATGTCCTTTGAGGAAAGGGCTAAGTTAATAAAAGAGAAACCAGAATATGGTGAAATAATTTGTAGATGCGAGGAAATAAGCAAAGGTGAAGTTCAGGATGCTTTAAGAAGCCCAATAAAAGTAGATACAGTAGATGCTATTAAAAGAAGAGTTAAGGCTGGAGCAGGTAGGTGTCAAGGAGGCTTTTGTTTACAACAAGTATTAAAGATTATTCATGAGGAGTCTAGTAAAAGTTTTGAGATAATTACTAAGAAAGGAAAAGATTCTAATATTCTTATAGAAAAAGTTCAAAGTAAGTATAATAATCTCACTATAAATGAAAATGAGGTGAAATTGTATGAAAGACAATAAATTTCACTTTGATGTAATAGTTATAGGTGGAGGTCCAGCAGGGCTTGCAGCAGCATTAGCATCTAATGAGAAAGGAGCTAAAACTTTAATTGTTGAAAGAGAAGAAAGGTTAGGTGGAATATTAAAACAATGCATTCATGATGGTTTTGGATTGATTACCTTTAATAAGACTCTTAGTGGACCAGAATATGCAGATAGATATATAAGAAGGATTAAAGAAAAAAACATATCAATATATACATCAACATTTGTAAGTAAAGTAGAAAAAATAGGAGAAAGTTTTATATTAACCTTAATAAATTCGAAAGAGAATGTTTTTCAGGTTAACTCTAAGGCATTAGTTTTAGCAAATGGTTGTAGAGAGAGAACGGCTAGGCAAGTTTTTATAAATGGCGATAGACCTGCTGGCATATATTCAGCAGGAACAGCACAATATTTAACAAATATGATGGGTTATTTACCTTGTAAAAATTGTGTGATTTTAGGAAGTGGAGATATTGGATTAATTATGGCTAGAAGGTTAACTTTGGAAGGTGCTAAGGTTATAGGGGTGTATGAAATGAAAAGTACTCCTTCAGGATTAAGCCGAAATATTATGCAATGCTTAGAAGATTACAATATTCCATTACATTTATCACATACAGTAACTAGGGTAATAGGGGAGAGTAAAGTTTCAGCTGTTGAAACATGTAGAGTTGACGAAAATATGAAGCTCATTGATGGAACAGAAGAGATAATTAAGTGTGATGGATTAATATTATCAGTAGGATTAATACCAGAAAATGAGGTAGCAGAAAGTTTGAATATAGAAATTGATCCATCAACCAAAGGACCAAAGGTAGATCATAACTTTAGAACAAGTGTAAATGGGGTATTTTCCTGTGGAAATTCTCTTCATGTTAATGATTTAGTAGATTATGTATCAGAAAGTGGGAAATATGCTGGAGAGCAGGCAGCAACTTATGAAGTAGATAGTTATAGAAGATTAGTGGACATAATATTTGATAAAAAAGAGTTTCTATATGTAGTACCTCAAAGCATAGATTTAAATTCTATAAATAAAGATATAACAATTTACTTTAGAAGTAAAGATGTAATAGAGAATGTAAAAGTGGAATTTTACTTAGGTGACAAGGTATTATTTATGAAAAAGTATAATATAATAAAGCCACCGGAGATGGAAAAAATAAATTTGAACTTAAAATCATTTTCTGTAAATAATATTGATAATTTAAATTTAGTTATGAGTAAAATTAAAGAGGGTGTATAAGGTGGAGTTAAAAAAAATCACCTGTATAGTGTGTCCTAATGGTTGTAAACTTACTATAATTGAAAAAAATGAAGAACTATTAGTGGAAGGTAATAAGTGCAAAAGAGGAATAGAATTTGGAATTAATGAGATTAAAAATCCATTAAGAAGTATTGCTTCAACAGTAAATACTATATATAAGGAAATGCCAAGGCTACCGGTGAGAACTGATGGACTGATTCCAAAGAGTAAAATATTTAATGTAATGAGAGAAATAAGTAAAGTAGTAATAACAAATCATGTTGATATAAATGAAGTAATAATTGAAAATGTATTAAACACTGGAGTTAATATCATTTCAACCTCAAGTTTAATTGAGATATTAAAGGAGGAGTATCCGAATGGAGGATAAATATGTTCTCTCCATAGATTGTGGGACACAAAGTGTAAGAGCATTGATATTTAATGGATTAGGTACATTAGTAGCTAAAGAAAAGTTAGATTTTCAACCATACTTTTCAAATAAACCAGGATGGGCAGAACAAGATGCAGAGATTTGGTGGCAAGGAGTATGTCATGTATGTACAGCACTAAAAGAGAATAATTCTACTTTTTTCAATGAGATACTTGCAGTATCAGTAACAACACAAAGAGATACAGGAATAAATGTAGATAAAAATGGGGAAGCATTAAGACCTGCAATAATATGGTTAGATCAGAGGATGGCAGAGTGTAAAAAGCCTATAAGTAAAAGATATAATTTTCTCTTTAGGTTAATTGGAATGAAAAAAGCCATAGAGGTTTCAAGGAAAAAATGTAAAGCAAATTGGATAATGGAAAATCAGCCGGAAATATGGAGAAACACTTATAAGTATTTATTACTTTCAGGATATTTAAATTTTAAATTAACAGGAAATTTTGTAGATTCCATAGCATCTCAGATTGGACATATACCTTTTAATTTTAAAAAGAAAGATTGGCCAAAAGGAAATAAAGATTATAGGTGGGAAATTTCAGGAGTTGAAAGAGAAAAACTACCTCAGCTTGTAGAGGTGGGAGAAAGAATTGGGGAAATAAGTCCAGAAGTTGCAAAGGTTACAGGATTAAAGATTGGAATACCTGTTATTGCAGCAGGATCAGATAAAGGTTGTGAAACCTTAGGTACAGGTTGTAAGAATGAAAAATGGGTAAATTTAAGTTTTGGAACAACAGCTACAGTTCAGACTATGTCAAAAAAATATATAGAGCCTTTAATGTTCATGCCAGCTTATCCAGCTTGCATACCAGGATATTATAATCCGGAATTTGAAATTTTCAGGGGTTATTGGATGATTAGTTGGTTTAAGAGAGAATTTGCTAGAAAGGAAGCTATGGAAGCTGAAGAAAGAGGTATTTCTTATGAAGAAATATTAAATGAAAGATTAAAGGATGTTCCACCGGGATGCCATGGGTTAATGCTTCAACCATATTGGGGGCCAGGTTTAAAATATCCTGAGGCAAAGGGAGCAATTATAGGTTTTGGAGATGTTCATACAAGAAGCCATATTTATCGAGCTATTATTGAAGGAATAAATTATGGATTATTAGATGGAATAGAAAAGATAGAAAGAAAGACTAAGGAGAAAGTGAAGTATGTAATGGTTTCAGGAGGCGGTTCTCAAAGTGATACTATTTGTCAAATAACTGCCAGTATGCTAAATAGAAAGGTTTATAAAACTACGACCCATGAGACGTCAGGATTAGGAGCAGCTATTATAACCTTTGTAGCTTTAGGAATGTATGTAACTTACAATGAAGCTATTGAAAAAATGGTTCATTATAAAAAAATATTTACTCCAGAAAAAGAATATACAGAAATATATTCAAAGCTTTTTAAGAAAGTTTACAAGAAAATATATAGAAAACTTAAATCACTATATTCAGATATTGGAAAGATAACAAATTATCCAGATATTTAGTTGTATATGGGGGAATTATTTATGAATAAAAATGAAGATAATTTTACACCGAAATGGTATGAAGATTTACCACCAGAAGGATCCTATAGATCTATTTTAAAATGGGGAGACCCTAAGGAATTTAAACATCCTAATCCTAGATTATACACTTTGATGAAGAAAATCTTTGAAATGACTGATGAGGATTTTAAAACACCTCAAAAAATGGGTTTAGAAAAGGTTAATTTTGAAAAAGAGATTACTTTAACAGAAGGGCAAATTGCTCACTTTAAACATATAGTAGGAGAAAATAATGTAAGGATGGACCCTTATTCAAGGCTTCAAATAGCTTATGGAAAAACTATGATAGATTCGATGAGACTTAGAGAAGGTATCGTTGAAAATATTCCTGATATAGTAATACATCCAAGAAGCAAAGAAGATATAAAAGAAATAGTTGAGTACTGTAATGAAGAGAAAATACCAGTGTATGTTTACGGAGGAGGTTCATCTGTAACTAGAGGTGTTGAATGTGTAAAAGGTGGAGTATCCTTAGATATGAGAGTTCATATGAATAAGGTAGTTAACTTTAATGAAATAAATCAAACAATAACTGTAGAAGCTGGTATGTCAGGTCCAAAACTAGAAGAAACATTAAATAAAGCAAAGGAACTCTTTGGTGCAAAGAGGGCATATACCTGTGGACATTTCCCTCAATCCTTTGAATATTCGGCAGTTGGGGGTTGGGTTGTAACTAGAGGAGCAGGTCAGAATTCAACTTACTTTGGAAAGATTGAGGATATGGTTATATGTCAAGAGTATATAACACCAGCTGGTGTTATAAAAACCGATGAATATCCTGCATTAGCTACAGGACCATCCATTGATGAAATCATGATGGGAAGCGAAGGTGCTTATGGAATATTAGTTTCTGTAACTCTTAAAATTTTTAGATACATGCCAGAAAATCAAAGAAGATTTAGTTATATATTTAAAAACTGGGTAGATGCTAGAAATGCAGCAAGAGAGATTATGCAAGGGCAATTTGGATTTCCATCAGTATTTAGATTATCAGACCCAGAAGAAACTGATGTTATGATGAAACTCTATGGCGTAGAAGGAACAATTATTGATAAAATAATGACTGTAAGAGGATATAAGCCAAATGAGAGATGTATGTTTTTAGGATTTACAGATGGAGAAACATGTTTTACAAAGATAGTAAGGAAAAAGGTTCATAAGATATGTAAAGCGTATGGAGCTATGTCGACCACCGGATATGTAACTAAGGCATGGGAGCACGGAAGGTTTAGAGATCCATATTTAAGAGAAGATTTACAGGATTATGGTATTATGACTGATACCCTTGAATGTTCAGTTAATTGGAATAATATGGATTACGTTCATAAGGGAGTAAGAGCTTATTGCAAAAGTAGACCAAATACAATTTGCATGACACATATGTCTCATGTTTATCCACAAGGTGCAAATCTGTACTTTATTTTTATAGCTAAAATGAATAAAATAGATGAGTATTTAGAATATCAATATGGAATACTTGATAATATTCAGAAGTATGGAGCTGCGATGAGTCATCATCATGGAATAGGAAAGATGACAGCCCCTTGGCTTGAAGGTCAAATAGGTAAAAATCAAATGGAAGTATTCAAGGTATTAAAAAATCATTTTGATCCAAATAATATTATGAATCCAGGTGGAACATTAGGCCTTGATTTATCTGATGATAAGAAACGAATAGTAAAGTAAAACTATATATGTAATACAAATGTGCAATTAATCATTAGTAAAATAGCACCCTTTTAAAAGGGTGCTAAAATTTTTAAATATTAAATTGACTATGATAAAGTTCGGTGTAGAATCCATTTTTAGCTAGTAATTCCTTATGAGTACCTTGCTCAAATATTTTACCATCCTTAAGAACAATTATTTCATCAGCATGTAAAATAGTTTTTAAACGATGAGCAATTACAAAACTAGTACGGCCTCTCATCATGTTGTTCATAGCTTCTTGAATCTTAATTTCTGTACGAGTATCAATGTTGCTGGTGGCTTCATCTAAAATAAGGATATCAGGATTAGATATTATAGTTCTTGCAATAGTTAAAAGTTGTTTTTGACCTATACTTAATTCACTAGCACTGGAATCTAACATGGTTTCATAACCATCAGGTAAAGAAGTAATATATTCATGAATATTAGCAGCTTTAGCTGCATCGATTACTTGTTCATCACTGGCTTCTAAGTTTCCATATTTGATATTTTCCTTAAAAGTACCAGTAAATATAACAGTATCTTGGAGAACCATTCCAATAGCACTTCTTAAATCTTTGATTTTAAAATCTTTAAGTATTGTACCATCTATAGTTATACTTCCACTTTGATAGTCATAAAATCGTGGTAATAAATTCATAATAGTTGATTTTCCAGAACCAGTTGGGCCAATGATACCAAACATTTTACCTTTTTCAACATGCATATTAATATCCTTTAAGATTGGTTTACCTTCAACATAACTGAAATCTAAATGAGAAATTTCGACATTTCCTTCAAAATGCGAAACAGCTTTGCTACTTGGAATGTCCTCCATATCTGGAATTTGGTTCATAACTTCCATTACTCTTTCAATGCCAGTTAAGGCAAGTTGTATTTGGTTATAAAGGTTCGCTAGTTGATTCAAAGGCTGAAAGAATTGTCTAGCAAAATTTATAAAAGCAACGATTAGACCAACAGTAGCTTCACCTTGTATAGTTAAATAACTACCAAATGCAACAATTACAGCTAAGTTTATATTACTTATTCCATTAACTAAAGGTGACATGATACCAGCGGTTGTTTGAGCTTTTGTGGAGCAATCAACTAAATCTTTGTTAATATTGGAAAAACGGTTTATGGTATCTTCCTGCATTCCATAAGCTAAAATAACCTTTTCAGAAGAAATATTTTCTTCAATATAACCATTAAGGTCACCAAGTTTTTGTTGCATTTTATCAAAATTAATTTTGGTTTTTTTAGCAAAAACCTTTGAAATAATTAGGGTGATGGGAGTAGAAATTACAGTTACAATAGCTAGTTTTACATTTAAAAAAAGCATAAATGTGATTATACCAATTAGAACTAATATGCTTGAAATTATTTCAAGTAAGCTTTGATTTAAAGTAGTATTAATATTGTCAATATCATTAGTAAACCTACTCATTAGTTCTCCAGTAGGAGTAGAATCAAAATATTTTAAAGAAAGCTGTTGAAGTCTAGCAAATAAGTCGTGACGTAATTGACGTACAGCTTTACCAGCAACACTAATCATTAAGCGATTTTGTATTAAGCTAGATATGGAAGTTGTAAGGAAAATAGCTAGAACTAGCAAAACACCATATATTAATCCAGATGAGTTACCAGGAAGTATGTAAGTGTCTATTATAAAGCCAGACAAAAATGGACTTACAGTTCTACCTAAGGTATAAATAATTACGCATATGACTATAATAAAAATTTGACCTTTGTAATCTTTAAAATATTTAAGTAGATTCTTCATTTTATTGCTATTCATATATTTAAGCCTCCTTGCCTGATTGGGATGCATAAATTTCTTGATACAAAGAGCTTGACTTTAGTAAATTTTCATGGGTATCTATAGAAATAATTTCACCTTTATCAATAACTAAAATCTTATCTGCAGCTTTAATTGACGATATTTTTTGAGCAATGATAAAAGTAGTTGTATCACCAAAATCTTTAGCTAATGCCTTTTTTACAAGTTCTTCAGATTTTGCATCTAAAGCACTAGTACTGTCATCTAAAATAAGTATTTTGGGATCTCCAACTAATCCACGAGCAATGGATACACGTTGACGTTGACCACCAGATAAATTACTTCCCTTTTGATATATAAAGGTATCATACTTTTCAGGAAAACGATCTATAAATTCACTAGCTTGAGCTGTTTTAGCAGCATTTTCTATTTCATAATTAGTTGCTTCTTGATTACCATAACGTATATTTGTATTAATTTTACCGGCAAAAAGAAGAGCCTTTTGTAATACAATACTTATTTGAGAGCGTAAAGATTTTTCACTATACTCCTTAACATCTATTCCATCAATTAGGATACGACCAAGGGTTGCATCATATAGTCTAGGAATTAGTTGAGCTAAAGTGGATTTACCAGAACCTGTTAGGCCAATGATTCCAATTGTTTCACCTAAATTAGCAGTAAAGTTAATATCTTTTAACACAAATTCACCAGATTCAGAGTATTTAAAATAAACATGATCGAAGGTTATATTACCTTTAATTTCATTAAAGTCCTTTGTTTTATAAATAATATCAGGATTTATATCATGAATTTCAATAATTCTTTTAGTTGATACAATAGCACGAGACACATTCATCAGTAGAATTCCACAAATCAACAAAGAAACTAATATTTGAAGTAAGTAATTTATGAATGCAACAATTTGACCAACGTCTAATCCATTTTTAATTACTAAATTTCCTCCAAAATAAAGAGTAGCAACAATGCCAAAATTAACACAAAGCATTAGAAAAGGCATAACAAGTGCTACAGCATGAGAAGCTTTAGTACTTGTTATATAAAGTAATTCATTTTTATTATGAAACTTTTCTATTTCATAATTTTCACGAACAAAGGCTTTAACAGCTCTTATTCCAGTAAAATTTTCATTTAAGGCTGTATTTAGATTATCTAAAGCCTTTTGAGAATTTGTAAATAGCGGAGAAGATTTTATTATTATTATTGTAAGTGAAATAACAATAACTATAACTAAAGCTATAATTATAAAAGATAAATCTCTTGCAGTTAATAAAGCCAATATAAAGCTACCTACTAATAAAAGTGGAGCACGAACTAAAATACGAAAACTCATGAGTATTAAATTTTGAACTTGATTAGTATCGTTTGTCAATCTAATAATAAGGTTACTAGGACTCTGATGATCTAGATTTTTATAGGAAAGTTCCATGATTCTCCTAAAAGTATCTTCGCGAAGATAACCTCCAAAGTTTTGAGAAATTTTGGATGATAAATATATAGTTACAATTCCTGATATAATTCCAATTAAAGATAATATTGCCATAATGATACCATTACGTATTACATAATTAAGATTACCAACACTTAGTCCCTTATCTATTATTTGTTGAATTAAAAATGGTTGGATTAAGTCTACAATAACCTCTATTAACATAAATATCGGTGCAATAAAAACCATTTTTTTAAAAGGCTTTAAATATTTTGTTAAAAACTTAAATACCACGTTTATTTCTCCTCGTATAGTATATTTAGGTTATTTGATAGGAAAACCTATAAACCTATTTTTAATTATCTCTTAATTTTAAAGATAATTGTTTTTTAGATTGAGAGGATTATTGCTATCTACTTGAGACTTAGAACTCGTACTTGAAAGACTGATCCCTTTTTCTAAAAACTACTTGACTTATTATAGTTGATCTTTCATTAATGCTTATAGGATAGTATGTGAAATATTCAAAGATTTATTTAATAATTGTCAATAAATTTTATTAACATTATAGAATTTGGCATTTATTTCATGTAACATATAGTTTCTTTGACCATAATATAATAGCAACATAATATGTTATTATATGGAGGAATAATAGTGAAGGAATTTTTAAGTGTTGAAGGAGTAGTTAAAAGTATAGAAGTAATGAAGACTTCAGTAAATGACACATCAGCATGTACAATAATGATGTCAGTAAGAGGCAGAAGAGATGATGATTTTAATTTAGTTGTTAGCAGAGATACTTATTTTGTGGACCATGTTAATATAAGACCTGGCGATCATATAATTGCGTTTTATGATTCATTGGCACCTATGCCATTAATATTTCCACCTCAGTATAGAGCTATTGTTATAGCCAGAAAATCAAAAAAAGAAAATGTCAAGGTATCTCATTTCAATAGAAGATTAGTCAGTAGAGATGATTCACTTAAACTTAATATTAGTAATAAAACACAAATACTACTTGAAAATGGACAGAGCTTTTTAGGAAATATAGAAAATAGAAATCTTGTTGTTGTATATGGAATGAGTACAAAAAGCATACCTGCAATTACGACACCATCACAAATTATAGTTTTATGTGATGATTAGGGGAAAGAAATATAAATAAGCTTTGCCTAGTATGAAAGTATACAAATCATACTAGGCAAAGCTTATTATATTAAATAGAAGCATAATAATTTTATAAATTAAGAGATAATTCTTAGATTTATCTGAAAGCTTCTTCAACTATTTTAACAATGTTTGGAATAACGTCATCTACAATTATCTTTCCTCTTGTAGCTGAAGAGGATTTAGCTGAAGCAAGTACTCCAGTTTCAGGAACGATATCTTTTTCTATAGGATATCGAAAGTAGGTTGCTGGACTGGCGTTTTCTGTATCTAGTATTTTATCTTCTCTAACAAGCTCTGGTGCAAAATACATCATCAATGAAGTCTCTGTAACGGCAGCATGTTCTAAAGCCCATCCAGGGAATGGTACTTCATCAAAAACTTTATCAATTACATCAGGTGACATAGGATTCCACCAGTTAGTAAGAAGAAGCTTCACTTTGTCCCCATATTTTGCAGAACATAAATCCATAGCTTCTATGATAAATGCTTCATTTTCAAAGTGAGCACTCAAAATAAATATTTTTGTAAAGCCATCACGAACAAATTCATCTACTATATCCATTACTAAGGCTTGTAATGTAGCACCATTTAAGTCAATAGTTCCAGGAAATAATGGACCACCACCACTTAATGGTTTTGATTTATATCCATAGGAAATTGTTGGAGCAACTACTCCATTTATTTTTTCTGCTATGCGATAAGCAAACTCTCTTGCTAATACAGAATCTACACAAGTAGGTAAGTGAGGACCATGTTGCTCTGTAGCACCTATTGGTAATATAATCACATCATCTTTTTTCTTTGCAAACTCTTGCCAGGTCATGTTTTCCATTTTAAGATTTTCGTACATAATTAACGTCTCCTTTTCTTAAGTACTTATATAATAAGATTTAAATTTAAGTAATACCATTGTAACATAAGTACACTCGTGGATAATATCCAATACAATGTACAAAAATATAAATAAATCTAATAAAAACATTGGGATAAGAATTATTTTTAAAGAAATTTAAAGAGTAACCTTAGGTGATTTAAGTTTATATGTAGCTAGCATAGTAGTAATTTTAAAATTGTTTATGATATAATTATTATACTGGAAAAGGAAAAATAATTTAAATTATCCTATCATTAGAAAGTTGAATTAAAGTGAAAATTAGTAAAAATAGTAGTAATAGATATTATAATGATTATACAAATTCACGGAAATTATTAACAAGTATATGAATAAAATCTAGAAATTAGGGGGAAAAGATATGGAACAAGTTTTTATTGCCTTTGCATTAACGCTATTTGCAGGGTTAAGTACAGGAATTGGAAGTGCTCTTGCATTTTTTGCTAAAAAGACCAATACAAAGTTTTTATCAATTAGTTTAGGATTTTCTGCAGGAGTTATGATATATGTTTCCATGATAGAAATTTTTGTTGAAGCTAGGAAGTTATTATCCATTGAACTTGGATATAAATTAGGTTCATGGGTTACTGTAGGAGCATTTTTTTCTGGTATGTTAATCATAGCTCTTATTGATAAACTTATACCAAGTGGTGAAAATCCTCACGATATTTATAAAATTGAAGAATTAAATGAGACAGAAAAGAGTAATTTAAAAGATACATCAAAAGATACATCAAAAGATAATAAGAAGTTGCTTAGAATGGGATTGCTTACAGCGCTGGCAGTAGGTATCCATAACTTTCCAGAGGGTTTGGCTACTTTTATTTCTGCATTACAGCAACCATCAATAGCAATACCTATAACAATAGCGATTGCTATTCATAATATTCCTGAGGGTATCGCAGTATCAGTTCCAGTATTTTATGCTACAGGTAGTAGAAAAAAAGCATTTTTATATTCTTTTCTATCTGGACTTTCAGAGCCTCTAGGTGCGATTATTGGTTATTTAGTACTGATGCCATTTATTAACAATATTACCCTTGGAATTATTTTTGCTATAGTGGCTGGTATTATGATATTCATTTCTCTTGATGAATTACTTCCATCTGCAAGAGAATATGGGGAACATCATTTATCTATCTATGGACTGGTAGCAGGAATGGCTGTAATGGCAATTAGCTTATTACTTTTTATTTAAGTAAAAGGACGGTGTCATAAGTTGCTTGAGAAAAATAGAATTGGGTATGCATGTACACCTGCATCTATACCTTATAAAACTTCAAGAAGCTTTTTATTAAAAAATTATAGTGATAATATTTTTAATCAGTGTGTCAGAAATAACATTGATGATTTAATAAATATATTGAAATGGAATGTAAAAAATGAAATATATATGTTTAGGATAAGTTCAGATATAATACCTTTTGGTAGTCACCCCATTAATAACCTAAAGTGGTGGGAGACATATAATAAAGAACTTACAGAGTGTGGAGAATTTATAAAAAATAATAATATTAGGGTTTCTATGCATCCTGGTCAATATACAGTTCTAAATTCTCCTAATGAGGAAGTAGTTAAAAAAAGTATTATGGATCTAGAGTATCATTGCAGATTTTTAGATAGTTTAGGTGTGGACTATTCTAACAAAATTATACTTCATGTTGGAGGGGTATATGGAGATAAAATTTCTGCCATGGAACGATTTAAACATAATTTTAATAGACTATCAAACTCTTTGAAAAAAAGATTGGTAATTGAGAATGATGATAAGAGTTATACCATAGAAGATGTATTAAATATTTGTAATGATATTAAAATACCAGCAGTGTTTGATAATCTTCATCAACAGCTCAATCCTTGTTCTTTAGAGTGGAAGGATATTTTATACTCTGTTAAAAATACATGGAAAGTTGAAGATGGTCCAGTAAAATTTCATTATTCTGATAGAGATATAAGTAAAAAAGGAGGAGCTCATTCTAAGTTTGTTGTTACTAGTAATTTTTTAGATTATATGAAAAGTATTTCAGATTTTAATTCAGATGTTATGCTTGAAGTTAAGGATAAGGAAATATCAGCAATCAAGTGTATTTGCACTCTTAATGAAGACTTACCAATTTCAATAAGGACAGAGCAATGGGCAAAGTATAAGTATTCTTTAATGGAAAAGGACTATTCTTATTATAAAAAATGTAGTAGCTTAGTAACTTCTCATATACCAATGAGAGAAGTGTATATGTATATAGATCAGTGTTTAGAAAAGCCTTTTAGCAAAGATAATTTTATTAATTCAGCACAACATGTTTATGGATATATAAAAGATACAGCAACATTAAAAGAAAAGAATAAATTCAATGAACTTTTAAAAAATCCAAATGGAAATAATATTAAGATAAAAACTTTGTTAAAAAAATTATGCGAAAAATATGAGGTAGATTATATTAATAACTCGTATTATTTTATTTATTAGATTTAATTTTAAATGTAGAGTCAAGGTAAGAAATGTGCTTATTATTTATAATGATCATATATCTTATTTTAAAATTTATTTACAAATCATAGTATGCATGTTATTATTAAAGTATATCTATTTGCACTGCATATAAATCTACAGTACAAACTGAGCAGGCGATGAACTTTTTGGGAGTTCGTGGGGCCGGGCCTTAATTGGCAACAGGATAATTATGATTATATACCTGTGGGACAGTAAAATGTTCTACAGGTTTTTTTTGACCAATTTTAGAACATTTCTGAGGTTTGCAATGCCATAGAGCTATCTTAAATAATTTAAAATTGGAGGTAACTAGTATGACAGAACAACAAATCAAAGCTATGGAAGGGCTTACAAGTGATGAGGCACATTACCGTCAGAAAAAATATGGAAAGAATGAACTTATATCAAAAAAGAAAGAGGGCTTTTTAAACAAAATCTTAAAGGTTATTAGTGAACCAATGTTTTTATTACTAATTGTTGCAGCTGTAATATACTTCATCTTAGGAGAACCGAGAGATGGTAGTATTATGCTTATCTTTGTCGTTGGAATTATTAGTATTGAAGTAATACAGGAATGGAAAACTGATAAAACATTGGATGCATTAAAAGATTTATCAGCACCTCATATAACGGTATGTAGGGATGGAGTTAAAAAGGTAATTAAGAGTGAAGATTTAGTTCCTGATGATATAATGTATATTGAGGAAGGTATTAAGATACCAGCAGATGGCATAATTTTAAAAGAAAGTACACTATGTATTGATGAGTCATCTCTTACTGGAGAATCGGAAGGTGTATGGAAAATATCTAAACAAGATGATAGAGTAGAAACTAATGATTATTGGCGACGTGATTACTGTTATGCTGGAACATTAGTTATACAAGGATCAGGTACAATATTAGTAGACAAAATAGGGTTATCTACTGAATATGGAAAAATAGGAAAGGATATTGTGGAAGCATCAGATAGCCCAACTCCACTCCAAAAGCAAACGGGTAAATTAGTAAAGTTATGTGCATTAATAGCAGCAGTTCTATTTATATTTGTTGGAATAGTAACTTATTTTAACATTTCAGACCATGTTTTTATGGATAGAATTATAGAAAGTATTTTATCTGGTGTCACTCTTGCAATGGCGATGATACCAGAAGAATTCCCAGTTATTCTAACAGTATTTTTATCAATGGGAGCTTGGAGATTAGCTAAAAAGAACTCAATTGTTAGAAGATTACCTTCTGTAGAGACTTTAGGAGCAGTTTCTGTACTTTGCGTAGATAAAACAGGGACAATAACAATGAATAAGATGAAAGTTAGAGATGCTTGGAGTTTTGATAATGATATAAAGTCAGTAGTTAGTACAATGGGAATGGGATGCAAAATAGATGCCTATGATCCTATGGAAAAAGCTATGATATCCTATTGTGAGGAAAATGAAATTACTGAAGATATGATTTTTCATGGTGAATTAATTAAAGAATATGCTTTTAGTAATGAAGACAAAATGATGGGGAATGTTTGGTTAAAAAATAATCAAATAATAGTAGCAGCTAAGGGATCACCTGAGAGTATCGTTAAAATATGCAAGTTAACAGAGAAAGAACAAAAATTAATTGAAGACAAAATTATAGAAATGTCCAGAAAAGGACTTAGAGTTATAGCTATTGGTAGAGCAAAATATGATAGCATAAGCAATGTACCAGACACTCTAAATGAATGCGTTTTGCAATTTTGTGGAATAGTTGGACTTGCAGATCCTCCAAGAGAATCTGTAAAGGAAGACATAAAAACGTGCATAGAGGCTGGAATTAGAGTTGTAATGATAACAGGAGATAATGGTATAACTGCAAGCTCTATTGCTAATCAAATTGGAATGGAGAACATTGATAAAGTAATTACAGGTGATGACATTGACAGAATGAGTGACGAGGAGTTATGTGAAAAAGTTAAACAAGTTAGCATTTTTTCCAGAGTTGTGCCGGAACACAAAATGAGAATTGTTAAAGCTTTCAAGAAAAATGGAGAAATAGTAGCAATGACTGGAGATGGAGTTAATGATGCTCCCGCACTTAAACATGCAGATATAGGTATTGCAATGGGGAAACGTGGCTCAGAGGTTTCAAGGGAAGCTGCAGATTTAATATTACTTGATGATAACTTTTCTACTATAGTAGATACAATAGAAGATGGTAGAAGAATTTATGATAATATAAGAAAGGCTGTTGGCTATGTATTTACAATTCATATTCCTATAGCACTTGCTTCAGTACTTGCTCCTTTATTAGCAATAAGTCCAACAAGTCTTTTGTTACTTCCACTACATGTGGTTTTACTTGAGCTTGTAATTGATCCTACATGTTCTATTGTGTTAGAACGCCAACCAGCAGAGCATGATATCATGAAGAGAAAACCTCGTGATCCTAATGAAAAATTGTTAACGTCTAAAATGCTTTTTAAAAGCATACTTCAAGGGGTTATTATATTTGGAGCATCATTCGGAACTTATTTTGCTTTTTTAAGTAAGTATCCAGATGATGCATCACTTGCAAGAGCAATGGGGTTAACTATTATACTGATGGCTAATATATTATTAGTTCAAGTTAATAGTTCAGATTCGGAATTGGCTATTAAATCTGTTAAGAGGTTAGCTAAAGATAAAGTAATGTGGGGTGTAAGTTTGGGTACAATAGCAGGTCTTTTATTGATACTTTATACTCCAATAAATGTTTTTTTAAAGCTTTCACCTTTATCTTTGAAACAATTTGGAGTAGCTATTTTCATATCTATAATTTCAGTAAGTTGGTATGAAATTGTAAAAATAGTCAAGGCGACCAATAAAAATCATATAGCTAGATAAAGAGTGAATTAATAAGTTATAGTAGTAGAAGACTTTATAAAGTTAGATGAAAAATAGAGTACTATCATCATGGTAGTACTCTATTTTTTTATTCGTAATTATACTAAAAATTATAGGTTACTGCGACGTTTAAACTTAGTCTTCGATTAAGGGCGTTGTTATATGTTATTTTAAATGCTCAATGGTACCATCATAGTATCTTATATTATCTATATTATGATTTAAAAATATGTTACATACTCAGCGAAAGCATTATACAATATATTCAGTTAATGGGACGCTATGGAAATAAGTAGTTTAGAAAAAAATCAAGAAGAATTAGGTAATTTAGGAATAGTTAAATTAATAGTGAAATTTTCTATTCCTGCGATTATAGGCATGGTAGTAAATATGATGTATAATGTGGTAGATAGAATTTATATTAGACCATTAATCTAAGGAACCTTATGTAATTTACGTGCATTTGGATTAAATCACTCTATAAACTCTGATGGGAATCCTAAGATATCTATATTTACAGTTATTACTATATAGCGTGTAGGTTGAATATTTGTACAGAAGGTGCCAATCCTCCAGTTTCAATCAGAGAGTGAAGAGATTTTTCTGCTATTTTATAAGATTTAACATTTTTTATACTTCTTCTATTTTGTATTACTTCTATGCAGTTCCATAAAAACACTCTTTATATTTTTAGTAGATTGTAATAATAATTTTTATTTTATATACTGGCTATATATTTAAATTTAATAGTATGCACTTTTATGTAAGATACTATATAAAAGGAGTGTAATATTGAAATGTCTAATGTATAGTAGGATAAATGAAATGCCATTTAGAATACACTCAAAAGGTTATTGACTTAAAATATAAACATATAATTATTTGATATTTATCTACTAAAGGAGTTATGATATATGGAGAGTTAAAAAGAACTTTAACAGATATGTTACATAAAATATTGTCTCAGCAGCTTAAAGAGCTAGGAGGGGATAAATTAATTCATAGGGAGTAATATCATCAGATTCCACCTAATGTAGAATATTCTATTACAGATAGGGGGAGGACCATACTTCCAATATTAGGGCTTATGCATAAGTTGTTTCGGAATAAACTAAATCTAAAGTTTATAAATTTTAAATTTAGGTTTTAGAAAATTAGAAGCAGCTTATTTTATTTATTAGATTTAGTTCTAGGTATATATTTTTTCCATGGTGATATAAAACAAATACTAAAATAATAAATTTATTGTTTTAAGTATATATTTCTTAAGGGGTGGGAGTGTAAGAATGGATAATTATACGGAATTCATTACAAAAGCATGGAATGAATTTGTGAAATACGGTATAGATAATAAAAAAGTTAAAAAAGATATAAGAGATTCATGGATAAGATGTAAAGAGTATAATGTAGACTATATGGATGGAAGAGGTGTTGAGGAATACAAAGCTCCTGTAGGAATTAAAGTTAAAGAGAATATAGAATTAGTTTCAGTAGCACATTCTATAATGGAGAATTTGTATAACACCATATCAGGTTCAGGCTTTGCTTTATTCCTTGCAGATAAAGATGGATATATACTAGATGTTATTGGTGATGATAGTATTTTAGAAAAAGCTAGGGATTTAAGATTTACAAAGGGAGCCTTATGGTCAGAAAAAGCAGTAGGAACTAATGCTATAGGAACTTGCTTATATCTAAATAAACCAATTCAAACTATTGGGGCTGAGCATTATGGTATACAACAACATTCTTGGACGTGTTCATCAGCACCTATACATGATAGTGATGGGAAAATAATAGGGTGTATAAATATGTCTGGCATATGCAAGGATGCACATCTACATACTTTAGGAATAGTTATTGCAGCAGCTGAATCCATAAAGAAACAGTTAGAACTTATATTATCCTATAATTTATTAAATATAACTTTTGATTCCATTGTAGAGGGAATGATAGTAATAGATGAAAAATTTAATATTAAGAGAGTGAATCATAGGGCAGAAAATATTTTAGATATGAATCAAGATGAAATATTTGAAATAAATATAAAAGAAGCTTTAGGTAATTTAAATTTTGATTACATTATAGAAAATTATGAGGAAGCGTATAATAACATAGAATGTGACTTTAATATTAATAATAAAAGAATAAAATGTATATTAAATGTTGTGCCTATGAATGTTAATAATAGGTCTATGGGAGTAGTTATAACTTTTAGAGAAAGTAAATCTGTACATAGGCTTGTAAATAAAGTGGTAGGATATAAGGCTAACTATAAGTTTAAAGACATTGTAACTAGTAACGATAAAATGATAAATATGATAAATTTTGCAAAAAGGGCTTCTAGAAGTGATTGCAATATATTAATAGAAGGACCTAGCGGCACGGGAAAAGAACTGGTAGCTCAAGCTATACATAATTATAGTCAAAGAAGTGATGGACCTTTTGTAGCTGTAAACTGTGCTTCAATTCCTAGAGACCTAATGGAAAGTGAATTTTTTGGTTATGATAAGGGCGCTTTTACTGGAGCGGCTAAAGAGGGACATCCAGGAAAATTTGAATTAGCAGATGGTGGAACAATTTTCTTAGATGAATTAGGAGAACTTCCTTTAGATATGCAATCGAAATTATTAAGAGTTTTAGATAACAATACCATAGTTAGAGTAGGCGGAAATTACGAAAAGAAATTAGATGTAAGGATAATAGGAGCAACCAATAAAGAGTTGAAAAAAGAGGTAAGTAAAAAAACTTTTAGAGAAGATTTGTATTACAGGTTAAATGTAATGAATATAAAAACCATCCCTTTAAAGGAAAGAAAGGAAGATATAGAGACATTAGCAAGATACTTTGTTAATAGTCTTAATTTTAAAAATAAAGATAAATATAAACTAATAAAAACAGATTATATAAATGGACTAAAAAAACATGATTGGCCTGGAAATGTAAGAGAACTTAGAAATGCTATAGAAAGGGATTATTATTCTAGTGAAAAGGATATAATTTGTGTACAATCTTTGGAAAAGTCACAAATAATAGAAGCTAATTTTAATAATGAGAAAGCAAGTGATGTAGATGAAATAGTACCTATAGATATTTTAGAAAGAGAAAGTATAATAAAAGCTATTAACTTTTGCGGAGGTAACATATTAAAGTCTGCAGAAATGTTAGGAATAAGTAGAGCTACTATTTATAGAAAAATAAAAAAATATAACATAAATGACCTATAAATTACTTTGTTTTTTTATTATCAATGATTAGAATCATACATGTATCAAAATGAGAATTAAAAATAATAAATCTCAAGATGAGACACTAAGTTGTGTATTATTTTGAGATTTTTTAATTGGCTATAAAAATTAAATTTTTAAATAAGGTTTAAAGTAAATTTAATTATAAATATAGAATGGGACTCAATGTAGTCATTTTCATAGCTGCAGGCAAAATAGGGTGAATAATGTTTTAAAAAGTATTTTAAGCAATGATTTTGGCATAAGTCTTGCATAATAAATATGTGAGAATATTAACAATATATTAGATTATATTTTTTAGGAGGTACTTTTATTATGAAAGCAGCATTATGGTATGCTAAGAAAGATATTAGGGTTGAAGAGGTAGATGAACCAAAGGTTACTAAAGGAAATATAAAAATTAAAGTTAAATGGTGTGGAATATGTGGTTCAGATTTGCATGAATATTTAGGAGGACCTATTTTTATACCTGTTGGACAACCTCATCCTTTAAGTGGGAATATAGCACCAGTAGTTCTAGGGCACGAATTTTCAGGGGAAGTTGTAGAAGTAGGAGAAGGAGTAACAAAATTTCAAATAGGTGATAGAGTTATTGTAGAACCTATAGTAGCTTGTGGAGAATGTCCAGCATGTAGAGAAGGTAAATACAATCTGTGCTCTTCCTTAGGATTTCACGGACTTTGTGGTAGTGGTGGAGGACTTGCAGAATATACTGTATTTCCAGAAGAATATGTGCATAAAATGCCAGAGGGGATGACTTATGAACAAGGAGCTTTAGTAGAACCAATGGCGGTAGCACTTCATTCTATTAGAATTGCTAATTTTAAAACAGGAGATACTGCCATAGTACTTGGTTCAGGACCAATAGGTCTTGCAACTATTGAATGCTTAAAAGCGGCAGGAGCAAAATTAGTAGTAGTGTTACAAAGAAAATCAATAAGACAGGAATATGCAAAGAGGGCAGGAGCAGATGTTGTTCTTGATCCAAATGAAGTTGATATAGCTATGGAGGTTAAAAAACTTACTGGTGGAACAGGTGTAGATGTTGCCTTTGAAACTACAGGAGCAAAGATAGGCTTTGATATAGGCATAGATAGTCTAAAATATGAAGGAACTATGGTAATAACAAGTATTTGGGAAGATGAAATAAACTTTAACCCTAATGTCTTAGTATTTTCTGAAAAGAAAATAGTAGGAACTTTAGCCTATAGACATGAGTTTCCAGCAACAATTGCGCAAATGAGCGATGGAAGAATTAAGGCAGAAGGATATATAACTAAGAAAATAGCACTTGAAGATATAGTTGAAGAAGGATTTGGAGCCTTGACCGGTCCTGAAAAGAAAAAACATGTGAAAATTCTTGTAACTCCAGATAAAGCTCTTTTAAATAAATAAGAAAATAGAAAAATATACCCTTATAAGCTAAAGGTTTATAAGGGTATATTTTTTTATTAGAGATCAGAGAAAATGTAGATAATTAATTAGTTTTATGGAATCAGTTTGTTTTTTTAGTTGTATAAAAATTTTAATGTATTGTGATAGTAATCACATAATAAATAAAGAAAAGATGATATATTATAAATGAAAAATATTATCAATTGAATAAGAAAATCAACTAATGCGAATCATTATCATTAAATATAGATGTAAACTTAAGCTATTATAAATTTATATGGAGAGGATGGAAATATATGAGAAAACAAATTAATTACATTACTATCGATGGACGCGGAGAGCATGAGACTTTTAAAGATTGTATTACTAAAGCACTTCAAGATATAAATCCACAAGAAGGGATACATGTTATTAAGGATTTTGAACCTTTTCCTATGTATAAGATGATGGAAGAAAAGGGTTTTGATAAATATTTAGAAAAAATAAGTGATGAAGAATTTCATGTTTATTTTACTCCAAAAGATGAAGTAGGGAAGATTCAAATGGAAGAAAACTTGAAAATTGATCGTAAAAAAATTGATAAGATTATGACTATTAAACTTAATTATCTAAAGGGGAATATATCTTTACAAGCAGCAAAAAAGGAGATGCAAACATCCTTTAAAAGTGTAACAGCTCAAGAGTTTGCTATATGTGAACAATATCTTCAACAATATGGGATTTCAGATGATGTATTAGCAGAAAGAATGGATGAAATTCTAGAAATTTTTGATGGAGTGTTGGTGAGGAATAAACTAGATGTTCCATTAGGGCATCCAATTAGAACTTACCTAGATGAGGTAGAAGCTATAAGAATTGTCTTAAATCAAATTATAAATATGATTGAAAAAAAGTTTATAAAGAATCAATGGGCTGAGATCTATGATAAACTCGAAGAAATTAATATTCATTTTGCGAGAAAACAAAACCAACTGTATCCCTCACTTGAGAGTAGAGGATTTGATAAACCTTCTAAGGTTATGTGGACTCTAGAAAATAATATTAAAGATATTATAAAAAAAGCAAAGGGATATTTGGATGATAATGAAGATGAAAAATTTATAAATATTCAGAATGAAGTAGTTGAGATGGTAGAGGATATGATGGTAAAAGAAGAAGAAATTCTTTATCCAACTTCCATGGATCTTCTTTCTGAGGAAGATTTCATTAAAATGAGAAGAGGGGATGATGAGATTGGATATTGTCTGATTAAACAGCCTCCTTTCTATGGAAATGAAGAAAGAAAAGATAAAGAGATCTCTTCAAATAATGAATTTTTAAAGGATTTAGCCAATGTCCTACAAAAACATGGGATTCTTAATACATCATCAAAGAGTGAAGTATTAGATGTAAGTCAAGGTAAGTTAACTCTTGAACAGATTAACTTGATTTTTAAACACCTTCAAGTAGATTTATCCTATGTTGATGAGAATGAAATTGTAAAATTCTATAGTGATACTAAGCATAGAGTATTTCCAAGAAGTGCTGGTGTAATTGGAAGAAAGGTTCAGAACTGTCATCCGAGAGAGAGTGTAGATACCGTAGAAGAAATTATTAGGGCATTTAGAGAAGGAGAGCAAGATGAGGCTGAGTTCTGGTTAGAGATTGGTGGTAAGTTTATTTATATCATTTATAATGCAGTAAGAGATGAAGATGGTAATTTTAGGGGTGTACTGGAAATGATGCAGGATGTCACTAAAATTAGAGGCTTAGAGGGAAGTCAGAGATTATTGTCTTGGAGTAATAAAAAGCAGGATACTAAGAATATAGAGAGTAATAGTGTAGAGATACAAAATAAGTATGTAATTAAAAAAGAAACCATCATAGGAGATTTAGTGAAAGAATATCCATTTATAAAGGAATTCTTATTTAATCTTTCTCCTAAGTTTAATAAATTAAAGAATCCGATACTATTTAAAACCATGTCTTCTATAGCCACTATAGAAATGATTAGTGAAAGAGCCGGATTTAAGATTGAGGACCTTATTGATAAAATTGTTGAGGAAATCAATACTAATAAGTAAAGGTTAGAACCTAAGTATATGGTAGAGAGCAGTAATAGAAAAGCCTAAGGATATAAATTATTCTTAGGCTTTTACATTTTATTTGCTGATTTTAAGAAAGTTGCTTATAAATGTTTGTTTACATCCAAGGTTATTCTCTTAAATAGAATATTGTTTTCAAGGTGTATATGCTGGAATAAGTCAGCCTCTAGTTCCTCAAGAGTTTTAAAAGTTATAACGTAGGTGTTACAACCGTCATTAGGAACTTTAAAATCATCTGTAATTTTTCTAAGTTCCTTTAGGATATCCCCCGCAGCTTCATGCTCATCCTCAGTTTCATTAATTACCTCATCAATATTTTGAAGTTGTTTAACACTTGGATTTTTATCATATTTTTTAATTAATGGGAAAAGAATTTGTTCTTCCTTCAGTAGATGTTGCTCCAGCTCAGTTTTAAGCATTGAAAAAAGCTTATGGACTCTGAACAGTACCTTATGGTTTATACCATGAACTTGCATTATTTTTGTTGTTAATTCTCCTAATTCAGGAAGTACTCTCTTAGTATAGGCATGGTGAGTATTTTCAATATGGTCAATTAATTCACTTGATGTCAATGCCCTAAAATCTATGGATACTTCTTTTGTATTATTACTTTCTTCAAAAATCTCATTTATTTTATTTAATATTAGATTTTCATCAAGATGTAATTCATAGAGTACATCTGTAAGCGGTCTATTACCTCCACAGCAAAAATCAATTTTATATTGTTTGAAAATTTCACTAGCCTTAGGCATAATTGAAACAATTTCTCCTACGGTTTGAGAACTGTTAAATTTATTCATATATATTCCTCCAATACAGTATTATTTATAAATTTCTTACTTATAACTTTATAATATATTAGTTCTCTGAAATATTCTGTGACTGGAGTCATAGTTTTAAAAGAATAAAAAGAGGTTGTAACAATACTAATTAAGATTTAGTTTGCTTTGCGACAACCTTATTCATTCATATTCAACTTTCTAATGTTTTAAAGCATTCATATTTAGTATTAAAATACGTTTATTTCCTATCATATTAATAACACCTTCGTCTTGTAATACACTTAATTTTCTACTAACCGTTTCTCTTGCAGTACCTATGTAATTAGCTATTCCTTCACGACTTAAAGGAAGCTCTACAATAATACCACTAGGGTGTTTTTTTCCATATCTTTCTGCAAATTCAAGAAGTAGTGAATTTATACGCCATTCGATGTTTTTAGTACCCATATTTTGCACTGAACTCTCTATTTTATCCATTCGGGTACACAATTCTTCTATGATTTTAATTCCTATCTTAGGATAATTAATTAAAAGTTTTTGAAAGTCATTTTTATTTATCATGCAAATATAAGTAGTTTCAAGTGCTTCAACATTATAGGTGGATTGTTGATTATTTAAGAGATTTTTTTCACCAAAGAAGTCACCTTGATCAAATATATATAGAATCTGTTCTTTACCTTCGATAGTATACCGAAATACTTTTACCTTGCCTTTATCTATAATAATTAAATTTTCTAAATAACTTTCTTCCATTATAATTAGCTCACCCTTTTCATATTTCCTTTTTACAACTAAGATAGCTACCTTACTTAATTCTTCAGAAGTTAAACTTGAGAAAATAGGAACTCTTTCTACACATAATTTATGAAGACAGTTTTCGCAATTACATTTTTCATGTTCATTCATGAATAATCACATCCTTACTTATGAGTTGATAAGCTATTTTTAATAATATAACACTGAATTTCTTTAAAATTAATATACCATTAAAGTATTCAAAAGTGAATATTGGGTTTTAAATTTAAGATTTTAGCAAAATAGGAACAGCAACAATTTTAAAGACTTGATATAATAAAGTTACCCTAGGGAAAAGGTTGTGATAGAAGTGAATTACAGTAAAGATATTGATAGGTGTATTGAATTTATAGAGAACAATATTAAAGAGACTCTTACTGTAAAGGAGATTGCTGATTACGTTGGTTATTCTGTAAACCACTTTTGTAGAGTGTTCGCATTATGTAAAGGGGTATCCATAATGGAATACCTTAGAAAGCGTAAATTATCATTATCGGCAATAGAATTATTTAAAGGAAGAAAGATTATTGATATTGCTTTTGAATATGGCTTTGAAACACCTAGTGGATTTTCAAAGGCATTCCGGAAAGCTTTTGGATATAGTCCAACGCAATATGTATCTAGAATGGATGGGTATTTTAATAAGGAAACAACATTTAAAATTGGAGGTTATATTATGAATCCTATTATTGTTAAAAAGCCAGCTTTTAAGGTAGCTGGATATGGAATAAAGACTAATATTGGAGGAACAAGCTATACAAAGGATATTGCATCCTTTTGGAGTAATTATGATGGAGAAAATTTAGAATCAAAGATGTATGAAATCTTAAAGCCTCCTAAACATGGAGAAGTTGGGTTATGTGTTCCAACAGATGAAGGAGGAAATGTAAGCTATCTTTTAGGAGTTATTGTGGAGGATTTCTCTAAAGTTACAAGTGATATGATTACAGTAGAAGTGCCAGAAGCTGAGTATGCAGTATTTACTACTCCACCAGTGGATGTCACTGTAGATCCTCAGCAAATTGAATTTTCAGATGTAATTAAAGAAACGTGGAGATATATATTTGAAGAATGGTTTAAAGATAGTGGATATATCTATGACGAAGGTAAATTGGATTTTGAATTTTATGATGAACGCTGCCATTACAGACCAGATACAGTTATGGAAATCTATGTTCCAGTAAAGAAGCTGTTTTAAAATTAGTTAAATATTAAGGTACAGGCTAAACTTTTGTGAAATCATCAAAGAATTTTGAAATAGAGCCTATGCAAAATAATAAATATAAAACTTGATAAATTAGAGAGCATTGTTCTATAAAGAGCATGCTCTTTAATTTTTGTTTACTTGCTAATAATACTTAATGCATTTTTAGTATAGAGTAAAGAAAAAATACTTATAGCAATATCGTAAACTATAATTATAAACATGGTTGACAATGTGAAAATTCTTAATTATAATCAAAACCATAAAATAAATATTTTAAGGAGTAGATTTATGAAAAACACTAATAATACTAGAAACTTAATTTTAGTAGCCATGTTTGCAGCTTTAACAGCTATCGGTGCATTTATTAAAATTCCAATACCCTATGTACCATTTACCCTTCAATACTTATTTTGTGCTTTAGCAGGTGTTATTTTAGGTTCTAAGCTAGGTGCACTATCCCAAATAGTTTATGTTATGGTAGGCCTTGCAGGTGTACCAGTGTTCACTGAAGGTGGAGGCTTGAGCTATATATTTAAACCTACTTTTGGATATCTTATAGGATTTATAGTAGCTACCTGCGTTATAGGGAAGATAAGAGAAAAAATTAAGGAATTAACTTTTACTAAAGCTATGGGAATGCTTTTAGCTGGATTATTTTTTGTTTATTTATTTGGAGTTATATATCTTTATATCAGCTATAACTTATATTTAGGACAACCTATGTCATTATACTTAGCATTTTTTAATGGCTTTTTAGTATGTATAGCTGGAGATTTAGTTTTAACAGCTTTTGCAGCTTATGTAGCAGTAAAAATAATACCTATATTAAAAAGAAATGGATATATAAATTAAATGTGAAAGAAGGTTTTAAGTATGATAAATTTTATTAAGGATTTAGAAAGAAGAGTGCTATTAGGAGAAGGTATAACCTTTCAAGAAGCTCTAAGTTTAACAAAGTTAGATAGCAATGAGGATATAGAGCAGTTATACATTAGCGCTGACAATATAAGGAAGACTCTTTGTGGAAATAAGGTTGATTTTTGTACTATTATGAATGCAAAATCAGGAAGATGCTCTGAAGACTGTAAATTCTGTGCTCAATCTGCCCACTACAACACTAATGTGGAAGTTTATGATCTAGTTTCCAAAGAGTCAGCATTAAAGCTAGCAAAAGAAAATGAAGCAGAAGGAGTAAATAGATTTTCTTTAGTTACAAGTGGCAGAGGTATTGTAGGTAGTGATTTTGAAAAGATTTTAGATATATACGAGGAATTAAATAATGAGTTAAGTATGGATTTATGTGCCTCACTAGGAATACTTGGATATGATGATTTTCTTAAATTAAAGGAAAGAGGAATAACAATGTATCATCACAACCTAGAAACAAGTAAAGAATTTTATAAGGAAATATGTACAACTCATAGTTATGAAGAAAGAATAGATACAATAAAGGCTGCAAAAGAAGCTGGAATGGTTATATGTTCAGGAGGAATCATTGGACTGGGAGAAAGCTGGGAAGATAGAATTAATCTCGCCTTTCAGTTAGAAGAGTTAAATGTCATGTCTATTCCAGTTAATATACTTAATCCTGTTAAAGGAACTCCTCTTGAGGGCTCTAAAAATTTAACTCAAGAGGATATTCTAAAAACTATTGCTATTTTTAGATTTATAAATCCTAAGGCTTTAATAAGATTGGCAGGTGGTAGAAATCTTATTGAAGATTTAGGAAAAGGTTGCTTTAATGCAGGTGCTAATGCCACAATCACAGGAAATTATTTAACTACTTCTGGAAATAAGGTATGTGATGATAAGAGAATGATTGGTGAGCTTAAGTTGGAGGTTAGAAACAATGACTAAAGGAATATTTATAGTTGGAACAGATACAGATGTAGGAAAAACTATTATAACTGCAGGACTTCTCTATGTTCTCAGAAGTAAAGGTCACAGTGCAACATATTTTAAAGGTGCGGTAAGTGGAGCTATAGAAAAAGGAGATAAGCTAATCCCTGGTGATACCAATTTAGTAAGTAGAGTTAGTGGATTAAATGAATCCTATGAAAATATAACTCCGTATGTATATAAGACAGCGGTATCTCCACATTTGGCAGCAAAAATAGAAGATAAGCCTATAGATTTAAATATAATAAGAGAGAAATATGAAGAGTTAAAAGGGAAATATGACTTTATAATTGCTGAAGGCAGTGGAGGAATAATATGTCCACTAATAGATAATGATGAAGAGATATATACTCTAGCTGACCTTATTAAGGAAGTAAATATGAGCACCTTAGTTGTAGCAAGGGCTGGAGTGGGAACAATAAATCACACTGTACTTACTATAAAATGTATTCAGTCTTTAGGAATTAAGGTAAAGGGAATAATCATAAATAATTATGAAGACACTTACTTAACTAGAGATAATATTAATGTTATTGAAAGGCTTACTGGAGTTCAAATAGTAGCTAAATTTAAAGCCATAGAAAATCTAGATGAAAACAGTATAGAGAATAATATAGAAAGTATAAGAAATTGTGCTGAAAATGAATTTACTGATAAAAATATCTTAACATGGATGGAAGAATTATAGTAAGGAGTTAGGTGTTTATATGAAAGATTATGTAAAAAGAGATTTAGAATATATATGGCATCCTTGTGCTCAGATGAAGGACTATGAGGAGCTTAATCCCATAGTTATAGAAAAGGGAGAAGGAGTCTGGCTTTATGATATCAATGGAAATAAATATCTAGATTGTATATCATCTTGGTGGACAAATACCCTAGGACATAGTAATAAAAGAATTAATGAAGCTATTAAAAATCAAATAGATGATATAGAGCATGTTATTTTTGCTAATTTCTCTAATAAACCAGCTATAGATCTAGCAGAAAAACTAGTAGCTATAACACCAAAGGGATTAAATAAAGTATTTTATTCAGATAATGGTTCTTCTGCAGTGGAAATAGCTTTGAAGATGAGCTTTCATTATAATATGCAAAGAAATAAAACTAAAAAGAAGAAATTCGTGGCTTTAAGTGATGCCTATCATGGAGAAACCTTAGGAGCACTATCTGTATGTGATATTGATGCTTTTAACATGATATATAAACCATTACTTTTAGATACTCTTAGGATTGATGGACCTGATTGTTACAGATGTAAATATGGATGTAATAGAGAGCAATGTAATGCTGAATGCTTTGAAACTATGGAAAAGTGTTTAAATGAAAATCATGAGGAGATAAGTGCTGTAATAGTTGAACCAATGGTTCAAGGGGCAGCAGGGATGAAAATTTACTCACCTATTTATCTCAAAAAGCTTCGTAATCTTTGTGATAAGTATGATGTGCATTTAATTGTAGATGAGATTGCCATGGGATTTGGAAGAACAGGAGAAATGTTTGCATGTAATCATGCAGATATAAGTCCAGATTTTATGTGCCTTTCAAAGGGTATTTCTGCAGGATATATGCCAATGTCTGTAGTTATGACTACTAATGAAATATATAATTGTTTTTACGGTGACTACTATGAAAGAAAATCTTTCTTACATAGTCATACCTATGCTGGAAATGCCATGGCATGTGCTATTGCCTTAGAAAATCTAAAGATATTTGAAGAAGATAGGATTATAGAGAATAATAAAGAAAAAGGAAAATTAATAAAAGAACTAACACTAGAAAAGGCAAAGAGTTGTAAGTATGTAGGAGAAGTAAGAAGTATAGGCATGATAACAGCCATTGAAATAGTAAAGGATATAGATACAAAGGAGAGATATCCTTGGCAAAGTAGAGTAGGATATGAAATTTATAAAATAGCACTAAGGAAAGGCTTACTGTTAAGAGCTATGGGAGATGTGCTTTATTTCATACCGCCTTATGTTATAAATAAGGATGAAATAGAATTTATGATAAATACTTGCTTTGAATGTATAAAAGAATATTTTAAATATTAATTTTGATATAATAGAAAAATTTCATTAGATATAAAAATAGTTTCCTATATAAATAGTTATATAGGAAACTATTTAACTATTTATATAGTTGTTCCGTTCATGGAGGTTTCAGGGATATTTATGGTTTTATCCGATGGCTACCAGCTCTAATACTCCCATCTTTTTCAAATCGGAAGTTAAGAGCTGTTACGTCCCTGGATAACGATTCATGAGCTTCAAAAAAGCTAAGAAATCTGTTTATAAGCATATAAAAAATACAAAGAGTATGGGGGTATTAGGGGCATACTCTTTGTATTTTTTATTGTACTTTACGATGTTTTTATCATTAGTATATTTTAATTACATTTTTATCATTAGTTATATATATAAAAACTAATATTAGTTTTTATTTGATTTGTCATTACCTTTTTTTCCTGGATTTTCAGGTTTATTAGGTGTCTTTTCTTTAGTCTTTTCAGTGTTGTTGTTTTTCTTCTCAGTGGTTTCAGGTTTATTAGTAGATTTCCCCTCAGTTTTTTCAGATTTGTTAGTAACTTTTTCTACTTTATTCTGAGATTTTTGGTTAGATCTTTCCTGAGTAACTTCAGTATTATTGGTCTTTCCATCTTCTCTAGTTAGGGCTTTGTCAGTTTTTATTTCATCTACTACTTCTGCATTATCTGTAGTTGATTCTTCAGTAGTTTCATCTTCATCAGAAGTTTCATTTTGTTCTACTTTAGCTTTTTTATTTTCCTTAATAGCACTCATAATATCTTTAACTGGTTTGTTTAACCACTCTTCAACAATAATGCTCTCTGGATCTGTAGAACTATTTTGTAGTTTTTCAACTAAATTTAATTTGCCAGGTGTTACGCCAAGTTCTTTTGCTTTTTGTACTCGTTCAAGTCCAACACTTATTGTTTCAAGTTTAATATCTCCACCTATTTCTTCAATTTCATTTTCCAAACTTTTTTGCAATTTTTCAGCAAGTTCATCTGATTTCTCTAGATCCTCACCAGAAGTTGCAATAATAATTCCACCCTCAATGTCATTATCAATGCTATTATCAAAATAACCATCTTCACTAATTTGATTAACTGTTTCAGCAACTGCATCTTCAATATTTTGATTTTCAAGCTTGTCCAACTCAAGTTCATTAAGAATTTCCTGACCATCATCATTTACTGCGGTTACACTAATTACCTTGTCGAAACGATTTAAAGAATATTCTATAGAAGGATTTACATCTAAACTCACATAGGAGTAAGGTGTTTTATAGGCCCATAGGGTTATGCCTCCTGCAATTGCAATCATAGCTGTTAAAGCAGAACACATTACCAATTTATTTATATTTTTAAACTTGCTACTTTTAATTTCAATCACCTGCCCAATGATATAATTTCTATTTTTAATTTTTGATATGCAGCCATCTTCAGAAAGGACTGCAGCATAGCCAGCCTTGATTTCTACAACAACAGATTTCATTTGTTAATCTCCTCTCTGATGTACCTGAAATAGTAAGCTAGATTTGGATACTCTCCGGATAGTATCTCCACTGCTGCTATTATATATTTTCGGTGACGTTCTAATATTTTTCGGGGTACATTTAAATTTTTTTCAATTATTTTTAGTGGTAATTGTTTTGAACTTTGTAATTCATTAATTAATAGTGGATTACTAAGTAGATATATTACAACTTTTGCACAGGACGATTTTGTCTTTTTAGCTTTAGGTGAGCAGGTAGATAAATCTAAAAAAGAAAAACCGTAATGGGAAAATACTTCATTTGCAGCTTCAATCTCAAATTTTAGTGTATAGTTGTCTTTTTGGCATACCTTTTCTGCTACAGCAAGTCCAAGTGCAATATCTTTATCATCTTCATTTTCATCTAACTGACAATTAAATATGGCAGGATTTACGGATAATTCTAAGTTATATTTTTTTTGAAGTCTAATATAGTCAATAAGACGTCTATGGATTATAAGCCCAGCAAAACTAAGAAAATTTCCTTTGCTTAATTCGTAACCTTGAATTGCTTGTACAAATGCCTGAAGTGAAACAGACCATTCATCATCACTTTTAGTTATGTATTTCCGGGTTATTCTTGATGTGCATTTCAAAATAAACAATTCATTTTGTTCAATGAAACTATTCAATAGATCCTGATCATTAGCAGCATCTATAGCCATATAATCTATTTCTCTCAACATGGCACCTCCTTGTTCTTACTATTTTATCATCTAAAAATTATTAGGTAAACCTTTAGAACTATAAATTGCTAAAGTATAATTTTTGAATTTTAAAATAGATTTTTTAAAAGCTTTAAGATATAATATATTTAGGATAACGAAATATATTAATTTTATAGGTGGAATATTATGAAGCAAATATTTAAGTATTTAAAACCTTATACAGTAAACATGATTATAGGATTTTCCATAAAGTTTACTGGAACTATTGTAGAGTTAGCTATTCCTTGGATTTTGTCTTATATGATTGATGAAATTATTCCATTGAAACAAGTATCTTTAATTTTAATTTGGGGCGGAATTATGCTTTTATGTGCAATTTGTGCAGTGACCTTTAATATATTAGCTAATAGAATGGCTTCAAAGGTGGCAAGAGACACCACAGAGAGAGTCAGAAATGATTTATTTTCTAAAATGATTTGTCTTTCTGATAAGCAAGTGGATGCTTTTACACTACCTTCTTTAATTTCTAGGGCCACCACTGATACTTATAATATTCATCAGATGATAGGAATGATGCAAAGACTTGGTATCAGAGCTCCTATAATGCTTATTGGTGGAATAATTATAACCTTGACTTTAGATCCATTACTAACCCTTGTAATGATTTCAGTAATGCCTATTATTTTTCTCACTATTATGTACGTTTCAAAAGTTGGTATTCCCATGTATTCAATTGTTCAGAAAAAAGTAGATGATTTTGTACGTGTGGTTCGTGAAGATGTTACAGGAATTCGTGTAATTAAGGCTTTATCAAAAGAAGACTATGAAAAGAAAAAATTTAATGAGCGAAATGAGGCCACAGTAGTTCAAGAAAAGAAGAGTGGTATGGTTATGTCTGTATTAAATCCAGTAATGAACCTTTGCTTAAACGTAGGAACAGTATTTGTTATTTTGGCTGGAGCTTACAGAGTAAATAGTGGAGCTATTAAACCAGGAGTAATAATTGCATTTTTAACATATGTAACTTTAATATTAAATGCTCTTTTATTTATTTCTAGAGTTTTTACTAATTACTCCAAAGCAAGTGCTTCTGCAAAGCGTATCACTGAAATACTAAATGAAAAAGAAGAATTAGTAATTAAAGATATACCAAGCATAAAAACTGATTATGCTATTGAATTTAGTAATGTATCTTTTTCTTACAATCACAAAGAAGAAAATGTAAGTAATATAACCTTTGGAGTTAAAAAAGGTGAAACTCTTGGTATTATAGGAGCTACAGGTTCAGGAAAGTCTACTTTAATTAAACTATTAATGAGATTTTATGATGTAGATCAGGGTTCAGTTTATATAAATGGACAAGATGTTAGAGCCATTGATATGAAGAAGCTAAGAGAAAAGTTTGGAGTTGTATTCCAAAACGATTTTATAAGTACTGATACAATTTATGAAAACATTAGATTTGGAAGGGCTTTAGATGATGAAGCTATAAGTTCAGCAGCAGATTATGCCATGGCAACAGGGTTTATAGAGGGCAAGGGAGAAGGCTTTAATACTAAAGTTGCAGTAAGAGGTGCAGATTTAAGTGGTGGACAAAAGCAAAGAATGCTTATAGCTAGAGCTATAGCAGCACACCCAGAAATATTAATTTTAGATGATTCCTCTAGTGCTTTAGATTATAAGACAGATGCTGTACTTAGAAGAAATCTTACAGAACATTTTAAAGATACTACAACTATAATGATTGCTCAAAGAATTAGTTCAATTTTTAATGCAGATCACATATGTGTGTTAGAAGATGGTTATGTTGTTGGTTATGGAACTCATGAGGAGCTTATTGAAAGTTGTGATATATACAAAGAAATTAATAAGTCTCAGATGGGAGAGTAAGATATGAAAATTAAAGTTAAAAGGAGGACATTAATAATTTATGAAAGATAGAAAAAAGAATACTTTAAAAAGAGTAATGTCCTATTTATTTGAATATAAGATATTAATGATTATAGCAATTTTATTATCCATGGGTTCTAATATTTTTGCACTTATTGGACCAATGTTATCAGGTTATGCCATAGATAATATTAATCTTGGAAGGGGAGCTGTAAATTTTTCTAAGGTATATTACTACTGTGGACTTATGGTTATATTTTATATTCTATCTTCCATTTTGGCTTATATTTTATCAATGCTTATGCTAGAAATTAGTAAGAGAATATCCTATAGGTTGAGAAAAGATTTATTTGATAGGTTATTATCCCTTCCAGTAGGATATTTTGATACTCATGCAACAGGGGATATTATAAGTAAAATTTCCTATGATGTGGATACTTTAAATTCTACCCTCACATCTGATTTAGTTAGTATTTGTTCAAGCATAATTACTGTGGTAATATCTTTTGTGTCCATGGTTATGATATCTGAAAGGTTAGTTTTAGTATTTGTATTTACAGTTCCAATGTCCATTATACTTACAAAGAGAATAACAAGAGTAACAAGACCAATGTTTCGTAATCGTTCAAGAAAATTAGGCGAACTTAATGGAATGGTGGAGGAGTTTATATCAGGTCAAAAGACTCTAAAGGCTTATCATCAAGAAGAAAATACAAAGAAAAAATTTGCAGGTAAGAATGAAGAAGCTGTAAATGCTTATTACCGTGCCGATTATTATGGTTCTATGGTTGGACCATCAGTTAACTTTATGAATAATTTATCTTTAACTCTTATCAGTATTTTCGGGGCTATTATGTATCTCTTTGGACAAATGACTTTAGGGAACATATCATCATTTGTACTATATTCTAGAAAATTTTCAGGACCTATTAATGAAGCGGCTAATATTATGGGAGAATTTCAATCTTCCCTTTCTGCTGCTGAAAGAATTTTTCAATTAATGGATGAGCTATCAGAGGTAGCAGATAAAGAAGGTGCTAAAGAACTTGTGGATATGGAAGGAAGTGTGAAGGTAGAGAATATTTCCTTTGGATATAATAAGAATAAGATTATTCTTAAGAATCTTAGCATGAATGCACCTGCTGGAAGTATGATTGCTATAGTAGGACCTACAGGAGCAGGAAAAACTACTTTAATTAATCTTCTTATGCGATTCTACGATGTTAATGAAGGAGATATTAAGGTAGATGAAGATTCAATATCACAGGTTACACGTAAGAGTTTAAGAAAAGCTTATGCCATGGTCCTTCAAGATACCTGGCTATTTGAAGGAAGTATATTTGAAAATATTGCTTATGGTAATGAAAAGGCAACTATGGAAGATGTTGTAGAAGTAGCTAAAGCAGCTAAAATCCATTCATATATAAAAAGGCTTCCTAAGGGATATGATACAGTAATCACTGATGATGGAGCTAATGTATCTAAAGGACAAAAACAACTTCTAACCATAGCAAGGGCTATGCTTTTAGATGCAAAGATGCTTATTTTAGATGAAGCAACTTCTAATGTTGATACTAGAACAGAAGTTCAAATCCAGCAAGCTATGAGAAATTTAATGAAGGATAAAACCTGCTTTGTAATTGCACATAGGCTTTCTACCATAAGGAATGCAGATCATATTTTAGTCGTTAATGATGGAAATATAGTTGAACAAGGAAATCATGTGGAATTATTAAAACAAAAGGGATTTTATAGTCAACTATATAATTCTCAATTTGAATAATTTATTAAAAGGCTATCTTAAAATAATTAACTAATACCATAAAAATAAATTTGCACTTAATAATATAAATGTAAAATTATTTTATGGTATTAGTTTTTTTAGATAGCCAAATTTATATTCAATTTAAGTAATTACTTTAAACTAAAATTCAACACTGTTACTTTTATTTATTATAAGATGAATTTTATCTATTCTTCTATCATCTAAGGCTAAAAGTTTTAGGGTTACATTATCTATTTGAACTTGATGGTTATTTGTGTCCTTAGGGAAAGTTCCAAAGGTTTCAAGGAATAAACCACCTATAGTATCTGCAACTTCTGAATCTAAAGAGATATTTAAAAAATCATTCAAATCAGATAGGGTAAGTAATCCACTAACTATATAGTTTTCCTCATCTATTTTTTCTATTTCAGGTTGCTCATTATCGAATTCATCACAAATTTCGCCCATTACTTCTTCAATAATGTCTTCTATGGTAACAATACCTGAAAAACCACCATATTCATCTATTAATATAGCCATATGATTCCTATTTGTCTGAAGTTCTCTGAATAAATTATCAATAGAATTTGTCTCAGGAACAAAATAAGGCTTTTTCATTATATCGTTAATAGAAATATTGTCTATACCCTTTTCCACTATACTTGCAAATATATCTTTCATATAAAGTACACCTACAATATTATCAAAGTCATTATCATAGACAGGTATTCTTGAAAAACTTTCACTTAGGATATAACTTATGTTGTCTTTAATGGAATCATTTACATCTAATAGGTATGTTTCAGTTCTTGGTGTCATGATTTCTTTAGCCATGGTGTCATCAAACTCAATTATACCATCAATCATCTCACGTTCTATCTTATTAATAGCACCCTGTTCTTGCCCAATTTCAATAAGACTTCTGATTTCTTCTCTTGAAACCTGATCTTCTATACCATCTGTCTTAATTCCAAAGAGTCTCATTATAAGATTAGTAGAACAAGATAAAAACCATACGAAAGGCTTAGTAAATTTAGATATAAGAACTATAGCTTTTATAGAAAACATAGCTACCTTCTCTGAATTTTGAAGAGCTATTCTCTTTGGAACTAGTTCTCCTAGAACTAAAGTTAGATAAGATATAAGTAAGGTTATTGCAATTAGAGCTATTTTATCACTGTATGGTATACCAAATCCAGATAGTGTATCTGAAAAGCCTACAGAAATAGATGTAGCTGCTGAAGCAGATGCAAAGAAACCTGCAAAGGTAATTCCTACTTGGATAGTAGATAAGAAATTATTAGGATCCTTTAAAATTTTTTGAAGAAGTAAGGCCTTCTTATTACCTTCATCTGCTAAAAGATTTAGTTTAGTTTTGTTTAAAGATACAATTGCCATTTCTGCAGATGCAAAGAAAGCATTTATTAAGATTAGTAAAAAGATTAGAATAAAACTGCCACTGGGGCTCCCGTCCATTCTTATATTCCCCCTTATTTTAAAATATAGTGAACTCATTATAGCATATTAGTTTAGTAGGAATCAAACAACAAAGTCAATTGTTCTAGGTTAAATATGGCAAAAGAGTCAAGTAACCTTAATAAATCTATAGATATAGAGTATTTACTTTGATATTCTAGTTTAATTGTACATTATATAAAAAAGTTATTGACATGGACATTTATAGTCATTATAATAGTATGTAATAAAATATTTAATATAATACTTATCACGAGAGGTGGAGGGATAGGCCCTATGAAACCCAGCAACCAATGTGTTCATATACATATATGGTGCTAAATCCTACAGTATGAGCTGAAAGATAAGAAGATGATTGCTACAACCTCTTTCAGTGAAAGAGGTTTTTTGTTTTTCAAATTGCTTGTGGAAAATATAATATTTAAAATTTAATAATGAAACTCTTATCAAGAGAGGTGGAGGGATAGGCCCTATGAAACCTCGGCAACCTTCAGACTCATTTGTCTGAAAAGGTGCCAATTCCTACTCTAATTTTATCCGATGACTACCAGCTCTAATACTCCTCTCTTCTTGAAAGTGGGAGTAAAGAACTGCTACGTCCCTGGATAACGATTTCTAAGCTTCATTGGGAGTAAAAACTCCCTCTGAAGCAAGAACTCTGTTTATAAATTTAGAGAAAGATGAGAGGGAACTATAACATGGGTACCCTTGTATGTAAATCCCCTTTCATCTAGATTATTTAAATTTAGATGAAAGGGGATTTTATGTTATCTAATAAAAATATTTTAAGGAGAGATTAAAGTGGTAAAAAGAAAATTAAAATTTGATACGTTACAAGTTCATGGAGGTCAGGAAGTAGATAGTGTAACAGGCTCTAGAGCAATTCCCATATACCAGACTACATCCTATGTTTTTAATAGCGTTGAGCATGGAGCTAACCTATTTGCTTTAAAGGAAGAAGGAAATATTTACACTAGAATAATGAATCCAACAACGGATGTTTTTGAAAAAAGAGTGGCAGCTTTAGAAGGTGGTGTGGGTGCTCTTGCAGTTGCATCCGGTTCTGCTGCAATCACATATGCCATAATTAATATCGCAGGAGCAGGAGATGAAATAGTTGCAGTTAGCACTTTATATGGAGGCACATATAATCTTTTATCCACAACTCTTACTAAGTTAGGTATTAAAACCGTATTTGTAAACCCAGATGTTATAGAAAATTTTAGAGAGTCTATAAATGACAAAACTAAGGCAATTTATATCGAAACCATAGGAAACCCAGGAATAAATCTTATTGATATTGAAGAGGTGGCTAACATTGCTCATGAGCACAACATACCCCTAATTGTAGATAATACATTTGGGACACCATATCTTATACGTCCAATAGAACATGGAGCTGATATTGTAGTTCATTCTGCAACAAAGTTTATAGGTGGACATGGAACTTCAATAGGTGGAATAATTGTAGATTCCGGAAATTTTCAATGGTTGAATAATTCCAAATTCCCAGAGTTTAACAAACCAGACGCTAGTTATAACGGCATAGTATATGCTAAAGATATAGGAGCAACAGCTTATATTGTAAAAGCAAGAGTACAACTTTTAAGAGATACAGGAGCATCTTTAAGTCCTTTTAACTCATTTTTATTTTTACAAGGACTAGAAACTCTTTCATTGAGAGTAGAAAGGCATGTGTCAAATGCTAAAAAAATTGCAGAGTTTTTACAACAAAATCCATTTGTGTCTTGGGTAAATTATCCTAGCTTAGAAGGGAATAAATATTATACTCTTTCAGAAAAATATTTTCCAAGGGGTGTTGGTTCCATATTTACATTTGGTATAAAAGGTGGAGTAAAAGAAGGTGCAAGATTTATTGAATCATTGAATATATTTTCACATCTTGCTAATGTTGCAGATGCTAAATCCCTTGTAATACATCCATCAAGTACTACTCATGCCCAACTAAATGAAAAAGAACAATTAAATGCTGGAGTTACACCAGATATGATAAGACTGTCTATTGGAATAGAAGATGTAGATGACCTTATAGAAGATATAGATCAAGCTCTTAAAAAAGCAGTTTTAAAGAAATGGTGATGGAATGTCCTTAATAGTAGATAAAAATCTTTTATCAGTTAATAAGTTAATTAATCATGGAATCCAAATAGAGGATACTTCACACAGTTACCATTCAGATGTGATATGTATTTTAGTTGTAAACTTAATGCCTAAAAAATGTGAAACAGAATTTCAGTTTCTAAATATATTTGGCAATATGAATATAAATATAAAGGTGGATTTCTTGTATATGGAATCACATACTCCACAAAATATAGATAAAACCTATTTAGAGAGATATTATAAATCCCTGAGGCAGATAGAAAATAGTAGTTATGAAGGGATTATTATTACTGGAGCTCCCTTAGAATTTTTAGATTTTAATGATATCGAATACTGGGAGGAACTAAAGAGAGTAATTGATTATTCTAACAAAAAAGTAAAGTCAACCTTGTATATATGTTGGGCTGCTATAGCAGGATTATATCACAATTATGGGATAAATAAATGTGTAACGACAGAAAAGATATTCGGAGTTTTTTCTCATGTAGTAGTAAATAAAAATTCGCCCCTATTAAAAGAATTTAATGATGGATTTATAGTTCCTCATTCAAGATATGGAAAAGTTAGAAAACAAGATATAGAAAAAATAAAAGAATTAGAAGTCTTATGTGAATCAGAAGAAGCTGGTATTTATATGTTAAGCACTAAAGATAGAAAACAAATTTATATTACAGGGCATCCTGAGTATGATCAGTATACTTTAAAAGAGGAATATGAAAGAGATATAAAAAATGGACTAAATATAAACTTACCTAAAAATTATTTTCCTAATGATGATTCAAGTAAAAAAACTAACTTAGATTGGAGTAGTTATTCACAGCGTTTATTTACAAATTGGATAAGGGAATGTTTAGTTAAAAGTTAAAACATGTAACTAATTATATTAAATGAGGAGTGAGATTTTTATGAATATAGGATTATTAGGATTTGGAACTGTAGGCACAGGAGTTTATGAAATTATAAATAAAAGAAAAGATTTTTTTAGGTCATTAGTAGGTGAAGAGCTGTCCATAAATAAAATTCTTATTAAAGATATAAATAAGGATAGAAGTATAAAGGAATGTAAAAATAAATTAACGGATAATGCTTATTTTATTTTAGATGATACTGATATAGATATAGTTATAGAAGCCATAGGAGGTATAAAAGAAGCCTATGAATATATAAAATATGCTTTAACTACAGGTAAACATGTAATAACTGCCAATAAAGCGGTGGTTGCAAAGCATATGAAGGAGCTTATAGATTTAGCAAATAAAAATAAAAGAGCATTCTTATATGAAGCTAGTGTGGCAGGTGGAGTTCCTATTGTTAAACCTTTAAAGCAACAAGCAACCTTAAATGATATTGAAGAGATAAATAGTATATTAAACGGTACTTCTAATTTCATATTAAGCAAGATGATTAGAGAAAACTTAGACTTTACTGAGGCCTTAGATATTGCCCAAAAGTTAGGCTATGCTGAAGCAGATCCAACAGATGATATTGATGGATATGATGTGAGAAGAAAATTAGCAATTCTATCTACTATAGCCTTTAAAAGAGAAATAAAGGAAGAAGATATTAACTGTAGAGGAATTAGAACTATTAAGTCAGTAGATACAAAGAAAATAAATGAATTAGGATATACTGTAAAACTATTAGCAAAGGCTTCTTTTAAAGACAATAACTATTATTTATCTGTAGAACCTAATATTTTGTCTAAGGATTCATTTTATGCAAAGGTAGAGGATGCTAATAATTTAGTATCTATTATTGGGAATGACATAGGAGAGCTGAAATTTTATGGTGAAGGTGCTGGTAAACTACCTACAGCAAATGCTGTGGTAAGTGATGTCCTTGATATTATATATAATAATTATCAAAGTTGTGGAATAAATGAGGAAGAATATAAATTATGCAATAATACAGATTTAGTTAAAGAAAGATATTATATAAGATTAAGTCCTAAGTGCGGATTAAATGAGAAGGTATTAAACCTTATTAAAGAAGAAAAAATAGCAGATAAAATAATTAAAACAGGTGACAACATTATATTTACTACTGAAAATATAGAATCTAGAAAGATAAATAAATTTATTAGTAATATTAAAAGTTCAATAAATGATGAATTTTATGCTGCTATTAAATAAGAAAGATTTTAAAATAAATTAATTTAAGTAAAAGAATAATTAAATATTTTCATTAGAGAAAATGAAGAAATATAAGAATATAAAATAAACTATTTAAATCTTATATAGTTTTGTATTATTCTAAAAGGAGGTATAAAAAATGCATATAAAACAATTATTTAAGGAAAAAGAAGTGGTTTTTTCTTTTGAAATATTTCCACCTAAACCCACATCACCAATAGAGACTATATATGATACTTTAGAGGGGTTGCATGGTTTAAATCCTGACTATATTAGTATTACCTACGGAGCAGGTGGAAGTGTTAATAACAATAGAACATGTCAGTTATCATCTTTAGTTAAAAACAGATATGGTATAGAAGCTTTAGCACATTTAACTTGTATAGGCTCTACTAAAAATGAGGTAAGTGAAATGCTAGAAAACTTAAATGCAAAAGGAGTAGAAAATATATTAGCCTTAAGGGGAGATGTACTTGAAGGAAATCATTCGATAGGGGAGTTTAATAATTCTCAAGAGCTCATAAATCATATAAAGGAAACAAAAGAATTTGGGATAGCAGCAGCATGCTATCCTGAAGGACATATTGAAAGTAAGAACATAGATAAGGATATTGATGTATTAAAGTTAAAGGAAAATGCAGGAACAGATTATTTAATCTCTCAGCTTTTCTTTGATAATAATTATTTTTATAAATTTTTAAATAAGGTAGAGCAAAATAATATAAAAATACCTATCCAGGCAGGTATAATGCCTGTAACAAATAAAATGCAAATTGAAAGGATAGTTTCCCTTTGTGGAGCTACTCTTCCTTCTAAATTTATAAAAGTAATAAATAAATATGAGCACGATAAAGATGCACTAAGGGATGCAGGAATTGCGTATGCATTAGAACAAATAGTAGACTTAGTTTCTACAGGAGTAAGGGGAATACACCTTTACACAATGAATAATCCATATATAGCTAAAAGGATAACTAATAGCATTGGATCAATACTAAATTCTATAAATAAAAAGCAAGTAATTTAATTTATAGTATAGTTAATGAGTAGGGGAGGTGGAGTTTGTCAATGAATAAAGTTCCACAAAATAAAGATGAGGTTTTACGATATTTAGGCTATAGAAATCAGGTTTTAGATAAAGCTACTAATGATTTAATTGAAGAATTAATGGGTGAAATGAGAAGTTTAATTAAAGTTAGGTATATATATAAATTCTTTAGCATTATGAGAGAAGAGGATAAAATATATCTAAGTAATAGCAATTTTAGTTTAATTGGAGAGGATATTAAAAAGCATTTAGATAAATCAGAAATCTGTGCCTTAATGGCAGTAACTTTAGGAAATAGTGTAGATGCAAAAATAAGATATTATGAAAAGATAAGTATGACCAAAGCAGTAATCCTGGACGCTTGTGCTACAACAGCTATAGAAGAACTTTGTGATAGGATATGTGAAGAGTTAGAGGAAGTTGTACAAAAGGAAAATAGCACATTAACATCAAGATATAGTCCTGGATACGGAGATTTACCTATAGATATACAAAAAAAATTTTTGACTATTCTCAGCGCGGAAAAATCTATAGGGCTTACTGCATCCTCCGATAGCATTTTAATACCAAGAAAATCTGTTACAGCCATAGTAGGGGTTGTTAAAAGTGAGAATAACAGTATAAAAAGAGCAAGCTGTTTAGATTGTAATAAATATTCTAATTGTATGTTTAGAAAAGGGGATGGTAGATGTGGAAGTTAAAGAAAGATTAGAAGAAGGAATTTTAATATTTGATGGTGCCATGGGTACTATGTTGCAAAGTAGTGGATTAAAGTTAGGTGAATTACCAGAAATCTTGAATATTACTGATTCCAAAGTAATAATTGAAATACACAAAAGTTATATTAAGGCTGGTGCAAATATTATTACTACCAACACCTTTGGAGCTAACGAAGTTAAGCTGAAAAATAGCAATTTTAGTGTAGAACAAATAATCCATTCAGCAGTAGAAAATGCAAAGATAGCTACTGAGAATAAAGATGCATATGTAGCTTTAGATATAGGTCCCATTGGTGAACTATTAGAGCCTATGGGGACATTAACATTTGATGAAGCCTATAATATTTTTAAAAGGCAAGTTACTCAGGGCGTAAAAAGTGGAGTTGATTTAATATTAATAGAAACAATGACAGACTTATATGAAGCAAAGGCCGCAGTACTAGCAGCTAAGGAAAATTCAGATTTGCCAGTATTTTGTACAATGAGCTTTGAGGTAGATAAGAGAACTTTCACAGGATGCAATGCCACATCTATGGTAATGGTACTAGAAGGGTTAGGAGTAGATGCTCTTGGAGTTAACTGTTCTTTAGGACCTAGAGAAATAGAGCCTATAATAAACGAAATATTAAATATATCTAAAGTTCCTGTAATGGTTCAACCTAATGCAGGATTACCTAATATTATAAACGGTGATACGGTATTTAATATTTTGCCTGAAGAATTTGCACTTTATGGAGCTAAGTTTAAAGAGAAAGGCGTAAAGGTAATAGGAGGATGCTGTGGTACAACAGATAGACATATAGAAAGTCTAGTTAAAGCTTTAAAGTATGTAGAAATAAAATATAAGAAATATAGTCCTTTAAGTTGTGTATGTACTTCTACTAAAGCAGTAATTCTTGATCAGGTAAAGGTAATAGGAGAAAGGATAAATCCTACAGGTAAAAAATTATTTAAGGAAGCATTAAAAAATGGAGATTTAGACTATGTTTTAGTAGAGGCTATAGCTCAAGTTGATGCAGGAGCTCATATTCTAGATGTTAATGTAGGACTTCCTGAAATAAATGAAGAAGAAACAATGGTTAAGGTTATTAAAGAAATACAATCCATATTAGACGTACCTCTTCAAATAGATTCTACCAATCCTAAAGCTATAGAAATGGGCTTAAGATATTATAATGGTAAGGCCATAGTTAATTCTGTAAATGGAGAAAATAAGGTTTTGGAAAGTATATTACCTATAGTAAAAAAATATGGAGCTGCTGTCGTGGGGCTTACTTTAGATGATAGAGGAATACCTTCAAGTGGAGAAGAAAGATTTAGAATAGCTGAAAAAATAGTAAAAACAGCAGAAAGATATGGGATAGATAGAAAGGATATATATATAGATTGCTTAACATTAACAGCCGCTGCTCAACAGGAAGATGTTAAAGAAACTTTAAAAGCACTTTCATTAGTAAAAGAGAAGTTAAATGTAAAGACTGTACTTGGAGTATCCAATATATCCTTTGGATTACCTAATAGAGATATTTTAAATAGAACATTTTTAGCAGCAAGTTTATTTGCAGGTTTAGATTTACCTATAATAAATCCATTAAACAAGGAAATGATGAACACAATAGCAGCATCCAAGGTTTTATGGAATGAAGATAAGGGAGCAAAGGAATATTTAGAACATAATAAAAATATATCTAAAGAACAAGAAATTGTGATAAAAGATTCAAATAATATCCAGTATGATTTATTTAAAATAATATTAAAAGGTATAAGAGAAGAAGCTAAAATAGCTACAGTAAAGCTATTAGAATATAAAGAGCCACTAGAAGTAGTAAATGAATATATAATTCCTGCTTTAGATGTTGTAGGAGAAAAATATGAAAAAGGAGATATATTCCTTCCACAACTAATACAGTCAGCAGAAACAGTAAAAAATTCTTTTCAAGTTATAAAAGATAAGTTAAGAAAAGGAACTAATGATGATATTTCAAAGGGAAAGATAGTATTAGCCACTGTAAAAGGTGACATACATGACATAGGGAAAAATATAGTAAAGGTACTTCTAGAAAGTTATAACTATGAAATTATAGATTTAGGAAAAGATGTTTCTAAGGAGAAGATAGTAGAAGCTGTTATTAAGAATAATGTTAAACTTATAGGACTTAGTGCACTAATGACTACTACCGTTAAAAATATGGAAGAAACCATATGTGAACTAAAAAAAATTAAACCAGGTTGCATAGTTATGGTTGGAGGCGCAGTACTTAATGAGGAATATGCAAATATGATTCAGGCAGATTATTATGCTAAAGATGCAAATGAATCTGTAACTATAGCTAGAAAAGTATTGGGATAAAATCAAGTTATACATCAGTTTGAATAGTAAAGATGTATTAATTTAAATATGGAAATATATGAAAAAAAGACGTATGAATATACGAAAAGGCTATTGAAATTGTTCAATAGCCTTTTCGTATCAACAACATTATCTACTAAATATCTTAAGGAACAAGAATTCATGACATTAGCCCAAAGCTTTTTAACATAGGATATTGTAAGTAATAACTATTAAGTAGTCTGATTTCTACAAATATTATTGCTTGGTAAAACAATTACTGCTTGCTTATTAATAATTTCTGTATTACAAGGGGAAAAATTCAAAATAGGAATTTGCTTTAAAAAAATAAAAGCATGTGGCAAGTATATTATAACTGCATATAATAAAATTAAGAGTAGTCGTTAATAAATGACTATTTCAAATATACATCGAAAAAAGAAATGAAAAATTTATCCTAACAAAATATTTTTGTTTAGTAGAATTTAAAAATACAATTAAAATATTTGAAAAAAAAGAGGTATAACTATGGAAAATGAAATAAATTTAAATCCTAAAAATATAGAAGAAATAATTATAGATTCTGAAAGTATCATACTTCCTGATAGATTTAGAGATTTAACACCATGCGTATGTCCACAAAATCTTATTGATGAAGCAGGTGCAATAGATGCTGCAACAGTTGGTAGAGTAATTAATTTTAATCTTTTGGTTAGAAATCTTTGTCCTAACAAGCCTTTCATAGTATGTGTAGTAATATATAAAATTGTTGGTACAACAAGAGTTACTCTTGCTCAAATAGCTCAAGTAATAACAAATACTACTGGTACTACTTGTGGTGATTTTGTTCAACCGATGACTGCAGTAATTAACGAACCTATATGTTCTAATCAAAGAATCTTTTTCCATGTAATTGGAAATTATGTAAACTGCTGTAATGTGACTTTAAGTTAATTTATCTTATCTAAAAGTTTAAGTAATAAGGAATGGGGTATGCTTAACAAAGATACCCCATTTATTTTATATTAATATATATTTTATAGTAAATCCAATATGGAAAATATATTTATTAAATGGTGTCACATTGATATAGTTTTTAATATTATGATACTAAGTACAGGATTAAAATTTAAAGAAATTATTGTTAAGTTTATCCTTAATATTTTATAGACTTAGTTGACTTTTACTAATATTTAAAATATAATTTAATATATTAAATAAATAGTAAAAATAAATAATAAATACATTGAAGAAGGAAAGTAATATGTAATGAAGATTCAGAGAGAATATCTATTAGCTGAAAGGATATTTATTGGGATTATATATGAAGTGCCCTTTGGAGTACGATACCGAATTAAGTAGGCTATCGCGGTTTTAACCGTTATATTAATAGAGTATGATAGTACTTGAAGAGTGGGGTTTATTTTTTAAACCAAATAGAGTGGAACCGCGGATATTATCCGTCTCTAAGTTTATCTTAGAGGCGGTTTTTTTATTTTAAAATAGTATGAAATTGATTATATAAATGAAAAATAAGTATATTGTTGATTTGTAAACTTACAATTGAAAATTTTATGGAGGAAATTTATTATGAAATTTTTAAAATCGCTTAAATATGATATAGACTCAGTTTTTCCAAGAGATCCTGCAGCTAGAAGTAGGATAGAGATATTTTTATTATATCCTCACATAAAATCTATCATATTTTATAGGATATCTCATTTTTTATATAGAAAGAAATTATTTTTTTTAGCAAGATTTATTTCAAATATAAGCAGATTTATTACAGGAATAGAAATACATCCAGGAGCTAAAATAGGAAAAGGTTTATTTATTGATCATGGAATGGGGGTGGTAATTGGTGAAACAGCAGAAATTAAAGATAATGTAACTATGTATCATGGAGTTACATTAGGAGGAACGGGTAATGAAAGGGGAAAGCGGCATCCAACTATAGGGAATGATGTAATTATTGGAGCTGGTGCTAAAGTTCTAGGGAATATTTATATTGGCAAAGGAACTAAAATAGGAGCTAACTCCGTAGTGCTGCAATCTACAGAAGAAAACTCAACTGTAGTAGGAATAGCTGCAAAGCCTTTAAATAAAAATAATATTTAATTTTAATAAAACAAAGGGAGGAATTAATCATGAAAAAAATTTATAGGAGTTTAACAGAATTAATAGGAAACACACCATTACTAGAGCTTTCGAATTATAATGAAAAGTATAAATTAAAGGCAACTATAGTAGCAAAATTAGAATATTTTAACCCAGCAGGAAGTGTTAAGGATAGAATAGCAAAGGCTATGATTGATGATGCAGAGGAGAGAGGAATTTTAAACAAAGATTCTGTTATAATTGAACCAACTAGCGGAAATACAGGAATAGGGCTTGCTTCAGTAGCATCATCAAGAGGGTATAAAATTAAACTAGTAATGCCAGAAACTATGAGTATAGAAAGAAGAAACTTGATGAAAGCTTATGGAGCTGAGATTGTGTTAACTGAGGGTGCCAAGGGGATGAAGGGTGCAATAGCTAAGGCCGAAGAGTTAGCTAGTGAAATCCCTAACTCATTTATTCCAGGACAATTTATAAATCAAGCTAATCCAGCAATTCATAAGGCTACTACAGGACCAGAAATTTGGGAAGATACTAATGGCGAAATAGGTATTTTTGTAGCTGGAGTGGGAACAGGTGGAACTATAACTGGAACTGGTGAATTCTTAAAATCAAAAAATTCCAATATAAGAGTTGTAGCAGTAGAACCAGAAGATTCACCTGTGTTATCAGAGGGCAAAGCGGGTCCTCATAAAATTCAAGGAATAGGGGCTGGATTTATTCCAGATACTTTAAATACGGAAGTTTATGATGAAATTGTAAAAGTATCTAATGATGATGCTTTCGCTATGAGTAAGGAATTAGCAAATACAGAAGGGGTGTTAGTTGGGATATCTTCAGGAGCAGCTTTAAAGGCAGCTACAGAGCTAGCTAATAAACCAGAAAATGAAGGAAAAATCATTGTAGTTTTACTACCGGATACTGGAGAGAGATATTTATCAATTCCAAATTTTATATAGAGTACAACAAACTAGAGAGAAGGCGTATATTTTTAGCCTTCTCTTTGTTAATTAAAATTTAAATAATTCATATTGTATTGAAATCGTATTTAATATAACATTATATATAGAAATAAATGATAATAGTTAAATTAAATGTTAGGGGCGAGGTCTAGTGGCAGATAAAAATGAAGATGAATTTGTAGTTTTACCCTTAAATGAATTAATAATAGATAATGAGGGGAAAACGGGGATACCCTTCGATGTACTAAGAAAGGTATTTGGATTTTCTATAAATGTAAAGGGAACTCAAATTTATATAAAAAGTATCTCTGATAAATTTGAAATTGCTTCAGATAAATATGGTAGAAAAGAAGGTTCTACAGATAATTTCTTAGAAGACTTTAAAATTTTAAAGGAGAAGTTTTCTTTTAAAGAATATTATCAGGGATCCCTAATATATAGCTCAGACTTAAGGGGACTTAAACACCATGATATATTAATTACAGAAAATTCAACTTGGTGTAATATAACGCTAAGAGGAGATTATGTGAATTATTGTGATTTCTCAAGTAATAAAAATATAATAGCTCCACTTATGAAATTTTACTTTCCTAACGAGTATGATAAAATTCTTAAGGATATTTTAGAAAAGGAAAGTGCGAGATATATATGTGATGAAAGAGATGTACTTATAAGAAAAGATTATGATGGTAATACTAAAGAAATCGTATTTTCTCAGTTAGGTGGAAGTTTATAAAGATAATAAAATAGATTTTTAGTGAAATCTAAATAAGAAATACATAAAATATATTTATAATTTTAAGTTTAAGTCATATAAAAGGGATGCTATACAGTACCCCTTTTTTGTATAGAAATAGTTATATTTAATATTATTTGTTCTTGCGTGATAAGTTCCAAATTGATAGACCATAAAATAATAGGGCAGTAACAATTAAAATAATGATACTAGTAAGAGGGGTTACGGTATAATCATTGAAGCTAAAAGTTACCCCCATGGTTTCATTGAAGTCTGTTAAGTACTGTGCAGGCATATTTTCAAAGGCTATAGCTAACTGCTTCTCCATAATTACTTGCCTAAACAATATTACGGCATGGGATACGGGAAACAATTTTATAATCGTCTGAACAACGGTAGAAACACTACCGATTGGCAAGTAAATACCGGTTAAAAAGCCAATAAGTGTACCAATAATTGTACTTGCAGTTGCAAAGGCATTTTGACTTTTAAAAAAAGAAACAATAAATAAAACAATAGCGGTATTTGTAAAGGTGGAAAGTAAGATTAATCCAAAGGTTTTAATGATTACAACAGTTGAAAGCATTTCTCCACCGCCGATTATGAAGTATACTTGCACAAGAATAAATGCCACAATGCTCATTATAACACCGATGACATATGAACTGATGACATAGCCAGCAACAAGATGACTTCGTTTAATTGGGGAAGAATAAAAGTCCTTAGAAATTTTTTTGGATTTATCATCAACTAAAATTCCAAATGAACCCATGGTGGTTGTTACTGAGGTTACAGCTATTAATCCAGCCATAATCCAACAGTCCATTAAAGGACGGGCATTAGATATTTCTGTAAGACTTTTGGTCCAAACATCTCCCAAAAATAAGGCATAAAGACCAATTATGATAAAGACGCTTAGAAGGGAGAAAAATACGGCACTTTTGTCTCGAAAAAACAATTTAATATTTCTTTTAGCAAATGCAATCATTCTCTAATCTCCTTTCCTGTAATTCCAATAAAGGCATCATCCATAGTACCATTATGAACCTCAAAACTGGTTATATAGTTTTTACACTGTTCAATAATAGGAAGAGCTGCCATGGTAGAAGGTATTTTTATGAGAAATTGGTCACCAACCTTTTTAAAATCAAGAGAAGTTGATTTCAATATATTGAAAACAGCAGCCTCATCTTTGTAGGAAAGCATTAAAGTATCACTAGAATATTTTTCTCGTAGCTCTGATGGTGTTCCTTTTGCTGATACTTTTCCATCATCAATAACAATTACATAGTCAGCAGCTGCGGCTTCCTCCATATAGTGAGTAGTAAGAAAAATTGTTATGTCTTTTTCTTTTTGTAATTTAAGTATAGTTTCCCAAACATTTTTACGAGTTTGAGGATCAAGTCCTGTTGTGGGTTCATCTAAAAAAAGTATTTTGGGAGTGTTGATAAGAGCTCTTGCGATATCTGCTCTGCGTCTTTGTCCTCCAGAGAGTTTCCCATAAGGACGTTTAGCAAAATCGTCAACGCCAGTGATTTCTATTGCTTTATTTACAGCTTTTGAAAGTTCATTACCCTTTAATCCATAAAAACTACCACGAATTTTAAGATTTTCTTTAACGGTTAATAGATTGTCTAATAATCCATCTTGGAATACAGCTCCAATTATAGAGCGGATTTTATTATCATCTTTTCCTAAGGAAAAACCATTGATGGACACATTGCCTTCATCTGGTTTTAAAAATGTGCAAATAATATCAATAGTAGTTGATTTACCTGCACCATTAGGACCTAAAAATGCAAATAGTTTCCCTTTTTCAACATAGAAATCTATTCCATTTACTGCTTTTATGTCACCATAGGATTTTTTTAGATTCTGTACTTCAATTATTTTCTCCAAGAAAGCACCTCCTTGTTATAAAAAACTAAATCATATATAATATTATACCATGTATAAAGGAAAACTTTAGAATATAAATGGAATAATATACAATATTATAGTTGACATATCAACCTATTTATTGATATGTTTAATATAGTTGATTTATCAACTATATTATGTAGGGGGTTACACTATGGATGAAACAAAAAGGTATATTACTAAAATCGGAAGAGTTGCACAAAGGTACACTAATGATGTTCTTAGGGGTATAAATCTTAGTGCTTCTGAATACATGTGTTTGAGATATATAAGAAAAAGAGAAGGCTTAAGCCAAGAAGAGTTGAGAGGATTATTAGCTATTGATAAGGCAGCAGTGACTAGATTGGTAAGAAATTTGGAAAAAAAAGGGTATATAGTTAGGTATAAGGATGAAAAGGATAAGAGAATTAATAGATTATTTCCTACAGAAAAAACTAAAGAAGTAAAGGATGTAGCTATAGCCACAGAAACTCATTTCTATCAATGGCTTATGGAAGATATAGATAATGAGGAAAAAGAAATTTTCTTAAAGGTACTAAAAGAATTATATGTAAAATCTAAAACAGAAAGAAGAGCAAACTTTAAAAATATTATTGAAAAGGTGGATGGGGTGGATGAGAGCTTTGAAGATTGAGCCTATGAAAGAACCAAGCCTTATTAAAAACTATTGGCTAAAAGAAAAAAAAGTAGTAGCTATGATAATATTTTTTGGAATAGTATTCAATGGTGCTACTGTTGTAGGGCCAATACTACAAGGAAAGTTAATAGATTCTATATTAAATAAAGAGTCCTTACATATTATATTTATAAGAATAGCTTTATTTATAGGAGCTATTGCATTTATTCAACTTGCTCGTTTCTTTAAAAGATTTTATGTGAGAAGATTTGCTAATAGTACAAGTGCAACAATGCGTCTTATGATTTATAACAACATAATGAGTAAAAATATAAATGAACTCAGTGATGAAAATATGGGAAATCTTATGACTAGGGTTATTTCAGATGTAGATTTATGTGTTGAGGGTATGAGAAAGGTAACTACAGAGGTTTTTGATACAGGAGTTTTAATGATAGCCTATTTAGTTACTATGATAACTTATGATGCTAAGATTACTCTTATATCCTGTTTATTCATTCCTGTTGCTATGAAATTGGCAGAAGTGTTAAAGGGAGTAATATATAAATATTCTACAGATTATAGAAAAGAAAGTAGTGTAGTAACCGATTTAACCTATGACAGTATAGAGAATGCAATTTTATTTAGAATTAATGGATTAGAGGATAAGAATAGAGAAGAGTATTTTCACCATTTAGATGAACTTCAAAGAAAGGCAGTTAAAGCAAGTGTTTTGGAAAATGCTATGCAGCCTGTATATAATGTGATAGCTCTATTAGGAATAATTATAGTTATTTATCTAGGTGGTAATAAAGTAATTGAAGGGAGCTGGACTGTGGGTAATTTTTCCACATATATGGTGATGTTTACAGCAATTACAACGAAAGCCAGTAAAACAGCCAAGCTATTTAATTCAGCCCAGAAATCAAGAATTTCTTGGCTTAGAATTAAGCCTTATTTAAAGAATTATGAAGTAAAGAATACGACTACTGATATTCATAAAAAAGGTACGACCATTCAGGTGAAAAATTTGAGCTTTTCCTATCCGAGTAGAGAGGTAGAAGTTATTAAAAATATTAACTTTGAAGGTAAAACTGGAGAAATTATAGGGGTTACTGGACCTATAGCTAGCGGAAAATCTACTTTAGGTATAGCACTTCTTGGAATTTATGATTATAAGGGGAGTATAAAAATCGATAATAGAGAATTGAGAGACTATAGTGAGTATGAAAGAAGTGAAATAATATCTTACTTAGGACATAACACTCAACTATTATCTGATACTATCTATAATAATATTACATTAGGAAAGAATAAGTCTATAAAAGAAGTATTGAAGGATGTTTGTTTCAATAAAGACCTAGAGAGTATGGAACAAGGACAAAACACCTTGGTTGGAAGTAGTGGTGTTAGATTAAGTGGGGGACAACAAGCTAGATTATCTCTTGCTAGGGCCTTATTAAATAAAAATAAAGTAATTATTTTAGATGATCCATTTTCAGCCATAGATGTGAATACTGAAAGTGAAATTATTCATAACTTACGTAGTAATTATAAATACAGTATAATCATAATAATATCTCATCGACTAACTATGTTTAATCAAGTTGATAAGGTCATTATGTTTCATGAAGATAAGAAGGTAGAATGTGATACCCATGAAGAGTTAATAAATAAATCTCAATTGTATTCTACTATTTATAAATTACAAAGAGGTGAGATTAGTGAAAGATAGATTAGTTGGCAAGTCCATAAAAAAAGTAATTAAAAATAATATTGGATTTTGTATAATTTTAGTTTTAGTAATCATTGGAGTAGTAATACTTAGTTTGGTTCCACCTCAACTTTTAAAAGTTATCATAGATAAATATTTAATGAATAAAGTTACAACAGGATTACTTAGAATAGCAATTATATATTTATTAGTATTAATTTTTATAGGTATACTAGATGTAATAAAGGAAGCTTTTTTAGTAGTTTTAGGGCAAAAAATAACTAAGGAAATACGTAAAGAAATGATGTATAAATTAGAAAAAGTAAATTCTATGTATTTTTCTAATAATGATTCAGGAGAAGTAGTTTCATTGTTCACAAATGATGTAGATACAATCAACTCTCTATTTACTAATGGAATTATCGGAATGATTATAGATTGCTTTAAAATCATAGGAATATTAACATCCATTTGGATATTTAGTTTTTATTTAGGAATAGTTACATTGATATTAATTCCTATAATTTATCTCATAACTAGAGGTTTTCAGAAGCTTATGTTAAAGGCTCAGTTTAGAAATAGAGTTTTAGTTGGAAAAGTAAATAATCATATTTCTGAAAGTTTGAAGAACATAACTATGATTAAAACTTATAGTAAAGAAAAGTATATGGAAGATAAATATGTGGAATATTTAAAAGATAATTTTAAAACTGTGGAAAAAATAAATTATTTTGATTCCGTGTACTCTCCAATTATTCAACTTATACGTGCCATTGTAATTTCTATCATTGTAATATTATCTTCAAGTCAATTTAACTATATAGGTATTTCATTAGGAATGGTGGCTGCTTCTATAGATTTAATTTCTAATTTGTTTTCGCCTATAGAGAATTTAGGTATGGAATTTCAAGATATACAAAGAGCTATTTCAGGAATAAAGCGTGTGAATGAGTTTTATGAAGAGAGAGAAGAAGAAGATAAAAATAGAAAATTTAAAAAGGAAACATTAATTAGTAATCCTAAACATGTAACTATAGGATTTAATAATGTATCATTTAGTTATACAAAAGGTGTAAGAGTATTAGAAGAGATTTCATTTGATATAGTAGCTGGTGAAAAAATAACTGTTGTAGGAAGAACAGGAGTAGGAAAATCAACTTTGTTTAAGCTAATTTTAGGACTAATTAAACCTACAAAGGGTAGCATTACAATAAATGAAGTAGATGTATATAGTATTCCTAATAAAGAAAAAAGAAAGATTTTTGGTTATGTATCTCAAGGATTTACATTTATCGAAGGAAGTGTTAAAGATCAAGTCACGCTACAAGATAAGAATATTTCCCAAGAAAATGTAGAATTAGTAATGAAATTAGTAGGACTACATGATTATATATTAACTTTAGAAAAAGGATATGAAACTATGATAGAGCATGACAAGTTATTTTCACAGGGACAAAAGCAACTACTTGCTATTGCTAGAGCTATAGTTATGAATCCACCAATTTTATTATTAGATGAAATAACTGCCAATTTAGATTCAGTTACGGAAGAAAACGTGGTTTCCATATTACAGAAGATATCAACTACTAGAACAATTTTATCTATATCCCATAGATTATCTTCAATAGTTGATTGCGATAAAATAGTTAGAATAGAGAATGGAAGAGTAAAGAATATAGGAACACCAGAAGAGATGTTACAAAAGGATAATTGGTATAGAAGTCATATGGAACTAGAAAAACTAACCTGGAATTAATTAGAGGAGGGATAAGATGAATAACTTATTATATCCAGTGAGTAAAGAGGATTTCAAAAAGTTAGTTGATATAAGATTTGATAATATCAATGAGGGTTTTAATAATTTTAAGAGTGCAATGTTAGAGAGTGAAACTCTAGAAGAAGCCGAGAAAAATATAACTAAATTTATGGAGGAAGCTATAATATTAAATGGTGAGGACAACTCCTATGTGGATTTATATTTTTCTACTTTAGAAAAAGAAGATAAAGAAAGACTAATAGGGTTATTGGAAAAAAAAGATAAAGAAATAATGGAAAGAATTAAAGAAATTTTACAGGAAGACACAATTTATTTTAGGTTAACAAGAGAAATTATTCCATTTATAACTAGATTAAGTACTAGAGAAGCTCTATTTTGTACTGTATATTTCACCAACTACCCAATTACTATATGGGGGAACTACAACAAAAAATTCCCATGTTTTTATAGGGATGATAAAATATTAGATTTATATAATGATATTGCAAAGGAATGCAATGTTGAAATTATTGTTTAATAATAGCTATTATTGACTAATTTATAAGTTAGTAATAATATAATTATATAGCTATAAGGAAAATTATAGTTATAATATAGGGTATACATGGAGGAATTTAACATGAAAAAATATATTTGCAAAGTATGTGGATACATATATGAAGGTGAAAAACTACCAAGTGATTTTGCTTGTCCAGTCTGTGGCGTAGGAGAAGAGATGTTTGAAGAACAAAAGGAAAGTGATTTATTTAGTAAATTTAAAGTATTTAATAAAGTTAAAGAAAATGATGTGATTACATCCTTTTATTTAACTTCTGTAGATAAAAAAGTTTTAAAAACTCATAAAGCAGGACAATTTATTTCTATAAAACCAATAAGTACAGGAGATAAATCTAGTGAAGTTAGACAATATTCTTTATCTATGAAGCCAGGAGAAGATTTTTATAGAATAAGCGTTAAGAGAGAGGATAAAGGATTAATTTCAAGATATCTTCATGACAATATTAATGTAGGAGATGAAGTTGAAATAACAGACCCTTTAGGTGAATTTATATTAAGAGATAACAATAAGCCTTTAGTACTTATAAGTGGAGGAATTGGGATAACACCTATGATGTCTATGCTATATAAGGCTATAGATGAAGGAAGAAAGGTGAAATTTATTCAGGCAGTTATAAATTCAAATGTTCATACTTTTAAAAAAGATTTAAAGGAATTAAGTCAAAAGCATGATAATGTAGATGTAGAGTTTTTCTATAGTAACCCATTAGACACTGATAAACTTGGAGAAGATTATCAAGTAGAGGGATATCTTACTAAAGAATGGATTGAACATAATCTATCAAAGGATGAGGAATTCTATTTTTGTGGACCGTTAGGATTTATGAAAATGATATATGATGTATTAAAATCTATGGGAGTATCAGATGATTCTATAAATTATGAAATGTTTGGTCCATCTGCTGATTTATCAAAAATGTAGTTTACAGGGGTATTTCAAAGTATGTTTGAAATATCCCTATATTTTTATTTGAAATATATTCTCCTAAATAGTTATGAATATTTTAAGCTTTAAAGCAAAGAATAGCAATATTAATAATTATAGAGGTGAAATTTATGAAAAAGCTATTGTATATAACTGTAAATTCCAAACCAGAAGAGTTATCTGCTAGCAAAACAGTAGGTAGAACATTTGTAAATAAATTTTTAGAAAAGCATAAAGATTTTATTTTAGAAGAATTAGATCTTTATCAATGTCATATACCTAGACTTGAATATGAATACTTTGAGAAAAGAAATTGCATGATTAAAGAAGAAGATTTTAATAAATTAAATGAAAAACAGCAACAAGAGGTTCATAAAATTGTAAAATTAGTAGATCAATTCAAAGAAGCTGACATGTATGTAATAGCAGCACCAATGTGGAGCCTTTCCTTTCCAGCACCATTAAAAGAATATATTGATTGCATAGTTATGGATGGAAAGACTATAAAAATATCAGAAAATAAAATGGAAGGATTATTAAATGATAAACCAAGAGCTATGGTATATATACAATCATCAGGTGCACCTATTCCATGGATGCTAAGACCTATTTTTAATAAAGGACTTGATTATATAAAAGATATAATGAAGTATATGGGAATTAAAAAATTTGAAGATTTATTAGTGGATGGAACAGGATTTACTGAAGAAGAAAGGAAAAAGGCCATAGAAGAGAAGAATAAAGAAGTAGATAAATTCATTGAGGAAGTTTGGAAAAAATAATAAATATATTGCAAAAACTGTTAATATTCTACATGTTAATAGTTTTTTTGCATATATATAAGATTTTTTTTCGCTAAAGTATTTATTATAATCATGTTGATACGATTATAATTGTGTAACCTTTAATAAATAAATAAAGTATATATTTTTCTAAATAAGATTACTATTTAATTTTAATATAGTTATATATTATAAAATATTCAATAGATTGAAAATTAAAATAGAAAGGAGATGGATAAAGTAAGTATCGACTAGTATCAAAAATACTAAATGAAAAGTAAAAATTGTACGTATGTGATGAGTAAGCAATGACTTATATGTAAGACTGGAATAAGTTATAGGGGGAGAATTATGTTTAAGTTTAATCGTCTAGGAACTAAAATGACTGTGTTTATAGTAGGCGTAGTGTTAATAGGAATGTTAACCACTCAATTAACTACCACAGTAATAATGAAACAAAATCTTAAAAAGGATACAAGTGAAAGAGGAACTACAGTAGTAGAAGAGTTAGGAAAGTCCTTTGAAAAAGAACTATTGCAGTATGAGAAAGATTTAAAATTAATTGGAGAAGATAGTGCTTTTAATAAGGAAGTGCTTAAGGATTCTGTAGCTTTAGAAGAGGTATCATCATTGTTTAAGAATTATACTGAATCTAATTCACAGATATTAAGTATATATGTAGGGTTTCAAGATAAAAGTATGCTTGCAGAACCTATATGGGAAGTACCAGCAGACTATGATGTAACCCAAAGAGAATGGTACATAAAGGCATCAGAAAGTCCTGAAAAAGTAATATGGTCAGAACCATATATTGATGCTGATAATAATGTTCCAATAATTACAGCAGCCAAAGCTATAGTTGAAAATGGAAAAGTTAAAGGAGTATTAGCTGTTGACTTATCTTTAGAGAATTCTTTAAACAATGTTAAGGAGTATAATGTAGGATATAAGGGTTATGCATTTTTAGTTAGTGATGAAGGGGTTGCTCTATATCACCCAACATTAATTAATGAAAACTTAAAAGAACAACCTATGTTTAATAAACTTTTTACATTAGAATCAAGTTCATATAAATTTAATGAAGGTAAGGAAAATTTAGAAGTATATTACTATACTATACCAAACTTTAATTGGAAAGTAGGAGCTGTATATAATGAGAGAGATATGCAAGCTAGTATAATTGAAATTAATAATTTTACTATAGCTATAACTTTTGTGGTGATGATAGTATTAGCTATAATATTATTTATACTTATAAAAAGAATATCTAATCCTTTAGTTAAGTTATCTAAGGAAGCAAAGTTAGTAGCAGAAGGTGATTTAACAATAGATATAAAATCTAAATTGAAGGATGAAATTGGACAAGTAACTAATAATTTTAATAGCATGGTTAAGGATATTAATAATATAGTATCAAATGTACAAAAATCTATATATCAAATCAATAGTGCTAGTGAAAATCTAAGTGCTATATCAGAAGAAACTACAGCTTCAACAGAAGAGATAAATGCTGCAGTTGCAGAAATAGCTAGAGATACTTCAGATCAAGCAGAAACTATTGTAGGTATAGTAGATAAGGTAGAAAAGCTTAATGAATCTATTGAGGATATTAATAATATTATCAATAAAATGAATGAACTATCTAATTCTTCAACAGCTGCATCGGAGCTAGGTCTAGAAAATGTAAGTAATCTAAATGTTAAGATTAATGAAAACACTGATGAACTTAATAAGGTAAATGATATATTCCAAGGATTAGTTTTCAAATTACAAGAAATAGATAAGGTTATAGATATGATAACTAATATATCAGATCAAACTAACCTACTAGCTCTTAATGCAAGTATAGAAGCAGCTAGAGCTGGAGAAGCTGGAAGAGGATTTGCAGTGGTGGCAGAAGAAGTAAGAAAATTAGCAGAGCAATCTAGTGATGCTACAAATAAAATCAAAGAATCTTTATCTAATATAAATAAAGAAACTAACAATGTGAAAAGTGCAATACTTTATGCTAATGATATAAATAAAGAAACTGCAAGTGCTGTATTAAGTACAGAGCAATCTTTTAATTCTATTAATGATGAGTTACAAGAAATAGTTGAATTAATAAGAGAGACAAGTCATAGAACAGAAGATATTAATAACTATAGTGGAAATATTTTAGGTGGAGTAGAAGATATTTCAAATAATGCACAACAGAATGCATCTACAGTTGAAGAAGTTAGTGCTTCTATAGATGAGCAAAGCGTTGTATTTGGAAGTATAGCACAACACTCTGAAGAGTTAGCACAATCTTGTAATGATTTATCACAATTAATTAACCACTTTAAAGTAAGTAAGTAGAAGTATTTTTAGACTGTGGTCATAGAATAAATTATGGATAAAATAAAGGGATATCTCAAGGTATTGAGATATCCCTTCATTTGTTACATAGGAGTATAACAAATATTTAATAAATTAGTTGTGGGATTTTCTATAATCATTGAATCAACGCCATAAACATCTTTGATTAATTCAGAAGCAAGAACTTCTTTAGGAGTACCATAGGCAACAATAGTACCTTCTTTTAAAACATAAATCTTATCGCAATACATAGCAGCAATATTTAAATCATGTATAGCAGCAATAACTTCTACATTAAGATTTTTTACAATACCCATAAGTTGAAGCTGATATTTTATATCTAAATGATTAGTTGGTTCATCTAAAATTAGACAGTCAGTTTGCTGGGCTAATGCCCTAGCAAGAATAATACGTTGCTGTTCTCCACCAGAAAGAGTTAGAAAGCTTCTATCTATAAAGTCTAGCATTCCTACTTTATTCAAAGAATCATATATTATGTCATAATCTTCTTTAGTATCTCTATCCAGAAATTTTTTATGTGGAGATCTACCCATAAGTAATATATCTTTTACTGAGAAATCAAAATTATAATTATTATGTTGAGATAGAACTGCTAGTTTTTTAGAAGTTTCTTTAATAGATAATTTGCTTAGATCAATATCATCTAGTTTAATTATGCCACTACTGGGTTTTAGGGTTCTATATATACATTTTAATAAAGTGGATTTGCCACTACCGTTTGGGCCAATTACCCCTATAAATTCTTTGTTATTAACATCTATATTAATACCTTTTAGAATATCAGTGTCACTTATTTTAACTCTCATATCTTCAGTTGAAATATGCATTAGTTGCTACCTCCAAATCCATAGGATTTTTTTATCATGAGCCATACAAAAAAAGGTGCTCCTATCATAGAAATCAATATACCAATAGGAATCTCTGCACCCTTTATTATAATTCTAGATAGGACATCTGCCCAAATTAGAAATATTGCACCTAGTATAGCTCCTATAGGAATTATTTTTTTATGATCTGTACCAAATATAATTCTAACTATATGAGGAATGATAAGTCCAATAAATCCAATCATACCTGAAGAGTATACTATTATACCGATCATTAAGGAAGTTATTATTAAATAAATGATTCTAAATTTATGTAAATCAGTACCTAAAGTCACAGATACTTCATCACCTAAAAGCATTAGGTTTAGAGTTCTATATTGGGTCATAAAGAATAATGTTCCTATAAAAATAATAGGAAGTATAAAAGAAATTTCATTCCAATTAGCACCAGCCAGACTACCCATAAGCCAAAAACTGATATCCTTCAATCCCTGAGCATCATTGGTAATATAAACTATAAAGCTTGAAAAGGCACTGCATACAGAGCTAAGAGCCATTCCAGAAAGAAGCAGTTTTACAGAATTAGTTCGTCCACCTATATTAGAAAGCTTTAAAACTAACATTGAAATAGTAAAAGCACCTATAAATCCCATTATTCCAATATAACTGCTACCAAGACTTGTTCCAATACCGAGGATAATTGCTAAGGTAGCACCAAGAGAGGCTCCTGAGGATATTCCAAGGATATAAGGGTCAGCTAAAGGATTTTTAGCAATAGCCTGCATTACAATACCAACTACGGATAATCCCATTCCAACGGCTATGGCTAAAACTATTCTAGGCATTCTAATCAACCATATAACATCTATTTTGGAAGTGCTCATAGAGATCTCACCTATATTAAAGAGTTTATAAAGAATAATACTATATACTTCTTTTATTGATATATTTACAGAACCAATGGCAACAGCTAGTCCTATTGAGGAAATAAGTATTATTAAAAGAACAAGAGAAGTACCTATATAAATAGGCATTTCCTTAAAAATATTAGAATCTTTAAATTTATTTTTATTTTTCATCGTCATAGTATTATTTACCTAAGGTTCCATATAAACCTTCAGAGAAAGTATTTATTCCATCTATAGTTCTGATACCACTAGAATACATTTCTCCTAAAGATATAGGATATACTCTTTTATTTTTAACAGCTGAAAGTGTTTGAAGAGATTCATCTTTCAAAATTTTATCTACTTCTTGTTGAGGAACATTATCATCACCTCTATCCATATATACTACAAATATACAATCAGGATTTAGATTTATTAAATCTTCGTTACCAATGCTATTTCCTTCAGGACTAAGTAAATTGGCACCAAGTTTTGTTATCATATCACCAGCTAAGGTACTAGCTCCATAAGTACTGATTTTATCCTTGGAGAACTCTAAAACTAAAGCATTTTGTTTTTCTTTACCCTTAACTGAATTAGATGTGTTTTCAACAGCCTCAGTAATTTTATTTACTAGTTCTTGCGCTTTATCTTCAACGTTGAAAATTTTTCCTAAGTTTAATATGTCAGTAATTTCATTATCAATAGTTTTCTCTTTAGCTACACCACTATTTAAAGACATATATGTATTAATACCATTTTCATTCCAGTAAGATACATCACCAAGACTTTTATCTTTAAAAAGGGAATACCAGCCAAGAATAAAGTCTGGTTCGGACATAACTACAGTTTCTTTAGATGGAGTAAACTCTTTTAAATAATTAACTTTTTCAAAAGCAGCTTTGTATTCTTCTTTTACAGGATGGTCAAGACCAGCAGCAGCTACTATTTTATCCTCAAGACCTAGAGCAAGAAGAGTTTCTATAGAGTTCTGATATACAGCAAAAACTTTTTCAGGTGCTTTATTAAAAGTTAGTTTTATAGGTTCTTTTTTGAAGTTATAAGTTTCAATTGTTACTGGATAATGAGAATCTGCGCTTTCATTTTGAGATGAATTAGAATTTTCTTTTGAAGTGTTTTTATTAGAGCTTCCATTACTACAACCTACAAGACTAAGGATAAGTAGCAAGCTTAATAAAATTGAAGTGATTTTTTTTAAGTGTTTCATTTGAATTCTCCTTTACTATTCCAATTATAATTAGTTAAATGTTATAATTTGTTATGAATACATAAGGATACTCTAAGTAAAACCATAGACAATACAACGTAGTTACTATGATTGATTAATATCACTCCTTACTCGAAGAGTATCGATATTTTAATATTGGAAAGTATCCTGACTTATAGATCATAATATTAACTAGCCTTCCCAAATCAATGACTCAGTGACTTAATTTAGTTAATACTCCCTAATTACAGTAGCGGTACTGTGTGGAAATTTCATCCATCTTCCTTTAAATTAACCAATATTATTCATATGCTATTATACCTAAACAAATCATACTCTATCATAATTGAGAAATCTTGTCAATGAATAAGGTGGAATAAATCTGTAAGTTGAGATAGTATTTGAATATATTGTTGAAAATAACAAAGAATAAAAGTATATGGTACATCAATGGCTGAGAATAAAGAATGAATATCAAATAATAAATATTGATTAACAAATATTATTAGGTTATAATGGAAATATATAAAATAAGAGATTATAGGAGGAATATAAAATGGCAACAGAAAAAATCGTATGTCTATGTAATGGAGTTACTTATGCTGCAGTAAGAGAGGCAATGGCTCAAGGAGCTAGATCAGTAGAAGATATTCAAGCTGCTACGGGAGCAGGAGATGTTTGTGGTGGATGCATTGAGAGAATTGAAAAAATATTAGGAGATGTATGCACATGTAGAAATGTCTCTACTAAAGAAGTAGTAAAAGCAATACAAAATGGAGATGATACTGTAGAAAAGGTAGGGGTAACTACAGGAGCAGGAACAGCATGTGGAAAATGTAAATGCGTTATTGAAAGTTTAATTAGCTCAAATAAGTAACACATATTACCATAGAAATAATTTAATTCATCAATTCTTATAAGAGATATGTATAAAAACCAAAAATATAGTGTATTGAAATGTAATTTATAGCAATACTATTAAAGAATAATTACATTATATATGATTAACAACATTAATCATATATGTCTATATTAAGGAGGAAGAGTAAATGTCAGAAAATAGAATTGTATGTACTTGTCAAGATGTAGACTATAACACTATTAAGAAGGCTATTGAAGATGGTGCTCAAACAGTAGATGATATAATGGAAGCTACTGGAGCAGGAACTGTTTGTGGAGCATGTATTAGTGAAATAGAAGAAATTCTTCAAGAAGTAAAAAAATAATTAATATGAATTTTTAGGTCTATATTGATATAACTACTTTTCATATCAATATAGACCTAAATTAATTTTTATAATTATTAGTTTTTCATCTGATTTTTAATATCATTCTTTATTTCTTTGGCTATTTCCTTTCCTCCAACCATAGCTTTATTGTAAATATTTTTAGCTAATTGACCTTCATCTCTAACCTCATCTTTCATTTGGTTTTTAAGGTCGCGAACAAATTTTTTTTCTGAAATAAATTCCTTAATATCGTCTTTCTTTTCACCATATTGAATTTTCATTCCATTATACATATCCTTAACTTCACCAGTAACTTTATTCATACCAGCTTTAACGTCTTCACCTATTCTGTTCATAAAAAATCTCCTTTCTTAACAATATTCTAAGTGATAATAGAAATGATTATTAACAGAATTAAAAGAAACATAAAATTTAATTCTATTTTCTATATAGTTTACTCAAAATGCATAATAATATTTAATGAATTTAATGGATATAGAAAATTAAATAGATTTAGTATATAAATTAGACTATGAGAAAAAATATTATATATGTATTATAAAGTAATAATATTTAAAAAAAGTAATATGTGTATTTAAAAAACACAGCTAATGTGGTATACTAAAAATGAATTAGGTATACATACCTTAAGTTGATATACATTTTGTGAAGTAAATTATACATAAAGCTAAGAGCGCTAACTATAAAGAAGCAGATAATAATCAACATAGTTAAATTTTTAACTATGTTGATTAAGAGTGTTGTAATTAGATAACAACAAATAGCTACATTAAAAAATATAACTATTTGCTGATATAAAGAAATCCATATATTCATCAAGGGGGGAAAGAAAATGTTTAAAAAATTTACGAATGGTTGTGTTAAATTAGTTCAAAATTACCTACCAGATCCATTTTTATTTTGTATCATTTTAACTTTCATGATCTTTATTTCAGGTGTTCTATTTACAGGACAATCTCCATTATCTATGATTATTCATTGGACAAATGGATTTTGGAGTTTATTAGCATTTGCAATGCAAATGGCATTAGTTCTTGTTTTTGGACATACTTTAGCTAGTGCACCAGCATTTAAAAAGATTACAAAAAAACTAGCTAGAATACCTAAAACTCCAACTCAAGCAATACTTTTAGTTACTTTTGTATCATCTATAGCATGCATATTGAACTGGGGATTTGGTTTAGTTATAGGAGCAATATTTGCAAAGGAACTTGCTAAGGAAGTTGATGGTGTTGATTATAGGCTTCTAATAGCTTCAGCATATTCAGGATTCTTATTATGGCATGCTGGATTATCAGCATCAATTCCATTAACTCTTGCTACGGGGGGGGAATCTCTAGTTACAGCTACAGCAGGAGCAGTAAGTGCTGCAGGAGTACCAACTAGCGAAACTATATTTTCACTATTTAATTTAGTTATAGTAGGAGTTTTAGTAGTAACTCTACCACTTATAAATAGAGCTATGCATCCAGATAAAGGAAATGTTGTAGTTATAGATAGGAACTTATTAAAGGATGAAGAAGAGTTCATAGAGATGCCAAAAGAAAAAATGACTCCAGCTGACAAGTTAGAAAATAGTAAAATGGTTACTTGGCTAATTTCAATAATGGGCTTTACTTATATAGTATATTACTTCATTACTTCAGGATTTGATTTAAATCTTAATATAGTAAACTTTATATTTTTATTTTTAGGTATTTTATTGCATGGAACCCCTAAACGATTTATAAATGCTTTAATGGATGGGGCTAAAGGAGCAGGACCTATATTACTTCAGTTCCCATTTTATGCAGGTATAATGGGAATGATGACTGGAGCTAATGCAGAGGGAATATCTTTAGCAGTTTTAATGTCTAATATGTTTGTAGTTATTTCTAATAAGGTTACATTTCCAATGTTCTCATTCCTAAGCGCAGGTTTAGTTAACTTTTTTGTTCCATCCGGAGGTGGACAATGGGCTGTACAGGCGCCTATTATGATGCCAGCTGGTGCTGAACTAGGAGTAAGCACAGCGAAAACTGCCATGGCTATTGCTTGGGGAGATGCTTGGACAAATATGATTCAACCATTCTGGGCTTTACCAGCACTTGGAATAGCCGGTCTAGGAGCAAAGGATATTATGGGATATTGTATAATAGATTTATTATACTCAGGAGTAATAATTGCTGTAGGCCTTACTGTTATAGGAATATAGAATTAATTTATAAAGTTAAATAATTAAAAACAAATAATATTTAGAATAATTTTAAATAGAGTATCTAAAAATTTACTAAGTTTTTAGATACTCTATTTATATTTAAAGTTCAAATAAATTAATTTACAGTTAGATTACCTACCCCTACATTTAAATCAAAGGTATATATATCTTCACCAGAAGTTTTAGCATTTATATCGATACTACCTACACCAGTAGAAGTATTTAACTTTACAGGAGAGTTATTTGGAATAGATATAACAGTTTTACCTACACCACCATCATAGGTCAAATTTCCACCAACCTCAGCAAATGCAATAGAAAGATTGCCTACACCACCATCAATATCTATATCACCACATTTACAAGAGAGGTCTATGGTTGTATTGCCAACACCTTGTTCAAGCTTAAAATCTTGAAAAACTATATCTTTAAGTGTAAGATTTCCAGCACCACCATCAATGTTTAATTTATTTATACTTATTCCATTGATAGACATATTACCAGCACCACCATTCAATTTTAAATCTTTATTAAAATCCTTAGGAATATTAATAGTAATTTCTCTAGATGTAGATTTATTAAAAAAATCTAAGTTTATAGCAGAATCTACACCATGTTCTTTAACATTAAGTGTATTTCCAATAACATCAATAGTAGTTTTATTTACAAAGGAGCTAGATCCTTTACAAGTTATAGTAAAATCTGAACTGTCAACAGAGTTAATAGTTACATTAGAAGCATGGATTGAAATAACCATATCTTCTATATTTTTCATAGGAATAGTTTTTGATATATTTTCATCATAAGTGGCTAAATTATTATTATTAAAATCACTAAAATTATTTCCAATATTATCCAAGTTATCTAAAAAGTCAGTACCTAAATTACCAAAAAGTTCATCATTATTAAAATTAATAGAATTATTGTCTTTAGGCCGAGATTTTACACCAAACTCTACATTACAACCAACAAGAAGGGTAGCTGTAAGGAAAAGAGTAGGAATTATAATAAAAAGTTTCTTCTTCATAAAAAACACCTCTATTTTAATAAATTAATTAGACTATATCTAGTTTTTTGTCTATTCTATTGGCAGCAACTGATTGAAGTATAATTAGGGCTAAAGTATCTATAATTATTGCCAATATATCTAATTCAATAGCTCCATATTTACCTATGGTCATATATACATAAGGTAAAAAGTACAATAAGAGATCAGCTATAAAGGAGTAAATAACATCCCCAATAATACAAGCACCTATGACAGCCAATACACATAAAGAGGTACTTCTAATATATGAACCTAATATTGCAATCAATGCGGTTATAATTAAATAACCTGTGATAGTCCCTAGTGATATAGATAATGAAATGTTAAGAACTATGGAGGGAAAATTACCAGAGTTAACCATTGCACCTAGAGTAACAATTATAGTAATAAATAAATTTACAAGAACCAATTCTAATAGATTGCCAAGAATAAAATCTATACCGGATATAGGAGTTAAAAATAAAAGTCGTCCATATTCCTTTGATAGTTGCATAGAAAATATTATCATATGAGCTATGAAGTTTGTAGCAATAAGAATTGAAATAGCTGGTATTAGGTCTAATCCTAAAGTGAATTTAGACAAAAATGAACTTGAGCCAAGAGCTAAAATTAAAATAATTGCTTCTATTAAATACACAATTCTCAAGGTTCTAAAGGTATATTTAGCTATACCTAAAATATTTTTTATTTTAATTGATTTACTTTTAGTTATTCTATTTTCCATATTATTCACCTACTCTGCAAATACCTTTCTATATATTTGATCTATAGACGTGCCATACTTTATACGTAATTCTTCAGCGTCTCCATTTTCAATTATTGAACCTTCACCTAAAAATATTACTTCATCAAAAAGCTGCTCAAGTTCGCCTACATAATGAGTTGTAATTATCATTGAAGCATTACTATCTAAATTATCTATAATTGCATTAATTATTTTATCTCTGCTTATGATATCAACTCCAGAAATAGGTTCATCTAAAATATATAAATTACAATTTCTACTTAAGGTTAGGCTAAGGGCAACCTTTTCTAACATTCCTTTAGATAATGATTTAAGTTTTGCATCTGTTTGTATATTCATAAATTTTAATAAATTTAAAGCTTTATTTACATCAAAGTCACTAAAGAAATCTTTATAAAACTTAAGAGCATCATTAACCTTCATCCATCTAAAAAGATAATCTTTTTCCTGAAGGTATGAAACAAACTCTTTAGTTTCCCTTCCAAGTAACACACCATTTATCCTTACCGTTCCTAGAGTAGGTTTAAAGATTCCAGATATAACATTTAGCAAAGTAGTTTTTCCTTGACCATTAGGTCCAAGAATTCCAAGAACTTTACCTCCTTTTAAGTTAAAGGTGATGTCATTTAAAATATGCTTTGCTCCAAAATTTTTGGAAAGGTTAGTTATTTCTAGTACATTACCAGAGAAAATATTTAAATTTACACTTTGTGATAGGTCATCTTTAGTTACTATGGTAGTTGCATCATTCTTCAAGGCTATTCCTCCTCATACATATTCATAATTAGTTCTAAAATTTCTTCTTTAGAAAAACCTAAGCTTTTACTTTTGTGGATAAAGTCCTTTAGTAATTCTTTAGAATATTCTTTTCTTAGGTTATCTACTATAGTCTCATCTTCCGTTAAAAATTTTCCGATACCCCTTTGAGTATTTATTAAACCTTCATTTTCAAGTTCAGAATAAACTCTTAATATAGTGTTCGGGTTAACTTTGAGTTCACTGGCATAATCTCTAACAGACAATAATCTCTCCCCCTTTTTTAGTTCTCCAGAAACAATTTTCATTTTCATGTAATTTTTTATCTGAATATATATAGGTTCCTTTGAGTTTAATTCTAACTCCATTTCATCACCTCATCTTATCAGTTATAGTGTCTTAATTACATGATACACTAATACTGGCTTGAAGGTTAATTTAAAAAAATGCCATATAATTTGATTAGAGTAAATTAGATATAATTAACTCTAATTTTCTTTAATTTATAAAGATTTACATAAACTTTGAGTTAAAATATTACAAGATAGTATAATATGTATTAATTAAAAATATAAATACATTACTATATATTGTAATATATTACTTTAAAATGTATAATTGATGGTGTGAATATACATTTATAAAGAAATATGAAGATATAGTATTAGTAAGCATACATATAAAATGAAGAAATTTGAAGAAACTAGGATTTTGTAATGATTACAGCAGCGTGAGAAAAGTTTTAATAAAGGGGAGGGAAGTTTATGGAACAGGTTTTTAATAGTCTAGATGAAATGATATTAGTAGTTGATAGTAAAGAAAAGGTTCTATTTGCAAACTCTAAACTAATAGAAAGGTTTGGGTTAGAGGAAGGAGATTTACAGAATTCTTATAAAAACATAGTTTTACAACAAGATAGGGATATACTAAGTAAACTTATATGTAATTTTGAAAAGTATAGTAATAGAGCCATAGAGTACACTTTTTCATTGCAAGATTCAGATAAAATTCACTGTGATGTAAATGTTAACAAAGGAACGTGGTATGAGGAGAGCGCTTTTTTTATTACTTTAAAAGAAAAGGAGATATATAGTAAAAAAGATTTAGAGATACTCTTAGATAAGTTACCCTATGGTATGTGGATGAAGGACATTACCGGCAAATATATATATGCAAACACTGATTATGTAAAAAACTTTAATGTTGATAAGAAGAAAGTTATAGGACATCATGATTGGGATTTTTGTGATAAAGACCAATATGATTATTATAATAAAACAGATTATGAGGTACTTGTTGATAAAAGACAAATACTAGATGAGAAATTGATTCATAAATCAGAAGGTTATGAATGGTTAGAAATTTATAAGGCACCAATATTAGATGAAGACGGAGAAGTGAAGTATATAATTGGGGTTTCAAGGGATATAACTTTTAATAAAAAAATAGAATTGGAATTATTAGATAGTCATAAACAATTTTATGCTTTAAATGAGGTGTTAAGTCATGGTTACAACGAAGGTAATGGAAGATTTGATAATTTAAAAGAAGAAATTATCCACAAACTAGGTGCAGATGCTATAAATATATGGGCATATGACGATAAGGAAGGTAAGCTTACTTGTAAATATTATTTAGGAAAGTACAATGAAAGAGATATTAATAATATAGAAATTCCAATAACATATGAAGAGTTGGATAGATTTTTTACACAAGAAGACAGTGAGGGGCTAAAGCCTCTATGTGAAAGAAAAAATTACCCTAATAAAGATATACTAGAAAAAAAAGGTGTAAAATTTGTGGGAATTTATAAGCTTGAATACAATAATAAGATTATTGGAGTTATGCATTTCTTATATAGTAAAAAGGATGATGCAAGACTAAATAATGATAATTTTATAAAAATATTATGTAATCAAATTGCAGTAATAATAAAAAATGATAGTTTATCTAAACAGATTAAATTAGAACTTGAAAAACGTATGCAAACAGAAAATGAGTTACAGTTATTTTTAGATACTGCCATTGATTTAATGGTAATAATTGGTAAAGATGATAAACATAGAAAGTTAAATGCAGGATGGGAAAAGACTTTAGGATGGAGTAGAGAGGAACTCTTAGAGATGAAGTGGACAGACATAATTCACCCAGAAGACTTAAAATCAAAAGAAGAGTTTGTAAGAAAATTAAGAGCTGAAGAGAAAATAATGAGTTTTAAAATTAGACTTATGTGTAAAAATGGAGATGCAAAGTGGATTCAATGGAATAGTAGATATTTAAATAGCAGAGGAATAGCTATATGCACAGGAAAGGATGTAACAGAGCAGCATCGGTTAGAAGAACAAAGAAAAAGTTATGAAGAAGCTATAAAATTAGAGCAAATTAAAGGTGAATTTTTCTCAAATATATCTCATGAATTCAAGACCCCTTTAAATATTATTCTTACTACTATGCAACTTATAAATAGTAATATAGAAAGGGAGCGTATTTGTGCAGATAAAGGTGTAGATTTAGAGAGATACATGAATTCAATTAAACAAAATTCTTATAGGCTATTAAGACTCGTTAATAATCTAATAGATATAACTAAGATAGATGCAGGATACTATAAATTGCAACTTGAAAATCATAATATTGTTAATGTAGTAGAAGATATCACAATTTCTGTAGCTCAGTATGTAGAAAATAAAGGAATAGAATTAATCTTTGATACAGAAATTGAAGAAGAAATAATTGCTTGTGATCCAGATAAAATTGAGAGAATAATGCTTAATTTATTATCTAATGCAATTAAGTATACAAAGGTAAATGGAAGAATAGAAGTATATTTAGGTATTGAAGACGGAAAAGTCTTTATATCAGTTATGGATAATGGAGAAGGAATAGATAATGAAAAAGTAAATTTAGTATTTAACAGGTTTATCCAAGTGGATGATACCTTAGAAAGAAGATGTGAAGGTAGTGGAATTGGATTGTCACTAGTTAAATCTTTAATTGAAATGCATGGTGGTAACATCAATGTGACAAGTAAAGTTGGGGAAGGAACTAAATTTACATTTTATCTTCCAATAAGAATTGTAGAAATGGAGGAGGGAGCTAGAGAATCTACTACGCATAAAAGCGAAATGATAAGCTCAAAGGTAGAAAAGTGCAATATAGAATTTTCCGATATATATAATTAATAGACCTACTCAGAAAGTATAATTAGAAATCTATAATTTAATTTATTGTTTAGTCAGTATATAAATAGTATAATAATCTGTATAACACTAAAATGATAAAATATAAATTATAAGGAGTTGTGTTGCTTCATATCATAAATGGATATAAGCGTAAATTATGAATAAGACTAGAAAAATTATTTTTGAGGCTGCAATAAAAGTATTTTCAAGCAATGGCTACGAGAGTGCTACTATGGATGAAGTAGCAAGCGAGGCTGGAGTTGCAAAGGGAACTTTATACTATCACTTTAAAAGCAAAGAGGAATTATTTTATTTTGTTGTAAAGACCGGAATTGATTTAATAAATATTGAAGTAGAAGAGTCAATAAAAGAAATAAGTGATCCTATAGAAAGACTAAAAGAATCTGCTAGGGTTCAGTTAAAATATGTGTATATTAATAAAGATTTATTCAGAGTAATAATGAGTCAAGTATGGGGACAAAAGGAACGTCATGAAGAAATAAGAGAGCAAGTGATGCATTTAATTAGTATGAATTCTAAATTTTTAGAAGGCATTACAAAAGAAAGACATATTGCTGATGGAGATTCAGATATATTAAGCTACTGCTTTATAGGAGTATTATTTTCATCTGCACTCTATGAAATTATAAATAATGATAATTATGATCATGATGAAGTAGTAGAGAAATTCATGAATTATATTAACTATGGCATAAGGCTATCTTGAGACCTTAAGTTTAAATAGAAAATAATATATAAATAGAGAAGAGTTTTCTAAGCTAAGAGAATAACTAGTTTAGAAAACTCTTTTGTAATGTTTTTGAAAAGGATATCAGTAAAAATTTTCTCTAGTGATATTGACTAGTCAGTACAAAAGAGGTATAAATATAATATTGACTGTAAAGTATAAAAAATTAAAGAAGGTGGTAGCATGAATTTTCTAAAAATTGCGGGTAAGGATATTAAAAGCATTTTTAAGAACAGGTTCATAAGGATATCAGTTATTGCAATCATTGTAGTACCATTATTATACTCCTTGTTGTACTTAGATGCATTTTGGGATCCTTATGCACGAGTTAAGGACATGACCATAGCCGTAGTTAACGAAGATGGTGGTGCTTTACTTGACGGAAAGAAGGTAAACTATGGTGAAGACGTTGTAGAAAACCTAAAGAGTAATGGGGACGTTGGTTGGGAATTTACTAGCAACGAAAAAGCTGATGAGGGATTAGAGAATGAGGGATATTATGCCAAATTTGTAATTCCTGAAAGCTTTTCAAAAAATGTTGTAGCTGCAAAAGAAGGAAAGCCTCAAGTAGCAGATTTAAAGTTCGTATGTAATGAGAAGAAGAACTTTCTAGCGGCTCAAATTAACTCACAGGTTGAAAAAGTACTTAAAGAAGAAATTGTAAGCACAGTTTCAAATAATTATGTCACTGTTGCCTTTAATAAGTTATATGAGGCAAAGGATGGTCTGGTAAAAGCATCTGATGGAAGTAATGAACTTTACAAAGGCATTGGTCAACTAAATGACAAAGTACCAATGTTAGCTGAAGGTGCTAATAAGCTTGGAGATGGAGCAACACAATTAAAGAATGGACAAGGCGAACTTAATTCTGGAATAAAGTCAATAAACAATGGGCTATCAGAAGTAAATAGTAAGGTTCCAGAGTTAAGTTCTGGAGTAGATAAGTTATATGATGGTTCACGAGAATTGAACAATGGACTATCAGAAGTAAATAGCAAGGTTCCAGAGTTAGGTTCTGGAGTAGATAAGTTATATGATGGTTCACAGGAATTAAAAAATGGACTATCAGAAGTAAATAGTAAGGTTCCAGAGTTAAGTTCTGGAGTAGATAAGTTATATGATGGTTCACAGGAATTAAAAAATGGACTAGGAACTGCAGCAAGTGGGGCTGGTGAATTAACAGCAGGAAGTAAAGGCCTTTATAGTGCATTTAATAAGACAATTTATCCAACTGTAAATTTACTTAAAGATGGAGCTGATGAGTTAAATGGTAAATTAAAAGCTGGAGAAAGTAGTGTAAAAAAATTAAAAGAAGGTGGAGAAAAATTAAAAGCTGCCAGTGATAATGGGGCAGCGCCATCATCAGGTATAAATAAAGGATATCAATCAGTTACAGATGGAGTTAATGAGCTTATAAGTGGAGTTAATAAATCTTCAGCAACAATGAATGAAATATCTAAGAGTGTTCTAGCAGCAGTTAAATCAAATCCTGAGTTGGCAAAAGATCCAAATATTCAAGCCGCGCTTGCAAATATACAAGCTTTAAGTAAAGAAACTAGTGAAACGCCAAAGAAAATACAAGAATTACAAGCTGGAACTAAGGAATTTGGTAATGAACTAGGAAAGTACACTGGTAAGGTTGATGAATTTGCAACAGGTACATTAGATTTAACAGATAAAGTGAATGACATGGGTGTAGCAGTAAACAAAATAAGTGGAGGATTAAATTCTCTAGAAGTAGGACTTAACGAAAATACTAAAGGTTCTTTTGGGTATGGATTAAAATCATTATCAGACAATATGTCTGGTTTAAATGCAGGAATCAATAAGCTAAACAGTGGATCTAGTGAAATCTATGGCGGTCTTGGACAGCTAAGAAGCAATATTCCAACTTTAAGTGGTGGAATACAAGCCTTATATAGTGGATCTAATGAAATTAATGGCGGTCTTGGACAGTTAAAAAGCAATATTCCAGCTTTAAGTGGTGGAATACAAGCTTTATATAGTGGATCTGGTGAATTAAATGGTGGTCTTGGACAGCTAAGAAGCAATGTTCCAGCCTTAAGTGGTGGAATACAAGCTTTATATAATGGATCAAATCAGTTAGTTGAAGGATCAGATAAGTTAGTAGATGGACAAAATCAACTAAGTACAGGAGTAACAGAGTTAACAAATAAAGTACCAGAATTAGAAGATGGTGTAGAAAAGCTATACGAAGGTTCTAATGAACTTGCAACTGGTTTAAAAGATGGTGCAGGTGAAATGAAAGCAGGACTTATAAATTCATCAGAGGAAATGGGTGACTTTGTATCAGCTCCAATAAATATGAAAAGTGAACCTGTAAATAAAGTACCTAATTATGGAACAGGTTTTGCACCATACTTTATATCATTATCTTTATGGATAGGTGCAATAATGATGTTCTTCGTTATCTCAGCTAAAACTGATGATGACTTCGGTTTATCCAAATTTGATAAGGTTATAGGTAAATACTTGTCCTTTGGATTTATAGGTTTATTACAAGCAATACTTGTAAGTGTAGTTGTACTTGGACTAGGATTAAATCCAACAAGTACAGTAATGTATTTTACATCAATAATATTCTTATCACTAGTATTTATAGCAATAATTCAATGTTTAATATCACTATTTGGAGATGCAGGAAGACTTTTAGGAATAGTATTATTAATACTTCAGCTAACAGCTTGTGCAGGTACATTCCCATTAGAAATAGTACCTAAATTCTTTAAAGTAATTAATCCATATATGCCATTTACTTATAGTGTGGAATTATTAAGAGAGGTTATTTCAGCTACTACAATTAACTACTCAGTAGTTGGAAAAGACTTCTTGATTCTTGGAGTGGTACTTCTTGTATTCTTAACAATATCTGTAGTATTTAAAGATGCAGGAGAAAATCTTCAAAATATAATTGAAGGAAGAAAAAATAAGTCAGTAGAAGATATTAGAGAAGAATCAATGTAGTGATAAATTATATCATTATAAAAATCCTAATAATGACTAGTTGTAAATTACAAATGTTCGTGTTATAATGGCAATACAATTAGTAAAACTCGTATATAATCGGTAATATGGTCCGAAAGTTTCTACCTGCAAGCCGTAAATTTGCAGACTACGAGGAGTTGTATTTTGTTATAAACTATGAGCTCTATTTATAGTGATAAATCACAGCACCTCAATTTTTATTGAGGTGCTTTTTATTTTTAGTTTAAATTAGTCTGAGGAAGTAGCTAACCCTTAGATAAAATTAAATAATATCTAAAAGGAGATGAACTAATGAAGAATGAAGAACTACTAACTAATGATATTAAGTTAACCTATGGTGTAGATGATAACCCTAGTTTAGTTAAAAAGATATTATTTGGATTACAGCATATATTTGCAGCTTTTGGAGGGATAGTAGTAGTACCTCTAGTTATAGCAAGTGCTTTAGGATTTGAACCGAAGATAACTACAGCATTGATAAGTGCAACAATTCTGGCATCTGGTATTGCAACTATAATTCAAGCTAGAGGTTTTGGAATTATGGGATCAAGAGTTGCTTGTATCATGGGTACAGACTTTACCTTCGTTTCACCAGCTATTTCAGTTGGAACAGTACTTGGACTTCCGGGAATAATTGGAGCTACTATTTTAGGTGCTTTCTTTGAAATTATTTTAAGTTACTTTATTAAGCCTCTTATGAAGTTATTCCCTCCAATAGTTACAGGAACAGTTGTATGCTTGATTGGATTGACTTTATTACCAGTATCCATTGATTGGGCAGCAGGTGGAGTTGGAGCTGCAGATTATGGAAGTCTGAAGAACTTATCAATAGCCATGTTTGTATTAATCTTTACTTTAATTTTAAATAGATATGGAAAAGGTATGGTTAGCAGTGCATCTATTTTAATTGGAATGGTTGCAGGATATATAATTTGTATTCCTTTAGAATTAGTAGATTTTACAGCTATTATGGAAGCTAGTTGGATTTCCTTCCCTAAAATATTTGAATATGGAGTAACCTTTGACATGAAAGCTTTAATTGCATTTGTTCCAGCATATTTTGTAACTACTATAGAAACTGTTGGATGCCTTAAGGCTATTGGAGAAACTTCTCAGATACATATGGATGAAAAACGCGTGGGTGCTGGTGTATTAGCAGATGGTATAGGAAGTATGATAGGTGGAGTAGTAGGTTCTTTCCCAAACACTACCTTTAGCCAAAATGTAGGATTAATAGCATTAACAAAAGTAGCAAGTAAACACGTTGCAGTTATGGCAGGAATAATTATGGTGATTTTAGGTTTCTTACCTAAACTAGCAGGTCTAATAAGTGGAATACCACAACCAGTACTTGGTGGAGTTGGAATAGTTATGTTTGGGACTGTTGCTGCAGCAGGAATAAAGACATTAAGTAGAGTAAAATTAACTGAAAGAAATCTACTTATAATAGCAACATCTATAGCTTTAGGTCTTGGAGTTACCTTTAGACCAGATGTTATAGCTCAATTACCAGAAGGATTAAAGATGGTTTTTGCATCAGGGATATCTACAGGAACTATAACTGCTTTAATATTAAACTTAGTATTAAAGGAAGATAAAGTGGAAAAAATAGAAGTAGAAAGAAGTGAGGTGGCGTAATGGAAGCTTTAAAAGAACGTATATTAAAAGATGGACTTGCATTAAATGAATCTGTATTAAAGGTAGATTCTTTCTTGAACCATGGAGTAGATGCTAAATTAATGAATGATATAGGAACAAGCTTTAATGAGTATTTTAAAAGTCATGGAATAACTAAAATATTTACCATTGAAAGTTCGGGTATTGCTCCTACAGTTATGACTGCCCTTCAAATGGAATTACCAATGGTAACTCTAAAAAAGCAAACGTCTAAGATTTTAAGTGGAGATGTATATCAAACTACAGTACATTCTTTCACTAAGGCTGTAGATTATGAGTTAACTTTATCAAAAAAATTCATATCACCAGAGGATAATATACTTATAATAGATGATTTTTTAGCTTATGGAGAAGCAGCACAAGGGGCTATAAGACTGGTAGAAGAAGCTGGAGCAAAGGTTGCAGGAATTGGAATAGTTATAGAAAAATCCTTCCAACCAGGGCGTAGAAATCTTGAAGATAAAGGCTATGAAGTATATTCACTAGCAAGAGTGAGTAAGCTTGGAAAAGGTATTATAGAATTTGTTGAAGAATAATTTTAAAAGGTGTACTAGCACCTTTTTTTAGTTAAAGAATAATATTATAATTTAAGAAGAAAATAAAAGAGAATAATCCTTATAGTAATTGTATAGGAGGGTTTTATATGCCTATATCAGGAGTTATAAATAATATAAGTAAAGGAGTTTTGGATATTATGTTAACATCAAATAGAAGACCTGTAAATTTAGATAATATAGCAGTGGGAAGTCAAGTTTTAGCTAATAATGAGAAGTTTAAAACTATGTGTTTTAATTTTCAAGAAGGCAGTGGATTACCTAAGAATACTTATAATGGGAATGCATCTATTTTTATAGTTGAAGGTGCTGTTGATATGGAGTTTGTTAGTGAAAGTCCATTTGTTTTAAGACGTGGTGATTTTCTAAGTTTTGATGCAAGGAAAGAGCATAATATAATTGCTGTGGAAACAAGTAAGGTAATTATAACAATATCCCAATAACTATATAAATTTATATAGGCTGTAAGTAAATATTAAATAAAATATTTAAATAAGTAGAGAGTTGTCTCCAAATTAAGATATTTAGACTGGAGATAACTCTTTTTATTAGATATAAATAATTTTTCAATTTTTATATGAATTTGATGTAAGAACTAAACTAAGGGAAATTCCCTGAAACTCGCATTATGACAACAACTAGTTAAATAGTTATATATATGAATAGTTTTATATACAAATATTTATATAGGATTATAGTTATATATATATCTATTTATGTAGTTAAAAATTTATATAGTCCTTCTAGATAAATGATTTTGTTAATAAAATTGTAATAATATTCTATGTAGATTAATAAAATGAATGGAGTGATAAAATTTACAAGGAGGATTTTGTATGGGCGTTGCTTCATTAGTACTGGGAATTTGTAGTATTGTATTTGCTGTAATTTCATGGGGGTGCCTATGGTGGCTATCTCTAATTCTAGGAGTTGTAGGTGTAGTATTGGGAATTATAGACATGAAGAAGAAGAAAGAAGCAGGTGAAGCTCCTGGAATGGCTAAAGGTGGATTTATATGTTCCGTAATAGGAATATGTATGGCTATTATATTTTTAATATTTATTATAGGATTAACTTCATTAGGAGCAGCAGTATAAAATTATATTTGTAAAAGCATACCACTAAAAGATGTCTGTAAAGGCATCTTATTTTAGTTCCGAGGAGGTTAAAATGTGAAAAGTGAAGAGATAATAAAAGAATATAATATTTTTAATATAATACTAATTACTTTAGTAATTGCCATGATATTTTTACCCTTTATATCTAGATTTGTGAATAAAGTATTTCCTATAACCTATGGCTGTCTTTCCTATAGAATTTTAGGAGAAACTTGTCCTCTTTGTGGATTCACTAGAGATATAAAAAATATTATAACTGGTAATATTTTTGGTCCTAAGCTAAACTTATTATCTGTACCAGCAGCTTTATTAGGAATATCTGAAATTTTTTTTAGAGTTAAAATATTATTATCAAAGAAAAGGTTAGTAGATAACAAATTTAGAAATAAGATAATAAAATTTGATGTTATATATCATGTACTTATGTTTTTTTCTTTTATTATATATGGAGTTTTGTTCTATGCGTTAGATTTATCAAGATTGTAAAGAAAAAATAATTAATTTAAGCTAAACTAAAATAATAAATAATAACATATTTGTTTTATGTTATTTTTTACTCAGTATAATAATTCTGTCCTTTGGAAAACTTAAAATATAGTTAAAAATCCACTGAAAAGGAGAGCAATTATGAATACACATGTACCTTATCATAATTATATAGTTGTAACACCAAATGGAGATGTACTAGGCTTTGGAGAAGAAGATGATGCAAGAAAATATGTGGCAGGATATTATGTAGGAAAAATAGAAGAATTATCAGATGATAGAAGTAAGGTGTATGTTGATTATGGAACAGATCCACTTCAAGCTTCAGTAGATATATGTACTGAATTAGGTGCCTATGAAGGAGATTGTATTATTTATGACTTAGATAGTTTTATAGAAAATATTCAAAACTCTGGGATATTCGAAGATGAAAAGGAAGAGCTTATACTAAAGCTTATGCAAGAAAAAATAAATTTGAATATCAATGATTATCAAATAGATAATCTTTTAAGTGATGCAAGAGTAGTTCCTAATCGAGATTAATTTAGACAAAAGTTATAGAGGATGAATTAAGATTTATTGTATATATAGTAAATCTTAATTCATCCTCTATTAATATTCTATTAAATAAAATATAAGAATATTAAACATGATTGTTCATAAGTCTATTATGAGCCATAAGCATTTCTTCATCAAGGTGTGTCGTAGTACCTGCACAATTTAACAACATTGTACTAATATCATCAGGCATTTCGCCTTCATATTTATATCTAAGCTTATGTTCAAGGCTTGCCCAAGTATCCATTGAAACTGTTCTGAACTGAATTTCTACAGGAACATTTTCAACTTTTTTTGAAAAGAACACGGGAACACTAACGACTAAATGAAGGCTGCGATAACCGTTGTCCTTTGGGTGTTTTATGTAATCACGTTCCTTAATAATAGTTAAATCAGTTTGCGCCTTAATTGAAGCTGCGATTTCGTAAACATCACTAAGAAATGAACAAATAACTCTAATTCCAGCAATATCAGTTAAAGTTTCTGCAGAGTCAATAGAGAGTTCTAATCCTCTTCTTTGAAGTTTTTCAAGTATACTCTCAGGAGCTTTAAGTCTAGATTTCATATGTTCAATAGGATTATGAGAGTGAATGCTTTTATATTCATCATTAAGTACTGCAAATTTTGTTTCGATTTCACGAAGGGCACAACGATATTTTAAAGAAAGAGATTTAAAATCTTCAATTTGGGTACCAAATTGTGAAATATCTATGTTTTTAAGATCCTTAAAAGGTAATTGTGGCATAATAAATTCTCCTTTGTACATGTATTAAGTCTTATTTTAGTATAATATAAATAGCTTTTTTATTAAAGTAGATATAAAATATAATTTATATCTACTTTATATTAAAAGGAGATCAAAAATGAAAAGAAAAGTAGTTTTATATATAGCTATGAGCTTAGATGGATATATAGCAAGAAGTAATGGTGCAGTTGACTGGTTGAGTGGACATGGAAAAGTGTTAGAAGTAGATAATGGATATGAAGAGTTTTATAACACTGTAGACACTATTGTTATGGGTAGAACTACCTATGAGCAAGTGGTGAATGAATTATCTCCAGATGTTTGGGTTTATGAAGGGAAAAAATGTTATGTATTCACTAAAAAAGAATATGAAGCAAATGGAAAAGTAGAATTTACTTCAGAAAGTATCATAGACTTTGTATCAGATATAAAAAGTGAATTAGGGAGAGATGTTTGGCTTGTAGGCGGAGGAAAGCTAATTCATGAGTTTGTAAAGAAAAACTTTATTGACAAGTATGTTATTACAGTAATTCCAACTATTTTAGGTGAGGGAATTCCTCTATTTATCAAAGAAAACCCAGAAATCAAGCTTAAATTAATTGAAACCAAAAACATAGATGGAATGGTTGAACTTACATATGTTAGAAGATAAGATTAGGAATACTTAATATGGAGTTGTTATTTGAAAAATAGCGTAATGCTTTGGTTAATAAAAGGTAGTCAAAATGACTACCTTTATTTTATAAAAAATTAACTGCTTCATTTAATACTTTCCCAATAGAATCGTGAATAACTAAGTTTGCTCTAGAATCAGCAGAAGTACTACTTTTATTTATAAGTACTAGATTTTTGCCTTTAAAATAGTTAATAAGATTAGCTGCAGGATAAACCACAAGAGAAGTTCCACCTATGATTAAAGTATCTGCTTTTGAGATAGCATCTATAGCTCCATTAAGTACATTTTCATCTAAACCTTCCTCATATAAAACTACATCGGGTCTAACAGTTCCATTACATTTAGAGCAAATAGGTATATCCTTGGAATTCAAAATGAAATCTACATCATAAGAAGTATTACATTTAATGCAATAGTTTCTATGAATTGAGCCATGGAGCTCAAATACATTTTTAGAACCAGCACATTGATGAAGTCCATCAATGTTTTGGGTAACGATTGCCTTAAGTTTACCGATTTCTTCAAGCTTAGCAAGAGCAATATGTGCTCCATTAGGTTTTGCTTCAGGATATATAAGTTTTGCTTTATAAAAATTAAAAAACTCCTCAGGAAATCTTATAAAGTAAGTATGAGAAACTAGCTGTTCTGGAGAAAGAGTCATGTTAAGTCTTGCATTAAAAAGACCATTGGCACTTCTAAAATCCGGTATATTTGATTCGGTAGATACTCCTGCTCCACCAAAGAATACTATGTTATTGCTATTTCTTAAAATTTGTGTTAGTTTTTCTATTTCAGTACTCATAAAATCATCTCCATAAATTATTTATTAATCCTATTATGACACGAAGTTATAGAAAATAAAATATACTTATAGAATGCATTGGATAATATTTCATAATATTATATAATATTGATTAAAGTGATTTATTATTACAATATGTAAGTGTATGTATATACAAAAATAAGGAGAATAAAATGAGTGTAAGAAGTGCGGCAAAAGCAATTATTATAAATGATAACAAAATTTTATTAAATAAGTGTTTTGACGAAAATAATAGTGATTATTATTCACTACCAGGGGGAGGACAAAACACATATGAAACTTTACATGAAGCAATTGTAAGAGAATGTCTTGAAGAGTCAGGTTATAGTGTTGTGCCAGTGAGATTTTCAGCTTTATTTGAAGAAATATGTGATAATAAAAAAACACGTGAATTATATCCTGAATATAGTCATAAAATGTACCATATTTTTATTTGTAAATTAGAAAATAATGATGTTAATAAACCTACAGAAATAGATGATATGCAATTAGAAAGTAAATGGATTAATATTGAGGATTTAAATAAAATACATTTAGAGCCAGATTGCTTAAATGACAATATTGAAAAAATGATAAATAGTGATGTTCCTATATTTCTTGGGTCTAAACATATACCATATAATCATGGTTAAAAATAGATAGAAATTTTATATGAGCGTTTTTTATTAGAAAATACGTAATTTGTGTGCTGAGTCAGTAATTACACCTGATTCTATGAATAATATTATATTGTTACTAGTTTTTAATATTTCAATTAATTTATTAATACTCATAAAAATACCTTGTAATATTTATTAATTTTATTATGACATAATTGATAGAAAAAATAAAATAGATACAATATTAGTTAATTGGATAATATTGTATTTAGCACTATCGTAATAGTGGTATTAAAATGATAGGGGATATAAATGGATATTAAAATTGAGGCAAAAGATATCATATTAAGAAAAATAGAGTTAAAAGATAAAGATACATTTCAGGAAATTCGAAATGAACAATATATTTTGAAATGGATACCTGATTGGGAAAGTACAAAGGAAGATACTGAAAAATGGATAACTGAATTAAATGATTTTTATGATAAACAAACTAAAGATGATATGTGGTGCCAGCTTGCAATAGAAAGAAAATTAGATGGTGTTGTAGTGGGACTTATAGCTTTACAAACTAAATTTGAGGTTAACAATGAAATCGAGATAGCATATTTTATATCTGAAAAATATTCAGGAAAAGGATATATGAAACAAGCGGCTAAGGCAATATTAGAATGGGGATTTGATAATTATAATCTTCCATTTGTTATGGCAATTGTTGAAATAGACAATTATCCTTCTCAGAAGATTGTTGAATCAGTGGGATTTAAAAAATTTGAAACAAAAATGATTTTAAATTCCGGTGAAGATAAAGAAAAACCATTTTACTATTACAGATATAATAAAAGATGTAATTAAATCATTATACAAGGAGGTACTAAAGTTGGAAAATATAGTAGTACTATATCAATCAAAGTATGGAGCTACAAAAAAAATATGCGGAATGGTTAGCAGAAGAGATCTCAAGTAACATAATTGAAACAAAACAAGCTGGTATAGAACAAGTTGCAAAATACGATACAATTATTTTAGGTGGAGGTATTTATGCAACAGGTATAGCAGGAGTATCTTTTCTAAGAAAGCATTATGAAAAACTAAAGGGTAAAAGAATAGTGGTTTTTGCAGTGGGAGCATCTCCGTATAATGAAAAAGCTATGACTGCTATAAAAGAGCGTAATTTTAAAGAGAAACTTAATGAAATCCCATGTTTTTATTGTCGTGGTGCTTGGAATGAGAAAAGTATGTCTTGGAAAGACAAAACCCTTTGTAATATTCTTAAAAAAGCTGTTGCAAAAAAAGACCCTAACAATTACGAACCCTGGGAAGCTGCATTAATACAAGCAATTGGCTCTAACTTCGATTGGACAAACAAAGAAAACCTTAAGCCACTTATTGAGTTTATACAAACAAAATTATAATGATATTTAGGATATGAGACATAGAATAGATTAATAACTATAATTTATAACCATAAAGTTGAATACCACTCAAGTTTTTTCAACTTAAGTATGAGCCACTCTCCATTGTTGCACATTGTAATTAAGCTTATAATAAAAGTACTAAAAAGGCTCAAAGGTGAGGTAGTGAATATGAATAGATTAAATGTTGGAGAAACCATTTTACGTTTAAGGAAAGAAAAAAAGATTACTCAAGAGCAGCTGGCAAGTATGATTGGAATTTCAGCAGGAGCAGTAAGTAAATGGGAAACTGGAAATTCCACACCAGATATTTCTTTATTAGCGCCATTAGCAAGAGCATTGGATACCTCTTTAGATATTTTACTTTCTTTTCAACAAGAGCTTTCTGAATTAGAAGTGATTAATATAAAAAAAGAATTAGTTGAAATGTTTTTACATCAGGGGTATATGGCTGGTGAATTAAGATGTAAAGAATATGAAAAAGAATACCCTAATAGTGTATATTTAAAATTGATTATTGCAGAATTGGTTCAAATGTATTCTATGATGTCAGGTAATGTTTCAGAAGAATGTATAAAATCAAGAATGGAGTATTGTTTAGCTTTGCTTTATCAAGTTACTGAAAGTAAGGTTTCAAAATATATATCAGCAGCTTTATTTTCTATTGCTAATATACAAATGACCTTAGAAAACTATGGGGAAAGTGAAAAAGCCATTAAGGAATTATTAAATTCATTTATAGATCCCATGGTACTATATTCATCATTGTTACAGAGGCAAGGTAAGAACAGAGAAGCAGAAAATATGTGTAAAGGAATGCTTATACAGTATTTAACCCAAAGCAATGCAATGATATCAATATTAGCAAGTATATCAAAGCGTGAACATAATTATGAAAAGGCAACCTTGTATTTAGATGTTCTAAATCAAGTAGAAAATATATTTAAAATAGGGATGGGCTCAGGAGCATATAATTACTGCAGACTATATATTGAAATAGGGGATAAGGAGCTTGCTTCAAAATGGTTTAACAATTATGTGAAAGAGATACTTTCTACAGAGTATGACTATAGCAATAACCCTTATTTTGAAAATCTTAAACTAGAGGTAAATGTGGAAGGGCAGAAGATAATAAGAAAAAAATTATTTCAATCACTTATTGACGAAGAAGATTTGAAAGTATTAAGTGGAAGTCTAGAGTATGAAGATGCAATTAAAGCACTAAAAAATGCTGTTTCTGAAATGTAAATTAGATTTTAAGAAGTTCGAGTTGTTGAGTTATGTGGAGAATTATTATAGAAATTAAATAAAAACAGTAGAGAAGTTAATACAAATTCTCTACTGTTTTTTATGTTGTTAATCTTTTTTACATTCTAATATAAAATTTAACAAGCTGTTTAAGTTTTCTTGACTCCCAATATCACTATAAAACTTCAAAAGTCTAAGTACTGGAGTGATACTCGGGTCAATAATATCTAATGATATTAATTCAAGAACTTCATTTTTCAAACAATTTATTTCTTCTAAATTATTCTCTTCTATTATACGAGGAGATAGGAAATGAAATTATCTAAATATAATATTAACGTTAAGTATAATGATATAAATATTTTATATAATACATTAACTAGAAAGTATATATCATATACATCTGAAAAAGAAAATCTAATTAATAATTTAATGACAAATTTAGATAAAGCAGAGTACTCATTACAGGAAGTAAATATTTTAAAAAATTTAATAGGAAAAAACATCATTATTCAAGATGAATTTGATGAGATACAACAAGTACAATTTTTAATAAATAAAAGTACTTTTCAAGAAGAATGCTTTTATCTAGTGATTCAGCCCACTTTAGATTGCAATTTTAGATGTACTTACTGCTATGAAGAGCATAAAAAAGTTGAATTTAAAACAGATACCATGGAAGCAATATTAGAATTAGTTGAAAAAATTACAAAGAGAATTTCCAAATTGATTTTATGTTGGTTTGGGGGAGAGCCTATGTTGGAATTTAAGAAAATATGTGAATTAACTAGTAAATTTAAAGATATATGTTCACGTAATGGATGTAAATATGAGGCTAAAATGACTACAAACGGATATTTATTCTCTAGTGATTCAATAAATATGCTTGAAGAATTATGTATAAAAAAGATTCAAATTACATTGGATGGTTATGAGTCCTATCATGATAAAAAGAGACCTCTTGCTAATGGTATGGGGACCTTTAAAAAAATTAAAGAAAACTTACTAAAAATACTTGATAAAAATGTGCTGGTTATATTAAGACTCAATGTAGATGAAGAAAATTATTACGGAGTAGAATCATTACTTGAAATTATACCTACTGATAAGAGAAAGATGATCATTTTGAATATGATAAATCTTTTTCAAAATAATGGTAAAACAACTTTGAATAATTTATATAAAATGGCTATAGATAAGGGTTTTATTTATTATGATACAGTAAATAATTATTCAAGGTGTGAAGGTACTATGAAAAATTCAATTACGATTCAACCTGATGGTAAATTAACATGTTGTTCTATAGCAGCAGAGAATAATTTCTATTTTGGAAAAATTACTAATGAAGGAGAGCTTAATGTTAATAAAGCAATCTATTATGCTTTTCAAAATATATCTCCTATAGATAACCAAAACTGTACTGAGTGCATAAAACTGCCAATGTGCCTAGGTGGATGTAAATATGGTAGGTATAGAAAATCAGATAAAAATCCTTGCAATAGGTCAGATGGTATGAGTTTAGATGAAGTTATAAGGATGCATTATTATAGTGATTTAAAAAATAATAAATTAATGGAGGGTAATATAATATGAAAATGTATTTAGTAAAGCAACGAGACTTTTCCTTATTGATTTTTGGAAAACTAGTTTCATCTATAGGTAGTCAAATGCAAGGTTTTGCATTATCTTTATACGTTTTAAGTATTACCGGATCGGCTACTAAATTTGCTTCTGTTTTAGCCATAACAATAATTCCTAAACTAATTTTAGGACCTATCGCAGGGGTTTTTGCAGATTGGTTTGATAAAAAGAAGATGATGGTTGGATTAGATATACTAAGTGGAATAATTATAGGTATATTTGTACTTATATATAGAATTACCGGAGGATTAGATATGATACATATCTATATTCTTTCAATTACGTTGTCTTTAATAGGTGTAATTTTTCAACCAGTAACTAGTAGTATTTTACCATCCATCATAAAAAAAGAAGAATTAGTTGATGGAAATGGATTAAGCTCTTTCATTATGGATTTAGGAAATTTAATGTCTCCAGCAATAGCAGGAATTTTAATGGGTTCTTATGGACTTTATGTAATACTTATTATAAATAGTATCAGTTTTATATTATCTGGTATAAGTGAATCATTTATAAGAGTTCCTAAAATAAATTCTACACCACAAAATATATCTATGAGTAGCTTTGTAGATGATTTTAAAGATGGTATTATTTTTATAAAAAACAAAAAATTGATTTTAAACATTATATTACTGTGCCTAGTAATTAATTTTGCATATAATCCTGTATTTAGTATTGGATTAACTTATATTTCTAAACAAATATTAATGGTATCAGATTTTCAATATGGACTTATGGAATCTATATTAGTAGTATCAATGTTGATAGCTCCATTTATTTGTAGTTCTATATATAATAAATTTAAAAATGGGAAAATTTATTTCTATATTATATTGTTTAGTGGGAGTTTACTTGGAATACTAAGCATAGTGCCTTCAAATTTCTATTTAAATTTATTTGATAATAATTTTATACCATATGTCAGTATAATAGTAATAACTTTCTTTATAGGACTCATCACAACACTTGGAAATATAATTGTAAATACAATAGTCCAGGAACAAGTTCCATTAAATTTTATGGGTAGAGTTGTATCAGTGATGAGTGCAGTCTGTATGGCAGCTATACCTTTTGGACAAATGATTTTTGGGTATATGTATGATAAATTTAGTGCCTCAATATGCATATTAATCTCTTCATTAATTTTAATTATTACTATATTACTATTTAGAAAGTCTTTATTTAAATGTGATAATGAAAATGAAGTTGAAAATTCGTTAGATGAAGCTATTGATTTTAATAATGGAGAAGTTCACACATAAAAATGCAATGTATAATGTATTTTAGTAAGTGTTTTTAATAACTTTTCTATTCATTAAAAAATACTATATGTATTGATTTAGATAAAGTAATTTTTATATTATATGATTCATGAAACTAAAAGTCTTATTGGCAATATGTCCAATAGGACTTTTAGTTAATATTTAATGTTAGGGTTACTCTAATTGAGTAGCCCTAACTCCTTTGCAATTTCAAGGTTTACATTCAATACATTAACGGTTTCTTCCCCGAAAATTCCAAGAACTTTTCCGTTAGTGTTCTCTTTTACTATATTCTTCAGTTCATCCTCTGACAATCCGGTATTCTCAACAAGAGCTGGTATTTGAATAGCAGCAGATGCAGCACTGATATGAGGGTCAAGACCAGAGCCTGAGGCTGTCAATAAATCCGTAGGAATGTCCTCCTGTTTTACAGAAGGGTTTGCCTTTAAGAAAGTAGCCATATCCTCCTTTACACGTTTAGCCAACTCAGGATTAGTGGGCCCCATATTCTTTGATCCAGAGCTAATCCCTGTGTAACTGCCATTTTCTTTATCATCCTGGGTGTAGGTATTATAATTCACCGCAGATGGGCGGCTTTTCATAAATCTAGTATCTGTAAAGTCCTGACCCACTAGCTGTGAGCCTACTGCCTTTCCATCAATTATAACCATACTTCCGTTGGATTGATTTGGAAAAATCAACTGGCTGAGCCCTGTAAAAAGCAAAGGATATGCCACACCACATATTAAAAGCAGCGACAGTGTAACCATAAGTGGCTTCTTTATTCCCTTTAAAAATGTACTCATTTAATAACCTCCTATTCTAAATCTAAAAGTATCAGCGATGGGATAATGATTAGTTAAAATATTGGTATTAGTCTATTTTTAACCATATAGATCCCAAGCATGGAGCTTGTCAAAATGCTGACATTCTCTAAATGCTATCCATATTAACATTTTTTATATGCCTAAAACTGCTAGCAACGGTGTGATTATAAGATCAATAAACTTGATACCTACAAAGGGTGTGACTATTCCGCCTAAACCATAAATGAGCATATTACGTGTGAGCATTTTTTCTGAGCGTTGTGGCTTGTACTTAATACCCTTCATAGCGAGGGGAATGAGACAAGGAATGATAATGGCATTGAAAATCAAAGCAGACAAAATGGCGCTGTTAGGTGTGGACAATGCCATTATGTTCAGTATGTTCATTTGTGGAATAACCGCCATGAACATAGCTGGTATAATGGCAAAATACTTAGCCACATCGTTAGCAATACTAAATGTGGTCAGTGAACCACGTGTTATCAAAAGCTGTTTTCCTATTTCCACAACATCTAATATCTTTGTAGGATCTGAATCCAAATCTACCATGTTTGCTGCTTCTTTTGCAGCAGAGGTTCCACTGTTCATGGCGATGCCAACATCGGCTTGTGCCAGTGCAGGAGCGTCATTGGTGCCGTCTCCGGTCATAGCAACAACCTTACCATCAGCCTGCTCAGCTTTAATGGCGTCAATTTTATCTTCTGGCTTGCATTCCGCAATAAAGCTGTCTACACCAGCTTCCTGTGCAATGGTGGCTGCAGTCAATGGGTTATCACCGGTACACATCACGGTTTTGATACCAATGGCTCTAAGTCTTTCGAAACGCTCTACCAACCCAGATTTTATGGTATCTTTTAAATAAATTACTCCTAAAATCCTATTATCTACGCAAACTACTAGTGGAGTGCCACCGAGCTTGGATACTTCGTTTACCTTTGACCCTAAATCTTTTGGGATGGAGCCACCTAACTCCTGTACATATTTTTGAACGGCCTCATAAGCACCTTTACGTATTACTGTACCGTTGGGGAGCTTCACACCGCTCATACGTGTTTGTGCGGTAAATTCCATGAATTCCATACCAGGTATCTCTTTTTGATGTACTCCACTAAGCTGCTCACCAAGTTCTACAACGGATTTTCCCTCGGGGGTATTGTCTTTCAAAGAGCTGGAGACAGAGTAATGAATCAACTCATGTTCTTTAACATTCCCTACTGGTATGAATTTTGACGCCATACGGTTTCCATAAGTAATGGTACCGGTCTTATCCAAAATCATAGTATCTACATCACCACAGGTTTCTACTGCTTTACCTGACATGGCAATGACATTAAACCGTGTGACACGATCCATTCCAGCGATACCAATAGCAGACAGCAGACCGCCGATTGTTGTAGGAATTAGGCATACGGTCAACGCTACCAGTGTGGAAACGGGGATTTGAACTCCACTGTACATAGCTATGGGGTAAAGAGTGACAATTACAATGAGAAAAATAATAGTTAGACTTACCAGTAGAGTATTTAGGGCAATCTCATTGGGAGTTTTTTTTCGGGACGCACCCTCTACCATTGCAATCATTCTATCAATGAAAGATTCCCCTGGTTGTGAGGTTATCTGTATTTTAAGCCAGTCACTTACCACTGTGGTACCGCCGGTCACTGATGCAAAATCTCCACCGCTTTCTTTTAGCACTGGAGCAGACTCCCCAGTGATAGCCGATTCATCCACAGAGGCAATTCCATCCACGACTTCACCATCATTTGGAATAAGTTCTCCAGCTTTTACTAAAACAATATCACCTTTTTTCAACATATTGGCATTAACTGTACTTTCGTTTCCGTCATCACTGAGGACACGGGCCTGCATGTCCTTTTGCGTCTTTTTCAGGCTTTGGGCCTGCGCCTTTCCACGTCCTTCTGCAACTGCTTCAGCAAAGTTTGCAAAGAGGACCGTAACGAACAGAATGACGGATACAATTACGTTATATAACCCCAGGTTTTTCTCCTCATTTCCAAACATATTCGGGAAGAATGAAAGGAGAAGCGTTACCACAAAACCCACTTCTACAACAAACATGACGGGATTTTTCATCATGTACTTAGGATTGAGTTTCTCAAAGGCTCCAGCAATGGAGGATTTAAGAATATCTCCTGTAATAAATTTTGTTTTTGTATCTTTATTCATGAAAGTATCCTCCTTAATTCCACAAAGTCAAATGCTCTGCAATGGGACCAAGTGCCAACACTGGGAAAAATGTGAGTGCGGCAAAAATCAGTACTACCATAAGCAGAGCTATGGTAAAGGTTCCTGTGTCTGTTTTCAATGTGCCAACAGATTCACTAACCTGACGTTTGAGCATCAACGAACTGGCAATTGCAAGCTGAATCATAATGGACAAATATCGTCCGAAAAACATGACAATCCCTGTGGTTACATTCCAAAAATAGGTGTTGTCAGCTAGTCCCTCAAATCCTGAGCCGTTATTGGCTGCAGAAGATGCATACTCATAGGTGATCTGTGTCAGACCATGGAATCCTTGGTTAGTGATTCCTTCCAAACCAGCTGGAACGGCAACAGCCAATGCAGTGAAAGTTAAAATCAGAAGAGGATGAATGATAATACAAAGGGCAGTGAGCTTCATTTCCCTTCCTTCGATTTTTTTCCCCAGATATTCCGGTGTACGGCCTATCATCAGTCCGCAGATGAATACAGCAAGAATAGCATAAAGGACCATATTCATAAGACCTACGCCTTTACCACCAAATACAACATTTAGCATCATAAATAGCAATGGAACAAACCCACCCATAGGTGTCAGTGTGTCATGCATATTATTTACTGAGCCTGTTGTGAAGGCAGTTGTCACCGTTGTGAAAAGTGATGATTGTGCTATGCCAAAACGCACTTCTTTACCTTCCATACTTCCTATGATTTGGCTTAATCCAACTTGCTCCAGTATAGGATTTCCAGCACTCTCAGATATGAAGCAAATAACAAGCCCTATCATAAAGATGATGGACATAACCGCAAAAATGGTTCTTCCTTCTCTGCCCAAAATAATTTTCTTCACTTTCTCGCCCTTTTTTTCCTTTTTACCATTGTGAACCATATGACCAAATGCCACAACACATGAACCAGGAAGAATCATCATGGAAATCATCTCTACAATATTTGAAATTATAGTGGGATTTTCAAGAGGTGTGGATGAGTTTGCTCCAAGAAATCCACCTCCATTTGTTCCCAAATGCTTAATGCTTTCCAGAGAGGCTATTGGTCCCATGGAAATGTCCTGAAATTTTCCCTCTATTGTTTGAATGGTCACATTTGCCGATAAGTTTTGCGGAACTCCCTGTGAAACAAGAATAAGTCCAACCAGTATAGAAACCGGCAATAAAACACGGGTGATAATACGGATCAGATCCACATAAAAATTACCCATGGTCTTTGTTTTTCCAGCTAAACCACGTATAAAGGCCATGCAAGCTGAAAATCCTGTAGCCGCAGAAGTAAACATCATAAATGTGATTACCAGCATCTGACTTAAATACGAAAGTCCGGATTCTCCAGAATAGTGCTGAAGATTGGTATTCGTCATAAAGCTGATAATGGTGTTAAAAGAAAGGCTCGGCTCCATTGCACCGATTCCGTTAGGATTAAAAATAGGAAGTGCCTGAATCCTTAGGATCAGGTATCCCACTAACACCATGATAACGTTAGTTCCAAGCAGTGCCATGGCATACTGCTTCCAGTTCATTTCTTTTCTGTCGATACCACACACACGGTAAACTACGCCGTCCACCCGGTCAAATACCGGATCGAAAAAGGTATGATTTCCGGATGCAATATGATATAAGTATTTTCCCATAGGGATGACAAGGGCAACAAAGATTGCCAAAGTCAAAATAATTTGCATCATAATTTCTCCTCCACTTTCCTGCTAAAATTTTTCGGGATTTACCAAGGCGTATAGCAAGTACGCTCCCAATGCTAAAATTAGAATTCCAAGAAATAGCATAATAAATGATCCTCCTCTATGATCTTTCAATCTGTCGTCCACACCAATCAGCCAACAGTTTGACTAACAAAAAACTTATTGCTAAAATACCAATCATCAAAAAGTCCATGCAAAAATCCTCCTCATATTTTAACTACTAATTCAGTTTATCACTTATGTTATTAGTTATGGATTAACGTTTTAATGGGCGAATTAAGAATGCATTAAGATAATCTTTAAGGGGTTATTATATAGATAAAATTTGAGAAAAATAAAATAATCCATGCTTTTATAAAGAAAAGCATGGATTATTATTTGTAATTACTGTTTTAAATGAAATTTAGGAAAATGCATTAAAGAACTTTGCTGTCATCTCCAACTCGAAGCATTCGATAGCCAACTCCAATATGGGTTTGAATGTACTTTGGATGAGATGGTGTTCTTTCTATTTTCTTTCGAAGGGTTGCCATAAAAACACGGAGGGCAGGAATGTCGTTAGTATAATTACCCCAGATTTCATGGAGAATATGATTATGTGTCAGGACTTTACCTACATTCTTTGCCAGCAGACATAAAAGCTTATATTCCATTGGAGTCAGGTGTATTTCTTCTTCTTCTAACCACACGCAGCCCGCTGCATAATCAATTTTCAAATTACCATTAGTGAATGTGGATGCATCTTTCAACAGCTTTTCACTGTCATAGCGAACTCTCCTCAGACTAACCCGAAGCCTTGCCAACAGTTCATCTACGCTGAAAGGTTTCGTCAAATAATCGTCAGCACCGGCATCCAGTGCGTCGATTTTATCCCGGTCTTCACTACGTGCACTGACTACTATAATTGGAATGTTTGACCATGCTCGAACCTTTTTAATAATATCCACGCCATCCATATCCGGAAGCCCTAAATCCAGAATCATTATGTCTGGTTGTTTGGAAACGGCTTCTAAAATCGAAGCTTCACCTGTTTCAGCTGTATGATACTGGTATCGTTGTGTTTCCAGGGTTGTAGTAATCAGCTTGCGAATTGCCTTGTCATCCTCTACTACAAGGATTAAGGGTTTATTCATAAAAATTTACCTCCTCTGCTTGCAGGGTAAAGCAAAATACTGTACCATGCGGAACATTATCTTTTAAATAGATGGTACCACCATGGGCCGTAATCATGGATTTACATAATGAAAGTCCTAGACCTAATCCTCTCCTCCCATCTCCACGGACATTATCAGCCGTATAGAACATATCAAACAACCTGGCTTTTGCCTCATCTGTTATACCAGGTCCATCGTCAGAAATTTCTACAAGCACCATCTGTTCTTCATGTTTTGCCGAAATTATGATATGGGATCCATAGGGTGTATATTTAATTGCATTATCAACAATATTGATTAAGACTTGAATAATAAGTCGGGAATCCATTTTTGCCATAAGGAGTTCATCATCCAATATGGTTTCAATATGATGTTTCACACTGTTCCGATTAATATGAAGCAATGCTTCTGCAATTACTTCCTCCATAAGCTCCGGCTGCATATTTAAATTCACTGTCCCATTATCAATTCGAGTTATAGAAAGCAGATTTTCCACTAAGTTAATAAGCCACATGGAGTCATCATATATGTCAGTGTAAAGGCCTTTTTTTTGCATTTCGCTTAATACAGCGGAATTTCCCATTAGAATGCCTGCATTTCCAGAAATACTGGTAAGAGGGGTACGTAAATCATGAGAAATAGCGCGAAGAAGATTAGCCCTAAGCTGTTCCTGCTGTATCTGCGTGGAAATCTGTTTTTGTTTTTCATTAAGCTGCTCTTTTTCAAGAACCAACGCACAATCACCCAGTATGGCAATCATCAGATTTTTTTCAAAGGCTTCCAGGGGAGCTTTACGATCCATAACAATAGCGGCTACAGCAAATACCGTATCTCCTCCCCGAACCGCTAGATACAGGCATTTTGCTTTTGAAAGGGTATTAGTTGTAGCACCGGCTCTCTTATTGTTTTTATATGTCCATAGTGCCACAGCCTGCTCATCTGAACTAATATAATCCTGTATTTCCGCTGTTGTTTCCTCTTTTGAAAAAACAAGGGGTTCCGACAACATATCCTGTTGCACTGAATAAAAAATCACAGTTCTATCCAGTAGTTTTACCATCTGATTTGCAGTTTCACTCAAAATTTCAGATTCATCTTTTGCCATCTGCAATTTTCGACTGGTTTCTAAAAGCACCTCGGTGCGGTAAGCTTTCTGCGCAGACTGTCTAGCTTGCTCTTTTATCTGTTTTGTCAGCGAACTAGTGATGAAGGACGCTAAAAACATAACCAAGAAGGTTACTGGATAGCCTGGGTTATACGCTTGCAAAGAGAAACGGGGTTCAGTAAAGAAAAAGTTGAAAACCAACACGCTAAAAACCGATGATACCAAGCTATATATCTTCCCATTGGTGGCAATAGCAGTTAGTAGTACACCCAGAATATAAACAGTGATAATATTCACTTCACTAAAACCTAAAAAATTAAACCAAAATCCGATTAATGTTGAAATAATTAAAATGCCTACTGATTTGGCAGTGTCGGCCAGTGAAATCTCAGGAGAATGTAAATATTTGGACCGCTTTACAGAAAAAGATTTCGAAGTGTCAGGAATAATATAAATATCAAGATTAGGAGCTAGAAGTGTTAACTTATCTACAAAATAGGATTTTGAAAAAAGTCCTCTCTTGTTGTTGGAGCGTCCCACCACGATTTTTGAAACTCTGCTTGTTTTCGCATATTCAGCAATTTGACCTGAAACATCATCACCGTATACAGTTGTTATTTGTGCGCCAAGCTGTTCTGCAAGCCTTAAATTTGCTCTCAACTGAGCTTTGTTTTTATCTGTCAATTCCTTTGATCCAGGAGTTTCCACAAACAATGCTGTAAATGCACCGTGAAAAGCATTAGCCATTCTGGCTGCTGTACGGATAACTTTTGAATTTGAAGGAGAAGACGAAAGACAAATCAAAATATGTTCATTGGTATAATATTCACTTTTGCTGAACGGTTCTTTATTCTGTACTGCAGACCTGTTGACTCGGTCCGCAGTTCGTCGCAGGGCGATTTCACGCAGTGCAACCAGTTTTTCTTTAGTAAAGAAATTTGAAAGAGCTCTTTGTGCCTGTTCTTCTCTATATATTTTCCCCTTATTAAGCCGGTCAATTAAATCATCCGGTTCAATATCAACTAGTTCAACCTGATCAGTACTGTCAAATACGCTATCAGGAATCCGTTCTCGAACAGAAATACCGGTAATAGATGCTACAACATCATTCAAACTTTCAATATGTTGAACATTAATTGTAGTATATACATCAATTCCAGCTCGAAGAAGCTCTTCCACATCTTGGTATCTTTTTTTATGGCGACATCCCAGAGCATTGGTATGAGCCAGTTCATCCACTAAAATAAGACCAGGTCTTCGTCGTATGGCACGGTCTAGATCAAATTCCTTTAAAAGCAAACATTTATGTGATATTTCCAGAGGCTTCAAAAGTTCCAGTCCATCCAATAGAGCTGCGGTCTCTGGTCGAGCATGTGGCTCAATATAGCCTGCAACCACATCAATTCCATCTTTTTGCGCCTCATGGGCATCATTTAGCATGGCACAGGTTTTGCCCACTCCTGCAGCATAACCTAAATATATTCTAAGCTTTCCTCGCCTCTTCCCTTTTGGTATGGAGGAAAGCTGCTCAATTAGGGAATCGGAGTCAGTTTGATTTGTATTCATTAAAATCCACCTCCCTCTATAAAATAAAATTTCTTATAATTTTAAGTATATCATAATTAAAATCAGCATGACGTTATAACTTTTGCTATGATATTAAGATTACATTAAGACGTAAAGTTATGCATAAGTAAGAGGGTTGTAACAAGTAATATGTAAAATAATTCCTTTGAATAACTAAAAGATTATAGTAGAATTTTTATGTAAATAAAGTGTAATATTATATAAAGGCTATTAATATAAAATATATAAATAAAGAGGATAGTATAAATATATCGTAGTAGGTGTAAAATTAATAAAGTGAGGTAGTATTTATGAATTTAGAAATGGTTACAATAGCAGTAGCAGATTTAGAAAAGTCAGAAAAGTTTTATAAAGAAATTTTAGAGTTAAAAGAAATGCAAAGAATAGATACTCCAGATGGAATACACATTGTTTTCTTAAAGGATGAAGGGACTGGAACTATTGAATTAATAGAATATCCAAAGAATTTTACAGGGATAGAAAAAGTCAATGGTTCAAATGTTTCTGTTGTATTTAATGTAAATGACTTCAATAAAGCTGTAAGAAAATTAGAGGAGCAAAATATAAAAATAATTAATGGGCCTATGGAAAAATATATCTTTATACATGATCCAAATGGCGTGAAAATTGGAGTTAGAGAAAAGCATTAAAAGACATTTTAACTTTTAAAGGCTGATTTAGCGTATTGATAAATATAGGTTATGCTACTACGAAATTATAAATAATAGTAATATAAATAACCAGTAAATTTATTTTGAAAATAAATTACTGGTTATTTTAGTGTGCTTTATCCGATGACTACCAACTCTAATACTCCCATCTTCTTTAAAGTGGGAGTAAAAACTCCCTCTGAAGCTTAGAAATCTGTTTATATATGAAGGATAAGTATATACTGTGCTAAATTATTTTATGAAAATTCATTGAGAATTTTATTGATTTATAAAACCTTAGATAAGAAGTCTACAGTTCTAGGGTTTTTAGGATTTCCGAAAAGTTCGTCTGGAGTGCCTTCTTCTAGAATTTTTCCTTCATCCATAAACAAGATTCTATCTCCAACTTCTCTTGCAAATCCCATTTCATGAGTTACTACAACCATAGTCATGCCTTCTTTAGCTAGATCCTTCATAACATTTAAAACTTCGCCAACCATTTCAGGGTCTAAAGCAGAAGTAGGTTCATCAAATAGCATTACATCTGGGTTCATAGCTAAAGCTCTAGCTATAGCTATTCTTTGTTTCTGTCCACCAGATAAGGAGTTTGGATAAGCGGTAGCTTTATCTGTTAGTCCTACCATTTTTAAAAGAGATAGAGCTTTCTCATTAGCTAATTGTGATTTTTCACCTTTCACCTTAATAGGAGCTATAGTTATGTTTTCTAATACTGATTTATGAGGAAATAGATTAAATTGTTGGAATACCATTCCCATTTTTTCTCTTAGTTTATTTATATTAGCTTTTTTATCAGTAATATTGTTTCCTTCAAATATAATTTCTCCTGAAGTAGGTTCTTCTAGAAGATTAAGACAGCGTAAGAAGGTAGACTTACCAGAACCAGAAGGACCAATGATTACAACAACTTCTCCTTTAGTTATATGCTCATCAATTCCTTTTAAAACTTCTATTTCTCCAAAGTTTTTCTTTAAATTTTTAACGTGAATCATTTCCTTTAAGTCTCCTTTCTGCATAAGCCATTAATCTTCCTAGAGTAAATGTAAGGATAAAGTAGCAGATTGCTGCTACAATTAAGGGCTCAAAGTTTCTATAGGTGGCACCTGTAACTAGCTTAGCACCATAAGTTATTTCTGTTACTCCAATAGCTGATGCCATGGATGATTCCTTTATTATAGCAACAAACTCATTACCAATAGCAGGCAAAATATTTCTTATAGCTTGAGGTAATATAATATGTTGCATTGCCATTCTTTGATTCATACCTAGACTTCTTGCAGCCTCTAATTGTCCCTTATCTACTGCATCGATTCCACTTCTTATTATTTCTGCCACATAGGCTCCGGAGTTAATAGAGAGTGCTATTACACAAGCTACTACAGGAGTAAGCTTAAGTCCAAAGGAGGTTGTACCAAAATATACTATAAAAATTTGTAGTAGTAGTGGTGTTCCTCTTATAAATTCTATATAAACAGAAGCTATAACCTTAGGAATAGGTACTTTTAATATAGATAACTTGGACCTTTTCATGAAGCATAGAAGAGTTCCTAGGATTGCTCCCAATATAACTGATAGCATTGCTACTAGCAAAGTCCATTGAATACCTTCTATAAACACGGGATAATATTTTTCTAAAAACTTAAAACTTAAATTAGACATAGCTTCCTCCTTTGTAGCTAGCAAAAATTATTGAGCTGTAACCTCATCTTTACTTAATTCTATAGCTTTTTTATAATATTCTTGTATTTTACCTTCAGATTCTAATCTTTCTAATGTTTTATTAACTGATTCTAGTAAAGCTTTTTGTCCCTTTGGAAGAGCTATGGCAGAACCACCACCAGATGTATCACCAATTTTTTCTTTGGCAACAGCTAATTCATCGTGAACGGTAGATTGTATATCTGCTACTGGAAGCTCAACTATTACTGCATCTAAATTTCCAGCTATTAAATCTTGAACTAAGGTTGGAACTTCTGATAATAACTTAACATCAGCATTTTCAATTCCTTGAGCTATAGTACCTTGTATAGAACCATTTTGAGCTCCTACTTTTTTACCCTTTAAATCATCAATGCTTTTAATAGTATCTGCACTATTTTTGTTTATCAATATTCCTTGTTCTGCTTTAAAATATATATTTGAGAAATCTACAATTTCTTTTCTTTCTTCATCAGGAGATAGTCCAGATACTCCCAAATCAATTATTCCATTTCTTGTAGCATCACAAATTGTGCTAAACTCCATTTCTTGAATTTCATATTCTACACCTAAGTCTTTAGCTATTTCACTTATTAAATCTATGTCTAGACCAACCATTTTCTTTTCACCATTTTCCATGATAAAAAATTCGTAAGGTGCGTAATCAACACTCATACCTACTTTTAATTTTCCTTCTTCTTTTATTTTGGATAACAAGTCCACTTTTTCTTTATTACCACACGCCATCAAAGATAGTGACATAGTTCCTACCATAGCTAGTGCGAAAATTTTCTTTAACATACTTTTTTTCATTATTTTATCCCCCTTGTATAATAATTTAATATCATTGCATAATTATACAACTATAAGTTATAATTATGCAATAGTTTTTTTATATTTTATTTAAAAAGATTTATATTTCTTTGAAAAAATTATATTTATTTAAATTAAAATGCTATATTAGGGGAAAATAAATTATGCAAACCATTGTGAACTCTATGATGACGTGATAATATTACTATGTTGTTAAAATAAGAAGCTTATTAGTAAGGAGCAGAGCTCTAAGAAATCTATTTATGTTGAAATCAAGAGGAGTAAGATGATGAAGTTATCAGAAAAAGCTAAGAATCGACAAATTAATAAAGAAGCTATCATTTCTACTATTTTGTATATACTTTATTTCATTTGGTGGTATGTTACTGGCTTTGGCTTAGGAAGTGGAGATCCATCAAGTTATAAATATGTAATGGGATTTCCGCTATGGTTTGTATTAAGTAGTTTTGTAGGACCAATAATACTTATTGTAGCAGTAACATTTACTGTGAAATACTTATTTGTAGATATAGACTTAGAAAATGATGAAAATCAAAAGAATAATAATGAGGAAAAATAAAGTGGGGAATGTACTATGGGAAAAGTGTTAATCGTAATACCAATTATACTTTATTTAGCATTAAACTTATTTGTAGGAGTTTGGATTAGCAAAAATGCATCAAGAGAAAATGCTAAAAATGGATTTATAAATAATTATTTCATAGGTGGCAGATCTATGGGAGGGTTCGTTCTTGCCATGACACTAATAGCAACTTATACTAGTGCTAGTAGTTTTATTGGTGGACCAGGAATTGCATATTCTGTAGGATTAAGCTGGGTATTTGTAGCAGTAACTCAAGTTCCAACAGCATTTTTAACTCTGGGAATTTTAGGAAAAAAACTAGCTATAATATCAAGAAAAATTAATGCTGTAACGGTTACTGATTATTTATACAAAAGATATAAATCACCAATAGTAGTTATAATGGCATCTATTGCTTTAGTTGTATTTTTCATTGTAACTATGGTGGCACAATTTATTGGAGGAGCTGTACTATTCCAATCTATCACAGGATATTCTTATTTGGTAGGACTAATTTTATTTGGTACAATAGTAATTATATATACTACCATTGGAGGCTTTAAAGCAGTAGTAATTACTGATACCATTCAAGGAATTATAATGATAATAGGTACAGGATTGATTATTTACTCCATTATAAAGGTTGGTGGCGGAATGGATACTATTTCAGCCACTTTAAATGAAGTTAATCCAGTGTGGAGTACCCCTTTATCTGGAGAACATTTTAGTAAAGGATATATAATGTCATTTTGGGTATTAGTAGGAGTCGGAACCCTTGGTCTTCCGCAAAATACAGTTAGAGCCATGGGATTTAAGAATAGTAAGTCTATGCATGATGCTATGATTTATGGAACAGTAGTTTTCTTCATTCTGATGTTTGGAATGCTTTTAGCAGGAGTACTTTCTGCAGCAATTCTTCCAACAGGAATTACAAATTCAGATACTGTTATTCCAACCTTAGTTATTAATATTATGCATCCTGTAGCTGCTGGAATATTTCTTGCAGCACCTCTTGCAGCAGTAATGTCAACAGTGTCTTCTATGTTAATTTTGTCTTCTGCTGCAATTATAAAGGACATATATATGAACTACATTATGAAAAGTAGTGATGTAAAAGAGGGAAGAGATTTTGAAAAGAAAATATCAAAAATGAGTCTATGGTCTACAGCAATTATTGGATTCATAGTATTTATTCTTGCAATACAACCTCCAGACTTACTTACTTTTATTAATCTATTTGCCTTTGGAGGTCTAGAGGCTGCTTTCTTTTGTCCAGTAGTTTTTGGTTTATATTGGAAAAGGGCTAATGCTATGGGAGCTATAGTATCTATGATATGTGGTGTTGGTTCCTTTATAATATTTTATATCACAAAGTTTGCGCCAATGGGAGTTCAACCTATAGTGCCAGCCCTTGTAGTAGCTATAGTTACATTTTTAATGGGAAGTTATATTGGGAAAAAACCAGATAGAGATGTAATACAATTATTCTATGGTTTAGAAGAATAGAGTGTTTCAATGAGCTTAGAGCTAGAGATTAATTATTTTAATCTCTAGCTTTTTATTTTAACCATGGAATTTACAAAACACTAATGAGTTTTTTAATCATAGATGATACTATAAAATAACTTAAGGTATAATATGAGATAAGGTAATATAGAATTAAAATTAATTAATAAGGGGTGGGGGAAAATGACAGATATATATTTTGTAAGACATTGTGAGCCTGATTTTTCAATTCATGAGGAGTTGATAAGACCATTAACGAATAAAGGATTAGAAGATAGTAAAAGAGTAGCAGAAGTATTAATGAGCAAACAAATACATGTTATTTATTCAAGTCCATATAAACGTGCAATAGATACAGTTAAGGTGCTAGCCGACACATTAAACTTAGAAGTAGTAACTAAGGATGACTTAAGGGAAAGGACTATTACGGATCAATGGATAGATGATTTTAATAGTTTTGCAAAATATCAATGGGAGGATTTTGAGTACAAGCTATCTAAAGGAGAATGTCTTAGACAAGTACAAGAGAGAAATATAAAAGCAATAAAAGAAATATTAGATGAGAATAAAGGCAAAAATGTAGTAGTAGGAACTCATGGTACAGCTTTAAGTACAATATTGAATTATTATAATAAAAGTTTTGGATATGAGGAGTTTAATAGAATAAAAAGTATTATGCCTTGGATTATTGTTATGAAATTTAAAGGTGAAGATTTTATAGGATTTAAAGAAATAGATTTAGATTAATGAGGGAGGAATTAAGGTGAGAATACTTCATACTGGGGATTGGCATCTAGGAAAAAATCTAGAAGGTCAGAGTAGAATGGATGAGCAAGAAGAGTTTTTAAAGGACTTTGTAAATATAGTAGAAGAAAACAATATAGATTTAGTTATTATTGCAGGAGATGTCTATGATACAAGTAATCCACCAGCTAGGGCTGAAAAAATGTTTTATGATACTTTAAAGAGACTTTCTAGAGAGGGTGAAAGGCTAACCCTTGTAATATCAGGAAATCATGATAATCCAGAGAGGTTAGTAGCAGCAGGACCTTTAGCCATGGATCATGGAATAATTATGGTGGGAACTCCTAAAACTGTAGTTCAGCCAGGGGGTTATGGAAACCACAGACTTATTGAATCAGGGGAAGGATTTATTGAAATCGAAGTTAACGGGGAAAGGGCAGTTATATTAACAGTACCTTATCCAAGTGAAAAGAGATTAAATGAGATATTATATAGTGGTATGGAAAGTGAAGAAGAAAAATTAATGTCATATAGTGATAGAATACATGAGTTATTTCACTCTTTAGAAAGTCATTATAAAGAGGACACTATAAATTTAGTGGTATCACATCTCTTTGCCATGGGAAGTGAAGAAAGTGGTTCAGAGAGAAGTATACAACTAGGGGGAAGCTACATAGTAAACGGAAGTTGTTTTCCAAAGTCAGCTCAATATATAGCCCTTGGCCATGTGCATAAGCCTCAAATAGTTCCTGGAACTAATAAAAGAGCACGATATTCAGGTTCTCCTCTTCACTATAATAAAAAGGAAATCAGTTTTAAAAATAAATGTTTTATTGTAGATGTAAAGCCTGGAGAGGACAGTGTCATAGAAGAAGTGGAAATAAAGGTTTATAAGCCTATTGAAGTTTGGAAATGCAATGGGGTAGAGGAAGCTATATTAAAGTGTGAGGAAAATAAGGATAGAAATTGTTGGGTTTATCTTGAAATTTCTACAGATAGATATATAAATGAAGATGAAATAAAGAAAATGAAGACATTAAAAAGCGATATACTAGAAATTATGCCTAAGATTATAGGTGTGGAGGAAGCGTATGAAAATGCTAGGAGTCTTTCAGAAAAATCCTTTGAAGAGATATTTAAGGATTTTTATAAAAGAGAAAGAGGAGTAGATGCAGAAGATGAAGTGGTTGATTTACTTATGTCTATAATTTCAGAAGAGGGAGGCGAAGATAATGAAACCAATCAGCCTTAAAATTAAGGGATTAAATAGCTTTAATGAAGAGCAATTTATAGATTTTGAAAAGCTTACAGAGCAAGGTTTTTTTGGTATATTTGGACCTACTGGTAGTGGAAAGTCTACAGTATTAGATGGAATAACTCTAGCTTTATATGGAGAGGTTTCAAGAAAAAGCTCAAATTTTATAAATACTAATTGTGATAGCCTAGCTTTAAGTTATACTTTTCAAATTTCAGGAGTAGAGCCTAAAAGATATGTTGTAGATAGAGAATTTAAGAGAGACAAGAAGACAGGTAACCCTATATCAGGAAGATGTAAGATAATGGATATAACTTCAGAGGAGCCTATAATATTAGCTGATAAGGTGAAGGAAGTTACTGGAGCTTGTAGAGAGATTATAGGATTAAGTTTAGATGATTTTACTAGAACTGTAGTGTTACCTCAAGGAAAATTTAGTGAGTTTTTAAAGCTAGAAGGTAGAGCTAGAAGAGATATGCTAGAGAGATTATTTAACTTGCAAAAGTATGGAGATAATCTTTCAAGTAAGCTTAAGGCTGAGATAACTAAGGAAGAAAATAAATACACGGAGCTATCTGGTGAGCTTAAGGGCTATGAAAATATCAATGAGGATACATTAAAAGAAAAAGAGGATGAACTAAAAAATTCAACAGATAAATTAATAAAAGGTAATGAGGAACTTAAAAAGTTAGAAGTAGATTTCAAGGAAAAAGAAGAAGTTTGGAAGTTAATCTTAGATATTAAAGCCTATGAGGAAAAGAAAGAAAATCTAATGGAAAAAGCCCAAGAAATAGAAGGGTATAATGAAAAACTAAAAATTGTTGAAGGGGCAGCTAGGGTTTTACCTTATGTGGAAAACTATGAAAATACCCTAAGGGATTTAAAAACTTCAAAGGAAAAGGAAAATACCTTAAATCTTCAATATGAAAAATTAAAAGTAGAAAAAGATGAACTGCAAAGTAAGTGGGATTTTTGGAGAAATAAAAAAGATAAAGAATTACCTGATTTAAAAGTGAAAGAAGAAAAGGTTAGGGATTCTTTAATAGAAAAGAAAAACTTAGATGCTTTAAGAGTTAGTATTAACGAATTAAAGGAAAGTGTTAAAAGTTTAAAGGAGCAGGAACAGAAAGCCCAGAGAGAAATAAACATTTTAGGTGAAAGAATTCTTAAGGGAGGAAATGTAATAAAAGAAACAGAGGAGAAATTTCAAGTCCTTAAAATAGATAGTGAGTTAAAGGAAAAAGTTCAAAGGGGCATTAGACTTAATGAAAGATATGTGGACTTAAAAACTATAGTAGATAAAGATAAGTTAACTTTAACAAAACTAAAAAAGTTTATAGAAGAAGAACATATAAAAGAAGGATTACTCACAGAAGAACTTAATAAAAAGGAAGCATTGCTTAAGGAGAAGGAAGATGAGTTAGAAAATCTAATTAATACTTGTCCAGGAGAACCTACTGACCTTTTAAATCTTCAAAGAAGGATATCAGAGGAGGGAGAAAAGGCTAGAAAGTGCAACCTTGCAACTGAAGATATTAAGAACTCAGAAGAAATTATAAAAAAATTAAGAGAAGCTGTAAGTGAGTATCAGGAAACCAAGGCTAGTATAGATGAAACTATTAATGGTTTAAAGACAGAAATATTAGATTTACAAGTTGAGACCTTAGCAAGTGAGCTTAGAGAAAATTTAAATAAGGGAGAGCAGTGTCCTGTTTGTGGTTCCTTGGAGCATCATGTTGAGAATATAAGGCATATAGAAATCTTAGATTTAAATGAAAAAAATGGAAAATTGCATCAATTGGAAAGTCACCTTAAGGAAATAGAAATGAATATTACTAGGGATAATACAAAAATATTAAATTTAGAAGAAAATATTAAGGCTAAAGAATTAGAAATAAAAGCTTTAGGCGATGATTTTAAAGTTGGAAATCTGGTAATATTAGAAGATAGATTTAAAGTACTAGATAAAGAGTTATCAAAGTATAACAAAGATAGAGAAGTCCTAGATAATTTTATAAAGGTTTTAAAAGAAGAAAAACTATCCTTAGAAGGTAAAAGAAATATTATAAAATCAGTAGTAGAAGAAAAGGAAAAGCAATATAAGGATGTAGAGCTAGAATATAATAAAAACACTCTATCTTGCAGTGTTTTAGAAAATGATATAATTAACATAAGAACTTCTATCAATGTAGAAAATTTTCAAGAAAAAAATAAAGAAATATTAAGGATAGAAAAAGAAAGAGAAGAGTTAGAAAAGAACATAAGAAAGTATAGAAGGGCATTAGATGATTTAATAGATAATAAGGAATCCATACAGATAAGCATAAATTCTCTTAGAGAAAACTTAGCTAAAGAAAAATCTGCCCTTATAGAAAAGGAAAAAAGTGCAGAAGAGAAGGAGCTTCAAATAAAAGCTAAGGTAGGAGATATGGATAATCTCAAGGATTTATTAATGCATCTTAAGGAAGAAATAAAAACTATAGAAGATTTCTTTAATGATTATGATAAGAAAAAGGAATCCATGGAAGAAGATTTCAAGAACTGTAATGAAGCTTTAATAGATATCATAAGTAAGGTTAGGCAGTTAGATAAACGAGAAGGAGAAGAAGGGGCTTACTTGAATGAGATTTTAAAGAATGAAAGCTTTGAAGATATAGAGAAGGTTAAGGTTAGTGTAATCTCTAAGGTGGAAATTGAGAGATTAAAGACCTCTATAGAAGAATACAATAACAGCATATCTAAGGTTAATGGAGCCATTGAAAGTTTACTTATAAAGGTAAATGGAAGAGAAGTAAGTAAAGAAGCTTGGCAGCAGATTCAAGAAGAAAAGACTGTAAAAGAAGAAGAAATAAAAGCTTTGACGGAAGTAAATATAAGATATTCAGAAGAAGTCAACCATATAAAGAAAAAGCTAGTGGAGTTAAAGGGATTGCTAGGTAAAAAAGAAAAATTAGATCATAAACTAGCTCTTCTTGATGATTTAGAAAAACTATTTAAGGGTAAAAAGTTTGTTGAGTTTGTAGCTGCTACTAGACTTAAATATGTATCCATGGAAGCTTCTAAAAGGCTTAAGGAAATTACTAGTGGAACCTATGGACTAGAAGTAGATGAGCAGGGAAAATTTATAATAAGAGACTATAAAAATGGAGGAGCCTCAAGGGATGCCTCTACACTTTCAGGAGGAGAGACTTTTCTAACGTCCCTAGCATTAGCACTAGCACTATCCTCAGAGATTCAACTTAAAGGAACAGCACCATTAGAGTTATTCTTCTTAGATGAAGGATTTGGAACACTAGATGATGATTTATTAGAAGTAGTTATGAGTTCCCTAGAGAGAATCCATAATGATAAGCTTAAGGTAGGAATAATAAGTCACGTAGAATCTATAAAAAATAGGGTGCCAGTAAAATTAGTACTTACTCCAGCAGAAGCAGGTAGAGGTGGAAGTAAAGTTAAGATTGAAAGAAGTTAATTGCAACAATTATTTTTAATGTTATAATAGATTATTGGCATTAAGAGAAATGTAAATGAATATGCAACATAAGACAAGAAGTTTTATTGATTAAATACAAACTCTGTATATGACAAAATAAATATGTAAAGTGAGAAAAATATATGAGATATGAAAGATTAGAAAAGCAAATAAATAGACTAGATAATGACATTGATTCTATGGGAGTAGCTAAGAAGTATTTATCAAATATTGATGAAATTAATGATGTAATTAAAGAATTAAATGAGAAAAGAATAGGACTTGCTAATGAGCTATATTTTGAAGATCATTCATCATATGCACAATGCTGTATAGAGATAAGCAATGTAATTGATAGACCCCTTGGTCAAGAAGAACAAGCTGAATTACTTGAGACTATAAAAGAAATATTCGGAAGAAAGTCTCCAAATGTAAGCAAAAAAAGTTATGGGCTTAATGCTTGGCTTAAAGAACTCGATATAGAATATAAGTGGATTGAAAAAGAAAGTGAAGATTGGGCTACATTAATAATAAGTGGATTTGGATTACACGAATAAACTAAAGTTTTAAATTTAATAATACACATAAAGAGCTATTTCAAGATTAATTAATTGTTTTGAGATAGCTTTTTATATTTATAAGTAATATCACAAATTTCAATAAGTTTTTATACAATAAGCTTTATACAAATATTTTAAGAAGATGGAGAAGATTTCAAGAAGTGTACTAGGTAGTGGAGTATTAATGACCTTTAAAGATTTGAATTGGTTAATAAAATCAATAAATACTTCATATAAATAAGAGTTTATTAAAGGTTAATAGATTTTAATATATTGTAACTAAAAGTTATTCTTTTGAATATATATGTATAGGTGACTTAGATTTAAAGGAGGAGATAAAATGGAAGGTAAATATTATATTTCAATGCAAACTCCTATGGGATTAGAAAAGGGAACAATAGAATTTATAGTAAGTGAAGATAGACTTAGTGGAAGTTTAAAAGCTAAAGGTGTAACTAGCACTTTTTATGGACGAACCGTAAATGGTAATGAATTTGAGTTCTCAGGAGAATTTAAAAAATTTATAACGAAAATAGCGTATACTGCTAAGGGAAAAGTTGAGGGAAATAATTTAACTGCAATAGTACATTCGAAGTTTGGAAACTTTACAGTTAAAGGTATAAGAGCATAGGTATAACATTAAATAGTTATAATAAAATACAGATTAAAAATGAGGCTGGTGTTTAATAGAACTGTATCTCTAAAAAGCTCTTATAAAAAGTAGTATAGTATATCTAAAAAATATAACACTAAGTAATAAAGTATGATAAATTATATATAAAAAAATAGTTCAAGGATAAAGAAAATCCTTGAGCTATTTTTTATATAAGTAGGATAAGAAATAACATTAATTTCATTAGATTATTTAGTGTAATTATCGAAATAACCTTGGATAAAGATTATAGGAGTACCCTTATCTCCACTTCCAGAAGTTAAATCAGATAATGAACCTATAAGATCAGTAAGTCTTCTTGGAGTAGTACCTTGTGATTCCATAGCACCTACTAAATCAGACTCTTTATTTTTAATATATTCAGAGATAGCAGACTTAAGTTCGTCACCTTTTAAATCAGCAAAGTTATTATCAGCAAGATATTTTAATTTAACTTCATTTGGAGTACCTTCAAGTCCTGAAGTATATGCAGGTGATACAACTGGGTCAGCAAGCTCCCAAATCTTACCTACTGGATCTTTGAATGCTCCATCTCCATAAATCATAACTTCAACAGTTTTTCCAGTTTTCTCTTTAATCATAGCTTGTATATTATCAACTACTGGTTGACAGTTACGAGGGAAAAGTTTGACTGTTTCCTCTGTAGATTTATTTGAGCCTAAAAGTCCATAAGCTTCATTGAAACCACTACCATCAATTGATGCAGATAAAATATCATCAAGGCTATAAATTTTTTCTCCACCATTTGCTTTTAATATTCTCTTAGTTCTGAATCTAGTATGAATATCACAAGTAAGTACACTCTTTGTATATTCTAATATAGTTTTTGGATTATTTGAGAATATAACTTCACACTCTATTCCATAGCTTTCAACTAGTGATTTATAATATTCAATATAATCAACACCAGTGAATGGATGTTTATTGAATCCGAAGTGCTCACGGAATTGCTTTTCAGTTAGGACATCTGTCCAAGGATTAACTCCTTTTTCATCAAGGATATCTAAGTCTACTAAATGGTTACCAACTTCATCAGAAGGATAGCTAAGCATTAAAACAATTTTCTTAGCCCCCTTTGCAATACCACGAAGGCATATAGCAAAACGGTTACGGCTTAATATTGGGAATATTACTCCTACAGTATCTTCACCAAACTTTGATTTTACGTCTTTAGCAATATTGTCTATAGATGCATAGTTCCCTTGTGCACGAGCAACTACAGATTCAGTTACAGTAACTACATCTTTATCATTAATTGAGAAACCTTCAACTTTAGCAGCAGTTAATACGCTATCTACAACGATTTCTTCAATGTTATCTCCTTTGTTTATGATTGGGCAACGAAGTCCTCTAACAACAGTTCCAACGACTCTTTCCAATTATAACATCTCCTTCATGTAAAATTATATTAATTTTTAAAACCTACACTTGTAATATACACCATTTTAATGGTATAAGTAAAATAAATAGATTGAATAATAGATATAAGGAGTACTTATATGATAAGTAAATTAGATTTATATAAAGTGTTTTGTATGGTAGGAAAGCACGAAAGTTTTTCCAAGGCCGCTAAAGAGTTATATATGACTCAACCCGCAGTAAGTCAATCCATCATGCAGCTAGAAAGAGAACTAGATATAAGGCTATTCACAAGAACTTCTAAGGGGGTTATACTTACAAATGAAGGACGAATTTTATTTGAGTATGCTAGTTCTGCTATGAATTTAATCCATGTTGGAGAAGACAAACTTTTAAAAATTAAAAATATGATGATAGGAGATTTAAAAATAGGGGTAGGAGATACCATATCAAGATATTTTTTATTACCCTATTTAGAACAATTTCACAAGGAATACCCCAATATAAAATTTAAAATAATAAATGCAACAACTTTAGAGCTTTGTGCAAGTGTAAAATCAGGGGAAATAGATATTGCAATTTGTAATTTCCCAATTGAAGATTCTGCACTAGAACTTAGAGAGTGTATGGACATCCATGATATATTTGTTTGTGGAAATAAGTATAAGGATATGTGCTCTAAGTCAATTAGCTTTGAGGAAATAACAAAATTACCATTAATATTATTAGAACAAAAATCTATATCTAGACAATATATAGAGAAATACATGATGTCTAGAGGAGTTAAAATTACTACAGAAATCGAATTAGGATCCTATGATTTATTATTAGAATTTGCAAGGGCAAATTTAGGTATAGCCTGTGTTATTAAAGAATTTTCAAAAGAATATATAGAGAAAGGTATAGTATATGAGGTGAAATTAGAGGAGAAAATACCTAAAAGAAGTATCGGACTTTGCTTTTTAAAGAGTGTATCTCTTTCACCAGCAGCTACAAAATTTATTGAGATATTAAATAATAAATAGGATATAAGCTATATGAAACTTATATCCCATTTAGCATTTGTTTAATTAGAAGTGGCTACTTACTTCTTCTCTCTCAATTCTTTTAACCTCCTTTAATCTTAAATGAGTTACGTCCATAATTTTATCGTAAGATTCACCATCTATAAGCATTTGTTTAGCTTTTTCACGTAGCTCAGCGTTATCTTCTAGTTTCATAAATTTAACCTCCTTTAACATTTTGAATTCAACTTTATTTTGTGATTATTATAAAAATCTATTCATCAAGCATTTTGTTAAATAAATTAGGTGCTAATTTAAGATATAGATATTGTAATTATGGAAAGAGCCTTTAGTATGGCGGTGGAAGGTGGCTGACTTACCTATTTATTTAAATTTGAGCAGGAGTTTCCATATACTCTGTAGAAGAAGGAATAAGGACAAATAAAGAAGGTTAAAAATAAGATGTTTTAGGTAGAGAGGTTAGACTTATGCATGAAATATATTTCGAGGATATAGATAGTAGTAACGAAGAAATAGTAAGAAAAATAAAATTAAAGAGTGGGCAAGAAAATTTCATTGAAACAGTGGACCAATGCTTAGAAGAAGCTAGGTCTGATAATAGATGGCATCCTGTATGCATTTGTTCAAAAGATATAATTATAGGATTTGCCATGTATGGATGTTTCGGAGAAAATAGGAATGCTTGGATAGATAGAATAATGATAGATGAAAAGTATCAAGGGATTGGACATGGAAAAAGAGCAATGCTTAGATTAATGGAAATTGTACCTAAGGAATATGAAGTTAGTATTATTTATACTAGTGTTTTTGAAGATAATAAACTAGCCTATGAGCTTTACATAGATCTTGGCTTCATAGCTACTGATGAAAGAGATATAGGTGGAGAGATTATATTAGCATATAAAGTTAAATAATTTAAATTATAAGATTAAAGAGGCTTGGTATAAATTTATTTACCAAAGCCTCTTTATTAGTTGAAAAATTTAAAAGCTTGTACATTTAATTATATTTATGAGTTTTTCAGCCTATGTTCATTTTTTCACTCGACCACGATATCAGGAATAAAACGGTTAGTGAAAATCCTTTAGTAAAATATATATATAAATCAGCTAGTTTAATATATAACCATATTTTATTACTCTGACTGGACTCCTAATCTCCACACATATTTATTCCTATATGCTGTCGGGGTAATACCATAATAACACTTAAAATGCTTATAAAAGGCTGGTGTATCTTTAAACCCACAAGAATAGGATACTTCTGTGATGCTGATATTAGAACTTTCTAACAGTTTACATGCTACATGAAGACGAAACTGAATTAAATATTGCTGTGGGGATACATTATATACCTTCACAAAGATTTTATACAAATATGTTCTGTGTATGCCAATATTTTTTGCTATATCTTCAATTTTAATATCATAGCTGTAATTGAGCCTTATAAATTCTATTGCTCTATCGGAATAATTCTTATCACAAACTTTCGTCTGTTCTTTTTTTTCTTGCTGCATCTTAGAAAATACTAGATATAAATGTCCAATTACATCATATTCATTAAACTGAGCACTTTCAAATAGTTGAACAAGCTTCATCAATTCCTGTTTAACAATACCATCACAATTGTCTGTAAAAATAGGATTTTCTTTTGAAAGATTACAGTGGTTTAAAATACTTTTTACCTCATAACCATCAAATGCAACCCAGCAATAATCCCAGGGATCTTCATCATCAGCAACATAGTAGGTGGATTCACCTGGAAAAATCAGAAATCCTTGTTTTTCGGTAAGACAATAACAACGATCACCGGCATAAAATTTTCCCTTACCTCTCAAGATATAATGAAAGAGATAGTGAGGGCGAATGGCTGGGCCGAAGCGATGACCAGGATGACAGTTTTCCCATCCACACAAAAGTAAGGTTAGTGAACTGTTAACATATAAAGGACTATTGATTATATATTCTGCGTATTCTTCATATTCTGCATATTCAATAGAATTTACCATAAAACAAATCCTTTCAAAATATGTTCATATTTTTAAAATATATTTACATTTATGATAACATAAATTCGAAAGAATTCAACATAATGACAATTATTTGAAACAAAACTTAATAGTATTATTTTCTATAAGGATTAAAATATATATAGTGAATAATTACAACAATAGAAAGGTGGATATTATTATGCTTAAGATTACATTTATGGGTGCAGGAAGCACTATATTTGCTAGAAATGTCATAGGTGATTGTATGTGCACTCCTGCTTTGAGAGACTGTGAAGTTGCATTATATGATATTGATAAGAAACGACTAGAAGAATCAGAAATTATTTTAAAGGCAATCAATCATAATGTTAATGAAGATCGTTCTATTATTAAAACATATTTGGGAGTAGAAAATCGAAAGGAAGCACTCAGAGATGCTAACTTTGTAGTTAATGCTATTCAAGTAGGGTTTTATGACCCATGCACTATTATTGATTTTGAGATTCCTAAGAAATATGGTCTTCGCCAAACTATTGCAGACACTTTAGGAATTGGTGGAATTATGAGAGGGTTACGTACTATTCCTGTTATGAGAGATTTTGCAAGAGATATGGAAGAAGCATGTCCGAATGCATGGCTCTTAAATTACACAAACCCTATGGCAATACTTACAGGATATATGCAAAGATATACTAAAATTAAAACAGTTGGTTTATGTCACAGTGTACAAGTATGCTCTCATTATTTATTAAAAAATTTAGGCATGGAAGAAAAGCTTGAGGGAAGAAAGGAACTTATAGCTGGCATCAACCATATGGCATGGCTTCTTGAAATATATGATAAAGACGGAAATGATTTATATCCTGAGATTAGAAAAAGAGCTGCTGAAAAAAATGCCAATGAAAAACATGATGACATGGTTCGTTATGAGTATATAAAGCATTTAGGATATTACTGCACAGAATCCAGTGAGCACAATGCAGAATACAATCCTTTATTTATTAAAAGTAAGTACCCAGAATTGATTGACAAATTTAATATTTCATTAGATGAATATCCAAGACGTTGTATAGATCAAATTCAAGGTTGGAAAAAAGAAAAAGAAAATATTTTAAATAACGGAAAGATAACTCATAAGAGATCTTCCGAATACGCATCGTACATTATGGAAGCAATAGTTACCAATAAGCCTTGTAAAATTGGAGGAAACCTACTGAATACTGGCTTAATTGAAAACCTGCCTTCTGAGGCATGTGTTGAAGTTCCATGTTTAGTAGATGCAATGGGAATCACTCCATGCCATGTTGGTAAGCTGCCTCCTCAGCTTGCTGCTATGAATATGACTAATATTAACACTCAATTACTAACTATCGAAGCCGCAATCACTCAGAAACGGGAGCAGATTTATCAAGCAGCAATGCTTGATCCACATACCGCTGCCGAGCTTTCCGTTGAAGATATCGTAGCAATGTGTGATGAATTAATAGAGGCTCACGGAGAATATATGAAGGAATATAAATAGAAAGTATTTATATAACTATAAAAGTTGAGGTAAATACATCTTAATTATTAATTAATAAACATTATCCATTGTGTAAATACATATATTATAGTATTATTTTATTAAGCCTAGATTAATAAGAGACTAGAATTCATATAAAAATATATTGTAAAATCCATTTAAAATTGTTTTGTTACAATATGGTTTATAAAGAGTAGAATTTTATCAATATAGTAAAGTAGGTCAGTATAATAATACTTATTAAAATAGATATTAGTACAAGATGGAGGGAATTAAATGTTAAATATAGGATGTCACTTATCAACTACTAAAGGATTTAAAAATATGGGGCGGGAAGCAGTAGAAATTGGAGGTAATACATTTCAATTTTTCACTCGTAATCCAAGAGGCGGAAAGGCAAAGGATATAGATGAAAAGGATGTTGAAGGCCTTTTAGAGATAATGAAAGAGAATAATTTCTCTAAAATATTAGCTCATGCACCATATACCCTAAATGCTTGCTCAGCAGATGAGAGAACAAGAGAGTTTGCTGTAGAGACTATGGCTGATGATCTAGCTAGAATGGAATACCTTCCAAATAATTTTTATAACTTCCACCCAGGAAGTCACGTTAAGCAAGGTGTGGATGTTGGAATTACCTATATTGTAGATATGCTTAATACTGTGTTAAAGCCAGAGCAAACTACAAAGGTGCTTTTAGAGACTATGGCGGGTAAAGGTTCAGAGATTGGAAGAAGATTTGAAGAGATAGCAGAGATTATAAGTAGAGTTGAACTTAAGGAGCACATGGGTGTATGTCTTGATACTTGTCATGTATATGATGCTGGATATGATATTGTTAATGATTTAGATGGAGTGCTAGAAGAGTTTGATAGAGTTATAGGACTGGAAAGATTGAACGCTATACACTTAAATGATAGCAAAAATCCATTCAAGAGTCATAAAGATAGACATGAGAAAATTGGTGAAGGATCATTAGGAATTCAGGCCATAGCTAGAATTATTAATCATCCTAAACTACGTAACATACCATTTTTCTTAGAAACACCTAATGACCTTGATGGATATGAAAAAGAAATAGAAATACTAAGAAGTTTATATAATGATTAATATATATCTATTATAAAGAAAAGGCTATGTTTTAAATTTTAGTTAAAGCAGAGCCTTAATTTAAAACAAAATCTAATTTAAAAACCCGTTAGCAAGAAATAGAAAAGAATCTTATTCAAGTATTAAGGTTCTTTCCTATTTATAACTACAAATTGTTTTGTTCTACCCATGGTATAAGCAAGACTTATCATAGATTTTTCTTCCTTAGTTAAACTTCTCTTGTACATTTTTCTAAATTGATCAAATACTCCATTCATATCAACTTTTTCTTTAACAGAAGAGGTGCTTCTAGAAGGTTTGGTATATAATAAGGGTTTTATATTTTTATTGAAAATCTTCTTTAATACTTCGGCTGTATAATAAGCATCATTACTAGCGTCATGGAAATCACCATTAAGGCTTATATCTAAAAGTTCAATAGCATTTTTAAGTCCAATTTTTATTCCTTTTTTACTATTAAAAAATTTTGATGCGTGGCTTTGTACGTCAATATATTTAAGTGGAAGAGAGGTAGTGGATATATTATGAAATTTTAGATTTCTTAAAAGTTCTTTAATGTCTACTATACCCCAGACACAGAGAACTGCTTCTTCTTCACCAATAAATTTAGTAAATTTATCGTAAATACGAGGAAAGTTTTCTGAAGCATTTATATCATCATTACTTATTTTAGTAAGGTTTTCCACATAAGGATGAATAATTGTGTGAATAGTTGGTTTAATTAAAAAATTAAATGTGGATATCTTTTCGAAATTTTCATTTAGTTTTATAGCTCCTATCTGAATAATCTCAAAGGGGAGACTTAAATTTTTGCTTTTTTCTATACATTCATTTTTTTCTAAACAGTGTTCTTTTTTATCTTCATATTTTTGATTAAATTCTAAGTCAAATACTATATAGTTCATTATATCACCACTTTTAATATATAAAATCAATTATACTAGCATTAGGTATGTATGGATTAATTAGTAAAGGACATATATTAATCCATTCCTTACAACTATCTATAATAACAGAATCTGTAGTAATTATACAGCTTTTATATTTTGAAACATATAAAAATGGGCTACCTTAAGATTAAATCATATAACCCTAAGATAACCTCTTAATTACAACTTATAACTTTTGAACATTTATAGCCATAGGCCCTTTGGCTCCATCAGTAATATCGAAAGATACACTTTCACCTTCATGCAAATCCCTATTAGTTCCTTTTTCTTTTATTTGTGAATGATGTACAAATACATCATTACCTTCATTACAGGAGATAAATCCATACCCCTTTCCTTCATTATACCACTTAACGATACCAGTTATACTAGACAATATTTACTCCTCCTTAATTATTAAATCAATTTAAACTATAGTATTTGAAATATTGACGATTTTTACACAAAATAATCAGAAGTTTAGCACTTGAAAATATTTTTGAGCATTACCTCAATGTTATCAAGCTGAAATGTAAATAAATGTAAATAATTAACAATACAAGTGGTATAGTTATAAGTTAACAGTATAACAACATATGGATTTTATAATATTTTTGCATTATAATATAAACTAAGTTAAAAAACAAGGTAAATATTAAAGGTAATGGTGATAAAATGAATACTGAGGAACTTATTATAAGTAAACATATAAATGTTCGAGAAACTATGAAGGCGTTAGATGAGGCATCTAAAGGAATACTATTTGTTGTAGACAAAGATGATAAACTATGTGGTACAGTAACTGATGGTGATATTCGTAGATGGATATTAAAAAGTGGAGATATGGAAGCATGTATAACTGAAGTAATGAATAAAATACCTATATATATTACAACTAAAGATAGAATGAAAGCTACTGAGGTTATGTATTCAAAGGCTATTAATGCCGTACCAATCCTAAATAAGGATAAAAGAATTATAGATGTGAAATTTTTGAATAAAAACATAAAGTTTAATATGAAAAAAGATACTTTAACTAATACACCTATAGTTATAATGGCAGGTGGATTAGGAACTAGGCTTTATCCATATACGAAAATATTACCGAAACCATTGATACCAATTGGAGATACACCTATTGTTGAGAGAATTATAAATAAGTTCAATGAATATGGTGTTGAAAATTTTTATTTAACTGTTAACTATAAGAAAAACATGATTAAATCATATTTTAATGATATTAGTAAAGATTATTGTATAGAATATATTGAAGAAGATAAGCCTCTTGGAACTGGAGGAAGTTTATCTTTATTAAAAGGTAAGATAAAAAATACTTTTTTTGTTTCTAATTGTGATATATTAATAGATGCAGATTATGATGAAATTCTTAAGCATCATAAGAAAATGAAGAATAATATAACTGTAATAGCATCAATTAAAAATTTTCAAATACCCTATGGTGTATTTAAGTTAAATAATGAAGGAAATATAGATAGTATTCAAGAAAAACCAGAATATACATTTTTGATTAATACAGGTATGTATGTAATTGAACCAGAGGTATTGGATGACATACCAAATAACGAGTTTTATAATTTACCAGATATATTAGAAAATTATAGAAAAAAGGGACTGCAAGTAGGAGTTTATCCAATAAGTGAACAATCATGGATGGATATGGGGCAAATTAGTGAAATGAAAGATATGGTTGATAAAATAGAACAAAATGAGAAGAAAGATTAATTAGTAGGAGTGAATTAAATGAATTTAAAAGGAAAAAAAGTTTTAGTAACAGGAGCCGAAGGATTTATAGGAAGCCATTTAACAGAAAGATTAGTAGAACTTGGTGCAGAAGTTACAGCATTAGTACAATACAATTCTTTTAATAATTGGGGATGGATAGATAGTTTTGATAAAAATGTTTTAGATAGCATTAAGGTTGAAACTGGTGATATAAGAGAATTAGATGGAATGAATAGAATTGTTAAAGGAAATGAAGTGGTATTTCATCTTGCAGCTTTAATTGCTATACCATATTCATATCTATCACCAATGGCTTATGTTAGAACCAATGTAGAAGGAACTACGAATGTTTTAGAAGCATGTAGAAATCATGGAGTTGAAAAGATAATGCATACTTCTACATCGGAGACTTATGGAACAGCATTGTATGTACCAATTGATGAAAAACATCCAATGCAAGGGCAGTCACCATACTCTGCATCTAAAATTGGTGCAGATATGATAGCAGAAAGTTTCTATAGATCATTTGATATGCCAATAGCTACAGTAAGGCCATTTAATACATATGGACCTAGACAATCAGCAAGGGCAGTTATTCCAACAATAATATCTCAAATTTTAGCAGGAAAAAAAGAGATAAAACTTGGAAGTCTGACTCCAACTAGAGATTTTAACTATGTAAAAGATACTGCGGAAGCCTTTATTAAAGTTGCAGAATCTGACAATACTACTGGTCAAGTGATTAATGCAGGATCAAACTATGAGATTTCTATAGGAGATACCGTAAAGAAGATAATTAATATTTTAGGTGAAGATATAAAAATAATTTGTGATGAGAATAGATTGAGACCAGAAAAAAGTGAAGTTAATAGATTATGGGCTGATAATACTAAAATTAAACAATTGACTGATTGGGCGCCAAAATACACAATAGATGAGGGATTAGCTGAAACTGTGGAATGGATTAAAAAGAATATGCAATATTTTAAAACTGATATTTATAATGTGTAAAATTATTATATAGAAATTTTAAAGAGATTATCTCAAAATTTATATTTTGGGATAATCTTTAAATTATAATTTAAAAGGTGGGATATTTATGATACCATTATGTGTACCAGAAATTAGAGGCAATGAATGGAAGTATGTTAAGGAATGTTTAGATACCAATTGGGTATCATCGGTTGGTAAGTTTGTTGATAGATTTGAAGATGAGTTTCAAGTGTTTTTGAATTGTAAAAGTGCTGTGGTTACAATGAATGGTACAGCGGCTCTTCAACTTGCAATGGAAACATTAGGAATAGGTGAAGGTGATGAGGTAATTGTACCATCAATGACATTCATATCATCAGTGAATTCTATAAAATATACTGGAGCTACACCAGTTTTCGTTGATATATGTAAAGATACATTTGTGATGGATGCTGATAAAATAGAAGAATGTATAACTCCGAATACTAAGGCAGTGATGCCAGTTCATATCTATGGATATCCAGTTGATATGGATAAAGTAAATGATATAGCTAAAAAGCATAATCTTTATGTTATTGAGGATGCAACAGAAGCTCTAGGAACTACCTACAAAGGTAAGATGGTTGGAGCTTTGGGAGATGTTGGATGTTTTAGTTTTAATGGGAATAAACTTATGACTACAGGAGCAGGTGGGATGCTGGTAACTGATAATAAAAGTTTGGGAGAAAGAGCAAAGTATTTGTCAAATCAAACAAAAACAATAACTCCTAATGGTGGAATGTATCATGAGGAAATTGGATTTAATTTCAGAATGCCGAATATACTTGCAGCTGTAGGTGTAGCTCAACTTGAAATGGTGCCAGAATATTTGGAAGTAAAAAGACGAAATGCTAAATTATACAATGAACTTTTAAAAGATATTGAAGGTATAAGATTAATTAAAGAATGTGAAGAAGTAAATAATAGCTATTGGTTATATTCAATTATCGTAGAAGATAATTTTAAAGTTTCGAGAGATAAATTATTAAAAATACTTGAGAATAATGAAGTTATGGCAAGACCTTTCTTTATTCCTGTACATAGTATGAAACCATATAGGGACTGTAAGAAAGGAAATATGGATGTAACTGTGGAAATAAGTAATAAAGGAATTAATTTACCAAGCTCTGTTTCTTTAACTGAAGAAGACGTAAAAGAGATTTGTGAAGTAATTAGGAATGTATAATAATTTTTTAGATATTAAATTAATATTGTGAGAAATGAGTATAAAATAATATATCCAATTTAAATATTTTATAATAAATTTATTATGTGGATGTTTTAGTCATTAGTCTTACAAATTTTAATACATCAAGGTTGTATGTGAAATATATAATATAAGCAAATTGAAACAATATGTAGATAATGATTTAACATTATTCACATATTGTTTTTACATTAATAGATAAAATTAATACAATATACAGAATTTTGTTGTAAATTTATGTAGTTGTATGTATAATTAAAGTGAGATAACCAATTCTTAGTGTTGAGTTTTTTAACTAGCATTCCTCATAAAGTAAGGGAGGAAATAATAGTGAAAAAAATGAAAAAATACGCATTAATGTTGGCTTTTGTATTTTTATTTAACATATCTTATCCAAACATAGAAGCTATGTCTATAGATAATGAGGCGATTAATGAATTATCGGAGAATACGGAGCAAACTTCTGGTGGAGAGATTATGAAAACTCCAGATGAAGAGATTATGGAAACTCCTCATAAAGAGGAGGACTCCAATGATGTTAAAAGTGATTCATTGAGTGATTTTAATGACTCTAAATCTACACCTAATCAAGACGTTACAGAAAAGGATAACATGAGGAGTAAATTAACCAATGCTTATTCACAATCAATTATATCAAGTATAGAAAATCCAATTAATAATCAAAAATTAACAGGTGATTTTTTAATAAAAGGATTTGCAATAAGCATGAATAAGATATCCAAAATAGATGTATATCTTGATGGTGTTAAAAAAGGACAAGCTGATTATGGAATATCTAGGAGTGATATTGGAAGCAAATATAGTAATTACCCAGATTCAGGTAAGAGTGGATTTACGTATAAATTTACTAATGTGTCTAATGGTACACATACTATAAAGACTGTTGCTACAAATTCTGTAGGTGAAACACAGGAGCAGAATGTAACAATAGTTGTTGATAATGCAAAGACTATGATCATGTCAAAAGGAACTTTAAATAGAGATCAAATGATCCAAAAGTTGCGTGAACGAAATGCAACTTTAAGTCTTAAGTATATATCGGATTTTGTTGACTATACCATAAATGAAGCAAATATTGAGGGTGTAAATTACGATATTTTATTTTCTCAAATGATGCATGAAACTGGATATCTTAATTTTGGTGGAGATGTAAAACCAAATCAAAATAATTTTGCTGGTTTGGGAGCAACTGGAAATGGGGTTCCAGGAGAGTCTTTTGAAACAGTTCAAATTGGGATTAGGGCAGTAGTTCAACATTTAAAGGCATATGCCTCAAATGAACCTTTAAAACAAGACTGTGTGGATTCAAGATTCCAATATGTAACTAGAGGGTCCGCTATTTATGTAGAGCATTTAGGAATTCAAGAAAATCCTGAGGGTAAAGGATGGGCAGCAGCTAGAGGATATGGATATAGTTTGTTAAAGGTGAAGGAAGAGATAGCAAAGGTAAGTACTACAGGTAAATCACAGGTTACATCATTAAATGTAACAGGAGACAAATTTGTAGGTTCAACTTTAACTATGAAGGCAGAAGGAACACCAGCAGCGGATACACTGTATAAGTTATGGGTATGTGATAGAAGTAC
>NZ_BAAACI010000006.1:376166-376658 GCF_039521425.1 Clostridium subterminale
AGAAGTACTGGCAAATGGACAGTACTAAGTGATTATAGTACTAAAAACAGTGTAGAATTTAAACCAACTAAGGCTGGTAAATATTCATTTGTAGTACATGCAAAGCATAAGAGTAAAAGTGGAACAGTAGAAGATGATTATAGGTCTGTAGATGTACAAGTTACAGAACTAAAGTCACAGGTTACATCATTAAATGTAACAGGAGACAAATTTGTAGGTTCAACTTTAACTATGAAGGCAGAAGGAACACCAGCAGCAGATACACTGTATAAGTTATGGGTATGTGATAGAAGTACTGGCAAATGGACAGTGCTAAGTGATTATAGTACTAAAAACAGTGTAGAATTTAAACCAACTAAGGCTGGTAACTATTCATTTGTAGTACATGTAAAGCATAAGAGTAAAAGTGGAACAGTAGAAGATGATTATAGGTCTGTAGATGTACAAGTTACAACACCAAAGTCACAGGTTACATCATTAAATGTAACAGGA
>NZ_BAAACI010000006.1:376721-979211 GCF_039521425.1 Clostridium subterminale
ACCAACTAAGGCTGGTAACTATTCATTTGTAGTACATGCAAAGCATAAGAGTAAAAGTGGAACAGTAGAAGATGATTATAGGTCTGTAGATGTACAAGTTACAGAACCAAAATCACAGGTTACATCATTAAATGTAACAGGAGACAAATTTGTGGGTTCAACTTTAACTATGAAGGCAGAAGGAACACCAGCAGCGGATACACTGTATAAGTTATGGGTATGTGATAGAAGTACTGGCCAATGGACAGTACTAAGTGATTATAGTACTAAAAACAGTGTAGAATTTAAACCAACTAAGGTTGGTAAATATTCATTTGTAGTACATGTAAAGCATAAGAGTAAAAGTGGAACAGTAGAAGATGCAGCTCAGGGAAAAGATTTTTATATTACAGAGAAGAATAAGTCTATGGCTGTATCTTTAGATGTTACTGGGGAAATGAAAAAGGGAAAAGCTATTAATATATCTTCTTTTGCAGCTCCAGAAAATGACACACTATATAAAATTTGGATATGTGATAGAACAACAGGAAGCTGGACTGTATTAAGTGATTGGAGTGCTAATAGGACAGCTACATATACACCGGAAAGTTTTGGAGTATTTAGTGTGGTAGTACATTTTAAACATAAGAATAGCACCAATAAAGATGAAGATGATTATTTATCAAAGGATATTAATATTAAAGGTGATAAACTTATTGTAATTGATCCAGGACATAATCAAGGTGGAGACTATGGAGCAGTTTCTACACATAATGGAATTAAATATTCAGAAACTGACTTAAATATGGAAGTTTCAGTTAAACTTAAATCCGAACTTGAAAAAAGAGGTTATCAAGTAGTGATGACAAGGAATCAAGGTGAGGTAAGTACACTAGACTTACCTGAGAGTTTAAAAAGAAGGGTGGATTTAGCTAATAACTTAAATGCAGATTTATTTATTAGTATACATCATAACAGTTTTAGTGATCCATCTGCAAATGGTGTGGAAGTGTATTATAGTACTGAAACACCAGGGGCAAGAGGAGTTCTTTTGACAAGCGGTGAAGAAGTATCTATACAATCTAAAAGTGCAATGATTAGTACTAGGAATGTGAGTAAGGTTTCTGCAAGCAGAACTCTTGCTACAAATATGGTTAATAACTTATCCTCTAGAATTGGTTATTATAATAGAGGAGCTAAAGATAATGGTTTTTATGTTGTAAAGAATACATTGATGCCATCTGTATTGGTAGAGTGTGGATTTATATCTAATCCAACCGAGGCAGCAAAAACAGCAAATCAAGCTATTCAACAGAAAGTCGCAGAAGCATTGGCATCTGCTGTTGCTGGGCAATTTTGATCAATAAAGAGGGCGTCGCAAAATAACTAATTAGTTATGGAGCGATGCTCCTTTTCTGTTAATAATTAAAAATAACCGAAGGTTTTTATGTTTTTCTACATTCAAAACCTTCGGTTGTTTATTTTTAGATGCATCTTGCCTGAATCGGTTACGATATTTTCAAACTTTTTCCCTGAACATTGCTTCATATTTTCAAGCATAGGTTTAAGAGTTCCAAGGTCATTTCTGTCTGAAAAAATTCCAATACCAACTATATATTCACTGTTTACAGCTATTTGAACATTATATCCTGATTTTAGCTACTTTTACGCATATGGTCATCTTTCATATGCATAAAAGTAGCATCAACATCTGTTTTAGAGTAACTGTTTCTATCATTAAAATTTCTTTTGTTTTCATCATATTTTAACTGTCTATATCTAAACTCAGCAAGTTGCTCTATGAATTTTTGAAATTTACTTTTTCTTTTTCCTATATCATGTACAAACTCTAATCCACTTTCACTCTTTTTTATATTAAGAAATTCAAGTGCTTTATTAATATCAATTAGTGTAGATTCTTTACCTATAATAAAATTTTGAAATTCGGTTTTATTTATTTCCTCTACGAGAGCTACAATCTTTTCAAACATCTTTTCTTCATTTTTATTTATAGCTTTACGCCATGTATAATCTAAGCCCTCCAGTATATGGCTAAGCGGTCTAACCGAATCATTTTTAGGAATAATTTTATCAAAATTTAGTGGTAAGGACAGTTGATAATCTCCACTAATTCTAATATAATTTTTATCGGTTATTATTTTTTCGGCATATTAAAATTATAACCGTAATGCAACTTCTTCGGAATCTGCATTTTTTATTTGAGCAAAAGATTATATTTTCAGAAATATTTTCAATAAAAACTGAAATCAAAATGTGATATTTAATATAAATCATATAAAAATAGTATTTATAAGTATCATATGGTATAGTATACTATTTTGTAGAGTCCTTATACATAAAGGAGATTAGTTTATTCATGAACTTGAAGATATTTTGGCAATTTTTAAGATTTGGATTTGTAGGTTGTATAGCTACAGTAATACAGTATATAATTTATCTGCTTTTACAATCTTCATTAGGAGTAAATATTTCTTATACAATAGGATATTGTATAAGTTTTATATTTAATTTTATATTATCCAATTATTTTACTTTTAGAACAAAACCATCTAAAGAAAAAGGTGTTAAATTTATTTTAGCCCATAGTATAAATTATGGACTTCAAATAGTGTTTTTAAATATATTTGTAAAATTGGGTATAGCAAAAGAATTAGCTCCAATTTTAGTGTATTTTATTTGTGTTCCCTTGAATTTTTTTATGGTGAAAAAGGCTCTCAATAAAAAATTAGTAAATATATGATTTTGATTTAAACTAAAATCAATTATGATTGGATTTTATGTAAATGAATTGTCTACATAAATAATTATTTCAATTAACTTGAATATGAATATTTTTAATAGATTTAGAAATTATAGAGGTAATATATATGAAAAAGGTATTAAAAGATTTAGGTATATCAATTATAATAGCAATTATAACATTTTATATGGTATATCTTATTAATGGAAGTGTGTTACATGGAGATCTATATAATCAAGGATTGGACTTTTTAGAGTATTATAAAAATGAGTTTAATATACTAAGTGGTGATTGGATATATAATTGGAGTATAGGTATAGGAGATAATAATTTTTCTCTTATAATATATTATTTACTTAGTCCATTTAATATTATACTTAAATGTATGAAGAATTTTGAAATGGTAGATATATTACCTGTATTTTTAACTATAAAGATTGTATTTATGATTTATTTTTCTTCTTTATATTTTGAGAAAGTTGTACCTAAAAGGTATAAATGGATTGGAACCCTTATATACATATCAAATTATAATATAATGGTATATGGAAATTATCAAATAATGTGGATGGATACTTTTATTTTTTTACCACTAGTTTTATTAGGAATAGAAAAAGTCTTAAATAAGGAAAGTTATTGGACATATATTGTATCATTATTTATGTTTATTATAACAGATTATTATTTAGCAGCATTAATAATTCCACATATAGCGATATACGGAATTATTAGATATATAATTATTAATGACAAAAGAGGTATTGTAAAATTTATAAAGAAAATGGTACTAGTATCTCTAGTATCAGTTCTTTTAGCTGGAGTTGTTCTTATACCAGCTATTGATATTACACTATCATCAGCAAAAGAAATCAATGTAATACCTGAATTTACTACGAGCATTAGTAGGGTGTTAAATATATTAAAATTTAATTTTATAGGGAGTGTTACAATTGATAGCAATAGTTATATAAGTATTATTGGAATGATATGTATTCTTTCTTATATGTTACATAGAAAAGGTGGAAGAGAAAAAATATATTTTTGGCATATAGGATTATTAATATTAGCTATATTTAGTGATAAAATTAATTATATATTTAATTTTGCATACATACCAGTAGGGGGGAACTATAGATATAATTTGTTTTTTAATATTTATGTAGCGATAATTACTTGTAACTATCTAATGAATCGAGTATATGTACGAGATAGAAGTGTAAAAAAAGAATTGTTTATAATAAGTATAGCAATGGCTTTAATACTGATTTTTGTTAATGACAACAATGTTTATGTGAAGTATATAAATATATTATTTATAATACTATATTTATATGTTTTATCGTCAAGAAAAATAGCAAAAAGAGGTGCAGTAAATTTAATTGCCATAATTTTGATATTTGAGGTGGCTTTCAATTGTTACTATATATATAAGGATACTAGTTTACAAGCTACGGATGTAAGGTCAGAATATTCTTATATATTGGAATATGTAAAAGACAAATATGGAGAATATAGTAGGATTGAACTTAGTGAAAATGATTTGCTTAATTTATATACATCTCAAAATATAATGGGGGTATCATCTTATCATTCGCTAATTAATTCAAATTATAAAAATTTAGGTAAGGTATTTACAAATACTAATAATAGTAGTGTTAGAAATAACATAAAAGGAAGAAATGTCATAGCACAATTAATAGGTACTCAATACTATATAAGTTATTATAATTATTGTCCTTATATTAATTCAGAATTAATTGAAAAAGTTAATGAATTTTATATATTTAAAATAAGTAATGCTGAATTAAAATATTTTAGTATTGAGGATATTGAAAATGAAAAGTTATCAGATAACTTAATAGAAAAGGATGCTCTACTATATAGTAATATTTATACAAGTGAGCATTCAGTTATAGAGGATAGTAAAGAAGATAAAGAAAAGAATAAGAAATCAATTGATGAAATAGTAAAAGAAAAATCCATTGATAATAATGAATATTATGTTGAAGAGTCGGGAGAATATTACATAGTAATTACAGATGCAGAGAAGTATTCTGAGATTAGCATACAATTCTCTGTAAATGATAATGATGCTAGAGGTGTAGAGTGTATCGATATCATAAAAAATGATAAGGAGTCTAATGATGTATTTTATTTAGGCTATTTAAATAAAGATGATATAATTAAATTTAAAAATGATTTAGCTCTAAATGGTAAATTTGTAATTGTTGATGGAGAATATATACAAGACTCTATAGAGAGTATGAACTCAATAAAAATAGAAGATATAGTTAGAACTAATAGGAATTTTACTAGTGGGTTTGAATTACAAGAAGAAGGATATGTATTATTCCCAATAATATATGATCACAATTGGAGGATAACAGATAATGATACTAACATTGAGCCTTATTTAGTTGATGGTGGTTTTATGGCTCTTAAGTTGGATAAAGGTCATCATGAAATAAATATGACATATGTAAATAAGAGTTTGTTTATAGGGATAGGGTGTTCAAGTATAACTTTAATAATAATACTATTTATATGTATGAAAAAATATTTTAAAAAGTTTAATTAATAAATGTATACTTAAACAGTTATTAATATGTAGGGAGAAAAATATGAAGAAAGTAAGCATAATAGTACCTTGTTATAATGAAGAACTCGGTTTGGATTTATTCTACAATGAGTGTGTATTTTTGGATAAGTAAAATAGAAAAATATTACTTTGATTTTATATTTATAAACGATGGCAGTGCAGATTCTACGTTAGAAGTAATTAAACAATTGTCTATATTAGATGAAAGAGTAAAATATGTTTCTTTTTCAAGAAATTTTGGTAAAGAATCAGCTATTTTAGAACTTTAATACAGGGAAAAGATATACCAGGATATGCATCTACAATATGCATAATAACATTTCTAGGTGGAATGCAATTAATAGCAATGGGGATATTAGGAGAGTACGTTGCAAGAACTTATATGGAAACAAAGAGAAGACCTAAATATTTTATTAAAGATTCAAATTTAAAAACTAAGTATAATATAAATATTAGCTATATGAGGAGATATAATGATGAATAAAGAAATATTAGCTATAATTCCAGCTAGGGGAGGCTCAAAAGGAGTTCCTAGAAAAAATGTAAGAGAGTTAAATGGAAAGCCTTTGATAGGATATACTATTGAAGCAGCTAAAAAGTCTAACAGAGTATCAAGAGTAGTAGTAACTACAGAAGATATCGAGATTGCAACAGTATCTAGAGAATATAAAGCTGAGGTTCCTTATTTAAGACCCGATGAGTTATCACAAGATAATTCACCAACTATGGAATGTGTTTTACATATGTTGAATTATTTAGAGAAGACAGAAGGGTATGTATCTGATTATGTGTTATTATTACAATGCACATCACCTTTAAGGAATCATAGTCATATCGATGAGGCTATAGATAAATTATTAAATAGCGACTATGATTCTATTGTTTCAGTATGTGAGGCAGAAGTAAATCCTTATTGGGCTAATATTTTTGAAGGTGATAAACTAAAATATTTCATTGAAGAAGGAAGAAAAATTACAAGAAGACAGGAACTTCCTAATGTCTATAGAATGAATGGTGCAATATATTTAATTAAGACAGAGGTTTTAAAAAAACAAAAAACTTTTGAGCCAGAAGAAGTTATGGGGTATATAATGGATTCATATTCATCAGTTGATATAGATACTGAAATGGATTTTAAAATAGCAGAGGCGATAATAAAGGAATGTGGTGATGTTTAAATGCGAAAAATTGCAGTGATAACAGGAACTAGAGCAGAATATGGTCTATTAAAACATATAATTAGAGAAATAGATGAAGATAAAGAGTTAAAATTACAGTTAGTTGTAACTGGCATGCACCTCTCTCCTAAGTTTGGTATGACGAAAAATGATATTTTGGAAGACGGCTTTAAAATAGACGAAGAATGTCCAATATTATTAGATTCAAATGAAAAGGGAAAAAATGCTCGTGAAATTGGTTTAGCAATTGGCGAGTTTGTAGGAGCTTTTAATAGATTGAAACCTGATATAGTATTGGTATTGGGGGATAGATATGAAGCTTTTGCAGCTGCAACAACAGCTATGGCGATGAACATACCAATAGCTCATATTTCAGGTGGAGAAATAACTGAAGGAGCTATGGATGAACAGATAAGGCATAGTATAACGAAAATGGCACATATTCATTTTCCAGGTGTGGAATGTTATGCTGATAACATTAGAAATATGGGAGAGGAATCTTGGAGAATTTTTAATGTTGGAGATTCAGGCATAGAAAATATTAAACTCACAAAATTAATGTCTTCTAAAGAATTAGAGAATACTTTAGGAGTTTGTGTAGATAAAGATACATTATTAGTTACATATCATCCTGTAACTTTAGAGGTAAATGCCGTTGAAGCACAAATTAATAATGTTATAGAAGCTTTAAATAAAATTGATAAAAAGATGATTATCACTTATCCCAATTCAGATAATGGTGGTGATAAAATTATCAAAGCATTAGACGATTTTGCAATGAGAAACTCTAATGTCCATATATATAAGAGTTTGGGAAGTTTGAAATATTTAAGCGTAATGAAATTATGTGGAGCTATAGTTGGTAATTCATCTAGTGCATTAGTTGAAGCACCTTATCTAAAGAAACCAGTAGTTAATATAGGAAATAGACAAAAGGGTAGACTAATGGCTGAAAATATAATTCAAACAGATTATTTAGCTGAGAATATACATAAAGCAATAGAGAAAGCGTTATCTAGAGAGTTTAATGATTTTGTTAAAAATGTAGATAGTTTATATGGAGAAGGTAATACGAGTAAAGAAATACTAAATGTATTAAAAAGGATAGAGATTAATGAAAAACTATTAAAGAAGAAATTAATATGGAGTTGATAATAATATGTCAGTATTTGTAATTGCAGAAGCAGGTGTTAATCACAATGGTAGTATAGAAATAGCTAAAAAATTAGTTGATATGGCAGTTGAGTGTGGAGCAGATGCTATTAAATTTCAAACTTTTAAAGCTGAAGAATGTGTGGGAGCTTATGCTGATAAAGCTGAATATCAGATGGAGAATATGCCAGTTAAAGAGTCTCAACTAGATATGGTAAGAAAATTGGAGTTACCTTTTGAGGAGTTTAGAAAACTTCAAAGTTATTGTAAGGAAAAAGAAATTCTATTTATTTCTACACCAGATGGTACTGAAAGTTTGAATTTTTTAGTGAGTTTAGGTGTACCTATAATTAAAATTGGCTCTACAGAAGTTTCGAATGTGGAATATTTAAAGGAAATAGGAAACACGGGAAAAGAAATCATTTTATCCACTGGAATGAGTACTTTGGGTGAAGTTGAACAGGCAATTAATATTTTAAAATCTACAGGAAATAAAAATATAAAAATAATGCATTGTACTACAGATTACCCGACGGCAGAGGAAGATGTTAATGTTAGAGCGATGGTGACAATGAGAGAAGCGTTTAAAGTTCCAGTTGGACTATCTGATCATACAATTGGAAATGAAGCTGCTGTTACTGCAGTAGCGCTAGGTGCAGAATTTGTAGAAAAGCACATAACTCTAGATAATAAAATGGATGGTCCAGATCATAAGGCATCTATGGAACCAATGGAGTTTAAATCTTATATTACAGCTATAAGAAACGCTGAGAAGGTGTTAGGAGATGGAATAAAGAGACCAACAGCTAGAGAAGTTTTAATAATGAAAGATGTTAGAAGGAGTATAGTTGCGAAAATAGACCTAGCAAAGGGAACAGTTATTGAAAAGACTATGCTAGCATATAAGAGACCTGGAAGTGGAATTAAACCAGAGTTAGCTGATGTAGTGGCTGGTAGAATTCTAAAAAGAGATATACATGCAGATGAATTAATCACTTGGGAGGATCTAGGTTAAGGATGTATAATGAAGAAATACTAATGGTACGAAAGCCTTGGACTGCTGATGAATATTTAATGAATTCATATGTCTTTAATTAAATACATGTATATAGAAATTGTTTTTAAATAATATTATAGAATATATTTAACCTTTGATATACTTATACAAGATAAATTAAAAGTAATACCTACATTTAGTCGATACGATGAAGTTAATTATGCTATTATAAATGATGAAATAAGATTTCTTATATTTGCAAAAATTGGAGATGAAAGTGGAAGCACAGGAATAGGTAAAGTTGATAATAAAGAAGAATTAAAAGGATACATTGATAAGAAAAATTATATATGAGAGCGGGAGAAACAGACAAATCCGTTTCTATATATAGACGATATTATAAATGAAATGATGAAGTTACAACAAATTAATTTTAGAGGCCCAATTGATGTAGATGTATTTGAAGATAAAGATGGAAATTTATATATAAATGAAATGAATCCTGGATTTGGAGGAGGATATCCTCATGCCTATAGTGCAGGAGTAAACTTTATTGATATGTTAGTGAAAAATTTAAATGGAAAAGTAAATGAAGTAAAATTAAGTAAAATTAAGTAATTATAAAAAAGGATTAATTATGATGAAATATAGTAGTGCAAGTTTCATAAATGAGAATGAAATGACAATGCCTAAGTAAGGAGTTAAATATGTCTAGTGGTAGAAGATTATTGAAAAACTCAGGAGTATATGCCTTGGTTCAGATATTACAAAAAAGTATAGGATTGATTTTGATACCTATATACACTGGGTTGATGGTACCAGCTGAGAAAGGAATTTCTGATACAGTAGTAGCATTAGTTTCATTTTTAAGTATACTATTTTCTTTATCATTAAATGCAGCAATCATGAGATTTTACGTTGATTATAAAGAGGATAATAAGAAACTAAAAGAATTCTGGGGTTCGTGTATAGCATTTGTAGCTTTAAATTGTATCATAATGAGTAGTGTTTTTATTATATTTAGAAGAGTGCTCATAGAACCCTTTGCTAGAGGAATAGAATTTTTCCCATTCATATTTTTAGGAATGATTTCTATAACATTAAATGCTATTTATACTATATTTCAAACTACACTACAAGCTAAAGAAGAAAGTAGAAAATATGCATTAAATAATCTAGCTTATTTCTTAGTAAACTTATCCTTAAATCTATTATTTGTAGTGGGATTTAAAAGAGGATCACTAGGGATTTTATTAGCCCTAGCTATAACGGATATAATATTTTTCATATATACCGTTATTGTGTTTATTCCAACTATCTCACTAAATATAAAAAAGTGTTATATTGTTCAAGCATTGAAATATTCATTACCTTTACTACCACATAGTCTATCAGGTTGGGCAGTAGCTATGATAGATAAACTTTTCTTGGCTAACTTTAATGGGTTATCTTCACCTGCTATTTATAGTAATGGTGCTCAATTTGGAAACATAATAAATGTATTAACGCAAGCAGTTAATCAAGCCTATGTGCCTTGGTTTTTTGAAAGAATGGAAGATAAAGAAAAAAATCAAAATGAAATAGTAAAGATGTCTGAGATACTAACTATTATATATAGTGTACTAGCAATGGGAATGTCTTTATTTGGACCAGAAATATTCAAGATAATGGTAAATGAAGAGTATTATAGTGGTTGGATGGTTATTCCGTTTTTGAGCTTTGCATTTGTATTTAATGGAATATACTATTTTTTTGTTAATCCATTATTCTTTAATAAAAAAGGAGTTAAATTTATAGCAATAGGAACTTTTACAGGAGCTATACTAAATTGCATACTTAATGTCATTCTCATACCTAAATTTGATATTATTGGAGCTAGTATAGCTAGCCTGGTTGCTAGTATGTTATCCTGTAGTTTAGTTTATTATATCTCAAGAAAGATAGAACCGATTGAATTTAACATCATAAAATTATTTTCTATATCATTTATATTTTTAATAATTGGAATGAGTTCGTTTTTATTGACAGATTTAAGTTTCTGGATAAGTATATTAATTAAAGTATTGATAGTAGTCATTGTATTTTTAATATTATTTATAATATACAAAAAAGACATAATGGATACATTAAGTAAATTAAAAAAAGGTAGTAATATACTTAAATAGGTTATTAAGTTATTTTATAGACATTTTTTATGTAGAATAGTATAATACAATTTAGATAATATCTAATGAAATTTAAATAGTATGATTAACTTTAAATAAAGAGAAGGACTTAAGAAAAAGTAATAGAAGAAAATATTAATTTTGAATTATTTTGGATAATAGAATAACTGTTAATATTTATAGGTTAACAGTTATTTTGAAGAGTACATAGGAGGTGTGGTATGAAGGATAATATTGCAATAATTGGTTGTGGTCAACATGCAAGGGTTGTATTATACAATGCATTGGAGCAGAGTAAATACAATGTTGTAGGTTTTATAGGAGAAAATGAAGAGAATTTAGGAATGATGATTGATAATGTACCTATAATAGGTACAGATAATGAAATAGAAGAATTGATATATAAATATAATATTAAAGGATATATTTTAGGCGTAGGTAATATTAAAATAAGAAGAAAAATTATTAATAAATTTTCCAAATTGGATATAGAACCGGTTACAATTATACATCCTCAAGCAGTAATTGCGCCTAATGCAATTATTGGAAAAGGAACATTGATAGAATGTGGTTGTCTAATAACGCCAAATCCTATCATCGGGGACCATTGTGTAGTAAACACTATGAGTGGAGTAAATCACGATAACATATTAGGTGAAAATGTGTATATTGCTAGTGGTGTAACATTAAGTGGCACTGTTATTATTGGAGATGACACTCTAATAGATGATGGAGTTGTAGTAACATTAGGCAGTACTATTGGAAAGAAATGTATAGTGGGAGCAGGTTCAGTAATAACAAAATCTATTGAGAATAATAAGATAGTTTATGGTGTACCAGGAAGAGTTATTAGGGATAATATTTAACTATAAACTTAAAATAGATGAAAAGGTGATGAGATGATAAAAGTTATTATAAAGAATGGTAAAAATATAATTTCATTTCCAGATGAAAGTAAATTAGAAGTTTCGGATATATTAAAAAATATAAACATAGAAGATGAAAGTTTTAAATTTTTTAAAAGAATGGAATCTGAAAAAATAAATGGTAAAAAAATAAATGAATTATATATATATGATAATATAGAAATGTATAATTTCAATAGAGGAACTATTTATGAAAAATTAAAAGAACTTATTAGTAAGATTATCATGTTAGAGGAGACTATTAAATACATAAATATATCGAATAACCGGATGGATGAAATTTTAATAATAACTGATGATCCTATTTTAGCGGATTTATCTTCAAAATTATTTCAAATAAAAGATGTAAAATTGGAAAATGAAATAGAAAATGATAAGAAAATTATTAGTTTTAGCCAAATAAAAATATCATGTTTGTTTTTAAAAAGATGGTTAAAAGGGATACATTATTTTATAAAAACTAAATTTAAAGATAGTGATAATAGAATATTGATATATACTCAAGCTGAATCAATTAATTCAATGAAAATCAATAATAAATTATGTTATTATGATTCTTTATATGGAAAAACAATACAGAAATTGAAATCTGATTGTGATGTTTTTAGCATACAAACATTAAATTTTAAAGTCAGGATACATAAAGCAGACAGTTTGGAAGAAAAATACTTCCCTTTTGAATTGGTTAAAATATGGAGAAAGTTATGCGGAAAATTATTCATAAGTAAAGATAAAATAGAAAATCATTTGACAAATTTAAGTTTATTTAATTTTAAATATAAGAATTTTGATTTATATACATATATAGATAAATACGTATTTGGAGATTTGGAAGCTACATATATAAATTATGTAAAAGAAATTTTCGTATTGAGGAGAATAATAAAAAGTTTAAACATTAAAAAGGTTTTAGTGGTAGATGAAGCTGATAGACCAAGATGTGCTATCGTTGCAGGGAATATGTTAAACATTGATACCTTTGCACTTCAACATGGTTTAATAAATACGACTTCAATAGCATACATGATTCCATCTAATCAAAAAATATTAATTCCTAAAAATACATTCTTATGGGGAGAAGAGTTTAAGAATACTTTGATTGAAAATACCAAAGTTTATAAAACAGAAATGTTAAAAGTTGTAGGACAGCCAAGAACAGACTATTTATATGAAAAAAGTAAAGAATATAAGTTAGAAAATAATGAAAAGCAAATAAATATATTATTTGCTACACAACCAATAAAAGATTTAAGTGAGGATTCATTTAATATATTATGCAAGGCTTTATGTAATCTTGAAAATTATAATTTAATTGTAAAAATGCATCCTGGAGATAGCAATTATCAATTTTACGATGAAACTATTAAAAAGTTCAACTTAAAAAATTATGAAGTTACTAAAGATAAAGATTTATATGATTGTTTATTATGGTGTAATGTAATTATTAGTGTGCATTCTACAGTGGTATTAGAAGGCGCTATATTAGGAAAGCCATCAATATGTATATTATTATCTAAATATAATGACGAAGGTAACTTTGTGAAAGATGGATTAAGTTTAGGCGTAGACAATTATGATGAATTATTTAATATTTTATATAATATGAATATATTAAAAGAAAGAAGATATGAAGAATTTGTAAGTAAGAATTTTTATAAAATAGATGGTAAAGTAGCTGTTAGGATTGCAAATATAGTAAATAATAAATGTAAGGTATAGAAATAGGAAACTGAATTTGAATAAGCGTAAAATTGCCTACATTGGAATGTGTATAATTGCATGGGAAATAGTGATGGAAAACTAATATTAATTTTGGGTGTAATTGGAATTCTATGTGTTTTGGGATTAATCAATTTTATGTTTTTGTAATTTAAAAGAGCTATTTTATCCATAGGATTTTTAATACCTATGTTACCTATTATTGGTTATGTGATGATAAGACTTGGATTATTACAACTTCAATGGGTTGTACATGCTGGATTTTATATAATATCAGCTATAGCGTTAGTAAAAAATGGACTATTAAAATCTATTTGGCAATTTCACGTGCAGAATGGCCTTGTTTATGAAGTACCTCTATACGCTTCTTTCAAATGTGTAATATGTTTATAACTCATAAGTGAATCCTTTCGTAGGTAAGTTGTTGTGTGGTAACTTCATTTTACACTATGTTATTTACTTATGGGTGTTTTTATGTGTCGCACTTAATATTACAACCTGTCGTTAAAAATAAAATAATAAGAAGTATTCTATTAATATTGTTAATAATTAGTTCAACCTTAGCATTTGACAAATTATTAAGTTTTAAAATAATATTACTTTCATTCACACCGTTTGGATTGTATATACTGATACTAAAGTCTATAGAGGTTAGGGATAAAAAGAAATTTTTAAATGATGTTCTTTTTGCAGTTTGTCTAGGTTGTATTGTATCATCTATACCAGATATTTTATATTTCTTTATGACTTGGATGGCGGAAATAAAGACATTAGAATTTTTGGACCTATAGGTTCAAATTTTATCTTAATTTATGATTTGATAATATTACCAGTATTAATTGCAAAATGGATTAATGAGAAAACTGTAAAAAATGTTTGGACTATACTTATACTTTCTATGTGTTTTATTATGTCTATGCAATTATCAAGAGGAGCATGGATTAATTTTATTGCAATATTTGTAATATATTTAACTTTTGATGTTAAGAATTGAAAAAATATTTACCATTGCTATTGGTTTTTGGCGCTATATTAACCTATAATGTAATGGATAGACCAGACGTGAAATCAGATAGTAATTTACAAGAAATTCAGGATGTAATTGTAGGCAATAAAGTTAAAGATGTCGACTTAGGGGAAAGAGGACAAAATAAACTTCTAAAAAAGTTAATTGAAAGTCAAAGTAAAAGTAGACAAATTATAGGAAATCTGCCATTGGAATGACTAAAGATCATCCATATACAGGTGTTGGAATCGGTAACTTTAAATACTTTTTTCAAGAATATTCAGGGAGCCCAAGAGAGTATTCAGATGCACATAGTGTCATATTCAACATGTCATCTGAGATTGGAGTACCATTCATGGTATTATCAATAATATTAACAATCACAATAGGTATTAGAGCTCTCATAGATTATTTTAGATGCAAAAATAGAAGAGTTAAAGTTAATAATATTGCAATTATGTGCATAATAACCGTATTTATTCTATATGGAAATTTAACAGGAATATCATTTCAAACTACTAGTGAAATATATAGTTTTACGCCGACATTTATAATTTTATTTGGATTATTTTATGTGGATTATGTAGAAGAATTTTAAATTTAGAGGTGACATATATGAAAATATGTTTTTTAGGAGATGCTGCTAGTATTCATATTATACGATGGTGTGAATATTTTAGAGATAGAGGTCATGAAGTTTCTATAATATCTTTTAGAAACTCTAATATTAAGGGAGTTAATGTTTATTGCCTTTGTGAAAACTTAAATGTAAGTAGTGAAGGTGGTAATATAGGATATTTAAAAAAAATATTTAGGATAAAAAAAATAATAAAAAAAATTAATCCTGATATAGTCAATGCTCATTACTTAACTAGTTATGGGCTTATAGGCACTCTTATTAACATAAGACCATTGGTAGTTTCGACTTGGGGAAGTGATATTTTAGTGACGCCCAAAATTAATGGCATGTATAAAAAAATAACTGAGTTTGTGATTAAAAGATGCGATCTAATAACATCAGATTCTAAACATATGAGTGATGAGATTAAAAAATTAGGTGGGAAAGAAAGCAAAATAGTTACTGTGCCTATGGGAATTAATATTGAAGAGTTTAATTCTAAAGATAAAAATATAGACTCAAAAACATTTTTGAGTATGAGAACATTATGTGATAATTCTAATATTGATATTATATTAAAAGCATTTAAAAGTTTACTCTCAGTATATCCAGACTCAAAGTTGATTTTAACAAATTCAGGTGATAAGGAAAAAGAAGTTTTGAATTTAATAGAAGAGCTAAATATTAAAAGTAGTGTTGAGTTTAAGGGGTTTGTTAATAGGGATCAAGTTAAAGAACTATTAAAAAAATGTAGAACATATATATCTATACCAACTTCAGATTCTACATCTGTTAATCTATTGGAGGGTATGGCTAGTGGGATATTTCCTATAGTATCAAATTTACCAGCCAATAAAGAATGGATAGTAGATGGTGAGAATGGATATATTTTAGACGAATTATCTGAAACATGTTTATTTAAAGCTATGATTAATTCTTTAGAGAAAGATGGGTTATTTGAATCAGCTATTAAAAGAAATAAAATTATCATTGAAGAAAGAGCTCTTTGGAATGATAATATGGATTTAGTTAATAGCAGGTATTTAGAAATAATTAAATGAAAGTACACTGTGAAATATATAAATTAGTAATCATTAAATTTTTACTGTTTATTTAGTGGGATACTAGTTTATAACATTAAAAATATTACTAGAAAGAATATTTCTAGTAATATTTTTAATTAAATAATTATTTACAAATATATTCTGAAATTATATTTGTGATTATTTCAGAAGCATTTCCATTCCCAAATACTTTTTCTGGGATGGTAATAGGATTAAAATTCTTTATAGCATGAAGAATTTTTTCAGTATTACTACCTACAATTATATTCCAACCATTGTTTACTGTTTCAATCCATTCTGTCTCATCACGCATAGTTATACATGGAACTTCTAAGAAATAGGCTTCCTTTTGTATTCCACCGCTATCAGTTACGATTTTTTTAGAATTATTCATAAGTTTAATCATATCAAGATAACCAACAGGATCAATTATATGAACTTTATCTCCTATTTTTAGGCCATAATCTTTTATAAATTTTTTTGTTCTTGGATGTAGGGGTAAGATAATATCTTCATTAGCACTGTTTAATGCAGTTAAGATATTACTCAATCGATTAATATCATTTGTATTTTCAGCTCTATGAATTGTAGACAGAATATAATTCTTCTTAGTAATATTTAAATCATTTAAAATTGAAGATTTAACTTCAGCTTTTTCTTTGAAATGATTAATAGTATCATACATAACATCACCAGTATTGTAAACACCATTAGTTATACCTTCATTTCGGAGATTAATAATAGCAGTATCTGATGGAACAAATAGTAGGTCAGAAATATGATCTGTAAGTATACGGTTTTGCTCTTCAGGCATACTTTTATTAAAGCTTCTAAGTCCAGCCTCTATATGAACAACAGGGATAAGTAATTTACTTGCAGCAAGAGCACCTGCTAAAGTTGAATTAGTATCCCCGTAAACAAGAACTAGATCAGGTTTTTCATCAGTACATATTTTATCTAAATATTGTAACATCTTACCAGTTTGAATACCATGTCCACCTGAACCAATTTCAAGATTATAATCGGGTTTAGGTATTCCTAATTCTTCAAAAAATATATCGGACATATTGGAGTCATAATGTTGACCTGTATGAACTAATATTTCTGTATGGTTTTCCCTTAATTTTGTAGATACAACGGATGCCTTTATAAATTGTGGTCTAGCACCAATAACAGTCAAGATTTTCATTTTATAGTCCTCCTTTTGATTATGAAACTTCTGCAATAATTATATTTTAACATAGTTTTAAATAATACAATATATATATAGTTATATTTGAAGATGGCTATAGTAGGATTATAGACTGTTGATTTATACTTAAAACTGACCACCAATGTTCTTATAATATCCTCTAGTCTTATGCTTAAGATTAGGAGGAAAGACATAGGTAAAAGATGTGACATAATCGATTACAGTAAAGAGAATGCATGAAAGAGAGATTCCTATAAGAAAGATTGCAAGGGAGTTAAAAATATCTCGAAATACTGTAAGAAGATTAGTAAGGTATGATGAAGAACCTCATTATAAAAGCAGGTCATATGATACTAAGATAGACCAATATCAAGAACAGATAAATATATGGTATTTAAGTCCAAAGTTCAACTTTATTGGAACAAGGATACATCGTGAATTAAAGAAATTAGGATATAACGGTAGTATTTCTCCCATTTATAGATATCTTAATAAGTTAAAAGAGGAAAAAAATAATATTCCACTTAAAGCCACCAAAAGAATAGAAATTCCGTTAGGAGAACAATCTCAATTCGATTGGACTCACTACACCATGGAGATCGGTGGTGAAAGAATAATGGTATATTGTTATTCCTTAGTTCTAGCAGAATCTAGGAAGAAGGCTATATTGATTTCAAAGTCTTGCGATGGCGAAGCCATTTATGAAGCAATTCATCTATTATTTAAAAAGGTAGGTGGAGTTACAAAAGAAATCTTAATTGATAATCCTAAGGTGTTAGTAGAATCTAATAAATCAGGTGAAGAAGTCAATTTTAATACTAATGATTTAAGGTTAGTTCACTATTTGGGTATAAGTTTAAATGAATGTAACCCCTATCGGGCTAAAACAAAAGGAAAGGTAGAAAAACCATTTCAATACATTGAGGAGCAATTTGTAAAAGGAAATAAATTTAGAAGTATGACAGAGTTAAATGAGTCTGCCGACTTATTTATTGAAGAGGCTAATAATGAGATACATAGAACTACCCTAAGGATTACAAATGAATTCTTTGCTGAAGAGCTGCCACACCTAAATACAGTAAGGCGAGAGCCTTTTATTTCATGTGAACTTAAAGAAAAGTAAGTTTAGATTCATATATATCAGTAGATGCTGTAAAATATAGTGTCCCTGTTGAGTATGTTGGGAAGAAGGTTACTTTTAGAATTACGCTAGGTTATAAATTGGAGGTTTTTAATAAGTCGTTAGACATAATAGCAGTCCATGAAATTATTAATGATAAAGGCCGAATGGTAACTGTAGACAAGCATTATGGTAGTTTAAATGATATAGCACCAAAATCTATTCCACAAATAATAAGACAATTTGAAGAGATGTTTACTAATGGTAAGGGATTTTATAAAAAGTCTATTACTCACTTAAAGCAGCCCAGCTACCATTTAAGAGAGTTGATAAAACTCAAAGACTATATGATATATCATCATTAGATTTGATTTTAGAATATTGTATGGCCAATGATATATATGAAATAAAAAATATAAAAGAGGTGTTGAAAACTAAGTATCTTGAAATAATCAGTGGAGAAAATTTAACTAATGATATGCTAACAATCGAAGATACTTGCAGGGCCTTAACTTATTATGAGGAGGGTCAAATTTGAATATTAAACCTATAATTAACACATCAACAGACCACATTCAAACTTTATTGAAACAATTTAAGTTGTTAGATATACGCGAAGAATTTGAATCAGAGATAGCATATGCTATTGAAAATAACCTTGGTCACAGAGAGTTTCTATGCCGATTACTAGAGTTAGAATATGCAGGGAAAAGAGCTCGTAATGCTGAGCGTAATATAAAAATAGCTAAATTTGAATCCTTACGTACATTAGATTCATTTGATTTTAAATTTCCAGATAAAATAAATGAGTCAAAGATTAGAGATTTAGAGACTTTATCATTTCTAAGTCATAAAGAAAATATTATTTTACTTGGTCCACCCGGTGTTGGTAAAAGTCATATTGCTACCGCAATAGGTATGAAAGCATGTCAAAGTGGATATAAAGTTTTATTTACAACTGCTCAGGAGTTTATAGAAAGTCTGCATAAATGTTATTTAGATGGTACTTTAAAAAGTAAATTTAAGAAACTTGAAAAAATAGATTTACTAATTATTGATGAACTAGGACATTTCAAAATGGATAAAGAAAAAGAGAGCATATTTTTTCAAATCATCCGCCAACGATACGAAAAACACTCTCTAATAATAACCACCAATGTATCATTAAGTAATTGGGATCAAATATTTACTAGCAAATTAGCTGCAACAGCAATACTCGATAGATTAATGCATCACTGTCACTTAATAAATATAACAGGTGATAGTTTTAGAGTAAAGGGAAAATCAAAGGGGGCTTAATATATGGCTAAAGAAATAACTATAGATTTCGAAAAATTCGTGCATATATTTAATACCGAAAGTAAAGAAGCATCAGAAGAATTCTTAGCTACCACCTACGGTGCTAAATATCCTAATACTATCAGATTATTAAAGCAATCTACTAACTATAGATATAATCGAGATATAAAAAAATATGAGCTGCGTCATGATGAAGGCTCAGAGTTTATAAGTATGGAGCAATTATGCGAACAAAATAATGCAAAGGCTACAAAAGTTGTAGCCTCAATACCTGAAAAGGTTTATTACTCAAATCCTATGGATTCATTGACCATAGATTTATTACAAGACAGACTTTTAGAACTCACAAAATTCATAAAAATTAGTGTCAGCTCTAAAACAATTAACATTGATATAAATCAGCTACGCGATAGCGGATATGATATTCAACTAATAGATTAGTTTTAAAGGTGGGTTAATTTTGTGTGACAAAGTGGGTCAAAAGTAGTTGATAATCTACAATAGACAAAAAAATCTATCAGTAGTATAATAAGTTTAAAATGTTATTATGGGAAATTATTACTGTTAAACTTGTGATAAAAAATAGATTTTTATTAAATATTATCGAATTATACAATTTGTAAGTATAAAATTATTGATGAATATAGTAGCTAGGTTATACGGAGGGATAATATGAATATTAAAGAAATGATAAGTGCTTATAGTGGAATGATATTTGGTAAAGAGGATTATTGGCATCCAAATATGAAGGTAAATAAAAAAGCTGATGGTAAATTAATAAAAGATTATTATGTAGATACAAGACCAAAATCCAATTATCCAGGTATAGTAGATAAAGAAGGAATACCATTGGTGGAAATAGATGGAAAAATGCACTATTCTCCAGTAACTATTGCACAATATGCCCTTGGTAATTTTGATATGTATACAGATACAAATGAAGAAAAGTACATAGATGTGGTAAAAAAGTGTGCAGATTGGTTTGTTGAAAATACTATAAATGTTAAAGATGATATATTTGGGGTAACAATTGGATGGGATAATTATATTTATGATTTACCAAAACCATGGATATCAGCTCTAGCCCAAGGTCAAGCTATTTCAGTATTAGCTAGATATTATAGTTATTCAAAAGAAAAAAGATATATAGATAGTTCTATGAAATATTTAAGTTCATTTGAAAAGGATGTAGAAAATGGGGGAGTTTTAGCTTCACTAAATAATAATTACTTTTACGAAGAATATCCATCAAAGGAACCATCCTTTGTACTTAATGGTTTTATATTTTCTTTGTGGGGATTATTAGATTTATATATAGTTGAAAATAATAAATGTGTAGAAGAATTATATAACAAAGGTCTTCAAACTTTGGAAAATAATCTATATTTATATAATATTAAGGGAATATGTTGGTCTAAGTATGATTTATATCCATTTAAAATAAATAATATTGCAAGTATATTCTATCATAAATTACATGTAGAACAACTAAAGGCTATGCATAATATTACCAAAAAACCTATATATAAAGACATTTATACAAGATGGGAAAAAGCTGCAAAAAATCCTTTTAAATATTGGACTGCCACTGGATATAAGATAATTCATAAAATTTCAGTAAGTAAGAATAGTAAATATGTGGCTTCCATAAAATAACATTGAAACAAAATGATAAAATTAATAGAGGTGTAAATATGAAAAATGTATTATGTATAGTTTATTTTTTCCCACCAATTGGAGGAAGTGGAATCCAAAGAAGTTTAAAATTCATAAAATATCTTCCATCCTATGGCGTAAATCCTATAGTATCCACAGTTAAGGAAGGACATAATTTTGCATATGATACAGAAATGATTAAAGAAGTACCTAGTAGTGTAAAGATATACAGATCAAATTCAGGAGAAAAACTTTGGTTACGAAAACAAATAGAAGATGCAAATAAAGTTATTATAAAAACAAAGAAATTAATAAAATTTAAGAATAAATATAAAGGTAAAAAAGAAGAATATCAGGATACACAATCATCAAAAGACGAAGTTAAATATACAATTAAAGATAAAGTATTTAAATATTTAGAGTATAACTACTATGTTCCGGATAGTAAGGTTAGATGGTATAAACATGCAGTTAAAGATATAAAAAAAAGAATCTTAACCAATGAAAACATAGATATGATTTTTTCAACTTCATATCCATACACAGATCATTTAATCGCATTAGAAATTAAAAAGACTATCAATAAACCATGGATTGCTGATTTTAGAGATCCTTGGGTAGGAAATGAACTTATATATGGTAGATATGATGAAAAAAGAAAAGCTAAGGAAAGAGAGTTAGAAAAAGAGGTTATTACATATGCTGATAAGATAATTAATGTTACAGAATCAATAACCAAAGAATATATAAGTAGATATCCTGAATTTAAAGAAAAATTTGTTACCATTACTAATGGGTTTGATACAAACGATAAGATTGCAGAATTACCTAGGAGTGATAAATTCATTATTAACTACTCAGGTATAGTTACTGAGGGTAGAAGTCCAGAGATGGTGTTAGAAGCAGTAAAGATTATTATAAAAGAAAATGCTGAATTTAAAAAAGACGTATTAATAAACTTCACAGGATATGTTCATGAAAAATATTTAAAATTATTTGAGGACGAAATTATTAAAGATAATGTAAAAATAAATGAATATGTACCTCATGGTGAAATATTAAAAGAAATGAAAGTTGCATCAATAAATTTATTATTATTGCTAAATACAGAAGAAAGTAAAGGTGTATATAGTGGTAAAATATTTGATTATATATTAAGTGAACGACCAATTTTAGGTGTAATGCCTAAGGATGGAGTAGCATGGAATTTAATTAATAACAATAATATTGGAATAGCAGTTGAATATGATGATTTAGATATAGCTAAATCATATATTGAGAAGATATATAATTTATGGAAAAATGAAAAATCTTTAAATACTAAAGCCTCTCAAATTTGTGAGGAATTTAGTAGAGAAAACTTAACTAAGTCACTTGTAGAGGTATTTAATAGTGTTAATTAAAAAATTAGGATATATCTCTATTAAATTTAATTAGGATATGAAATAATGACTAAAACAGTTTCAATAATTATTCCATGTAGGAATGAGAAAAATCTTATTGGTAAATGTATGATTCATTTATAAAACAAAGTTATCCTGGAGAATTAATTACAATTGTAATAGCAGATGGAATGTCTACTGACAATACAAGAAAAATTATAGATGAGTACAAAAGTAAATATGGCAATATTATTTTAGTTGATAATTTAGAGCTTACAGCACCTAAAGGGATGAATCTAGGTATAAGAGCCACAGATAGTGATATAGTTATTATTTTGGAGCTCATTCATTTGCCCATGAAGACTTTATATTAGAAAATGTTAAAGGATTAGAAAGTGAAGAGATTGGATGTTGTGGAGGCCCAATTGAAACTATTAATGATAGTGATAAGGGGGATGCTATAGGACTTGCGATGAGTTGTCCTTTTGGTGTTGAAAATGCGTTATTTAGGTATGCTGACAAAGAAACTTTTGTAGATACGGTAGCATTTGTAGCTTATAGAAGAGAAGTTTTAGAAGAAACAGGTTTATTTGATGAAGAACTCACAAGAAATTAAGATGACGAATTAAACTTAAGAGTTTTAAATGCTAATAAGAAAATACTTCTTACGCCAAAGGGAAAATCAACTTATTATGCAAGGGCATCTTTTCAAAAACTATGGAAACAATATTTTCAATATGGATTCTGGAAGGTAAGTGTTATACAAAAACATAAAAAGCCAGCGGCTATAAGACATCTTATACCATTATTATTTGTATTGTATTTAATAATTGGTGGAGGATTAAGTATATTTTTTAAACCAATAAGAATAATATTTCTATTGATAAATGCGAAGCTAAATTTTAAGAAAAGTTATTAATTTAACACTTTTATTAAACTGTAATTTAACAGCATAGCTAATTTAAGCATTTTGTATTTTTTAGTATATATAAATTTGATAATAATGCCTTATTGTAAAATATATGAATTATTTTACAATAAGGCATTATTTTTGCATGAATAAATTTTATATATTATAAAAATAACTAAATAATTAAATAATTAAATATGTAACTAAATGGCTACTACTTTATAGGTTTTATTGTATCGTGTCATCAAAACATGATATAATTTATTTATAAAAAAAGGAATAAAAGTAATAAAATTGAATATATAAATATTAGGGGAAGTTTATAAAAAAACAGGAAATTAAAATTAAATTTTGAAAATGAGATAGTCTATGTGCAATGGTGAAAATATAATATATATACATATAAAGGATGATGAATATGAATAATAAAGAAAAATACATTGAGTTCTGTAATGCCGAAAATATATGCATATTTTCGCAATATTGGTGGTTGGATGCAGTATCTCAAAGCGATGGATGGGACGTAATTTTATGTGAAAAGGGGGGAGCTATATTAGCTGCATTACCTTATTCATTTACTAGATTTAGAAAAGGAATAGAAATTTATCAGGACAAATTGACACAAAAAAACGGTATATTTATCAAATATCCTCCTAAACAAAAATATACATCTAGATTATCCTATGAAAAGAAAGTTATGAAAGAAATAATAACAAAGTTGGAAGAATGTAATTTGTGTAAATATACACAAAACTTTGATTATACAGTAACTAATTGGTTGCCATTTTATTGGAATGGATATAATCAGACAAGTAGATACACATATATTATAGAAGATACAAGTGATCTGGAGAAAATTTATAGCAATGTAGATTCATCAACAAAAAATATAATTAGGAAAGCGGAAAAGCTAGTGAAAGTTAAAGAAGATTTAGATATTCATAGCTTTTATGAAATAAATAAAATGACCTTTGAAAGAAAAGGTATGCAGATTCCTTATAGTTATGAGTTATTAAGTAGAATTGACGAGGAATGCAAAAAAAGACATTGTAGAAAAATTTTATATGCAGTTGATGCAGAAGAAAATATACATGCTGCAATATATTTAGTATGGGATAAAACAAGCATATATTATTTATTAGGAGGTATAAATCCTAACTATAAGAATTCTAACGCAACGTCATTATTATTAAAAGTAGCTATAGAATTAGCAGGTGGAATGAATTTGAAATTTGACTTTGAGGGCACTATGAACCGAGATATTGAATCATTTTTCAGTCCTTTTGGTGGAAAACAAATTCAGTATTTTACTATAAGTAAGTCATTTAAATTTAATTTAAGGGATACTTTAATGTTTATAGTTTCAAGTTCTCCCAAGTTAAAAAGAAGGTTGAAATTATTACTAAATAATAAATAGTGTTTTAGAGGTGGATTATGATTTTAGTAAATATCATAAATAAAGAGTTTTTAAGGCAGAAATTATATGTTTTCGGTTTAATATTTTCTACTTTAGGATTAAAGTATGAGATATACGATGAAAAAAGTGGCGATGGGGATGTTATAATTAGTTATGGGGAAAAATTTCCCGAAAAGTTGAGCAGTTGTAGAGGTATTTTCATTAAGGACTCAGCTGAACTGTTTAATAAAAACTATTTAAAAACAATGCCACCAATTATGATTAATAGGTATTGTATGGACGAGCCTATTAAATATATTACAGAAATAATATCTTTATTCTCAAAAGATAAAATTGGTATTTCTAGAGAAGGGTGCAACACGAAAATAAATATTGACATTATTTCGGATATATTCTTTTTAGTAACAAGATATGAAGAAGTTTTATTAAAAGATAAAGATATTCATGATAGATTTAATCCTTCTGAGTCTATAGCTTATAAAGAAGATTTTATTAATAGACCAGTAGTAAATGAACAAATAGAATTATTATGGAGAGAACTACAACGAATTGACTCAACCCTTGTGAAAAGAAAAGCTTGGGGAAATAAAGACTTTGCTTTTTGCTTAAGTCACGATATAGATACTATTTTTAAATATAAAGATAAGTTTATTAAAATTATTGCGGTTAAAATCCTTAAGGAAAAGAATATAAAAGGTGCCATAGAAAGAGTTAAACACTATTTTCGTGTGAATAAGGATATACTATGTGATCCATTTTGGACATTTCCTTATTTATTAGGCTTAGAGAAAAAATATGGTTTTACGGCCTCTTACTATTTTATGGCTGGTGGTCAAACCAAGCATGATAACATATATAAGATTACTAATAAAAAATTAGAACCAATTTTCAAGGATATAAAGGAATGTAATAGCGAAATTGGACTACATGGAAGTTATAACTCTTACAATAATGTTAGCACATTAAATAAAGAAATAAAGTTACTTAGTAAGATTAATAAAATTTGTGGAATTAGGCAGCATTATTTACGTTTTAAAGTTCCATATACATGGAGGGTTCAAGAAAACAATAAAATTACTTATGATACTACATTAGGATATGCTCAAGTAGCTGGGTTTAGGGGTGGGATTTGCAGTCCCTTTAAGCCTTATGATTTAATAAGTAATAAAATCATAGATATTTATGAAATACCATTAATATTGATGGATGGTACATTAGCAGAAAAAGAGTATATGGGCTTAAACCCAGAAGAAGGACTTTTATATGCCAAGGAATTAATTGATAGGGTTAAGGATGTTAATGGAGTTTTTACTTTATTATGGCATAATTCATCCTTTGATAATACATCTAAATGGAGCCAATGGAAGTATGTATATCAAGAAGTTTTAAAATATGTTTACAGTGAGAATGGACTAGGAGTATCAGGCAAAGATTTAATAAGTTGCATAAAATGAAGGTTACTACTCAGGCATTCCACAAGTGGAATACCTATGTTATTATAAGAAAATGGTCTATAGACCCCACGTCAATTGAATACAACACAAGTGGAGGCTTTTATGATTATCAGTTGATGGTGGTTTACTACTATTTTTGCTGTTTTTTAATCTTAGCTTCTAATTCTGCATTGTGAGTTTAACCTAAGATTTACTTCTCTAAGAGCTTGTATTTCTTGATTTAATTGGCTAATTTGAGATAACAATCTATACTTACTTCTTTTAATTCTTTCATCAATGTAATGATTTCAGATGTCTCATTATAGCGTTCAATAATTTTAGACTCTTTCATTAATATTCACCATCAATCCTTAAAATTTAGTTTCTCTAGTAATTATATTCGACAAAAAAGTGAAAAATACTTTTTTGTTAAAGAAGGATTTTTATGATAGCTGAGTAGCAACAATATTAATATAAAAAAGATGAATAATTTTATTATTTAAGGATTATATATTGATACAAGTTTAAAATATAAGTTAATCTAGTAAATATAATTTGTTTTTTTAATATAATTATATAAAGCTATATAGATATAAAGATTGGAGAAAAGTATGGATAATATAAAGTACAATAAATCAATTACAGAGTTGGTAAAAACTAGAACTTCTATAAGAACCTATGATAATACTTCTATAAATAAAGATATACTTATTAAATTAAATAAATTCATTTCAGATATAGAGGGGCCATTTAAGGCTAAGGTAAAATTTAAAATTATAAATTCTAAAGAAGAAATTAATGGAGGAAAACTTGGTACCTATGGCATTATAAAGGGAGCTTCAACCTACATAGGGGTTGCTGTAGAAGCAGGATATATGGATTTAGAGGAACTAGGCTATGAGATGGAAGAAATTATTCTTTATGCTACTAGCCTAGGGTTAGGAACTTGCTGGATTGCTGGTACCTTTAAAAAGAGTGAATTTAGCAAGGTAATGGATGTAAAGGAAAATGAAATTTTTGCAGCTATATCTCCTATAGGTTATAGGGCTGATAAGAAGAGTTTTATAGAGAGGATTATTAAATTTCAAGGAAGGTCAGGTAGAAGAAAGGATTGGAGTGAATTATTTAAATTAAAGAACTTTACAGAACCAATTCCTATAAATAAGGAGCTTGGAATTATTGAGGAGGCCTTAGAAAACGTAAGGTTAGCACCATCAGCTATAAATAAACAGCCATGGCGAATTATAAAAGATGAAAATAAGTTTCATTTTTATAAAGAAGAAAAATATAGCAGTCATTCTAAGGATACAGGGAGGGATAACCACAGAATAGATATAGGAATAGCCATGTGTCACTTTGAGCTAACATGTAAAGAGCATGGTGTAGATGGAAGATTTATAGATAGTAATCCTGAATTACCTTCAACACCTGTAGATTTAAAATATATTATAACGTGGATAAAGGAATAGTTTAATTTATAAAAATTAGAAGAGTATATAAAGTTGTTGTTATACAATCTTATATACTCTTCTTTATAAATTATTTGATAATAGTTAAATATTGATTTTTATCAACTATAACTTGTTTATGACCTATGAAATAGTCAATTATAATGTCAGGCATTTCCTTTAAAACTTCACCTACTACTTTACAATCTCTATAGAAGTCATAGCCACCAGCCCCAGTTGCTCTATAGTTATTCATGGCAAGAGCAAGTTTATCATTAACTTCTTTTCCTTTAAATTTTATTGAACTAACACGATTACCTACTTCTTTAGTTAAGTCAAAGGTATAATTTAAATTTGCAAAATAGTCGTAGTTATAGTGTTCTATCTTAGGCTTTAAGAAACGATTAGAAACTTGTAATTTATCATCTGCAGATTCAAAGTAACTAGCACATCTTTCAAGGGCAAGTTTTAAAGTTTTTCCATCTACTTCAAGAATGGATAAGGTATTTGGAAACATATAAGTAGAAGTTATATCCCTTACCGTTACGTCTTTGTTAAAACCTTTTATAGAGTTAGCAAAGGAAGTAACTGAAATATCTGCACCGCTGGCATCTAATTGAACTTGATTTATAAAATTAGCTAAATAGGAACCATTCACAGCCATATCTATATGAGTACTAGGTTGAAGTTCTACATCTAAAAATCCAACTGGAGTATCTAGCCATTTCTGAACTTGGTTTTCTAGACTTAAGAATTTATCATACATAGCGTTGTTAGGATTAAGTTCAACATTTCTTAAGGATGAATTTATATATAAGCTTAAATCTTCGTGAAGTTCTAGGTTAAGCTCTAAAAACTTTGTGCCATTAGGTGGAGTTTGAGCTATATAGGTATTATGGAGATAATGCCCTGGAATTTCCATATGTTGATGTCCAGTTAGAAGAATGTGAAAATCAAATTCTTTACAGAGTTTATAGGCTATATTTTCACTTGTATCACTTAATTTTTCATGAGATTCCAAATCATTTTCAAATCCACCATGATAAATTCCGATTAATAAATCGCATTGATTTTTTAATTCTTCATAATATTTTTTTACGGTGTTAAAAGTATCAGATATGGTGAAGTTCTCAATATTGCTAGGTCTTTCCCATCTATTTATAAAATCAGTAGTAAATCCAATCATTCCTACCTTTAAGCCATTTTCCATAGTTTTAATATCATAAGGTAAAATAGATAATTCATTTGCTTTGTTATCTACATTAGTACATATACATTTTCCATTTAGATTATTAAGGTATTTTTTCAAATAGTTATAACCATAATTAAAATCATGATTACCAAGAGTTACATAATCATATTGACCCTCATTCATTATAGTAGCTAGTGGGTGTATATCAAATTCACTATTACTTAGATAATTAGTAAATGGAGAACCTTGAATTGTATCTCCACCGTCTATAATTAATGTATTTCCATCTTTATTAAATTGATTAATTATATTCAATATGCCCATATTTTTTCATTATCATCTCTATAATCTGTAGGATATACATATCCGTGTAGATCTGATGTAAAGTATATCTTTAGTTTTTTCATTTTGCACCTCTGTATATTATCTTAAAATTAATTATGTATTTATAAAAATAGCTAAAACCACATAATTATTTTATTTAAACAATTATAACATATTTAGTATTATCTTATGAAAAATAAAAATGTGATATTGAAAAAATATAAGTAAAAAGAAAAGAGAAGAAATAAGTATTAACTTGAAGTACATATTAATGATTAACTAAATTTATTAGAATTAGTTTTTAAAATATTTACATCCTAAGAATAAAGTGTTAATATAATGGTTAATATATATTAAATACAAAATAACAATGATGAAACTACGACTATTGTAATGTTTTAGAGAGCTGATGGTAGGTGTAAATCAGTACATTACATAGTCTTTCCACTTCGGAGTTACTGATGATGAATCAGAGGAAGGTGCTCCTTAAAGCACAGTAAAGAGGTCACTAAGGTGACAACTAGAGTGGTACCACGGGATATAATAGCTCTCGTCTCTATATTTATAGAGGCGGGAGTTTTTAATTTATAGTAAAATAAAAAGATTTAGTATTAAAAATTTCATTGAGGAGGAATAAAAATGATAGATATTTATTTAATTAGAAAAAATCCTGAGAAGGTTAAGGCTGCTCTTTCAAAGAGAATGGACGGTGTAGATTTTTCAGAACTTCTACAATGGGATGAAGAGAGAAGAAAAACATTAATTCAAGTAGAAGAACTTAAAAGTAAGAAAAATAAGGTTTCTAAAGAAATCCCTATTCTTAAAAAGAGAGGTGAGAATGTAGAAGCTTTATATGAAGAGATGAAAGTAGTTAGTAGGGAAATAAAAGAGTATGATGAAAAACTTCAAGAGATAGAAGAAAAGATTAATATATTTATGGAAAGCCTTCCGAATATACCTGATGAGGATGTAGTAGCAGGTGGAAAAGAAAATAACAAGGTAGTTAGAGAATTTGGAGAAAAGCCTAATTTCGATTTCCAAATTAAAGACCATGTAGAACTTGCGAAAGTCCATGATCTTATTGATTATGAAAGAGGAGTTAAGCTTGGAGGCAATGGTTTTTGGATATATAAAGGTGTAGGAGCTATGTTAGAATGGGCTCTACTTAATTACTTTATAGAAGAGCATACAAAAGATGGATATGAATTTATCTTACCTCCACATATATTAAACTATCAATGTGGTCTTTCAGCAGGACAGTTTCCTAAATTCATTGATGAAGTATTCACAGTTGGAGATAAAAAAGATAAAGAAAATATGCAATTTATGCTTCCTACAGCAGAAACTGCTTTAATTAACCTTTATAGAGGAGAGATTTTAAAAGAAGAAGAATTGCCTAAGAAATTATTTGCATATACTCCTTGCTATCGTGTTGAAGCTGGAAGTTATAGAAAATCTGAAAGAGGTATGATAAGGGGACATCAATTTAATAAAATAGAAATGTTCCAATATACAAAGCCAGAGGATTCAGATAAAGCACTAGAAGAATTAATTCAAAAGGCTGAAGCTTTGGTAAAAGGGTTAGGATTGCATTATAGGCTAGTAAAGCTGGCAGCTAAAGACTGTAGCGCATCTATGGCAAAGACTTACGATATAGAAGTTTGGATACCAAGCATGAATGAATATAAAGAGATAAGTTCAGCTTCTAATGCAAGAGATTATCAAGCAAGAAGAGGCATGATAAGATTTAGAAGAGAAGATGGTAATAAGGTAGAATATCTAAATACCTTAAATGCATCAGGGCTAGCTACAAGTAGATTATTACCAGCTATACTAGAACAGTATCAGCAAGCTGACGGAAGTGTTATAGTGCCTGAGGTATTAAGAAAGTGGACAGGAAAAGATAAATTAACTTTATAAAATATATCTTATCAAATAAAAAAACACTAATCTTTAAATGGGGTTAGTGTTTTTTTTATAAACCTAATTATATTTAAAGGATTCTAATAGTATTTATGGAATATATTTTATTGTAATATTTAAATAAGAATTAATTTGAAATCTAATACAATATTTATGTGAAATGAGCGTTTAGTAATACTAGTTAAAATAGGTAATAGTAGAAATTATTAAAGTAAAATATATTAGTTAGGATGTATAATCATATGCACATTAATGAAGTTTCAAAAGTATATAATAGGTTCGGTAGCCAGTGGTAAAACCACTATGGCTAGGAGAATGTCTAAGAAACTAAATATTCCTTGGTATGAGCTAGACAATGTAGTTCATATAAGAAGTAAAAATGTAGATAGAAAGAGAACAGTAGAAGAAAGAAATTTAGAATTTCATAAGATTTTAAACGAGGATAAATGGATTATTGAAGGAGTTAGAAGGGAATATTTTGACTTTGGATTCGAAGCAGCTGATTTAATTATTTTGCTTGATACTCCAGCTAAAAGGAAAAAGTATCGCATTTTAAAAAGGTGGATATTTCAAAATTTAAAGATGGAGAGGGCAAATTACAAACCTACAGTAAATATGCTGAAAAAAATGTATAAATGGAGTAATGGATATGAAAAAGATAAAGACAAACTTTTGAAGGATATAGAGCTGTATAGAAATAAAATAATGATTTCTAAAAGTGCTAGGGGTATATTAAAAGAAATAAGTATTTAATAATTATGAAAGGTGATATTATGAAGATTATAGATTTAACACATATAAGAGTCTATGGAGTATTAGAAAAGAGTTATATAAATATTAAATAAACTATGGAATAGGAGATAGGATTATGAATACGCAAGTCACCATAGTAGGTAATTTCTTGGATAAAGAGCAATATAGAAAAAGCTTTAATAATCTAGCATATAAGACCTTTGGATTAGATTTTGAAGATTGGTATAAAAAAGGATATTTAAAAAGCGGATATATACCATATGCTATTATAGATGAAGACCAAGTTGTTTCAAATATATCTATAAATAAATTTGAATTTGTAATAGAGGGAGAATTAAAAAAAGCTATTCAAATTGGAACTGTTATGACTGATGAAAACTTCAGAAATAGAGGATTATGTGCAATTTTGATGAAATATGTTATAGATAAATATGAAAAGAACTATGATTTAATTTATCTTTTTGCGAATAATACTGTGTTAGATTTTTATCCTAAATTTGGCTTTGAAAGAACTTTAGAGAAAACATATATAATAGATGGCAAATACATAAATAAGAAGATATCTACTATAGAAAAGCTTGATATAAGTAATGAAAATCATAAAGAACTTATAAATATACTCACTGCAAACAGGTTTCCTACATCTAAGAAATTAGGGGCTATTAATGATAAATGGCCACTTTTAGTGTACTGTTTATATGAGTTTAAGGATGATTTGTATTATATTCCAGAGAGGGATACCATTATAATTTTAAGAAGAGAAGAAGAAACACTTCATATATATGATATTATAAGCAATAAATTAATAGAGGTTGATTGTCTAATAGAAAGTATATTTAAAGAAGAAGAAAAAGTTCAATTTCACTTCATACCTAATACCCATAAGTATAAGCCTATTGAAGGAACTTTGAAGAATGATGATGAGGCACTTTTTATTTTAAAAGGAAAGAATTTATTAAAGGAATGGTTATTTCCTATTACATCCTGTACGTAAAAATATATAGAATTTTATATTAGATAAGGCATCTTCAAAAAATAAATAAGTCAGAATGTTCGTCTATTTTGTGTTATCTGATGACTACCCGCTCTAATACTCCCATCTTCTTCAAAGTGGGAGTAAAGAGCGGCTACGTCCCTAGATAACGATTTCTAACCTTCAGTGGGAGTAAAAACCCCCTCTGAAGCAAAGAACTCTGTTTATACTGCGTCAACAGAACCCTTAGATAGTGCTACTATCTGCGGAACCTGTTTCCTTGTCTAACTCAAAATATACTTTTCATCTTTGACTTATTATTTATTTTCAGATGCCTAAATTAAGTTATAAGTAAAAATAAGAACTTTTAAGCTACTATTGAATATTATGTAATTATAATGAATTATTTCGATGGTGGGAGGAAAGTTTAATGAATCCTTATGAGTTAATAACAAAGATTAAGGGAAAAATGAAGGACCCTAATTTTGCAACTAGATTTAATAATGCTTCAAATGTAGTAAATAATATACCAGGGCTACAACAAGAGATAATGAGAATAGCCCAAATAAACGATCCAAAGGCTCAAGACGCAGCAATAGAAAGATTACCTAGAGAAGCTAAGCAAGCTGTTCAAGAAATAATAAATTTACTAAATATGTAGTACTTTAAATTAAATAACAAACTACTTAATAAAATAAGCCAGAGATATCATAATGTCTCTGGTTTATTTTCTGAGAAATATTATTGGGTAAATAAAATTAATTATTGTTTATAAAATGTTAATTAAGAAGATTTGTAAGAATATATTGAAATTATTTTTGGAAGATGATATTATTACTTTGATAAGTTAATAAGAAAATTTTCGGGGCAGGGTGAAATTCCCTACCGGCGGTATAGCCCGCGAGCCAATTTGGCATGACTTGGTGAGATTCCAAGGCCGACAGTAAAGTCTGGATGTGAGAAAATTATTTGTAAGTATAGTAATTACTATAGTTATTTTGTATAACTATAATTTTTAGTTTATGTGCTCTGAAGTATTTATAATATTTCAGAGATTTTTTATTTTATAATAAGTATTATATTTTTAATATGAAAATTATAATATAAACTAAATTTTACTATAATGTATGAATAAAAATTTAGCCCCAGGGTACTATACTTGGGGCTTTTATTTTATTTAAATAAGGATGTGATTTTATGGATGAAAATTATATGAGATTGGCTTTGACATTAGCAGAGAAGGGAAGGGGAAAGGTTAATCCTAATCCAATGGTAGGTGCTGTAATTGTTAATAATGGAACTATTATTGGTGAAGGTTATCATCAGGTCTATGGACATAATCATGCGGAGGTTAATGCCTTTAAAGATGCTAAAGAGGATATCTGTGGAGCAACTCTTTATGTGACCTTAGAGCCTTGTTCTCATCATGGGAAAACACCACCTTGCGTAGATAAAATCATAGAGAAAAAGATTAAAAGAGTGGTAATTGGTTCTTTAGATCCAAACCCATTAGTGGCGGGTAGAGGAGTTAAAAAGCTTAGAGACTCTGGAATAGTTGTAGATATAGGAGTTTTGGAAAAGGAGTGTATTGCTTTAAATGAAATATTTATGAAGTATATTTCTACAAAGAAACCCTTTGTAATTATGAAAACTGCCATGTCACTAGATGGTAAGCTAGCTACTCAATATGGGGAGTCAAAGTGGATAACTGGAGAAGCCTCAAGAAAAAATGTTCATAACTTGAGACATAATCTTATGGGAATAATGGTTGGATCAAATACCGTTATAAAAGATGATCCGGAATTAACTTGTAGAGTACCGGGAGGGAAAAATCCTATAAGAATAATTTTGGATAGCTCTCTTAGAATTCCTTTAAATTCTAAAGTTATAGCGGATAGGAAGGCAAGAACTATTATAGTAACTACGGAAAAAGCTACAAAAGAAAAAATATCTATTTATACTGAGAGTGGTGTAGAGGTAGTAGTTATTCCATCTAAAGAGGGAAAAGTTAATTTGGAGAAGTTAATGGAAACTTTAGGTGAAATGAACATTGATAGTATTCTTCTTGAGGGAGGGGGAACCTTGAACTTTGAAGCTCTAAAGGCTGGGATAGTAGATAAAGTTCAAATGTATATTGCACCTAAATTTATTGGAGGAGAAAGGTCCAAGACCCCAGTAGAGGGGATGGGAATAACAAATCTAGAAGAAGCCTATGGAATAGAGAGTATAACAGTAGTTACTATAGGAGAAGATATTTTAATAGAAGGATACATGAAGGAGAGATGGATACCTTGTTTACAGGAATAGTTGAAGAGGTAGGAGAAATTAGAGGACTAAAAAAGAGAGAGAAATCCTCTATACTTTCAATTAAGGCTAATAAAGTTATTGAGGATATAAAGTTAGGAGATAGCATTTGTACCAATGGAGTGTGCTTAACAGTAACAAATATATATGGAAATGTATTTGATGCTGATGTTATGGCTGAAACCTTAAGAAGAAGTAATTTAGGTGGATTAAAGGTTGGAAGTAAAGTGAATTTAGAAAGAGCCTTAAGTGCTAAAGGTAGATTTGGAGGGCATATAGTAAGTGGGCATATAGATGGTGTTGGGAGAATAATTTCTTTAGAAAAGGAAGATAACGCAGTATGGGTTACCATAGAGGCTAAGGAAAGTATTTTACAGTATGTAGTTGAAAAAGGCTCCATAGCCATAGATGGAATAAGTCTTACTGTAGCATATGTAGATGATAAGGTATTTAAAGTTTCCATAATTCCACACACTGGAAAAGAAACAATATTATTATCTAAAACTAATGAAGATACAGTGAATCTTGAGTGTGATGTTATAGGGAAATATGTAGAAAAGCTTTTAACATTTAAAGATAGTAAAAAAGTAGAGAATAAAAATTCCATTAGTGAAGAATTTCTTAAAGAAAATGGATTCTTTTAAGTTAAATAAAATAGGGAGGGTTAAAAATGTTAGAATTTTATACTATTGAAGAAGCAATTAAGGATATTAAAGAAGGAAAGATGGTTATAGTTATTGATGACCCAGATAGAGAAAATGAGGGAGATTTATTAATGGCTGCTGAAAAGGTTACCCCAGAAGCTATAAACTTTATGGCTAAGTTTGGAAGAGGGCTTATATGTATGCCATTGGAAGGAGAAAGACTTAGAGATTTAAAAATAGAACCTATGGTTGAAAAAAATACAGATAATCATGAAACTGCATTTACAGTATCTGTGGATCATATTGGGACCACTACAGGAATATCTGCACACGAGAGAGCTTTAACTATTCAGAAGATTTTAGATGGAGATAGCATAGCAAAAGACTTTAGAAAACCAGGTCATGTATTTCCTTTAGAAGCTAGAGAGGGTGGCGTATTAAAAAGAGTAGGGCACACTGAAGCGGCGGTAGATTTATCAAAAATGGCAGGGTTAAAGCCAGCGGGAGTAATTTGTGAAATTATGAGTGAAGATGGAACTATGGCTAGAACTGAGGAACTTTTAGAATTCGGTAAACTACATAATATTAAAGTAATTACTATAGCAGATTTAGTTAGGTACAGGAGAAAGACAGAAGTACTAATAGAAAAGGCAGCAGAGGTAGACATGCCTACAAAATATGGAAATTTTAAGATGTATGGTTTTATAAATAAATTAAATGGTGAACATCATGTGGCATTAGTTAAAGGAGAAATTGATGAGAATAAACCAATTTTAACAAGACTGCACTCTGAATGTCTAACTGGAGATGTCCTTGGCTCTAATAGATGTGATTGTGGAGAACAATTAGCAGAAGCTTTAAGAAGAATTGAAGAAGAAGGCTGTGGAATACTTTTATATATGAGGCAAGAGGGAAGAGGCATAGGGCTTATAAATAAATTAAAAGCATACGATTTACAAGACCATGGATATGATACAGTAGAGGCAAACATTAAACTTGGATTTCCAGCAGATCTTAGAGATTATGGAATAGGAGCTCAAATGCTGAAAGAACTAGGAGCTAAAAAACTTAGACTTATGACTAATAATCCAAAGAAAATTAAAGGGTTAGATGGATATGATATTGAGGTAGTAGAAAGAGTGCCAATCCAAATTAATTATAATAAGGATAATGAATTTTATTTAAAAACTAAACAAAATAAAATGGAGCACATGCTTAACTATAAGTAAGACTCTAAATCTATGATTTAGCTAGTCGCACTTACTCATTCGAATGCATATGAGAAGGAGTTTAATTTTGAGATTAGTATGAGTGAAGTCTCATATTAGACTCTAAATCTATGATTTAGTTAGTCGCACTTACTCATTCGAATGCATATGAGAAGGAGTTTCATTTTGAAATTAATATGAGCGAAGCCTCATATAAGACTCTAAATCTATGATTTAGTTATAAATTAAAATATAATTTAGGAGGAATAATGATGAAAATATTTGAAGGAAATTTAGTTGCACAAGGATTAAGAGTTGGAATAGTAGTAGGAAGATTTAATGAGTTTATTGTATCTAAACTTTTAGGTGGAGCCATTGATGGACTTAAAAGACATGGAGTAGAAGAAGACAGTATTGAAGTGGCATGGGTACCAGGAGCTTTTGAATTACCATTAGTAGCAAAGAAGATGGCTCAAAATGAAAATTATGATGCAATTATATGCCTTGGAGCAGTTATTAAGGGCTCTACACCACATTTTGATTATGTTTGTGCTGAAGCTTCAAAGGGAATAGCATCAGTATCCCTTAGCACAGAGAAACCGGTTATTTTCGGGGTTCTAACAACAGATACTATAGAGCAAGCTATAGAAAGAGCTGGGACTAAAGCAGGTAATAAAGGTTATGATGCAGCAGTAACAGCTATAGAAATGGCAAATTTATTAAAGAATTTTTAATATAAAATTTAATAGTGCAAAGATAATAAGCATCTAAGCATACTATATAATACAATTTTCCCTATAAAAATGTATAAATAGTTATATATTTTTATATTTAAATATAAAACTATTTAAATATAAAACTATTTAAATAGTTGTTCTGTTCATGCAGGTTTTAGGTGATTTCGCATTTAAACAGTGTAATTAAATTACATATAATTCGGAGAAAATTGACAATAGATGTAATCAATGCTATGCTTTAAGAAAATTGAATATTTAGGGAGCTTGTAACAACAGGCTGAGAGGAAGCAAAAGGTAGCTTCGACCTATAACCTGATTTGGATAATGCCAACGTAGGGAATTACATTAAGAATATTAATGGGGCATGCTATTTGGTATGTCCCATATTTTTTTAGATTCTACGAAAATTATGTTAAGGAAGTGTATAAAATGAGTATTAGTAAAAATCAAATGAAGTTATATGTGGTAACTGATAGAAGTTGGTTAAATGGAAAGTCATTTACCAAAGAAATAGAAAAAACTTTACAAGGTGGAGCTACATTAATTCAGCTAAGAGAAAAGCAATTAGCCTATAATGAATTTCTTACAGAAGGAAAAGACATAAAGAAAATTACAGATAAATATAATATTCCTTTAATTATTAATGATAATGTAGAAATAGCTATAAAGATTGATGCTTCCGGGGTTCATATAGGTCAAGGTGATATGGATGGAGCAGAAGTAAGAAAATTAATAGGTAAAGATAAAATTTTAGGAGTTACAGCAAAAACTGTGGAGCAAGCTATTAAAGCAGAGAAAGATGGGGCAAGCTACATTGGAGTTGGAGCAGCTTTTTCCACTTCAACTAAATTAGATACTAGAGTGATAACTTTTGAAACCATTAAAAATATATGCAAAGCTGTATCTATACCAGTAGTAGCTATTGGAGGCATAGATGAGAATAATATTATGAACCTAAAAGGTTTAGGAATAGATGGAGTAGCTTTAGTATCTGCTATATTTTCCAAAGAAGATGTGTTGGTAGCCACAAAACAAATGTTAGGGTTAACTGAAAGAATACTAACTCAATAGAATACACAGGAAAAATAGATATGTATTTTAGATGCACAATATTTTGTGTAATATACACATTGAATAGAGGGGATTGATTTGTAATGAAGAAGATACTTACAATAGCAGGATCAGATTGCAGTGGAGGAGCTGGAATACAAGCAGATATAAAAACTATTGTGGCACATAAAATGTATGCAATGAGTGCTATAACAGCTTTAACAGCGCAAAATACCACTGGAGTTTATGATGTTATAAACGTACCAAGAGAGTTTTTAAGTAAAGAAATCCATTGCATTATGAAAGATATTTTCCCAGATGCCATTAAGATAGGGATGGTATCATCTAAGGAGATTATTGAAGAAATTGTAGAAAGATTACTGGAGTATAAGGCTAAAAATATTGTAGTTGATCCAGTTATGATATCTACTAGTGGAAGTAGACTTCTTTCAGAGGATGCCATGGAAGCTTTAATTATAAAGCTTTTGCCTATAGCTGATGTAATTACTCCAAATATTCCAGAAGCAGAATGTATTTGTGGATTTAAAATTTTCAGTAAAGAAAATATGATAGAAGCAGCTAAAAAAATTTCAAGGGAGTATAAAGGAAAAATTATTATTAAAGGAGGTCACTTAGAAGGTTGTGCTGACGATTTATTATATAAAGATGGAGAAATAACTTGGTATTATGAAGAAAAAATAGATAATTCAAATACCCATGGAACAGGTTGCACCTTATCATCTGCTATAGCTTGTAATTTGGCAGCAGGTTATAGTATCAATGAAAGTATTTCAAGGGGGAAAAAATATATAACTGGCGCTTTAAGGGCTAATTTAAATCTTGGAAAAGGCAATGGACCTCTTAATCATTGTTGGAGTTTATAAATCAAGTTGGTATATACTTATTAAATTGCTTTGAAGAAATTCCAATCAATATTGGATTTAAATATATGAATAATATATGAAAAAGGAGATTATTTTAATATAATAGTCTCTTTTTTTAATATATATATATAAGTAATAGCATTTAAATTTTACATGTATAAGCTAGGATTAATATTATAACTCTCGAAATATTAGTATACCGAATATTTTTAAGCACTAAACAATATAAAGAAAATTCTGAAAATTTCAAAAAAAGTATTTACAAAAGAAGAAAATATATGTATTATTAGGATAATGAATTTACAAAATTGTAATAAATATATTAAAAAGTAATAAATATATTAAAAAGTAATAAATATACAACAGAATGGTAAAAATTAGAACTTTAAATTGTATTATCTATGGGGATAGGAATTTATACAAGTATATATTTAAAAAAATATATCATTGTATTTATTTATAACTTAATTATTTTAAGGGGGAATAGATTTTGAAGAAAAGAAGATTAATGGCGTTAATGTTGTCAAGTATTTTAGCTTTTTCATTAGTTGGATGTGGTGACAAAGAAAAAAAGGAAGAGACATCAAAGGATACACCTAAATCTGAAGAAGCTGGGAAGAAAATTGGGGGTACTTTAGTTGCTGGAGCAGATGAGATGTCTGGTAACTTTAACCCAGCTTATTACTCATCAGTTCAAGATGCTTATGTAATTAATATGGTATTTGATAAGCTTATAGAAATGGATGTTAATGGAGAATATCAACCATCAGCAGCAGAAAGTTGGGAGTTTTCAGACGATGCGAAGGAAATTACCTTTAAATTGAAGAAGGATATGACTTTCTCTGATGGTGAAAAGGTTACAGCTGAAGACGTTGTTTTTAGTTACCAACTTTTATCAGATAAGACTTATACCGGTAGATATGGATCTGTTGTTAAGGATTTAGTTGGATATAAGGAATATTCAAAGGGAGAGACTGAAGAGTTTAAAGGTGTAGTAGCAGTAGATGAATATACAGTTAAATTTTCATTTGTAGAGCCACTAAGAACAAATCTTGCTAACTGTGCTCTTGAAATTATGCCAAAGCATTACTATGGAGCAAATTGGAAGGTTGGAGATACATCATCTGTAGAAGCTATAACAACAAAACCAATTGGTTCAGGACCATATACTTTAGAGAAATTCCAGGAAAAGGAATTCGTATCTCTTAAGAGAAATCCAAACTACTATGGTGAAGGATATTTAATTGAAAATATAGTATGTAAGTTTGTTGACCAAACTACTGATATAGTTGAATTAGCAGCTCAAAATGTAGATTTACTTCCAGGCGTTATTGATCCTGAAAAAATCAATGAAGCTAAAGCAAAAGATTTTATAACTTTTAATCAATATGATAGAAGTGGATATGGCTATACTAAATTTAACTGTGAATCAGGTCCAACAGCTGATAAAAAAGTACGTCAAGCATTATATTATGGCTTTAACATTAAAGAATTTGTAAATAGTTATTATAAAGATGAGGCAACTGGAGATGTACTTGCATCAGTTCAATATCACCCATTCTCTCAAGTTTCTTGGGGTATTGATGATAAATTAGTTAGTGAAATGACAGAGTATGATTTTGATTTAGAAAAAGCTAAGGCTCTATTAGATGAAGCAGGCTGGAAAGTTGGTTCAAGTGGATTCCGTGAAAAGGATGGAAAGGTTATGGAGCTTAATGTAGCTGCTATGCCAGACCATGATATTTTAAATACCCTTATTCCAATGTGGCAAAGAGACTGGGGAGAAGGTTTAAAAATTAAACTTAATATAGCATATCTTGAATTTAATACTTTATTAGATTATGTTCAATACAACTCTGATGAAAATGTAGATAAATGGAGTATATACTTTATGGCAACATCTATAACTAGCCCAGACCCAGATAGTTTATATTCTGAAATCCACTCAGATTATATTGGTTCAGGTAAAGATAATTCAGCTAGATATAGTAATCCAGAAGTTGACAAGTTATTAGATGAAGCTAAGAGTATTATAGATAAGGAAGAAGCAAAACCTTATTATAACAAAATAGCTAAAATCCTTAATGAGGATGCACCTATAGTTCCTGTATATGCAAATACTTATTTTGATATGTATAACAAAAAAATAAAAGGCCTAGAAACAAGCCCATTCTGTGATTGGGTAAAAGCATTAAGACATGCTTATATAGAAGAATAATTTTAAATTTCATATAGGCTATTGGCGCCCTGCCTAAGATCGCAGGGCGTTATTAAAATAAGTTTAGGGGTGATGAAATGTTAAAGTTTTTAGGCAAAAGATTACTTAATTTAATCCCTGTTATGATAATAATAACAATCATACTTTTTGGTTTGTTACAACTTATGCCTGGAGATCCAGTTAGTGCATATTTAGGACAAGGATCAAAGACTACTCCAGAGCAGCAACAGCAAATTAGAGAGCAATTAGGGTTAGATAAAGGACCGGTTACTCAGTATTTTAATTGGCTGGGAAGAACTTTAAAAGGGGACTTTGGTTCCTCATTAAAATTTAGAAAACCTGTAAGTGAAGTTATAGGGGATTATATTTGGAATACTTTTTTACTAAATATAATATCCATGGTTTTAGCATTTGCGATTGCTATCCCAGTAGGAATAAAATCTGCAGTAAAGAAATATGGAGTTTTTGATAACTTTTGGACTGTGTTCTCTCTAGTTGGAGTAGGAATGCCATCATTTTTCTTTGCACTGCTCATGATTTTCTTTATAGCAGTACCAAGCAATGGAGCAATACCACTTAATGGTATGAGAACTCCTGTAATGGCGGCAGTTGGTTATGATAGCTTTATGGCTGAAGTAATAGACGTAGCTAAACATATGATTTTACCAGTAATAATTTTAACTATTTTAAGTCTTGCTGGACTTATAAGATATGTTAGAAATAGTGTTATTGAAGTAATTAATCAAGATTATATTAGAACAGCACGTTCTAAAGGTTTAAAAGAAAAAGTTGTTATTTATCGTCATGCCTTTAGAAATGCACTAATACCAATTGTAACCCTTTTAGGAATGTATATTCCGTCTCTATTTGGAGGGGCTATATTACTAGAAACAGTACTTCTTTGGCCAGGAATTGGAAATATACTGTACACATCAGTTATGGGTAGAGATATTTGGATTGTAATGGCAGCTAATACATTCTATGCAGTTTTAATGGTTTTAGGAAATCTAGTATCAGACATGTCTTATGCATTAGTAGATCCTAGAGTAAAGGTAGAATAGGAGGTTAGTTTATTATGTTAGAAGTAAAAAAGGCTAAAGCAGAAAAAAAGAAACAAGACCTCCAATCTATGGGACCATGGAGGGTTGCATGGGAGAGATTTAGAAAGAATAAAATAGCACTTACAGGTGGTATAGTATTTGGGATTATAGTTTTATTAGTAATATTAGTTCCTATAATATCACCTTATGATTTAAATGAATTTGAACTTGTTAATAAGGTTCAAGCACCGTCAGCAAAGCACTGGCTTGGAACTGATGAACAAGGTAGAGATGTACTTATGAGAGTATTTTATGGTGGAAGGATATCTATATTTATTGGAGTTATGACGGCAGGTATAACTGTACTTATTGGTGCTACCATAGGTGGCATTGCAGGTTACTATGGTGGATGGGTAGACAACATTCTGATGCGTTTCACAGAAATAATTAGCTCCCTTCCATTTATGCCTTTAATGATATCATTATCCTTTGCATTGATGTGGAGGGTAAGTAGTACCCAGAAGATGTATGTGGTTATGTTTATTCTTGCCATAATATCTTGGCCAGGCCTTGCTAGAATGGTTAGAGGACAAATTTTATCCCTTAGAGAACAAGATTTTATAGTGGCTACTAAAGCACTAGGAATATCTAATAGATCTAAGATAGTAAGACACCTTTTGCCTAATACTCTTGCATATATTATAGTTAATGCTACCCTTGGAATGGCAGGTGCTATATTGACAGAAGCAGGACTTTCTTTTCTAGGATTAGGAGTAATTCCACCAACGCCAACTTGGGGGAATATGATTGAAAGAGCTAGAGACTCATTTATATTTACAAGTAATCCATGGCTTTGGATACCACCTGGAATTTTAATTGTATTAACCGTTGTTAGTATAAATCTTCTTGGTGAGGGCTTAAGAGATGCCTTTGATCCAAAAGAGATAAGGTAGGTGTGATATATGGAAAATTTATTAGAAGTAAGAGATTTAAAAACATATTTTTATACAGATAATGGTATTGTAAAAGCGGTAGATGGAGTTTCCTTTGATGTAGAACCAGGAAAAACCCTTGGTATAGTTGGAGAATCAGGTTGTGGTAAAAGTATAACTTCTATGTCTATTTTAAAGCTTATAGATAAACCAGGTAAGATTGTAGATGGTACCATTAAATTTGATAATAAAGATATAGTACCTATGGATGATAGTGATATAAGGAAGGTTAGAGGAAATGATATATCTATGATTTTCCAAGAGCCTATGACTTCTTTAAATCCTGTATTTAGAATTGAAGATCAGATAATGGAAGCCGTAATGCTTCACCAAGGATTAGATAAAAAGGAAGCAAGGAAGATTGCTATTGATATGCTTGCCTTTGTTGGAATTCCTAGACCAGAACAAGTAGCAAGAGATTACCCACATCAGTTAAGTGGTGGAATGCGTCAAAGAGTTATGATAGCTATGGCTCTTGCATGTAGGCCTAAATTACTTATTGCTGATGAGCCTACCACTGCTCTTGATGTAACTATACAAGCTCAGATATTAACATTAATGAATGATTTAAAGGAAAAAACAAATACAGCCATAATGCTAATTACCCATGACTTGGGAGTAATAGCTCAAATGGCAGATCATGTAATTGTAATGTATTCTGGAAAAGTGGTTGAATCAGCTCCAATTAAAGAGCTTTTTGATAATCCAAAGCATCCTTATACTAAAGGACTTTTAGCTTCAATACCAAGTCTAGATCAAGATAAGGAAAGATTATACTCTATAGATGGAGTAGTTCCAAATCCATTTCACCTTCCTGTGGGATGTTATTTTGAACCAAGATGTGAATTTGCGAAGGCTGAATGTAAGTGCAAGATGCCTGCTATAACTAATATTTCAGATGAACATCAGGTAAGATGCTTCCTATATAATGAAGCAATAGATGAAAAACATCATAAAGAGGAGGGAATCCATGATGGAAAAGGAAAGAAATAAGATTATTGAAATAAGAAATCTTAAGAAATATTTCCCTGTTAAGGGTAAATCTGCCACTGGAGAGAAACTCTGTGTAAAAGCTGTGGATGATGTTTCCTTTGAAATATATGAAGGGGAGACTTTAGGTCTAGTTGGAGAATCGGGATGTGGAAAATCTACATTAGGTAGAACTTTAATAAAACTCTATGATCCAACTGGAGGAGAAATTTTATATAAAAACCAAAATATTATAAAGTATAATGAAAAAAAGATGAAGCCTTTAAGACAGGATATGCAAATTATATTTCAAGACCCCTATAGTTCTTTAAACCCAAGATTGAATGTACATTCAATTGTTAGTGAAGCTTTAGTAGAGCATAAGCTCTATAAGAAAGGTGAAGAGCTTAATAAAAGAGTGTTAGAAATAGTTGAACAGTGTGGACTTTCTCCATACCATATATATAGATATCCTCACCAGTTTTCTGGTGGACAAAGACAGCGTATAGGAATAGCAAGAGCCTTAGCACTACAACCCAAATTTGTAGTATGTGATGAGCCAGTATCAGCCCTTGACGTTTCTATTCAATCACAGATACTTAACCTGATGATGGATTTACAACAAAAAATGGGATTGGCATATTTATTTATATCCCATGATTTAAGTGTTGTAAAACATATTAGTGATAGAGTTGGAGTAATGTATTTGGGTTCTATAGTAGAACTAGCAGATAAGGAAGATTTATATAAAAACCCTGTACATCCATATACAAGAGCATTACTAGCAGCTATACCTGTAGCAAATCCAGATTACAAAAGCAATATGAGTATTGTAAAAGGAGAAATTCCAAGCAATGTTAACCTTCCAAAGGGTTGCAAGTTTAATACTAGGTGTCCTTATGCTAAGGAAATATGTAAGGAACAGGTACCAGAAACTAAAGAGGTAGAAAAGGGACACTTCTGTGCTTGCCACTTTGCAGGAGAGATATAGTAAACGACATAAAAGGAGATGAATATCCTATGAAGATGAAAGAGGCATATAAAGCTGTATTTAAGAAAAGAGAAGTAAATCCAGAGATGATTGGTAAAATTGAGCTGGAAAAAAATGATATGCTAGCCCTAGTTTTAGCCACAGCATCAGTGATTGTCCCAGTATTGTTAATTGTATTTGCAGTGATTGCAATTATAATATTTATTATGTTTTATAGGTAGTATGAATAATCCCCATCTACTCTATAATATAGCCAAGGCTTAGCATAGGCCTTGGCTTCTTTGTTTTTATATACAATAAAAAAAGAACCCTGATAATTAATTACCAGAGTCCATATGTGAAATTATGGGTTGAAAAATTTATAAATCAAATTTTGTATTTGCTATTGATTTAGATAATGGAACATATAAGGCAACAGCTACAAAAATTGAGAATGAGCCATTTATAAGCGTTGCAGGTAAGCTCACTGCAGAACTTAATGCAGCAGGTAAAAATCCACTTCCTGCAAGTAGTAATTTAAATACTCCAAAGAAAAATTCACCAACTAAATTAAAGGCAATACCGGCTACAGCACCTAATACTGCATATTGAATTTCAATAGATAATTTTTTACCAAAGGTACATACCACCGCTAGACATAACCCAAGAATAAGAGAAAAAATATATAATACTGGATTTATTACTAGTTTCTTCTCTATACCTGTTACTGTAATTTCATTACCAAGAGAAGAGGCAGTAAAGAAAAGTATTATACCAATTAAGATTAAAACTCCAGAAGCAACGCTTATCCACATTATAGGTGATTTCGCATTTTCATTTTTCCCTTTTGTAGCAATGCATCCTACAATTGCTCCTATACCAAATTTTAAAATCATAGTTTTAGGAACACTAGATGCATAACCATTCATTAAGTCAAATAAGCCCATACCTATAGATCCAGAAAGACCACCAATGGTACCAGTGAATAATAATGCTGCTAATATAACAAACATGTTTCCCATGTGTAGGAAAGGCTTTCCTACAGGAGAAGGAATAGGTATCTTAAAAAATAATGCCACATAGCATAAAGCAGCAAAAAGTCCAATTAGAACCATGGTACGAGTAGAAAATTTTTGATGTGTTTTAGTTTCCATTAATATACCTCCATATTAGTGATTTGAATCTAATTATTATAAATAATTTCTAACATAACAAATTTAAAAAGTAAGCAATTTAAAGTTACTACATTCTTTTAGAATTACTTGAATATTTTGGTGTCTTTATATATAATATACATTGCATTTGTCGTTGTTGAAATACACAAAATATATAATTTTAATAGGGACAGTTTTAAGGAGAATTTTATGAATGAAGTTAAAACAAATATAATTAATCCAAAGGATTCACCAAATACACCTTTATATATTCAGCTATATAACCATTATAAAAATCTTATTTCTTCAGGGACGTTAAAGGCTGAAGGTAAACTTCCATCTATACGTAGATGTGCAAAAGAGCGAATGATAAGTCGGACAACAGTTGAAGCTGCTTATTTACAATTAGTAGCTGAAGGTTATGTTACATCTCGTCCGGGCAGTGGGTTTTATGTAAGTGAATTAAATTATAAGGATATCCAGAAAGTAGAGACATTACATAATAATAAATTCATTGTACAAAAGAAACCACTATACGACTTTGCTACCTATGCAGTAGATTATAAGAGTTTTGATTTCGATTTATGGAGTAGGTACATAAAAAGTGCACTTCGTAATGAAGAAAGGCTTTTATCATATGGTGATCCACAAGGAGAATATGATTTAAGAGTATCATTATCTAAATATGTAGCGGAGAGAAGAGGAGTAATCTGTACTCCGGAGCAGATAGTAGTTGGAGCAGGTGTGCAAAGCTTATTACAAATATTATGTTCTTTAACAGGATTAAGGTCACCTGTATCTTTTACAGGTGCTAGTTTTGAACAGGGAAAAGCTGTATTTGAAGATAGAGGATTTAAAACTTTAACCTATAAGAATATAAATAGAGATTTATCTAAATTTAAAAAGGATAAAATTAAAATGATTTATACATCACCTTCTCATATAACACCTTGGGGAGATGTAATGCCAATACAGACTAGATTAGCACTATTAGCCTTTGCACAAAGCGAAGATTGCTTAATAATTGAAGATGATTATGATAGTGAGTTTAGATATTATACTCGTCCAGTGCCATCTCTACAAGGCTTAGACGGAGGTGATAAGGTAGTATATATGGGAACTTTTTCACGATTACTAATGCCTTCCTTAAGAATTAGTTTTATGGTACTTTCTAAAGAATTGACAGAAGCATATGAAAGAAGAGGGAGAGTTTACAATCAAACAGCATCAAAAACTGAACAAATTGCTTTAGGTAAATTTATTAGTGATGGTCATCTTTATAGACAAATTAGGAAAGCTAGAAAGTTGTATATGGCTAAAAGTCAACAACTTTGTATAGCAATTAATAATGTATTTGAAGAGAAAGCAACAGCCATACCAGGTTCAGGAGGAGTTTTATTACAACTAGAAGTGAAAAGTAGCTTGTCTTCTGAAGAACTAGCAAAACGAGGTGTAGAAGTAGGGGTTTTATTACGTACCTTTGAAACAGATGAAGAGAATTATCCTCGATTATTGCTATCCTGCTCGGGAGTTGCAGAGGAAAATTTTGAAGATGCGTTGAGGCTATTAAAAAAAGAATTTTTTAAGGATATATAGCCATAAATTACATGATAATTATGTTCATAAGTTTTAAATATTTTTGTTGTATTAGGATAAAATAGATGATATAATCCGAATACACTTTTATTATTAAAGTGCATTCAGGAGGGGGATAGCATGAAAAATAATATAACAATAGTATGCGATAGTTCTGTAGATCTAACTGTAGAATTTATGAGAGAAAGAAATATAGAATTTCTACCATTGTTGGTTGATTTAAATGGACATGTATATAAGGATAAGATAGATTTATCAAATAAGGAATTTTATGAGGCTATAAAACATAAGGACACTACAGTTAAAACTTCACAAGTTACTCCTTATGAGTTTGAAAAGTTTTTTAAGAAAGAATTAGAATGGGGAAATAAAGTTATTTGTCTTACTTGTTCTGGAAAGTTATCTGGTACAAATAGTTCTGCTAATATAGCAAAGATGCATTTAGAAGAGGGAAGCGAAAATATTTTCATTGTAGATACTCTTGTAGCGTCTGGAGGTTTTGGATGCTTAGCCACTGCAGCAGCAGAAATGAGAGATAAGGGCTATACAGTTGAGAAAATATTATATGAAATAAATGATTTAGTAAGAAGATTAGAAACTTTAATTGTAATGGAAACAGTAGACATGCTAAAGCGGGGAGGAAGAATATCTTCAGGAAAAGCTATTGTAAGTCATGTTCTTGGCATTAAACCAATTATAACAGTGATAGATGGAGCGCTTGAACCTTATGGAAAGGCAAGAGGAATGAATAAGGCTTTAAAGCATGTAATAGACATAATGAAAACTAGAGAGCTAGATCCTAAATATCAAATAGTTGTCTCCCATGCAAATAATTTTGAAGCTGCCATCCAAACAGCAAAGTTAATGGAAATTGAACTAGGTATAAATAAAATACTTATTAATGAAATTGGAACAGCAGTAGGGACACATTCAGGTGAAGGTGCTTTAGCCATATTTTTTATAAAAAATAAATAGTATTTAATGCAAAAATCTCATGTATATATACATGAGATTTTATTTTAGTAGAATTTATACAATAATTATGTATAGCGTGAAATACTATTATATTTGTTATAAAAGACAACAATCTTCAAGGATCAAGAGTCTAAGAAAATTTGTTAATATTATCAAAACATTAAGAACTCTATTTGTAGTAATATCACACTTTTACATGCAAATGCTTAATGGAATGATTTCGAGAGCAGGACCATTGAAACTAGTTATAAATTCCCCGGGAATTAAAAAACCATTATCATTTAAGACTTGAAAATATGGAATAAATGAATTAAGAAGCTTTGTATAATAGGAATCTAATCCTGTTTTTCTAAGCATTCCGATACTTTCAGTAGGAGTATAGGCAACATTAGATACTTTACCAAGAATACAACAATCACAAGAGGCATCATCGTATATATAAGAATGTTTCGATATATATGTGGAGTTTATAGGCAAAATACAAGTAACTCCTAAGCTATTAATTGTTATATCAAAGGTAGATCCTTTATTTAATTCTTTCTGTATAGTTTTAAGTAATTCACATATTATTGTATAAGATAAAGGTCCTATATGTTTATTATCGAATAGCTTATCCAAATTTGAGGTTCCATAATTATTTAATATAAGTATACAGTTATCTATGCAGTTAGAAATAGTATTTACTTCTAAACATCCTGTTATATCTACATAATCTCCAGGATAAACATTACTAATTGAAGGATTAGAATCATTAATATACTTTATTAGTCCTAGACTGTTCATTTTATTTCTTAAATTATTATAAATGCTAAAGGAAGCATATACTCTTTTTAGAGTTATATCATTCCTATCAAAATTTCTACCCTCTAAATACCTACAAATATCTCCATAATTGTAGCAGCTATTTCCTATAACAGTGTTATCATCTTTATCACCTTTAGTATTCTTATAGTCATTAGTACATTGACTTTTATTATTATTTTGATATCTTCCAGTAACAGTATTGTCACTAATTTGTTTAATGGTAATACTTTCAAAATATCCATCAATTAATATTGAGGATAGATCTTGAATTGCATCTTGATTTAGATATATTGGTGCAAATAATTCAGTTGGCATTTTACATCTATCCTATTATTGATATATAGTTAATATATTATAAATTGATATTAGTGTGAATACTAAAGAAAAAATGGAGGTTAAATAAATAAATTAAAATTTTAGTGGCAGGGGTAGTAGGATTCGAACCTACGATACAGGAGTCAGAGTCCAGTGCCTTACCGCTTGGCGATACCCCTATAAAATAACTTAGTTGGGAATAAAATTCTCATTAAATATAAGATTATTATAGTCGTAAATTTCAAAAAATAAAACAGTTATAGAAAAGTATTACAATTACCAATAGAACTTAATTTAATTATAGAAAATGTTAAACAAGGTACACATATTTCTTATACAAATGCTAATACTATCTGCACAGGAGGTGATATTATGCAATCATTTAATGAATATAAATTTGCAAATGTAACAGATGAAGAAAGACAAATGCTAACTAATCTTGAACAAAGTATGTCAAAGGATGAAAGTAGTAAAATAGTTCTAATAGCTTATGAGAACAAAAGTGCCGAGAGTTAATCTCGGCTTTATTTAGGTTGAGTAGTTAAAGTTAGAACTATATATTTATATGGATAATATTTGTATATTTGTATATATTAATTTGATTTATATATGTGAAAAAGAATTTAAGTATGATATACTATGACTATGAGGCAGATTAGAAGTTTGTGCGTTAAGTGCTGGGTGAACAGGGAATTGTCAACAGACGAAAAGGAAACTTGCGGTACTTACTTTGATTCCCACTGCTACATATTAATAGGATTTCTCCTTTTTTATGTAGCTATTATAAAAAGGAGGTTTTTTATGATTTTTTCAGAAAAAAAAGATGGAATGCTGAGTTTGTTAAAGGAGTCCTCAGCACATTTAAAAAAGACTTCATCGCTAACTGGACTAGCATTGATTGCAGCCCTTAACATTATTCTTGGATCATTATCTATTCAATTAAGTCCTACTCTTAAGATTGGATTTTCCTTTATTGCAGTAGGTATAAGTGCTTTACTTTATGGACCTGTTGCTACTGGATTTGTAGGAATAGTTACAGATGTAATTAAGTATATGATACGTCCTAATGGTCCGTTTTTTATTGGATTTACATTCAATGAATTCTTAGGTGGTTTTATAACAGGGTTAATATTATATAAAAAGCCTGTAAGTATAAAGCGAATTTTTATTACTAGATTAGTAATAATGATTATAATAAACCTAGTACTTACACCAATATGGTTATCCATTATATATGGAAAAGGAATATTTGTAGCCTACTCAGTACGTATAGTAAAAAGTCTTATTCTGTTACCTATAGAAACTATAGTTTTATATAGTGTACTAAAGACAGCTGAAAAGACAATAAGAGTTCCAAGTTTTAAATAATATATAAAAATACCTTGATAATTCTTTTAAATTCCCTTAAAAGAACTATCAAGGTCTAATTTTTTCTAATTAAAGAATATATTAAATTTATATTAAGCTATTTCTTCAGTATGATCATTGTTATCTTCCCAAGCCTCAGTATTTTCAAGTCCTGGAATTGTTGATGCTTTAAAAATAGGATCTTTGCCAGCTTTTTTCTGACGGGAGTAGTCTTCAAGAGCAGCAAAGGCATATTTTCCAAGGAATAATATAGCTATTAGATTTATAACTGCCATGAAAGCCATGAATAGATCAGCTAGATTCCAAACCAAGTCTATAGAAGCTAAAGAACCAATAAATACAGTAAAAACAACAAAGGATCTAAATATATTAAGGATAGCTTTATTATCACTTATAAATTCAATGTTAGTTTGTCCATAGTAATAGTTACCAACTATAGAACTAAAAGCAAATAAGAAAGTACAAATAGCTAAAAAGTAAGTTCCAACTACTCCAATTTGAGAGGTAAGTGCAGTTTGAGTAAGCTCAATACCTGTTAAAGTAGTTCCAGCATAATCACCAGAAATTAATACAATAAAGGCTGTACAGGTGCAAATTACTATTGTATCAGTAAAAACACCTAGGGTCTGAGTAAGTCCTTGCTTTACAGGGTGAGAAACTGTTGCTGTAGCTGCTGCATTAGGAGCACTACCCATACCGGCCTCATTAGAGAATAGTCCTCTTTTAATACCTTGCATTATAGTGAATCCAAGGCCACCAGCCGCAAATTCTTTTATGCCAAAAGCATTTTCAAATATTAATACAAATATACTAGGAATAGTTTTGAAATTAAGTACTATTACTATAATTGCAATTAAAATATATGCGGTGGCAAATATTGGAACTATAACTTCTGAAACCTTTGCAATTCTCTTAACTCCACCAAAAATTACTAAGGCAGTTAAAACTGATAAAATTATACCCATTACCGCAGGGTTAATACCAAAGGCATTTGTAAAGGCTAAAGTTGTTGTATTAGATTGAGCTGCATTAAATACTAGTCCAAAGCATAAAGTGGTTAAGATAGCAAAAATTATACCAAGCCAGCGCTTACCAAGTCCTCTTTCGATGTAGTAGGCAGGTCCTCCTAAAAAGTTTCCATCTTTGTCTTTAGTTTTATAAATCTGAGCAAGGGTACTTTCTACAAAACTAGAGGCACCACCAATTAAGGCAATAAGCCACATCCAGAATACTGAACCAGGACCACCAGCGGCAACAGCCATGGCAACTCCAGCAATATTACCAGTACCAACTCTAGAAGCTGTACTTATACAAAAGGCTTGAAAGGATGAAACACCATCTTTATTCTTTTTATCATCAGGCATTAAAAGTCTAAACATTTCTTTGAAAAATCTAAATTGAACAAATTTTGTTCTAAATGAGAAGTAGATACCTACTCCAATCAGCAAAACAATAAGTACGCGAGACCACATAAGGGTGTTAATAACATTAACTTTATCAGCTAAAAAGTTCATAAAAGCAATTAATACGTTTTTTATAGAAGTTAAAAAATCCATAACTCATCTCCTTATCTAATTGATTTTTTATTTAATTTAAAAAGTAATAAAAAATTACGATAATTCTTGAAATGTAAAGATAGTAGGGAATCAAGATTCTGAATAATTTAGCGTATTATTTATATATTATATGGAATTGCAAAAAAAATCAATAAGGTTTGTTAAAAAATTAAATTTAATTAAATATATATGTATAGAAGTTTAAGCATAAGAAAAAACTACCAGCACATAATGATGCTAGTAGTCTACATAATTGTATTTAGTTTTAACTTTTCATTTTAAACTCATGCAAACATCGCTTACAAGTAACAGTTATTTTTCCTTTACCTCTAGGTAATCTAAGTTTTTGTCCACATTTTGGACATTTTACTATTTTATATTTTTTCTTTTCATTAAACCATCTTTTGATATTACTAAAAATAGGAGCACAATCACCAAAGTGAAACACAGGGAGATTGCTAGGAATTGCCTTATTAAATTTACTTAAAATTCTATTGGCATACATACAAAATCTTCTATGTTCTTGCTCGCGTTTTTCGACATTTCTTGAGAAAACTCTATATAGTGCATAAAATATAATAACTCCTGCTAAAAGACGAGTAATAGAAAATAAATTTAATATAGATGATACTAGAATAAGAAATATTGAAAACAAGTCAATTCCATAGGATTCATTGAAAAAATTCATTTGATCACCTCTTAAAATATGATTATAACTAAATATTTACTGGAACAATAAAATTTTAAATATGTTTTTAATACATAAGTTCTACATACCTCTTGTACTATATTATAGTACAAAAGGACAACTTATTTAAAGAGATTTATCAGGAAAGATTTTTAACATTTTATGAAATGCTCTATTTTCAATGTTAAATGTTCATTATATAAGAACTAAATTCTTAAGAAATTATTACTTTTAATTGAAAAATTAAGGTGATTATTACATATTTATTACAATTGGATAGAAATTATATTCAAATGATTAAAGGTATTGTATGCTAACATCATCAAAGATTATGAGGTGAGGAAATGTCTAAAGTTCTAGAATTAAAAAATGTTACTAAGGTTATGGGTAATCGTAAAATAGTTGACAGTATCAGCTTTGAAATAAACTCAGGAGAAATATTTGGATTTTTAGGGCCAAATGGAGCAGGTAAAACTACTACTATTAAAATGATTACAGGACTTTTAAAAATTGATGAGGGAGATATTTTAATTAGTAATAATGATGTAAAGAAAAATTTTGAAAAAGCTCTTTCTCAAGTAGGTGGAATTATTGAAAATCCAGAGATGTATGGATATCTTACAGGACGTACTAATTTGGAGATATATGGTAGAATGCATGGAAATATTTCTAAAGAACGAATTGATGAAATTATTAAATTAGTGAAACTTGAAAATCGAATTGATGATAAAGTAAAAAAATATTCTCTTGGAATGCGTCAAAGACTTGGAGTTGCTCAAGCATTACTACACAATCCCAAGCTTTTGATTTTAGATGAACCTACCAATGGATTAGACCCTATGGGGATTAAAGAGTTACGTGATACACTAAGAGATTTGGCAGAAAAGGATGGACTAGCAGTTCTAGTGTCAAGTCATCTACTTAGTGAGATGGAGCTTATGTGTGATAGAGTTGGAATAATAGATAACGGAAAAATTATAGATATGAAAACCTTAAAGGATATTAAAAAGCAAGATATGAAAAGTTTGATAACTTACGAAGTAGAAGTAAGTAATTTTAACTTAGCGAGAAAGATTATAGAGAATGATTACAAGAAAATATCTGAAGAGATTACTGTAGACTTTAAAGGAAATAAAATATTAATTTCTTGTTGCCGTGATGAAATTGCTAATGTTAATAAAGCCTTAATTATGGAGAATATATTAGTTTACACTATTACTCCTATTAATAACACACTTGAAGATGAATTTATGAAGATTACAAAAGGTTCTAAAACACAAATAGTGTAATATCTTAGAAAAGGAGAAGGTTTTAATGAGGAAAGTATGTGGACTAATAAAAAATGAATTAATAAAGCAGTATAAAAAAATTAGTGTTAAGGTAATAGTTGTTTTAATACTTTTAGCTAGTATAATGCTGCCTGTTGCTTTAAACTTTTTAAGGAATAGAGATCAGGAAAAGTGGTATATAGATAACTACAACCAAGATATTCAGTGGAAGCAAACAGAAATAACTAATATTGATACAAGTAAGAAAAATAAAGATATTCAGAAAAAATTGTATGAAGAAGACATTAAGATGTCACAGACTTTAATAGATAATAATGTTTCTTGGGATGATTGGAGACTTGAAGTGGCTAGACAAGCTGCTACTAAATCAAAAGAGGCAATTATATTGTCAGGGATAGTTGAAGGGTTATCCGGTGAAGAATTATTTTTTAATCTAAATGAATTTGATGTAAGTATGTTTAATAAATATATGGAGATGAGTAAAGAAGAGCGTCAAAAAGCTATAGATTCTAAAAATAAAGAAAGTAAGGAATTATATGATTCTGTTATAAAAAATGATTATTTAGTTTATTTAGAAAAAAATATTAAAACCTCTAAGGAAGAGATCAAAAATTTAAAGTCAACTATTAAGACTTCAGAAGAAGAAGTTAAGAAAAATTCTAATAACAAAAATTTAGTTACAGAATTAGAAAATTCAAAAGTTCAACTAAAGGCTTTAGAGGAAAGACTTGCAGCTACCGAATATAGGTATAATAATAAAATTCCTTATGACAATAAGAATTGGAAAAACAATACTATAAGGGACATTGCATATAAGATTGATGAGAAGGGTGAGAGACTACTTAGCGAAACCGAATTTACACAATACAATAGTGAAAAGGCTGCAAAAGGATATACTTATGAGGAGTATAAAAAAGATTATGATAAGAAAATCAAATCTGTAGAACAAGCTATAGCTCTCGATTGGTATAGCCTTGAAAATAATATTCCTCAAGTTGAGTTTCAACAAAACATTAGAAATTCTGTGGATACTACATATTTAATATATGTAAGTATTGCAATTATACTATGCATAATCATTGGTGGAGGAATAGTTTCTTCAGAATATTCTACAGGTACTGTTAGACTGCTTATGATAAGACCTGTATCTAGATGGAAAATTCTACTTTCAAAATTAATATCAGTATTTATTATAGGATATGGAGTACTGCTAACTACAGTTGCATTAAATATCATTTCTAGCGGTATTATAAATGGATTTGAAGGCCTTGCTACAAATGTTATAGCATTTAGTGGGGATAAGATTGTTGAACAAAACTTTATAATTTCTATTATACCTAAGCTTTTATTTTCAAGCATTAGTTTAATATTTATAATAGCGTTAGTATTTGCAATATCTACTATTATAAAAAATACAGCTTTAGCAGTTGGTCTTACTACTGTTGCATATTTAGGAAGCTCAGTAGCTACAATGATTATGGCAAGCTTAGGCATGAAGTGGGTAGGAAAAACTATATTACCATATATGAATTTATCAACTTTCGTTACAAGACCTCATTATGCTGAGATGTTTAAAAGTGAATATAATATAGTATTAAATCCGACTATGGGAGCAATTCAATTGCTTGTCTTTGCTGCTATATTAATTATAGCCTCATTTATAGTGTTCCAAAAAAGGGATGTAAAGAATTAATTTATATTATGAAATTTTAATTAAAAAGATTTTTAGATTAATTTTAAAAAAGGTGGGGTTGACAATATTAAGCTAGTTCAGTAGAATAATAGTTGTAAAGGGAATGGAAAGTTAACTTGGTAAAAGGATTAAATACTTACATTCTAAAATTATTAGATTAAAAATACAATTTAATATATAGAGTCCGATAGGTGTACTAAGTACTTAATAGGGAATTTGGTAAAAATCCAAAGCTATCCCAGTAACTGTAAGTGAGGACGACTTAGCAAAAGCCACTAATTTATTTTGGGAAGGCGCTAAGGAGTATGATTCACAAGCCAGGAGACCTGCCATTGGATTATGAAATTTGATGCTTTCTGAGGAAGAGTTAAAAAATTTATCCAGTGATGGTCTTAGGTAAAAAGTAGTATTTATATTCATAGGTTTAAATCTTAACTATGAACTAAATTGTAAAAACCTTCACTTATTTAAATTTAGTATATTCCAAGATAGGTATCAATGATATCTATCTTTTTTTATTTCATTTTATCCGATGACTACCAGCTCTAATACTCCCATCTTCTTCAAAATGGGAGTAAAGAGCTGCTACGTCCCTGGATAACGATTTTCCCTAAAGGACAACGACTTCTAAGTATCAAAATACTGATACTAAGAATTCTGTTTATATGTCTAGGAGAATCTACAAGGAAGTAGATTGTAGCTTATATAAGCTGTTTTAAAGTTTTAATATAAACTATGAAGCTACAAAGGAGTGGCTTTCTCCTATATAAAATATACAAATATAATAACTATATTTTAATTTTTACTTTAGTTATTAACTTAAAGTTTTGCTCTCAAAACTTTAGTCAATATATAAAAAATTTTTCTACTTATGTCCCTCTTAGTGGTTTTTATAAAACCAACTAGTTTCACACAGGGATGTAACCACTATAATTTGTAGTGGTTACATCCTATAACCCTATAATTGAAAGAATATATGATTAAATATAATAGAGATTAAGACTATGTCAAAATTTTATGATGTAGTCTTATTTATTTTTATGCTAATAAGGTCGATTTATGAAGTTATTCCATAATATATAGTATATGTATAAATAATCAAATTTTAGTATCATATAATTTATTGATATGATATGATAAGGTAAGAAAATACATATAATTATGTTTATGGAGAGGGATTATATGAAATTAACATTGCTTAAGGATTTGCAAGGAAGTGAAATCCTTGCTAAAGACATTATTACAGGCTCGGGTAAGACTTTGTTAAAAAAAGGTATTATAATTACTGATCAAGTAAAAAATAGTATTGAGCAGCAGGGAATATTCTTTGTATACGTACAAGATGATGACTTAAAAGACATAAAAGATAATAGTGAACTTATAAATTTAAAAAAGAATATACTTCAAACCATACCTAATATGTTTAATGACTTAATAAATTATGATAATAAATCTTTAAGTAAATCTATAACTATGGTTGATGATTTAGTTGAATATATACAGAGTGAAAACTACATAAATCTAAATTTGTATGAAGTAAAATTATATGATGATTATACATATATACATTCTGTGGATACTAGTATTATGGCAATTTTTCTAGGAGTAAATATGAACCTTTCAAAATCAAGATTACGTGATTTAGCTATATCATCTTTATTTCATGATATAGGAAAAACAAAAATATCTAGTAAAATCATAAATAAACCAGATAAATTAACTGAGGATGAATTCAAGCAAATAAAAATGCATCCGTTATACGGAAGAGATATATTACTTGGTAATCCTATAATAAATGAAGAGATAATAGGTGGAGTAATAGAACATCATGAAAAATACAATGGTACAGGCTATCCTTATGGATTAAAGGAAAATGAAATATCAGAATTTGCAAAAATTATATCTATATGCGATGTGTATACGGCTATTACATCAGATAGATGCTATAGAAAAAAATTTGATCCTAGAGAAGCTTATGAATTAATTTTAGCAGAGACATATACAAGTTTTGACCCCGAAATAATTAAGTTATTTAGAGATACATTTGCAGTTTATCCATTAGGATGTCCCGTATATCTATCAAATAATCTATTTGGTTACGTGGTAAGTCAAAATAATGGGTTCCCAGATAGACCTGTAGTAAGAATTGTGAAGGATGAATACAATAATAAAATTAGTCCCTATGAGATTGATTTAAAGAATATTATAAACTTAACAATCATAGGTACTATAGTGTAGTATTTATAGAGTAAATGGTTTCTAAGGAGATGATTATCATGAATAGTAATGCAGGTGAAAGCTATATGGAAAACATTAAAGCTTTAAAAAATTTATATAGAGAAATTTGGTGGAGTATGCCTACATGTGTGGATATTCCCTTAGAAGCTAATGGATATATTAAGAAGAAAAAGTATGAAAAAAAGTTTGAGAAATTTATTGATGAATTTATTAAAATTATTGAAATGTTTCCTCTAGAAGAAGAAAATAGAGAATTATGGAAGAAAAATAGTAACTCTTATCTTGAAAATATGATATTAGGAGAAGAATTATTTAAGCTAGGAACCATAGATGCAAAAATGAAGAATCAATTTTTTGCCAGCACTAAAGTATTTATAAATCAGTGTAAAGCTTTTGATAGAAAAATGAATTATGAAGATATTGGGCAAGCTATGAGAAATGTGTGGATTGTAAGTCTTCTTCAGAAGATGAAGGATATAGATATTTCATTTAATATGGCTGTTTTTGGCTACAGTATGTTATATCCATATACTGACAATTATTTAGATAATATAGATATATCCATAGAAGAAAAGAATGAATTCAATGACAGGTTTTATAAAAGACTATGTGGTGAAGAGATAGATGGTAGAAATATTCATGAAAAGCAAGTGTTTAAGTTAGTTGAATGTATAGAATCTGTTTTTAATAGAAATGATTATCTAAAGGTTTTTCAAGGATTATTACTAATCCATGAAGGTCAAGTAAAAAGTCTTTCCCAACAAGAAGGAATAAGTAATCCTTATGAAAGAGATATGCTAGATATATCTATCGAAAAGGGTGGAGCATCTGTTATTGTGGATGGATATCTTATCAATGGAAACTTAACTAAGGATGAGGAGATTTTCACATATGGGTATGGATTTTTACTTCAGTTATGTGATGATTTGCAAGATGTAGGGATAGATTATGAGAATAAACATATGACTATAATGTCTCAACTAGCAGAAAAGTATAGCTTGGATAATATTGTTAATAAGCTTATAAATCTAACTATAAATGTATTAGATGATGCAACTTGTTTTAAAGGGGAAAATATTAGGGAGTTAAAAAAATTAATAAAAGATAACTGTATTTTAATGATAATTTTTGCAGTTGTCATGAACAAAAATTATTTTTCAAAGAAATATGTAAAAGAAGTTTCTAAGTATCTACCTTTCACCATACAATATATTGAAAATATGAAGGGAAATCTAAGAAAAAAATTTGAAAATATTAAAAAGTCTTATAATGGCGTTGCATTAGAAGAAGTAATTTACTACTTAATTCAATAAAAATATTTATGAAAGGTTAAATTTAATTTATATTTTAATTTAATTTACAAAATCAATAAAATTATTTTATTGATATAACATTAAAAAGATGGTATGATTAAGGCATTATATAGATTAATATATAATAATTTATATATTAATGGAATAGTTAGCAGGAAGTATAATAGACATCATGGGATTAGGTCAACATACTGGATATTGAATATTCTGGTTTAATATTAAAAGACGAGACTTATATTCTGATATTAGAATATAAGTCTTTTTAATTTTGTTTAAATACATAGGAGGAATAAAAATGATATACACTTTATACGCAATTTTTGCTGCATTTGTAATTGGTTTTTCCATTAAATTGTCTTATTATGTAGACGAGCTTGATAAAAAAACAAATTTATCGGGAGCTTTTATTGGGGGTGTTATGTTAGCAGCAGTAACTTCACTCCCAGAATTATTTACAAGTATTTCATCTACTATATTTTTGAATGAGGTACAATTAGTTTCAGGTAATATTCTTGGTAGTAATGTATTTAACTTAACTATTTTAGCAGTATTAGTTTTAGTAGGAGTTAAGAAATTTCAAAACTCTGTAGTTACATCAAGTCATAGGAATACATTGAAACTTTTAATGGTAATTTATGTAATAGTGTTTGTTGCTAATTATATTGGAAGAGATTTTTCATTTTTTAGTGTAAGCATATTTTCTATAGTAATTATGCTATTATATGTTTTTGGAGTTAAGGCTATGTCAGGGGATGAATCTGCAGAAGATAGTGGAGAAAGTAATTGTAATCTTACAGTAAAGCAAATATATGTGAGATTTGTATTTTTGAGTATAGGATTAATTGTGTTTAGTATAGGTATAACTATAGTAACAGATATGATTGCAAAGGAGTTAAACCTAGGGGTTACCTTAGCGGGAGCGTTGTTCCTTGGAGTTGCAACTTCTCTTCCAGAATTAACATCTTCTATATCTTTAGCTAAAAAAGGTAATTTTAATGCTATGATTGGAAACATTGTAGGAAGTAATTTATTTAATTTCTGCATACTATTCTTAGCTGATATACTATACATAAAAGGATCTATTTATCAACCATCAAACCAAGGATACTTATTAATAATATTTGGATTTATATCTACTGTAGTTGCTTATGGTATGTTAAAGATAAAAAAAGAACAAGGCAAAGAGATACATAAGACATCAAGTCCTTTACCATATGTATTAGCTAGTATGGCCATAGTGGTTAGCTATGTAACATATTTAACTATATCAATATAATATTTATAAATAAGAGGCTTTAGGAGCTTTGTTCTTAAAACCTCTTATTTTATTAAGATAATACTATTTTAAATTGTTAGTATTTTATCATTTATCCTTGTAATTATAAATGTTTATGTATAAAATGTTAATATTAGTAATTAAATTAGGGGAGAAATGTGGACAATTCTTCTTGGTAATAATACTGGTATTATTTTAAAACTTTAGGGGACGGTGATTTAAGTGTTAGTTGTAAATAATGTAACGAAGAAATATGGAAAATTTATTGCTAATGACAATATAAATTTTCAAGTTGGAGATGGCGAGATAGCAGTACTCTTAGGACCTAATGGTGCTGGAAAATCTACTATTATTAAATGTATATGTGGGCTTTTAAGATTTCAAGGAGATATATCTATAGAAGGTTTTGAGAATAAATCCATAGAAGCTAAGAAAAGAATTGGATATATACCAGAAGTCCCTGTACTTTATGACATGTTAACTGTTGAAGAACATTTAGAGTTTATTGCTAGAGGATACAAGCTTACAGATTGGAAGGAATATGCTGAAGAACTGTTAAGGATATTTGAACTAGATGATAAAAGAAAAAAATTTGGCAAAGAGCTTTCTAAAGGAATGCAGCAGAAGGTAAGTATATGTTGTGCACTACTTCCAAAGCCTAAGGTCATAATTTTTGATGAACCCTTAGTAGGTCTTGATCCTCATGGAATTAAGGCATTAAAAGGACTAATAATGGAATTAAAAAGCCAAGGAATAGCAATGATAATAAGTACTCATATGATTGACAGTGTGAAAGAATTTTGGGATGTGGCACATATCATGATGAATGGAAAGATTGCTGCGACAAAGATAAAAGAAGATGCTGAGAAATCTAATGAAGGATTAGAAGAATTATTCTTTCACATCACTGAAGGAAAGGGTGATCAGTAGTGAAGGGAATTATTTATCTATGGAGAACAACCTTAAAAAATCAAATAAAGGACTTAAAGAATCATCCTGGTAAATTAATAGGATATATAATTATAATAGCTTTAATGGCCTTTGTGCTTATAAGTTCAGCTAAGACTTCTAATAGTGCTGATGGAAAAAGTTTAAGATCAATGTCAGAATTAGGAGCAATTATATATGCACTATTTATGTTCTTGTTTATAAGTCAAATTATCCAAGGTTTATCTTCAGGAGCTACATTTTTTAAAATGGCTGATGTGAACTTACTTTTTGTTTCTCCTATATCATCTAAAAAAATATTGATATATGGACTTGTAAGACAGCTAGGAATGTCTTTACTTATTTCTATATTTATACTTTTCCAAGCCAGTATACTTAATCAGACGTATGGGGTAAATATTATAGGTGTAATAATGATATTTATAGGTTACTTTGTATTAACTTTTATAAGTAGCATTATGTCTATGGCTATTTATTCAATTACTAGTGGTAGTGAAAAGAAAAAGAAAATAGTAAAGGTACTAATTTATCTTCTAGTGTTACCTGTAGTAATATCTATTTTACTTAACATAAAAGGCGGTGGAAGAGGAATAGAGGCTATAGCTAATGGAATAAATGAGGGCTATCTAGAGTATATTCCATTTGTAGGATGGCTAAAGGCTTTAATTTATGGATTTTTGATAGGGGAAAATTCTAATGCGCTAATATATATAATATTAACAATTCTAGGTATAGGTTTAACTATATTTATTCTTATGAAAAGTAAGAATGAATATTATGAAGATGTACTTGAGGCCACAGAAACTATGTATAAACGTAAAGAAGATGCAAAAGAAGGTAGAATAGTAGATGCTAAAGATACTAAGAAAATAAAATTAAAAAATGTTGGAATAAATAAAGGAAGAGGAGCTTCAGTATTCTTCTTTAAGCATATGTTGGAAAATAAGAGAGCGGGAAAATTATTTTTAGATAATACTACTTTAATTCAAATAGTAATTGTGGCTATATTTACACTAACTATGAAGGAAGTAGGAAGCATAGTAGCTACCTTTGCTATGGCCACATATATTCAATTATTTTTGACTTTTACAGGTCGATGGGTAAGGGAACTAAAAATGCACTATATTTATTTAATTCCTGAAAGTCCACTTAAAAAACTTCTATATATAGTTTCTGAAAGCTTAATAAAATGTGTCATAGATGGAATTATAATATTTATTATTGCAGGAATAATATTAGGTTCATCACCTATAGAAATATTAGTATGTATAGTAGCAAGATTTGGGTTTGGAATGTTATTTATAGCAGGAGATGTATTGTCTCAAAAAATATTCAAACAGGTTACAGGTAAAGGCTTACTAATGCTTTTAACCATATTGGCATTAATAATACTTGCCTTGCCAGGAGTTATAGGCGCGGTAGTCTTAGCTATAGTATTGGAGCTAGGCACAATCTCTATAATAACTACGTTCATATGGAATATATTTATATCTTTTATAATCATGTGGTTATGTAAAAATATATTAAATAATATAGAACAGAATTTAGTATAAGGCATCTTCAAAAAATAAATAAGTCAGAATGCTCGTATATTTGACTTATTATTTATTTTCAGATGCCTAAGCAAATTTATAATTGTTCAGTTTACTCAGGTATGTATAAGATATGATAAATGTTAAGTTTCTGTTAAAAACTATTTTAAAAAAATATAAAAGTATAATTATAATAAAGCTTTTATCATAATAATTATGTAATCTGAATGGAATAATAAAGTACTTAATTAAGTGATACATGTATATTTATGAAAAGTTTTAAGAATATGAAGGAATTATAAAATATCAAATTCTATTATGCATATTAAATATTTTATGTGCATAATAGAATTTGAATTAGAATACATTGATTTTATAAAATATATATGATAGCATGGAAATGGAGTTTTTACATAGAGATAAGGCTAATAGTAGTCACGGAAACCTCTCTTTCTCTAATGAAGGAGAGTTATTTTATTTATTAGGAGGAGAAGCTATGAAAAAGAATATGAAGTCAATAATAATTTCTTTAATAGTCATAATTATTGCAATTAGTGGATTTTTTATCTACAAAAACTTTAATGCAAAACAAAAAGTTGAAGGAGATAAAACTATAGAAATTACTGTTATAAGTGAAAAGGATAAGCATGAAAAAACCTATACACATGCTACTAGTTCAGAAACTCTAGGAAAAGCATTAGATGAAATGAAGATAGTTGTAACTGATGCATCTCAAGCTACTAGATTTATAACAGGAGTAGATGGTCTAAATGCGGATGCAAGTAAGCAAGAGTGGTGGAATCTAAAAATAAATGGAGAAAATTCTCAAACTGGTATAGATGATACTGCTATAAAAGATGGCGATAAGATAGAACTTATACTTACAATAGGTTGGTAATATGTATAAAACTAAGGATTTGATAATATTGGCATTACTTGGAGCGCTAATGCTTGTGTTACAAGTTATGATGAGTGGAATACCTAATATAGAACCAGTATCTTTTTTACTTATAATATATACTTTAGTACTAGGTAGAAGAGCATTGGTAGTTGTAGTAGTATTTAACTTTTTATTAGGACTTGTTAGTGGAATGGGAACTTGGTGGTTTGGATACTGGGTTGTTTGGCCTGTGTTAGTACTAGTAGTGCTGTTATTTAGAAAAATAATTAAAGAAAATTTTTTAGGGTGGAGTATTGTATCTGGTGTGTTTGGAATGTTATTTGGTGCACTGTATTCAATTCCATATATCTTTACAGTGTCTACAACCTTTGCTTTAACTTATTGGATAAATGGAATACCCTATGATTTAATTCATATGGTAGGTAATTATTTTATTATGTTAATGCTTGGAAAAAGGGTATATAATTTATTGAAGAATTTAGTAGCAAAATATAATTTAGGAACTAAATTTTGAAGGTATATAGTTTTATCAATATAAAAGAGAACTTTGAGATTTCAAAGTTCTCTTTTATTTTTAGGAAGGTATTAAGGAATTAGGTGCATAAGTTAGAGGAATTAAGATCCACTTATGGTATATTTATTTTAAGAAATAACTACCAAAACCTATTATTTACATATAATAATAAGATGGTAAGGGTAAAGAATAAATTAAAATAGTTAAGAGGTGTGAATATGAAGTTGTTAGAAACAGAAAGATTAATTTTAAGAAGTTGGAAAATCACAGATTTAGATGATTTTTATGAGTATTCTAAAAATCCAAATGTTGGTCCTATGGCAGGGTGGAAACCACATAAGAATAAAGAAATATCTAAGGGGATACTTCAGTCATTTATAAAGAATGACGAGGTATGGGCAATTGTATATAAGAAAAATAATAGGGTAATTGGTTCAATTGGCAATCATAGAGATGTGAAAAGAAATTTGTTAAGGGCAAGAATGATAGGATATGTACTTTCTGAAGAATATTGGGGAAAAGGAATTATGGCTGAAGCGGTGAGAAGAGTAATAAAATATTTATTTGAAGAAATGGAATATGAATTAATATCTTGTTATCATTATGATGTTAACAAGAAGTCCAAAAGGGTTATAGAAAAGTGTGGATTTAAATATGAGGGAACATTAAGGATGGCTAGTGAAATTTATGATGGAAGAATATATGATGATGTTTGTTACTCTATAACTAAAAGGGAGTATTACAATAAAAATATTTAAAATTTTATAATTGGAAAACGGATAAAGAAGATTGGGATTAACAATCTTCTTATTTTTATTATGATTAAATACAATATTAATGTAAATGGGAAATTATTAATAATATAGACTCTATGAATAATTAGTTCGTAGAGTCTATTAATTTTAGTTAACTATTTTTAACTTTAGGCTTATTTACAATATAAATTCCAATGCATACTAATACAAGAGCTAAAAGATTTTTCCAATGCCAAATAGATTCTTTTAAGAATATTGCAGAAAGAAAAACACCAAACACAGGAGTTAAAAAGTTGTATATAGAAACTTTACCAACATTATTATGCTTTAATAGGATAGTCCATATTGTAAAAGCCACTGAAGAAAGAAGGGCGAGATATAAAAGTAATAGCATAGCTTCAGTAGAAGGTATAGAAGCTCGGGCACCTCCAAGGACACCTACAATTATAAGTAAAGCCCCTCCAAAGAGAAGTTGCCATCCTGTGACTATCATACTATCTTCTCTTTTAGCAGCTTCTTTACTTATAAGAGAACCTATTGCAAAGGAAGCAGCAGCAAGAATAATAAATCCTTCACCAGTAAGGGTAAAACCACTTCCAATTTCACCACCTAAGTTAATTATAACTACTCCCATAAATCCAACAATACATCCTAAAACTTTTTGAGAATTTAATTTATCATCTAAATATATAAAATGAGCAAGAATTACAGCCATAAAGGTTGCAGTACCATTTAGTATGGACCCCTTAACGCCGGTAGTATGAGAAAGTCCTATGTAAAAAAACAAATATTCCAAAGTAGTTTGAACAAATCCAAGTAGTGCAATATGACTTAAGGCCTCCTTTTTAGGAGTAGGAAATTTCTTTTGAATTATCCAAATCAATAAAATTACTAGAATACCTGCTAAAGCAAATCGATTGCCTGCAAAGAGAAGCTTGCCAAAAATATCATTTTCACCTATAGAAAATAAAGAATAGCCAATCTTTATAGATGGATAGGCACTTCCCCAAAGTAAGGTACATAGTAAAGCTAATAATAAAATCACACCATTTTTTTGAAAAATATCTTTTTTACTCATAATTTAAATAATCCCCTTTATACATTTAAAACTTAAATAATTACAAATTAATTTATATTTCTTGTGAATGTATTTTAAAATATCTAATTATCTCAATTAGAATTTTACTATTATATGCAACCAATGTAAATGAGCTTTATTATTTATTGTTTTTAGCAATAAAATTCATCTTATCTAAAATTAAAAGTTAAATTATAGTATAAAAATTCAATACAAGTATATAAGGAAAGTACAGAAAAGTGAAGAACGGAGAATTTTGAGTAATTTAATCGAGTGTATTCAAGTTTGAAGAGGTTGAAAATGATTATCAATTAAGTTACTATGAAATGGCGATAAATATTATCAATTGAAATGTAAATTTAATTGATAATAAAATTAATTATTACGTCAAGTGTGTATAAGTGTTTGAGAATGCCATAAAATTTTTATACATATAGAGACTTAAGAATACATAATAAAGTTTTTGGAGGAACTATGAAAAAGAAATACTTAATTCCTATATTTATAATACTGACAATAGCTTCAATATTTATAGGAGTTCAAAATATAGCATTTACGGATATACTACAATGGAATCAAGATGAAATGAATATAATAATTTTAGCTAGATTACCACGTCTTATAAGTATAGTCGTAGCAGGAGTTGGAATGAGTGTTGGTGGAGTTATAATGCAACAAATTAGTAATAATAAATTTGTTTCTCCAGGCACAGCAGCTACGGTGGACTCTGCAAAGTTAGGAGTACTAGTATCTATGTTACTATTTTCATCAGCGACTTTAATGCAAAAGATGATAACAGCATTTATATTTGCTCTTCTTGGAACTTTTGTTTTCATGAAAATACTTAAAACTATAAAAATGAAAAATGTTATATTTATTCCTTTAGTAGGAATAATGGTAGGAAATGTTATAGGTTCTATGACTGATTTCTTTGCATATAAAAACAACCTAGTACAAAGTATGGGAACTTTCCTGCAGGGAGATTTCTCTATGATTATAAAAGGGAATTATGAACTATTGTATTTAACAATACCTCTACTAATAATAGCTTTATTATATGCTAATAAGTTTACAATTATAGGAATGGGAGAAGATATTTCTTCTAATTTAGGGCTTAACTATAATAGAGTTTCTAATATTGGAGTTGTAATAGTTGCGTTAATTTCAGCTTTAGTAGTAATAACAGTTGGAAATATACCGTTTATAGGACTTATAGTTCCTAATATAGTATCAATATTTAAAGGGGACAACCTTAGTAAAAATATATGGGAGACAGCTTTATTTGGAGCTATATTTGTACTAGCTTGCGACATTATAGGTAGACTTATTATTTATCCATATGAAGTACCTATAAGTCTTACAGTTGGAGTTATAGGAAGTGTCATATTCCTTTACCTGATATTTAGGAGGAATAGAAATGAAAGATAATAGAGATAAAAAGAAACTGTACATACTTGGAGCAATTGCAATAGCTGTTATCGGATTATTTTTATTCCAAGGATTAAATGCACGAAATTGGGATTATAACTTATCAAAGAGAATTCCTAAAGTTATAGCTATAGCAATTACTGGAGGATCCATTGCATTTTCATCTATGATATTTCAAACTGTAACCAACAATAGGATTTTAACACCAAGCATATTAGGACTTGATTCACTATATATGTTTGTTCAAACAATATCAGTATTTTTATTTGGTGTATCAAGCATATTTATGACAAATAAAAATGTAAACTTCTTATTATCTGTAGGAGTAATGTTAATTGGAACTCTAATCTTATATAAATTGCTGTTTAAAAAGAATGGAAGAAATAATATCTTCTTTTTATTACTAGTTGGAACAGTTTTAGGGACTTTATTCAAGAGTATGACATCCTTTATACAGGTTATGATTGATCCTAACGAATTTGAAGCGTTACAGAGCAAAATGTTTGCTAGCTTTGCTAATGTTAATACAGACATATTATTAATATCTATAATAGCTATACTTGTAATTTTTGTATTAGTTTATGATGATATTAAAAAGTTAGATGTGATGCTTCTAGGAAGAGATCAAGCAATAAACTTAGGAATAGATTTTGATAAGTTCTCTAGAAAAATATTACTAATTGTTGCTATATTAGTATCTATTTCTACAGCTTTAGTTGGTCAAATAACTTTCCTTGGACTACTAGTAGTAAATCTATCTTATCAGTTATTTAATACATATAAGCATAGTTATCAAATAATAGGAAGCATATTGATAAGCATAATTGCTTTAGTAGGAGGGCAATTTGTAGTAGAGAGAATACTAAACTTTGGAAGTACAGTGAGCATAATAATTAATTTTATTGGTGGAATATACTTTATATATCTTTTAATGAAGGAGGGGAAATAGATGATAGAAGTTAGAGAGATAGTTAAAAAATACGGAGATAAGGCAGTAGTAGACAAGGTGTCTTTAAATATAGAAAAAGGAAAAATTACTTCTTTCATAGGGCCTAATGGAGCAGGGAAGAGTACCTTATTATCAATGATATCTCGTATTATGAAAAAAGATGAAGGTCAAGTCATAATAGATGGTACAGAATTAGAAAAGTGGGACACTAAGGAACTTGCTAAAAAAATATCTATACTTAAACAGTCCAACAATATAAATGTAAGACTGACTATAAAGGAAATAGTTAGCTTCGGACGCTATCCTCACTGTGAAGGCAGACTTACAAAGGAAGATATGAAGTATGTAGATGAAGCTATAGAATATATGCAACTTAAAGATATAGAAAATAGATATTTGGATGAGCTTAGTGGTGGTCAAAGACAAAGAGCGTATATAGCCATGGTAATTTCCCAAAATACTGAATATGTATTACTGGATGAACCACTAAACAACCTAGATATGAAACATTCAGTTCAAATGATGAAAGTTCTAAGAGGTCTAGCTGATGATCTTGGGAAAACTGTAGTAATAGTTATGCACGATATAAACTTTGCGTCAGTTTACTCAGATAAAATAGTTATTCTTAAGGATGGAAAGATAGTTAAGGATGATGTTACTGAAGCTATAATTTCAAAGGATGTTTTAGAAGATGTATACGAAATTGACTTTGATATTAAAAATATAAACGGAAACAACATCTGTGTATATTTCTAAGTGATACTCAAAATTTTATATTTTGTTAGTAGAACTTACTCATTGGAACGTATGTGACAAGGAGTGTCCCTACGAGCAAAGCGAGAAAAATAAAATCTATGATTTGGTTGGTCGAACTTACTCGTTTGAACGAAGTGAAAAGGAGTTTCATTTTAAAAATGTAGGGAAAAAGAGCTTCATTTCACACAGGTATGTGAGAAGTAGTGTTATCGCGAGCAAAGCGAAAAAATAAAATCTAGGATTTAGTTTGTTCAATTCAGTGAAATTACTTTTTTAAACAAGGTGAGAAGGAATATCATTGAGAAGAAAGTGTGAAATCATGACATAGTAAAAATATAATTTCTTATAATTAAGTAATTAAGGAAATTTATTTATAAATAAAAATAAATATTTAGGATATAAGGAAAAGTAGTAATTAGGTATAAATGAAAGGGATAGGTGAAATAAATGAACAAGAAAAAAGTTGGTATAATAGTTGGGATTGCAATAGTTGCATTGATTGGTGTATTTGCAGCTACAAAGCTAGGAAGTAAGGAAACAGGAGAAAAGAAAGGAGAAACTATAACAATAACTCATACAGCAGGAAAAACAGAAGTACCTAAAAATCCAAAGAAGGTAGTAGTATTAGATTATGCATCTTTAGATATTATGGATTCAATGGAGATAGAAGGAGTAGTAGGATTACCACTAAAGAGCTTACCAACATATTTATCAGATTATAAAAGTGATAAATATGAGGACTTAGGAGGCTTAAAGGAATTTAATTTAGAAAAAATTAATGAGTTAGATCCAGATTTAATAATTATAGAAGGTAGACAAGCTGATTATTATGATGAGCTTTCTGCTATAGCTCCAACAATACAATTGGGAACAGATTCTGAAAACTACTTAAAATCTTTAGAATCAAATGTAAATAGAATAGGAAAAATATTTGATAAAGAAGATGTAGCAACATCTAAATTAAAAGAACTTAATGAAAGAGTTGAAGTTGTCGGAAAAAAAGTAAAGGATAAAGGATTAAATGCTTTAGCGACTATCGTGACAGATGGATCTATGAGTGTATATGGTGCAGGATCAAGATTTTCAATTATATTTAATGAATTTGGATTTGTACCAACAGATGATAATATAGAAGTGTCAAACCATGGCCAAAATATAACTTATGAATATTTATTAGCTAAAAATCCAAACTATCTTTTAGTAGTTGATAAAGCAGCAGGAACAAGTGGATCAGAAGATTATTCAGCAGCTAAAGAAGTAATAGAAAATGATCTGGTTAAGACTGCTGAAACATACAAGAATGGGAATATAGTATATTTAAATGCCCAAGCTTGGTATGTTGGTGGAGCTGGGCTTCAAGCAGCAGATTTAATGATAACTGATATGGAAGTTATCACAAAATAATAAATTATAAAAATAGAAATAGCTATTTGACATCTTAAAGGTCAAATAGCTATTTTCCATAGTATTACTATTTACTAGAACACTCTGAGCTTATTAAAATTAGTTATATAATATTGTAATTTCATAGTAGAAAAAATTCATAAACTACATATTTATATAGAGAGGGGGTGTTTCTATGGAAAGTAGAAATAGTAGTAATTATAAGGGGATTGATATAAGTAGTTGGCAAGGAAATGTGAATTTTAAAAAGGTAAAAGATAGTGGAATAGAAATAGTTTATATTAAAGTAACGGAAGGTATAAGCTATGTTAATAATTATTTTTTATCATCCTATGAAAATGCTAAAGCTCAGGGTTTGAAGGTTGGATTTTATCACTTCTTTCTAGGGGGAATAGATCCTAAATCTCAAGCTAGACATTTTGTAAATACCATTGGAAATAGAGAATTTGATTGTAGACTAGCTATAGATATAGAGCAGACTAATGGTTTAGATAAGACATCTTTAACAAGTGCAGCAATAATCTTTTTAGAAGAGGTTAAGAAATTAACTAGTAAAGGTATTGTAGTTTATACCTATACTAATTTTGCAAGAACTAGTTTAGATAGCAGGTTAGGGATATATCCTTTATGGATTGCTGAATATGGGGTAAGTAGACCTGCTAGTAATCAAATATGGAATCAATGGGTCGGTTTCCAATTTTCAAGTACTGGACAAGTTCCGGGTATAAGTGGAAATTGTGACTTAAACGAGTTCAATATGGGGATATTATTAAATGGACAAAGTGTACCAGAAAGTCCAAGTACAGATGAAGATAGGAAAGACGATAAATATTATATCGTACAGTCAGGAGATACTTTAAGTGGAATAGCTGAAAAGTATAGTACAACCTATCAAGTATTGGCATCTATTAATGGTATAACAAATCCTAATTTAATATATCTAGGACAGAAAATAATATTGCCATTAAGTGGATCTTCAACAGGGGGTAGTACCAGTAGTTCATCATATTATATTGTAAAGTCAGGAGATACTTTAAGTGGTATAGCACAAAGATATGGAACTACAACTCAAGTTTTAGCTAGTACTAATAATATATCAAATCCAAACTTAATATATCCAGGACAAAAAATAATATTGCCATCAGGTAGTTCTTCATCAGAAGGCAATACTAGTAGTTCGTCATACTATACAGTAAAATCAGGGGATACTTTAAGTGAGATAGCACAGCGATATGGTACTACAACTTCAACTATAGTTAGGCTTAACAATATATCTAATCCCAATTTAATATATCCAGGCCAAATATTGAAGATTAGATAAAGTAAAATAACTTTAATGAGAAAAAGAGACTGTTGCTGAGTGATTTTTAATCTATTCTGCACAGTCTCTTGTATTTGAAATCTAATCTATAGCTCATTAAATAATATATAAATATAATTAGAAGTTATTATATTTATATTAGTCCTTGTGCCTCTAAGAATTCACTTGCTACATCCTCAGGTTTCATCTGCAGTTCGTCAACTTTATAATTAAGTTCCATCATAATATCATTGTTAAGAACAGTTGATAGTTCTTCTAATATAGGAACTATTTCTGGAAACTCTTTAACAATTTCACCTCTAACTATAGGCATTGCATAATAAGGTGGGAAAAAGTTTTTATCATCCTTTAATGTTTTTAATTCAAACTTTTTCAATAAACCATCTGTTGCAAAGGCGTCTGCTACATCTACTTTGTCATTGACAAGAGCAGTATATCGAGAGGAGCCATCAAGCCCTATGGAATCATTAAATGTAAAATTATATTCTTTAGTTAATCCAGGAAGTCCATCATCACGATTTAAAAATTCAAGAGTAGTTCCAGACTTTAAATTACTTGCAACAAGTGCGAGATCACTGATGCTTTCTAAATTATATTTCTTAGCTGTTTCTTTTTTAACAGCTAGAGCATAAGTATTGTTGAATCCCATTTGGTTTAAAACTTCAATATTATATTTTTCTTTGAAATCATTTTTTACAGTATCATAGACTTTTTCCATATCACTTATAGGTGGATATCCTAAAGTATCTCCATAAGCTGTCCCACTATATTCAATGTATAAATCTATATCACCAGATTTTAAAGCAGAAAAGCATACTTGAGTTCCACCAAGATTTACTTTACGATTTACTGAAATATCAGTTTTTTCTTCTATTAAATCAGCAACCATGTGACCTAATATAATTTGTTCACTATAATCTTTACTTCCTATAGTAATAGATTTTGAGTTAGTATTAACTTTGGTAATTGAAGAAAATACAAATACTAAAATAATGAAAATACTTGAAATTACTAATAATCTTTTTTGAAATTTACGAGTTTTAATCAAATCTTTTTTAGTAGTGGATTTAACCTTTTGCAAGCTTATAGGAGTTACTAGTTTTTCAACAACTCCAGCTAAAAAGTCTACAACTAAAGCAAGTAAACAGGCTGGGATTGCACCGGCTAGGATTTGATTATTATTTACAGTTCTTATTCCTGAGAACACAAGATATCCTAAACCACCTGCACCTATAAAGGCAGCAATTGTCATTAATCCTACAGCAGTAACGGAAGAAATACGAACTCCAGCCATTATAATAGGTAGTGCTAGTGGAATTTGAATCTTTGTTAGTATTTGAAATTTGGTTAACCCAATTCCTTTTGCTGCTTCAATGGTCTGTGGATTAATGTTAGAAATCCCGGTATATGTGTTTTTAATTATAGGTAATAAAGAATATAGAACTACAGTTGCAACTGCGGGAATAGTTCCTATACCTAAAAGTGGTATGAAGAGTCCTAATAAAGCCATGCTAGGAATAGCTTGAATAATATTTGTTATTCCAAGAATAGGTTTATTTAGCTTTTTTACATAAGAAATAAGAATTCCTAAGGGAACACCGATTAAAATAGCTAGTCCAACTGAAATTGTAGTAAGTTCGATATGTTCAATCAATAATGAGATAATTTGAGTTTTGTTTTGTAAAAAGTATTCAAAAATATTCATATCACTACGCCTCCACTTCTATATATTGCTGGCTAAGCGTTGTAACAAGACTACTTTCTGTGATTAATCCAATAAGGCCACCCTTATCATTTAAAACGGGGATTGTTGAAATGTTATTTTCATTTACGCTTTTTAAAACATCGATGATAGTATCATTGGGAGAAACATAAGTATAATTATCCTTAAGAACAGAACTAACCTTAATTGACTTATCATCAATTAATCGTATTTGTTTTCCCTTTGCAACACCACGTAGTTTTTTAGATTTGTTGTCAATAACCATTAAACTGTCAACTTTATATGAACGCATCTTTTCTATGCATTTAAATATTGATAGGTCCTCAGAGCAAGTTATAGGGTTTTCTATCATAATATCTTCAGCTTTAATAAATTCAGGGGATGTCCATATTCTTTTTTTACCAACAAACTCTGAAACAAAATCGTTCACAGGATTTTTTAGTATATTTTCAGGAGTGTCATATTGAATAATCTCACCTTTATCCATTATACATATTTTATCAGATATTTTTACAGCCTCGTCCATATCATGAGTTACAAACACAATTGTCTTTTTTAACTTTGATTGCAAACTAACAAGTTCATCTTGTAAACTTGAACGAGTAATTGGGTCTAAAGCTGAAAATGGTTCGTCCATTAATATTATATCTGGATTTGTAGCGAATGCTCTTGCAACACCTACTCTTTGTTGTTGACCACCACTAAGTTCTGTTGGGTATCTATCAAGAAATTCATTGCAGTCAAGACCTACCATATCCATCAAATCATAAGTTCTTTGAGTTATATCTTCAGCACTTTTGTTTTGAACTTTAGGGATTAGTTCAATATTTTCTCTTATGGTCATATGTGGAAATAGACCTGTTTGTTGAATAACATAACCAATGTTTCTTCGAAGATCTATTACATTTTTCATACTAATATCTTCACCATTAATGTGAATTTTACCTGATGTTGGTTTTATAAGTCTATTAATCATTTTAAGTGTAGTTGTTTTTCCACAACCACTTTCACCTATAATGGCTACTAATTGTCCTTTTTCAATCTCAAAAGAGATATCTGAAAGAACAGTAGTGTTTTTAAACTTTTTTGAAATGTTCTTAAATTTTATCAAAACGAATCCTCCTTTGTAAAAGTAACAACTTAATTATAATGTTAAGTTGTTACTTTGTCAAATTTGAAGAGTAAATATAAAAAAGACTATCTCAAAATTACATTAATCTTAGTTTACATTCTGACAAAGATTAATGAATTATTTTGAAATAGCCTAAGTAATTTCTATTAAGTTTATACAAACAATTTAATTTATGGATATAAATATTTTTTAACACGCTCCATACAATTTTCATCTCCAACAAAATAAAATATATCATTTTCTTGAAAGGTTGCATATGGACCAGGCGACATAAGTAAAGAATCATTTCTTCTGATTGCAATTATTGTTGCTGAAGTGTTATGCCAAAAGTTTATATCTGACACAGATTTGTTAATATAAGGTGTAGCAGATGTTATTTCTATTTGAAATGGTGTAAATGGATTTACAGAGCGAAATCTATCAGTTTTATCTATTAAATCAGAAAGACATCCATATAGAAACTTTATTTCTTTTTTTTGTCTGTCAACACTATCAATAATATCTTGCTTTAAATTACTTATAGTACTAATATCATTATATTGTTTAATAAATTTTATAGCATTTTCGTAGGACTTTATAGTAACTCCACTACCCTTTGAAGTATCCACAATATTTAAGTCTGATAATACACAAATAGCACGTCTCGCTGTTTCAGATGAGACACCATATTGACTTGCAAGAGAAGATCTTGCATAAATCTTATCACCAACTTTATAATGACCATCAACGATTTTTGCTGCAACATCGGCAGCTATTTGTTGATATCTAGGACTTGTTATTTTAAATTTATTTTCCATAATAATTCTCCTATAACTATATTGATAACAAAATTAAATATACCATATCTAATTTTAAATTAGTATATATTAGTACAAATAAAATTAACATTTCACTTTATTATAATGAATTGACATAGAATGTAATAATGATATACTTTAATTAACATCCTCCATAAACGTTTACACTTATAAGAGATAAGCTTCTATTTGAAAGTAGTAACATATCAAAGAATATACTGAAATTAATTTCAATATGTCTAAAGACGATATTAATAGTGTATATTCTAGTGAGTCTGAATAAAAAACGATAATTAAAAAAATAATAAAATTTTGTAGAAAAATATAATTTGAAATTTTAGTATTTTGTATTATAATAACATTATAGAACAAATTTTTTATGCTATATATTAACAATTTAATATATATAATTAGTTTCATTTAAAATTTCCCTATAATTTTAAAAGAACTAGACATTAAACAAAGACGCAGACAGAAAAAGTCTACCATAAAGATGGTAGGCTTTTTCTGCTCATATATTTGTTATAAAAGATAAAGATTTAAATCATTGAAATAGAAGAAGTTAATAAATGAGGTATATCGAAAATAATTGTTGGTTATTATAGAGTATACATATGAAAAGTATTATCTGTATTAGGAGTTAGAGAGGGTGTTACTATGAATAAGTGTAAAAAGTTCATATGTGTATCTATAGGGTTGATATGTTTTACATTAGGGGCTATAGGAATTATATTGCCTATACTCCCTACAACACCATTTTTGCTCTTAGCATCCTTTTTCTTTGTAAAAGGGTCTGAGAGATTTGATGCTTGGTTTAAGAGTACAAAGATATATAAAAGACACTTAGATAGTTTTATAAAGAAAAAAGCAATGACATTAAAACAAAAGATTACTATATTATTATTTGCAGATTTTATGATGGTTTTTCCATTGATAATTATAGATAGTTTAGTTGTAAAGGGAATGATTGTTATTATTATAATAGTTAAATATTATTATTTCTTCTTTAGAATAAAAACTATTAAGTATTAATATTTTAAAAGTTTAATTGACAATCTAATAAATACACATATAATTAGAAGTATAATAGTTAAATGCAAAGAAAAGGAAAGTAACTTTAAGAATACTTATACAGAGAGCTTTCATTGGTGAGAAGAAGCAAAGGATATTAAAGAGAAAATGGCCTTGGAGCAGTGCACCGAGATTTTAAGATTAAGGCTGCAACGGGTTCACCCGTAATAGTGATGGAGTATAACTATAAACAGAATTATGATGAGAAGTTTTATCTATGTACTAGTCATGGAGTAAATTCTATATAAGTAATTTGAATTATAGCGTACTTGAAGAGGTTTATATTGTGAAATATAAATGAAGTAGGATGGTAACACGAAGTTTTAACTCTCGTTCCTAAGATTAATTTCTTAGGAGCGAGAGTTTTTAAATTTCACTCCAAATTTTATATTTGGTTAAGTGAAACTTAAGTGAATATCTAAATCTATGATTTAATCATGTGAACTTACTCCTTAGAGCGTATGTGAAAAGGAGTTTCCTCGAGAGCAAAGCGAAAAGTTGCTTTAGCAACATGACTCTAAATCTATGATTTAGCGAAGTAGATAAAATTAAGTAGTATAAGAGGAGGAGAAAAGAATGAATGTTTTAATTGGAGGAGCATGGCCATATGCCAATGGCTCATTGCACATAGGGCATATTGCAGCACTATTGCCAGGAGATGTTATAGCTAGGTACTATAGAGCAAAAGGGGATGATGTACTATATATTTCGGGAAGTGATTGTCACGGAACACCTATTTCTATTAGAGCGAAAAAAGAAGGTGTCTTATCAGAAGTTATAGCTAATAGATATCATGAGGAATTTAAGTATTGTTTCAATAAGTTAAATTTCAGCTATGATTGTTATTCAAGAACTGATGATAATCAGCATAAAGAAGAAGTAAGAAGGATAATTACAACTTTATATGAAAAAGGATTAGTATATGAAAAAAAAGTAAAACAAGTTTACTGTGAGGAGTGTAAGCAATTTTTACCTGACAGATATGTAGAGGGAGGATGTCCACATTGTAATAGTATTGCAAGAGGAGATCAATGTGAAAATTGTTCAACGCTTTTAGATCCTTTAGAGCTAAAGGATCGACATTGTAAATTATGTGGTAGTAAGCCAGTAGTAAAATCTACTAAACAATTATACTTTGCATTATCTACTTTTGAAAAAGGACTTAGAAAACATTTAGAGAAGTCTAGAAAAAATTGGAGAATAAATGCAGTAAATAGTACAGAAAGATACTTAAATGAAGGCTTAAAGGATAGAGCTATTTCTAGGGACTTAGATATAGGGATAGATATACCAATTAAAGGGTTCGAAGATAAGAAAGTATATGTGTGGATTGATGCAGTATTAGGATATCTAACTGTAAGTGAGAAATGGGGAGAAGAAAATAATAAAAAGTGTAGCGATTATTGGAATAGTAGCAGTATTTCCTATTATATTCATGGAAAAGATAATATACCATTTCATACCATTATACTTCCAGCATTATTAAGAGGAACAGGACCAGAAAGAAATCCAGATAAGGTTATTTCTAGTGAATACGTGACTTTAGAAGGAAAGAAGATATCTACTAGTAATAATTGGGCAGTATGGATACCTGATATAGTAGAGAGATATAATAGCGATTTAATAAGATATTTCTTTATTGCAAATGGGCCTGAAAAAAGAGATAGTGACTTTTCATGGAGAGAGTTTATAAATAAAAATAATGGAGAGTTATTAGGAGCCTATGGAAATCTAGTTAATAGAACATTAGTATTTGCTAAGAAATATTTTAATAGTAATGTCCCAAAAGGAAAAGTGGAAGAATCAATTAAAGCTGATATAGAAGAATTATATAAAAGTACTGGAAAAAATATTGAAGAAGGAAATTTGAAAGTTGCTATAGAGAGAATATTTACTTTTATACGAAGTATAAATAAGTATTTTGATGAAGAAACTCCGTGGATCACTATAAAAGAAGATAATGAAAAGTGTGGCAACACTATTTATAATTGTTTATATGCCATTGTAAACATAGCAAATCTTCTAAATCCATTTTTGCCAGAATCCTCAGAGAGGATTAAAAGCTGGTTTTTTTGCAAAGAAAATAGATGGAGAGAGATTCAATTAAATTCAGGAGTAAATATAGGGGATTTTCATGTTTTATTTGAAAGATTAGATAAGAGTATTATTGATGAAGAATTAAGTAAATTAGAGAAAGATAGCAAAGATGTTAAATTGAATTAATTTCCATAAATAAAATATTTTAAAAATAAATTATATACTTGTGATATAATTGAGATATTAGTCAATTATTAAAGTTTAATGACACATTCTTTGTGTAAGAATGTGTCACTTATAATTTTTAAGAATCTTATATTTTATAGTTGGTAAATGGAGGATAAAATGGTTGATAAATATAAAGTGGTAACTCTTTGTGGAAGTACAAAGTTTAAGAATGATTTTATAAAAGCTCAAAAAGAATTAACTCTTCAGGGGAAAATTGTGATATCAGTAGGATTATTTGGTCATGCTGATGGGGAATTTGGAACTATAATTACGGATGAGGTGAAAATCATGCTGGATGATATTCATAAAAGAAAAATTGATATGGCAGATGGAATATTTGTTATAAATAAGGATGGATATATAGGTTCTAGCACAAGAAGTGAAATTGAATATGCAAAGCAACATGGTAAGGAAATAGTTTACTTAGAGCCAAATAATAGATAAATAATTACTGAGAATAATTAATAATTAAGTATAAGGGGTGGTTTTATGTTATCAGAAACGGTAGATAGCATTATATTTGATTTAGATGGGACTATGTGGGATTCATCAGATGCAATTGTGGAAATATGGAATGAAGCCATAAGGGAATTTAAAGACATAGATAAGTCTATCACTAAGGAAGAGTTAAAAGCGGTAGTAGGAGTACCAGTTATAGAGATAGTGAAAACACTTTTTCCGTATTTAAAAGAAGAAAGAGCTATTGAATTTATGAATTATTGTTGTAAGAAGGAAAATGAGTATTTACCTATTAGAGGAGGTATACTTTTTTCGGAGTTAGAAGAAACCTTAAAGAAGCTTTCACAGAAATATAAGTTGTTTATAGTTAGCAACTGTCACCATGGTTATATAGAAGCTTTTTTTCATGCTCATAACATGAAAAAGTATTTTATAGATTTTGAACATCCAGGAAGAACGGGACTTACAAAGGGTGAAAATATAAAACTCATAATTAATAGAAATAATTTAAAGAATCCCATGTATGTTGGAGATACACAAGGTGATAGAAATGCAGCTAGGATAGCAGGAATCCCTTTTGTATATGCAGCTTATGGATTTGGAAAAGTAGAAGATTATGATTATAAGATAGGTAAGTTTCCAGAATTAATAGATATTTATTTTAGATAGTAAAAAATATATAATCCCAATGAAGATATAGAAGTTCTTAATTGGGATTAACTTTTTATATAATGTTCTAATTAGTTGAATTTTTATTTATATTCAGGCATACAATAATTCCGATGGACATACAGATTAGTATGAGTAAAGAGGATATCTCAGTAGATACAATATCAGAGGTGCTTATTAGAGTTAATAATTTCGATTGAATATTAACATCAAATCCTAAAAGCATAGAAATAGATGAGACAATGGTAACTATTAGAGATAATACAGATAAACCGCAGATTATTCCGGTAATTATACGAATTAACTTTTCTTTTCTTTTCATGTAACGATTATTTAGATAAATTTAAATTATTATCTAAAATCCTCCTTGCCTTTAGTTGTAAAATAATTATAACATTTTTTAAAACAATATTAAACCTATGAATATAATATAAGTAATTATACTAAAATGGGGAGTGAAATATGGATTATATAGTAGTGTTAGAAAGACTTATAGTAGGCGTTATAGTAGGTGGTCTTGTTGGATATGAAAGGGAATTCAAAAATAGTCCAGCAGGATTTAGAACCCACATATTAGTATGCTTAGGAGCTACAATTATTTCTTTAATAACAGAGTATGATATACAAAAAATGATGATTATAGCTCAAAATCCTATGTATGCAGAAGTTATAAAAGTTGATATAGCTAGATTAGGAGCTCAGGTCGTAAGTGGTGTGGGATTTTTAGGTGCAGGTACTATCTTAAGGGATAAAGGATCAGTACGAGGTTTAACTACTGCTGCAACTCTTTGGACAGTAGCATGTTTAGGTTTAGCTGTAGGAAGAGGACTTTTTGCATTGTCTTTGACAGGAGCTTTCATTGTATTTATAATACTAAGTTTATTTAAAAAAGCTGATAGAGTTATACAAAAAGATACAAAGTGGAGAATAAGGTTTATGAAAAAAGAAAAAGAAGATGAAGTTGATGAAGATTATAATATTACTGAAGGAAAAAATAGTGAGGATGTTATAACTTTATACGAGAAAGCAAATGAGCCAATAAGTAGAGATTAGTCTCTACTTATTGGCTTTATAATATTAGTATTAACAACCATAAATAGTATTACACCAGCTTTCATCTGGTTTACTACCAGACATAAGTTCCTCTGCAACCCAAGTATTATTTTTTCATCATAAAACATGTATACTACCTAACGGTTATACCTTTATCAAAGGCAGAATTGAATTTATGAATTAAAAGATGTGTTATAGAAAATAAAAGCTGTCAATTTAATTATTTTTAGATTATATAATGTAAAAATAATTTACTATTTTTACATAAAATAGGATAAATGTGATATAATTTATATTAATACAAAACTGATAAGATAGTCAGGATATGATTTTGTGTTTAATATAAAAAATTATGTTTATCTAAATATTTGAATTACCCAATAACTTTATGGAGGCCAAAATATGAAAAAAGCTGCAATTTTAACCATAAGCGATAAAGGCTCTAAGGGACAACGTATAGATGAAACAGGACAAGTATTAAAGGAGTATTTAGAAAAAAATAAATATATAGTCCATTATTATAAAGTTATACCAGATGAAGTTGAAGATATAAAAAAAGAGCTTATATATATATGTGATGAATTAACTATACCTTTGGTAATAACTAATGGAGGAACTGGATTTTCAAAGAGGGATGTCACTCCAGAAGTAACTTTACAAGTTATAGAAAAGCATGTACCTGGTATTGGAGAATTTATGAGAATGAAGTCTATGGAAATTACACCAAGAGCTATGCTGTCTAGGGGAATTGCAGGTATCAGAAAGAATTCTTTAATTATAAATCTACCAGGCAGTCCTAGAGGTGCTAAAGAAAATATAGAATTTATTTTACCATCTTTAGATCATGGACTAAAGATTTTATCTGGAGAAACTTCAGAATGTGCTAGGAGTGGAGTTGATTTATAGGAAGTATAAAAGGGAGGAGTATTTATGGAAGATTCCCATGGACGTAACATAAATTATTTGAGGGTTTCTCTTACGGATAAATGCAATTTGAGATGTACGTATTGTATGCCAGAAGGAAAGTGTAATCAAAATTTTGTTAGTTCAAAAATGTCTATAGAAGAGATAGAATTAATTATTAGAATATTCGCTGAAATTGGAGTAGAAAAAGTTCGATTTACAGGTGGCGAACCATTAATAGTAGAAAATATTTCAAAGATTATATATAATACATCGCAGATTAAGGGCATTAAAGATATATCATTAACTACTAATGGAGTGTTTTTAGAGGATAAAGTAAAAGAATTAAAGAAAGCTGGATTGAATAGAGTAAATATAAGTATGGACACATTAAAACAAGATAAATATCAAGCTATAACAGGAAAACCATATCTTAAAAAGGTGCAGAGTGGTATTGTAGAATGTTTAAATGAGGGAATTGTTCCAGTAAAAATAAATGTGGTATTAATGAAGGATATCAACTTCGATGAAGTGGATGAATTTATTAGAATGACAGAAGAAATCCCTGTAGATATACGATTTATAGAATTGATGCCTATAGGAGCAGGTATAGAGCTATTTCAAAATCATTTTATATCTTCTAAGGATATAATAGCATCACATCCTAATCTTATACCTCAAGATCATGGAATATCTTCAACAGCGGAGCTTTATAAAACTAATAAAGGTAAAGGCAATGTTGGATTTATTACACCTCTAAGTTGTAAGTTTTGTGATGAGTGCAATAGAGTTAGGTTAACTAATGAAGGAAGTATTAAACCTTGTTTACATGGTGAAGAAGAGACTAATATATTATCAGATATACGAGAGTTATTAAGAAAATACAGTTCGCTGAATGCAAGCTTTAAAGAAACTTTAGACTATAAACGAGTTAAGAATAAAATTTTAAATACAATGTACGAAAAGCCATTAGAACACAGTTTATCTAAGGATGGAAAAAGCAAAGCTAATAAAAGTATGTTTCAAATAGGAGGATAACTTATGATTAAAGATAGTCAAATTGATGGAAGGTTTACACATATAAATCGGCAAGGTAGAGCTAAAATGGTAGATGTTAGTGAAAAAAAAAAGACTGTTAGAGAAGCAATCGCTTGCGGATCTATTTATATGAAGAAATCTACTTTAGAGAAAATAGATAAAGGAGAAATTATAAAAGGGGATGTACTTTCAGTAGCTCAAGTTGGTGGGATTATGGGTGCAAAGAAAACAGCCGATATAATTCCTATGTGCCATCAAATCATGATGACAGGATGTGATATTACCTTTCAGCTAGATTATGAGAAAAGTAAGGTAGACATAATAGTTACAACTAAAACAATAGGGGAAACGGGAATAGAAATGGAAGCTTTAACAGCAGTATCTATAACCGCATTAACTATATATGATATGTGTAAGGCACTAGATAAATCAATGGTTATAAGTGATATTAGGCTACTTAGAAAGATTGGTGGGAAATCTGGAGAGATTAATAATTTTTAAAGTTAGGAGAATATGGCTATGGCAAAGGTTATTAGTATAAATATCAGTAAGGAGAAGGGTGTCATAAAAACACCCATAGAAAGAGGATTCTTTAATGTAGACTTTGGATTAAAAGGAGATGCTCATGGTGGAAATTGGCATAGACAAGTTAGCTTGCTAGGAGATGAAAGTATAGATAAGCTTAGAGGAAAAGTAAGTAAGGAACTTGTGCCAGGAATATTTGCAGAAAATATAACCACAGAAGGAATAACTTTATATGAACTACCTATAGGAACAAAGCTTTCCATAGGAGAAGTTATTATGGAGGTGACACAGATTGGGAAAGAATGTAACAAGGACTGTGAAATAATGAAGACCACAGGGGAATGTGTTATGCCTAGAGAAGGAATTTTTGCTATAGTATTAGAAGAAGGATGGATAGAATCTGGAGATGAGATTTCTGTAATCAAGTATTGGAAAGATTGATTGTAAAATTGATGGTTTTGGAGCTATGAGTTTAAAATCTGAATTCTTTAAAAAGATATAAATTACAATTAACACTACAAAAAGGAAACTTACATGAATTATATGTAGTTCATGTAAGTTTTCTTTTCTTATTTTAACCTAAACTCTAAGGTAACAGGATTATGATCAGAGTATTTAAAATCTTGATCAGTACCTTTAGTAGAAACAACTTCAATATTATCAGATACTAGAAAACCATCAATAATGGAAGTTAGATTTTCACCCTTAATATAAGGAGTAGCCACAGTTCTAGAAGTAGCTACGGTAGAGTCATAGGCCCAAGAGTATCCTTTAGGAACAAAATCTTCGGGAATATCTTGTAACCAATCAGGCCATTCTTCAGTAGTAGGAAAATTAAAGGCATTAGTACCTGGAATTTGTTGGTTCCAATCGCCACCTATGATTACATAGTTCCCTTTTAAATATTCTTCTTCTAAAATAGATTTAATATATCCAAGTTGTACTTTACGTATAGCACCACCTTTGTCATAGGCAGAAAGATGAGCATTTATAGCAACTAACTCCTTACCATTATCTACGGTAAATCTGTTTATTACCATAGATCTATCTAAATCAGCTAATTGAACAAAGAATGAAGACTTACCAGGCAAATCATGTCTAGTAGCAGATTCTATGTTGAATTTAGAAAGTGTTGTAAGTCCAGCAAGAACTTGTCCATGAGGCTTAAATAGAGGTATAGGCACCCATGGAACTTTAAAGTTTATAGCAAAGTTTGTACTATAATCACTAAAACTTTTCTTGATTCTTTCTAGCTGATTAATTTTGTAGCTCCTAGTAGCTTTTACGTCTACTTCTTGTAAAAATACTATGTCAGAATTTAAATCTTTAATTATACTTTCTATACCATCTAGATTTTGTAAAACCTTTTCTTCACTTGCTCCTCTAGACATAACTCCACCATCCATAAAGAAATCCACTGTATCGTCCATAGTACCATATCCGATATTAAAGGTAGTTATACTTAGAGATGAATTAGCTTTAATAATTTCATCTTTGTTATTTTCTATATCAATAACGATTTTTTCTTTGGGTTTATAATCAGCAACTATCATAAAACTTATATATGCAGCAACTATAACTACAAGGGTTAAAATTATAGATATTGATACTTTAAATATCTTTTTTCCCATATAAGCCTCCTTAAAATAAATAACTTACTATTATTTTAACATGAAAACTATAGATAGAGTAAAATTTAATTTATAATAAAAACTTATTTATAGAATTGTCTATGGCTACTTCTGAGAATACAATATTAGTATTAGTTATTGCATAGGGAGATACTTCATTAATAAATTCTTCAATCTCACTTAAATCTTTAACTGAAAGCTTAACTAGAAAGCAACCATCTCCAGCAATTCTATAACACCATTCACTACGGTTATAGGTTTTTATGAAATTTTTAAATTTTTCATATTCACCATTTCTCATGGTAACTTTTATTATACAATCAATAGATATTCCAAGCTTCTTTTTATTTATGGAAATAGTGTAGCCTTCTATGACTCCGTTATCTTCAAGCCTTTTTACTCTCTCTGTGACAGAGGGGGGAGATAGATTAATTCTTTTTGATAATTCTCTTATGGATAATCTACTATTTTTTTCTAATTCAGATAGAATCGTTACATCAATTTCATCAAATTTCATTTGAAATGTTTTCTCCTTTTTATTATTGTATATAATATATACTTAACTTTTATTATATATCATATGAAATACAAAATCCACTTTTACCTATATATAATATGTAGTAGATAAAACTTGATTAATAAAGGAGAATTAATATGGCAAAAATAAATTTTTCAAATGAAGGAACAACACCCTTTGAACAATTACTTGGATATAATAAGGAAATCATGAAAAGTTGGAGTAACCTAGAGATAGATTTTTTACAATCTACCACCTTTGATTATAAGTTAAAAGAAGAGGTAAGACGAACTCTTGCCCATAACAATGGATGCAAATACTGTATGGCAAAGGGAAAGCCTTCAGAAGATATAGAAGATAGAAAGATAATAATGGCAACTAAGGTTGCAGATATGATTTCAAAGAATATATCTTTATCAGAGGGGACTTTTAGAGATTTAAATGAATTATTTAGTGCGAAAGAAATCTCTGAGCTATTTGCTCTAATTTGCTTTTTTACAGCATCACAGAAGTTTGGGTTCTTACTTGATTTAGAACCTAGTTGCTTAATATAGATTTAGAGTGAATACCTCAAAACAATTTCAATCTCAATATTTTACAAAGATTAGAGAATTATTTTGATTAGCCCTGACTTAGGAGGTTAGTTGAAAATATTAACAATATTTATTAATACTTAAATAGATTATTTCAATGGAAATAACCTTCAAATATTCATAAACAAAGGAACTTTTTAAAATGTTAAAAAGTTTTCTAGAGGACTATTTAAAATTAAAAAAAGTTAAATATTTATCTATATAAATATTTATATATTTTCATAGATAAAATTCTGATAAAGTTGAAATGACTGAAGAAACGGTGGCTTAAGCACTATATAGCTAGAATCACGGTATATATTATATAAATCATATTGAATAATCCCTTAGGGACTAGTCAAGAAAAAGTTTATATTGTAAAATAAATGTCTAGTTTTAATAAATTTTTATTTTATTGTATAATTAGAAGTAAAGTTCAAAGAATTAAATGAGATTATAGTATAAGAAAAGTTATTAATTAGTATAAAACAAGTAAGGTGTGAGAGAAGTGGCTAAAGTTATTATTGCGGAAAAGCCATCCGTAGCAAAAAATATTGCAGAAGCTTTAAATATAAAAACTAGAAAAGATGGATACTTTGAGGGTGAAGATTATTTAGTTACATGGGCATTTGGTCACTTGCTACAACTATATGATGCTAAGGATTATGATGAGAGTATGAAGGGATGGGAATTTTCTAAATTTCCATTTATACCTGGTAAGTTTAAATACAAGATAAAGAGCGACTCCATTAATAGAAATATCGCGGATAAGGGGGCTGAGAAGCAACTTAGTATTATTAAATCTCTTATAGATAGAGAAAATGTAGATGGAATAATATCTGCTACAGACTTTGATAGAGAAGGGCAGGTAATAGCAGATGAGCTATTTATATATTTCAACGAAGAAAAACCTGTATATAGACTTCTTTTAAATGAGTGGACTCCAGATGAAGTTAAAAAAGGTATGGAAGCTTTAAAGCCTAATGAAGAAATGAAGTCCTTACAAGATGCTGGAATAGGAAGGCAATGGGCAGATTGGGTTATAGGAATAAACCTTACCTCTGTAGCAACTTTAAGATATAAATTTGAGGATGTTAAGATGCTAAACATAGGAAGAGTATTATTACCAACCTTAAAGATAATCTACGATAGAGATAAGGAAATTGAAAACTTTGTGGCTACAACTTATTATAAATTATCAGCTACCTTTAAGACTAAGAAAAATGAAGAGTATGAAGGAATATATTATGAGAATGATTCAGAGAAATTTGAAGAGAAATCTTACTTAAATAATATAGGAAAATTACTACAAGATAAAGCTACAGAGATAGTTGATAAGCAAACAGAGAAGAAAAGGGAATATCCACCTTATCTATTTAATTTATCAAATCTTCAAGGTCATGTTACTAGTAAATTTAAAGGATGGACTTCAGACAAGGTTTTAAAGGTAGCACAATCTCTATATGAGAAAAAGTTTATTACCTATCCTAGAACTGCTAGTGTTGTGCTAGAAGAAAGCTTAGAGGATAGAACTAGAAAGGTTTTAGAGAGTCTTAAAAAGGGACTGCCTTATGAAAATCAAATAAAGTTTACTAAAACTAAAAGAGTCTTTGATAATTCTAAGGTAGAAAGCCATAGTGCTATAGTTCCTACTTATATAAAACCAAGCAATCTTAGTGCCGATGAAGCCATTGTTTATAATGCAGTGAAAAATAGATTTATAATGCAATTTATGCCTATAGCTGAATTTGAGGAAACAAAAATTACTGCTAAGGTCTATGATGAAAATATAAAGGGTGTATTTATTTCAAAGGGTAAAGTTCAAATTGTTGAAGGCTGGCGTGTTGTAGAAAAGATAGAAACTAAGGATACTATCCTTCCATTAGTGATGGAAAATGAGATAGTAGACGTTGTAGGAAATAAGGTTAATACGGTGACAAAGAAGCCACCTAAAAATCATACAGAAAAAACCCTGCTAAGAGTTATGGAAACCTGTGGTAAGAGTTTGGGGAAAGAAGAAAATAATGATGAGGATGAAAACTCTACAGAAGATAATTTAGAGGAAACTTCAGAAGAATTAATGAAATCTATATTAAGTGGTTTTAGTATTGGAACACCAGCTACTAGAGCAGAAACAATTAAAAAGCTTAAAGATATAGGGTATATTACTACTAAGGGAAAAAACTTAACTTGCACAGAGTTAGGTAGTACAATGGTAGAGATGTTTCCCGTTAGAGATTTATTTGACTTGGAATACACAGGTAAGCTAGAAAAAACTCTATCAGATATAGAAAAGGGTACTGTAGAAAAAGACGTATTTATAAAGCATATTTGTGACTTTACTAGTGAATCTGTTGAGATTATAAAAAAGGATACATCTATGCTATCTAAAATAAAGGTTGAACTGCCACCAGGTGCTACTAGTTTGGGAAGTTGTCCTATATGCGGAAATCCTGTAGTAGAAAGTGAAAAAAGTTTTGGCTGTAGTAATTGGAAGAATGGTTGCAAATTCACCATCTGGAAGAATGATAAGTACATTGAATCCTATGGAAAGAAAGTAACAAAAGATATGGTGGAAATACTTCTTAAAAATGGTAAGGTAGGCTTTAGAAATTTAAGAAGTAAAAAAGGAAATACCTTTGCTGCCTATTTTAGATATGAGAAAAATGAAGAAACTGGTTACTCTAATTGGAAGATGGAATTTATTTAAAAATTAAATAAGGAATAGAGAAATTTGTAGGCTTTTGGAAAAGTGATCCAATTTTAAATTAATGTTGAGTCTTCACTTATATTATTACCGTTCAGTCGGTTTGAAATAAAGTGCAAACTCAATATTGGGTAAAAATTAGTGAAATATTTTTTGAAAGCCCTTTTACAATGAATACAAATATAATATCTATTATCAATTGATAATACATTGTATGAGTAAATTATTGAGAAAACTCACAAAGTCAAAATAACAACGTATTATAATAATATATTTTATTATTAATTATAAAATTAAAGTCAATTGATAATGGAGGAAGTTTATGGAAGAAAGAACAAGCATAGGTGTAGAAGTTAGTAAAAACACAATTGTAGTCAATACTATTTTGGGAGCAATTAAGGTGATAGCTGGCATTGTAGCTAGTAGTAATGCCATGATTGCAGATGGTATTCATTCTTTTTCTGACGTAATTACTACTATAGGAGTAATAATAGGATTAAAACTTTCTAATAAACCAGAAGACAAATGTCATCCTTATGGCCACGAGAAATTCGAAAGTATGTCTTCTCTTTTCCTAGCTATAATGCTCTTTGGAGTTGCCATAGTTATAGGATATTCAGGAGTTAGAAATATTGTTGTAGGACAAATCAAAAATCCTGGAGTTCTTGCTGTTTGGGCTGCTATATTATCTATTGTAGTTAAAGAATGGATGTATTTTTATACTATGAAATATGCGAATAAGATAAATAGCTCTTCCTTAAAGGCAGATGCTTGGCATCATAGATCTGACTCTTTTTCATCTATTGGAGCTTTAATTGGAATAGTTGGAGCAAGAATGGGATTGCCAGTTTTAGATTCGGTAGCTGCTATAATTATTTGCATTGTAATTATGAAGGTAGCCTATGAGGTATTAAAACAAAGTATAAACCAATTAATAGATGCTTCGGCAGATGAAAAAATTATAAGTGATATCAATGAAAGGATTCATATAATTGAGGGAATAAGACATATTGACAGTATAAAGACTAGACAACATGCTAATAGGATATATGTAGATGTAGAGGTATCTGTAGATTCAAAGCTTACAGTGAAGGAAGGTCACGACATAGCAATGAATATACATGAAGGTGTAGAAGAAAATGAATATGTGAAGCACTGTATGGTTCATATTAAACCTTATGAATAAAAACTAGCATAAACATTAATTAAATCACTAATAGATTAAACTTAAATCAATGTATAACGTAGAAATGCTCTAAGCGATATAAAGTTATATTGCTTAGAGTATTTCATTAGTAAGGGGTTATATTAGTTACATTCTATTTAAGTTCAAAAGATTCACAGTCAGTACATTCAACTACTGTAGGATTTTGTTCATGAGTTCCTACCTTAATTTGGTTTAATGTACAGTAACTTTCGTTAGAGTTGTTGTACTTGCAACTATTAATTGTACATTTAATAGATTCATTTTTTTCCATTTCAATTCACTCCTTAAAATTTTATATTGTATTAACTACAAAATTAGTATGGCTCTAATAGTTATAATTATTCATTGTAAGTTTTTTTAAAACTATAAAAAATTACTTTGTAAAGTAGTTAGAACCAAATTGTGAACGAGAGAATTCTATGAAGTAACCTTGAGGATGTTGGCATACAGGACAAGCTTTAGAAGCCTCTTTTCCTTCATAGATATATCCACAATTAGTACAAAACCATTGAATTGATTCATCACGTCTAAATAAGGTTTCTTCTTCTAGTTGCTTGGCAAAGTAATTAAATCTATCTCCATGGATTTTTTCTACAGAAGCTATGTTACCAAATAATGTAGAAATAGCATTAAATCCTTCTTCCTTAGCAATTTTTGAAAAATTACTATAAACATCATCATATTCTTCGTACTCATTGTGATGAGCAGCTTTTAAAAGTTTGGCAGTTGAATCATATAAGTCTACGGGGTATGCACCATTTCCTATTTCAATATTATTTCCAGCCTCTTCTTTTAGTCTTTGATAGAATTGGTTAGCGTGAGCCATTTCTTGATTTGCAGTATAATTAAATACTTGCTCAACTATATAAAGACCCTCTTTTTTTGCAACACTTGCAGCAATGGTATATCTATTTCTCGCTTGACTTTCACCAGCAAAGGATCTCATTAGATTAACGCGGGTTTCACTATCTTTAAAATTCATTTCTATTACCTCCAAATTTTTAAATCTTATTATTAAGTTCCCAAAAACAAAGTAATTTTATTCATAACTTTTAAAAGTAGATTAAAGCAATAGTTAAATTGATACGAGAAAATTGATGGAGCTATATTATATAAATTGAAATAATATGTACTAAGAATCTAATAAAGATAAAATGAGTATGAGGTAGAATTAAATGTTAATACAGTAGGTACATGTAGATTACTTCAATTTATAGACATTGATTTAAAATAGAGTGAAAGATATAATAAATCTATCTGTGGTTTTATATTTTCATAGCCCATGAAAATATGAAAAATTTACTACTGGGGGGACAAAAGTAGTAATTAAAGATTTCAGGGAAGGTAGGAATAATATGAAATTAAGTATTATTAAAAGGGATTCAAGAGTCAAAGACTTTGATATGGAGAGAATACATATAGCTATTAAAAAGGCTTATGAAGAAGTCCATGGTAATGATGTTGTGTTTAAGTGTCATTGGAGTGACTTAGAAACTAGCATAGAAAAAACTATTTTAGAGTTAGGAAAAGAAGAGTTGTTAATTGAAGAAATTCAAGATATAGTCGTTAAGGCTTTAAATAATAAAGATAAAACTGTATCAAAGGCTTATGAAGATTATCGTGAAAAGCGTAGAATTGCAAGAGATACGAATGGAGATACATATAAAAAATTAGATAAGGTACTTCAATGTTCTGATATTATGAACTCCAATGCTAATGTGGACGAGCACAGTTTTGGTGGTCGTAAATTTGAAAGTGCAAATGTGATATTAAAAAGATATACCTTAGATAAGGTGATAAAACCTGAAATAGCGAAGGCACATATAGAAAATAGATTATACATTCATGACTTAGATAGCTATGCTACAGGAATGCATAATTGTAGTTTTCCGGATATAAAGAAATTAGTTAACAATGGATTTATTACTAGAAATGGCGATGTAAGAGGAGCTAATGGATTATCTACAGCATTTCAATTAGTAGCAGTAATATTTCAAATACAAAGTCAAGAGCAATTTGGAGGTACAGGAAGCTGTCACATAGATTATGATTTAGAAGAGCAGGTAGATATATCTTTCAAAAAGCATTTTTCTGATGCACTTTTTTATTTTGAAGATAAAGAAGTAAGTTGGAGAGAGTTAGATGCTGAAATTTGCGTGGAAAATAAAGAAGAGCTAAAGAAAAAATACTCTAAGCTAACAGCCTTTGCATTAAGAGAGTTAGATAGAGAGGGTATGCAATCAGCACAAGGTTTATACCATAATCTAAATACACTAGAATCAAGACCAGGGTCTCAAGTTCCATTTACATCTATAAATTTAGGAAGAAGAACTACAGTGGCTGGTAGAATGCTTACTAGATGGCTTATGCTTGCTAGTATAGATGGAATAGGAAAACATCATAAAACAAGTATATTCCCAATAGCTATATTCCAATACAAAAAAGGGGTGAACGATACAGAGGAAACTCCAAACTATGACTTAAAGAAGTTAGCTATAGAATCTATGTCTAAAAGAATATATCCTAACTGGGTAAATTGTGATTGGAGCAAGAATGTAGAAGACTTAAGTAACCCAGATACAGCTATGGCAACTATGGGATGTAGAACTTTAGTTGGATTTGATAGACATGGTATGGGATATTCAAAGGTAGGAAGAGGAAATGTTACTCCAGTAACAATTAATTTAGTCAAAATAGGTATAAAACATGGAATATGTTTAGGCGAAAGAGAAGAAGCTGATCTTGAAGGTTTCTGGAATGAACTTAATGAGCTTTTAGAACTTTCAGCTACAGCTTTAGTAGATAGATTTAAATACATATGTTCACAAAGTGCTAAATCAGCTCCTTTTATGTATAGAAATAAAAGTATGTTAGGTGGAGAATATGATTCAGACACTTGCATTTATGATGTAATGAAACATGGAAGCCAAGCTATAGGATATGCAGGTATTGCGGAAATGTGCCAAGCTCTATTTGGAAAAGATCATGGTGATGATAAAGATGTTCATAAGTTTGCTTTATCAGTGGTAGAAAGAATTTCAAAGTTTGCAGAGGAAGCTTCAGAAAGATATGATTTAAACTTTGGTTGTTATGCAGCACCAATTGAGTCTACTTGTGGAACTATAATAACCGGAAATAGAGAAATTAAAGGATTACGAGATGAATTTGGAATTATAAAGAATGTAACTGACAGAGAGTGGATAACTAATTCACATCATATACCGGTTTGGAAAAATGTGGATGTATTTACTAAGTTACAACTTGAGGCTCCATTTACTCAGTATCCTACTTCTGGATGTATAACTTATGTAGAGTTAGATAGTTCTGTAGTAGAAAATCCTAAAGCAATAGAGCAAATCATAGATTATGCCTTTAGCTTAGATATTCCTTACTTAGCATTTAACTTCCCTATAGATACTTGCTTAAAGTGTGGATATCAGGGAGAATTTAATGATAGATGTCCAATTTGTGATAGTGAAGAAATAGAGCAACTTAGAAGAGTTACAGGATATTTAACTACAGATTATCGTAACTTTAATAAGGCTAAACAAGCTGAAGTTAAAGAAAGATTTAAGCATAGTACTATAACTAAGCTATAGGAAGGAAAATAAAAGTGATTGATACTATAAGATTAATAGGATATAATCCTTGTTCTTTAAATGAAGGAATAGGTCTTAGGGAAGTATGTTATATAGCAGAGTGTACTCATAAATGTCACGGATGTCATAACGAAAAGTATTGGTATGAAAAAGGGGATTTATATAAAATAGATGAGGTTGTAGATAAGCTTACAAAAAATCCAATTACAGATATAACTATAAGTGGTGGAGATGGGTTAACTGTTCAATACAAAAACACATTAGAACTACTTAAGAGAATAAAAGAAAAATCTAATAAGAATATATGGTTATATACAGGATATACTTGGGAGCAATTATTTCAATTAAACAAATCGGAAGTTTTAAATTATGTAGATGTAATGGTAGATGGAAGATTTGAAATAGATGAAAGAGATGTAACTCTTAAATTTAGAGGAAGTAAATCTCAAAGAATTATAGATGTTAAAGAAAGCCTCAAGGAAAATAAGGTTAAAGAGTTTAAAGTTAATATAATGCATTAGGAAGAGGAGATATATAATGAGAACAAGAGGATTTGAAATAGTTATAAATGAAAAAAGAAAACATCCACAGGTAGATATACAGTTGCCAACAAGAGGTAGTAAGCATGCTATAGCTTATGATTTATATTCACCTATAGATGTTGTAATAGGGCCTATGGAGAAGCAGTTAATATGGACAGATGTAAAGTCATATTTTCAACCAGGAGAAGCTTTGATTATTAATGTTAGAAGTTCTATGGGAAGTCATCCAGTTTTAATGGCTAATGCTCAAGGGTGGGTAGAGTGTGACTATTATAATAATCCTAAGAATGATGGAAATTTGGGAATAAATCTTTTAAATCTAGGAAAAGAACCTTATATAATTAAAAAAGGTGATAGAATAGCTCAAGCTATGTTTATACCTTTTTTAGTAAGTGATAACTGTAATACTGAAGAGGAAAGAGTTGGAGGCTTTGGTAGTACAGGTAAATAATATGTTTCAATATGAGGTATTTATTACTTAAAACATGGGTATCATATTCTTAATCTTTTATTAATACTCATAAAGGTAGGGATATGGTAAATGAAAAGATCTATGATAACAGTGGTAAGTTGGAGTTTAATTATTTCAACTATGTCTATGGTATGTTTTTTTAATATTATTGAAAGAAAAGAAAATGAACCCTTTGTAGAAGCTACAGTAAATAACAATTTATTAATTAATAATAGAATCATTGAACATATGGGATTAGCAGAAGAGGCTTTAAAGGAGTTCGGTGCTACAAGTAGCGAAGAAGCTGCAAATCTTTGGGCAAAGGGAATTATGACTAGAAATGGAGTACTTCAATATTCTGTTATGAATAAGGAACTTCAGAAAGAATTTAAAAAACATCTTTCTAATGCAAATATTACATCATGGGTGACAGGGACTTCAAGTCCATGGATTACTAGCTATGAAATGATAGACGAAATTGATGTGAGTAGCAAGGTTAAATTGTATAAGATAAAATTTAACTTAGCTACTGAAGAGGGCCAGGAGAAGCCAGCATATAATACGTTAACTATAATGTACAATGATAATAAATGGGCTATTTCTAGTATAAGGTAGATTAACTTTATAGATAAATATATTATAAAGAAGTTCTTATTTATTGTAATATGTAAGAACTTCTTTTGCTCTTGTGTTTATTGTAGTAATTTAGATTTAAAAATAGTATAATTATGTTGCCTAAGTAATATTGATTATAATTTAGAACTTAGTTAAATTTATAGTGTAAATAAGGGGAAGATTATGAAAGTAAAGCTAAACTCCAGTATTGCTAAAAGAACCATATCTAACGTTATTGTAGTTTCAGTAGGCATTATACTATTTTTTACAATAAAAAATCTAAGTGGTATTTTTAATAAAGTAGGAGAAATTATTAATCTATTAATGCCATTTATATATGGTTTTTCTATAGCTTATTTATTAGCTATACCATTAAAGTTTTTAGAAGATAAGGTTCTTAACTTTATGGACAAGAAAAAGCAATATAAAGCAAAAAGATTTATTTCAATAACTATTACATATATAGTTGCAGCTATATTAATTAGTATTATATTTTCTATACTGATTCCAGAACTAAGTCGTAGTATATATACACTACTAGAAAATATACCAGGATACATTAGTGCTTTAGAAAAATATATAAATAACCTAGTTGTAACTTTAAATTTAGATGCTAATCTGGTGGAAGAGTTAGTAAAAGATTTTAGTAGTATATCTAAACATATAACAAGTATTGCAGGAACAGCAGTGTTAGATTTATTTCAATTCTCTGCTAACATTACACAATATATACTAAACATATTTATAGGAACCATTATATCTATTTACTTGTTAGCATCAAAAGAAAAGTTTTTTGCACAGATTAAAAAATTCTTATATGCTATATTACCAGAAAAGCCTGTAAAATATATAATAGAACTTACTAGGTCTAGTCATAAAACCTTTATAGGGTTCTTAGGTGGAAAGCTGTTAGATTCATTAATTATAGGTATAATATGCTTTGGAGGCATGAAGATATTTAAAATGCCATATCCACTGCTTGTGAGCTTTATCATAGGAATAACTAATATTGTTCCAGTATTTGGACCATTTATAGGAGCAATTCCTAGCGTCATAATTATATTTATTGCTAGTCCAATTGAGGCACTATGGTTTATATTATTTATTTTAGTACTTCAACAGTTTGATGGAAATATATTAGGACCTAAGATTTTAGGAAACTCCACAGGGTTAACTGCATTTTGGGTAATGTTTGCTATACTTCTAGGAAATGGATTATTTGGTTTTGTAGGAATGATATTAGGTGTTCCAACATTTGCTGTAATTTACTCAATTATAGTAAGTGTAGTTAACAATGCACTTAAGGAAAAGTGTTTGCCTGTAGAAACTAAGGAATACGCAGCTCCAGAAAATGAAATAAAATTTTAGATAATGTACAATATATATTGAGGTATAGGATAAATCTATAGCTCAATATATTTTAATATGTAAGTAGATTTATATTATAAATATGGATTTATTACATATATTGTATAAAATTATCTTTATTTTAAGATAATTTGATATAAAGCAACATATTTCAAAATAATTACAGATATTAATATTGTTAATAAAGGAAATATGATGTATAATTTAACTGAAAATATAAGAATGAGGTGTTAATTATGGATTTTATATCCTTTGAAGATGTTATAACGAAAATTCAAGGTGTAACTCATAGTAAAGTATTGTACAATGATGAAGAAGTAGAAGAGGTTCATATTATTGCTAATACTATAAGATCACCTAAACAAATTGTAAGAGACATCGAATCAGCACTTCTTGCAATATTTGATTATAGAATAGATAGAAAATTAATTAGTATAGCTCAAATAGATACTGGAGAAACAAAGTCTATAAAAAGAATTAGATATGAAGGTATTTCTTTAGAAGTTAAAGATAATAATGTAAGATGTGAAGTTAGATTGACTATGGATGATGATGTTTATATGTCTACAGAAACTGCAATTGGAACAAGTATTAATAGACGTAGAGTAGTAGCTAAAGCTACTGTATCAGCTGTAGAAGAAATGATTGGACAAGTCTATGCATTTGATGTAGAAGATATAGTTATAAATTCAATTCGAGATATATCCTATGTAACCGTTATTGTAAATATGATAAATGACATTGCAGAAGAGGTTCTAATAGGAACTGCCATTGTAAGAAATGATATGAATGAAGCAATAGCAAAGGCTACTCTTGATGCGATAAACAGAAGAATAGAAAAATAGTTAAACTGGTTTAATGGCCGATTATATTTATATTTTATTTAATTTTAATTTATTTATCTTTCCTTAGCGGAGTGGAAATTATGACAGATTTTTAGCGGATCTTTGTTAATTTGCATATAAGGGGGATTTTATAATGAAAAACATGAAAAAAGTTATGCCTGCTCTAGTAGCTTTACTAGCTTTAGCAATGGCTGGTGGATCAACTATTACTTGGGTATTCTAATAGTTAAAATAAGTAAATAATCGGCCTTAAATATATAACGGAGGAATAAGATGAATAGTATACCTTCAAAACAAAAAAGATTTTTTATTTTGATTTATATAGTCACTATAATCTCTTTTATAGTACCTATAATTGAAGGACAAATAAAGATACAAGTTAGTAATTATGCAAACATCATAGTATTTATAATTCTAACAGCAATTACAGAATCGTTTACTGTATATTTTAGAAATATGTCTTTTAGTACAAGTTTTGCTGTAACTATAGCATCTTATATATTATTTGGCCCTTTTCAATGCATTATAATATTAGTATTAGGATTTTTATTTAGAGTTATGAAAATAGATAACGGTAAATATAAACATATATTTAATACTCCCTTATATGGAACATTATTCAATTGTTGTGCATTAATATTACCAGTTGTAGCTGGGAGTTTTTTTTATAAGCTTTTAGGAGGACAATTTAGTCTAAGCTTTATATTTAGCAATATAGGGCCATTGATAGTATTTTGTTTTGCTTTCATAATAGTAAATAGTTTAATAATGTCTATATTAATGTCTATAGTTACAAATAAGAATATATTATTCTGTTTTATTGGGAATATAAGAATGGGAATATTAAATTCTGTAGTTATGATTCCGATAGGAATTTTGTTAGCACTAGTATTTATAAAGTATGGGTATTTAGGTATAGTATTCATAGCATTTCCATTATTATTAATTAGATATACTCTATTATTATATACAAGTTCAAAATCACAATTTATAGACACTGTAGAAGCCTTAATGAACGCCATTGATGCAAGGGATCAATATACAGAAGGACATTCTAGGAGAGTTGCAGAGATATCTGTAGCTATTGCAAAGGAATTGAAATATAATCAATGGAATATTGAACAATTAGGTATTGCAGCTATGCTTCATGATGTGGGTAAAATTGGAGTTAGTGATGCTATATTAAATAAACCAGGAAAATTAACAGATGAAGAGTTTGATGCAATAAAAGGGCATCCAGAGATAGGAATTAAAATAATTAAGGATATTAAAAATATTGACTATGTTTATCCTGTAGTTAGAAATCATCATGAAAGATATGATGGAAAAGGATATCCAGATGGTAAAAAGGGTGATGAATTACCTCTAAATGTTTATATAGTGCAGCTGGCAGATACGGTGGATGCTATGGCTTCTGATAGACCTTATAGGAAAGGACTTTCGGAAAGTGTTATTTTGGAGGAAATTAATAAGTATTCAGGTACTCAATTTCATCCGAAGGTGGCGGAAACTTATTTAAGGATTGTAGAAAAAAATGATGGAAAGTTGCCTTAATATAATAATTAAAAAATAAATTAACTTAAAAAGATTTCACATATGTGGGGGATAGCCATGTTCTTATTTTCAGTAATTCTTGGAGTTGTATTAGGATATTTATTAAAAGGAAATTTAGAAAACTTAAATAATCTAGAAATAAAAGGATGGTGGCTTATAGTCCTAGGGTTTTTAGTGGAATTTATAATGAAAGTTTTTCTTAAATCAGGGCACCTTCAAATTGGAAATTTAACCTATGTTTTAAATATAATAATGTATAGTTGCATAATGGCATTTATATATATCAATAGAAAATATAAGATGATTTTAGTGATTGGTTTAGGCTTTTTATTAAATATGGTAGTCATATTTGGAAATGGATGTGTTATGCCTATTAGCACGAAGGCTATGAATATATTAAATGTAAGTGGATCAGTTGAAACTAAAGGTCTATATTCTATTCTTAGTACAGAAACAAGGTTTAAATTTCTAGCAGATATAATACCATATAAGCTATGGAAATATGGTGGGATAGCTAGTATTGGAGATATCATATTAGCTATAGGTGTAATTGGTATTATAGTAAAGGGAATGAAGCTTAGAGTAGATTAAAAATAAGTATACATTGAAAATCATATATTTAATGTTTAGAGAACACCTTTGAGGTGTTTTTTACATATTACATAAAGTAATAAAATATAATTATTGAAGAATAAAATTATGTATAAGTTTATAATAGATTTAAGGGTAATTTGAGTTAGCCTTAAATAAGGAAGTGTATTGACTATAAATTAACAATAATATATATTTATACCAAGGGTTTAAAGGCTCTAAATAAAATTATACATAATTTAATTAAAAAATTGATAAGGGGTAGGAAATATGGCGTTAAAGGTAAATAATCTGGCTAAGAGCTATGGTGATAAATTGGTAGTTGATAATTTGAGTTTTTCCATAGAAGAGCCTGGAGTTTTCGGGCTATTAGGAACTAATGGAGCTGGAAAAACTACTACTATAAGAATGATGCTAGGTATGTTGAAAAAAGATAGTGGAACAATTACTTGGAATGAGAGTACCTATAATTCAAATAAAGTTTCAACAGGATACTTAGCGGAAGAACGTGGTATATATTCAAAATTTACTGTGTTAGATCAATTAATATATTTTGGAGAGTTAAAAGGAATGACTCGTAATGAGGCTCTAAAAAGTATTGATTTTTGGCTTGAAAGATTAGAGGCTACTGAATATAAAAATAAAAGAGCGGAGCAATTATCTAAGGGGAATCAGCAAAAGATACAATTTATTGCAGCCTTAATATCTAATCCAGAAGTACTAATTTTAGATGAACCTTTGAGTGGATTAGATCCAGTAAATACGGATTTATTTAAAGAGGTAATTAAGGAAGAAATATCAAGAGGTAAATATATAATAATGTCAAGTCACCAAATGAGTACTATAGAAGAATTTTGTGAGAATCTTGTTATACTTAATAAAGGCAAAACTGTGTTAAGTGGTAACTTAAAAGATATTAAAAAATCTTATGGAAGAAATCACTTAATTTTAAAATGTGATGGAGATGTAAAAGAACTGCTAGAAAAGTCTAATATGAAAATTTTGAATGCAAATCAAGATTATATAGAGTTAAGTGTTAGTAGTGAAGATGAAGCTACAAGTTTACTTAAAGAAATATTAAGTAGAGATATTCAAGTTATAAGATTTGAACTTAGAGAACCAACTCTTCATGAAATATTTATTGAAAAGGTAGGTGAGTAGAATGAATATGGATAATTTTTGGAAAGTTACTAAATTTACTGTAGCTCAACAAGTTAAAGGAAAGGCATTTAAGATTTCTACCACTATTATACTAATTGCGGTGCTTATATTAACATCATTAATAAACTTTATTCCTGCTATTTGGGGTAAGAATGATGATAGTAAAAAAACAGATAATGGTGGCAAAGAAATTGGAATAGAGACTGCCTATTATATGGATGATTCTGACCTAAAAGTAGATTTAGAGTCAGGTTTAAAAATAGCTTTTCCAAATTTGAATTTAAAGAAGGCTACAGAAAGTAGAGGGGCTATATTAGAAAAACTTAAAACTTCAGAAGATAAGATGGTTTTAGTATCCATTAGTAATGAAAGTGTAGGGTATTACGTGGAGGTAATTACACCAACTGGTGATGCTGTATCTTCAGAGGATGGACAAATACTAGCAGAAACTATATCTAGTGTTTTAAATAATAGTAGATTAATTAATGCTGGAGTATCACAAGAAGAGCTAGGGAAATTATCTACACCTATAAACACTCAAGTATTTACTGCTGGAGATGAGGAAGATACCTTAGAAGATATGATAGTAAAAATGGTATTTCCTATGGTAGCATGTATGCTATTATTCTATATAATTTATTTTTATGGATATTGGGTTGCCAGTTCTATAGTCGCAGAAAAAACTTCAAGAGTAATGGAATTATTACTTACTTCAACTAAACCAATGGAACTTGTTGTAGGTAAGTGTGTTGGTATGGGATTCTTAGCAATAACTCAGTTTGCATCTATATTACTAACTGCGTATATATCCTTTGTAGGAAGTGGAGCTATAGTTAAGAAATTTATAGATACTTCTGCAAATATATTTGATATATCAGCAGTGCTTGGAAAAATTCCAGTATTGCAAGTGATATTAATAATTTTATTCTTTATATTAGGATATGTACTATATGCTGTTATAAATGCTTTAGTTGGTGCAACCATAAGTAAGTTAGAAGATTTAAATACAGCTATAATGCCAGTATCATTTATTTCGATAATAGGTTTTTACTTAGCATATGCAGCAATAATGTCTCCAGACTCAGTGATAGCAAAAATTGCAACCTATGTACCGTTCGCAGCACCATTTTATATACCGTCCATGATTTTATCAGAGACTGTTGGAATAGTACAGATGGGAGTCTCATTATTAATATTAATAGCAACAATCGTAGTATTGACTCTATTTACAGCTAGAGTTTACTCTGTAGTAATACTTCATACAGGAAATAGACTTAAAATAAAAGATTTATTTACCATATTTAATAATGAAAAATAATATAGTGTAATTATAGATTTAAGGTTACCTAAGAATAAAATTTCGTAAAAATATTCTTAGGTAGCTTATTTATTATATGTGTCATAAATACATAGTTAGATTTTAAAAAAGTATTAAAATACTTAATTAAACTTTAATAATTATGTAGGAAAGTAGTATTATATTGCATTAAGGGACTAAAAATAATTACAAGTACAAAGAGGTATAATAACTTATTTTGAATAAAGTGTTAGAGAATTAAGAGCTAAAGTTTAATGAGTCAAGAAGGGATGATTAGATGTCAAAAAACAATGTAGATTTAGGAAAAGATAAGGTTGGAAGTTTGTTATTTAAGCTAGCACTCCCAGCTATCATTGCTCAACTTGTGAATGTTTTATATAACATGGTAGATAGAATTTTTATTGGAAGAATTCCAAATGGAGATTTAGCTATGGCTGGTGTTGGAGTTGCATTTCCTATAATTATGATTATATCAGCATTCAGCGCTCTTATAGGAATGGGAGGAGCACCTATAGCTGCTATTAAAATGGGAGAGAAAGATAATGAGGGTGCTGAAAAAATATTAAGTAATAGTTTTTCTACTCTAGTCATAATTGGTATCATTTTAACTATTGGATTTTTAATATTTAAAGAACCTATACTTTGGGCCTTTGGTGCGAGTAAAAATACTATTGGGTTTGCCAATGACTATTTAACTATATATCTTATAGGAACTGTATGTGTGCAAATAGCTCTTGGAATGAATCCTTTTATAAATACCCAAGGTTTTGCTAAAACTGGTATGATTACAGTAATGGTAGGTGCAGTAATAAATATTGTTCTTGACCCCATATTAATATTTGGTTTTAATATGGGAGTTGAGGGAGCAGCTCTTGCTACGATACTTGCCCAAGCAGTATCAGCAATATGGGTATTATACTTTTTATTTGGTAAGAAAAGCATTCTTAAAATAAGAAAGAAGTATATAGTTCCAGATATTAAAGTGGTTCTTGGAATAATGGCACTTGGAGTATCTCCATTTATAATGCAAGCTACGGAAAGCTTAGTTTTAATATCCTTAAATAATAAACTTAAAATTTATGGTGGAGATTTAGCGGTAGGAGCTATGACTATAATGAGTAGTATAATGCAAATTATATTTTTGCCACTTATGGGATTAACTCAAGGTGCGCAACCAATTATAAGCTATAATTATGGTAGTAAACAAATGGATAGAGTTAAAAAAACATTTAAATTACTGATTACTAGCTGTCTAACATATACTACAATAATGTGGGCGTCTTTACTACTATTCCCTACAGTTTTTGTAGGTATATTTAACAATAAACCCGAACTTGTAGCCATTACTGCATGGAGTATTAGAATATTTTTTGCTGGGATATTTATTTTTGGTGCACAAAGTGCTTGTCAACAAACATTCCTTGCTCTTGGTAAAGCAAAAATATCTCTTGTTCTTGCTTTACTTAGAAAGATAATTTTGCTAATACCATTAATATTTATACTTCCTATGTTTTTTGAAGGGGACGCAGGCAAGCTTCAAGGAGTACTTACAGCAGAGCCTGTAGCAGATATAATTGCATCAGTAACTACTATAATATGTTTTACTATATTCTACAAGAGGACTTTAAATAATAATCTTTTATCAAATAATGAAGTAGAAGAAAATAATATATAAATTTTTTTATTTATAAAGTAGAAACTATTTTAAAATAAGCTAAGAATTAATGTTGAGCATACACTTATAAGTGCATGCTCAACATTTTATAAAATATATTAAATTATTTATAGATAGTTTCTTTAAAACTATCTATATGTAGTATGAGTAGAAGGTTCATTTTCTCCATATGGAGAATGTTCATTAGCTTTATTTTTAACACCTTCTTGATATTTAGAAGATGTTGCATCAGATTTAAGGGAAGTGGTTTTCTTATTTTTAGTTTTATAACAATTTTTAGACATAATTATACCTCCTTAATATAAGTAATATTATTATTTGTAGGAGTATATAAAATAATACTGGTAATATACTCTATATTTATTAATAAGTATTATAACAATAAATAGACTAGGTTATACAATGTGATACCTAGTCTATCTTTCTTATATTTGGAGGGGGGGAGAGAGTTAATTAATATGGAGCTATTAATCGAGTAGACTGGTATTATTACCTAATACTTAATTTTTAAACAAATAAATTTAAAATTAGATTTCTAACTCAATCAAGTTTAATATTTATAAAAATACATAATAAAATGTTAAATAATAATATCTAATATTAGGTATAAATATTAGATATTGCTACTTGTAGACAGTAGTAAGAAGTTGATTTATTATTGTTATATATAATAATTTCTTTAATTATACATAAGGGGGATATGTCAATGAAAGAAAAGATTAAAGTTGTGTTATTAGGTGCGGGAGATAGGGGAACAATTTATGCTAACTACATAAAAAATCATAAAGATGAAGTAGAAATTGTTGCTATAGCAGAGCCTATTAAAGAGAGAAGAGAAAATATTAAAAGAATGTTTGCACTAGAAGACGAACTCGTATTTCTATCATGGGAACAAGCTTTAAATATTGGTAAAGTTGGAGATGTGGCAATTGTTTCAACACAGGATAGAATGCATTATGAACCAACGATGAAGGCTTTAGAACTTGGATATCATGTTCTTTTAGAAAAGCCTATGTCACCAGATTTAAAAGAATGTATAGATATGGTAAATAAATCAAAGGAAAAGAACTGTCATCTGTTAGTATGTCATGTCCTTAGATATACTGAGTTTTTTAATGAATTAAAAAGAATTCTAGATAGTAAAGAAATAGGCGAACTTGTTACAATTCAGCATATAGAAAATGTTGGATATTACCATCAAGCTCATAGTTTTGTAAGAGGAAATTGGAGAAATAAAGAAGAATCTGCTCCAATGATTCTTGCTAAATGTTGTCATGATTTAGACCTTATGTATTGGTATGCAAATAGCACCTGTGAATCTCTTGTATCTTATGGTAGTATAAAACACTTTAAATCAGAGTGTGCACCAAAGGGAGCAGCTAAGAAATGTTTAGACTGTGATATTGAAGATTGTCCATACGATGCAAGAAAGATTTATTTTAAATGTATCCAAGATACAGCTAAACAAGACGCTAATACTACATCTACAAGACATTGGCCAGCTAGTACTATAACAGAAGACTTATCAAGAGAAGGCATCACAAGAGCATTAAAGGAAGGTCCTTATGGAAGATGCGTTTACTACTGTGATAATAATGTAGTAGATAATCAAGTAATTAGTTTGAATTTTAAAAATGGTGTTACAGTAGCCTTTACTATGACTGCTTTCACAGGAAAGGTTTCTAGAATTACAAGATTTATGGGAACCCATGGAGAAGTTAGAGCTAACACTGAAACTAATAAAATTGAAATCTATGATTTTAGAAATGATAGTATAAAAGTAATTGATGTAAAGGAGCCAGGCAGTGGACATGGCGGTGGAGATAGTGGTATAATGAGAGATTTCTTAGACTTGGTTAAAACTGATAAGGTAGAAAAAAGATATACTACAGGAAGAGTATCTATAGAAAGTCATGTTATAGCCTTGTTAGCAGAAGAGTCAAGAATTAAAGGAGAATCTATAAATATTGAAGAGGCTATAAATAGTTTAATATGACATAGAAAAGGAGGTTCGTTGAAAGACCTCCTTTTATTTATCTAAATCCAATTTTTTTATGATATCCTCATAGGTTGTTTTAGTGATTTCTTTATCTTTATAATTAATATAGTAAATAGAAGGCTTTGAGTCTACAGTAATTTCAATGAAAGGACCTTCTTTACTAGCTAAAAATAATTTAGCACCTATATCTCCTTCTAGATTATAATTTCCCTTTTGAATTCTTCCCATACCTATGCCACCAGTCCTGATAAGAATTTTAGGCATTTTATCTACTAAGGAAATACTTTTTACCTTATCTCTCGAAATGGAAGCGTTAGCTCCACTAGAGATTTTTATAGAAGTATCAGTTATGGTAATTTTAGTAGGTGAGTAGCTAATAGATATTATAGGTATAGTAGTTATAAGCATAATAAATATTACTACTGCTAATACGATTTTTGTTTCTTTGCTAGAGCCAGGATTATGGTCAAAGCGTTGGCAATAATGAATAGAATACAGCAGTATAATTACAGTTAGAACTATAAAAATAGCTAAAGAAATATTAAAAAAACAATTTAATAGAAATCCTATAATGTTTATAATTGATATTAAGAAGAATATTTTGCTCATATACTTTCCTAAGGATTCAATTTCTACATTTGATTTTTCCTCTTTACTCATAGTGTTGTATCCTGAGATTAACCAATACCATTTTAACTTATTAATGCATATTCCAACAGCAAAGAATAAAGATGCAATAATTAAAAGGACAATATTTATTCCCATAGAGATACCTCCTAATTTTAATATAGGCTATATAATATTATATACAAATTATATGATTAGTTATGAATTTTATCAAGAAAATAAAGTAATAATTACAAAAATAAAGAAGTATACTAGAAACAAGTTTTAGTATTTTAGATGTATACGTTACATTATAAAAATATATCAAATAAATATTGACTATGTTTGTTTAGTATTATATCATTAAGAAAATCAAAATATTTATCCCAATAAGTATTAAAATTAAATTTAGATAATTTAGAGATGTTATTTAGGGTAGAGGAGCTTTTACCAATAGTATTCTTGAGTAGTGGGTACACGTTGATACAAGAAGAAAGGGGAGAAAAGCCGAAGAGAATAACCTGGCAAGGATATTCTCTGGGATAGTACAAAATATGTGCTATACTGCCACTATGAAAAATAGTGGAGAGCTACAAAGTAACACCTGTTATGTTCATAGTGAATTAATCTGGGCGTGACAAGGGTGTTCCTTTGTCCGCCTTTTTTATTTTGGTACATAAGTACCCAAATAAATATTACTCTCATAAACTTATAGTGGGGAGCTGAAAGGAGAATTTACTATGAACTTATTTGGAACAATAAACGTTAGAGAAAACAATCTTTTTGTGGGTGAAATTAATACTTTAGAGCTAGTTAAGAAATTTGGAACTCCTCTTTATGTCATGGATGAAGAGCAAATTAGAGATAACTGTAGAAGATATATGAAAGCTATGGAGACTAAAGGAAGCAATAACAAAGTAGCCTATGCTGGAAAGGCATTTTTAACTAAGGCTATCGTTCAAATTATGAAGAATGAAGGTTTATGCCTTGATGTAGTATCAGGAGGAGAAGTTTACACTGCTATAGTCAGTGAATTCCCTATGGATAAGGTATATTTTCATGGAAATAATAAAACTATTGAAGAGATAAAACTAGGAATAAAAGCAGGGGTTGGGACCTTTATTGTGGATAATATGATAGAGTTAGAGAATATTAATAATATATGTGAAGTTTATGGAAAAACTCAAGATATATTACTTAGAATAATTCCAGGAATTGAGGCACATACTCATGAATATATCAAAACTGGACAGATTGATTCTAAGTTTGGATTTACTCTTTTAGAAGACAATATATTTAGAGTAGTAAAGACAATAAGTGAACTTGAAAATATTAATTTAAAAGGACTTCATTGTCATATAGGTTCACAAATATTTGATATAGAACCGTATAAAGAAGCTGTAAGGGTTATGATGAATTTAATGAATAGCATTAATAATCATTTTGAAATCAATATGACAGAACTTAACCTAGGTGGAGGTTTTGGTATATATTATGGTGAAGGTGACGATCCAAAAACTATAGAGGAATACTGCTATGGAATTTTAAATGAAGTAGAAATTTGTAGTAGAAAACTACAAATGAAAACTCCAAATATAATAATAGAACCAGGTAGAAGCGTGGTGGGAAATAGTGGAATTACTTTATATACTATTGGAGGAGTCAAAGAAATTCCTAATATAAAAAAATATGTATCTGTAGATGGGGGAATGACAGATAATATAAGACCATCACTATATAGTGCACAGTATCAGGGGTTAATAGCTAATAATGTAGAAAATAACGAAGAAACTTTAGTTACGATTTCTGGTAAATGCTGTGAATCTGGGGATGTACTAATAAATGATATAAGTCTTCCAATGGTTAAAAAAGGTGATATATTAGCAGTGCTTTCTACGGGAGCTTATTGCTATTCTATGAGTAGTAATTATAATAAAATTCCCAAAGCACCAGTAGTATTAGTAGGAAAATTAGGACCAAGGCTCATATGTAAAAGAGAAACCTACGAAGATATGTTAAGAAATGAATTAGATTTATATATTATATAGTAATAAATTTTAGCTTATAAAAAGATATATAGGTGAAAGGAAAATATAAAAAGGGAGTGTTTATCACTCCCTTTCTAGTTTCCTATTTCGTGTTCAGTGGTGTTAGTATCTACAGTTATAGCAGCGGTTTTAGAAACTAATTTTCCATTTTTACTTTTAAATATTCCAGTTGATATAATATAGTCCATTATATCGTTAATTTCTGTAAGTGATATGCTATTCTTAACAGAGTTTACTGTAAGGTTAAATTTATTTTCTGTTTCATCTTTAAATGTCATAACTAATTTCTTTTCCATTATTAGTCCTCCTTATTTTTTAGAATTATAATTATAAGTGAATAGACAATTTTTATCCTTAGCCTTCATTTAAAGTATAATCATTTAGTTTTTTAATTTCTGTAGGTTCACTTATTAGTACAGATCCAATAACTACACCTAAATTATAGATTTCTTCATCAGTAGCAGTTCCACTTACTTTTGAAAACTTTTGACTTTGAATTTTAGGACTACCATCCTGGTTTTGACCCTTTATATATTTAATAACTAAGGTTGTATTATTTTTAGTATTTGTTATTGCCATAGTATCAACCCCTTTCAAAGAACATATATATTATTGAAGATAAAAGTGGAAAATATTTATAAAGTTTTTGAAATTTAAGAAGATATTATAGTAAGATTAAGAAGATGAATATTTTATAAGCCACAATCTAAAAATATATAGATAAGTATAGAGATTTATTAATTGTAAGTTGTTTAAATTTAGGAGGAAATAATGAAGAGAATTAGAGATTATGGAGTCACTGTAGGAAAATTACAAACAGGCGAAAGGAATAAAATTACTGATGTAAAAGGAGTAAAGGTAGGTCATGTCACATTAAGAGATGGAGACGTAAACACAGGAGTAACAGCCATATTACCTCATGATGGAAATATGTTCAAAGATAAAGTATATGGAGCTGTTCATGTAATAAATGGGTTTGGAAAAACTGTAGGAACCATGCAATTAGAGGAGCTTGGAACAATCGAAACACCAATTATGCTTACAAATACTTTAAATGTAGGAATAGTAAGTCAAGGATTAGTTAGATATATGCTTTCATTAAATACTGATATAGGTGTCGAAACTGGAACTATTAACCCTATAGTTGGAGAATGTAATGATGGATTTTTAAATGATATTAGAGGACTTCATGTTAAAGAAGAACACGTATTTGAAAGTATTAATAATGCATCTGTAGATTTTTTGGAAGGAGCAGTAGGAGCTGGAACTGGAATGAGTTGCTTTGGGTATAAGGGCGGTATAGGATCTTCTTCTAGAAAGATAAATATTAAAGATGAAGAATATACATTAGGTGCATTGGTACTATCGAATTTTGGAATAAAGGAAGATTTTATACTTAATAACAATGATATTAAAGCTATGTTATATGAGAATAGCAAAAGTTTAAGTATAAATAATAAAAGCTGTGATATAGACAATTTAGAAAAAGGATCTATTATGATGATTTTAGCTACAGATGCTCCACTATCCCCAAGACAGTTAAAAAGAGTAGCTAAGAGAAGTGTTGTAGGAATAACTAGATTAGGATCTTATCTTGGCAATGGAAGCGGGGATGTAGTAATTGCTTTTAGTACAGCAAATAAAATTAAACATTATGAGGAAAGTGTAGCTAGTGAAGTTAAAATGATTAATGAAAATTATATTGATTTCTTTTTTAGAGCATCTGCAGAAGCCGTAGAGGAGTCAGTTCTAAACTCTCTAATTACTGCTGAAACTGTTGTTGGTAGAAAGGGAAATAGAATAGAAGGATTATCCAAGTCATTAGGATTATAATGAGGGGATCAGATTAGAATCAAAGTATAAGTCATCTAAAATTATTGACATGAAATATATAAAATGATAAATTGTTTATAATAAGATTTATTTATACAGGAGATGGTTGTAGTGAAATACTTATCAAATAGAAAATATGAACATCATCATAGATGCAAGGTCTTATAATTATGGTTTTAAAATTAAGCCATAGATAAGGCCTATTTGCGCGAAGGCAAATGTATCTATGGAGTTATTGAGTTTTATATCTCTAAGGATACTAGTTGTCTTTAGAGATTTTTTTATAATATGAAAGTTTCAGATTTTCGGATGAATATCATATAAGTTATATAAATTAAGGAGAGATTGATATGAGTACAAAAATAACAAAGCCTAGTATATTGCCAGGATTTATGGAGCTTACTCCAAGAGAGCAAGTAGCCTTTAATAATGTTTATGATGTCATTAGAAGAAATTATGAGTCCTTTGGATTTCTACCTATTGACACTCCTATAATTGAAAAAAGTGAAGTATTACTTGCTAAAACTGGTGGAGATACAGAAAAACAAATTTATACTTTAACTAAGGGTAGCACAGAGATGGCATTAAGATTTGACTTAACAGTACCTCTGGCACGTTATGTAGCTCAACACATGGAAGAAATAGCTTTTCCCTTTAAAAGATATCAAATTGGAAAAGTTTATAGAGGTGAGAGGAATCAAAGGGGTAGATTTAGAGAATTTTATCAATGTGATGTAGATGTCATTGGTAATGGAGCATTAAGTATAGTCAATGATGCTCAAATTCCTAGTACTATATATAAAATATTTAAAGAGTTAGGTTTTGATAATTTTAAAATAAGAATTAATAATAGAAAAATCCTAGATGGGTTTTTAAGAAGCTTAGATATAGATAATTATATTGAGGTATTAAGAGTTGTAGATAAAATTGAAAAAATTGGAGAGGCAAAGGTCAGAGAAGAACTAGAGGAATATATAAAAACTAGCGAAGGAATAGATAAGGTTATTAAATTTATAACCGTAGAAGGTAGCAATGAGGAGAAAATTCAGTTCTTAAAAAATAGTACAGTGGCTCACGAAAGATTTTTAGAAGGTGTTGAAGAATTAGAAACTGTAAATAAATATATAAAAGCCTTTGGAATTCCAGATAAAAATTATGTAATTGACTTTAAAATAACTAGAGGATTAGATTATTACACTGGAACGGTTTATGAAACATTCCTAGATGATTATCAAGAATTTGGTTCAGTGTGTTCAGGTGGAAGATATGATGATTTAGCCCAGTTCTATACTGATAAAAAGCTTCCTGGAGTTGGAATATCTATTGGGCTAACAAGATTGTTCTGGAGTTTTATGGAAAGTAATATCATAGACTTAGATAGTAACTCATTAATAGATGTTTTAGTGATACCAATGGATGAAGACTTTGATTATGGAATTCAGGTTTGTAATAAATTAAGACAATCAGAGATCAAAGTTGATATTTATCTGGAAGGTGGAAAGTTTGCTAAGAAGATGAAATATGCAAATAAATTAGCTATACCATATGTTATTATAATTGGAGAAGATGAGAAGGCAACTAATAGAGTACTTTTAAAGAATATGGAAAGCGGAGATCAACAGCTAATATCTGTAGAAGAGGTAATATCAATTTTAAATATTAAATAGGTTTAATTTAAGTATATATTTTAATAAACCGTACAAATTCTGAAATAAAAAGTGATTAGAAGAAATTCTAATCACTTTTTTAAGTAAGAAAGTATTGTGAGATGCAGCAATAAGATATATAACATAGAAGTTATGAGATTAGTGATTGCACAGATTAATAAAGTATATACATATATTTAAATTATTAATAAATTAAATATAAAATAAAAAAAATTAGAAAAAATTTTTAAAATTATATGATGAAAAAAATGTAATTTTTAAAGGTACTATGACTAAAAAGGTTGAAATAATAAAAAATTTCTATGCAATAAAATGTAAATATCATGAAAGTTGACATAAGATAAGATAGTGTAGCGAAAAATAAGTTAATTTTTCCCTTGAAATATATTGTTAAATTGTTAATATATTCTTAAAAGTATATAGATAAATTAGCATAAGCTAAGAAATTTGTATGCATGTATAATTAAAAGAATTATATACTAAGGGGGTAATTTAATGAACTTTAAAAAGGGTATATCTGTTGGACTAGCTCTATCTTTAGTGTTAGGTTCAAACATGACAGCTTTCGCATCTCCTAATGAATTAATTAAGTCTTTAGGAGAAAACAAAGAAAAACAAATGGTGTTGCAGGCTCAGATACAACAAGACACAAATCTTCAAACAGTTAAAGATTCTGATCAAGTTAGAGTTATAGTAGAACTAGACAGTGAGGCTGTACTTGAAAAGGCTACTAAAAAGGGTATAAAACTTGATGAAATGAGTAAATCAGAAGTTGGTAAACTTCAAAATCAAATTTTGAAAGAACAGAGCTCAATACAAAGCAAGATGAATTCTAACGGAATTAAATTTGAGATAATAAACAGCTTCACTAATGTAGCTAATGGATTTAGTATGGAAACTACACTAGGACAAGCTAAAAAACTTGAAGGTATGGATGGGGTTAAGTCTGTTACTATTGCAAATGAATATAAAAGACCAGAGCCTATGATGAATAATAGTGGTGAAATTATAAAAACAGAGCAAACTTGGGCTAGTGGATATAATGGGGAAGGTACAGTAGTAGCAGTTATTGATACTGGTGTTGATTCAGCACATAAAGATATGGTTCTTACAGATCAAAATAAAGCTGAACTTCAAATAGAGGAAGTTCAAGCTATATCTAAGAAAAATGATTTATCGGGTACTTATAGAACCTCAAAGGTTCCTTATGGATATAACTACATGGATAATAATCAAGAGATTTTAGATTTAGGTCCAGATGCTTCAATGCATGGAATGCACGTTGCAGGAACAGTAGGAGCTAATGGAGATACTAATAAAGATGGAATTAAAGGTGTTGCTCCAGAAGCACAAATTCTTGCAATGAAGGTATTTGGTAATGATCCAGCTATGGCTTCTACTTTCGGTGATGTTATAGTTAAGGCTATAGATGATTCTGTACTTCTTGGAGCTGATGTTATTAATATGAGTTTAGGTTCAACAGCATCCTTTGTAGATGATACAGACTTAGAGCAAGTTGCTGTTAATAGAGCTGTAGATAATGGTGTAGTTATGGCAATATCAGCAGGAAACTCTAATGTGTTTGGAGATGGACATGATAATCCATATACTGCAAATCCTGACTATGGTGTTGTTGGTTCCCCAGGATTAGCAACAGATTCTCTTCAAGTAGCATCCATAGAAAACAATGTTGTTAGTGGCTATGGGTTAGAGTTTTCAATTAATGGAGAAAAAAATGTAGCTCCATATACTTCATCAGGAACAGATATTTTATCCGTGTTTAAGGGACAGGAACTTAAAGCTGTAGATTGCGGACTAGGTGGGTTACCAGAACACTTCCCTGCAGAAGTTAAGGGCAATGTAGCTTTAATTCAACGTGGTGGATATAATTTTACAGATAAAATAGCAAATGCTGAAAAAGCAGGTGCCATTGCAGTTATAGTTTATAATAATGCTAGTGGTGGAGAGGGACTTATAAGTATGCTGTATCCAGAGGGTGGTACAATACCAGCATTATTTATAGGAAATTCCTATGGTGCTAAAATTGCAGCACAACTAAAAACTTCAGAAGTCAAGGTTGTTGCAAATGGAAATACCGTTTCAGTACCTAATACAGCCATAGGAAGTATGTCAGACTTTACATCTTGGGGAACCACTCCAGATTTAGAGTTTAAACCTGAAATTACTGCACCAGGTGGAAATATATGGTCAACATTAAATGATAATAAATATGGAAACATGAGTGGTACATCTATGGCATCACCACATGTAGCTGGTGGAGCAGCACTAGTACTTCAAAGAGTAGATAAGGACTTTGGATTAACTGGTGAAGCAAGAGCTAGAATGGCTAAAAAATTAATGATGAGTACAGCTATAGCTCATGTAGATAATGGAAAAAATCAAGCAGGAGGAGTTGTTGCAGGATCTAACTATACATCACCTAGAAGACAAGGTGCTGGAGTTATGGATCTTCAAGCTTCTACAACTACACCTGCTATAGTTACAGATACAACTACTGGTGAATGTAAGGTTAATCTAAAAGAAATTAAAGGTAATAATGCTACATTTACTATAGAGGTCCAAAACTTTAGTGACAAAGAAGTAACTTATAATGTGGCAGGTACTGTTCAAACAGACTTAGTAGATGAACAATACACTTATTTAGAAGCACAAAATATAATTAATGAAAAGACTAGTAAATTTCCAATATCTTTTAGTGATAATGCAATTAAAGTAGCTGCAAAGGGTAAAACTCAAATTACTGCTACTGTAGATTTAAATAATGCTATAACTGCTTATAATAAAGCATCCATTGAAGAAGTTTTTAAAAATGGTGGATATGTAGAAGGCTTTGTAACTTTAACTGATCCTACAGATACAAATCCAACTTTAAGTATTCCATATGTAGGCTTTAAAGGTGAATGGGATAAAGCTCCAGTTATAGATGCATCAATCTATGATACAGAAAGAGCTTCTTTCTATGGAGTTACATCTATAGTTAACGGTGATTTGGATTTCCTAGGTGCAGATTTATCAGGTAAAAATATAGATGGTAACAAAATTGCATTCTCACCAAATGGTGATGGAGCAAATGATACAATATTACCTGTTCTTTCATACTTAAGAAATATGAAGGAATTAGATATAGAAATATTAGATAAAGATGGAAAAGTTATAAGAAATTTAACTCAAGACTTTAATGTAAGAAAACATTACTATGATGGAAAATATGCAAAATATAGTATACGTAAAGATGCTACTTGGGATGGAACTGCTAACAATAAAGTGGTTGCAGATGGTGCATATACTTATAGAGTTAAAGGAAAAGTAGATTATGAAAATGCTGAATGGCAAAACTTTGACTTTAAAGTAAATGTTGATACAAAAGCACCTGAAGTTAACAAAGTTAATTATGATAAAGATGCTAAACAACTAGAAGTAGTTGCAGAAGACAATAATAAGGGTCATGTTTATAAATATGTACTTATTAGTGATGGAAAAGCAGTAGAAGAAAATGCAACAGGAAAATTTGATTTAAGTAAATTGGATTATAAAAACTGTTCTGTAGAAGTTTATGACTATGCACAAAATAAAACATCTGTTAAGGTAACAGAAGCGACTACAGGAGAATACAAAGAACCAACAGGACCGGCACAGGGAGATACTACAATTCCTTCAGTAATGATAACAGGTCCAGAATTCTTTGGAGTTTTAAATAATGGTAAAGTAACTGTTGCAGGTACAGTGAAGGATGTTTCTGCAATAGCCGAGTTTACTATAAATGGAAAGAATATACCATTAACCTTTGATACTCATACTGGCCGTTGGAACTTCTCAACAGAAGTAGAGTTAAATGATGGATACCATAGTATCAAGGTTGCTGCTAGAGATGCTGCAGATAATAAGATAGAATTTGCTCATAAAGTATTTGTAGATACTACAGCTCCAACAATTAATCTTGAATCTATACCAACTGAAACTACTAAGAACTCAATAATAATTTCAGGTAAGATAAGTGACAATCTACCAAGCTTGAAAATTAAGGTAAATGGTAATGTTGTAAAAACTATATCACCAGACTGGGCATACTTTAACGAGTTACCAAATGCTAAACATGACTTGGCTTATGAAGTAGATTTAGTTGATGGAGAAAATAAAATAATTGTAGAAGCAGTAGACGATGCTGGCAATATTACGGTAAAAGAATTAACCATTAATAAAGTAAATGAAATAGATACAATGTCACCTGGAACACCAATCTTCACTGAGAAAGATGGTAAGTTAGTATTAACAGCAGCAGATGATGACACAGCAGTAATTGAATATAGTCTAGATGGTGAAAAATGGATAAAATATACAGAGCCATTTGAGGTTACAGAAAAGACTACTATCTATGCAAGAGCTATAGATGAAGCTGGCAATATAAGTAAAATAATGGAATATAAGGTTCCAGACAGAACAGCACCTAAGTCTCCAGTTATAACTGAGAAAGATGGTGTAGTAACATTAACAGTAGCTGATGAAGATACAACGAAAATCGAATATAGCTTAGATAATAAAACATGGACTGCATATACAGAACCTGTAAAGGTTGAAGAAAAAGCAACAATCTATGCAAGGGCTTTAGATGAAGCTGGTAATGTAAGTGAAGTAGTAGAATATAAGGTTCCAGATAGAACAGCACCTAAGTCTCCAGTTATAACTGAAAAAGATGGTGTAGTAACATTAACAGTAGCTGATGAAGATACAACGAAAATCGAATATAGCTTAGATAATAAAACATGGACTGCATATACAGAACCTGTAAAGGTTGAAGAAAAAGCAACAATCTATGCAAGGGCTTTAGATGAAGTTGGTAATATAAGTGAAATAATAGAATATAAGGTTCCAGATAGAACAGCACCTAAGTCTCCAGTTATAACTGAAAAAGATGGTGTAGTAACATTAACAGCAGCTGATGAAGATACAACGAAAATCGAATATAGCTTAGATAATAAAACATGGATTGCATATACAGAACCTGTAAAGGTTGAAGAAAAAGCAACAATCTATGCAAGGGCTTTAGATGAAGCTGGAAATATAGGTGAGGTAGTAGAATATAAAGTGCCAGAAAAACCAGCCACAGAAAATCCAGAAAACCCAAACAGTAATAAACCAAATAAGCAAAGTAAGCAGAAAAATAATCTACCACAAACAGGGGGCATGGTTAGGAACGGAGTAATGGCTTTGGGTGGAGTAATTACAACTGTAATTGGAACAGTAGTTTTAAGAAGAAAGAAATAATATAGGCTAGATAAGCATTAGATAAAAAATATAATTATAAAATAGATGAAAAGGGCTTTTGTAAAATAAACTAATCTAAATAAATATTGAATAAGCACTTATATCATTAACGCTCAGCCGTTTCGGAATAGTGATTTACTAAAGTATTTATTCAAGGAAAAATCTACAACACAACAACTCGTATTCACTCAAACAAGTTGTGTTGCTTAACGATTTTACCATTCATAAATACTAAGTAATAAAATATTCATTGAGGTTCTTCTAATAAATTAGAAGAACTAAGTTCGAATAACTAAATCAAAGATTTATATTCTTACTTATGCAAACGGTATTCGCTAACAATGATATTAAAGTGCATATTCAATATTTTATATAAGATTAGTAATATATTTTGTGAAAGCCCCTTTTCTATACATGTCCATCATGAGGACAATATAATGGATAGAAGTCTCAATCAGGAGTTTATAGTTCTAGTGGCATAGATTAGGCATATGATAAATTTCTTAAATGTAAAAAAAGTAAGCAAATATGAATATTTTAAAAGGTATATGAATATTATTTAATAATTTACTACGATATTAAGGGGGAAAAAATGAAAAACAAGTATTTAAGAAGTATTATAGCTGGTACATTTGCAGTTAGCGTGATGACCACATCTGTATTTACTAATAACATATTGGTAGCATATGGAGATACAGGTACTGAGCAAACATTAGACATAAGTAAGGCTCATTCAATGAAGGTCAAAGAAGAAGAAAAGTTAATTGATCTAATTGATTCAAATTTAGACATGGATTTAGATATGAGTCATAAAGCAAATGAAGAAGTAACAATTATTGTTGAGTTAGAAAGTGAACCAGTGCTAGAACATTATATAAAGGAAGATGGGACAAGTAGTGTACATTCATTTATAGGTTCTTCAAAGGGAAAAAAAATTTCTAATGACTTATTGAAAGAACAAGAAACTGTAACAAATAGAATATTATCAAAAGCGTCTTCAGAAGTAGAAATACAAGCTGAGTATACCGTTGCAATGAATGGATTTGCACTAAAAGCAAAGTTTAGGGATTTAGAAACAATTAAAGAAATAGAAGGAGTAAAAAATGCTTTTGTTGCAACTGTTTATGATTTGCCAACACCGCCAGAAGTAGAAAATCAGCCAACTATGATTCATAGTAATGGAACTATTGGGGCAACTGAAGCAAACACCTCAGGATACACGGGAAAGGGCACAGTGGTTGCAGTAGTGGATTCAGGATTAGCTATAGAGCATGAAGCATTTCAAAATAAGCCTGAAAATTCTAAATATTCAGCTGGAGAAATTGCTGAAATTATGAGTAGCAACACTATGAATGCTAAGGGAAATGTATATAAGAGTGAAAAAATTCCTTTTGCGTATGACTATGCAGATAAAGATGATAATCCGGCTGATGCAGGAAGTCATGGCACCCATGTATCTGGTACTGTAGCAGCAAATTCAGAGATATTAAAAGGTGTTGCTCCAGATGCACAGCTTATAAGTATGAAAGTGTTTAGTAGTAAGGGTGGAGGTGCATCAGATTACAATATACTTGCTGCTTTAGATGATGCTGTAGCTTTAGGTGTAGATTCAATCAACATGAGTCTTGGTTCTCCGGCAGGGTTTACAGAAGAAGCTTATGAGGTTTTAAATTCTACCTATAATAGGGTTGCAGAGGCAGGTATTAGTTTAATATGTGCAGCAGGGAATGACAACAGTTCAACTTCAGATTCTAATTTGGGAGATCTTCCTTTAATATCAAATCCAGATAATGGTGTAGTTGGTTCTCCTTCAACTTATAATGCAGCAACTTCAGTTGCAAGTATAAATAATAAAAAAACTTTTTCACCATACTTTTTAATGGATAAAGTAAAAGTGAGATATGCCGATCCAAATGAAGGAAATGAGAAAGTCTTTAGCTCTCTTGAAGGACAAGCTGTAGATTATGTAGTTGTTCCAGGTGTAGGTACAAAAGAAGATTTTAGTACTGTAGATGTATCAGGAAAAATTGCGTTAGTTCAGCGTGGATCTATAACATTCACAGAAAAAGAAAAGAATGCTAAAGATTCTAATGCATCTGGTTTAATTGTTTATGACAATATAGATGGTGCTTTAGCTAGCATGCAAAGTGATGGACTTTTACCTATGGTTTTCATTTCAAAGGCAAATGGTGAAATGTTAGTTCAACAAGAATCTAAAAAAATATCTATAGCAAAATCTTATATGGAATCTTTTGAAGATGATACATCTGGGTTAATGTCTGATTTTTCATCTTGGGGAGTAACTGCTGATTTAAAATTAAAGCCTGAAATTACAGCTCCAGGTGGAGGTATTTATTCTACTTTATCAAGTGGAGGATATGGAGCTATGAATGGTACATCTATGGCAAGTCCACATGTGGCTGGTGCAACAGCAGTTGTAAGACAATATTTGAGACAAAATGAAAAGTTCAATGGATTATCCTTAAAAGAGCAAGAAGATTTATTAACTAACTTATTAATGAGTACAGCAACTGCAGTAATTGATGCTGATGGAGTTGCATATTCACCTCGTAAGCAAGGTTCTGGGCTTTTTAATGTTAATAGTGCAATAAAAACAGGTGCCTACTTAACTGCAAGTGTTGGAAAACCAAAGATTGAATTAGGTGATAGCTTAACTGGCGAATATTCATTTAGCTTTGATGTTAATAATATTTCTAATGAATCATTAACGTATACAGTAGATACTACTGTTTTAACAGAAAAAATATTATCTACAGAGGAAGGAAAATTTTTTGCTCAAGCTTCAGAGAAATTGGATGATTCTAAGGTAACAATTACAGTGGATGGGGAAGAAGGAAATAAAATTACAGTTGGAGCGGGAGATAAAAAAACAATTATAGTTTCTTTAAAACTTACAGAGCAAGCTAAAAATGCGCTAAAAGTTTGCGAAAATGGAACATTTATAGATGGATTTGTTACACTCATTTCTAATAATGAGGATAAAATTAATCTTAACATCCCATTCTTAGGATTCTATGGTGATTGGGAATCTATACCATTGTTTGACAATACCATATATGATGATGAAAAAGCAGCGATGTATGAAACAACTCTTGGATATTTTAATAATAGTACAGGAAAAGGTAGTTATCTTGGCGTAAATGGTTTTATTGAGAAAGGTCAGCCTATACTAGCTGATAAAGATAAAATTGCTATTGGTCCTAACATTAATGGTTCTTATTCTGTAAATGCATTAGTTGGGTTATTAAGAAATACTAAAGAGGTAAGTTATTCAGTAATGGATAGTAAAGGAAATGAAATTTATAAGAATAAAGGTAGAAGAGAAAAGAAGTCATTGTATAATAGTAATACTGGAAAGATTACTTATGCTATAGATAATGATGGCTGGGATAGTATAAATAGTAAAGTTAATAAGCCTTTTGAAGATGGAGTTTACACTTATAAAATAAGCGGAATGCCAGTAGGTGGGGAAACTAAGGATTTACAAGAGGTTGAAATACCAGTTACTATTGATACAAAAATTCCTGAATTAGTAAAGGCTAAAGTTGAAATAGTTGATGGTTCAAAGTATTTAGATATAACTTTGAAAGATAACCATTACTTACAAGCAATGCAATTAGAAGATGGAAAAGGAAATACTTTGACAAAGATTATTCCATTAGATAAGGATGAGTCAGGGGTGGAGTATGAGGAAGTATTTAAACTAGATGGTATAGAAGCAGAGGATATAAAAGTTATAGCTATAGATTATGCTAAAAATGTACTAGAATCTGAGCCTATTGAATTAGTTGAAGGCTTAGTTGATCCTAAGAGTGTTACTTTGAATGATAAGGATGTGACCTTAGCGGAAGGTTCAGAGTTCCAGATGAATGCCAGTATAAATCCATATAATTCAAAAGATAAAACTTTAACATGGTCTTCTTCTAATGAGGATGTTGCTACTATAAGTAAAACAGGTTATGTGAGGGCATTGACTAAAGGAGAAACTACCATTACGGTTTCTACAGTAAATGGAAAAATAGATTCTACTAAATTAACTGTTGTTAATAAAGATGAACTTACTACTGAATTAAAAGCACCTTATATAATTTATGAGGATGGTAATTATAAACTTCCAGCAAATTTATCAGGAAAAACTGTTGTTATAAAAGATACAGCTAAGAAAGTATCTATTGCTGGTAATAATGAAAATACAGCAAGTAATCCATATAATAATGTAGATGTCAATTGTGAAGGTAACGTAGATTTTACAATTAACAATTTTAACACTAATGTAACCTCATTCTTTAAAAATGCTATTGAATTCAAAGGAACTAATAATACTCTGACCTTAAAAGGTGATAATACGCTTACAAGTACAGCTGATTATTCAGAACGAGCTATTATAAGTGTGGATTATGGAAAAGAGCTTGAGATTCTGGGTAAAGGTACACTAAATATTAAGTCAGCACAGAATAATTATGGATCATGTATTGGCGGTGGAAGTTCAGCAGGTGTTATGGATTCTGGTACAATAAATATAAGTGATGGCATTATTAATGTAACCACACGTGGAGCAGGTACAGCAATAGGTGGTGGAGATAGTGGTATTGCAAGTAATATAAATATAAGTGGTGGCAAAGTAACGGCTATTTCAGAGGTTAAGAGTTATATTGGTTCTGCAGCTATCGGTAGTGGATCAAGTGCAAAGAATCCTAATGCTATATCGGCATCAATTCAAGTTACGGGCGGTGAAGTTATAGCTAGTAATAATGGTTCAGGGGCAGCTATAGGTGATTGCTATGGAGGTAGTACGGACTATAATATATTAATTTCAGGTGGATATGTAAATGCACAAACAACTAGCACAAGTTCCTATTCAGCGGGAGCAGCCATAGGAGCAGGATCATCATCAAAAGGGAAAATAGCAATAAATATTTCAGGAGGAGTTGTAGCTGCAACTTCTACAAGTAAAGGTGCAGCTATTGGCGGAGCTACTGGTAGTGAGGCTGGAACAATAAACATTGAGGGTGGCACTATCACTGCAACTTCAAGTGATTATGGTGCAGCGATAGGTAGTGGTTATAGAGGTAAAAAACAAGATATAACCATATTAAAAGGAACAATAAAAGCAACATCAACAGGAACAGGAGCAGCTATAGGTAAAGGTGAATATGGAGAAGAATGCACATTAACAGGAATAAATGATTTAACTCCATATAAAGCAACAATTTTAGCACCTAAGGTAACAAGTGTTAAAGTTGATGGTGTGGATTGGAATATAACAAAAGGACATGAAGAGGATGAAAATATTTATCTATATCTAGTAAATAAAACAGAGCCATACAAAGTAGAAGTTATATCGGATGGTGTAAAGACTATGTTCCTTGTAACAGTAAAGGATGGCAATGTAACTGTTGAAGAAATTGATATTACTCCTCCAGGAACTCCAGTTATTGCTGAAGAGAATGGTTTAGTAACATTAACAGCAGCAGATGAAGATACAGCGAAAATGGAATATAGTCTAGATAATAAAACATGGGCTGATTATACAGAGCCAGTAAAAGTTCAAGAGAAAGCAACTATATATGCAAGATCCATTGATAAAGGTGGAAATATAAGTGAAGTAGGACAGTATACAGTACAGGATAGAACAGCTCCAGGAATTCCGGTAATAAAAGAAGAAAAAGGTTTGGTAACATTAACACCAGCAGATGAGGATACAAAAATTATAGAATATGGCTTAGATGGTAAAGTGTGGAGTATATATACAAAACCAGTACAAGTACCTGAAAAAGCAACTATTCATGTAAGAGCTAAAGATGAAGTTGGTAACATTAGTGGTACAATAACTTATACAATACCTGATACAACAGCACCTGCAGCGCCTGTTGTAGCTGAAAAAGGTGGAAAAGTAACATTAACAGCAGCAGATGAAGATACAGTAAAAATGGAATATAGCTTAGACAATAAAACATGGATTTCTTATACAGAACCAATAGCATTAAAAGAAAGAGAAACTATATATATTAGAGCTATAGATGAAAGAGGTAATGTAAGTGCAGTAGTATCATATACAGCTCCAGATATAACAGCGCCTAAGTCTCCAGTTATAACTGAAAAAGATGGTGTAGTAACATTAAAAGCAGTTGATGAAGATACGGCAAAAATGGAGTATAGCTTAGACAATAAAACATGGACTACCTATACAGAACCTGTAAAAGTTAATGAAAAAGTAACAATATATTCAAGATCTATAGATGAATTTGGTAATGTAAGTGAAGTAGCAGAATATAAGGTTCCAGACAGAACAGCACCTAAGCCTCCAGTTATAACTGAAAAGGATGGTTTAGTGACATTAACATCAGCGGATGAAGATACAAAAATTATAGAATATAGCTTAGATAGTGAAGCATGGACTGCCTATAAAGAACCTGTAAAAGTTGATGAAAAAGCAACTATCTATGCAAGAGCTATAGATGAAGTTAAAAATGTGAGTGAGGTATCAAGCTATACAGTACCAGATAGAACAGCACCTAAGTCTCCAGTTGTAGCTGAAAAAGATGGAAAAGTAACATTAACAGCAGCAGATGAAGATACAGGAAAAATAGAATATAGCTTAGATAATAAAACATGGATTGCTTATACAGAACCTGTAAAAGTGGAAGAAAAGTCAACTATATATGCAAGAGCTATAGATGAAGCTGGAAATGTGAGTGATGTAGTAGAGTATAAAATGCCAAAGAAACCAAGCACAGAGAATCCAGAAAATCCAGATAAGCCAAGCAAAGAAAAACCAAACACTAACAAACCAAGTAAAACAAATAAGCCAAGTAAGAAGGGAAATAATCTACCACAAACAGGTAGTATGGTTGGAAGCGGCGTAATGGCTTTAGGTGGAGTAATTACTGCTGCAATTGGAATAGTAGCTTTAAGAAGAAAGAAATAATTTAGGTTAGATAAACATTAGATAAAAAATATAATTATAAAATAAATGAAAAGTGGCTTTAGCAAAATAAGCTAATCTAAATAAATATTAAATAAGCACTTATATTATTAATGCTCAGCCGTTTCGGAATATTGATTTACTAAAGCATTTATTAAAAAAATCTACAACACAACAACTCATATACACTCAAACAAGTTGTGTTGCTTACGATTTTACCATTCATAAATACTAAGTAAATCTAATATTCCTGCAAATGGCATTTGCTAACAATAATATTAAAGTGCATCTTCAATATTTTATATAAGATTAGTAATATATTTTGCGAAAGCCCCTTTTTTATACATGTTCATCATGGAGACAATCTAAGGAATAAAAGTCTCAAGTTCAAGTAGGAGTGATAGGTTTAGTGGCATAGATTAATACATATGATTTACTCATTGCTAATAAATTAATTATATATATCATTCCATAAATGGTATAATTATATTAAAAGCTAGGAGGGGTTATATGAGTATTGTATTAACAGTTTTGAACATACTTTTGATAGTGGTATCAGTAATTTATATGTTAAAAAATATTCTTATTAATTACAAATTATCTAATAGTGGCCTTAAAAATGCATGTGTTGCTATACTTCTTTGTGTGATGGTATGGTTTGCAGGCAATGGAGCTTTTCTTGGAGTAAAATTAATAGAATCAGAGGACACATTAGAATATATGAGGACAAGTGAAAAAGAAGAATATGAAGGTCTAGATATAGTAGCTATTGAAAAAACTATTAGTAGCGAGAAAGAATATATAGGAAGATACACTGCCGTGTCTGGGATATCATTTATAGCTTTTGTACTATTAATAAAAAATGTTTCTAAAGAGATAAAGGAAAGGCCTACCACAAGTAAATGGGATTTATCTAAATTTAAATAATAGATTTTCATGTTTACAAACTCCCATAAAAAAGGTTAAGATAATTGAAGAAGGTTTATCAATGACTACACATGAGATAAATTTTCAAAATATAAAGAAATTTATAGGGGGATTTTAACATGGAAGGAATAATAAAAACTAAAGTAGAAAACTATAATTTAAGGTTTGCTGAAGAAAAGGACATACCTTTAATTCTAAGATTCATAAAGGAATTGGCGGATTATGAAAAGCTTTTAAATGAAGTAGTTGCTACTGAAGAAATTTTAATGGAATCATTATTTGTAAGAAAGGCAGCACAAGTAGTAATTGGAGAGTATGAAGGTACACCAGTAAGCTTTGCGCTATTCTTCCACAACTTCTCAACCTTCACAGGTAAGCCAGGATTATATTTAGAAGACTTATATGTAAGACCTGAAATGAGAGGTAAAGGAATGGGAAAAGCTCTTCTTTCTTTCTTAGCTAAACTAGCAGTAGAAAGAGATTGTGGTAGATTTGAATGGTGGTGTATTGACTGGAATGAACCATCAATAAAATTCTATAAGCAACTTGGAGCAATACCAATGGATGAATGGACTGTATATAGAGTATGTGATAAAGCATTAACTGATTTAGCATCAGAATTTTAATTTATAATTATATTTTAAATAATAGGTAAAATTTTAATATATAATATGGTTTATACATTTAAAATTTTGATTTCTTAGCCACTATTTAATAGTGGCTATTTTTCATAAGATTATATTGAATAGAGGGTATATTTTATAAATTCAAAAAATTTAGAAAAAGTTATTGACATTATTTATATTAATTGTATATAATAAAAGAGTAGTAAAAATTAGTAAAACTAAATAATACTAGAAAATAAATTTTAAAAAAGGAGGTAGGAACATGTTAAATAATTTATTAGTAGTTAGTGAAATGAATATAAATAGAGCTAATGCTAGAGTCAATATTGGCGCTGGCAATATTAATGGTGCAAATAATCCCATTTTACAATTTAATATTTGGAATATTACCCTACCTCAGAATATAGGTTTAAAAGATTGATTTTTAACATACTATTTTGTGAGAAAAGTCCTAGGGTAACCTAGGACTTTTTATATATTTATAAGGCTTTTAATATAAATATTTTTACTAAGTTAAGTTTTTATCTAGATAAAGATATACATAAGCCTAAAATGAATTTTAATATTTGAGGATTCATTCCTTAGTATTATTCACGCTATAGATGGTTTAAGTCATAGTCCTATATACCAAGAGGTATAGGACTATGACTTTTTTATTTTTAATTATATCTATAGCAAAGTTATAGACAGCAGAGTTTAACATGGTTGGGGATTATATGGTAAAAAGGGAGGAAGTTTTATGACTAAGAGGTGGCTTGCAAATACTAATTTAACACATTAAAACATAAGAGGTTAATTATAATAACCACATTGCAAGGAGGGATTCAAGTGAAAAAAATCTTGAGCTATGTAAAAAATCATTTAGGGGTAGCTATATTTGGTATAGTTTCAATGATTCTGGTAATTTCAGCAGATTTAACAATTCCCTATATAACTGAAATATTTATAGATGATGTACTTCGTGGTAAAAATTATGAAATTATAAATAAAATATTGTTTCTTATAGGATGTATATCACTAATAAAGTTTTTCTTTGGATATTTAAAGGAGTATTTATTTGATTATTTAGGAATAACCATTTCCAAGGAAGTAAAGGAAAGTTTATTTAAGCATATCGAAGGTTTATCCTTCTCTTACTTTGACAAAGTAAACACAGGTGAATTAATGTCAAGGGTTGGAGAGGATGCAGATAATATAATGGACATTATGGGTTTTGGTTTTAGACTTTTAATAGAAAATATAGCCTACTTTGGTATAGCTTCAGTTCTATTATTAAGGATAAGTCCAATGCTTACATTAGTAGCTCTTTCTACTATGCCAATAATTGCATATATCACAATAAAATCTGAAAAGAAGATTGATGATGTATATGACAGAATAAGTGACCATATTGCAGAGTTAAATACTACAGCACAAGAAAACATTGCTGGAGTTAAGTTAGTTAAGGCTTTTGGAAGAGAAAAGCATGAAATTCTTAAATTTTTAAAGTATAATTCTAAAAACTTTGATTTACAAATGGAACATACAAAGATATGGATTAAGTTCTTCCCACTAGAGGAGTTCTTAGGAAATCTTTCTGTAGTTCTTGTAACTTGTGTAGGTGGGATTTTAGTAATCTACAATAAGATTACAGTAGGTCAATTAGTAGCATTTACTAGTTATTTATGGATGCTTATATGGCCAATGAGAGAGTTTGGATGGCTTATGAATCTATTCTCTAGAACTAAGGCTTCAGCAGGAAAGATAAATAACATTTTAGAGGTAAGTACTACGATTGAAAACTCTAAGGATGGAATTGTTCCAGAAAATATAGAAGGGGAGTTATCCCTTAAAAATATATCTTTTACCTATGGAGAAAAGAATGTATTAGATAATATAAATCTTAATATTAAGGCTGGATCTACAGTAGCTATAATGGGTACTACAGGTTCAGGAAAGTCTACATTAATGGGGCTTTTAGGAAGAAACTATGATGTTACAGAAGGAGAAATAACTTTAGATGGAATAAACATTAAGGATTTAAATCTAAAAACCTTAAGAGATAGTATTTCTATAGTTCCACAGGATTCATTCCTATTCTCTGATACCATTGAAAATAACCTTAAGTATGGTAAGAGCAATGCTACTAGAGAAGAATTAGAAAAGGCTGTAGAACTTGCTTGTGTAGAGGAATTTATAGATGGACTTAAAGATGGTTATGACACACTGATCGGTGAGAGAGGTCTTGGACTCTCAGGAGGTCAAAAGCAAAGATTATGTATAGCTAGAGCTCTTTTAAGAGATAGTAAAATTTTAATTTTAGATGATTCCACTTCAGCTTTAGATATGGAAACAGAGTATCAATTACTTAAAAATCTATATCATGGAGATACAAAGAAGACTACCTTTATCATTGCCCATAGAATATCAGCTGTAAAAAATGCAGATGTGATTTTATATATGGAGGATGGAAAGATTCTAGAAAGAGGAAATCATCAAGAACTTTTAAGTAAAAAAGGTAAATATTTTGAGATATACCAAACTCAATTTAAGGATTTCTTAGAGTTATCAGAGGAAGATGTGGCTAACTTTTAAGAAAGAAAGAAGGTGCTAAAATGGCGAAGAATTCAGTTAATCAAGACGAAAAAATTAATAGTTTAAAGGGTAGAGAGATACTTCTTAGACTAATAAAATATGTAAAACCATATAAATTAAAAGTATCCTTAGTACTTTTTCTTATGTTAATAGTAATGGGAGCAGGGCTTTTAAGCCCTATGCTTTTAAAAATTGCTATAGATAATTATATAGAAGTAAAAGATGTGATAGGACTTATAGTTATAAGTTTAGGGCTAGTAGGAATAAATGTTATAGGTATGTATGCTAGTAAATTATCTACCTATCAAATGAATAGAACTACCCATAGCATATTGCATACCATAAGGCAGGAGCTTTATGTGCATATACAAAAGCTATCCTTTTCCTTCTTTGATGATAGACCAGTAGGAAAAATTTTAGCTAGGGTTGTTGGAGACGTAAATTCTCTTTCAGAGTTGTTTTCAAAATCGGTTACTACAGTTATACCACAGGGGTTAAATCTTATAGCTATAGGAGCAATACTTTTTGTAATGAATGTGAAATTAGCTATAGTTTCTATAGTAATTTTACCAGTTCTTATGGTTGTAGTATCTACAATAATGGTAAAATCCAGAGCTAAATGGCAGGTGTTTAGACAAAAACGTTCCAATCTAAATGGATTTACCCATGAATCCTTTTCAGGAATAAAGATTATTCAAAACTTCACCTTTGAAGGAGAAACTACAAAGAAATTTGAAAAAGCTGTAGGTGAGGTTAGAGATGGATTTTTATCAGCAGTTAAGTATAATGACTGGCTTTGGTCCTTTATAGATATGTCCTTTGGAATCAGTTCCATAATAGTATTTTGGTATGGAGCAACCTTAGCTAGAAGAGGAGAAGTTTCCATAGGAACCATAATAGCTTTTATTTCCTATACAAGTATGTTCTGGAGACCAATTATAAATATAGCCTCTTACTACAATACATTAGTTACTAACTTTGCAGCAGCAGAAAGAATATTTGAAATTATGGATGTAGTACCAACCATTGATGAGATGGAAGGTAGTGAAGATATGCCAACTATTAGGGGAGCAGTAGAGTTCAAAAACGTTTCTTTTGAATATGAAAAAGATGTTCAGGTACTTCACAATGTAAACTTTAAAATAAAACCAGGTGAAAATATCGCCTTAGTTGGACCAACAGGGGCAGGAAAAACTACTATAACTAGTTTGATAAGTAGATTCTATGATTCCACTGAAGGAAGAGTTTTAATTGATGGTAAGGATGTTTCTAAGGTTAATCTTTATTCTTTAAGAAGCCAAATGGGAATAATGCTTCAAGATACTTTCTTATTCTCAACTTCTATTAAGGAGAATATAAGATATGGAAAATTAGATGCTACTGATGAAGAAATCATAGCAGCAGCAAAGGCAGTTAATGCTCATGAATTTATTATGAAGCTAGAAAAGGGATATGACACAGAAGTTAACGAAAGAGGTTCAAGACTCTCAGTAGGACAAAGACAACTTATATCCTTTGCAAGAGCATTACTTGCAAATCCAAGAATTCTTATCCTTGATGAAGCAACATCTAATATAGATACAGCAACAGAAATATTAGTTCAAAAAGGTATAAATAAATTACTTTATGGAAGAACTTCCTTTGTAATTGCCCATAGACTTTCAACTATAAGAGACTGTGACAAAATTATGGTAGTAGATGATGGTGAAATTGTAGAAAGTGGAACTCATGAAGAATTATTAAAACTTAAAGGATTCTACTATAACTTATACATGGCTCAGTACAGTTTCTTAAATGAAGGAGCATAAGTGAACATCTAAATCTATGATTTAGATCTGGGAACTTACTCATTTGAACAAAGTGAAAAGGAGTGTCCTTGTGAATAATTCAAGAAAATAAAATTTATTTCTGATTCAATGCACGATTTAAAATTAAATTTTGCCTATGAGCTATGTAAATAGTTATATAGCTTCATAGGAAACTATTTATATATGAAACTATGGAACTATTTGTATAGGAAAGTAGTTCCATATATAACTATTTAAATATATAACTATATAACTAGTTAACTAGTTGTTCTGTTCATGCAGGTTTCAGCATTTTTTCTATATGGGAAATGTTATTAAAATAGAACAATTATTAATGTTCAGATAGTGATATGGAAGAACTTAAAGATGAAGATAAAAGGTTAGGAGAGCAATTTAATAAAATTAGAAGTATGTAGTTATGACGTAATAGTTATATTATTTTTAGTAAAGATTACTACATAATACAAAAAATCTAGTATAAAACTAGAGGGAGGTAGCAGTAATGGAAAATGAAAAATATTCACAAGAAAAAATTGATATGTTTTGGAAAACATTTTTGAGGGAAACGAACAGAAATGAAAAAACAAAGTGTTTAGAGGTATCCCATTTTGAATTAACTGAAAAATGGGCCAATGAACTGTTACGTTTGGTGTTAATTGGGCAAAAGAGGGCTACAGCAAGTAGTTTATTGAGTTATGAAATTGAAGGCGAGCGTATACCTCAGGTTGGTGATTTAAGTATTGTCACTGATTGGGAAGGGGTACCACGATGTGTTATTGAAACTACTGAGATAACAATTATTCCATTTTCAGATATTACTTATGACATTTGTAAGCGTGAGGGCGAGGATGATACATTGGAATCTTGGGTTGAGGGACATGTTCATTTCTTCAAGGAAGATGGAAAACAGCTAGGGTATGAGTTCAGTGATGATATGCTAGTGGTTTTTGAAGATTTTAAAGTAGTTTATCAAGTATAGATATTATACAAAAATAAATCTAATATGTAATGTTATTGTTGAGATATAACGTTCTTATAAATCGAATTAACAACTTATTAGACACATAAAAGTGTATAAAATGAAAGGAGGATAGATTTAGTGATGGATTGGTACTTACAATACATTCTTTCACTAAAGATAAATTATGAATAAAGAAAATATCAAAATAGAAATACCTAATGAGGAAGAAATAGATTATATTGATGAAATGCTTATGGAACATAACAAGTTATCTAAACCCTTTGAACAAGAGGAGCCATACATTAAGATAAATCGTTGTATTAAGAATGAAAAGGGTGAAGTTATAGGAGGTATATTAGCTTACTCAGTGTTTTGGCACATCTTCTATATTGACACATTGTGGGTTAATGATAAGTATCGCAATAGAGGATATGGCTCAATACTTTTAGAGGAGGCAGAGGATGCAGCAAGGAGTCAAGGATGTCATATAGCACATCTAGATACCTTCGATTTTCAAGGTCCAGACTTTTATATGAAGAATGGATATAAGGTTTTTGGAATTTTAGAGGATAGCCCTAAAGGACATAAAGAGTATTTTTTAACTAAGAAATTATAAATGAAGTTAAGAGAAATATTTGAATTGAAATGAGGAGAAAATTTTAATGATTTATGAAGTGGATAATAATTTAAGAAAAAATTTATGTTTTGTTTTTAAAAATATAGATTGTACACTTATTCTTTCATGCCTTCAAGGACATATGGGAAAAGCATGGGTTGATGATATTGAGAAACCAACAGTTGTACAGGTTATAGTAGGGGTTTTTGCATTTTATGCAGGAGACCCTAACAGTAAGGAAGCAGAAGAACTATTATATAATTTGCCTGAAAATATTTTAGTTATCGTGGATACTGAAGAGTGGAAAAATCGTATAGAAATTATTCATAAGGGACGTATAGAAAAGTTTCAACGTTATAGATTTAAAAAGGATATTAAGAATTTAGATGATGATCATTTAAATACATTGCTATCAACATTACCTGAAGGATATGAGTTAAAAAAAATGGATAAATCTTTAGCAAAAAATCCGTCATTACAAGATTTATCAGAAGATTTTACAAGCCAGTTTAAGTCCATAGATGATTATATTGATATAGGCATGGGATTTTGTATTTTGCATAATGGAAAGATTGTATCAGCAGCGTCATCCTATAGTGTTTACGATGAAGGAATCGAAATTGAAGTTGATACACTTCCAGAATACAGAAGGAAAGGGTTAGCAACTATAGCAGCTGCTGCACTAATTTTAGACTGCATTAGCAAGGGTAAGTATCCTAGTTGGGATGCTGCTAATCTTGAGTCTGTTAAGTTAGCTCAAAAGCTTGGATATGTATTAGATGAAGCATATGATACTTATTATGTTAATTATATAAGATAGATTTATAAGGAGTTTTAATATGAAGTTTAAGTTTGTACCTATGAATGATAATTATGCAAAAACAATGATTAATGAATGGAAATATGAAAATGAATATTCCATATATGATTATTGTAATGAGGCAGAAGATTTACTGGAAAAGAAAGATTGGGGTTTCAGTAAATTTGCAGTTTTAAATGAAAAAGAAATTTTAGTAGGGGAATTAACTATAAATTTTTTTAGAGAAATTGAAGAAGATTCAGAGGATGATGGTTATGTTGATATGGATACCGTGAAAGATAATCCTGATGTAATTTATGAAATGTGGGTTGGTTTTGGGTTAAAACCTAATTTAACAGGAATAGGTTTAGGAAAAGAATTTGTTTCTGCTTGTGTTAATTTTGCAGTAGAATATCATCAATATAAAGGCGATTATGTAAGGTTAGGAGTAGCTAGATTTAATAAAAGAGCCATAAAAACTTATGAGAAATCAGGCTTTAAAGTATTTAGTGAATATGATGGCGAGATTGCAGGAGAGGAAGTCAAAGTATTATGGATGAGAAAGTCGCAATCGTAAGAAAAGTGCGAACGGAAGATTATAAATATAAGGTGGTGAAAAACATGAAAGTAAGAAAAATGGTTATAGAGGATATTGACCTCCTCATAAAGATTCGTATGGATTACCTGTTTGCAGAAAAAGGTGTTTCTTCTTCGGAAGAAGTGCAAGATATTAGAACGAAGTTAGAAGAATATTTTACTCAACACCTTAACAAGGGATTTATTGCTATCATTGCCGAGAATGAAAATGAAGTATTAGCAACTGCATTTATGTCAATCGTGGAAAGACCTCCGTTAATAGCGTTTTCATCATATCTTGTCGGTACGGTATACAATGTTTTTACATACCCTCAACATAGAGGAAAAGGAATTGCGACGAAAGTTATGACTGAACTTTTATCAGAAGCAAAGCTATTAGGCGTTGCCGCAGTTGATTTAATGGCGACTGAAAAAGGAAAACCATTATATGAAAGTCTTGGATTTCGGGTATCAAATTATACATCAATGAATAAGTTCCTCTAACTCCCGCAAAATAAGCATAATCAGAAGTTATATTAATTCACAATATTCATATATCACGAATTATTAACTAATATCCCCTAATGTGATCTAAGATTACAAGTAAATTTAATGCAGAAATTTTATTAAAACATATATAATAAAAAATCTAATTATAGCTAGAGAGAAAATAGGAGGGATAACTATGATTTTTAAAATAATAGGTAGTGGAGGATGTGTTGCTCTACCAAAGCCACTTTGTTGTTGTAGAGTATGTATGGAGGCGAGAAAGAAGGGAAATCCCTATTCAAGATTTGGATGTAGCTTATATTTAGAAGAAGCTAAGCTACTTATAGATACCCCAGAGGATATTGCTCAAAGCTTAAATTATGGACAAATTAAGGAAATAGATAGAGTTTTATATAGTCATATGGATCCAGATCATACCCTTGGGATGAGAGTGTTTGAACAGCTTCGACTAAATTGGCTAAATATTTCCCAAGGAATAGAATGTGATAGTCCTATAGAAGTTATAGCTATGAAGCACGTAATGGAGGATTTAAATTCCATATGCTCAAAGCATGGCTCATATTTTGACTACTATGAAAAAATAAGAAATTTAATAAAAAGACGTGTGATTAATGATTCAATACAAATAGGCGAAATAAAAATAACTCTAATTAAAGCTGAATCTGCTACAGTGTTTGTTTTTGAAGAAGGAGAAAAGAAACTTATATATGCTCCTTGTGATGTTAAGCCTTTCCAAAAGAATGAAATTTTTAAAGAGGCTGATGTGATGATTATAGGTAATACGGTGATTGGTGATGTCTTAAAGGGTGACTTTAAGCTAGAAGAGAACAATCCTTTAAGAAAAGAATTATTTGTAATGGATGAGATAGTGGAGTTAAAGAATAAATATAATATAAAAAAGGTTATAATGACACATCTTGAGGAAGATTGGGGAAAATCCTATGATGATTATTTAGAGTTACAAAATCATTATGAAGATATTAGCTTTGCTTACGATGGAATGGTAATAAAATTATAAAACTTATTCAATAAGAGTACAAATCATTTATATAGAAAAAGGAGGTGTATTTAGTATGAGTTAAGTCTCATACTAAGAAAATTATGAAGGTGGTTATATATGATAAGGTTAAGGATTTTTTAAACATTAATGAAGAGATACTTCTAGATAATGAAGCGGTAAATCAATTAATACTATTTAATGGATATGTAAATAGAGAAAAAGATACTGATAGTGATGTTTTATTTGGGCGTGTAGAAGATGAGTCAGGAGTATCCCTTGTTTTCTGTAATGTGAGTCCATATAATTTGCAAATAAACAATTTAAAAGAAAAATACGATAATGCTATTAAAGCATTAGTTGATTATTTGATAGAAAATAAAATTAATATAGTAGGTATTAATGCTAATAAAAAAGTTTGTGATAAATTTATTGAATATTATGAAGAAAAAACAAAATGTAAGTTTAAGGAACGCTTAGCCATGGATATTATGGAGTTGAGAAAATTAAATTCTGTTACATTGCCTAAAGGGTACTTTAGAGAAGCTACAGAGCAGGATTTAGATTTAGTGATAGATTGGCATATTAAATTTGGTAAAGAAGCTTTAAATGAGGACATGGTTGTAGAAAACTTTATAGAAAAGCTAGTTGCTAGAATTAGAAATGGAGCTATATATATTTTCGAAGATGAAAATAATGTGCCAGTTTCTATGGCAGCATTTACAAAACAATTAAAGAAAGGAATTTCTGTTAGTTTAGTTTACTCAGATGCTAGAAAGAGGGGCATGGGCTATGGAGTTGCTGTAGTTTATAGCTTAAGTAAATTATATTTAGAAAGAGGAAATGAGTTCTGTAGCCTCTTTGTAGATAAACGTAATCCTATATCTAATGGGGTTTACGCTAAGATAGGATATAAAATTATTGAAGATAATTTTGATTATAGAATTGTTCAGTAGGGATTAAAGAGAGAGAGTAATTTTTAGAATTTTTAGAAAGCTAGGTGACTTAGGATGATAAACATTATAGATACTTTTAAGGATTATATGGGATTGATGGAAGAAAACTTAAATAAAGAGCCTAAGGAAAAGATGGAGTTATGGGAGAAGTTTTACAATAGTAATTTTCCAGAGATGGGGAGAAAATGTAAAGAAGACTATGAATCAGAAGGGTATAACTGGAAGAAGATGGGACTAACTATGGTATTTAATAGATCTGAGGATGACTTCCCTAATATGATAGAAGGCTATAAGAATCTTTTAAACACTTTTAATGGTATAGAAGAAAAAGTTAAGGCTATATTTCATATTGAAATGGATATAAATATAGTGCTATATAGGGGATTATTAAATTCTGCTGGATGGGTAGATGAATATGAGGGGAAAAGAGCTATGCTCTTTGGTGTTGATAAGATTGCAAAGCTTGGATGGCAACAGGATGAGAAAATAGATGCTTTAGTTTGTCATGAACTTTGTCATGTAGTTCACTTCCAAATAAGAGGTGAGTCAAAATTACCAAAGCAGGTAGATAAGAGTAAGTATAATGAAGGAATTTGGAATATATATGAGGAAGGCTTTGCCCAATATTTTCAACAAGTATTAGGAGAGAGTATCGTTGATTCTAGGGGAGAGCAGTGGAGCATTAACTGTGAAAGCTTAGAAAAAGAACTTAAATTAAAATATGTAGAAGCTTTAAAGGAGAAAGAAAAAGGAACTAGAGATTTTTATGGTGATTGGTTTAAAGTTTTAGGTATTAGTGATGTGGGGTATTTCTTAGGAGCTAAGCTAATAGGTGAATTAAGTAAGAGATATGTAATAGAGGATATAGCAACTATGGATTTTAAACTTATAGAAAAAGAAGTTTTAAGCTATTTAAAAAGTTAAGTTTTTAAATAGTAATAATCTCAAGAGTAGGAAATAACTTTTACAATATGCTAAAAAGTAAAAAACAAGGATTTATTAAAGGCGTAAAAGAAAAGAGGAATAATATGAAAAGATTAAACTTATATTATTTTGGTGATATAGGAGTTTACGATAAATATAACCCTGCATATGTGTGTGATGAAAATTTTGCATCAGAAATATTATATATCATTGCAGAAAATGAGGCATTTTCAATAACACAGGAGGATATAAGTAAATCTATAAATATTGATAATTATAGGTTGAATAGTATTATAAATAATTTAAAAAGAATAAATGTAATAGAACAAAAAGAAGATAAATATAAAATAAACTTTCCAGTATTTTTAGAGAGTGATATTGAAATCATGGATGTATATCTAAAGAATGTGGGAGAGCAAATAGTAGATAGTATTATTAAGATAAAACCTTTAGTAGTTGAGAAGCTTCAAAATTTATCAAATTATAAGATTTTTGATGAAGAAAGATTACTATATCATATAATTTGCGACATGATTTTTGATGGAATTGCCTTTGATTTTTTTGAAGAAAGAAATGTATTTAATAGCTCTAAGCTTCAGCCAGGTAATAGGAATTATATGATAATTGGATATGAAGACAGCTATATTGTTGATAGTTATAGCAATAAACTTTTATGTAGTAGCAATAATTATGGTAGCAATAATTTTATCTTTAATAGTTTTGGAGATTCTAATGGAGTACGTAAAGATATGTATAGATTTTTTAGAATGACACAACAGAGTATTAAAAATTCAACTCCTTTCCAAGATACAAATCTACCATATATAAAAATTATAGATAATGTTAATAAAGACATTGCAGAAAAATGTGGGCAATTAATGTGGAGAACTTTTAGTGAAGTAACTAATTATAATGAGTTGTCAAGTGAAGATAAAGAGTTAGCAATTTTTCTTAAAGAGATCGACTACATAAACATAGATGAAACAGATAATAAATTATATTGTAATGTACCTATATTTCAAGAAAAAGATATGAAAATAGCCACCGAAATAGGTGAAATTATTCTTATAGAGATCCTTGAAACAGTAAAAAATACATTAAGTAGCATAGAGAAATATTCCAAGGGTTTAACGGCAATTAAGCATAAAGTGAGTATAAAGGAAGTAGGAAATGAACTTTGGCATCAAATATTTGGACGTGCTAATGAAGAATTAATAGGAAGAGAAATTGTAGCTAAGCCTTACAGTAGTGAACAAGAAGGCAGATACCTAAGGAGTATGAAAATATATAGTCAATACAAATAATTTTATATAGAAAGTAATATATGTAATTTCGAATAAAAGGTAGTGGTTAAATATGAAAGAAGACATGTTAAAAATCATAAAACTAAAAAGTGGTAAGGAACTATTATTAAGAAGACCAAAGGAAGAGGATGCAGAAGCAATGATTGAATACCTAAATATAGTTGGTGGAGAAAGTGACAATCTTCTTTTCGGTAAAAATGAGTTTAGACTTACCATGGAGCAGGAAAGAGAGCATATTAACAATGTAAATATAAATAATAATGCTCTTATGCTCCTAGGTATTATAGATAATCAAATAGTTAGTGTTTCTCAAGTTAGTGCTCCCAATAGGAAAAGAATAGCCCATAATAGTGAATTAGCTATTTCAGTAAAAAAGGAATACTGGAGCATGGGAATTGGCACTACAGTTATGAAAGTATTAATAGACTTTGCTAAGAATCATGAAACTATAAAAACTATAAGTTTAGGTGTTAAAGCTAGCAATAGAAAAGCTCAACATCTTTATGAGAAGCTTGGATTTGAAAAAGTGGGAGTTCATAGAAACTTCTTTAACATAGATGGAATTTATGATGATGAAATTCTTATGGATTTATATATAGATTAAAGACGTATTACGGGGATTTAATAAAAGGTTAAAGGGGAGAAATATAAGTTGGAAAAACAAGAATTAAAACAATTGTTAAAGAGTATACAGGAAAATGAATATAAAGTACCAGAAGGGGTTAATCCATATGAGTTATCCTTGAAAATGATGGATAACATAGGTGATATTGATAGTGAATTACGTGATGAGCTTATACTTTCCAATCTATTTACTTGGATATATGAAAATCAGCTATCAGAAAAGCAGGTTAATGAGCTATTGTGGATAGCTTTAGATGAAAATCATATTCTTAAGGGGTTAGGTAATATTGATGATTCGGTTTTCGGTAGAACCTTTTCAAGTGAAATAGTTGCAGCATGCATCTATAGACATAGAAGTGATAAGTTCTTATCTAAAAGTGATATGGAAAAGGCCTTTGATACTCTTTTGAAATTTTATAATGAAGATAAGGATGTTAGAGGATATGTAGAAATTAAAGGCTGGGCTCATGGAGCTGCTCATGGTGCTGATGCTCTTGATGAATTTGCTAAGTGTGAAGAAATTGGATATGAGAGATTAAAAAACATACTAGATGCATTTTATAAAAAGTTAAATATAAATTACTATGGATACATTCATTTTGAAGATGAACGTATGATAACAGCTGTTAAATCTATATTGGAAAGAGAAATAATACCAATAGAAGAAATTGAAGAATGGATAAAAAGTTTTAATAAAATAGAAAAAGTAGGAAAGTATCCAGAAGATTCGGTCATTGCATTTAATGTAAATATGTTCTTGAAAAGCTTGTACTTTAGATTAATTGATATACCTAAATATGAGAAATTTGCAAATACAGCTAGAGAAATATTGAATGAAATAAGTAGATTCAAGAAGTATTAATAACCCATAAATATATTAATTCTAATACACTTAGGGGGCAAAGCTAATGAAAATTGGAATTATTGGACCAACAGAAAATGAGATTATACCCTTCATTAAGGAGATTTCTAATAAAAAAGTAGAAACTGTAGCAATGGTAACATTCTATAGTGGTATATATGAAAACATAGATGTTGTTGCATTATATTGTGGGGTCTGTAAAGTTAATGCAGCAATTGCAACTCAGATATTAATAGATAAATTTAATATTACTCATGTTATTGTAACTGGTGTAGCAGGAGGAATAGATAATATATTAAGTATTGGAGATACTGTTATTTCAACAGAAGTAGCATATCATGATGTGGACCAAGGTATATTAACAGAATACCATCCATGGATGAAAAGTATATATTTTAAAGCAGATAATAGATTAATTGAGCTATGTAGAGCAGTTATAAATAAAAATAAGGTTACTCAAAAAGTATTTTTCGGGAAGATTGTTACTGGAGAAGCCTTTATAAGTGATAGTGGGCGTACTGAAATAATTTCTAAATACAATCCACTTTGTGTAGATATGGAAACAGCAAGTATTGCTCATGTATGTTATGCAAATGATATTCCTTTCATAGCAATAAGGTCCATAACAGATACGGAAGAAGAATGTGGTATAGAAGTATTTGAAAATAACAGTATATCAGCATCAAATAATTCTATTGATATTGTAAAGAAAATATTAGGGTCACTTTAAATAAGCTATATTACAGAGTTTTTTAGTGAATTATAAGTCTAAACGTGATTATGTAATTATATTTACATTTTATAATAGGAAGATTTCAATTGATATTAAGAAAAATTGAGAAAGAAAATATAAAAATTGTATTAAAGAATGAAGTAACGATTATTTATATTATGTGTATGGAAAGTGAAAGGGTGTGTTAATTTGGATATAGCTTTAAGACTTGAAAAAGAAGATGACTGGAGGGAAGTTGAACTTATCACTCGAGAGGCATTTTGGAGAACAGAACGTATTGCAAAAATAGGAGTTGGATGTGATGAGCACTATCTGGCTAATACATTACGTAAAGCCCCTGAATTTGTACCAGAACTTGATTTAGTGGCAGAGGTTGATGGGCGATTGGTAGGAAATGTTATGTACAGTAAGGCATATGTACTTTTACCTGATGGGACACGTCACGATGTTCTTAATTTTGGGCCTTTAAGCGTTTTGCCTGAGTTCCAAAAACAAGGTGTAGGTAGCGCTCTCATGCGTCATTCGCTCAAAGTTGCTGCTAGATTGGGCTACGGTGCAGTAATTTTTTTCGGGCATCAATCTTATTACCCGCGGTTTGGATTCAAAGAGGCAAAAGAATTTAACATTACCACATGTAATGGTGACAACTACCCTTCATTTATGGCTATGGAACTTATCTATGGTGACTTGGATGGTATTACAGGAACATATCATGAATCGCCATTATATGATGTAAATCCAGAAAGAGCAAAAGAGTATGATTCACTTTTCCCTAAAAAGTAGTTTCTTTAGTTTGATACTACATAAAATAAGTACTATTACAAAAAAGGAGGGATTATATTGAAATACAATTTTTGGAGTGGTGAGAAAATAAGACTTAGAGCAGTAGAAGTAAATGATGCAGGTACATTTTTCAAATGGTCATCGGATTATGACAATGAGTCAGACAGGTTTTGCGATGAAATTCATTTTCCAATTTCTTATGATTCTATGATTGCAAGAGTTGAAGCTATGTCTAAAAGAGAGCCAAGCAATGATGAATTTATGTGGATTATTGAGAATAAAGAAGGAAGTACAATTGGTTGTATTAATACATTTGATTGCAATAAGAAGGTTGGCACCTTTAAATATGGATTAGGTATTATCAGAGAACAATGGGGTAATGGATATGCAAAGGATGCTATAAAAATTGTTTTAAAGTATTATTTTAGAGAATTAAGATATCAAAAAGTGACGGTATATATTTATTCATTTAATGAGAGGTCAATTAAGCTTCATGAAAGTTTAGAATTTCAGAACGAAGGAAGAATTAGAAGAGCTGTTTTTACGAATGGAAATTATTATGATGAAGTTCTTTATGGAATGACTTGTGAGGAATTTGATAACATTTATAAAAAAGATGAATTATAGCATTTTGTTTATTTTTCAATGCGTACTCTTAATGTATTGAGAAGAAAACAATAGCTGATAGAAAGATATAATAGTATTAGAGACAATGGGGTGGATTTATGTATATGGGGGAAATTACAATTAGAGAAACAACAGAAAGAGATTTAGAAAATATAATGAATCTTTGGAATAATGGAGAGGTTATGTTTTTTGTGGGTTTTCCAGATGGGCTTGGTATTACATTAGCTCAAATAAAGGAATGGTTTAAAGTAACAATTAAAAAGCCACAAAGATGTCATTACTCTATATATGCTGAAGGTATAGGGTATTGTGGAGAAACTTTCTATGATGTTGATGCCAATCATGACTTAGCATCAATGGATATTAAATTATCTCCAAATGCACAGGGAAAGGGAATTGCGACAAAAGCATTAGGTTTTGCTATTGATAAAGCTTTTACAGAGGGAAAAGTAAATCGTGTTTATGTTGAACCACAGTCTGCAAATAGAAAGGCATGGACATTATATGAAAAGCTAGGCTTTGTAAGCAGAGAAAGACCAACGTACCTTGAAGAAGACGATACCTATTTAGAATTGACAAAATATGAATGGTACAAGTCTTGAGGATATGAAATTATTATAATTTTTATAAGGAGTAAGAATGAATGATATTATATAAAATTGGATTAGAAAATATTGAATGGGATAAACTTTTTGAACTCTATAAAAGAGTTGGATTATTAAAACGGTTTATAGAGAATAATGAATATCATAAAATTCAATCCGGATTTGAAAGGAGTTATAAAGTTGTAACAGCATGGGAGGATGGAAATTTAATAGGTGCTTGTAGAATGCTATCAGATGGCATATGCTATGGTTCAATATTTGATGTAGGTGTATTGCCTGAATATCAGAAAAGAGGGGTAGGGAAAAATTTAATTAGTACCCTTCTTAAAGGAGAAGAATATATGCCTATTCATCTTACTGCTACTTTCGGAAATGAGGAGTTTTATAAAAAACTTGATTTTAAAAAGCATAAAACTGCTTACTCTAAGTATCCATGGAAAACCATGTATACAGAGGATTAAGATATTAAAATAGGTTCACTATAATGGGAGGAGTAAAATGCTAAAGGTAATGCAGATTTCAAGCGACATTGCAGATATTGTTCATGATATACAGAAGAAATCATTTGAACCATTACTATACAAATATCATGATTATGATGTAAATCCTGCAATGGAAAACATTGTGCTGATTAAAGAAAAGATTGATAGAGCCAATACTACAGCTTATATTTTTAAACTGAACGACATTAATGTTGGCTGGGTTAGAGTAACAGAATTAGCGGAAATGACATATAAGATTTCTGCTTTATGTGTTCTTCCAGAATACCAAAATAGGGGAATTGCACAAGAAGCATTGAAACAAATAGAAAGTTATTATCCTAATGCACGGAAATGGATTTTGGCTACAATATTTCAGGAAAAGGGCAACTGCCACCTATACGAAAAATTGGGATATGAAAAAGTTGGTGATCTAATACCGGTAAATGAAAGAATGACACTTGTTAATTATGTAAAGACATGTAGATTATGAGATTAGATTATTAACTAGAAGTAATGTGAAAAGTATAATATAGCCTTAACTTTTCTAATTTCAAAATAAATAGGAGTGATATTAAGTGGCAAATTATAGTAAGATGCATGAAATGAAAATTAACAAATCTTGCTTTGGTATATTTCCAGAACTTGAATCTGAAAGATTAATATTTAGAGAAGTAAATTCAGAGGATGTAGAAGAAGTATTTAAGATTTATAGTGATCCTGAAGTTGCTAAATATGATTGGTTTACACCAATTAATACTAAAGATGATGCACTATCAATAATAAATTGTTACAAAAAGGAATTTGAAAATAAAGAAGAGATTACGTGGGGTATGGCAAGAAAGAATGATAATAAAATCATCGGATATTGTAACTTAGGGAGCTTTGATGATGATTCAATAAGAAGTGAAATTGGATATGGATTTAATCGTGATGAATGGAATAAAGGATATGCAACTGAAGCTATAAAGGTTTTGGTGAAATTCGGATTTGATGTTATGAACTTTCATAGGATAGAAGCTACTGTAACCCTTGGTAATGATGCCTCTATAAAAGCTTTAAAAAAAGCTAACTTTATTCAAGAGGGTATTTTTAGAGAAAGAACCGTTATGAAAGGCGAATTTGTGGATGATGTTATATTAGCTATATTAAAGAAAGATTATAGATTATAAGTGATGATATTAAATAAATATCCACAGTATATAATTGATTGCTCAATATGGAGGAATTTAAATGAACGAAACAGAGTATGCAGGATTCTTTGCAGAATTCTATGATTTACTACATGCTAATAATATAGATATAAAAGTTTATCCAAGGTTATTGAAGGATTATGGGAAAACAGTCTTAGAACTAGGAGCTGGGACTGGAAGGATTTCAATTCCATTGGCAAAGGCTGGATATCAAGTAACTGCTTTAGAATATTCCGCAGATATGATTCGAGTTTTAGAAGAAAAGGAGTATCCGAAAGAAAATCTTTCTATTGTACAAGGAGATGCTAGAACATATTCTTTGCTTAAGCGATTTGATGTTATTCTTCTAACCTGTAATTTTATCAATCATTTCATTTCTTCGAATGATGTGTTGAATATCTTAAAAAATAGCGCAAGACACTTGAATGTAAATGGAGTTATCATTATTGATTGTTCAATACCAGAGACTTCCTTTATGTGTGAATCAAATGGTAAAGAAGAAATATTTGATTTTAAAACATCAAAAGGAACAATAATTAAGGACTATTTTACAGCAAGATATGATTTACTTAATCAAAAGGAACTTGATTACATCAAATTGGAAGAATACGATGGGACGGTTTTGATTAGACAGGCAGAAGCAAATGAAGAACTTACCTATTATTATCCCAGAGAAATTAGAGGTTTGATAAGAGAAGCTGGTTTAAAGATAGTAAGAGAAAGCGGTGCACTTTGGGATCCAGATAAGGATATTGCAATTTCTGAAGAAAATGGTGAAATGATTTTTTATTGTGGGTTCTAACATTGGCTTTTATTTCTTATTATAAAGGTAATATACAATTTTTATTTAGATTTAAGTTTGATACTAATAAGGAAGATGCTTTAGAAAATCATGCTTTTCTATCAAATGAAATTAACTTTGATAAAACAGTGCAGTGTTTTTACATGGGATATGAGAATGATGTGCTGGTTGCTTTTTTAACTACTTTTATTCCCACTTCTTATGAAGGAGAAATATTAGCAGTTACACATCCAGAGTATAGAGGAAGAGGATATTTTGAAAAATTGTTTCAGTGTGCTAAAGAAATTTTATTATTGAAAGGAATAAATAAAGTTTTATTGGTTGTAGAATCAAAAAGCAGAAGCGGTGTTGAGGTTTTGAAAAGCTTTAAGTATGCAAAGTTAGAGCATTCAGAATACAGAATGTCTTATAGTGGTTCTAAAACTTGGATAGAATATCCTAATTTGAAATTTTTTCAGGTTAATAATGAAAACAAAGAAATATTTGCAAAAATTACACGAGAGGCTTTTCTAGACTTAGAGGACAGCAGTAATTTTATTGACACAGTAATTTATTCCCAAAACAGAAAAGGATATATATCTTACAAAGAAGAAGTTCCAGTAGGAGTTTTTGATTTTAATTATGAAGAGGGACACGCTTTTCTTTATGGAGTGGCCGTTGCAACACCATATCGAGGAAAAGAATTTGGAAAACAGCTGGTTGGATTTGCGTTAAATGAGGGTCTAAAAAATCTGATAAAGTAGTCCTTGATGTGGATTCAGAAAATCCAACAGCTTTTAATTTATATAAAAAATGTGGTTTTCAGATTGATTTTCAAGTTGATTATTATAGATATGAATTTTAGTAATACTCAAAGTAATTTTTATAGTGTAAAAAAATAGATGAGGAGAGTTTTATGAGAGAAATAATATATGATAATTATTATTGGCAAAATGATTTAGTAAGACTAAGAGCATGGAGCGAAGATGATTGGGAGTGGGATTATTATACTAATTTCGATACTTCGGCAGGAAGATTAGCAGACTATGAGGTTGACCTTCCACCAACAGCTTTAAATTCAAAAAAATACTCTGAGAGAATTGCAAATTTATCTACTAATAATTGTAGAATAGCATTTGCTATTGATACATTAGATGGAATACATGTTGGTAGAATAAATATATTACTAGATGATGATAAGAATGGAACTTTTGGGATTGGACTTAAGATTGACAGAGACCATAGAGGTAAAGGGTATGGTACAAGTGCTGTGAAATTACTTTTAAAATATGGATTTATGGAAAGAAGATTAAATAAGTATTCTGTAAGTGTTTTAGAAGGAAATGAAGGATCTATTAAAATGCATAAAAAGCTTGGATGTGAACAGGAAGGAGTTTTGAAACAAAATATTTATACCAATGGTAGATATTACGATGAAATATATTTTGGATTAACAAAAGAAATGTATTTAAATATATGTAAGTGATAAAAAGGAGTATTATGATGAGAACTGAAAAGGAAATGTTTGATTTAATATTGAGTGTTGCAAATAGAGATAGCCGAATTAGAGCTGTTTATATGAATGGTTCTCGGGTAAATCCTAATGTGAAAAAAGATATTTTTCAGGACTATGACATTGTTTATGTAGTTACTAAAACAGAATCTTTTATTAGAGATGAGGATTGGATAAGTGTTTTCGGAGAGCCAATTATTTTTCAAGAACCTGATAAGCTTGATAAAATGCAAGGAAGAGATGTTGATTTTAAAAATGGTTACACATATTTAATGCAGTTTACAGATGGGAATAGAATTGACTTGCATATTCAGCCTATGGAGATGCTAATAAAGGAATACGGAAGGGATAAGTTAACTGTTCCATTACTTGATAAAGACAACTGTTTACCACAGATTCAAGCATCCTCTGATGAAGATTATTGGGTTAAAAGACCTACATATGGACAATATTTTAGTCGATGTAATAATTTTTGGTGGGTAGCACCATACTGTGCAAAGGGACTTTGGAGGGAAGAAATTCTTTTTACAATAGAGGTAATGAATAGTTATGTGCGACAAGAATTATTAACCATGCTATCTTGGAAGGTTGGTATTCAAACAGAATTTAAGGTAAGTATAGGAAAAGCAAATAAACATTTAAAAGAATATTTAGATTTAGATGTATGGACAAGGCTAATGAGTACCTTTAATATGAGTGATTATGATTTTTCTTGGAATGCGCTGATTACAACATGCCAATTGTTTGAAGAGATTGCGCCTGAAGTAGGTAAAATATTTGGATATGAATATAATTATGATGAAGCTAAAAGAAGCTTTGCGTTTATAAAGCATATCAAGGAATTGCCGAGGAATTCTAAAGAAATATACTAATTAAACTGTATATTGAACATTGTTTTTAGTAAATAATGCAGTGTATTTTTGAATTATTATTTATTTGGTCAAGTGAAAAGTCTATTAATTTCTATGAAGGTAAAGGCTTTTCAATTAAGAATGAGGTAATGGAACTAGAATTATAGAAAGTTAGGACAAAGAGGAGTCAGATCCCAAATTTAGGTAAGGTGGCGTAAGATATGAGGATAGAGGATATTTCAAAGATAGAACAGGAAGCAGATAGAGTTTCGGCTCTTTATAATATTTTTAATGAAGGATCAAGATTGTCTACAAAGGCAACTCAAGTGGAGTTTTTAACAACAGTAAGACAGATTGAAAAACATCTTAAGCCAGGTATGAAAATACTTGATTTAGGAGCTGGAACAGGAGAGTATAGCCTATATTTTGCAAGCAAGGGATTTCAGGTAACAGCTATTGAGTTAGTTGAAAAACATGTTATGCAAATTAAAGAAAAGGTTAAAGGTAACATGTCAATTGAAGTATTTCAAGGTAATGCTCTAGATATATCTTGGATTAAAGACAAGGAATATGACATAGTGCTATGCTTTGGTCCTTTATATCACTTAAGCAGTATTGAAGATAGAATAAAGTGCATAGCAGAAGTAAAAAGAGTGTGTAAGGATGATGGAAAGATGTTATTTGCCTTTATATCCAATGACATGGTGATTACTACGGAAACCATGCTCTATGATGAGGGGTTTTTAGAGGAAGATAACTATAATCATGATACCTTCAAAGTTGTAGATTTTCCTTTTGTTTTCCACACAGTAGACCAGTGCAGAAAGCTGATAAGAGATTCAAACTTAAAAATTACTTCAGAGGTTGCTGCAGATGGATTAAGTGAACTTTTAGCAGATAAGATAAACAATATGGATGATGAGAGTTATAAGCAGTGGCTTAATTATCATTACTATTGCTGTGAAAAGCCTGAATTTTTAGGTGCAAGTAATCATCTTTTGTTTGTAGCAGAGAAGTAAGTATTAAGTTAATTGTGGATTGAGGTGTAAATGATGAGTGAATTAGTACAGCCAGAACTTTGGCTTGAAGAGAAATTTATTGAAATGTTTAATGACTATAATGACAACGAGGAAGATTTGATTAACAGAAGGTATTCTAGGGTGAATTTTGATTTTCAAAGATATGTAGATTATCTTAAAGAGAGGGCTAGGGGAATTAATCTACAGCTAGGACGTGTGGCTTCATCAGAATGGTGGCTTTTAAATGAAAATAACGATATTTTAGGAACCGTGAGATTAAGATATGAGCTTAATGAAACAAACTATGAAGAAGGGGGACATATTGGGTATGATATATCACCTAAATACAGAAGAAAAGGGTATGGAAAGTTAATATTAAACTTAATATTGGAAAAGGCAAGAACTTTAGGATTTAAAAAAGTTTTAATAACCTGTGACTTTGATAACGTTGGTTCTAAAAATATAATTGAGCACAATGGTGGAAAGTTAGAGAATACTATAATTTCAAAGGATTCAGATAAAGAAGTTTTAAGGTATTGGATAGAGCTTTAAGATATAAAGTAATTCATTTTAATATCAAGTTATTTTGTAGAAATAAATTAATATTTAGGGAAGAGGTATGGAAAAATGAAAAATCATAATTGGAATTTATCTACCTTAGAAAAAGAAGGAATGGATGAAGGTAAGATTAATGAATTTATAAATCTTATTGAAACAGAAGACCAACCTATACATGGTTTAGTAATTATAAAAAACGGTAATTTAGTGAAGAATATAGGTTTTAATAAATATAGCAATGAAGATAAACATCCCATATACTCTTGCTCTAAGAGTATAACATCCATACTAATTGGAAAGGCAATTGAGCAAGGTTTAATCAAAGATATTAATCAAAAGGTATTAGACTATTTTCCAGAAATAATGATTAATAAGGAAAATAGAGATATAGAGAAGATGACTATAGAAAATCTTTTAACTATGTCAACAGGATTGAAGTGGCATGATAATGAAAACTATGATGAAATGTGGGAAAGTGATGATCCTGTGAAGTATTTTTTTAGTAGACCTTTAGAGTATATTCCAGGAAATAAGTTTAATTATTGTAGTGGAGTAGTTCATATACTTCAGTTTATATTAGAAAAGGTTACTGGAGAGGACGTGCTTTCTTTTAGTAAAAGAATATTATTTGATCCTTTAGATATATCAGATATTTTATGGGAAAAGGAAGACAATGGTATATTAGGAAGTATAGAAATAGCACCACTAGATATGGCTAAAGTGGGTTATATGTATCTAAAAAATGGGATGTGGAAAGGAAAAGAAATCATTAATGAACAGTGGACTAAGGCTTCAACTGTTAAGCATATAGATACCCCTAATAATTTAAATGAAGTCACCAATTTTGGAGCCGGATATGGATACCTATGGTGGAAAAATAATTTTGGAGGATTTCATGCTAATGGATTTGGAGGCCAGTATACGTTTGTAGTTCCAGAATTAGATTTAGTAGTAGTATTCACAGGAGAAGCTTTTGGAGAGGATTTCTTTTTACCACAGATAGCTATGGAAAAGTATATTGTTTAATATCTTAGTGAAGGATATTCTATTGAGACATTAACGAAATTACTTTCAAAAGATTTTGTTAAATTTTGTAAATGATTGTAAATCAGTTACCGTAGTAGTTAGGTATAAATATGAACAGCATACAAGAGTAAATGTAATAATGAGAATACTATGAAAACTTAAAGTTTGAGAGGAAAATTTATATGAGTGAAGTGTATAATAGTTCAATAATTATGGAATTTAAAGAAGTAAAAATCGAAATATATGTTCCAGAAGAATATGTAATAGAATTAAGAGATGAACTTAATAAAGTGAATGCTTGCAAGATTGGAAACTATGATAATGCTATCTCTATAACAAATGTCAGGGGATATTGGAGACCGTTAGAAGGGTCAAATCCTTTTAATGGCGAAATAGACAAGGTATGTGAGGGTCAGGAATGTAAGGTAGAGATAACATGTAAAAAAGAACATGTTAGGAATGCTATTAAGGTTATTAAAAAAATTCATCCGTATGAAGAGCCACTAATTAATATTATTCCAATTATAAATGAATTATTTGAATAAAAAATAAATAATTTAGATTAGATGGACAAAGGTTGTAGGGAGAGGAATTTCATGATTAATTTGCGTTATCCAGTAATAGAAGATGCTGAGGACTTCTTTAGAATACTTACCGAAGGAAAGTTTGAATTTTATTATGCAGCCATTCCTGAAAGTATTGAATTAGAGAGAGAATGGATTAAGAGAAGAGAGTGTAAAAGAGCAAATAATCTTGAATACAATTATTCAATCATCTATGAGGATGCTGTGATAGGTGGATGCAACATAAAAGTATTTCAAGACAGTCCTCACATTGGAGAAATAGGTTATTTTATAGATAGAAATTTTTTTAATAGGGGTATTGCAACAGAAGTTGTAAAGAAGTTAGAAAACATTGCTTTTAATGATTTAAAGTTAATAAGACTCGAAATCCGTATGGATCCACAAAACAGAGCGAGTGAAAGAGTTGCTATAAAGAATAATTTTATAAAAGAAGGATTATTAAAAAAGGTTATGAAGTTTGAAAGTAACTATTATGATAATTTTCTATATGCAAAAATAAATCAAGAATGAATTTAGATGTATAAAGTATGGATGGAATTTTAAGAAACTTGAATTAATTATGTTAAGATATATCAAGGCTAATTATGTATTTATAAATGGAATGTTGAAAGTAATGGCAGGAGAGATTAAGTGATTAAGTTAATCAGTAAAGAATTTAAGAAAATAGTCCATTTAGTTAAATCAGAGGATGAGTTATCTGTATTTTCTGTTATATATGGTGAAAATCCTGGTGAGATATATGTAAATAGCATTGATAATCCAACTGCAGATTAGTAGAGAAATGAATCAAAGGCTTAAATATGATAAGACTTCTAAGTCTAAGGACATTATGATAATGGCGAAAGATAAAAAGATTAAGAAACTTGAAGAAGAAAATAAAAAGTATTAAGTAAGTCGCAATCGTAAGATATGCGAATTTGTAGAATAGGGAATAAAAAAGGTAAACAATACAAGGATAGGAGTAGAAATACAGATGAATAATTCAATAATAGATGAAATTTGTTTTATCAATTTCAATAAATACCCGAATGAAATTAAGCGATTTGAAATAGGTTATGGGAATTATGTTTATAGAATTTGCTTTGGTGAGAATAATTTCGTGATAAGAATAAATTCTGATGAAAGTGCTTATAAAGATACGATTTATTGGCTGGATAAATTGAAGGGCTTAGAAATTCCAGTGCCTAAAGTTATTTATAAAGGAAGGTATGATACACTTTCATATTTAATTTTGAACCATATAGATGGAGATGATTTAGGAAATGTATATGGTAATTTATCCACTGAGGAGAAAAAAGGCATTGCAAGAGAGATAGTAAATATACAAAATGTTGTTGCTACACTTCCTCGAAATCGTGGATATGGATATCTAACTTCATATGATGATGAAAACTATAAAAAGTGTTGGAAGGATGTTATTATAAAGCATCTTGATAGGTCTAGAAATGGAATTAAAGAAAATAAAATATTTGATTATAAGAAAGTAGAAAAAGTTGAAAAATTATTAGACAAGTATGATAAGTATCTTTCTGCTATAAAACCCATACCATTTTTAGATGACCTAAGTTCAAAAAATGTGTTAATAAATGAAGGGAAATTGTCAGGAGTAATTGATTTTGATTGGATTTGCTTTGGAGATAAAATGTATTATGTTGCATTGACAAATATGGCACTCATTAGTTTAGGCTATGATACAGAATATATTGAGTTCCTAATGGAAGAAATGAAGGCTTCTGAAATAGAAAGAGAAATATTGAGATTATATACTCTTGCTTTTTGTGTAGATTTTATGGCTGAAAAAGGAATGAAATTTAAAGATAAAATTGTAAAAGTAGTTCAAAATGAAATTGAGTTATTGAATAGAGTCTATGAAGAAATATATAGTGAACTGACAGTTAATCTTTAGTCACATTAATCTCATATGACGAACCATCAACAAAGTTATTAATATGGTATACACATAAAATAGTATAAAAAGAAAGGAAGTGAGTTTTAGTGAGGGGTTGGTACTTGCGATATGCTCCATCACTAAAGATAATATATGAGTGAAGTGTATAATAATTCAGTAATTATGGAATTTAAAGAAGTAAAAATAGAAATATATGTTCCAGAAGAATATGTAATAGAATTAAGAGATGAACTTAATAAAGTGAATGCTTGCAAGATTGGAAACTATGATAATGTTATCTCTATAACAAATGTCAGAGGACATTGGAGACCGTTAGAAGGGTCAAATCCTTTTAATGGCGAGATAGACAAGGTATGTGAGAGTCAGGAATGTAAGATTGAGATAAGATGTAAAAAAGAATATGTTAGGAATGCTATTAAGGTTATTAAAAAAATTCATCCGTATGAAGAGCCACTAATTAATATTATTCCAATTATAAATGAATTATTTGAATAAAAAAGGTCATGAAATTTGGAGATAATTATTATGATAATTTACTATATGCAAAAGTGAATAAAGAGATATTTAAAGGAATATTGTTTTAAATATTAAGATAAAAAATAGAGTTAATAAAAGAAACATCCAAGACTGAAGAATCTTTGATATGGGAATATCTCTATTTTTATTAAAAACCATGAATATTACAATAAAGAAAGAAGATTTTAAAATGATAAATATTAACATTGAAACAGATAATCTAATTATTAGACCTTTTTTACCATCTGATGCAAAGGATGCAGCCTATTATAGTCAGCAGCCAAAAGTGTCCTATTGGATGGCTGATATGGTTATGCATGATGATACAGAGGCACTCGATTGGATACAATGGATAAATAAACGGTTTGATATTATTGAACCATTTATAATGTTAGCAATTGAGCATAAGTATGAGCATAAATGTATTGGCTTTGTGGGAGTTCATGCAAAAGCTGAAATAGACAATGAAGTTGAGATTTCATATAGTGTTTCAGATAACTATCAAGGTAAAGGTTACGGCACTGAGGCAGCTAAAACATTAATTAAGTGGGTTTTTAAAAATACTGAGTTGAAAGAATTAGTTGCTATTGTTAAGCCAGGGAATATGTCTTCTAACGCTGTAGTTAAAAAGCTTGGTTTTCAAAATGTTGGTACTAAGATGGCTCAATATTGTGGTGAAATGTGCAAATTTAATTATTACAAATTATATAATAGTAATTCGTAATGCTTTTATTTAATAAATTATAAGAATAAAATAACACCGAAAAAAAGTAAGAAAGTTTCATGAAACTTCCTTTATATTGAATGACAACTAATAATAATTATGTTAAAAGGAGAATGAAATGGAGTTAGATATAATAGCTGTTTACGAAAATTTGGATGGATACTTGTTAGAGATGGAAAAAGAAAATGCAGATTGTGAGATGTTATGGGACAAATATGCTATTCAGCCTTATTGGGATAAAATTAGCCAATGGGCACCATTTGATATGTCTGATAGAAAACCACAGCCAATCAAGAACATATCTAAATTAAAACAACAGATTGAAGTAATGAGAAATATAGACATTAACGATATTAAACATAGGTTTATGCAAATAGTAAATGCACTTCCTAATTATGATGATGATCCTATAGTAATTGCCATCTATCCCATTGATGATGACAATTTGATTGTTAAGGAAAATCAGAATGGTGTGTGGGGAGTTAATGTGTTTGGTAATATTTTATTAAACATTAATCCATTAGCTAAAAATTATTTAGAGTGGATACCTTATGTATTTGCTCATGAGTATCATCATAGCGTGTGGGGGAATTATTGGCACGTTGTACATGGAGGACGTACAGGAAAGTTTATAGAATCTATGTTAATCGATGGGCAAGCAGATACCTTTGCGAAAAGTTTTAATCTGTCTTTAAATCCTAAGTGGATTTCTCAAATAAGTAGAGAACAAGAAAAAGAATTATGGAATAAGCATTATTCTAAATTGTTAAATGAGACGGATGTAGATTATTGTAAATACATGTTTGGTGATAATGAAGTGGGAATACCTTGGTGTGCAGGATATTTCTTTGGATATAGAATTGTTGAATATTTTAAAAGAAACTATTCACTTACTAGTACAAAGGAAATGATTGAAATGAATTCAGATGAAATTTATGCTATGAGCGGGTATGGTCACAATAATAAGTAATTCTTAATAAATGTATAGAAAAATAAATGAATTTTAATTTAATTATGAGAGGAAATTATATGAGTAAGATAGAGAAATTAAAAAAATGTGATTATATTGGTATTTTTTCACCATCATCACCAATAACATATTCATGTCCTAAAAGATTTGAAAGAGCAAAGAGATATTTACAAGATAAAGGATTTAAAATAGTAGAAGGAAACTTAACAGGAAAGTACGATTTCTATAGGGCAGGTAGTATCAAAGAGAGGGCAGAGGAGTTAAATAATTTAATTAGAGATCCCAAAGTAAAATGTATAATGTCCACTATTGGAGGAATGAACTCAAATTCACTCCTTCCTTATATAGATTATGAAGCATTTAAAAAGAATCCTAAAATAATAATAGGTTATTCTGATGTTACAGCAATTCTACTTGCTATTTATGAACAAACAGGGATAAGTACTTATTATGGACCTGCATTGGTAGCTTCATTTGGGGAATTATCACCCTTTGTTGATTCTACTTATAGATATTTTAAAGAAATTGCAATTGATAAAACAAAAATTCCTTATGTTTTTGAAATTCCACAATATTGGACAGATGAATATGTTAATTGGGAAACACAAGATAGAAGTAAAGAAGAAAGAGAAAATAAATGGATTACGATCTATGAAGGGGTTGCTAGAGGTAGAGTAATAGGTGGAAATCTGAATACAATGCAAGGTATATGGGGAAGCAAGTACATGCCTGAAATAAAGGATGGAGACATACTTTTTATAGAGGATTCTTTAAAAGATGCTGCAACAATGGAAAGAAGTTTTTCTTTTTTAAAAGTAAATGGTGTTTTTGATAGAATTTCAGGAATAATCATTGGAAAGCATGAGTTGTTTGATGACTTAAATACAGGTAAAAAACCATATGAAATATTGTTAGAAGTATTAGGTAATAAAAAATTACCATTCATTGCAGATTTTGATTGTTGTCATACACATCCTATGTTTACACTACCAATAGGATGTGAGATTGAACTTGATGCTACAAACAAGAAAGTAAGCATTATTGAGGAATGGGGATTATAGGAGGAATTTTATGATTAATTTGCGTTATCCAGTAATAGAAGATGCTGAGGACTTCTTTAGAATACTTACAGAAGGAAAGTTTGAATTTTATTATGCAACAATTCCTGAAAGTATTGAGGTGAAGAGAGAATGGATTAAAAGGAGAGAGTATAAAAGAGTAAATAATCTTGAGTATAATTATTCAATCATCTATGAAGATGCTGTGATAGGTGGATGCAACATAAAAGTATTTCAAGACAGTCCTCACATTGGAGAAATAGGATATTTCATAGATAGAAATTTTTTTAATAGAGGTATTGCAACCGAAGTTGTAAAGAAGTTAGAAAATATTGCTTTTAATAATTTAAAGTTAATAAGACTTGAAATTCGTATGGATCCACGAAATAAAGCAAGTGAAAGAGTTGCTATAAAGAATAACTTTAAAAAAGAAGGCTTATTAAAAAAGATTATGAAGTTTGAGAATAACTATTATGATAATTTGCTATATGTAAAAATAAATGAAGAATAACCAAAGGAGAGATTAAATGATTAAATTAGTCAGTAAAGAATTTAAGAAAATAGCCCATTTAGTTAAATCAGAAGATGAATTATCTGTATTTTCTGTTATATATGATGAAAATCCTGGTGAGATATATGTAAATAACATTGATAATCCAACTGTGGCATTGATAAAAACTAGTGAGTGTAATTTAATTGCTGGCAGTATAAATGATGAAGTATTTAATTCTGAAGTGTCTTCAGAATTGGATTTCTGGGATCAATTAACTCCTGATTCAAGTGATTGGATAGATAAGATACAAACTATTCATAAGAATCATTTTGTTAGAAGATACAAAAGAAGGCATTATGTATTATCTATTGATGAGTTCGTGGAATGCAATTCAACCTTGAGAGAAGGATATGTACTAGAAAAAGTTGATATAGCTTTATTAAGACAAAATATCTTTGAAAATTCAGAAAGAGTATTGAAATGGGCTGAGGATTGGGGTGATGATGAAAAGTTCGAAAAATATGGGGCAGGATATTTGATACGTAATGACAAGACAATTGTGAGTTGGTCATTGAGTGATTGTAGCTTTGAGAAGACAATTGCAATTGGAATTCATACAGATGAAAGGTATAGAAAAAATGGTTTCGGGAAAACAGCTGCATCTGCAACCATTAAAGACTGTTTTGATAATGGTTACGAAAAAATTGATTGGCTTTGTGTAGATTCTAATAAAGGTTCTAGGGCAATAGCTCAAAAATTAGGATTTACCTTTAGCAATTCTTACTATTCTTTTTCTTCGTATCCTCCAATTGAAAATTTAAAGGATTTATCTGAATCAGAGTGGTATGAATGGGGTGAATATTTAGAAGAAGCATCCAAAACTGAAGAACCTTTGATATGGGAATGTCTTTATTGTTATATAAAATCTAATGACGTTGAAAAAACTATTGATATTATGACAATCATGAAGCATAAGAAAATTACTATAGATTATTTAAGATTTAAAAATTACATTATTAAACTTCAAACTTATAATATGTGTTCTAATTTTACTAGAAAAACTTGGATTAGTTTTTTAAATGAAAATATTCAGTGTAGTAATTAACAAGAATACATTGAGAGATATAAAGAAAAGACTCAATTGTAAGAAATTTAAAGGAGGAAATAAAATTATGAAAATATGTTTTGAAGAATTTAAAGATGAAATTGATACTCTTGTAGGATTTTTAACATCAGATACTTGGGAATTTTATGGAACACCGAACCAAAACCCTGAAAGAATTAGAGAGAGCTATAAAAACCATTATTATACTGGGGATGACTGCAAAACATTTTGGGTTATTTTAGATGAAGGCATAAAAGTAGGAATGATAAGAATTTATGATTTACAAGATGATAGCCCGTTGTTTGACATAAAAATTTTGAGCAAGTACAAAGGTATGGGAATCGGGACAATTACAGTGAAGTGGCTTGTTGATTATATATTTAATAATTACTCTGATAATGAAAGGATAGAGGGAAATACAAGACAGGATAATTATGCAATGAGATGTGTATTCCATAAGTGCGGTTTTGTTAAAGAGGCACACTATCGAAAGGCATGGGGAAGTAAAAATGGAAAACTATATGATGCAATTGGTTATGGTATTACAAGAGAAGATTGGCAAAATGGAAAAACTACCCCAGTAAATTGGAATGACTTTAAGTGTTAATCATATAAATAAACAATATTCTTATTTAACAAATTATAAGGATGGAGTAGTAAAAAAATAGATAAGTTTTAGTTAAACTTATGTACTTATTGTACAAGTCTAAGTAAAGATAATAATGAGAATTACAATAAAGAAAGAAGATTTTAAACATCTAAAACTGTAATTAAAAAACTTGGATTTAATTATGTTGATAACAGAGTAGTGCTATATGATGGTAAAATGTGTAAGTCTGGTTATTATAAATTATATAATAGTCATTCATAATAATTATATTTTACAAATTACAGGGTAAAAACAATGCTAGAAGAAAATAAATGAATTTAAATTAAAAGGGGAAACTTATATGTTTACACATAAAGGGACACAAATAATAAATACAGACAGGCTTTTACTACGAAAACTTGAAGTTACTGATGCACATGATATGTTTAAAAATTGGGCAACCGATAGTGAAGTAACAAAATTTTTATCTTGGAAACCACACCATAATGTAGATGAAACTAAAGAGGTCATAAAGCAGTGGACTTTAGAGTATGAGAATGATGATAACTATGATTGGGCTATTAAGTTAAATGATATTGGAGAAGTTATAGGTGAAATTTCTTTAGTAAGAGTGGATGAAAAGCACTATTCTTGTGAAGTAGGATATTGTATATCGAGAAAATATTGAAATATGGGTATAATTACTGAGGCATTAAAGGCCGTAATTAATTACTTATTTTCTGAAGTTGGATTTAATAGAATAGTAGCAACTCATGATACTAATAATATTGCCTCAGGAAAGGTAATGATTAAAAGTGGAATGAAGTATGAGGGAACCTTAAGGCAATCTGAATGGCGGGATAACAAAGGATTTTATGACTTAGCTGTATATGCAATATTAAAGGATGAGTGGCTTAAGGGTATGGAAGAATAAATTAATATAGATTAAAGATATAGTGGTGATATACAGTTATCTGGAAGTTTATAGGAGGTAATTATGACAAGACAAGAATTTTTAGAGATTAAGAAAGAAATAATTAACTTTAAATATTCATCAATGAAATACACTGATTATGATGATGTAGAGAATTTTAAGATAGTACTTAAAAATAAAAATATGATATTAATTTATGGCTATAATAATGAAAGTAAAATATATCAATATCATTGGGCAGCAAATGATGAACAAATATTAATAAGTGCAATAGAAACACAAAATGATAATTTCTTAATAACTTTTATTCCAGAGGAATTCGTTTTAGGCTTAGAGAATACTGGATTAAAGGTATGGGCTAAATGGAATGATTATTTTAATGACACTCTTGAAGATGTAAATTGTGATCTAAAATATGAGTTTTTAAATCAGATTGATGCAGAAGTTGCTTCTGAGGTTACTAGGTCTTGCAAAGGGCAAAGTCGTGGTTTTGCAGGGCAAACAACAGAGTGGATAAAGTCATGGTTAAATGGTACAGAAGCAATAAGCACAGGAACAAAAAATAACACAATCATAATTAGTAGAAATAGTCTAGGGGAAATAGTAGGTTTAGTATGTGTAGCCACATATGCTCATGATAGTCAAAAAGGACCAATTGTATGGATAAGAGAAGTGGCGGTAAGACCTGAATATCAAAGAATGGGTATTGGAAGAAAGTTAGTTACACAAGCATTGAGTTATGGTAAAGATAATGGTGCAGTGCGAGGGTTTCTTCAAGCAGATGAATGTAACATATATGCAATTCATTTATATGAAAGCCTTGGATTTGTATCAAATAAACATGAAGTGCAGATTGATATGTTTAAGTAATTATTTAAGTACGAGGGGGAGATAATATGTATACAAAAAATGAAATTATAGAAATTGCTAAGGCTCAGTTAGCTCTGGATTATAGCTGTGAAGTAGCTGATTTTGAAAAAGAAGTAAATACAGTAGTTGAGAATAAACTTGTTGAAGGTAGAAGAATTTATGATAATGATGGATGTGCTCTTAAAATACTATGTTTTGGAAACAAAGCAATTATTAGTACAACCCCTACATTGATGCCATGGTTTGAAGAAAAATTTATTAATGCAAGTGCTGCATGGCTATTTGAATATCCTAAACTTAGAGCTATTGATAAAAAGCTACATGAGGTTGGACATGAGATAGCAGATGCTCACCATTATTATCTACCAAATCCCGATGTGCAAGAGATGGATAAACCTATTTATGATATAAAATGGTACGAGCAAGAAGAAATTTTGAAGTTTGAGGGTGATAAGAGATTTGGAGAAGCCTTTTTATTTGATAAAAATCATCCAGATATGCTTGCAGTTTCTGCTTGGGATGGTGATGAAATAATTGGTATGGCGGGTGCCAGTGCAGATAGTAAAACCATGTGGCAAATAGGTATTGATGTTCTGCCAAATCACAGAGGTAAGGGAATAGGAACCACCTTAGTTAAACTTTTAAAAAATGAGATTTTAAAGAGAGGAAAGATTCCTTTTTATGGAACGGCAGAATCTCATTTCCACTCACAAAATATTGCTATAAATTCAGGATTTTTCCCAGCATGGGCAGAGCTCTATTCAAGAAATTATTCCAAGGAATGCTAGTGCCATCAAATTATATAAGGAATGTGGTTTTGATCACTTAAACATGATACAGCTTAGAAAGAATTATGATAAACACAGTTCTTAGCTTCTTCGAAGTGTTACTAACAGACTTCTAAGTATCAATATTTTGATACTTAGAAGTCGTTGTCCCTTAGAGGAAATCGTTATCCAGGGATGTAGTAGCTCTTTACGCCCACTTTGAAGAAGATGGGAGTAGGAGTATTAGAGCTGGTAGTCATCGGACAAAACTTTAAATAAGAGTGAGCATATAAAAGTTTTAGGTTTTGATTTTAAAATATTAAAGGAGTTAATTATGATAGAGGGGAAAAGTGTAGTTATAAGGCAACTTGAACTAGGAGATGAGGAGTATTTATATAAATGGTGGAATGATGGAAGCTTTATGGCTCATGCTACCTTAGCTTATGGTACTCTAGAGAGTAAGACTGCAATAAGAAATAGCATAGAAAAGGAAGTTCTAAGTTCACAGCTATATGCTACCAATAAAAGATTTATGATCTGTGAAAAAGATGGAATGATTCCCATAGGTGAAATGAATTATTGTGAATGGGATAAAAGGGAGCAAAAATGTGAATTTGGAATAAAGATTTGTAAAGAAGTGCAAGGAAAGGGTTATGGGAAAGATGCTTTAAGTCATTTTATAGATTTTATGTTTAGATTTTTAAATTTGAATAAGATTGAACTTACTAGCATGATAGATAATAAACGAGCTCATAGTTTATATAGAGCCTTAGGCTTTAAAGAAATTGGAGTTATAAGAGAAGGCTTTTTTGATAGTAGAACTGGAAAGTTTTCAGATGTAATGTATATGGATTTGTTAAAAAGGGAATGGATTGATATTAGAGAAGAAGTATTGTAACAGATACATCAGAAGGAGATAATTATGATTTTAAACCAAGTTATAGGAATTGAAACTGAGAGATTAATCATTAGAACAATGTCACTTAGATTTATAACAGAAGTCTTAAAAAATGATATAAATGCATATGATCATATAGATGTAAATTCAAATACAGAATGGCCAAGCTCCGATATAATGCCTGCATTACCAATATTTAAGGCTCAGCTAGAAAAGAAACTTCCTGATGGATATGGACCTTGGATTTTTATTGATAAGGCTGACAATACCATAATTGGAGATGGTGGATTTAAAGGTTCTCCAAATGATATTGGAGAAATTGAAATTGGTTATAACATAGTTGAAAGCAAAAGAATGCTTGGGTATGGCTATGAAGCCGTTAATGCTTTAATAGAATGGGCATTTTCTCAGGAATCTGTGAAGGTAATTATTGCAGAATGCTTAAGAGATAATATGCCATCTATTAATTTATTAAATAAGGTTGGAATGGCTAAGGTTAGAGAAGATGAAGAATTGGTTTATTTATCCTTAGATAAGAACATTTAATAGTATAGTGCTTATCATGTAAAAAGTTATTAAGGATAAGGAGAATATTGATAAATATGAATAAGATTGCTGTAATAGGTAGTGGTGGTTCAGGTAAATCTACATTTTCACGTAAGTTAGGAAGTATATTAAATCTCCCTGTATATCATTTGGACACTTTATATTGGAATCCAGGTTGGAGAGAAACACCAAAGGATAAATGGGAGAGTGTAGTAAGAGAATTATCTAATAAAGAGCAGTGGATTATAGATGGAAATTACAGGCCAACTATGGATATTAGGTTAAACTCAGCAGATACAATAATATTTCTTAATATGTCTACCTTACTTTGCACCTATAGAATTGTAAAGAGAAGATTCATGTTCAAAGGAAAGAAAAGACCGGATATGACAGAGGGATGTGAAGAAAAGCTAGATTTAGAGTTTGTGAAATGGGTATTAAAATTTAATAAAAATGAAAGACCTAAGGTTTTAGAAAAACTCAAATCCTATGAAGATAAAAAGAAGATAATAGTACTTAAGAATCCAAGAGAAGTAGATGAGCTTCTTAAGAATTTAAAAGAAAATTAAAATGTTAAAAGTAGATATAATTAATGAAGATGTAAAGGAGATGAAAGAATGAGTATAATTCATAGTTTTGATGAGTGCATGGAGGCCATAATAAATCCAAAGGAAATAATAGAAAGAATTGAAGGCTTTCCTAAAGTTGTAATAGCTACTTTTTCTCATAAGGTAATGGAGGTTTTTTCAAAGTTAGAAGGTGTAGTTCAAGTAGGAATTACAAGGTCAGTTAATGGTGACGTAATTATTTATAAAATGAATTATAAGGGGAAGGATATAGGATTTTATATGACTCCAGTAGGAGGCTCCTTTGCAACAGGTACCCTTGAAGAAATTATAGCTATGGGAGCAGAGAAAGTTATAGTATATGGCTCTTGTGGTTCATTAGATAAAAATATTACAGCTGGACATTTAATAGTTCCAACTGAAGCATATAGAGATGAAGGAGTAAGTTATCACTATATGAAACCTAGTGATTATGTAACTATTGAAAATACTGATAAATTAGCAAAAATATTAGATGATTTAGAAGTCCCTTATGTTAAGGGAAAGACTTGGACAACTGATGCAATTTATAGAGAAACCATAGGAAATATGCAAAAGAGAAAGGATGAAGGATGTATTGCTGTGGATATGGAATGTGCATCTTTAGCAGCTATGTGCAAGTTTAGAGGAGTAGAGTTTTTTCAATTTCTATACTCAGCAGATAACTTAGATAGTGAAAAGTGGGAAAAAAGAATTCTTGGTAATTTAGACTTAAGTGAAAGAGAAAGATATATGATGATAGCCTTTGAAATTGCAAGTAATATATAAAAGCGGTTTAAAATAAATGTAAGTAATGTATAATAATAACAAGGGTATAAAAATACTCATTTTAGGGGGGAAGTTTATGATTATATCAAATTTCAGTAAATATTCTAATTTGCTAAAGGGGTATACAGAACTGCGATGCCAAGAAAATTCATCCATAGGTATAATGATGACAAATGGCAATTTGATTCAGAATATTAGATCATCTTCTAGTGGTATTTCTGCAAGAGTAAATGTAAATGGAGCATGGGGATTTGCTTCTAATTCTAATATTAAGGATGAAAGTATTAGACAAGTATTAAATATTGCAAGACAAAATGGGGAATTTTTAAATTCTAAGTCAGTGAGTAGGCATAGAGAGTTAATAACTTCAAACTATTCTATAGAAAAATCATTTGCTACAAAGAAGGCAAGATTAACTCAAAAACAATTAATAGAATTTACTAAAGAGATAGATAATTATATTATAAAAAAATATAGTAATTTAGTTAGCAGAAGTATAAGAATTAATGAATTAAATATGGAAAAAAGTCTTATTACATCTTCAGGAGCTGAGTTATATTCATTTTTACCAAGAGCAAATATAATGATAGAATTAGTGGTTAATGATAATAATGGTGTACCTGTAGAATTATATGAAATTATAAGTGGATTGGGTCAATTTGAAGATAAATTTTCAAAACCAGATGATCTATATGAAAAAATAGATAAGACTTATGAAAGACTAAGAGAAAAGGCTGAGGGAGTATATGCAAGTGGTGGATTAAAAGAGTGTATATTGGCTACAGATTTAGCTGGTATACTTGCCCATGAAGCAGTTGGACACACTACAGAGGCAGACGTTGTATTAGCCGGCTCTATAGCAAGTGAATATATGAACAAAGAGGTAGCTAGTCCGTTAATTACTTTAGTAGATTATGCTAATACAGCTTTTGGTGATACATGTCTAGTACCTATATATATAGACGATGAAGGAACTAAGGCAGAGGACGTAACTATAATAGAAAAGGGCATTTTAAAGGGATATATGCATAATAAAGAAAGTGCAAATATGTTTAATGTAGCACCAACGGGAAATGCAAGAGCCTATGAGTTTTCAGATGAGCCTATAATAAGAATGCGAAACACCTGTATCCTTCCAGGAACGGATAAACTTGAAGATATGATTGCGTCTGTAGAGGATGGATACTATCTAATGAATCCTGGTAATGGTGAAGCTGATGCTACTAGTGAGTTTATGTTTGGAGTAACCATGGGTTATGAAATAAAGAATGGAAAGCTAGGCAAAGCTATAAAGGATACAACTATATCAGGAGTAGCCTTTGATATGTTAAAGACGGTTACTATGGTATCAGATGACCTTTTATGGTCAAATAGTGGAATGTGTGGAAAGAAACAACTTATAACTGTAGGTATGGGTGGACCTGCAATTAAATGTAAAGTAAATATAGGGGGAAAATAGTATGGGAAATAGAGAGATAGCCTTATATTGTATTGATAATATAGTTAAGAAAGGGGCGAATAAGGCTCAATGCATTCTTAAAAATAATAAAAAATATGTGTTAAATTTTGGAAGTGAAGATATAACTCTTTTAAGAACAACAATTGATGCTAGTATAGATTTAGTAGCTATAAAGGATGATAAAAAATCTACTATAGCCTTAAATAAACTAGATGAAGAAGCAATAAATATGAAGATTAAAGAATTAATGGAAATGTGTGAATCAGCAGAGAGTGACCAGTGTAATGATATTGCAGAAGAGCAACATAAAGAAGAGTTTAGTAGTGGAGCTAGTGAGCCAGACTTAGATAAGATGTATGAATTTACAAGTGTGTTTTTAAAAAAGCTAAGGGAAGAGTTCCCACAGGTCAAATTTTCGGATGCAACTGCCTTAGAATTTAATAGTAGTGAAACTAATTTTTTAAATTCTAATGGTGTAGATTTTAAAATAGTAGAAGGAATATATAGAGTTGATATAGGTTTCTTAGCAAAGGAAGGTGAAAAATCCACATCTATTACAGGTTTTAGTTATTTATTTAATGAATTACCTTTAGATTTTATGGAGTATGCTGATGTTAGACAAAGATTTAAGGATATAGTTAGTCAACTTAATTGCGAGAGAATAAAGGATAAATTTATTGGAGATATAATTTTAACTCCAGAGTTAGTAGTAGAAATGCTATATTACTATAATATAAATTTTCTTGGAGATAGATCACTAATTGGTGGTACAAGTATTTTGAAGGATAAATTAAATGAGAAGGTTGCTAGTGATAATCTTACAGTTAGATGTATGCCTGTATGTGATGAAATTGCTAGCAAGAATTTCGTAACTGAAGATGGTTATAAAACAGAGAATATAAGTATCATAGACAAAGGTATATTAAAGTCCTTTATTATAGGATTATATGCTGCAAAGAAAATTGGAAAGCCGGTTACTAAAACTAACTTTAATATAGTTGTAGATAATGGAGATAAATCCATAGAAGATATAATAAAATCAACTAAAAAAGGGATAATTCTAGGAAGATTTTCAGGAGATATGCCAGCATCAAATGGAGATTTTTCAGGGGTTGCTAAGAATAGCTTTTATATTGAAAATGGAGAAATTAAGTATGCAATAACTGAAACTATGATAACTTCAAATTTAAAGGATATGTTTAATAATATAGAGGAAATATCTATTGAGACTATAAATAATGGAGATTCCATAGCTCCTTGGATGAAGATTAAAGGGGTTACAATTTCAGGAAATTAAAATAAAAACCCAGATTGTTAGAATGTAATTTTAGCAATTTGGGTTTTATATGAATAATAATTTGACAGAAAAAAAGGTGGGGAAAAAGATGAAAATAACATATCCAGATTACAATCACAGTATTTTGAACCTAATGAATTCAGTTTTAAATCATTTTGGAGCAGAGCACACTCATACTACATTACCAAAACTTGATTATATTTTGAATAAAAACTATAAAAATGTAGTTGTCATGGTATTTGATGCTATGGGAAGTAAAAATATTGAAAGTATTTTGCCTAAAGATAGTTTTATTAGAAAACATATGATAGATGAAATAACATCTATATATCCACCTACAACAACAGCCGCTACAACTACTCTTGAAAGTGGACTTGCACCAATGGAACATTCATGGTTAGGGTGGAGTTTGCATTTTGATGAAGTTAATGAAAATGTAAATATTTTTATTAATACTAATGATAAAGGAGAGAATGTTGCTGATTATCATGTGGCAAGACGTTACATTCCATATAAAAGTGTGATTGATAAAATTAAAGATACAGGAAATGCAGAAGCATATTCTGTATCGCCTTTTGGTACTTACCCAATTAATGATATATATGAGCTTATGTCATCAGTTGAAACTCTGTGTAATAAGAATGAAAAACAGTATATTTATACGTATTGGCCAGAACCTGATTCTTCTATGCATATTAAAGGAATTACAAGCGAGGATAGTATTTACTGGATAAAAAAAATTGATAGGATGGTGGAAGAGCTAAGTGGAAGATTAAAAGATACACTTTTAATTATTACGGCAGATCATGGACATATAGATGGAAAAAATGAATTAATAGAAGATTATAAAGATATTACAAGTTGCTTGAAATGGCTTCCTTCTATAGAACCCCGTTCTCTTGCATTTTATGTTAAAGAAGAAATGGAGGAAAAGTTTAAACAGGCATTTTTAAAACACTTTGGAAATGAATTTCTACTTTTATCTAAAAAAGAGGTATTGGAAAAGAAATTTTTTGGACATGGTGAAGAACACTCTAGATTTAAAGATTTCCTAGGAGACTATTTAGCAATAGCAGTAGGTGAGACTGCTATATTTAATACTGAATTTCAGTATAAAAAGTTTATTGGAGTTCATGCTGGGCTAACAGAGTGGGAAATGATGGTACCACTTATTATTATTGAGTGTAAAGAAGAATTAGGTTAAAGTGGAGGTCTAAAATGGGTTACTTCCAAGATAATAGCAGCTCTTAGCATTTTCTTATTGAAGTATTAGTACTATAGAAAATGGGCATGAAATAAAATATAGAATAAAGGAACCCATTTAGGGTTCCTTTATTCTATATTTTAAGTTAAATACTATTTTTATTCTTTTCCTTTAAATAGGTAACCTAATCCTTTAATAGATAGATATATTATAAGCATTACTACGAAGATTCCACCCATACCTTTACCCATTACAACTAAACTTTCCATGAATACATCCATATTCATTACATCCCACCTCCGACTAAGAAGAGAATTAATCCACCGGCTATAACAGATCCTATTTGTCCAGATACGTTAGCAGCAACTGCATGCATCAATAAGAAGTTTTGAGGATCTTCCTTTTGACCCATTTTTTGAATTACTCTAGCTGACATAGGGAATGCAGATATTCCAGCTGCTCCAACCATTGGATTAATTTTTTCTTTTGCAAATAGATTGAGAAATTTAGCAAATAAAACTCCACCTATAGTATCGAAGATAAAGGCAATTAAACCAAGGCCTATAATCATAAAGGTTTCAGGAGTTACAAAGAATTCAGCTTTCATCTTTGCAGCTATAGTAATTCCTAAAAGTAAAGTTACAAGGTTAGCGAGTTCATTTTGTGCAGTAGAAGATAATCTCTCTAAAACACCACATTCTCTAATTAAGTTACCAAACATTAAGAAGCCTATTAAAGCTACAGAAGTTGGTGCAATAAGACCAGCTATAACAGTAACTACTATTGGAAATAATATTTTTGTAGCTTTAGAAACTGATTTTGGATTGTATTTCATTCTTATTTGTCTTTCTTTTTTAGTAGTTACTAGCTTAATAGCAGCAGGTTGAATGATTGGAACTAAAGACATATAAGAATAGGCGGCAACGGTTATGGGGCCTATGTAGTTACTTTTGAAAAAGTTTGCAACAAAGATAGAGGTAGGTCCATCAGCAGCACCTATAATTCCAATAGAAGCCGCATCTTTCAATGAAAAACCTAGTAATGCTGCTAATGAAATAGTAAAGAATATACCAAATTGCGCTGCAGCACCAAATAAAAGCATTTTTGGATTTGTAAGTAATGGACCAAAGTCAATCATAGCTCCAATACCTATAAATAGAATAAGTGGAAATAACTCATTAGCTATACCCATATTAAATAAATTATCTATTATCCCAATTTCTTCATGACCGTTGATAATTTGAGTTACAGCTCCAGAGAGCGGTAAGTTTACAAGAATAGCACCAAACCCCATTGGTAATAAAAGTGCTGGTTCAAAACCTTTCTTAATAGCAAGCCATATTAGTCCTGCGCCTATACCCCACATTATTAGTTGCTGCCAGGTTACGGACGTTATGCCCTTAAGTAGAAACTCCATGATCAAACCTCCTAATATAAGTTAAATCTTTAAGTAATTATGGTTATAGTAAAAATATTAACTAAAATAATTTATTATAACAACATAATTTTACTACAACGTATACATAATTTCACTATAATTGTATTCATTTAACACAAAAATAATATAGATGTGGTAGAAAACTATGCAATAATATAATATCCTAGGTGTTTAACTTAAATACGCTTAGAATACAAATTATATGAGTTTATTAAGGATAAAAATATATTACTAAAGGGATATCCGTAATTTAACTAAGTTTAATTTAGATATAAACAAAAACTTAGTTAATTAGTAGAAATCCCTTTTATTTATTAAGCTGTCAAGTATTCTTTCATTATTTTTATAACAAAATCTATGTTTTCATTACTAGTCCAGTAGTGAGTAACAAATCTCATTAAGCCATCTTCTACATCACAAACCTTTATACCTTTTTCTAAAAGGTATTGAACTAAGTTTTGAGAATTTACAGAAGTAGGTAATTCAAAGAATACCATATTTATATGTAGATTATCTTCCACTACGTTAATTCCAGGTATTTTAGCTAATTCTTTAGATAAGTATATAGCTTTTTCATGGTCTACCTTTAGGTTTTCTCTCATATCTTTTAGTGCAACAAGTCCAGCAGCAGTTAGTACACCACACTGTCTTAAACCACCACCCATTAGTTTTCTATATTTTCTAGCTCTATCAATAAAATCTTTGCTACCTGCTAAAATAGAGCCTACAGGAGAACAAAGTCCTTTTGATAAACAGAACATTACTGTATCTATATTTTTAGTGATTTCTTTTGCATCTACATCCAGGTAAGCAGCAGCGTTAAATAGTCTTGCACCATCTAGATGAATAGGTAAATTATATTTATCAGCAACTTTTCTTATTTCAGCCATATTTTCTAGAGAAATAACTCTTCCATTTGAATGAGCGTTTTCAAGACATATTAAGGCTGTATCAGGATAATGGATATCTTCTTCCTTTCTTATAGTTGCTTCTATTTCACTAGGTGAAAGTTCACCCTTAGTGCTATTTAAAGTTCTAAGTTGAACTCCAGCAATGATTGATGCAGCTCCGACTTCATGACAAACTATATGACAGTCATTTCCTAGAATAACCTCATTTCCTTGTCTACAGTGAGTAAGCAATGATAGTTGGTTACCAAAGGTTCCACTAGGAACAAATAGTGCAGCTTCTTTTCCAACAAGTTCTGCTGCATATTTTTCAAGTTCTACAGTGGTTTCATCATCTCCATATACGTCATCACCTACAGTAGCTTCGTACATAGCCTTTCTCATAGATTCAGTTGGTTCTGTTACAGTGTCACTTCTTAAATCGATAAATTTCATACATATCCCCCCTACGTCATACCTAAATTGTACTATGAGAGATATTAAAAGTCTAGAATATACAGTAGCATTATAAATAGGATAATTACATATAAATTTTTGGAATATATTATTATATTTACATAAAATGATATAATATATAACATATATGTTCTTAAAGTAGATTAGATTCTAACTTATGAAATAACGGAGGAAAACAATGATAGATGTATGTTTGCTAGGCTGTGGAGGCTCTATGCCAATGCCAGAAAGAAATCTTTCAGCCACTTTAATTAGTTATAAGGGAAGAAAGATACTTATAGATTGTGGAGAAGGAACTCAGGTGTCCATGAAAATGGTGGCATGGGGTTTTAAATCCATTGATATTATATGTATTACTCACACACATGGAGATCATATTATAGGTCTTCCTGGGCTTCTTTCAACCATAGGGAATAGCGGGAGAACAGAGTCACTAACTATAATTGGACCTGAAGGAATTACTAGAGTTGTAAATGGACTAAGGGTTGTTGCAGAATATTTACCCTATGAGGTGAATATCATAGAAGCCCCTTCAAAGATAGAGTTTAATGTGTCAAAGGATGGGATACATATGGTAGAGAATAGTGAACATACGAAAATTCATAGTAGTGAAATAGTGTTGAACACTATAGATGTAGACCATTCATCACCTTGCAAGGGATATAGTTTTTATTTTAAAAGAGAAAGAAAGTTTAATGTAGAAAAAGCTATGGAGAATAATATTCCTAAAATTTTATGGAGTAAACTCCAAAAGCAAGAAGAAGTAACCTTTGAAGGTAAAACATATACTGGAGATATGGTATTAGGAGATGAGAGAAGGGGAGTTAAAATTAGTTTAATAACAGATAGTAGACCAATGGATTCCATGGTGAACTTTATAGCGGAAAGTGATCTGTTTATCTGTGAAGGTACTTATGGTAGTGATGAGGATATAGATAAAGCTGTGAAGAATAAGCATATGATTTTTAAAGAATCTGCTACACTAGCAAAGGAAGGTGGAGTTAAGGAGCTTATATTGACTCATTTTAGCCCAATTATGGGAGAACCAGCACAGTTTATAGATAATGCTAAAGAAGTATTTGAAAATAGTGTTATAGGAGAAGATAGAATGGTTAGGACATTAACTTTTATAGATTAAGAGAATATTCGTATTTTAAAACACTATAGCATTTACGTTAATTAAGAAACATAATTGATAAATTTTAATAATATGCAAGGTAAATTCGTGAATAATGAATACTAATAACTACAATAAATACCTATAGATTTAAACATTGTTATGTGTCTAGTCTATAGGTATTGTTTTATTTCTAGAAAATTTAGTGATATATAAGTTTTTTACTATGTTATTTCTCAATATTATGTGTAATACAATTAAATTCTTTTTTACTTTTTAAATATATTGTCATTAGACTTATTAAAGGTAATAAAATTAGATAAAAAGTAAATAAAATAGCTCTTGCGTCTACACCTAAAGTAGTTAAAGGTACTAAAACAGCTACATTCCAAGGAATCAATGGAGCTATTACTATGGCTGAGTTTTCTAGGTCTAATGCAAGGCACTCTTTATCATAACCTAATCTACTATAGGTATTATTCATGGTCATTTTTGTAAGCAATACTGCTAAAACTTGGGTACAGCCAACCATTGCACTGATGATACTAGTAACTATAGTAGTGAAAAATAGAGTATCATCTCTTTTGATTTTACTTAGATATTTATCTATAAAATCAAGCATATTGGCACCTTGAAAAATTCCAGTAAGAGCTGAAGAAAGAAATACTATAAAGGCAAGTTTTATCATAGATAGTATACCTCCACCCTTTATAACACTGTAAAGTGGGTTACTAATAGGTAATTGAAAACCAAAGATAGCGGTTTTAATAATTTCACTAAAAGTAGCATGTTGTAATATAAAAGATATTATAACAGCTACAAGCATACTGATAAACATAGAAATTTTAACTTCAATTTTAAAAAGTGATAGTACAATTATAATTAATGCAGGAAGTAATGCTATTATATTTATATTGAAAGTTGATGTTAGTTGAGATAATATATCTGAATTACTATAATTTACGGGATTAAATAAAGATAAAATTAAGTATAACACCAAGGAGATAATTAGTGGTATTATGGAGGTTTTAGTCATTCGCCTAATATTATCATAAAGATTAGTATTAGTAATAGATGCAACAAGATTTGCACTAGAGGACATAGGTGATGCTCTGTCTCCAAGATAGGCACCAGAAAGAATTGCTCCAGCTATTATAAGGGTATTTCCTCCACCAGCTCTAGCCATTACAATCAAAGAAATACCGACAGTACCAATGGTACCAAAGGAAGTTCCAAGGAGCATGGATATAAAAGCTGACAAAACAAAGGCACTTATAGCAAAAAAACTTGGGTGTATAAGATTAATACCATAATAAACAATGGCAGGAACTGTACCAGAAATCATCCAAAGAGAAACGATTGCTCCTATTAATACAAATATCTTTAATACACCTAAGGATTCTTTACCTCCTTCAATTAAGTATCTCAACCCATCCCTAATAGAGACACCTCTTTTTATTGCAATAAAGAAGAATATGCATAGTACCATTAATAAAGATATAACAGTATCAATATTTTTAATTACTCCAGTTATAAATATAATTGTAGAAAATATTAGCCCTAAAATTACGTCCATAATAATCCCCCATATAAATAAATTTCACTTATATATTATCTTCAATAGTATTAATTTACAATATAAAAAGATAAATTTATAGTCTACTGATTCTGAAGATATAGTAAATCTAGAGAATAGGATTTAAAGGGAATAAATTTAATTTTATTTCATGAGATTTTTTGGCTATATTTACGTATATTATATAGAGAATATTTTAGGGAGTGATTGTTGTGAGAAGAAAAATGATTTTTGCAATAATTTTTACAGCAGCAATTTTTCTTACGGGTTGTGGTAATAAAAATAGTGAAGAAGATAAGAATACTCATTTAGATACTAATATAAACAATAATAATGTTGTAATAAACAACACTGATAATACCTCAAAAGATGAAAAAAATACCGGTTCCAAAGAAACTAGTAAAGAGAGTAATACTACTAAACCAGGTGAAAGTAATAATAACAGCAAGCCAAGTTATAGTATAGATGACTATTTTATTTTTAAGGAAAATGTAAAATATAACTATACTGGTACAAATTCAGAGTATGCAGAATATGTTACCTACGTTGATTATATAAATGGAAATAAGGTTCAACTAAGAAGTAACAATGGAGGAACAGAGACAGTAACAGTTTTACAAAATAGTAATGGAGAGCTTAAAAAAATTTTTCAAAGAAATGAGTGTTACTATAGAGAAAATTTTACAAATAAAGTAGCTAATATAGATGAAATATTATTAAAGAAGCCTCTAGTGGTAGGTACAGTATGGAAATTATCAGATGGAAGTAAAAGATATATTTCAAAGGTGGATGTGAAGATTTCAATAGGCAGTGGAGAGTGTAGTGCTCTTGAAGTTACCACAGAAAATATCAATGGCCAAATTGATTTACAGTATTACACTGTTAATAAGGGGTTAATTAAATCTATTTATGATGCTAATAGCATGAAAGTTACTTCAACTTTAAAAAGTGTAGAAGAGAATGAAAGATTAAATCAAAATATACGATGTTATTATCCAGATGAAAATTATAATATTCATTATGAAGATAGAAAATTTACTTTTGCCACTAATGATATAACTAAAATTAGTATTCAAAATTTATTTAAGAATTTTCCCGGAAATAATAAAGGACAATTGATAGGTAAAAATGTAAATATAAATAGTTTATATTTAAATGATGATGGCATGGTATATATAGATTTTAGTAGTAATTTAGTAAAAGAGATGAATGCAGGATCAGGTTTTGAAAGTGCTATATTAGAGAGCATTACAAATACTATAGGAAAATACTACGGAGTTGATAAAGTTTATATAACTATAGATAATAAGCCATATAGTTCAGGTCATATAGTAAAAGCTAAGGGTGAGTATTTTAAAGTAACATGTGAATAACTATAGGAAAAAATTTCATGAATAAAAGGTGTTGACTATTAAAATAAAATGATGTAAAAGCTATTTAAAAAGTAGTGTATTAGATAAACAATTTCATCAAAAGATTACTCAATGTTATCTTTTAGGTGGAATTGTTTATTTTATGTAAAATATAATAACAACAGAAAAACCAACAATAGACTTATAAATACAATAATTTATTATAAAAAGAAAATTAACTTAATAAATTAAGAAAATTTATTTATTTATAAAACATTATATCAAACAGTAAAATAAACATAGAAAAGTTAAGATGATATTAAGATAATTATTATATAAGGCATCTTCAAAAAATAAATAAGTCAGAATGCTCGTTTATTTTGTGTTATACTGTGTCAACAGAACCCTTAGATAGTGCTACTATCTGCGGAACCTGTTTCCTTGTCTAACTCAAAATATACTTCCCCTCTTTGACTTATTATTTATTTTCAGATGCCTAAATCAAGGGGGATATGAAAATAATGAAAACGAATAACAGTGCTCAGGAAAAAAGGCCTAGCTTTGGAGCAGCAATATTTATAATTCTTTTTTTGTGTATTGCAATGTCTTTACAAATTTTTGTTTTTAAACAAAACTATGCTACCCATATTACGCTCATCATAGTAACAACTGTTGCTGCAGTAGTAGCATTAATGTCTGGGTTTACATGGAAAGACATTGAAGATGGTATTGTTTATGGATGTAATATTGCATTAGTACCAATGCTTATACTTATGCTTGTAGGAGTTCTTATTGCTACATGGATTGCAGCTGGAACTATACCAACACTTATATATTATGGATTAAAAATGATATCACCATCGTTCTTTTTAGTTACATCAGCACTAGTTTGTTCTATAGCGTCAGTTTCAACAGGAAGTAGTTATACTACAGGAGCTACCTTTGGAGTTGCTTTTATGGGAATAGGAATGGGATTAGGAATTCCACCAGCACTAACAGCAGGTGCAGTAATTTCAGGGGCTATTTTTGGTGATAAAATGTCTCCATTATCAGATTCTACTAACTTAGCAGCTGGAGTAGCAGAAGCTAACCTTTTTGATCATGTTAAATCTATGTGCTATACCACAGGACCAGCTTTTATAATATCCTTAGTGCTTTATGCAGTCATAGGATTTCAATTTAAAGCTGATGCTATAGATGCTTCACAAATAAATGTTATACTTAGCGGATTGGCAAACAACTTTACATTAAATCCATTTATGTTAATTCCACCAATTATAGTAGTTGTTCTGGCAGTTAAAAAAGTTTCAGGACTTGCAGTAATGGTTATAGCATCTATAGTAGGATTAATATTTGCTGTATTATTTCAGGGATTTGGACTTGGGGAAATGCTTGGATTCATGAATGATGGATTTGTTTCTAGTACTGGAATTGCAGAGATAGATAATCTTTTAAGCCGCGGAGGGCTTCAAAGTATGATGTGGACAATATCTCTTGGATTTATAGGAATAAGTTTCGGTGGATTACTAGAAAAGACTAAGGTTCTAGAGGTCTTATTAGAAAAAATGTCAGGGTTAGTTAGTAAACAGGGAGGATTAATTACTACACACGTTATTTCATCTATTGCAGTTAATTTATTCTCTGCAAGTCAATATATAGCACTAATAATACCGGGTAGAATGCTTGTGCCTGCTTATAAAAAACTTAAAATTCTTCCTCAAGTTTGTTCGAGGACTTGTGAAGATTCCGCAACGGTAACTTCACCATTAGTTCCATGGGGGTTGTGTGGAGTATATTTTTCAGGGGTTTTAGGGGTTTCTACGCTTGAATATATACCTTATGTATTCTTAGCGTTACTATGTCCTCTAATTACAATTATATATGCTTATACTGATAAGTTTGTATTTAAAGAAGGAGATATAAAATCTTTAAGTACTTATGAAAATAAATCTGTATAGTTAAGAGGGATATACTTATGAGAAAAACAGTAATAGATTATATAAATAAAGAAAGTGTTACGTGTCTTTTAAAAACACTTGTTAATATTCCGAGTCCTTATTTCTATGAAAGGGAAATTATGGATATTGTTTATACATGGCTAAATGAGCATAACCTAAATCCAGAATTTCATCACTATGAAGAAAAGAAAATTACTCAATTCCAGGGGTTAAATGTTATAGGTACTCTTAAAGGGAAAAAACATGGGCCTAAAATCTATTTTAATGGACATGTAGATACTGTAAATCAGTGCAACGGATGGGATACAGATCCATTTAAGGCTACAGTTAAAGAGGATAAGCTTTATGGATTAGGAGCTTTGGATATGAAATCTGGCGTAGTAGCTATAATGCTCGCCCTTGAAGCTTTCAAGTCACTTAACAATGACTTTAGTGGAGAAATTGTTTATTCTATTGTTTCTGATGAAGAAGGTCCATATGGTTTAGGTACAGATGCCATTATAAGAGATGGCATTGCAGACAATATTGATGTGGCTATAGTGACGGAACCTAGTAGTGGATTTTGTACAAAACCTTTTCCTTGCATTTGTCTAGGAGCAAGAGGTGGATTTAATTATATTGTAACCCTAAAGGGTAAATCGTCTCATGCAGCAAATCCCGAAAAAGGAATAAATGCATTGGTTGACTGTGCAAAATTAATGATAGAGCTCGAAAAGTCAGCACTTATTGAAGATGAAAAATTAGGTAAGGGTTCAATATGTATTTTAGGATGTAATAGTAAGAATGAAGCATGTAGTGTACCAGATGAAGCATCTTTTACAGTGTTTAGACATGTGGTTAATGGTGAGGATGCAGATTACGTTAAGAAAGAGCTATTTAATGCTGTAGAAAGAGCTGGTATTAGTTCTAAGGTTGAATATTCCTTAAGAGAATATCCAAATGAAGAAACTAAGGGTTTTCTTCCATATACTATTGATGAAAATAATCCATATGTTGGGAAATTCATAGAAAGTGTGGAGGAGGTTTCTAGGCGAAAGTGCACTATTGACTATTTTAAAAGTATAGGAGATTTTAATTATATAGGCTCAAGATTAAAGGTTCCAACCATAATATTTGGTCCAGATGGAGGGAACTATCATACGTGCAATGAATATGTGAAGATAGATACTGTAATAGACACCGCTTTATCTATTTACAATTATTTATGTAACATTCTATGTAATTAGAATCTTGTAGATTATTATTAAGTTTTTTTAGAAAGAGGCTATGTTAGAAGTTTCATGAAAATGTTTTAACGGCCTCTTTTAAATATATATTAATAAAATTATAAATGTTATAATGTAGTATATAATGAGAATTCGAGGTTGTTAATATGGCTGACTTAATTTTATATAATGGAAACATAATAACTTTTTCAGAGAGGCAATCCTTTCAGTGGATTGCAATTAAAAATAGAATAATAACACAAATGGGATTTGAAGATGATTACTTACATATAGCAGATAATAATACAGAGCTAATTGATTTAAAAGGAAAGGCTGTACTTCCAGGATTTTATGATAGCCATGTTCATCTTGTGCAAACAGGATTGAACTCTATTGGTGTAGATTTAAGTAATGCCACAAGTTTTGATGAAATTTTTGAACTTATTAAGAGGTATTGTGATACTACGCCAAAGGATACATTAGTTAGAGCGGCAGGGTTAGATGAAACTAAACTTAAAGAAAAGCGACTTCCAACAAGATATGAAATTGATAACGTTTCTCCAGATCATCCAGTTTGGATAAATAGAAAAGAGTATCATACTAGCATTTTAAATTCTTTAGCATTACACAAATTTACTATACCTCTAAACCTTAAAGGTGTGGTTAAGAATAAAGCTAATGTTCCCACTGGTGTCCTTACCCATACTGCTAATGCATTAGTTAGAAAGCAAATATTAGAAAGTATTAGTAATAAAGTACGATTCTCTGCTGTAAATAATACTCTAAAATGTGCTATTGCTACAGGAGTAACTACAATTAATGCTATGGAGGGTGGATATACTTTCCATGATAAGGATGCGGAGTTTATTTATGATACAAAAGATGATTATCCAATAGATGTTATATTATTTTATCAAACTATTAATGTAGATAAGGTACTGGAGAAAAATTTAAATAGAATTGGTGGAAGTATTTTTTTAGATGGATCGTTTGGTTCAAGAACAGCAGCGTTATGTGAGCCTTATAAGGATGATAGTACTAAATCAGGGATATTATATTATACACAAGAAGAGTTAAATGCTTTTGTATTAAAATGTTATGAAAATAATATTCAGTTAGGTACTCATGCAATAGGTGAATTAGCTATCGAACAAATAATTACTGCCCATGAATTTGCAAATAGTATATATCCAAATAGAAATCTTCGTCATCGAATAGAGCATTTTGAACTTCCATCTAAAGAACATATTAATCGTGCAAAAGAGTTAGGATTGATTGCATCTGTTCAACCTACCTATGAATATTTCTGGGGAGGAAAAGGCAATATGTACGATAAGCGATTGGGGGAGGAGCGAACCAGTAAAACAAATCCATATAAATCTATGATTCATAGTGACCTTATAGTTTGTGGAGGCTCTGACAGTGATGTAACTCCTATTAATCCATTACTAGGTATTTACTCCGCAGTAAATCATCCTAATGAAAATGAGAGAATTACTGTATTAGAAGCTATTAAAATTTTTACTATTAATAGCGCCTATGCTGTTTTTGAAGAGGATAAAAAAGGGTCTATAGAAGTAGGAAAGTATGCCGATTTAGTTATATTAAATGAAAATCCTCTTACCATAGATTCCAAGAAAATTAAAGATATAGATGTTGTGGCAACTATTAAAGAAGGTAATATACTATATGAAAACCGACTTAGACCGGATACTTATTAGTTAGTAGGTGATAGAAATTGAGTAGAGTTCATATATGTCTTTTAGGTGAAGTAGATATCGAAGTAGATGGTATAAGTGTAACAGATAAGCTTAGTAACAAGGCTATAGCATTGCTTTGCTTTTTATGCACTAACAAAGGTAAAAAGTTTACTAGAGATAGGCTTTGTACATTTTTTTGGAATAATACTACTATTGAGAATGCGAGGTATAATCTAAGGTATAGTCTTTGGGTACTGCGTAAAATATTTAAACGTGGGAATTGTGACTTATTTATTAGTTCAAAGGATAGTTGTATGATAAATCCAGACTTTGATTATTATATAGATGTTCTACATTTCAATTTTATAATGGAAAATTTTACTGATGAAAAAAATCCTATATTAGCTTTAGAGAAATGCAAGGATATTTATAGTGGTGAATTTCTTCAGGGGTTTTATTTGAAGAATTGTCCTGACTTTAATGATTGGATTTTTTATGAGAGAGAAAAATATCAGGAGAGTTACAGCACATTGCTATTTAAATTAGCTAATCTATATTCAGAAAGTAGTATGTATAGTGAGTCTATTTTAGTATTAAATGAAGTGTTAAAAATTAATCCGTATAGAGAAGATATTTATTTGGAGTTAATGAATTTACATATACAAACTAACAATATACAAGCTGCTTTGAAGGAATATGAGAAATGTGAGTATATTTTAAGGGAAGAATTAAACATACGTCCCAATGAGGAAATTACAGAATATTATAAAAGTATTATTTGTAATAGTAAAAATACAAAAACAAATTCTTATAGGGGAGATAAAGTTAATGAGAAAGATATTAAAAAGAGCAGTGTAATTGTAGAGTGTTATCCTGTAAATGAGATTAAATATTTTTGTATAGCATGCATAACGGAGAAAATTATGCAGAGGTATTCAGTTGAGCATCTAATGAGTTTAGATGAGTTTATTCTAAAAGATTTGCTAAGAATACAGCCAAAGGTATTATTTATAAATAAAAATATAAAAATTGAAGATAATTTAAACCACTTTGACGAAGAGAATAGAATTTATTTTTCTTTCGAAAGCTTACTTTTATATATTGAAAAAATTTATCCTATAGATATTCATATTAAAAATATCAGCAATATTGATGATATATCATTCAATATGCTTAAATTATTTAGATTTAAAAACCCAGGATGTAAAATAAATATTTTAGTAGATGGTAACAAAAGTATATTATAGATAAAATCTGATAAGAGCCTGATTAAAAGTATAAGTAAAGATTATCAGTTATTATAAAGGCTATAGGAAAAAATTTCATGAATAAAAGGTGTTGACTATTAAAATAAAATGAGATATTATGATAACAGTTAAATATGAATTTACAAATGCAACGAAAAGGGAAAGTAATTAGTATAAGTTATTACAGAGAGGGTTAGTATGCTGAGATAACCTATAATAAGTATTAGTGAAGTGCCCCTTGGAGCAGAAAAGCCGAAGTAAGTAGGTTTTTATGGGAACTCCCATTACAGAGTTGGGGTATGTCAGTACCTAAAATGAGATGGATATTTTTATATCTAATAAGAGTGGAACCGCGGAAGTATACCTTCTGCCTCTGTATATTACAGGGGCAGAAGGTTTTTTATTTTATAAGTTAATGATAATAAATATTAACTTATAAAGTTTTGCTGGCCAGCAAAGAATAAATAAAATAGGGAAACTCTACTAAAATGCTTATAAGTAAATTCAAGATTACTAAACAAAATAAAAAATAAAAGGAGAATTTAAAATGAATATAAATTTAATATTAGCAGTAATATTATCATTACTAGCAGTGTTTACCATATATGCAGTCGAAGAAAAGACTAATAAATTTACTTATGCTACATTAACAGCACTGGCTTTAGGAGTTATTTTAGGAGCAATATTTAAAGAAAACATTTTGTTTTTAGATATCATTGGAAAAGGTTATATGTCATTAATTAAAATGATAGTTGTACCTTTAGTTATGGTTTCATTGATTACTAGTATAGTTAGACTTAAGAACTTAGATACATTGAAATCTATAGGGATTAAAACTTTAGTAATATTATTAGGAACTACAGGTATAGCGGCAACTATAGGAATTGTAGTAGCTAAGATATTTAATTTAGGACAAGGATTATCTTTTCCAGGAGCAGAAGACTTTGTAGCTAGGGAAATACCTACATTTACTCAAGTGTTAGTAGACATGCTACCATCAAATCCAATAGCGGCTATAGTAGATAATAGAATAATTCCAGTAGTTATATTCTCACTGTTTGTAGCTATAGCTTTAGTTAAGGAAGATAATATAAATCCCTCTAAAGCAAAACCTTTTAAAGAGTTTGTATTATCAGCTCATGCTATAGTATCAAGAATAACTGAAATAGTATTAAGATTTATACCTTATGGAGTTTTTGCTTTAATTGCAAAGGCTGTAGCAAGTAATGGGTTAGAGACTATTAAATCTTTAATATGGGTTATCGCAGCAGTTTATATAGCTTGCATACTTCAATTTATAATTGTATATATTCCGCTTGTTGCTTTTATAGCAAAAAAGAGTCCTTTAAAATTCTTTAAGGGAATTTTACCAGCTCAAACTATGGCTTTTACAAGTCAAAGTAGTTATGGAACACTACCAGTAACCATAAAATCTTTAGTTGAAGGAGCTGGAGTTTCTGAAAATATTGCTAGCTTTGTGGCACCCCTAGGATCAACTATAGGAATGAATGGTTGTGGAGGATTATATCCAGCTATAGTAGCTATATTTGTTGCTAATGTATTTAATGTGGACATGACAATTTACTCATATATTTTAATAATATTAACTACTATAATATCCTCAATAGGTATTGCAGGTGTTCCAGGAGCAGCAACTATGTCTACAACAGTAGTATTAGCAACATTAGGATTACCTATAGAAGGAATGGCAATGATAATTGCGGTTGATTCTATAATTGATATGATGAGAACAGCAACCAATGTCACAGGCTCTGCAGTAGCAGCTTTAGTAGTAGATGAAACAGAAAAGAGAAAAGCTGCCAGAAAGAACAAATAGTAAAATGAATATATCATAATAATATTTAAATACATTTTAACAGTGAGTTAAATTCTGAAAACAAATAATAAGTTGGAAAAAGCTTCATCCTAAAGTTAATTATCTTTAGGATGAAGTTTTTTATATGCAACTTAGCATAGGATTTATGCAACTTAGAAGGATAGGATTGTGTTAAAAAAATTTAAAGAATATACTTAAATTATAGATTAAATTTAATATAAAATTTATAGTTATTTAAAGAATTTATATAGATGGGAAGGAGTTAAATGAAGATTATAATAAATGAAGTTGAAGATATTGAAGATATAGAAATAGTAATTAACTGTAAAACAATAGATAAAAATATGTCAAGAATTATATCTAAACTTAAAGCCTTAGAAGAAAAAATAACAGGGAATAAAGATGGAAAGATATTTATTCTAGATGCAAATGAGATATTTTACTTTGAATCAGTTGATAAAAAGACATTTATTTATATGGATAAAGAAGTTTTTGAGACACATTCAAGACTATACGAATTAGAAGAAAGGCTTAAAAATACAGATTTTTTTAGAGCTTCTAAATCTACAATTATAAATCTGCGAAAGGTAAAAAATATAGTTCCTATGTTTGGAGGTCGAATAGAGATACTTTTAGATAATGGTGAAAAGCTAGTAGTCTCAAGACAATATGTACCTATATTAAAAAATAAATTAGATTTATAGGAGGAAGATAGTATGAAGGAATTTTTTAAGAACACATTAGAAATAAAAATAATTGCATGTATGTTCTTCACAGCTCAGGTTGTTATTTATACTCTCATTGCTCCTTTTTTAGGGGAAGAAAGTATTCATCTTTGCTTAATATGGCAAATGATATTTATATCTATAATTTTAACTCTTCTTCAATATGTTATATATGTATCTAATATATTTATGAAGGTAAATATCTGGAGTAAGATAATTATTCACTATATAATACTTGTTTTTATAGGTTATATATTAGCTAGGATATTTAATTGGTTCGACTTAAGTGTTGGTAATAATTTTATTATTGCATTATGTATATTTACTGTATGCTTTGTTTCATTTACTGGGTCTATTGCATTATATAACAAGCTTTCAGGAGAAAGATTTAATGAGAAATTGAGATTATATAAAAGTTCAAAGTTTGATGATAAATAGGAGGATAGTAATGAATATAATTGAAACTAATAACTTAACAAAGAGTTATGGGAAAAATCGTGGAATAGTAGAGGTTAATTTACAGGTTAAAGAGGGGGAAATCTTTGGGTTTGTAGGTCCTAATGGAGCAGGGAAATCTACTACAATAAGAACACTTTTAAATTTAATTTTTCCTACTTCTGGAGATGGAAAAATTTTTGAAAAGGATATAGTTAAAGAAAGTAGTGAAATAAAAAAGTATATTGGTTATGTGCCTAGTGAAGTAAGATTTTATGATGAATCAAAAGTTAAAGATATTATAAAATATGCTGAGAGTTTTTATGAAAATTCTAATAAGCAAGATATAGATGAACTATGTAAAGAACTAGAGGTAGAGCTAGATAAAAAAATGAGTGAATTGAGCCTTGGAAACAAGAAAAAGGTAGCTATAGTGCAAGCACTTATTCATAATCCTAAGCTTTTAATTCTAGATGAGCCTACTAATGGACTAGATCCACTTATACAGAAGAAACTTTTTAATATACTAGAAAAACAGAGAGCAAAGGGAACCACTATATTTTTATCTTCTCACAATTTAGTTGAAGTTGAAAATTTATGTGATCGGGTTGCAGTAATAAAAGATGGAAGAATTGTTGATGTAATTGAAATCGATAAGATTGCAAGAAAGTCAGGAGTAAAAGTCACATTAAAAGCTAAAGGGATAGATAATAACAAGGTTCAAGAACTTAAGGGTGAAATTATAGAAAACAATAAAGGCGAAATAACCTTTAGCTTTATAGGCAATATTGATGAATTAATTAAAGAAATAGCTAAGTTTAATGTGGAGAAGTTACTCATAGGCGAGCATACTCTAGAGGATACTTTTATGGATTATTATAAGAGGAAAGGGGAGAATTAGAATGAATGTATTCAAATTCGAATTTAGAAGACTATTAAAATCTGCCATTATTTGGTCTGTGGTATGTGTAGGACTAGTCATTATGTTTATGGCATTATTTCCTAGCATGAAGGATAGTGGAATGCAAGAAATTGTTGCTACAAAGATGGATGCTCTACCACCGGCATTATTAGAGGCTTTTAATCTTGAGGATGCTGTAGATTTTAGTAATATTTCAGATTATCTAGCATATGCAATTCAATATATATCTATGGCAGCTGGAATATATGGAATAATTCTTGGAATATCTGCTTTAGTAAAAGAAGAAAGTGAAGGTACCATTGAGTTTTTATACTCTAAGCCAATTACAAGAAGTAAAATAGTAACTTCAAAATTACTTTCCTCTGCAATTATATTTTATCTGTTTATAGCTATAGTTGGAGGAGTAACTATTGGAGTTTCTATGGCTGTAAAGCCAGAAGAGATTGAAACTATGGCACTACTCATGGATATAAAAACTCTATTTATAGGAATGGCTTTTTTAGGATATATATTTATGGCTTTAGGATTTTTATTATCAGTTATAATAAAATCTAGTAAACAAGGGACATCTATTGCATTAGGAGTATTCTTTACCACCTATATATTTGGAATCATAGGAAAGATGAAAGATGAATTAGAAGGATTTCTATATTTATCACCCTTTGACTATGTAGTTCCAGCTAAGTTACTAAAAAATGGTTTTGAAATGAAATATGTACTTTTAGGCTTTGGAATAATAGCTATATCTATTGTAACTACTTATGCTATTTATAATAAAAAGGATTTAGCATAAACAGAGTTCTTAGCTTCTTCGAAGCTTTACTAACAGAATTCTTAGTATCAGTATTTTGATACTTAGAAGTCGTTGTCCTTTAGGAGAAATCGTTATCCAGGGTCGTAGCCACTCTTTACTCCAATCTTGAAGAATGTGGAGTATTAGAGCTAGTAGTCATCGGATTAACAGAGGGGTGCAAGGATTATGCATTGGATAAAATTAAATTTATATAGACAAATACCTAGCACTATAATGAAAGTGCTAGGTATTTGTTTGCATTTAATATTTAGTTCTTCTTTGCTTCATGATAACTAAACCTACTCCTAAGAAAGCTACTGCAAAAGCTATCATTATTAACATTTCAAATAGTATTGGAGTAAGAGTATCCTTATTAAATGTTGATAGGGAGTTAAGCTTCTCATTTACGTTAACAAACCAATATACTGGATTAAATATAGCAGTACTTTTCACTGTTTCGCTGAGAAGTTGTTGAGGAACAAAGGCTCCCCCTAAGAAGCAACAACCTACAGGTACAAGGTTTGAAATTGGAACTATGGAATTTTTAGTGGATATATTGCTAATTAAGAAACTAAGGCATAAACACGTTATTGTAAATATTAGAGAATTTATACCATGTAACACTCCACTAAAAGAAAACATATCCTGTGGATACATTACTATGGCGAGTGTCATGAATATAGTCCAAATAGATAATGCTAAAACCATATCTCCTAAAAATATTTGCATGTTGAAGTTGTAGGAATTAATAGGTGAGCATAAATTTCTTCTTTTTAAATCTGGTGAATTGAAAATATTTGATACTATAGATATTCCAAGTATTAACATGCATAGAATAGGATAAGCTAAATAGTTAAAGTAATAGGTAACGCTATTTTTAGTATCTTCTTTATTATCCATTGCTAAAGTAACTTCTGTATCTATAGATAAATCTTTATTTACTAGCTCATTAATTTTTTCAAAGTCTAAGCTATTAGTATTATCAATGTAAACTTTGGTTGTAGTAAGATAATTATTTATCATTGATTTTATAAAAATGCTACTAGAAGAGTTAGGAATACTTTGAGTTTCTAGATCAAGTGGAGTTTCTTGAAGAAAGCTATCTTCAAATCCCTTTGGAATGGTGATTACAATTTCTGCTTCTCTAAAAAATAATGCATCTCTTATTCCTTCATCGGTAGTTTTAATTTTTACTAACTTGGAATTAGCTTCAACATAATCCTCTAAATTATTTGATAGAGGAGAATTGTCATTATTTATAATTGCAACTTTACATTTTTCAGTTTTAAAGGAGGTTGAATCTGTAGAATTCCCGACATTACTAAAAATAATTGTCATTAATACAAATATAGCTGCATAAAGCAGTAAGGAGGAAAGAGCACTTTTTTTAACTATTCTAAAATACTGTTTAAATACTTGCATATTTTTGCCTCCTTAAAATTAAATAAGTAACTATTGAAAATATAATTCCATACAATGTCAGAAGACTTAGATTAAGAAAATATCTATCATAGGTACTATAATAGTATAATGAATAAAATCCATCAGTAATTAAGTTAACAGGATTTATATAGGATAAAAGGGGAAATTTATCTTGAATGAAGTATTTAATTTGAACTGTCATCATTCCAGATAAAAAAGAACCCACCATTGTAAATATGAGTAAAATTCCTTCCTTTATACTAGCTTTTTTATTAATCAAAGCACTTACCATGGCACCTAAACTTATTCCATTAAAACAACCTACAAAGCAAAGTAAAATTACATAACCTATGGAGTTACCAAAATCTATTTTTAGAACTTGGGAAATATATATTATAACTATCAGCACTGTTGAAAAATAAAATAATAAAGTAGCACTTATAGTAGCTAAAAAGGTTTTTATTTTATTCACAGGAGATATATTAATTCTTGCTGCTCTTTGAGATTGATTTCCTTGGATGTTTATAACATCAGCACAACCAGGGGTTGAAGCTAGAATACAAGTCATAGCTAAAAGGGTATAAAAATAAATTACAACTACATTGGTGGAACTATTTAATTCTTTATCTTTTGTGTAATTATTATAAAGAGCAAGATTGCTAATAAAATCATCATTCATAATACTTGGATTTAGGGATACTACATTTGATATGGTGGAATACTTTTGACTATAACTATCTACAAAGGTTTTTATTATGGATTCGTTAATACCAGACTTTGCAACAGTTATTTCAATATTATCTTCAAAGGTTATATAACCTGAAATTTCACCTTTAGAAAGCATTTCTTCTGCTTTATTCTTATCTGTATTCTCTATGATAAATAAATCACTTTCTTCCATAGCTGTAGAAAAGCTTTCAGATATTTTGCTACTATTTACAAGAGCAATATTAACTTTCTCAAACTCTTCACCGGTAAGTATATTTGAAAAGGCTAAATTAAAAATTGTAGCTAATGCAATTGGAAATAATAAAGTCCAAAACACACTTAATTTATCTCTAAAACGACATTTAAGTTGATACTTAAAAATATGCCAAAACATTCTATATTCCTCCTTTTAATCTCTAAGTCTTTTACCAGTAATTTCCAAGAATACATCATTTAAGGTAGGTTGCTCTGAATAAATTTTTCCATAACTTATTTTATTGTCTCCAATATAGCTAATAATGTCCCCAAGACAACTATGTCCACTTTTTGTTCTAATATTTAGTAAATTACTCTTATAGTCTACTGAAATAATATTAGGGAGAGCATTTATATTTTTAATATGATTTTCATTTAAATTAAAGGCTTCAATAATTATTTTTTCACCTAAATCAATAATGGACTTTAATTCTTCCTTTGTACCTTTTGCAATGACTTTTCCCTTGTCCATAATAGCGATTGAAGTACAGAGCTGTTCAATTTCTTCCATGTAGTGCGAGGTATATATGATTGTGGCTCCTTCGGCATTTAATTTTTTTATTCCCTCTAAAATATGATTTCTACTTTGAGGGTCAACAGCTACCGTTGGCTCATCTAAAATGATTAGTTTTGGATTATGAGCTATACCGCAAGCGATGTTTAATCTTCTAAGAAGTCCCCCACTTAACTTCTTAGGAATAAATTTTTTGTAATCTGAAAGTCCAACAAAATCAATAGCCTTTTCCACAAGTACCTTTCGTTCCTTCTTATTTGTTACATATAGCCCACAGAAATAATCAATGTTTTCATATACTGTCAATTCATCAAAGACGGCGACATTTTGCATAACAATACCAATGTCTTTTTTTACTTTATAATTTGTTGGAGTCATTTCTTCTCCTAAGATTTCAATAGTTCCTTTATCATATTTAAGTAGAGATAACATACAGTTTATAGTAGTAGTTTTACCAGAACCATTTGGACCTAAAAGACCAAATATTTCTCCTTTTTTAATATCTAAATTTAAGTGATCTAGAGCAATTAAATCTCCATATCTTTTTACTAGGTTTTCTATTTTTACAATCATAGTTATTACTCCTTACTTTATTTAGTTTATACTTATAGTTTATTAGAGAATCTCGTTGTAGGTAAGTGCTATTTGTCATGAATATTAAATTACATTTGTCACTTTAGGCATCTGAAAATAAATAATAAGTCAAAGATGGTAAGCATATTTTGAGTTAGACAAGGAAATAGGTTCCTCAGATAGTAGCACTATCTAAGGGCCTTATATAAAACTTTTGTAAAAAATTTGTATATGTTATTATAGATATATAAAGTGAGGAAGTATAGATGAATAATATATTAAATAAAATTATTTTACTTATAGGTTCGGCATTATTACTTATAGAAAATTATGATATAGAAAAATCAATTTTACCAATTTTAGTTACAGTAGCAATAACTTGTTTTCTAGAATACTTTAACAAGGATAAATTAAATATAATAGTATTAATAAGTTATAGTGTTGTTTGCATTTTATATCCTGAATTTCTGATGGGCATTCCTATAATATTTTATGATACTATTTTTTCAAAGTATAAATATATATGCATCTTAATTTTAATTCCATACATGATGAATATACATAAATATCCATATATGATTAGTATAATAATTCTTGGACTTCTTAGTACATCAACAATGTTAAAATTTAATACTTTAAAATATGAAAATTTGCATGATAAATTTATAAAGCAAAGAGATGATTTAACTGAGATATCTATAATATTAGAAGAGAAGGTAAAGGAATTACAATATAAACAAGACTTTGAAGTTAATTTTGCAACGTTAAAGGAGCGAAATCGTATTTCAAGAGAAATTCACGATAATGTAGGACACCTTTTGACTAGCTCTATATTGCAAATAGGTGCTATTATGGCAATTACTAGAGAAGAGCAAACTAAAGGGTTCCTAGAGGATATTAGATCTACATTAGATCAAGGCATGGATTCTATTAGGAGCAGTATTCATAATTTACATGAGGATTCTATTGACTTATATGTACAACTTTCAAAGTTGATAAATGAATTTAAATTTTGTAAGGCTACTTTAAATTATGAGTTTTCTTCTAATCCAGATGTTAAAATTAAATATGCTGTCATCGCTATTGTAAAAGAGGCTCTATCTAATATAATAAAGCATTCAAATGCAACCACAGTAACTGTAAGTTTATATGAACATCCAAAATTATATCAAGTAATTATTTTAGATGATGGAAGTGAAAAGAAGGTAAGTATGGATGGTGGAATGGGCTTACAAAGCATTGAAAAGAGGGTAAATAGCTTAAATGGTATTGTGAATTTTGATAATTCAAAAGGGTTTAAAATATTTATATCTATTATGAAGGAGGGAGAACTATGAGAATAATTATTATAGATGATGATAAGCTTATTGCAGCATCTTTAAAGACCATCATAGAGACAGCAAGTGATATAGAGGTGATATCGCTTGGATATAGTGGTGAAGAAGCTATTGAGCTTTATAATAGGTATACTCCAGATATATTACTTATGGATATTCGTATGGGGGAAATGTCAGGGCTAGAGGCTGCACAGAAAATTTTAAAATCTCATAATGAGGGGAGAATATTATTTTTAACCACTTTTGAAGATGATGAATATATTATAACTGCATTAAAAGTTGGTGCTAAGGGATATATTTTAAAACAACACTTTGAAAGTATAGTACCTGCTTTAAAGGCAGTAGAACTTGGACAAAGTGTTTTTGGACAAGAAATTATATCTAAAATTCCTACTATGCTACATAATAATGAAAATAAAAAGGATATGTCAAAGTACGATTTAGTTGATAGGGATATTGAAATAATTACTTTAGTTTCTCAAGGTCTTTCTAATAAGGAAATATCAGCAAAATTATTTTTAAGTGAGGGCACAATAAGAAACTATATAAGTGGTATTTTAGAAAAATTAAATCTTAGAGATAGAACACAACTTGCCATATTTTATTTCAATAATATAAAATGAAGCATTTCTAAAGATTAGATATGAAAATTTTTCAAGTAATAAGATTAGTAAGTGTAATATTATTTTTATATTGTAGCAATAAAAGGTGCAATAGGAAAAATAATATTAGAATAATAACTGAGTGTATGCTTATACTATAATCATAAAAATAAGCACAGGAGGTTTATTATGAAAAGAATAGCGCTTTTAATTGCAACAATAGCATTAACAACAGGGCTTATAGGATGTACTAATAATGGCACTGCAGGAAATAATAAAAATACTGGTAGTGAGGTTGCTCAAAATATAACTGAAAGTGGAACAGCTAATAATGGAACAAAGGAAAGTGGAGTACTAGGTGTAAGTGACAAGAATGGTAATAATAATACACTCTTTGGTATGGATTTAACTAACAATAATTATTCTAATGGTATATATCGTGGTGCATATATAGATGAAGATGAATTATCAGTTGAATTCACTTTAGCTAACAATATAATTAAAGATATTAAGTTTATAGCATTATCTAATAATGATGAAAATTATTTAGAAGATGGTAAATTTAAGAATATAAAAAATCAATATGAAGCTTTGATAAACTATTTAAAGGATAAAGATATAAGACAAAGTCTTAATGATTTACATAATCCTTCTTCTATAGTTAAGGATATGGATCAAAAAGTTGAAGTAGGAAGGGTAACATCAGCTATACATGATGCTTTAAATAGAGGTGTATTTTCTGCTACTAATGGCACCAATAAATAATATATATTAAGTTGGTAATAAAAAGACCAAATAGAAAAGATATAGTGCATATAAGAAATAGACTGTCTCAAAATAAATCACTAAACTTTAACTTAAGGTTTAGGGTGTTTTGAGACGGTTTTTTATTTTATATGATTAGAAATGTTATTTATATTAAGATAGAGTAACAATGAAATTTTAAATACATATACTGTAGTGACAGAATAAATTTAATGATAAAAAATCATTATTTAGGTACAGATGATATTAAATATATATTAATAAAGGAAGTACTGTAATTAAAACAAAATATATTAGTGTATGAGGTGTAGTGTATGAGTACAATAAAAAGAGCATTAAGATATATGGCAGATAAAAATTTTAATCCGACACCAGAATATATGAATTCAATGCCAGAGAAAGGCAAAGATTTAGAAGTACATCTAAAAGGTGAAGCTCCAAAAGGTGGAATAGGAGTAACTCTCATACCTTGTAAATGTCCACAAGATTTTGGACAAGTAGCTGTAATCGATGCTACAACTAAAGGTAGAATAGTTAAGTTTTCTATTAAAGTTAATAATCTTTGCAGGAATAAAGAATATATAGTGTCTGTAGTATTATATAAATGGATTTGGAATTGTAAATGGGTTAAAGTTCCTATGGCAGAAGACTTTAAAATTGCAAAATATACAGGATGTGAATCTCATGGAATAGACACAGTTTATTTTCAATTAGCTATTAAAGAACCATTATGCTCTGGACAATGCATAGGTATTGATATTATTAGTAATTATGTAAATGATCGTAATTTACAATTTAAAAATACGGTAAAGTAACTTTAAATTGTAAAGGTACTAGGATTTACATAATAGTGCCTGACTTATAAATATTATATAAAAACTCCTTAGAATATAATTTTCTAAGGAGTAATTTTTTTTATTAAGCTGTTACGGTTTTAGTAATTTTTTCTTTTTGGTCTTTTCTCCAAGTGCTATTTAGTAGATAAAAAGATGCAACTGCAGAAATCAAATCTGAGGCAGGATATGCAATCCATGCACCTATAGTACCAAAAATGTTTACAAAAACTATAGCTAAAGGAATAAATACTATTAACTGTCTAAATAGAGATAATCTAAATCCCTTTTTAGCCTCACCAATAGCTTGATAGTAGTATATACCTACATAGTATAACCCCACTAATGGAAGTAGGAATATACATATTCTAAGTGCCTTAACGGCCTCAGGCAATAACTTTGCATCAGTTAAAAACAATCCTATCATCTGTGGAGCAAAATACATAAGAAATACTCCAAATACTAAAGATATTATCGTTACAGTTTTTATAGATGCTTTAACTGTATTTTTGACTCTATCAAAATTTCTTGCACCAAAGTTAAAGGCTACAATTGGTTGCATAGCAGAACTTATACCAATTATTGCAATAAACATAAACATAGATATTTTAGTAATAACACCTACTATTATTATAGCTTCATTACCACCTCTAGAAATTAATAAGTTATTTAAAACCACAGAAACTACTGCATCTGATATTTCAATAACAAAGGTTGAAAATCCCACAGCAATTAACCCTTTAATTAATGAAATATCTACATTTGGTAAAATGTTATTTAATGAAAATTTAATTTTAAAGTGTTTAATTACATCTTTAAAATTGTATAGAACAAAAATTAAGCCTACAAATTGAGAAGCTACAGTAGCGATAGCTGCACCGGCTATACCTATATTTAAATGAGCTACTAATATGTAGTCAACTACAATATTTAGAAGTGCACCTATACTGTTAGCATAAAGACCTATTTTAGAATTTCCTAGAGCTGTCATTATTTGAGAGCAAACTATAGTTAATCCTTGAAAAATTGCTCCTATAAAAATTATAGATATATAATCATTAGTTAATCCAAAGGTAGCTTCACTAGCACCAAGTTTATATAACAATCCACCTCTAAAGAAGAATAAAAGTAGAGGAATTATTGTTAAAGATACTATAGTAACAGATACTGAATTAATTATTGTAGATTTAACCTTATCAGGTTGTTTTTCACCGGAATATCTAGAAACGTAGGTTGAAGCTCCTACACCAAATAAGAAAGCGATTGCTATAAGAAAACGTTGAATTGGAAATGCAATTGTTAACGCGCCAATAGCATTAGGGCCAATATACCTACCAACAAAAACTGTGTCTACCATGTTATAAAGTTCTGCTACAAGTAAAGAAAATATTGCAGGTATAGCAAACTTAAATAATACTCTGTATGTCCTTCCATCCGAAAATACTTTAGGGTTAATTCCCATTAGTTTCACCTCATTTATTTGAAAATTCTGTATATTTCTCTTGGGTTATTTTACGAAAAGTTTCCTTCGGTTTATAGAAAAATACACTTTATCTTCATGTTTAGTTAATTTTAATCTCCTTGAGATTTAATTAATCTCAAGAGTATTTATAAAATATATTCATTAGTTCGTCTAATTTAAATAATAAATTATTTTATGAAATAACTCAACTTATGGTCTTTAGCAATCTAATTATTCGTAATAACAGTCTTTATGAAAGCAGTAAGTGTTGTTAATTCATTATTGAAATATTTTATCTTATATTAACATTATAGTTGAAAACAATTAAATAAACATTCACTTAAGTGTCCATCAAAAAGTACTATTCTGCCCAAATGATTATTGGATAAAAATAGGAAAAAGCACAAAAGCACCTTAATAAGGATGCTTTTGTACTTAAAATCAATATGTTTTATACATAAAATAATAAACTTTGATAGAATGTTTATTATTTTACGTATAAATTGAGGTAAAATTAATTAATTCTAAGAGGCTTCTGAACTTCATTAATTATAATTAATATCGCTCCATAGGTTTTTAGGGTAGCTAAAATATTTATAACTGTACTTTTCTTAAAGTATTTAAATCTAATATTAGGATAAGAAGCCTTATGAAGAATTCCATTTTCATCTTTATTAAGTCTAGTTGGTCTTCCCATATCAATCCAATAATTATAGGATGATCCGATTTTTTCATTTATTTCATAGGTAGTTACATTAATATCTGAATGAATGTTAGTTATATTTAGTGACAACTTTTTAGAAGTAGCATTTTTTATACCTCTAAGTTTTGAAAAACTTGCCATGGATATTAGATCATTAATTTTATCATGGTAAGTATAAAGTAAAATTTCATATTGATTGTCAGTTTTAGTAACTACATATCCATCCCCTTTTGCTACTAAGGTATTACCTAATTTATTCAAAAGAGAATAGGCATAAAAGGCAGGTTTTTTTATACCCTTATCATTTATAAGACCAGGATAACCAAAGAAAAGCTCATTAGTTATATTTACTTGCTTATCAAGGACATCAAAGGCTCTTATAAAGCTTAAATCTCCTTGATGATTAACTACATTGTCGAGAATAAATGGAATCATGTAGGCTGTATCATAAATATTATTTACTTCATTATTTATGATAAAAGTGTCTTCTTCAAATTCTAATTTATTTTCAATCAATATTTCTTCAATTGAAGTCCTTAAATTTTCAGGAAAAGCAGAAGAAAATTGAAATCTAAAATTTTTATAATTAAGAGTCTCTATAGCACTGAAATACTCCATAAATGATATAAGAATATTTTTAAAATCTTCATGAATATTTATAGAGTTTTTAAGAGATAAGGTGTTTTTAGTAGCACTTTCATTGCTTTCATCAATAATGGTGTTCATATGTTCTTCATAGGCACTATCTATATCTAAAACAATTATAGGTATTATATCTAAGAATTCTATAAATTCTAGTACATCCTTTGCTCTATTCCAGTTATGAAATTTAGACCCAGGAAAGATGGCCATATCAGTACTAAATAAATTTAGGATTCGCCCATATTCAAAATCCATTTCGCCTTGAAGTTCTTCTAGAGTATCCTTATTATCTTCAATTAAAAGGTCAAAAGCATCGCCAATAGTTATAACTCTATTAAAATCCTTGTCAAACTCACCTAGGTAATTTTCCATATTAATATTTAACTGATGAATTTTATCCTCATAGTTAAACCTATCGTAGTCCTCCAGATAATAAATTACATCATCTAAACTTTCCTCTAAAGGATGAGTTATATATTTAGTCAACTTTTCTAGCAACTCAGGAGTAGATTTGTATTTTTTCCGGAATTGTAAAGGTGTAAGTTTATAGTGAAGTTTAAAGTGTTTATTAAAGTATCTAGTATGGGAAAAACCAATCTCCTCAGAAATTTCAGATAGTGTCATATCTGTATCTAAAATTAATTTTATAGATTCTTCAACCCTAATAAGATTTAAAAAATCAGTAAAGGAATACCCGGTAGCGTATTTTATTTCTCTTGATAAATAATGAGTACTTAGATATTCGTTACTAGATATATCTTTAAGAGTTATATTATTTTGATAATTATTATATATATATTTCGATATACTATGATATCTTTGAAGTTGATCTTTATTTTCTTTAAGCTCTTGTTTTTCATGAATTAAATAGTTGAAGTTGTTTATAAGATGATAAAGAAGCTTTACAAGGATATCTTCAATCTCTTCATCATAATTATCTTGCTTTTGTACTGTTTCGCAAAGCACTTGGCAAAGAAATACTCTTAAGTCTTCATATTCTTCCCCAAGCTGAGAAGCTTTACTAGAAGAGTTGGTATAAAAAAACATATTCTCAATATCGTTATAGTATTTTTGAAAGAAGTAGGGATCTATTTGAAATATGAGCACTTTATTGTCCGGATCATCACTTTCTATGCTGTGAACTTCATCTATATTTATAATTTCAATTTGATTTTCACTTATTACATATTTTTCAGTATTTATATATAGATTGATTGTGCCTTTTATAACATAAAGAATTTCGATGCAATAATGCCAATGGATTGGATAGTTTTTAATGGTATTAAAAGAAATAGATATAGGCATATTTGCAGAATAATTAATATATTGTCTATGCATTATAAACTCTCCTTGCTAGTTTCTTTGATATTAATAGTATTATAGCATTAATTAGAAAAAACATGCTACAAGGGTAAACCCCTAAGAAAATATTTTTCTTAGGGGTTTTGGATTTTATTATTAACATACCTAAAGAAGTTTAACTTTAAGTAATATATTTATAGCATTTCTATGAAAGCAGCCACTCTAGTGTTAAGTTGTCCAATATCAGCAGTAGAGTAATCTGTTTCTATGCTGATGTAAGGAATATTTTTGGTGTTATTAACAAACCGTTTAATTAGTAATGTTTCTACATTATAGGTATGGCAAGCATGAAGAACTACATCTACTACTCCATCTACTTTGTATTCATCTATAATTCTATTAAGCAAATCTATACGATTAGGGTTAGGAGTCATACATGAACAGCCAATATTTAAGTATTTACGAGCAATAGCTTCATATATATCAGGATTATTTTCATCTACTAGCTCATCGATAGCTTTAGCGCCACTACAGTTTTCAAAAGCCACTACATGAGCGCCATTATCTTCTATGGCTTTTATAACTTTTTCTGTAGCACCACCAATAGGACATCCAGTTATAAGAATACGTGGTTTCTTTTCATATTTTTTATCAACTTCATATTCAGCTTCAATTTTTTTAGTTAGAGCATATATTTCCTTTGGAATCTCTGATTTATCAAAATTAAAGGTAGCTCCATAAAGCACTTTAAACATATCTTGTCCTAAAAGTGCTGGAGGGTCTAGTTTTCCAAGGCTATAAAAGGTTTTAAGAGCTTTTCTTTCTTCATTTTTTAGTTTAATAGCTTCCTTAACCTTTTCATCGGTTATAGTAGTTTCAAATTGTTTTTCTAAAGCCTCTTTAAACTTAAATACTTCTTTCTTCCAAAGTTTTAAACCTTCTTCACTTTGAGAGTTTGGTAATTCCATAACATGAACAGGTTTGAATTCACTTAAGTACTCATACATTTTTTTCTTTCCATCACAAGTAGTTTCACCTACAACTAAATCAGAAAAGTAAAAGAATGGACATTTATCTGTTTTAGCAAAACCATAGCTTGATTTGATAAGAGGACATAGGTTACGTGGTAAATCTTTTTCAGCTTCTGAAATTGTTTCATCAGAAGTAGAGCAAAGAGAAACAACACTAGCACCCATAGCAAGTGGTAATTCTTGAGGCATATAAGTGCAGAATACTCCTACTAAAGGTATATTTTGATCCTTAAGGTTCTTAGCTGCAATAAAGGAATTTCTTCTAGCTTCTGCAAAATCATCAAAGATTTCGGGTAGTTCTTTTCTTATTTTCATTTTAATTTTCCTATTCCTTTTATATGTTTATTTTGTAACAATATTTACAATATGATTATACATAGAAATTATGGAATAGTATGAATTATAGTATTATTTTATACACTTAAGTACATCTATAGAAGATTGCAATACTATATTTATGAAAATAGTGATAGAATTATATTGCACAGAAAAGTTTAAAGATTAAGAATGGTTTTGTTGGCTTTATTTAACATTTCAAGATGGGGGATAAGAGATATGAAATATGACTTTAATGAAAAGGTAGAAAGACTGGGTAGTAATTGCATAAAATGGGATTTAATAAATAGAACATATAATGATAGTGAAATTATACCTCTATGGGTAGCAGATATGGATTTTAAAGTGCCAGAAGAAATAGGAGATGCTATAAGAAAGAGATTAGAACATCCTATTTTTGGATATTCACTTACGCCACTGTCATGTTATAAGGCTGCTATAAATTGGTTTGACAAAAGATTTGGATGGAAAGTTGAAAAGTCATGGATGAAGTTTGCTCCAGGAGTTGTACCAGGACTAAAAACTATAGTAGCAGCATATACAAAGCCAGGAGATGAAATTATAATCCAAACACCGGTATATCATCCTTTTTATAGTATTATTAAAAATAATGGGTGTCAGGTTGTAGAAAATCCGTTAATCTGCAAAGATGGCAGGTATGAAATGGATTTTAACAACTTAGAAAAGATAATTAGTAAAAAAACTAAGATGATAATTCTTTGTAGTCCTCACAATCCAGTAGGAAGAGTGTGGACTAAAGAAGAATTAAAAAGGGTTGGAGAAATATGTTTGAAAAATAATGTGTTAGTGGTAGTAGATGAAATTCATGCAGATATAGTATATAAGCCTAATATACATACTGTATTTGCATCTATCAGTGAAGAGTTTGCTGATAATTCCATAATCTGTACAGCACCAAATAAAACCTTTAATATTGCAGGATTTAAAACTGCTAATATAATTATTAAAAATGAAATGTTACGAAATCAATATGTACTTCAAATGGAAAAAGATTGTATAGAGGGAGCAACTACATTAGGAGCAGTAGCACAAGAAGCGGCTTATACTAGTGGTGAAGAATGGTATCAAGATCTTATGAAATATTTAACAGAAAATATAGAGTTCACTTTAGAATTCTTCGAGAAAAGAATTCCTAGAATCAAGATTAGAAGACCAGAAGGAACCTATTTATTATGGCTTGATTGTTCAGGATTAAATATGAAGCCAGAAGAATTAAGTAATTTCTTCCTTAAAAAGTGTAAAGTATGGTTAAATGATGGTAGTATGTTTGGACATGCTGGAGCTAAGTTCCAAAGAATGAATGTAGGAACTAGTAGAGTTGTTCTTGAAGAAGCTTTAGAAAGAATAGAACGAGAAGTAAATAAGCTTAATTAAAATTAATAGAGGTTATCTCAAAATGAGACAACCTCTTAAATAATTATTTTAAATTATAATTCTCAATGAGTTTTAAAGTTAGATCTAAAGCGTCTTCTCCATTTACCCATAGATCAGGTTTTATACCTTCACCTTCTTTAAAAAATTTTTCATCATATAGCCTTAACCAGTTTCCATAGGAAAATTCAATATGGGAATGGGGAAGGTAACCGAGTTCTACATTAGAACTTTCAAGGCTACCATAAGTATTTGTGCCAACTACTACAATATTTTCAAAATCTTTTAGATGCTCTACAAAGAATTCAGCAGCAGAGGAAGTTTTTTTGTCTGTAAGAACAAAGATAGTATTTAAGTTTTTATTAAGTTCTTTTTTAGTTTTAGGTATGTGCTCGTAATGATAAGCATCAATTTTTTCAAGTTGTAAGGCTTTTAGGTCTTTATCAAAGGTATTAAAATCGTAGTATGAGGGAGCATCTTTAGATCTTCCATAAAGAAGTAGAAAGAGTCCTTTTCCCTGAGATGAAACTCCAAAATATTCATTTATCCAGTTTAAAGCAGTCAATATATCGCCTCCAGTATTTCCACGTAAATCTAATATACTTACAGGAGAATCCTTTACTTTAGAAGCAGTATTAATAAAATCTATTCCATCTATATCTATATTGTAGGGAACTTCTCTGGAAGATATTATAGGAACATTATCTCTAGTTGTATATTCTAAAGGTGAAGTAGACTCATCTGAAAGAGTATTTGATAATTTCAGATCAATATCTTTAATATATTCTGATTCACCTCTATAAAAAACAATATTTAATTTACTAGAAGCTTGTCCAAAGTACTTTTCTAGAATACCTAAATTGTACACTAGCCTTCCATAAGTATTTATAGAAAGATTTAAATAATTTTCAATATTTTCATCTTTATTTATAGATCTAATGTAGTAATAAACACCTCCATACTCTACATAGTAGCCTACTCTATTTTTTAAAATTTCTAAAGTAGAGTTTGAGTAATACCTACAGGTGTTTTCTAAATTTAAATTATAATTTCCTATATAAAAATGTTTATCAGGTATAAAAGAAAGACTGTCTTTTAAGATTTTTGTTAGTTCAGCTACATTAATTACATCATTTTCTCCAATAAAACTTAAAACGGATTTCTTGGCATGTGAAAATTTTTCATCGCTACCATAATAGTTATAGGCAGCATAACTAGACTTTAAAGTTTTAAAATATAGATCTACATCATAAATAGCTTCTTTTCTGGTTATAGCAGTAGGAGATATTACTTGAGGTGTTGAAAAAAGTAGAGTGTGCTCTTCAGCAGTAAGTATATCCTCATCGGGTAGTTCAGATATAAAATCTTTAATATTTAATTTTGATATGGGAATATTTAAATTTTTATGATTTATCTTTTCCAAAGCTTTTTCAAAGGAAATATCTTTTTTATAATAAGGTAAATAAATTAAAATTAAACCTAAAATTATAATAAAAAGAATTGTAAAAGTTTTTTTCAAATCAAAATCCACCCCCTAAAATTCTATTAAATAAGGTTATTATACCATAAAATGTAAAAATATAAAGAGCTTATGAATAAAAATAAAGCCAAATAACGGCTAATTATCTTTTAGTTACTCTATGTTTTGGTTATAATGTTATTAATAAGAAGCTGGGATAGTGTTGTGATTAATTTAAATGTAGATAAATTTTAGCTTTGGATTAAAGTAAATATTTAATAGAAGAAAATAAAATGGGAAGTGATAAAGTGGTAAAGATTATTATAATAGAGGATACAGAAACTATTAGGCAAGAGCTTACAACATTTTTAAATAGGTATGGATATGAGGTCATAGCACCTACTGATTTTGAAAATATAATATCTATTATTGAAAAAGAAGAGCCTAATCTTATACTCTTAGATATTAATTTACCTGTGTTTGATGGATTCTACATTTGTAGGGAAGTGAGGAAAACTTCACAAGTACCTATAATTGTAGTTACAAGTAGAGATAGTGATATGGATGAGCTGATGAGTATGAATTTAGGAGCAGATGATTTTGTAACTAAGCCTTACAATACACAAATACTTTTAGCTAGGATAAATTCAGTACTAAAGAGAGTAAATCAAGGAAATGAAGGAAATCAAGAAATCTTAGTATATAATGATTTAAAGTTAAATCTATCTAATGGAACCATAAACTGTGGAGAGAATACTTTAGAAATCACTAAAAACGAATTAAAAATTCTTTATTACCTTATAAAGAATAAAGGAAGCATTGTATCTAGAGAGGATTTGATGGATTATTTATGGAAATCTAATTTGTTCGTAGATGATAATACTTTGTCAGTAAATGTGACAAGACTAAGAAAAAAATTAGATGAAATTGGAGTTAAGGAGGCCATAGAAACAAGAAGAGGACTTGGATATATAATGTCTTAAAAAATATAAATATTTATATAGAGAACTAGTTGTATTTTTGTATATAAAACTATTTAAATATGGAACTATTGAAATATATAAATAGTTAAATAGTTGTTCTGTTCATGCGGGTTTGAAGGAATTACTACTTTAAATAGTAGGAAAGGAATAGATAAAAATGAGACTGAAAGATTATCTTAAATCTAGAATTGGGTTTTTAACAATTAATGGAGTTCTATTTATGATTTTTGTAGCTATTTTAATATTTTTAGATGTAGGAAGTGGATTAATATTTTTAGCTTTCATGTTATGGTTTGCTCCATTAAGTACATATATAACCCTAGAAGTTATTAAACATAAGAAATTTCTAGACAATATTACAGGAACTATAGATAGTCTTGATAAAAAATATTTGCTCCCAGAGGTTATGGAAAAACCAGACTTTTTAGAAGGTGAAATAGTTTATCAGGTTCTTAAAGAATGCAATAAAAATATGCATGAGAATGTAAAAAAATATGAATGCACTCAAAAGGAATATAGAGAATACATAGAAATGTGGGTTCATGAAGTAAAGACACCTATTGCCTCTGCAAGACTTATTATAGATAATAACGAAAGTACTGTAACAAATAAGATTAGTCATGAATTGAAAAAGGTGGAAGATTTTATAGAACAAGTCCTTTATTACTCAAAGAGCAATGATGTAAGTAAGGACTATATTATAAAAGAATTTAATTTAGAAGAAGCTGTTATGGAGATTTTAAGAAAAAATTCTAGAGACTTTATAAATAAAAAAATATCCTTAGAGGTAGGAGATATAAAAGGTAAAATTTTTAGTGATATAAAATGGGTAGAATTCATTTTGAATCAAGTTTTAGGAAATGCTATAAAGTATTCTAAGGAATCAAAGGGGATAATTAAGGTATATTCAGCTTCTACGGAAAATAAAGTAACTTTAATTATAGAAGATAATGGTTTTGGAATTTCAGAAAGAGATATCCTTAGAGTTTTTGAAAAAGGGTTTACTGGGGACAATGGAAGAAAATTCGGAAAATCCACAGGAATGGGATTATATCTGTGTAAAAAACTTTGCAATAGACTTGGATTGGGGATAAATATTGAATCAAAGTTGGAATATGGAACTAAGGTGTATATAAATTTCCCGTTAGGAAGATTTACGAATTTTAAATAATGGTTAAAATAAGCTGATTGGATAAAAATTAATCTCAATCAGTTTTTTTTATGATAAACAGAGTTCTTTTTAGACTTTCATTATTATCTTACAAAAATGAAAGATTAATGACATGAAATTAAATACAACATACATTAAGAAGAATATATAATAAGGGCATGGAATTAAGGCAACACTTAAATATGCGTTAGGAGGATGAATTATGAAAAATGTCTTAAAAGTTGATAATATAGAAAAGTATTATGGTGGAAAGGGAAATGTGACTAAAGCCATTGATAATATAAGTTTTGGAGTAGAAAAGGGTGAGTTTCTTGGAATAATGGGACCTTCCGGAAGTGGAAAAACTACTCTTTTAAACTGTATATCTACCATTGACACCGTAACTACAGGAAACATAGTTATAAATAATAAAGATATAACTAGTCTTAAGAATAGTGATATTGAAAAATTTAGAAGAGATGAGCTTGGATTTATATTTCAAGATTTTAATCTTTTAGATACTTTAACTGCCTATGAAAATATTGCATTGGCACTTACCATACAAGATGTAAAACCTAAAAGTATAGATGGAAGAATTAAAGCAGTAGCAAATAAGTTAGGTATAAGTGAAATTTTAAATAAACATCCTTATGAAATGTCTGGTGGTCAAAAACAAAGAGTTGCTTCAGCTAGAGCTATCGTCACTAACCCATCACTAATTTTGGCAGATGAACCTACAGGAGCATTAGATTCTAAGTCTTCTAGACTATTACTAGATTCCTTTGAGAGATTAAATGAAGAATTAGAGGCTACTATACTTATGGTTACTCATGATGCTTTTACAGCTAGCTATGCTCACAGAATTTTATTTATAAAAGATGGAAAGGTATTTAATGAATTAATTAGAGGAAACGATAGTAGAAAAGAATTCTTCAATAGAATTATTGAGGTAGTGACATTACTTGGAGGTGACAGTGGAGATGTATTCTAAGATTGCAATAAACAATGTAAAGAAAAGCTTTAAAGACTATACCATATATTTTTTAACTTTAACCTTTGCTGTTTGTATATTTTATAGCTTTAACTCTATAGAATCACAAAAGGCAATGTTTGAAATAAGTAAGAAGGAAGCTAGTTTTATAGATATGTTAACTACAGTTATTTCTTGGGTATCTGTATTTGTGTCAGTAATTTTGGGTGGACTGATTGTTTATGCTAATAACTTTATGATAAAACGAAGAAAAAAAGAACTTGGTGTATATATGACATTGGGTATGAGTAAAAGAAAAATCTCAAGTATTTTAGTGTCTGAGTCTTTTTTTATAGGACTTATGTCTTTAGTAGCAGGATTAATCTTTGGTATAGTTTTATCACAAGGATTATCTCTTTTTACAGCGAAGTTATTTCAGGTAGGCATGAGTGAATACAAATTTGTATTTTCACAAAATGCTGCTGTAAAGACTATAGCTTATTTTGGAATAATGTTTTTACTTATAATGATATTTAATACATTTGTAATTTCAAAATACAAACTTATAGATATGATAAATGCTAGTAAGAAAAGTGAAAATATAAAGATTAAAAATCCTATAGTATCAATTATTATTTTTATTTTAGGAGTAGGAATACTTATAACTGCTTATAAGTTTATAATAGAAGTGGGATTAGACATAACTGATTCTAGATTTACTATTTCGATAATACTGGGGATTCTAGGAACTATATTATTTTATTATGGATTAGCTGGATTTATATTGTATGTAATCAAGAATAGTAAAAATATATACCTTAAAAAACTAAATATATTTGTTACTAGACAGATAAGTAGTAAAATTAACACAAATTTTGTATCTATAACAGTTATATGTTTAATGCTCTTTATAACTATTTCTATATTATCTACGGGATTGAGTTTTAAAAATTCTTTAGAAAGTAGTCTTAAGGATACAGTACCCTTTGATGTCTCAGCTAGAATTATAAAATTTGAAGGTGGGGAAAACAAAACTATAGAACAAGCCATTAAAGAATCAGGGTTCAATTTCACAGATAAAGAAAAGTATGTAGTATTACAAGAGTATAGGCTAGAAGAAAGTTATGGTGATATATTAAGAGGATATGGAGATGGTAAAGGAGATAAATTTCTAGATAATGGTTATAATAACATATCAGCACTAAAAATAAGTGATTATAATAAATTAAGGGAGTTAAATGGACAAAGTTCTATAGACTTAAAAGAAGATGAAGTATTAATAACCTCTAACTTTAGTAAATTAGTGCCTTTAGTTAAAAGCTATATGAAGAAAAATAAGACACTTAAAATAAATAATATAAACTATAATATAAAAAATCAAGAACTTATTACAGAAGCTTATGAAAGTACGGGCTTTGCTAATAATTTCTTTACAGTAATACTTCCAGATAAAGCTTTAGAAAACCTTAAGCCCTATGACACTATATTAAATGGTAACTTTGTAGGTGAAGATAGAGAAAAACGAGAATCAGAAATAGGAGAAGTATTTAAAAATAGTAGAGATGAAAATGGTTCAGGTAAAGACTTTATAATATTGGGTTATACAAAAACAGATATATACAGTATGACAAAAGGAGCTACTACCACAATTTTATATATAGGAATATATATTGGGATTGTATTTTTAATATCTAGTGCTGCAGTCCTTGCTCTTCAACAGTTATCTGAAGCGAGTGAGAGCATTGATAGATATAAATCGCTAAGAAGGATTGGAGCTTCAAGAAAGATGATAAATAAAACCATATTTATTCAAACTTTAATATACTTTGCAATGCCATTAGTATTAGCTATAATTCACTCCATAGTTGGAATTAGTGTAGCTAATGAATTTATATCTCTTTACGGCAATGCAGAGATAGGGGCTTCAGCCACTATAACAGCACTACTGATAATAGCTATTTATGGAGGTTATTTCTACGCCACCTATATAGGCTATAAGAATGTAACTAACACTCCAAATCTATGATTTGGTTAAGTGTTAGTTATTCCAGGGAATAAAATGAATATATTTTTTAGTAATAAAGGTAGCCTTAATGGCTACCTTTATATTTATATATAAGTTTATATTACATAACTAATATCATTTTTTAGATGAGAGTTTATAAACCACATCACACATATTAGCAACTTCTGGAGAATGGGTAACTAAAATTATGCATTTGCCATGATCATGTGCCAATTTTTGAAATATTTTTATAATACTATTTTCTGTTTCACCATCAAGATTTCCCGTTGGTTCATCTGCTAAGATTACTGCAGGATCATAGGATAATGCTCGTGCAATAGCAACACGTTGTTGTTCACCACCGGATAACTTTAATATTCTACGATTAGCTGTAGTTTCATCCAGTCCTACACTATTTAATAGTTCTAAGGCTTTTTCTTTTTTATTTGATATTTTTTTACCTGATATGTCCATTGAAAGAATAACATTTTCAATGGCTGTTAAGTGAGGTAAGAGATTAAAACTTTGAAAAACAACTCCAATAAAATTACTTCTATATTTACAAGAATTGAGTTTGCTTATATCTTTTCCATCAAATAAAATGGAACCTTGTGTTGGCTTGGCAAGTCCAGATAATAAAGAGAGAAGGGTTGTTTTACCGGTGCCAGATTTTCCTACAATAGAATAAACTGTATTATCTTTAAATTCATAATTCATGTGACTTATAATTTCACGTTGCTTATTGTCATAAGAATAACATAAATCTTTTAGTATAAAAGAACTCATAATAACGGCCTCCTTTAAGTACGATTACTTAAGATTTTTAATGGTTCATATCTAAGAATAGATATTACTGCTGTTGCACTTGATATCAAGGCAAGTAAAATACCTAGTCCTAATAGTTGGAATAAAACAACAACATCTATACTTGCTGTGATATCTTTAACATAATTAATTTTTGTTGTACTATTAGATGGCCTTGACATGCTACCTTTGCTACTGTACATTCTACCTTGAAATTCACCACCGAAGTTTTCTTTAGTTGTTTGGGTAGATGTTTCTAAAGAAGCAATTTGATTTTCTAACAACTTATCTGCGATTGGAACAGAAATAGTAGCACCAATACAAGTACTTATTACTATGGAGATAAATGTAATGATAAATGCTTCAGATATAAATTGAGTTGCAATTTTTACTTTATTCATGCCGATAGCAGCTAATACCCCAATTTCATATTTTCTTTCTCTTGCAGCAAATACGTTGAAAACAATTAATATAGCTGCACCTATTATTAAAACAACTAAAAGAAAATACATTGAATAATTGCTTAAGTTATTTAGTGGTATTAGGCTTTGTTCGTATGAATTGACATCTTGTGATGAAATTGTATAGATTGTATCGTCTAAACCAAGAGCAACAACGTCTGTTTCAAAAGCCTTATAGTTTTCAATATTAGAGAACACGTATGTACCACTTTCCTGACCACGTAAAGCTGTAGAGATTTCTATTCCTGATGTTTCATCAGTCTCAACTGTTGCATTTGATTTAGATTTATCAACAATTGAGTTTAAGGCATTGAAACTTATATAAATTTGATTTGCAGGATCAGATGAAGCATTAAAACCCATCATGTTTCCTTGTTGAGAGGTAGAAGATTCACTATTGTTATATATACCGCAGACTGTCATTGATACAATTTCTTCCTCATTATTTGGATTTACTAATGTGATACTATCTCCAACCTTCAATTCATTAAGAATGGCTAATTCATCACTAACAATGCATTGTGGTTCTGTTGTCTCTGAATCAAACACAGTTCCATCTGTAATTTTTTTTGTACCATTCTTAAATGATGTCATTGCATCGTGGGAACTGTATCCAACAACAGTAAAATCTCCCTGACTCCCCATTTTACCAAATACTTTATTACCATTTGGTTTATTTACTGGCATTTCATTTGGATTAATAGAATCTTCTTCATTTGTAGTAGAGGTATCTACGGGTGATAGAGTGGCATCACCGTTAAGAGAAGATGTAATAGTATAGTGGAAATCATTTACAAATTTAGATTGTGCATAAATTTGCATTTCCTCTAATGATAAATTTTGTGAACCTTGTAATGTTTTTAATTTATCATTAGAGGATTCAGCATTCTTCATCAGTGATTGTCGGTCTACGGATATTTGTGCAGTAATTTCCAATGAATCAAGAGAGGCCTCCCTTGCAGTTTCTGAACTTTGTCTAATACTAAGGGCAATACAAGCGGAAACAGAAATAATTATTGTTATAATTGTAATTAAAATATTTCTAACTTTTGCTCTTGTAATACTTTTTAAGGCATTTTTAAAGATGTACATAATAATCTTCCTTTCTAACAGAGATTAAATTTTCTAAGTGGTTACCTGTGAGATTAATTATGGAATACTTACCTTAAAATAATCTTAAAAATGTAATATATAAATAAAGTTTCTACACTCTAATAGTTTGATTATATATTAGAATGTAGAAACCTTATTATAACGAAAATGTTAAAAAATTTATTTTACAAGTCCTTGAAAATCTTCAACATAAAATATAACAGTGCCACAATTAGGGCATACAGCAGCTTTAGGAACAGCAGAAACGCTATTAAAAAGACCCTTTCCTTTTCTTTTAATTCTAATTCCATAGAGAGCACCCTCTACACTAATGCTACAATTATCTACCATTTCGCAGTTACATTGATTACATATTCTCTTCAATTTTAGCTTCACTCCATTCTTGAAAAATTATTAGCTAGTAAAGATTTTAACTAATAAAAAATTTATTTATATTTAAATGATATTACATTAATTATATACTTATACAAATTAATCCTGTAAAATAATATTATAACATATATAGTTAATAAATATGAAAATTTACATAAAGAGAAGGTTGATGAAATGAGATTATTATATGGGACATCAAATCCTGCTAAGCTAAGGCATATGAAAGAAATGTTACAAGGATTAGATGTAGAGATAGTTGGATTAAGTGAAATTAAGATGGAAGTAGGAGAAATAGATGAGAGTGGTAATGATCCTTTAGAAAATGCAAGGATTAAAGCCTTAGCTTATTATAAGTTAGTAAATATGCCTGTTTTCTCTTGTGATTCAGGTTTGTACATAGAGGAAATAGATGTCAAAAGACAACCAGGGGTGCATGTAAGAAGAGTTAATGGAAAGCAGCGTAAGGATGAAGAGATGATAGAGTACTACGGAAATATTGCCAAGGAATTAGGCGGAAAAACTAAAGCAATGTATAAAAATGCCATATGTTTTATTCAAGATGAAGAAAGAATTTTTGAGTCTATGGGAGATGAATTAGGCTCAGAGGAATTTATTCTAACATCTATTCCTCATAAAAATAGAATTAAGGGTTTTCCTTTAGATTCTATATCTATTGATGAGAAATCAGGAAAATATTATATGGATATTGGAGATGAAGAAAGTTATGAAGGAAAGGTTGGAGACGGCTTTAGAAGTTTTTTTATAAAAGCTTTAGATTTATAGATATAGGGGTGAATAAAATGAAAAAGATCTTAGTTCTTGGCGGAACCTATTTTATAGGAAAAGCCATTGTGGAAGCCTTATTAGATTCTCAAAAAGATTATGAAATTTACACCTTAAATAGAGGAAGCAGAAAAACCGAAGATAGTAGAATTACTAATATACTTTGTGACAGAGAAAACTTAAGTGAAATGAAAAAATGCCTTAGCGAGTATGAATTTAATTATATAATTGATGTATCTGGTCTTAATGTAAAACAGTTAGAAGTTCTTCATGAAGCTTTAAATTATGAACAGCTAGAGAAATTTGTTTTTATTAGTTCTAGTGCTGTGTATGATGTAGAAAATTACAAAATACCCTTCAAAGAATCAGCTATGCTAGGAGAAAATAAATATTGGAGTGATTATGGAACAAATAAAATAGAGTGTGAAGAGTTTCTAGAGGATAAGTATAACTATAGTAATGTTCAGCTTATACTATTACGCCCTCCTTATGTATATGGAGAAAATAATTATGCAGCTAGAGAGGGATTCATATTTCATCATATTATTAATGATAGGCCTATCCTAATTCCTAATGATGGAGAAACTAAGATACAATTTATCTATGCTAAAGACTTAGGCAATATAGTAGCAGGAATTTTAGAGACAAAGCAGGATAATCTATCTATTTATAACGTTGGAAATAGTGAGGCTGTAACTTTTAATAGATGGATAGAACTATGTGAGAAGGCTGCTGGCCAAAAGTCAATAAAACATCATTTTTATTATGAAAAGAATGGATATAAGGAGAGAGACTTTTTCCCATTCTTTGATTATGATAATGTGTTAGATGTAAAAAAAATCCATAGGATATTTAAAGAAGAAACTTCTATGGAGGAAGGCTTAAAGAATTCTTATCAATGGTATCTTCACAATGAATCGGTGGTTATGATGAAAAAACATTTAGCAGAAAAGGAAGAAGAAATTTATAAATTACTAGAGAAATAATTAGTAATTAATTTTGAATGAACTATATGATAAAATTAATTACTTTAGAACAATTTAAATAAATGGTATAAGAGAACAATTATTTAAATTAAGAAGTATGAAGTAAGTCGCAATCGTAAGATATTGCGAAGAATTAATTATTTAAATTACTTGAAGAGGTGAGCTTATATGAAGTTGTTTTTATCATCAAAAGCATTTGGAAATTCCGTTGTAACAAAGAAAATATTAAGCCGATTAAAGAAGGATGTAGGAATAATAAGACTGCTTCTCATACCAACAGCTTTGAGTGGAATGCACCAGCCTGATAAATATATAAATGAATTGCTTGTTGCTGGCTTCAGTAAAGACAATATCATTGTTTTTGATGAAGACAACTGTAAAGAATATTACAATTTAAATATTGATATTATTTACGTATGTGGCGGTAACACTTTTACATTAGTAAAATTGATAAATGAATGTGGATTTGGTTCAGAAATAGCAAAATATTTAAGTAGAGATGTTATATACATTGGAAGAAGCGCTGGCACTCATCTTGCGACAAAAAATATAGAACATGTCTTATCTTTTGATGAGAATCAAATTGGGTTAGAAAACTTTGATGCAATGGGGATATTTGATGGCATAATATTCTGTCATTATAATGAAAGCAGAGAGAAGTATTATTTCGAAGCAATAAAAAAAGAAAAATATAATGTTTATAAAATTACTGATGAAGAAATGATTATTTGTGACAATGGACAACTCTCTATTTTGTAAAGTTTAATAGAGATTGAAGATGGAGATTAAAATGAGTAAGTTAATATTTTGGGATTTTCAAGGCACATTAGCTCATAATGAGTGGATGATTAGTAAAGCCTTATATAAAGTTTTATGCAAGTATGAGCCGTATACAGAAGTAAGTATTGAAGACTTAAAAAAAATATCATTATTAGGATTTCCCTGGCAACAACATGAAAAAGAGTATATGCATCTTACTTCTAGTGATGCTTGGTGGAAACATGCTGAGGATATATTAATAAGAGGATATAAGCAGCTAAATGTATCAGAAGAAAAAGCAATAATCTATTCAAAAGAGATAAGATCAGTAATTTCTAGAGGAGAAAGTTTTCAACTATATGGAGATACAATTGAAGTATTACAATATTTCATGGAAAAAGATTATTCTAACGTCATACTCTCAAATCATATTCCAGAACTACCCAAGATAGTAGATGAGTTAGGATTATCTCCATATATAATAGATTGTATCTCATCCGCTAATGTTGGCTATGAAAAGCCTAATCCTAAAATATATTATTATGCCTTAGAAAAATATTGTGGTTATAAGGATATATGGATGGTAGGAGATAGCATTTTAGCAGATGTAAGAGGTCCAGAATATGTTGGAATTAAAGCAGTGTTAGTAAGAAATAAAATAGAAGAAAATATTAGATACTACTCAAAGGATTTATTAGGAGTGAAAAAAATAATAGTATAGAAAATGAACATTGAAAATTGTTAGCAATAAGCTATTGAGTTCATAGAAGATAAGATAATCATTAGATCTAGGCATCTTCAAAAAATAAATAAGTCAGAATGCTCGTCTATTTTGTTTTATACTGCGTCAACAGAACCCTTAGATAGTGCTACTATCTGCGGAACCTGTTTCCTTGTCTAACTCAAAATATACTTCACATCTTTGACTTATTATTTATTTTCAGATGCCTTAGAAAAACTATTTATTATACTGTGATAATTAAAAATACATTGGAGGATAGCTATGATAAAACAGTACACAAATTTAAATAATTTAGATAGGTCTAGAGAAATAAAAGAAAATATTGAAAGAATATTCATGAAAAATAATGGAGAAGAGACCTTGGAGCATAGTATTAATGTGGCTAAAACTAGTGTTATAATTGCAGGAAAATATAATTTAGATAGAAGAATTTGTGAAATTGCTGGATACCTTCATGACATTAGTACAATTATTAGCCCTGAAGACATGCTACAATATGCGAGGAGTAATCATTGGTATATAGATGAGGCTGAAGAAAAGTATCCATTTTTATTGCATCAACGCTGTTCAGTTGAATTAGCAAAGGAAGTATTTAATATTAAAGATAATAATATACTAGAGGCAATAGGTTGTCATACTACCTTAAAACTAAATCCTACACCATATGAGATGACTTTATTTATAGCTGATAAACTTTCATGGGATCAAGATGGAAGGCCTCCCTTTTATGATTTGGTAAAAGAAGAATTGGATAAATCATTATATCATGCATCTTTAACATATATGAATTATATTGTAGATAATAAGTTAATATTATATCCACATAAATGGTTTATAGAAGGAAAACAATGGCTAGAAGAGTATTGTAATAGAAGAGGTAAGTAATTATGAATAAAGAAGAAGAGAATCAGTTTATAGTAGATACCATAGATAAGGTAAATAAGATATTTTCTATTCATGAAAAAATAAAGAATATAGATTTATCTTTATTAAAACTCTACACGGTGGCGGTAGTAGAAGAAGGGTACTTCTTTATATTTGATTTAAGTGAAGATGGCAAGAGCTATGAATTTAAAGGTGAATATAAAGCACCTATGATTGTACCAGAAAAAGTATTGGCATCCTTTCCACTAGATTTTTATGGTATGAAGCCTGCTGCAGTAGTATCTAAAGATGCCTTTAATACCTTGGAGGGATATATATTTATATTTCACGAATTTGTTCATTGCTATCAATGGGAGCAAGGAGATAATGAAATTAAGGAAACATTAGAAATTGCTAAAATAGCCAGAGAGAAAAATGATTTCATGTGGGAGCTAAATCATCCATTTCCTTATAAGGATAAGGTATTTATAGACGAAACTTTACGATTAGAGGCTGTGAATAGTAAATTACAATATGAGGATATGATGGAATATCATAAGATCATGAAATCACATCTAGGTTATATAGATTTAGAATATATGATGTGGCAAGAATTTAAAGAAGGGCTCGCTAGATATATTGAAAATCTTATTAGAGAGAAATTAGAGGTAAATATAAATTCTAATAGATTAAAAGAGCCTTTTAGTAGAGTAAGTTTTTATGAATTAGGTAGTAGATATATTAGTGCTATATTAAGAGAAAACCTTGAGATTAAAGGAAATATTAAATGTATTTATGATAAAATTAATATAGGATAGAGGAGTTTTCGATAAAGGGGGTATGCTACATGGATTTTTTATATATAGTTATAGGAATTATAGTATCTGAGTTTATATGCTTAATATTGTTTAAAGGACTTAATGATAGTATTATTGGACTTTTTAAACCTATTCAGAAGTTTGTATCAAAATCTAAGAAGAGGAAAGTATGGAGTACTATAGGATATGGTATTGCTATTTTTATTGTATTAGTTATTAAGAATAGTTTTGAGATACATTACATTTGGTATGGTGTATTAATTGGAGTTTTATTATCTATTAATGACATAATTTTTGAGAGGGGAATATTTGAGAAGCGAGTAGACAATTTATAATGATATTATAGTAGAAAATTGTACTATAAAACTTTTATTATATTAATAAGGTATAAAGAATAAAAGGTATAAAGTCAGTCTTATGACAGCTTTATACCTTTTCATTTTAATTTATTTTAGACATAACTCTTTTAAATTCAGATATTGCACCACTAAGAGAAATTAAATCTTCATCTGGTAGCACAGATAACTTTTCTTTAAGAAAGCTTTTCATTAAATCTTTTTTGATTTCAAAGACTTCATGGGCTTTTTCTGTTATTTCAATTCTAATAACTCTTCTATCCTTTGGATCTTCATATCTATTAACATAACCACACTCGAGGAGTTTATCTATTATTGGGGTCATATTTGGTTTAGATATACAAAGGTCTCTAGCTATACTTGATACCGATGAAGGTCCATTTTGAGCAAGGTAAAAAACAACTTTTACATGAGATGGTGGCACAACTGTATTTTTCATAAAATCTTCTAATTTTATAATCTTTTTATGAAGTAGCATCATAAGAAGAAAAAAGTCCTCAGATAGTTTAGCTAAATTTTTTTCATCCATAATAATTCTCCTTTGGTTGTAGTATTGAACTTCTTTATATTAAAGTCGTTAATTAAAAATTAAAAAATCCACATCAAAATAGTTATTGACTTATAATAGTTATAAAACTATAATTAATACATGTTCATAACTATTATATACTTATAAATAATATAATATCATAATTTATATAAATTAATAAGTATTTTATAAGAATATTATAATTAATTTTTTTGGTTATTTTAAATATACTGAAAAATTGTAAATGCTATTGTTATCTATGTTCATAGATTATAGGCAATAAAGTATTTTGTTTTTAGTTTATTTTATTAGTTATTCATTATTGTAAGAGGGAGTGGAGGAACATGTTCAAGTTAATTAAATATTTAAAGAACTCAGTAGTACCAATTATCATGATAATTGGATTACTAATTGTTCAAGCAGTGTGTGACCTTTCTTTACCTGACTATACTTCTAACATAGTAAATGTTGGAATTCAGCAAGGTGGAGTAGAAAATGTTACACCAGAAGTAATTAGAAAGAGCCAATTAGAAAAGTTAGAACTATTTATTAGTGAAGAGGATAAAATAGAAATTAAGAGTAATTATACATTGTTAGATAAAGATTCTCTTAGTGATGAAGAATACAATAAATATGTGAAGAAGTATCCTGCCTTAGAAAATGAGAGTGTATATAAGCTTACAGCTAAGAAAAAGGATAAAGAAACCATTGAGAAGTTAAATGGAATATTTGCTAAGCCAATGTTAGTAGTGCAAGGCTTTGAAAGTGATAGTGAAGAAAGTAAGGCGATGAAAGCAGCAATTATAGCTCAATTTCCTCCTAATATGGGTATAGATGAAAATGCAGATATATTGGAAGTAATGTCACAGTTACCGCAGGAACAGCTAGATGCTATGATGAAAGATATAGATAAAAATTTTGAGAACTTACCTAATACTATGATAGACCAAGCAGCTATTAGTTATGTGAAAGATGAGTATAACAGTATAGGTATGAATATAGATAAAATGCAAACTAACTATCTTCTTTATACAGGAGGATTAATGGTACTTATAGCTCTTCTAAGTATGGCAGCTACAGTGGCTGTTGGTTTTATTGGAGCTAGAGTAGCAGCATCCCTTGGTAAAAACCTTAGAAGTAAGGTATTTTCTAAAGTTATAGGTTTTTCTAATGCAGAGTTAGATAAGTTTTCTACAGCTTCACTTATAACTCGAAGTACAAATGATATTCAACAAATTCAAACGCTAATGGTAATGCTTCTAAGAGTTGTATTCTATGCACCTATTTTAGGAATTGGTGGAGTTATAAAGGTATTAAATACAGAAACTTCAATGGCTTGGATTATTGTTGTTGCAGTAGTTGCTATATCAGCTGTAGTAATTGTATTATTTACAACAGTTATGCCAAGATTCAAGAGAGTTCAAAAATTAGTTGATAGAGTTAACTTAGTAACTCGTGAAATTTTAACTGGTATGATGGTAATTCGTGCCTTTAGTACAGAAAGACATGAGGAAAAAAGATTTGATAAAGCCAACGGTGATTTAACTAAGAATAATTTATTTGTAAATAGAACTATGGCTTTAATGATGCCAACAATGATGTTAATTATGAATGCAATTACTATTTTAATAGTATGGAATGGATCTCATAGTATCGATGCAGGAACTATGCAAGTTGGAGATATGATGGCATTTATTCAATATACAATGCAAATTATTATGGCCTTCTTAATGATATCTATGGTTTCAGTAATGTTACCTCGTGCTGCAGTTTCAGCTGGACGTATTGATGAAGTGTTATCTACTGAATATATAGTTAAGGATCCAGTAGAGCCAGTGAAATTTGTAGAAGCTAACAAAGGAAATCTTAAGTTTAATAATGTTTCCTTCAAGTATCCAAATGCTGAGGAAAATGTTTTAAGTAATATAACCTTTACTGCGAGGCCTGGAGAAACTACTGCATTTATTGGTAGTACGGGAAGTGGTAAGTCAACACTTATTAATCTAATACCAAGATTTTATGATGTAACTGAAGGTGAAATACTTCTAGATGGAATTGATATTAGAAAGGTAAGTCAACATAAGTTAAGAGAAAAAATTGGTTATGTACCTCAAAAGGGTGTATTATTCTCTGGTACTATTGAAAGTAACTTAAAATATGCAGGTGATAATATAACTGATGAGAATATGATTAAGGCAGCAGAAATTTCACAAGCTACTGATTTTATTACAGGTACTAAGGATAGCTATAATACTGAGATATCACAAGGTGGTACTAATGTTTCTGGGGGTCAAAAGCAAAGACTTTCCATTGCAAGGGCTATTGCTAAAAATCCAGATGTATATATATTCGATGATAGTTTCTCAGCTTTAGACTTTAAGACTGATGCTGCATTACGTAAAGCACTTAATAAAGAAACGATGGAGAGTACAGTTTTAATTGTAGCTCAAAGGATTAGTACAATTCTACATGCAGAACAGATAATAGTTCTAGATGAAGGTAGGATTGCAGGTATTGGAACTCACAAAGAGCTAATGAAAACTTGTGATGTATATAAGGAAATAGCACTGTCTCAACTTTCAAAGGAGGAGTTAGCTAATGAGTAAGAATGAAACTATGAAAAAAGGTTCTGTTAGTGGTAGAGGATCTATGGGACATGGACCAATGGCTGGTGCCGGAGAAAAGGCTAAAAACTTTAAGGGAACCATGAAAAAGCTTATTAGTTATCTTAAACCTTTCACTGCATCCATAATAGTTGTTATAATATTTGCTATTGGAAGTGCTGCCTTTTCTATTATTGGACCTAAGATTTTAGGTAAAGTTACTACTAATATCTTTGAAGGCCTTATAGGAAAGATAACAGGATCAGGAGTAGGTATAGATTTTGAATATATAGGAAGAATTTTATTAATACTATTAGGTTTATATGTAATCAGTACATTATTCTCTTTTGTGCAAGGATTTATAATGTCAGGTGTAACTCAAAAGGTTTCATATAACCTTAGAAAAGAAATTTCTGAAAAAATTAATAGAATGCCACTTAAATACTTTGATAATAAGACTCATGGTGAAGTTCTATCAAGAGTAACTAATGACGTAGATACTGTAAGCCAAAACTTAAACCAAAGTATGACTCAAGTTATAACTTCGATTACCACATTAATTGGAGTACTAATAATGATGATTTCAATAAGTGGGATTATGACAGGAGCAACTCTACTTATATTACCGATATCTATGCTCTTGATATCTATAGTAGTTAAGAAATCTCAAAAACACTTTAGAAATCAACAGAGATATTTAGGTAATGTAAATGGTCAAGTAGAAGAGATTTACGGAGGCCATAATATAGTAAAAGCCTTCAATGGAGAAGAAGAAGCAATTAGAGAATTTAATAAATTAAATGATAAGTTGTATGATTCAGCATGGAAATCTCAATTCCTATCTGGAATGATGATGCCGATTATGACATTTGTAGGAAACTTAGGTTATGTGGTAGTATCTATTCTAGGTGGATGGCTTGCTATTAAGAAAACTATTGAAGTTGGAGATATTCAATCCTTCATTCAATATGTAAGATCTTTTAATCAACCTATTGCTCAGTCAGCTCAGATAGCAAACCTAATGCAATCTACAGCGGCTGCTGCAGAAAGAGTTTTTGAATTTTTAGATGAAGAGGAAGAAGTACAATTTGCAGAAAATCCTGTTAAAATAAAAAATCTGTTATTGGCAAAAGATGAGGGAGAAGATATTAAAGGTGAAGTAAACTTTGAAAATGTTCACTTTGGATATAAAGAAGATAAAATTATTATCAATAATTTCTCAGCTCATGTAAAACCAGGACAAAAGGTTGCTATAGTTGGACCTACTGGGGCAGGAAAAACTACTATGATTAAATTGCTTATGAGATTTTACGATGTAAATAGTGGAGCTATCTTAATAGATAGTCATAATATTCAAGATTTCAATCGTCAAGATTTACGTAGCATTTTTGGTATGGTGCTTCAAGATACCTGGTTATTTAATGGCTCTATTAAGGAAAATATAAGATATGGTAGATTAAATGCCAATGATGAAGAAGTTATTGCTGCGGCAAAGGCTGCCAATGTAGATCACTTTGTAAAAACTTTGCCTGATGGATATGATATGATTTTAAACGAAGAAGCTAATAACGTGTCTGCGGGTCAAAAGCAATTACTTACTATAGCTCGTGCAATTCTTGCAGATCCTAAGATTCTAATTTTAGACGAAGCCACTAGTTCTGTAGATACTCGTACAGAAGTTTTAATACAAAAGGCTATGGATAATTTGATGAAGGGTAGAACTAGTTTTGTAATTGCTCATAGATTATCTACCATAAGAGATGCAGATTTAATTCTTGTAATGAAGGATGGAGATATAGTAGAACAAGGAAATCATAATGAGTTACTTGCGGCTAAAGGCTTCTATGCAAACTTATATAACAGCCAATTCGAAGATATTAAAGAAGATGTAGTTTAGTATCTAAATAAAAAATAAATAGAGTTTTTAGACTAGGATAGAGTTTGCTCCATATGAAGTTTATTAACATGGTTTTTAGGAACTAGCTTAAATTAAGTAAATTAATTTGAGTTAGTTCTTTTTATTTTTAGAGATAAGTATAACTTAATATTTAGAAGATAATAATGAAGTAATAAATTTAATATATAATAAATATAAATTCATTTAATATACAAATAATGAATAGACAAATATAAAAAAGATGATATAATTACCATTGATAAATGTGCAATATTAAATATACTATTAAATAATTATAGTTAACTGAATAAAATTCATATTTATTAAATATATGGAAGATTAGAAGGAGATTTATCATGAAAGCAAAACAGGTTTTAGATATAGCTCTTTCAGCAGGAGAACTACTTATTAGTAATGGATCAGAATCCTATAGAGTAGAGGAAACTATTGAAAGGATATGTAAAGCATATAATTATAAAAGTGAATGTATAACTACAGGAAAGGGAATTTTTATATCTATTTTAGATGAAGATCAAGAGAAAGTTACATCTCTAAAAAAAGTTAGAAGTAAGAGTGTTGATTTATACAGTATAGAGTTAGTTAATAGTTTTTCTAGAAGTATTGAGGAAGATAAGATCTCCTATGACGAAGCAATGAGTAGACTAAATGATATAAGAAAAACTCCTACTTTTAAATTGCCAATTAGAGTATTAGCTGGTGGAATGACTTGTTTTATTTATTCCTTATTTTTCAATGGAACAATTTTTGCTGCCTTTATTTCTGCTATTATAGGTATGATAATTTACTATATGGTAGATAAGGTATCCAACGTAGGTTTTTTTCAGTTTTTCATTTTCTTTTTTTCGGGATTCCTTATAGCAAGTATAAGTATTTTCTTCGAAAATATTATTACTATAGTGGATAAGGATAAGATTATATTAGGGTCTATAATGGTGCTATTGCCTGGAGTAGCCCTTACTAATGGAATAAAGGATATAATCTATGGTGATTTTACAGCTGGGATTTCAAAGGTGGGAGAGGCAGTTTTAATTATAACAGCAATTGGTTCAGGAATTGGTACTGTATTATCCTTTAGAAATTTTCTAGGAATTTTTTAGAGAAAATATATTTAAGTGAAAGTAGAGGCTGCGTAATGATTAAACAAATTGTTTTGGCGTTTCTTGGGAGTGTGTTTCCGGCAATATTATTTAATATAGATAGAAAAAAATTAGTTTGGGCAGGAGTTTCAGGAACTTTTGCATGGATAACATATTTAATAATATTTAATTATGGAGGTAGTGTAACCATAGCTACTTTCATGGGAGCATTTGTAGTAGGGGTTTATAGTGAAGTAATGGCAAGAAAGTTAAAAGCTCCAAGTATGCAGTTTTCTATACCAGGAATATTTCCGTTAGTACCAGGAGTTATGGCTTATAATACAGTATTATATATAGTAGATCAAAATTATGACCTTGCTTATAGCAGTGCAATGAAAACTATTATAGTAGGTGGAGCTATTGCCTTTGGAATGATGCTATCTTCAACTACCTACAAATTCTTTATTAAAATTCAAAGAGATATACAAGGAAAAAGAATATCTTAAAATTAAAATAAATATTTAGGCTATGTTTTAAACTTGTTTTAAAACATAGCCTATATTAAAATCAAGTTCAAATTAAATTTATACTTGATTATTGAGCTTTCTTTTCGCTGGACTTATTGTCTTCAGGGCTACACTTATTTTCACACTCTGGTTTTTTCATATGTTTACCAGAAGTCTTTTCATCCTTAGCTTCAGGAGTTTTTGTATCTCGTTGTTTTTTCTCATCAGTTTCATTTAAAGTTGGTTTCTTTTCTTCTTGTTTAGGAGCTTTTTCCTCTTCAGGCATAGACTCACTTATAGTTTGTTTCTTTTCATCTGATTTTTTTATATTATCTTCTTCCTCAGTCATAGTTGCTTTCTTGTCTTCAGCGGGTTTTGCATCCTTAGATTTTTCTGCTGGAGTCTCGATAGTAGTCATTTTTTCACTATTAGAATTCATTGCTATATTATCATATCCAAAGACTGCAGTAGAAGAAGCCATGATGGTACCAGCTAATGTTAGCATAATTAAAGATTTTTTCATTGCAATACACCGTCCTTTTAAAGTATTTACTTAAATTTTTAAGTATGAGTAAATTTGATAAGAACAACAAGAATAAGGATAACCTATTGAAAAATAAAGGGTTTAAGAAAACTCTACCTTAGTTTATCCCTAGAAAGAAAAAAATATGTTATTAAAAATTTTCCATTTCAAATGTGGATAATTATAGATAAACACAGTTCTTAGCTTCTTTGAAGCTTACTAACAGAATTCTAAGTATCAATTTATTCGATACTTAGAAGTCGTTGTCCTTTAGGGAAAATCGTTATCCAGGGACGTAGCCGCTCTTTACTCCCACTTTGAAGAAGATGAGAGTATTAGAGCGGGTAGTCATCGGATAAAAAGTAAATTTGAAAATTATTGTTTTTATGTTATAATGAAGTTAATTTAATAATTATTTAGCTAGGGGTGCCTAATGCTGAGAGAAGCAATAATTGCTTTAACCCTTGAACCTGATGTGGATAATGCCATCGAAGGAAAGCTTTAAAAGATTTCAATAATAGCTTATTTATAAAGATATTTATAAATATTTATTTTATGAATTCAACCAAAGGCTTACCTTATGTAAGTCTTTATTTTTTGCATAAAATCAAATAAAAATTTTTATAAATAATATATAAGCAATTATTTTCTCCTAAATAAAGGCGCTATATTATTAAATTAAATAATTATTGTACTTAAGGAGGAAAAAGTATGAATTTTACAACACAAATGGATGCTGCTAAAAAAGGCATTGTAACAAGAGAGATGGATATTGTTGCTAAGTCAGAGAATATGGATGTTCAAGAGTTAAGAGCTTTAGTAGCGAAAGGAAAGATAGCTATACCTGCTAATAAAAATCATAAATCTCTTGTACCACAGGGAGTAGGACAAGGACTTAAAACTAAAATAAATGTAAATTTAGGTATATCTAAGGACTGTGACGACATAGATAAAGAAATGGAAAAGGTAAAGGTTGCCTTAGATATGAAAGCAGAAGCTATTATGGATCTTTCTAACTATGGAAAGACTGCAAAGTTTAGAGAAAAATTAGTAGAGATGTCAACAGCCATGATTGGAACAGTACCAATGTATGATGTAGTTGGTTTTTATGATAAGGAACTTAAGGACATATCTGTAGACGAATTCTTTACAGTGGTAGAAAAGCATGCACAAGATGGAGTAGACTTTGTAACTATCCATGCTGGATTAAATAGGGAAACTATAAATACTTTTAAAAGAAATAAGAGGCTTACTAATATAGTTTCAAGGGGAGGATCTCTTTTATTTGCTTGGATGGAATTAAATCAAAGAGAAAACCCATTCTATGAGTATTTTGATAGACTTTTAGATATATGTGAAAAATATGATTTAACTTTAAGCTTAGGAGATGCATGTAGACCAGGCTCAATAGCTGATGCCACAGATGCTTCACAAATTAAGGAACTTATGGTACTGGGGGAGCTTACTAAAAGGGCGTGGAAGAGAAATGTACAAGTTATAATTGAAGGTCCAGGACATATGGCAATAAATGAAATTGAAGCTAATATGTTACTTCAAAAGAGACTTTGCCATGGAGCACCATTCTATGTTTTAGGACCTTTGGTTACAGATGTAGCTCCGGGCTATGATCATATAACTTCTGCCATTGGTGGAGCTATTGCAGCAAGCTATGGAGCAGACTTTTTATGCTATGTAACTCCAGCAGAGCATTTAAGACTTCCAAATTTAGACGATATGAAGGAAGGTATAGTGGCAGCTAAGATAGCAGCGCATGCAGCAGATATTGCCAAAGGAATTAAAGGATCAAGACAGTGGGATAACGAAATGAGTAAGGCAAGACAAGAACTTAATTGGGAAAAGATGTTTACTTTAGCTATAGATGAGGAAAAACCAAGGAGATATAGGAAAGAGTCTACACCACATCATGAAGATAGTTGCACTATGTGTGGTAAAATGTGCTCAATGAGAAATATGAATAAGATTCTAAGTGGAAAAGATATTAATCTTTTAAGAGAAGACGATTAATAATTAATAAAAGGACAGTCTTAAAAATTAAGCTTTCATTAGTATTTGAAAGCTAGTGATTTTAAGGTTGTCCTTTTTTATATATATCTTTATGTTAGATAGATTTAATACTATAAAGAATAATTACTTTAAAGTTTATACTATTAATATATATTTGAAGCTATTAAGTTAATTGAATCTATTGAACATTTAGTGAATTTATCACCTAAGGTGTCTATTAATGTAACTTTATCTCTTCCAGATTCTTTAGAGATGTATAATTGTTTATCTGCAATTTCAATCATATAGTCTGTTGATTTAAGAGAAGATAGGCTTCCATAGACACCACCTATACTAACAGTAATTACAGAATTATCATTAGTAGATTTTATGTTTAAATCTTTAACTTTACAACTAATTAGATTACCTAGTTCAATAGCTTCTTCATAGGTCAGATCTTCAGCAAAGTATATGAATTCTTCTCCACCGTATCTACCACAAAAATCGTGACGGGATGTAGAGATCTCTTTTAAACACTGAGCAATACTAGTAAGGCACTTATCACCTTGCATATGGCCCCAGTGATCATTATATAATTTAAAGTTATCTACATCTATCATGAATAAAACCATATTATTTTTATTTAGTTTAGAGTATTTCCATAGTCTACTAAACATTTGGTCAATAGCATGTCTATTTGAAATTTTAGTAAGAGAATCTTTTAATGCCTTAAATCTTAAGTTCTTATTTTCATTTTTCATATGCTGCAATCTTTTATTTTGAGATTCTATTTCCATTTCTAGTTTTTGATTTATTATTTTAATTTGTTCTAATTCTTCGGCTTCTATAGCATGATTACATTGAATTCTTATAATTCCTAGTTTTGATGCTATGGTAGATGAAGAGACTTCATCCTCTATAAAATGATATTGCTTATAATATTCTAAGGCTGTTTTAAAATCTCCTAAGGATTCATAATACTTGGAAAGTCTTAAATGAATTTTACTAAGCTTAGCTTTGCAATTAAGCTTTTCAGCAAGTTCTATAGCTTTATCTAAATAATCACTAGCATTACTAGAGGAAGTAGAAAGTTTCAAAAACCCTATGTTAAAGTATAAATCTATGCTGTAGAATTTATTACTAACTTTTTCTAAGTGTTCTAAAGACTTACTATAATATTCCATAGCTTTATCAAACTGTTTATTTTGAAAGTAAATTAAACCAATATGATTTTCTATTTCACCAAGAATTATAAAATTATTAAAATTAAGAGCCATATCATAGCTTTCTAAAAAAGTATTTAAAGCTTTATCATAATTACTCTGCTCAAGGAGAACTTGTCCTATATTAAACAAAATAGAGGCAGAGAGTGAAGGATAATTAAATTTTCTAGATTTAGCTAAAGCTTTATCATAATATTTTAGAGCTTTATTATATTGGGTAGTTATCCTATGAATCTCTGCCATATTATTAAGAGAGCAGATGTGAATAAAGCTATGTTTGTCATCAACACACAAATCTAAAACTCTAAGACAATTTATTAAAGAATCCTCATAAAGCCCAGCATGAAAATAGGCACAACTTAAAAGGTTTAAAGCTAAAACAATGCCTTGTTCTTCATTTAATTCCATAAATATATTGAGAGCTCGATGACCCCAATTTACCCAGTTGGGAAAATCAGATAATGCTCTGTAGGTTAAGGCAAAGTTGATAAAGCAATAGGCTATTGCAGATTTATTATTAAGTTCTTCAGCTAACTTAAACGCTTTTGTTATTATTTCATATGCTTTTTTAGGATCGCTATGTACAATAGAGTTTCCCTCATCAATAAGTTTAAAAAGTTCTTTTGTGTTATTATTCATACTAAACAACCTACTTTTCTTAGAATAAATTTAATTATAATTTTAATTTAAACTTATAACTGTGTAACTAACAGATTTTTAATTAAATGGTTACAATAGTATGATAACATAAAATCAAATGAAAAATAATATAAATCTATGCGATATTAAAGTATTTATTGGAAAATTTAAATAAATTGAATAAAAATATAGGTTATATAAAATAGACGATTTATTCAATATTAATCACAATATTTTTTTAATCTTTCAAAGTCTAATATAATTATTTTTTTAGAGGTGCTTGCTAAGATTCCTTGAGATTTCAACTCATTAAGAACCCTAGTAACGGTGACTCTAGAACAGCCAATTAAATTTCCTAGAGCTTCATGGGTAAGAGGAAAACTTAGCTCAATTGGACTATTAGAGTCTGGATAGTTTTCTATAGTTTGAGCAACAATCCGATAAAGAGTAGAGCAAATTTGAGCTCGGGGTGATCGCTTTAAGAGATCTCCCATTTGAAACAAAGAGATTTGATATTTTCTTAATATGCTTTGAAGTAAATACTCATAATTTTTAGGGTTACTACTTAAATAATTATTTAAAGTTTCATTATCGATAAATGAGATTGAGGTATTTTCTAATGTAACTGGGGTAATTCCTATGTGAGAGTGAAATAAACTTTCTTCACCATATATTTCTCCCGGTATTAAAAAAAATAAAATTTTTTCAACACCCTTTTTAGTAAAGATACAGACTTTCACTTTTCCTTCAATAACTATTGACAGTTTAGCGCCAGGAAAGTAATCTATATGTTCATTTTTTTTATAATGTTTTATAATGCCTAGAGGAGCAAGCTCTTCTAAAAAAAAGTTTCTCATTTTTTCTTGTGGAATGTGTTTAAAGTATTCTTCATACATATATTAATTCATCCTTTTCAATGTAATAGAGTTATGGTTAATATTTTATACTAAATTTAATAAGATAAACATTTAAAGGTTAATATAACCATTCATATTATAGAAATTATTTTATAATTAAATTTTATCACTTTTATCACTGGTATTATTTTCGTTGTTATCATTAGGTTCATTTTGTGGAGTGACAGTAGCAATAACTGAGAGGTTGGTACCTATAGCTTGAAAAAGATTTCCTAAAAGGTCAATTTCATCAGAAGTTCTATTTTTAGCTATATATATAGATAGTATAGCAGCTGCTAAAACTAATTCTTCGGGACTTAGGTTACAACACATAAACTCACCTTAAAATACTTAATTACTATTTTATATATTATGGTTATTGAAGATATTATGTTAATAAAATTAAATATACCTTTAGTTTATCATAATAAAAAAATCTATCAAATACGTGATAGATTTTTTTATTTAAATTACTATAAGTTATTCATATATTTTTTCCAATCACCATGAGGAACATGAATTGCATGTTGATTAAAGTCTTTATCATTAAACTCTACATATTTGTATACATAGCAACTTTCCATAGTATTGGTATAGAGGTTTTTAACATCCATAATAATTCTTATATACTCATTATTTGATACATCTTCAAATGATAAATATCCTTCCATTTCATCTAAAGGAACTATATTTTCATAGAAATCCTTTATTTCCATAATTTCTCCAATAACAGTATCTTTTCCTTCAAGTAGAGCAGGATATCCTTTATGTGAAAGATGAAAGAGCTTTCCGTTTACTTCTCCTAGAGAAGCAGATGATACTTTATTTTTTAAGTATTTATCATAGTTAAAAAAGCCTTCTCTTAAGCTACCATATACAAATACTTTTTTCTCTTCCGTTGGGTGCATCATTAGCAGATTGTACCTCCTATAGTTTTAATATCTTCATCAGCATTATTAACTAGTGCTTCTATACAAAGTTCAAGACATTTTGAAATATCCTTAAGATTCATATAAGGTGTATTTGGTTTTGCAATCACTTGGTTTGGTATATATGGAACGTGAATAAATCCACCCTTCATATTAGAATACTTTTTATCTATAAGATAAAGTAGTCCATACATTATGTGATTACAAACAAAGGTTCCAGCAGTATTAGAAACTGCAGCTGGGAAGCCATTGTCCATCATGTTTTTAACCATAGCCTTTATAGGTAAGTTAGAGAAATAAGAATTTTTACCATCCTCTTTAATTTTTATATCTATTGGCTGATTTCCTTCGTTATCTTTAATTCTTGCATCGTCTATATTAATAGCGACCCTCTCTGGCATTACTGAAAATCTTCCACCAGCTTGGCCGATACAGATAACTGCATCTGGTTTATGCTCTTCAATAGACTTTTCAAGAGCTACTATAGATTTATTAAACACAGTAGGAATTTCTACTTTTATAACTTCTGCTCCAGCAATATTATTTGGAAGTAATTTAACTGCTTCTAACGCTGGATTTATAGGTTCTCCACCAAATGGATCAAAACCAGTTATCAAAATTTTCATATATACCTTTAATGAAGCTATAGCTCCATTAAAGTTCACCTCCTTTAATTATAACCTCGTACTAAATTCTAAAATGCTAAGAAATACATTAAAGCTATGTGAACTATTAGTAATATCATAGCCACAGGAAATTGACGTTTAATTATTGCATTTTTATCTTCTATTTCTAGAAGAGCTGCAGGCATTATATTAAAGTTAGCACCCATTGGTGACATTAATGTTCCACAATATCCAGCAGTAAGAGCTAGTGCTCCTGCTATTACTGGATTAGCACCTTGTGCGAATACAAAAGGTATACCAATACCAGCAGTAATAACAGCAAAGGCAGCGAAGGCGTTTCCCATAATCATTGTGAAGATAGCCATACCTATGCAGTAAGCAGCTACTCCGATTAATATATTTCCTTCAGGTATAAAGCTTGAGATACCGTTAGAAATAACAGTTCCAACTCCAGCAGCTGTAAATAGAGAACCTAGAGCTGTTAGAAGCTGAGGTAATATACTTACAGCTCCAACGGAATCAAGCATTCTAACTCCATCTTCTACAATAAACTTTGGACTAGCTTTTGTGATCATTAAAGTTATTACAGTAGCTACAATAGCAGAGATACCAATAGCAGCTGTTCCACTGATAGGAGTAAATTGAGCTATAACTAAAGCTACAATTGCAATTACTAGAGGTGGTAAGAAAACTTTATTCTTAAGCTTTTCGGATTGTTTTTTAGCAAATTCCCCATCAAGAGGCTTTGCAGGTAGCATTTTAACTTGCTTAGAGACAGTTAAACAACCTAGAACTATAATTAAAGCACCAACTATATTGGCTGGAATATATGGCCCAGCTATGAAGATAATACCTAGAATTGACCAAAATATTGAAGTTCCAATCCTAGCTTTGTGCTCTTTATTTGTAAATGTATAAACTGCTAGGGAAATCATCAGGAAGCCCACTAAGGCATAAAAGATTTCCAATAAAAAATTTGATAGTGTTGCCATATCCATAAACGATTCCTCCTTTAGTTATCTTTTTTAGAATATTTTTTAATTAATGATTTATCTAACATATGATTTTGTACTACTACCATTATAAACAGTATCACAGCTATTGGGATGGAAGCTTTAGCTACATCAAGGGCATCTACTATATAGCCTTGCTCTTGAAGAGTACTAGTTATTAAAAGAACTCCGGAACTAGCCATGAATAGGTTTTGCCCAAAGAAGTTACCAAAGTTGTCCATAGCAGCAGCGGCAGCTTTTATTTTATCTTCATCTTCCTTATCAATTTTCCCAAAGTTGCTAGCTGCAGCACCTTGTGCCATAGGATTAACTAGTGGTCTAACAAATTGAGGATGTCCACTCATTCTAATAGAAAGGGCAGCTGCAACTTGCCTAACTAAAGCATATACACTAAGAAGCTTTCCAGCAGAAAGAGATTTAGCATTACTTATAAGAGTTGCGGCTCTTTCTTTAAGTCCATATCTTTCACATATACCAATTACAGGTAAAGTTAATATGAATAATGTAATAGCTCTTTGAGATACAAAAGTTTTTCCTATAATAGTTAATATTTCATTAATACTTAAGTTAGCAACAAGTCCTGTTAAAACTCCCGCAGAAAGAACTACAGCAATAGTATCAAGTTTTAACGTAAAACCAATGATAACAATTATAATACCGATTAATTTGATCATTATTATCCTTCCTCCCATGAAATTATATAATTTTTTTAAATTATACACTATTATGAAAAATAAATATGTATACAGGTATACAAAGAAATGATAAATATTAAATATAGATAAGCTCGATTGACTAAAAATAAAATATAATAATAATGCATCAATAGCTATTTTTACCAATATTGTATTAGTAGTCACAATATGATAATATTAGTCTAGTAAAATGGAATAATTAATATTTATAGTATATTTTTAGGGAGATGATAAGAGTATGGGAAAAATTATACTTACCATAGTAATAACAGTATTGATGCTCCTATTTGCAGTTTTCTATTTTGGAAGTATCATATTTGCTACTTTAGCAAGTGGAATAAGAATATTGCCAATAATTTTGCTTTTAATTGCCATAGGCTTAGGAGGAGCAATTATTTATAATATGATAGAGAGATTAAAGGAAATAAAAGGGGGAGACGAAAATGATATTAGTAAATACTAATTACATTGAAGGAAAAAAATTAGAAATGTTAGGAATGGTTAAAGGGTCAGTAGTATGGTCAAAAAATATAGGTAAGGATATTCTTAGTGGGCTTAAAACCGTTGTAGGTGGAGAGATAAAAGGATACACAGAAATGATGAATGAAGCTAGAGCAATATCTACAAAGCGTATGGCTGACGAAGGAGAGGCTATGGGTGCTGATGCTATAGTGAATATAAGATATGCAACAAGTTCAATAATGAACGGTACATCTGAGGTTATATGTTATGGAACTGCAGTAAAATTTAAAGAAGAATAATGCAAAATAGGCTGAGTCAAGAAAGTAATTTTGACTCAGCCTTAATTTTTTATCATAATAATTGCTTCTTTCTCCATTTATCATTAAAAAGACAGGTTATGAACATGATAGATCTAAATATCCAGTCAATAATCATGGCAATCCAGCACCTAAAACCTCAATGCCAAAGAATTTTCTAAGGAGATATCCAAAACCAATTCCGAATATCCACATAGATAATATAGATACGGTCATAGTAAACATATTGCTATAGGAATATTGAATTTAATTATTTGAAGCTTGTTCTAAAAACTGTGCAGAACTTAAAGCTATGAATCCTATCACCAAAGATATAAATGTGACTAAAACTATTGGTATAATTGATAAAGCATATAGGAACACATCATAAATGCATAGAAGATAGATTGCACATCCATTAAATAGAATTATTTCGCTGAAAGCGCATATAGAAATTATTCTTAATGATTTAGTAGCATCTATAGAGAAAAGATCATTTTCTCCAATTAAATTACACATCTTCCTAAGTTTTATTAAAGCTATAACATAAGGAACTGAACATAAATATATACAAGCTACAATAACTATTATCAAGGGACTATTTGGTTGCAATAGAGCACTTTTAAAAAAAGCAGTTGTTATTAAAGGGGTGGCGATAAGCCCTAAAAGTGTAAGAATAATTCCTAGGGTTACCAGTATATTCAATATTTTTGCATTAATAGTTTTTTCCATTTTTATTACCTCTACTTTATTATTTTAATTATAGCTTAATATTAATATTATTTTTATCGTTTGTCAATAAAAATATAATAATAAACATTAAAAATAAATTTTTAAATAATATAAAAATAATGATAAACAATATATATTAGATGTTCGATTTACAACTGAGGAAATTGGTATTAGATTAGTAAATATAAAGTTTAAATCTTTTTATATAAATTAGCGTATATAAATAAAGGATATTTCTTATGATATAAATATTAAGGTTTAAAATATAATTGAAACTATATTATTATAATATTTAAGTTAATGAAAAATAAATTATTATAATGGCTCATTATAGGAATAATTGGGAAAATAATATTTTATATTAAATATGGAGGTATATATATGAAAAAGAATAAATTAAAACTGTTGTGTGGTACTTTAGTTTTCACTACGGGCCTACTTTTTTCAGGATGCAATAATATAAATGCAAGTGAAAGTGAAAAAGATGAGGAAACTGTTGTAGTAGTGAATCCAGAAAATCAAGATGATGATGAAACTTCAGCAAACCCAGAAGATAAAGATAAAGGGGAAATTATTAAAAAACCTAGTGATTCTGCAAGGGAACTAGAGTTTAAAGCAAGTTATGAAAGATCTCCGTATTATAATTCAGGTAAAAAATATCCTATTATCACTATTTGTAAATCTAAGGAATGTTTAAAGGAGCATGAAGGAAAGGTAAAAGGTCTTGCTGTAAGTATGCTATCCTGCGTAAGTGAAAATAATTATTTGGACATAAGTAAGTATGATGATGAGTTTTTTACTAAAAAAGCTTTAATTATTATAACTCTAGATGAATCTAGTGGTTCTGTGAGGCATAATGTAAAAAAGGTAATTAAAGAGGGAGATGAAATCTCTGTAGCTATTGAGAGAAAAATTCCTGAACTAGGCACTGCAGACATGGCAGAATGGAATATATATATTGAGTTAAATACTGAAGACGTAGATGAAAATGATATAGTGAATCTTGGCTTGAATAAAGGTCTAAACTAAATCTTATATTTATGGTGAGCATGTGCTTATATTAAGGGCATGCTCACCATTTTAATGTAATAATTTAAAGGTCAGATTCCTTCAAACGCCCATGAACAGAACAACTATTTAACTAGTTAAATAGTTCCATATATAAATAGTTATATATTTTCCTAGTTAAACTTTAATATATTAGTGGATAATTTAAGGATTTTGTCCATAAAAATTATATATTTGAACACTAGAGCAAGTAAATTTATAATTGAAATCTAAATTAAAGAGGAATAACTTTAAAATAAATGCGCTATAAAGGTGGAAAAGGGTATATAATAAAAGGTGGAGTAAATTTAGAGAAAAAGAAAGAAATTTTAATTAGGAGAATTATGAGAATGAATTTTGATTTAGAGTTGAGAGAGATAAAGGATATATGTGGAAATGTTATTTATAATAGAGCCATGGATATGTACCTTAGAAATAAAGTTAGAAGTATAAGGGTCAATGAAAACTCTATAAATATATTATCAGTTACAGCCATAGTGCAATCAGCCTATGATGTAAATAATTATAAAACTAGTGTGCTTATAAATAATAAAAATTTAAAATTATATCCCAACTGTAGTTGTGAAGCTTTTAGTGAATATCATATGTGTAAGCATGTAGGAGCTGTACTTATAAAATTAAATAAGGAAGGTATAAGGGGAAGAGGTATAAATATTCCTAAGTCTGGAGAGGAAGAGCTTCTTGAAACCTATAAAAGTACCTTTGATAAAGAAGTTAGAGGTATTGAGAAGGAATCTCTAAATATGGATGTTACTTTAGTGGTAGAGGATGAGCACTATGGTAGTAAGAAAAAGAGTTTTTATTTAGAGTTAAAGGTAGGAACTAGTAGGTTATATGTGGTAAAAAATATTCGTGAACTTATGGAGTGCATGTATAAAAGTGGTGGAACTATTAATTTTGGAAAAGAACTTCAGTATAATAATACTAAGTATATGTTCAAAGATAAAGATCAGGAAATCATGAACATTATAAAGGAAGTTTATGATTTGAATTTAGAAGTAATGAATAGAGTATATACTAATCGTTCTGTATTCTTTAGTGGGAAAAGGGTATTTCTTTCAGAGGGTCAACTTAAAAACATTCTAACAATTAAAAATAGGAAAGTTATCAATTTAGAATATAAGGGAGAGTATCATAAAGATACAACTGTTTCGTTAGGATGTATACCTACTAGTTTTTATATGTTTATGAAGGGAGATAATCTGAATATAGATATGAACGGAGAAGTTCCACAGGTAATTTGTGAAGATACAGGACTTTATTATCTAAATAATACTTTATATCTATTGTCTGAAAAGGAAAAAGGTGATTTTATTCCACTTCATAGAGCATTTACAAAGTCTGAAAATAATACTATATCCTTTGAAAGAAGCAGTATTAACGATGTGGCAAATTTTATTCTCCCAAAATTAAAGAGCATAAGTCCAATTGTTATTAAAGATGAAAGTGTAAAGGAGCTTATAAAAGAAGAACCTTTAATAACAGAATTTTATTTGGATAAGGATAAAGATACAGTAACTTGTGATGTGAAATTCAATTATGGAGAGGAAAGCTTTTATTATAACTTAAAAAATGAAAAGAAAAATATAGAAGAAGAAAATCAAAAGTCATTAAATGAAATAGAAGCTGGAATATCCAAAGATACTAGTGAAGATATACTTATTAGAGATTTAGTGAAGGAAAGAAAAATTATAGAGAAGCTTTATGGACTTGGGTTTAAAAATAGAGATAACAATTTTTATATTGAAGATGAAGAAGATTTAGTGGAGTTTTTAACATATGGTGTGGAGGAACTAGCCGAGGTTGGAGATGTCTACTACTCTGACAGCTTCAAGGAGATAAAAATATTAACGCCTAAATCTTTTAATTCTAGTATTCGACTAAATGACTTGGATCTTTTAGAATTAAATTTTAATATTGAAGGAATTTCTAGAGAAGAATTAAAGGAAACATTAACTTCTATTAAACAGAAGAAAAAATACTACAAACTAAAGAATGGTTCTATAATTCCACTTCAAGGCAATGAAATTAAAGATATTTATTCTGTTATTGATAACTTTGACATATCAATTTCAAAATTAGCTAGTGGAAGTGTAGAAATACCTAAGTATGCGTCCCTGTATATAGATGATAAGATTAATAAGGGGGCATTGAGTTTTATCACAAGAAATAAAGGGTTTAAAAATCTTATAGATAATATAAAAGATGTAAATAGTAATGAATATAGAGTTCCGGAAGAACAAGAGTCGGTATTAAGAGCTTATCAAGTAATTGGATTTAAGTGGTTTAAAACCTTAGCTCAATGTGGCTTTGGGGGGATTCTAGGAGACGAGATGGGACTTGGTAAAACTCTTCAAGCTATAACATTTATAAATTCAGAAAAAAAAGAAGGTAATTTGAAAAATAAGGCACTAATTGTATGTCCTACTTCTTTAGTTTATAACTGGGTTATGGAATTTGAAAAGTTTTCTAAGGAGCTAAAGATTGTAGCTATAAGTGGAAGTAAAGGAGAGAGAGAAGTCTTATTGGAAGATATGGAAAAATATGATGTGATAATTACATCTTATGCTTTAATAAGAAGGGATTTAGGATACTATGAAAAGATGAAATTTGATATTTGTATTATTGATGAAGCTCAGTATATTAAGAATCCAACTTCCTTAAACGCAGAATCTGTTAAATCAATACAAGCTAAAAGTAAATTTGCTATGACTGGAACACCTATAGAGAACTCACTTACAGAGCTTTGGTCTATCTTTGACTTTATAATGCCTGGATATCTCAAAACCCATGGGAAGTTCAATAAAAACTTTGAGTTGCCTATAGTAAAAGAAAAGGATGACAAGGCTTTAGAAGAATTATTAAAGCTTATAAAACCATTTATTTTAAGAAGGTTTAAAAGGGATGTAGCCCTTGAACTACCTCCAAAGATAGAACATAAAATCGTGGTAGATATGACTTCAGAACAGAAAAAATTATACTATTCTTATGTAGATGCTTATAAAGAAGAGATGGAACAGGAAATAAAGGAAAAAGGCTTTAACAAAAGTAGAATGAAGATATTATCACTTATTACTAGACTTAGACAAATTTGTTGTGATCCAGCTTCTTTTATAGAAAATTATAAAGGAGATAGTGGAAAGTATAACGCCCTTTATGACATCTTAGAAGAAGCTTTAGAGAATAATCATAAGGTTTTACTATTTTCTCAGTTTACTACAATTCTAGGGAGTATAAGAGAAAAGTTAAATAAAAAGGGTGTAAACACTATGTATTTAGATGGCTCAGTTCCATCTAAAGATAGAATGAACTTAGTTAGAGAATTTAATGAGGGCGAGCCATCAATATTTTTAATCTCTTTAAAGGCTGGTGGAACAGGACTTAATCTCACATCAGCAGATATGGTAATTCACTTTGACCCATGGTGGAACCCAGCGGTGGAGGAACAGGCTGTGGATAGAGCCCATAGAATTGGACAAAAGAATACTGTGGAGGTAATAAAACTTATAGCTAAGGGTACCATAGAAGAAAAGATTTATAATATTCAAGAAAAGAAAAAAGAAATCATAGAGAAAGTGATAGATGGAGAAGAGCACACAGAGCTAGTCTTATCATCTATTAGTGAAAAAGAATTAGAGGAATTATTTTCATAATAAGACTCTATCTGAAAAGTATTGTACTCAGTTTGAGTTAAAAAGTACCATTATGAATTAATTATCTTTAGACAATGAAATTTTTAGCATGTCGAAATAAATGTTTGAAAAAATAAGATGTATGAAGTATAATTATATTATAAAAATAATGTTTAAATTAAAAAGCACTTAAAACTTATAACATGAGAATTTAAAGGTTAAGGGGTACCTTAACCTTAATTATCTGTTATGTAATAAATATTCTAAGAAGTATTTTGCAAGGTTACGAGTTTTCTAACCTTGCATTAGTACTTAGAAAGACAATTTAATTTAGAAGGGAGATACTACATGGGTAGACAAAACGCACTAGGTGAAGAAAAAATCACAAAATTATTACTTAAGTTTTCTATACCAGCCATTATTGGTATGCTGGTTAACGCATTATATAATATTATAGATAGAATGTTCATAGGGCACATTCCAGAGGTAGGGAATTTAGCAATTACAGGTATTGGAGTAACTATGCCAATATCAACTATTATATTAGGGTTTGGTATGTTAGTTGGAATAGGTACTGCTACTACTATTTCCATAAGATTAGGACAAAATAAGAAGGAAGAAGCAGAGAAGATTCTAGGAAATGCTTTTACTTTAATTATAATCATTAGCTTAGCTATAACAGCTATAGGATTAATCTGGGGAAAGGATATACTAAGAATGTTTGGAGCTAGTTCAAGCACACTAGTATATGCTGAAGAGTACATGCAGATTATATTCATAGGTACTATATTTAATATGTTAAGTTTCGGACTAAACCACACCATAAGAGCTAGTGGAAGTCCTAATATAGCTATGGCATCTATGCTTATAGGAGCAATTACTAATGTAATTCTTGACCCAATATTTATATTTACATTAGGAATGGGAGTTAAAGGGGGAGCTATAGCTACAGTAATAGCTCAAATTGCTTCAGCTATATGGGGAGTAAGCTTCTTCTTAAGAGGAAACGCTAATCTGAGAGTTAAAGTTAAAAACTTTAAGTTAGAGAAAAAGATAATATTAGCTATATTTGCTATAGGAATGTCACCATTTAGCATGCAAATTGCAGCAAGTATAGTTCAAGTAATATCAAATAATGCTTTAAGGAATTATGGAGGAGATCTAGCCATAGGAGCAATGACTATAGTAAATAGTATAACTATGATAATCCTTATGCCAATTTTTGGATTAAACCAAGGAGTACAGCCTATTATAGGATATAATTATGGAGCTAAAAAATATGATAGAGTTAAGGAAGCTATAAAGTATCCTCAAATAGCAGCTTTAATTATTGCTACCATAGGATTTTTAATGATAGAACTTATTCCAGGAGTTTTAGTAAAGTCATTTAACTCAGACCCAGAGCTACTTTCAATAACGAAGCATGGAATGAGAATTTTCCTTTCTATGATTATTTTTGTAGGACCACAGATTATAAGAACTAACTACTTCTCTTGTATAGGAAAAGCTAAGAAATCTATGTTCTTAAGTTTATTAAGACAAGTAATACTTTTAATACCATGTCTTATAATTCTGCCTAGGATACCACTTACAAATGGAGGAACTCTTGGATTAACAGGAGTATGGATGGCAGGACCAACTAGTGATTTCATATCTGTTATAATCACTCATTTTATGTTTAAGCATGAAATTAAGAAGTTAGACAATCCTGACATAGAAGATGGAGAAGTTATGGGAGAGGCTATTTAGGTTTCTCAATTAAATATAAATAAAAAACTGTTAACATAATATTATGTTAACAGTTTTTTATACTAAGAAGCCTTTATATTGTAAAGCATGTTTTAATTACATCTCATGTATTTTAAACTATAGCAATTCCACCTTCAACAAGGATATGTTGAGAAGTTACATAGCTAGATGCATCTGATGAAAGATAGATAATTGTTCCATTAAGCTCACCTTTTTTACCTGGTCTTCCAGCAGGAGAAATAGCATTGTAAGCTCTAAGGAAAGGCTCATGTTTAAATAGAGTATTTTCTGTCATCTCAGATTCAAAAAGTCCAGGTCCTATGGAATTAACTGTAATGTTATCTTGCATGTAACTTGCGGCCATGCCCATAGTTAAACCTCTAACAGCTGCTTTAGAAGTATTGTAGGAGTGACGGAAAAGAGAAGGATCTTTATCTGCAATAACTGCGTTTATAGAAGCTATGTTAACAATTTTACCATATTTTCTTTCTCTCATATGAGGAACTACATATTTACTCATTAAGAAAATTCCCTTAACGTTAATGTCCATAACTTTATCCCAAACTTCTACAGACATATTTTCAACAGAACCTGCAGTTGCAACCCCTGCATTGTTAAGTAGGATATCAATTTGTCCAAAGTGCTTCATAACTTCTTCGACTGCGACCTTAACACTTTCTTCATCAGAAACATCACATTGAACTGCTAGAGCTTTTCCACCCTTGTCTTCAATTTCTTTAACTACATAATCAAGCTTATCTTTTCTTCTTGCAAGTAGTGCAACACTAGCTCCATATTCAGCATAAGCTTTAGCTGCATCAGCACCTAGTCCACTAGAAGCGCCTGTAACAATGGCAACCTTACCTGTAAGATCGAATAAATTATTCATAACATCAAATCCTTTCTAAAATATAAATCTCTTGTAAATATTATCAATAAACAAATATTATTAATGGATATTTACTTGCTATAATAATATAGTAGCATAACTGAAATATATTGTAAATTAATTAATTATTTAACAAGGAACTTTAATACTAATTTACAATTAGTATTATGCTAACCTAAGAGATTAATTGTCATGCAGTTATAGATTTATCATGCAAAATATTCTATAATTTTAATATACTCTCAAGTGTAAGGAGTTAGTTTTGAGGAGGAATGTGAATGATCAATATTCGTAGAGCTAAATTAGGGGAAGCTAGTATTTTAACTAACATTGCTATAAACTCAGAAGCATATTGGGGTTATGATGAAGAGTATATGGAAAGCTTTAAAAACACTTATGGTGTAAGTGAAAATTATATAAGTAATTATCCTACTTTTCTAATGGAAGACAACCAGATTATAGTAGGATTTTATAGTATTTTAATGAATGTTGGTGAAACGGAGTTAGAGTATTTTTTCATTAACCCTAATTATATAGGGAAAGGGTATGGAAAGTTATTATGGAATCATGTAATTGAGAATGCTAAGAATCTTAATATAAAACAGCTTGAAATAGTAACAAGTCCAGAAGCTATAGATTTTTATATAAAGATGGGAGCTGTAAAAATAGGAGAGGTAGAATCTCTAGTGAAGGTAGGACGTAAAATTCCAAGACTAATTTATAATGTAGAGAAATAATTATTTATATTAAATACTTAATAATTGTGTTACAACGAAACTATAACTAATATATTGAAGTAGTGAAGATATTATAAGGAGGAGTAGAATTGAAATTAAAAATTAAAATTCTTTTAGGAATATGTTTAATGCTATTATTATGCACTTTTAGTGGTTGTACATTGAATACGGGAAAATCAGATATTTATAATAATAATGAAAAAATAGCACGAGATGGAGATAGTTATAGTTATGTAGGTAGGAATGAATCAGGTTCTAAAAATGACATTAACGTTAAATATGGGAAGTTTTCTGGTTCAGAAACAATTTGGAATATAGAATCAGAAGGAGAGTGTGAAATTGCTATTAAATATGATTCCAAGGTTGAAAGTGGTGATTTTAAAGGAGTTTTAATTAATCCAGAAAAACAGGTAGAGGATATATTAGTAGGTACTGAAGAAGGGGAAAAAACAATAAAATTAACAGAGGGAAAATATAGATTTAAATTTGTAGGGAATAAAGCCAAGGGGGAGATCAAAATTTCAATTGACACCGGAGAGGAAGAATATGTTAAGATAAGAAAAGTAGATAATGATTAGCATAAAATCATTTATAAAGGACTGTATGAAAAATTAACTTATTTTCATATAGTCCTTTTATTAATAAGATTACACTTTTTCAAACTTTGCAAAGAAAGCGCCAATCTTCTTTTATAAATATAAAAATTCTATATAAGTTTTAATAATAATTCTATTCCGCTATTAAAGAAAGCTTTTCTTTCATCACAGATATTACTTTATTTGCATCTTCTTGTCCCAAATAGTTTACATGCATAACCCCTTTTCCTTTGCAAGCAAAGATTTCATATCCGCTATTAGTTTCATGAACAATTAAAAAGTCTAGGTCATCATCTTGTAATATAGGAGGTTTTGTATCTTCATATCTAGAACCATCATCACCCTTCCATAAATCAAAAAGTAGTTTTTCAGCCATAAATTTAAATCTTACTTTATATACTTCATTGTTTATTCCAGTATCATGGGATTTAGCATAGGTGGTAGTAGGATTTATCATTACAGAGCCAAATTCATGACTGGTATATTGTAATGGAGCAAAAAAAGTTTTTTCCTCTCTATAATGACGCTCATAATCAACTTCTTCAGAAGCGGGAGCTGGAGTTTTTTTTAAGGTTTCAGGATTTTCAACTTCTTTCAATCTTACAATTGCCATGGAAGAGGTATCATCAGGGATAGTTTTTTCATCATCATAACCAGTGAAAAGTGAAGAAAAAGATATTGTTATTAAGATAGTTGTAAGTAAAATTAAACAAGAACTAATGAAAATAGACGATATATAATTAAATCTCCAAGGTGCGTTATGATTCACAGAGGTTCCCTGTAAAAGCGACTTTCTAAGATTACTGATATATAAAATCTCAAATATTCCATTAATAAAGGTTGATATAATTATTACTTGGGAAAGGATGTCTATGAAACTCATATTTACTAAAACGCTAACGTATCTTTTAGCAATAAATATAGGAATAACTACATAGAATGCAAATAAAATTGCTAAAGAAATAAGTAGTTGTATTATAGCTTTTTTATAAAATGGCTTTAACATCTTTGCATATTCTTCAGGGATAATATGAACCTCTGTGGTATTGAACTCATAGGGTGATGCGAAGATATGAAAAATGTTATAGTTTGTAATATAAGTCCATCCACGAGTTTTATACATTCTAATTTGTTCTTCACTTAATTCATCCTTTTCCTCAGACAATTCTATTCTATAGTACATATCCCTAGGTTCATCTTTTTTTAAGGTTGCGAAGTATTTTCCCATTTTCTCTATAAAAAGTCCCTTTTTAGCCATGGCATTAAGCCAGCTTTCGGTAACCCCAATTTTCCAAGGTGAGCCTGGTTTAAATTTATAAACAGATTTACTCAAAATTAAATCCTCCTAAGAATTTGTTTCGATATATATTCCATATTATATAGATTATACCAATAAGTCTAGTAGAAGTTAATAAAAGGTTATTATTTGCCCTTAAAAGTTATGAGTTAAAAAAATGTACATTTATTATTTTAAATTTCTTAATACTTTTTTAGACAAATAGGTAAATCTGTATAAATACATTTTAATTGTATTAAACTATAATAATAAATAAGGAATCTACATTAATTAATTTAACTAGAAAGTTGAGGTAATTATTATGAATAAAAAATCAAGTAAAAGTAGTATAAATCCATTAGTTGCTATAGGGGCCATAGCAGGTGCAGCAACTATAGCTACTTTAGGAGCTAAAAAATTTAAAAACAAATCACAAAGTCAAGAGACAGAATTTGAATATATAGACCATTCTGGAAAACAAGTTTATTTCGTTGGAGGAGGTTTGGCTTCTTTAGCAGGAGCAGCTTATCTCGTAAGAGACTGCAACTTTAAAGGAGAAGATATTCATATAATAGAAGGAATGAGAATTCTTGGTGGTAGTAATGATGGTGCTGGAGATGTACAAAATGGTTTCGTATGTCGTGGAGGTAGAATGTTAAACGAAGAAACCTATGAAAACTTTTGGGAGCTATTCTCAACTATTCCATCTTTAGATATGCCAGGTAAGAGTGTAACAGAAGAAATACTTAACTTTGACCACTTACATCCAACCCATGCTCAAGCTCGTTTAGTAGATAAGTATGGTGTAATTCAAGATGTAAAAAGCATGGGATTTAACAATGAAGACCGTATGGCTCTTGGTAAATTAATGATTACTCCAGAAGAAAGTTTAGATGATATGACTATAGAACAATGGTTTAGTCATACCCCTCATTTCTTTGAGACTAACTTCTGGTATATGTGGCAAACAACATTTGCTTTCCAAAAGTGGTCTAGCCTATTTGAATTAAAACGTTATATGAATCGTATGATTTTTGAATTCTCTCGTATAGAAACTCTAGAAGGGGTTACACGTACACCTTATAACCAATATGAATCTGTTATTTTACCAATAAAGGCATACCTAGATGAACATGGTGTTGATTTTAGTATAAATGCAACGGTAACAGATTTAGATTTTAAACCAGGCAGTGAAATTACAGTAACAGCTATTCATGTAGAAGATGGAAATGGAGAAAGAGTTATAGAATTAAATGAAGGTGATATTTGTATCATGACTAATGGTTGCATGACTGATAGCGCAACTTTAGGTGATCTTCATACACCAGCAGTTTATAATCCAAGTGCTCCAATTTCAGGTGAGCTTTGGAGAAAAGTTGCTAATAAAAAGCCAGGTCTCGGTAATCCAGATCCATTCTTTAATCACCCAGATGAAACCAACTGGGAAAGCTTCACTGTAACTTGTAAAGGCAATAAACTTTTAAAATTGATAGAACAGATTTCTACTAATATTCCAGGTAGTGGTGCTTTGATGACATTTAAAGATTCTAACTGGTTAATGAGTATAGTAGTTGCAGCTCAACCACACTTTAAAGCTCAAACAATGGATACAACTATTTTCTGGGGATATGGATTATATACAGACAAAGTTGGAGATTATGTAAAGAAACCAATGCGTGATTGTACTGGTGAAGAAATGTTAATAGAGCTTTTACATCATTTACATTTAGAAGATCAAATAGAAGAAATTATGGAAGATGTGGTGAATGTTATTCCATGCATGATGCCTTATATCGATTCTCAATTCCAACCCCGTAAGATGTCTGATCGTCCAAAGGTTGTACCAGAAGGTTCAACTAACTTTGCTATGATTAGTCAGTTCGTTGAAATTCCAGAAGATATGGTATTTACTGAAGAATTTTCAGTACGTGCAGCAAGAATTGCAGTATATACTTTATTCAATGTAAAGAATAAGAAGATTTGTCCAGTAACTCCATACAAAAAGAACCCTAAGATACTAAAAGAAGCTTTGAAAACTTCTTATAGATAAATACCTCTTATCCACTGGCTTATTAATAGCTATCATGGATAAAAATTTCCACTAAGTTAAAAAACTAGTAGCTTCATTTGTGCTGAAGCTACTAGTTTTTTATGTCAATACATTTATATTTGAATATGGTATTAATATCTTATACAATAAAATAAAGGAATAAGCTTAGTTAGAGAGAATTTATATTATATGAAAGTAGTGATATGTGTGAATGATATTATATTAGATGCGAATCAGTATTTTAAAGGGGTATCAAAAGCGACTGAGCTAACTACCAGAAAAGTTATAATTATTCAGTAAAAACCATAATTGCAAATGGTGGAATATTTGAAAATGAGATAGCTGAGAATAATGGGAATATAGTTGAAAGATATTGGATAAATTTATAAAATAATATACATATTCTTAGAATAATTTGGTATAATATAAGTGAGAAATGAAGAAAATGTTTAGTAATTTATAAGTAAATTATGTAAAGAAAATGCATATAATAAAAATAGGGTGTTGGCGCACCCTATTATATACAATTCTGGTTGTTTAGGCAACTGGTATTACTAAAACTAAAAAAGAAATTAGTAGCTTCCATTTGCACACGGGGCTACTATTTTTTTGATATTCTTTCAATAAGCAATACTATAAATGTCAAGAATGCTAGAAGGAATAAACCTCCTTGAAATAGTAACATTAAAGCATTGTTAATCAATTTATCACCTCCCCATAAAGAGGTAAGTGATACCAGTAGCCCACCACAACTATATTGAACTGTACAATATATAAATTATACTATATATTTCATAATATTACCATATAGCTTGCCTAAAAGTATAAATATAGTTCATTAAATTATTGCCAAGTAGAGACTTCATCAAGAAAATCTTTTAGACTTTCCTTAATTAATACTTTATAATTTTTATGATCCCAGCAATGAAACCCTCATGTACCATTTTCTTACCATCTGATTTCTTTAAGATAATCCAACGGTGTTGTAGTCGAGGTTCAGGCTCTATATAAAATGTTATGATTTCATCTGTCCATTGCATATCAGTTACCGATTCTGCATCAAATAAGTATTTATTGACTACATCATCTGAGAATTGGCTGAATATAAAATCTTTGTCATCAATATTTATATTTTTAAGAAATAATCGTTCTGTATACTATATAAATAGTTTTAAAAAATACAAATGAGTAATTTATTGTAGTTATTGTGTATTACAATTATAATATTTATTTACATGTAGCGTATATAGAGAAAGGGGAGTAATGGAGTGTAAGCTTTAATAAAAGTAGTAGGTGAAATGTATATTTATAGGTTATAATACTATTTAATATAGTTATGAGAGTAGGAGGATACCAAAATGATTTCAATAATTGTAGCAGTTACAAAGAATAATGTGATAGGTAATAAAGGTATAATGCCTTGGACTATAAAAGGAGAGCAAATAAGATTTAAGGAATTAACTACAGGACATACAATAATTGTAGGTAGAAAAACATATGAAGCTGAGGGAAAGCCTTTACCTAATAGAAAAACTATTGTTGTTTCAACAACTAAAAATATAGAAGGTGAAAATTGTGTTACTGTTAAATCTCTCGAGGAAGCTTTGGAGTTAGCAAAGAGCGAAAAGGAGATATTCATTGCTGGTGGAGGAGAGATATACAGACAGGCATTGCCTATGACAGATAGAATATATATTACTATTATTGATAAAGTTATTGAAGGAGATGTTTATTTCCCTAAAATTAATGAAAAAGAATTTGTGAAAACTTATGAGGAGAGAATTGAGGGTGAAATACCTTATACTTATTATACCTATGAGAGAAAAGGAGATTAGTGAATTATTAATCTGAAAATATAAATTTTATCTAAGTATATAAACTAAACCGATTTTAATAAAATAATTTAAAGTAGCTAGTAAAACAAATTAAGTTTTACTAGCTATTTTTTATATTAAAGCTCGTCCATATGAATAAGTTAAATAAATTTTTAAATGATAGTTTTATCTATTGACATTATCACTAATTAGTGATAAATTCAAACTATGGAAGATTTAAAAAAATTAATTAAGGAAAACAAATTAGATTTATCTACACTAGTTGTATTTACTAGGGCAGAGCATGAAATTCATAAAAGGGAGTTTCAAACTATAAAGGAGTCTGGACTTACAGTTGCTCAGTTTGGAGTTTTAGAAGCTTTATATAATAAGGGAGATTTAAAAATATATGAGTTAATAGAAAAAATATTAACTACTTCTGGTAATATAACTGTAGTTATAAAAAATTTAGAGAAGGAGGGATTAATAAAAAAGAATATAGATCCAGAAGATAAAAGAGCTGCTATAATATCTATAACTGATAAGGGAAGACAAATTATAGAAGACATTTTTCCAGAACATATTAAAAACATTAATAGGATTTTTAGTGTTCTAACGGATGAAGAAAAAATTATGCTAAAAAATATATTGAAGAAGTTTAAAAATTTGTAAAGATTTTTTTATAAATATATATCACTAATTAGTGATAAAATGGAGGGTGTTATGGTAAAGAGAATAGATAGTAAGAACATGGGGAAAAGTAACTATGGATGGTTAAAAGGAAATTTTCATTTTTCTTTTGCAGAATATTTTAAACCAACAAATATTAATTTTGGTGTGCTTAGGGTACTAAATGATGAGGTTATGAAAGCTAACTCAGGATTTGACACTCATCCCCACAATGATATGGAGATTATAACTTATATTGTAAGAGGAGAATTAACTCATGGAGATAGTATGGGGAATACTAGGAGTCTAGATAGAGGTCAAATGCAATATATGAGTGCTGGCACAGGAGTATATCACAGTGAATTTAATCGTAGCAATGAGGATTTAAGGATTCTTCAAATATGGATTATACCTGATAAGAAAGGATATAAACCTAATTACGGAGATTATAGATTTAATTGGGAAGAGAGAACTAACAATTGGCTCCATATGGTATCTGGCACTTCAAAGGATGTACCTATAAATGTTCATCAAGATATAAATGTGTATACAACTTATTTAGAAAGAGATAAAGAGGTATACTTTAAGGTAGATAAAGGAAGGCAGGCATACTTAGTACAAATTGAAGGTAACTCCGATATTAATAATGTACATTTAAATGAACAAGATGCCTTAGAAATAGTTGAAGAAAACATTGGAATTAAAGCCAATGAAAACTCACATTTAATAATAATAGAAATGAATAAAACAGAAGCATTATATATATGATAAATACAATATAAATTTTAAGAATAAAAATAAAGTTATGTCTTGTGTGATGATATATACAAGATAGAATAAGGAGAGAAAGATATGAGTAAAGTATTATACATTAAAGCAAATATTAAGAAGGAGGGTGAATCAAGAACTTTTAAGGTATCAGATAGTTTTATAGATGAGTATAGAAGTAATAATTCTAGCGATGAAATAATCACTTTAGATTTATATAAAGAAAATATAGATTTTCTAAGACCAGAGGATCTAGGAGAAATATTTGGGGCTAAAACTGAAGAAAGTAGGAATAACCCAATTCTAAAATATGCATATCAATTTGCAGAAGCAGATAAATATGTAATTGCAGCACCAATGTGGAATTTAAGTATTCCTGCAATTTTAAAGGCTTATATAGATTATGTAAGTGTTACTGGAATAACATTTAAGTACACAGCAGAAGGTCCAGTTGGGCTTTTAAAGGATAAAAAGGCTGTACACATTGTATCTAGAGGAGGAGAATATGGGGATGCACCATATGAAATGGGTGATAGATATTTAAGAACAATCCTAGGATTCTTTGGAATTCAAGATATGAAGACTATTGCTGTAGAAAGTTTAGATGTTATTGGAGCAGATGTTGAAGGGAAAGTTGAAGAAGAAATAAGAATAGCTAAGGATACTGCTAAGTTATTTTAAAATTTATAACAGATATAATCATAGCTATAACAGTTATAATGTTTAGGAAAATAAAAAAGTAGTTTTAAATTAACATTATATAGATAATAAGAGTAAGGTAAGTTATATTAGATATAATTTACCTTATTTTTATATCTATAATTATATATAAATAATAACTATTTTAGAAAAATAGAATAAATACCACCATTATATCCTTCACACAGCACAATCTAAGAATTATAATAATTACTAATGGATTAGAGGTAATATTATGAAAATTCATGTTATAATTTTATATAAAGGTAAATCAATTAATTATTAAATATAGTGAACTCTAACCTTAATAATAATGAATGATGATGAAGTTGCATGGAGGTTAATATGGAAATAAAAAAAGTTGGTAGCAGAGGTACTCTTTTTACATTTTATGATTTAGGAATTCCTACAAATGTGTATGTAATCAATGCAAAGCAACACGTTTATATCTTAGATACTTATCTAGGGCCAGATATAATGAAATTAATTAATCAGTATATTAATGAGCAATATGGAAACAAACAGGTGATTGTTGTAAATAGTCACAGCCATTGGGATCATGTATGGGGAAACAACTTTTTTTCATACAATATAATAATATCACATGAGTTATGCAAAAAATACATGGAGCAAGATGGCTTAGAGGAACTTGAAGAGTATAAAGAATATAAAAAAGGAGATGTCGCTTTAGCATATCCAAATTTGACATTCACAGATAAAATTTGTTTTGAAGAAGATAAAGTTTTAATTTATCATACTCCGGGACATACAGATGATGAAATATCAATTATCGATCTAGAGGATAAGGTTCTATTTGCTGGTGACAATCTAGAACGACCTATACCCTATCTTATATCAAAGGATATTGGTCAATATATAAAAACATTAGAAGATTACTTAAGTATTGATGTTCAAATTATTATTGGAGGTCATACGAATTGTGAGGATAAGAATTTAATACAGGATAATTTAGACTATGTAAAAAAAGTATTGATAGGCAATACTGCAGAGTTTGAAAAAGGTGAGTATGCTCAATATCATAAGACTAATATGGAAGGGTTGTACGAATAAAAAATTAGTAATAAAAATGTGCTCTAAATTAATAATTTAAGTGGTATTATATGCAAAACTTATAAAAGTCTAATTCTATAATTTATTCTCAAGGTGAGTTTTACAATTAATTTAAGGTGAAAGTCGTAGATCAAATCTGCGGCTTTTTTATTTTATATGTATCATACTATCAATAAAAATATAAAATGTATTTACTTTATTGTTCTACCGTGGTAAAGTAATAAAGTAAAAGACTATAAGTAAATGGGGGATAAGAAAATGAATAAAATATTAAGAAGTATAATAATTTTTGGAATTATTGCAGTGATGTCATTATTGGTAGTAGGATGTAACAATAAGTCAAAGGATACAATGGCTAAGGAGAAACTTATACTTGGTTTTGATGATACTTTTGTTCCTATGGGGTTTAAAGACAATAAGGGAGAGATCGTAGGCTTTGATATTGATCTTGCAAGGGAAGTATCAAGAAGAATAGATAAAGAAATAATTTTTCAGCCTATTGATTGGTCTATGAAGGAATCAGAGCTTAACTCAGGAAAAATAGATCTTATATGGAATGGTTATAGTATAACTAATGAAAGGAAAGAAAAAATAAGTTTTACAAAACCATACCTAGAAAACAGACAAGTTATAATAACTTTAGTGGATTCAAAAATAAACAGCAAAGCTGATTTAAAAGACATGAATGTTGGAGCTCAAAATCAATCTAGTGCAGTGGATGCAATAAATAAGGAAGAGGAACTTTTAAAAACCTTTAATGATGGTAAAGTTTATACTTTTGAAACAAATAATGAAGCATTAATGGATTTAGAAGCAAAAAGAATAGACGCTGTTGTAGCTGATGAAATTTTAGCAAGATACTATATAAATCAAAAGGGTGCAGATAAATATAAAATATTAAATGATGATTTCGGTGATGAATCTTATGGTGTTGGTATAAGAAAAGGTGATGAAGAATTGCTTGAGAAACTTAATCAAGCCTTTGAGGATATGAAAAAAGATGGTACAGCTAAGAAAATTTCTGAAAAATGGTTTGGACAAGACATATTTAAATAGGAGTGCATTTATATGAATAATTTAATTAACCTATTACCACAAGTATTCCAAGGACTAAAAGTAACTATTGAGGTATTTATATTAACACTTGCGCTTTCAATACCACTTGGAATACTAGTTGCACAGGGACGATTATCTAAAAATAAAATATTGAACAAAATAACAAGTGGTTACATTTTAATTATGAGAGGAACCCCGCTACTTCTACAAATTGTATTTATATTTTTTGGCTTACCTATTATAGGGATAACCTTTGATAGATTTCCTGCTGCAATATTAGCATTTACACTTAATTATGCAGCTTATTTTGCAGAAATATTTAGGGCAGGAATAGTTTCTATAGATGAAGGACAATATGAAGCAGCTAAAGTTCTTGGTTTTTCTCAGAAATATATATTTTTTAAAATAGTTCTTCCACAAGCCATTAAGAGAATACTTCCAGCAGTGGCAAATGAGGTTATTACTCTTGTAAAAGATACAGCTTTAGTATATGTAGTTGGGCTAGATGAACTTTTAAAAGTTGGCAAGATAGCATCAAATACAGAAGCTTCTCTTATGCCGCTTTTAATAGTAGGAATAATATATTTACTTTTGATCGCAGTATTTAGTGAAGTCTTTAAAAGGTTAGAAAAAAGATATAGTTACTATCAATAGAGGAGGGATATTATGCTGAGAGTAGAAGACTTATACAAAAACTATGGTGATAATAAAGTTTTGAAAGGTGTAAATCTTGCAATTGAAGAAGGGGAAATTACTGTTATAGTCGGACCTTCTGGTGGTGGAAAAACAACCCTCCTTAGATGTATAAGTGGGCTAACAGAACCTGATAATGGATCTATAATAATAAACAATAAATATTTATATAAATATGGGGAAAGAGCACAAAAAAAGGATGAATTAGAAATACGAATGGATATGGGATTAGTATTTCAAAATTTTAATTTGTTCCCACATATGAGTGTCTTAGAAAATATTATGGAAGCTCCAAGGGTAGTTTTGGGAGTATACATTGAAGAAGTAAAAAATAAAGGTAAGGAGATATTAAGTTTTTTAGGACTTGCAAATAAAGAAAATAGTTATCCATTTCAGCTTTCAGGAGGGCAAAAGCAACGAGTTGCAATAGGAAGAGCTCTTGCAATGGAGCCTAGACTTATATGTTTTGATGAACCAACCTCTGCTCTAGATCCAAGTAGCACTGGGGAAGTAGCTAATCTTATAAAAAAGTTAAGTGTTGAAAAGGGCATGACAGTTTTAATTATTACCCATGATATGACTTTTGCAACAATGGTAGCAGATAGAATTTTATCTATGGATAATGGAGTATTAAAAAATGAACATATGTATATTTAAAGTAGGGGATAATCTATTTATGATGGGATTATCCTCCTTTCATTTCGTATATTATTAAGGGATAGTTTTACAAAAGAAATGAGAAAAAATATTAATGTACAAGTTATATATATAATTAATGGATAAGTAAGAGCTTTCCATAGAATTCTTACAATAATGAAAGACTAATGTAATAGATTTAAATATGAAGTTAGTTATAAAAAACATATAATTTACTTAAAAGAAACTATGGGAGGACATAAAATGAAAAAGTTAATAGGAATTATTGTAAGTATATTAATAATAGGTGGAGCTTTATTGTTAATAAATTCTAACGGTATAATTAATCTAGGTTCAACAAAGTATTACGTTAAAACCGTCAGTGAATACAGGGATAGGACAAGTGAAAATAGTAGAGGATACAATGTATATGAGTATAAAATAAATGGGTATGATAAAGAAGGAAATGAAAAATTAATTACATTCACAGCATCAAAGGTACTAAAGGTTGATAGATATTTAAAGGTATATGTTAAGGGTGAAAAAACAAAGAGCTATGAAGAAGTTGAAATAAAAGAACTACCTGATAAGGTAAAAGAAATTTATAAATTAAATTAGTTAATTCTTTAATGTTTTATTAAAGAAGGAAATTATGTTAATATAGGACTAGATAAAACATAATTTTTAGGGGATGAAGGCATAATGAACGCAATTAATCACTTTAAGACTATTACAAAGCATAAGTTATTAGTTATGAGATACTGCTTTAAGGTAGGTTTATATAAACAAGGACTTTTACATGATCTTTCTAAGTATTCTTGGGTGGAGTTTTCAGCAGGAATAAAGTACTACAGAGGTAATATAAGTCCTAATGGAATACAAAAGAATGTAGAAGGATACTCTAAGGCTTGGCTTCATCATAAGGGAAGAAATAAACATCACCTAGAATATTGGATTGATTATGGTATGAAGATTCAAGATGGATTGGTTGGTATGAAAATGCCAAAGAATTATGTAATTGAAATGTTCATTGATAGAATGTGTGCCTCTATGAATTATGAAAAGGAGAAATATAGAGATGATTCTGCATTAATATATTATGAAAGAGGTAAGGACTATCAAATTATCCATGAAGAGACTAGGGAGCTGCTAGAACTTTTGCTTAATAAGTTAGCAATTGAAGGAGAACATGTAACTTTAGATTATATAAAAAAACAGGTTTTAAAATAAGAGCATAAAAGCCATCTGAAAGGAAAAATTACTTCTTCAGATGGCTGTGTTTTTATTGGTTTTTAAATTTTGTATCATTAGGAATACTTTTTAATATAAATTTTAAATTTATAAATAATGAACATAAAATGAACAAAAGGTGAATATACAGGTGTAATACAGAGAAAAAAGGAGAAAAAAATAGAATTTGGGGAAAAAGGAACGAATATAAAGCTTTATTTTTTTGTAGTTTTATAGTAATATAATTATAGAATATCAATAAAATTTTGACGCATAAAGTCAAAATTTGTTGAGTTTATATCTAAAATCTTAATGTATATAGGGACAAGTTATTATTTATAAGTTTACAGAAAGTTACCATTATGATGTACAATCTAAAATTAATATGGAATTTTAATAGGATTTACTAAGCTGAAATACTGAAAATTAAGGAATTTAGACCTAAAGAGGTCAAAAAAATTTAAAATATTTGAAAACGTTTAGAAGTATATGAAGACTTAGAATATAAAAAAAGCATAAAAATTCTTACTTCATAGGATAATTATACACAAAGTATGAATTTTAGACATTATTTTTAGAAAATCATGCATATTTAAAAGTACATTATTAATGAAAATTCTTTCTGAAGTTATGAATAATATGTTAATTATATGCTTAAAGTAGATGTAATTAAGTAAAGTAATGATTACTAAGAATTTAGTTCATTAAAAAACTAATTACATCAAAAGAGGGGTATTAAAGAACATAATATCTCTTTAGATATAAATAATTTAAGCTACTATGTGTAGCCAACACTAATATTAAATTATTGGAGGGATTTACATGGCAAAGCAGAAAAGGAAATTGTCCTTTCCAACTGCATTCACAGTATTAATTATAGTATTGCTTTTAGCAGCAGCACTAACTTATGTGATACCAGCTGGTTCATACTCAAAATTATCTTATAATACGGATAGCACTAAGTTTGAGATTACTGCTCCGAATGGAGATATAACAGAAATGCCTGGTACTCAAGAAACTTTAGATGAACTTAAAGTTACTGGTGACATTTCTAAATTTGAAGACGGTAGTATTAACAAACCAGTAGCTATACCAGGTACTTATGAAAAAGTTGAACAAAGTCCACAAGGTATAATGGATATAATTCTATCACCCATTAACGGAGTATATGATACTATAGACATAATTTTATTTGTATTTATTATAGGTGGAGTTATTGGAGTATTAAATCACATTGGTGCATTTAATGCAGGGATTGCAAGTCTTTCAAGATTAACTAAAGGAAAAGAATACATATTAATAGTATTTATTACATTCTTGATTTCTCTTGGAGGTACTACTTTTGGGCTGGCAGAGGAAACTATAGCTCTGTATCCAATAATGGTTCCAGTGTTTCTAGCTGCAAACTATGACGTTATGGTATGTATTGCAGCAATATACATGGGTTCTTCTATCGGAAGTATGTTCTCAACAGTAAACCCATTCTCAGTAGTTATAGGTTCTAATGCTGCTGGAATAAGCTTTACAAATGGACTTAACTTCAGAATTATTGCTTTTGTTCTTGGTACTTTAATTACTATAATATATATCTTAAGATATGCTAAGAAAGTTAAAGCAGATCCAAGCAAATCATTAACATTTGCAGATAAAGAAAAAATCGAAGCTAAATTTGCTAGTCAAGGAGAAGCACCTGAGCTAACTTTAAGATTCAAAATTATATTACTAATATTCCTTTTAACTTTCGTAGTAATGATTTATGGAGTTTCTGTTAAGCACTGGTGGTTCGGTGAAATGACTGCTCTATTCTTAGTGTCTGGTATAATTATTGGATTCCTATCAAAATTAGGAGAGAAAGAGTTTGTAAATCAATTCGTAGCTGGAGCTGCTGATTTAATGAGCGTTGCCCTAGTTATAGGAGTTGCTAGAAGTATTAACCTTGTATTAGAAAATGGTATGATTTCTGATACAATACTTAATTTCTTCTCTAATGCTATATCAGGTATGAATGGAAATATATTCATAGTATTAATGCTTTTAATATTCATAGTACTAGGATTCTTTATTCCTTCATCATCAGGACTTGCTGTTCTATCTATTCCAATTATGGCTCCTCTTGCAGATTCAGTTGGACTTTCAAGAGACGTTATAATTTCAGCTTATGTATATGGACTAGGATTAATTTCCTTCATTACACCAACAGGATTAATTCTTGCAACATTGGAGATGGTTGATGTAACCTATGATAAATGGTTAAAATTCATCATGCCTCTAATGGGATATATAGCAGCATTCAGTGCAATAATGCTATTAATACAAGTAAATTTTAAATTTTAGAAATGCATAAAGATTTACAATAGAAACATATAAGTCCTAAAGGATTTTAAAATGTATTCTGTAGGATAGGCTATTTAACAGTCTATTCTACGGGATATTTTCTTTATATACTTTAAGAAACAGTAGTAATAGCTAATATCACTACTGCTCTTTGTGGTGGTATTCTTGGTACCACTTCGCAAAGCACTTATTGTTGATGAACACGGAGTGCTTTCATATCCAGAATGAACTGCTTGTGCAGAAGTATTACTTGCTGGTTAGTAGGAGGTTTCTGGAATTACAGTATCACAATTTTATAGTAAGAAAAAAGCTGTAGTAACTGACAAAAAAGAAATTACAAGAACTTTAATAGAGTTTATGCTGAATAAAAATATTATAAAAGAAGTTATTGGGAGTAATAAAAGAGTATGTAAATTAAGATAATAAAGATAAATTGTATATAATAAAAGTGTGCACAATCATAGGATTTTGCACACTCTTTATCTAACTAATTATATAGTTTTAGGTGGTTTTCTCCAAAGAGTTTCATTAACTGCTCTTACAGTTTTAGTGAATTTTTCGCAAGTTATAGAAATTTCTATTTTTTCTTCTGGAGATAACCTTTCACTAGAGAATAATCTCTTCATCCCATAACCAAATCCTAAGGTTCCAAAGCCGAATTGCATTTCTGGAATTCTACCTTCGTTTAGCTTCATATCCATAGGTTTTTGATTCTTTAGTATATCTTGCTTAGTTTTTTCAGGATGCTTATCCCAGAAGTATTTATATTCAGGATTTAATTTATAAGCAGTTTCATGAACTTCTTTAAGCAAAGTAAATTTTACATAGATATTGTTCATGGCATTTTCTAATCTTTTCCTTGCCTTTGCATTTGCTTTTTCAATCTTTTTTTCTTTTGACATTAAAATTCCTCCAAAATTCATATATGTATATAATAATTAATATTCAAATAAATTATAAGTTATAAACAATATTATATATAGAATTCTTTATAAATGCAAACTTTTACACAATTAGAGGGAGAGTGAGGTTTTATAATATTTCAGTAATCTTTTTAATTAAAAGATACAGTAAAAATAAATAATTTAAAAGTTCTAGTGCTGAGTCAAAAGTTAGGCCTAGTATTTTTATTATATAAATTGTACTTATATATATAGAATTGAAATTTATAATAGATCTATGAAAATATAATATTTGACTTTATATACAACAAATTTTATAATTAAAGTGAAAATATAAATAAATAAATTCACATAAATGAAAATATTTTAACAATATGAATTTTATTTATAAGTGTATGTTGAGGTGATATGTTGAATTTACCAAAAATTATTAATATTCAAAAGTATTCTATCCATGATGGAGATGGAATTCGTACAACTATATTTTTTAAGGGATGTCCCCTTTCTTGCTTATGGTGTCATAACCCAGAAAGTCAAAATTATAGTGAAGAGCTTATGTACAATGAAGGAAAATGTACAGGGTGTATGATATGTATAGAAACTTGCCATCAAAGGGCAATCTCAAAGGAAGAAAATCATGTTGTTACAGATAGAAATAAGTGTGATCTTTGTAAGAATTGCCTTGACTATTGCGTAAATAATGCTCGTGAAATAGTAGGGAAAGAGTATACAGTAGCACAGCTTATTAAGGAAGCAGAGAAGGATAGAATGTTTTATGAGGAATCAAGTGGAGGGATTACATTATCTGGTGGAGAGGTAATGACTCAAAACATGGATTATATAGAAGAATTATTAAAAAAGTTAAAGAAAAAGGGTTATAACATTGCCATTGATACTTGTGGGCAAGCACCCTATGAAAATTACAAAAGAGTACTTAATTATGTGGATACTTTTTTATATGATATAAAGCTTATGGATAATGAAAGGCACATGAAGTATATAGGAAAATCCAATAAGGTTATTCTTTATAATTTAAAAAAGTTAAGTGAAACTGGAGCAAATATAAATATAAGAATACCTTTGGTTGAGGGTATTAATGCAGATGATGAATCTATAGAGGAATTTATAAAATTTTTGAAGAATAATATAAATGTGCAAAAGATAAATTTACTTCCTTATCATAATACAGGTAAGAGTAAATATGAGAAACTTCAAAAGGTATATGACGGAGTTAATTTTGAAGCACCTAGTGAGAAAAGAATGAAGACCATAAAGGAAAGTTTTGAAAAGGCTGGGTTTATAAATATAAAAATAGGTGGATAACAATGATTTTTATGTTTAAGGTAATTTCAAGTATTTAGCTAAAAGATAGGAGGTTAATTTATGGAAAGAGGTATGAATGAAAGAATTAAAAAGTTAAGGGCACAAAGTATAAATACTGTTCCCAAAATATACATGGAGAGGGCAACGTTAATGACCGAGGCCTATAAAAAGTATGAGGGTTCTGTATCAGTTACAGAAATGAGAGCTTTAGCATTTAAACATTTTATGGAGAACAAAGCTTTATGCATTAATGATGGAGAGCTTATAGTTGGAGAAAAAGGAAATGGACCACAGACAGCTCCAACCTTTCCAGAGCTTTGCTGCCATACTCTTGAAGATATGCACATAATGAATGATAGAGAATTAATTTGCTTTAGGGTAAATGAAGAGGATTTAAAAATTCAAGAGAAAGAAATCATTCCTTATTGGGAAAGAAGATCTATTAGAAATAAAATTATAAATTCCATGAGTGATAAATGGAAGGCTTGCTATGAAAGTGGGATTTTCACTGAGTTCATGGAGCAAAGAGGGCCTGGTCATACAGTAGGCTCTGAAAATATATATAAAAAAGGATTCTTAGATTATAAAATTGAAATTAAAGAAGCTATAGATAAATTGGACTTCTTAAATGATAGAGAAGCATTTTCTAAAAGAGAGCAGTTAAATGCTATGAGTATTAGCTGTGATGCCATCATGATTCTAGGGGAGAGATATGCTAAATATGCTAGAGAACTGGCTAGCAAAGAAATAGATGAGAAAAGAAAAAAAGAACTACTTCAAATTGCAGAAAACTGTGATGTGGTACCAGCTCATGCTCCAAGGACTTACTGGCAAGCAATACAGATGTATTGGTTTGTTCATTTAGGAGTAACTACAGAATTAAACCCATGGGATGCCTATAGTCCAGGTAGACTTGATCAACACTTAAATCCCTTCTATGAGAGAGATATAGAGGAAGAAATTTTAAATGAAGATGAGGCTAAGGAACTTTTGGAATGTCTATGGATTAAGTTTAATAATCAACCATCACCTCCAAAGGTTGGAGTAACCTTAAAGGAAAGTGGTACTTACACTGATTTTGTCAACATAAACACTGGTGGAATTACGCAAGAAGGACAAGATGGGGTTAATGATGTAAGTTATTTAATCCTAGATTGTATGGATGAAATGCAGTTACTTCAGCCAAGTTCAAATGTACAAATCAGTAAGAAAACACCTAAGAAATTTTTAAAAAGAGCTTGTGAAATATCTAGAGAGGGCTGGGGTCAACCTGCTTTTTACAATACAGAGGCTATTGTACAAGAACTACTTAATGCAGGTAAATCCATAGAAGATGCAAGAAGAGGTGGTACTAGTGGATGTGTTGAAACTGGTGCTTTTGGAAATGAAGCCTATATTTTAACTGGATATTTTAATCTGCCCAAGATATTGGAATTAACTCTATTTAATGGATATGATAAAGTAAGTGGAAAACAACTAGGGCCACAACTTGGATATGCTAAGGATTTTAAAACCTATGAAGAGTTATTTGAAGCTTATAAAAATCAAATAGAGTATTTTGCAGATATAAAAATAGAAGGAAGTAATATCATTGAAAAAATATATGCAGATTATATGCCGGCACCTTTCCTTTCAATTATAACTAATGATTGTATAGAGAAAGGGAAAGACTATAATGAAGGAGGAGCTCGTTATAATACTAACTACATTCAAGGTGTTGGAATAGGAACAATTACAGATTCTCTAGCTGCTATAAAATATAATGTATATGATGAAAAGAAATTTACCATGGAAAAATTGATAGAAGCAGTAGAAAATAACTTTGAAGACAATGAGATAATTGCGAATTTAGTTAGAAATAAAACTCCAAAATACGGCAATGATGATGACTATGCTGATGAAATAATGACATCAGTATTTAATACCTATAATAAAATCATCACAGGCAGACCAAATGTTAAGGGTGGATGCTATAGAATTAATATGCTACCTACAACTTGCCACGTTTACTTTGGAGAGGTGATGATAGCTAGTCCAAATGGGCGACTTGCTCATAAACCAGTATCAGAAGGAATATCACCTGAAAAGGGAGCAGATACTAATGGACCAACAGCAGTTATAAAATCAGCCTCTAAGATGGATCATCTAAGAACTGGAGGAACTCTTTTAAACCAAAAATTCACTCCAAGTGTAGTAGCAGGAGAAGAAGGACTAGACCACATGGCCAACTTAATAAGAACCTACTTTAACATGGATGGACATCATATTCAATTCAACGTAATTGATAGAGAAACTCTAATAGAAGCCCAAAAACATCCTGAGGATTATAAGGATTTAATAGTAAGGGTTGCAGGTTACAGTGACCACTTCAGAAATTTAAGCAAAGAACTTCAAGATGAAATAATAAACAGAACAGAACAGGGATTCAACTGACGCTCTAAATCTACGATTTAGTTAGCGGAAGTTACTCCACCGAATAAATATAAGGAAGAGTATAATATAAAATATAGAAATAAAGGGGTCTTTAAAATGGAAATGAAGTTAGGATTTATTGGTTGTGGAAATATGGCAAAGGCTATGATTGGAGGAATTATTTCTTCAAAGATCCTTGGTGCAGAGGAAATTATAGCTTCTGATGCATATGCTGAGGGATTATCAAAGGCAAATAAAGAACTAGGTATAAATATTACTGCTAATAATAAAGAAGTAGCAATGAATAGTCAGGTGGTGGTTTTATCTATAAAGCCTCAATATTATGATAATGTAATTAAGGAAATCTCACCTGTGATTAAGGATGAAACTATTATAGTAACTATAGCTCCAGGTCAAAGTCTTGATAAGTTAGAAGGGCAATTTGGAAGAGCTATTAAGATAGTTAGAACTATGCCAAATACGCCAGCTCTTGTAGGAGAAGGAATCACAGGAGTGTGTAAAAATGCTTTAGTTACTGAGAAAGAATTAAAATATGTATGTAATATTTTAAGTGGCTTTGGTAAAGCTGAAGTTATAGAGGAAAGAATGATGGATGCTGTAGTAGCTGTAAGTGGAAGCTCACCAGCTTATGTATTTATGTTTATAGAAGCTATGGCAGATGCAGCAGTAATGGAAGGCATGCCAAGAGATAAGGCTTACAAGTTTGCAGCTCAAGCAGTTTATGGCAGTGCAAAGATGGTAATGGAAACAGGTAAACATCCAGGAGAATTAAAGGATATGGTATGCTCTCCAGGTGGAACAACTATAGAAGCAGTAAGAGTTTTAGAAGAAAAAGGCTTACGTAGCAGTGTTATTGAAGCTATGAAGGCATGTGCAAAAAAAGCAGGAGAAATGTAAATTTATTAAAGTTATTACCTGTCTATTGATTATCCCCAACATGTTAAATTATTATCATCTTTTAATATGTTACAATAGACAATTAACCTTAAATTACAAAACACAAACAATCAAAAGAACTAGAGGAAGGATATGTGTCCTTCCTCTAGTTCTTTTTGAATAAAAATTTCTCATAATCATGAATTTAGTTTCACATATAATTTTCCTTTGGAATACATTAATAATGATAAACTTTTAAATGAATTAAGAAGGAGGTTTAGAATGTTGCATAATATGGATGAGAAAGTAGATTCAAATAATACTTATCCCTTTGAATTTAATAATGGGCAGAATCATAAAGATGTAAAATACACCGCTGCTAAAGATGGATATATTATATTATTTCTTAAAAATGAGATAATTATGGGTCTCAAGGAGATTAATAATGTTACAACACTTAATTATGATGAAGACCAATTAAAGGAAATCACGGATACAGAGACTACTAATTTCTTTAAGATATTACTTAAGAATTCATTACCTGATGTTGAAATCATAGGGGAAAGAGAAGGTGATGAAAAGAAAAATTATTTTGATTTTTATGACCCTAATGAAGAAATTATAGATGTGCCTACTTATTCAAAGATAAGGTATAAAGGAATTTATCATGGCATAGATTTAGTTTTTTACTTTAACGATGGAAATTTAGAATATAAATTTATACTTCAACAAGGAACAAATCCAGGAACTATTAATATGACTTTTGAAGGCATAGATAACATTAAGTTAGGTAGAGGAAAAAATGTAGAAGTTACAGTTAAGGAATGTAAATTATCAATTCTAAAATCTAGTGTTTATCAAAGCTATAGTGAAATGAAAATAGAAGTAACTAGTGAATTTGAGATTGAGGGTAATAGTTTATCTATAAATGTAGGTCACTATGATAAAACTCTTCCCCTTGTTATTGAATCAGCACTGTCATACTTCAAATATTCGAGAGGAGAAGGTGATGACATGGAATATATAGTAGAAAAGGACAGCGTAGAAAATGCTGGAGTGAATGATGTAACAGATTTATCTGACATAATATATGGCGATTTGCCAGTGGAAGAACCAAAAGAAGCTGTAATTGAAGGAGAAAGTGATGACCATGAATTGAATACATTGGATAGAGATCATCATAAAAAACCAGACATTGAAGATATTTATAATATTATTACAAATTCACGTTATGGCTTAGCAGAGATAAAAAGAGAAGTGAGAGCTATAGAAAGAAATGTCAAGGAGACCATACGTAGATTAGAAGCTAGAAATAGGGAAATTCAATGTAAACTAGATTGTATAATAGCTTGTATGAACTGTAAAAGAAGATTCACATTAACTACTGGGAGGGTAAGAAGAGCGTGTAGAGTAGCTAATTTATTTATAAATATAAGAAATAACTCTAGAATACCAGTAGAACTAGAAATACGCAGAAAAAATATACGTAATGATATAAGCAAGGTTTGTACTATTTCCATAATAGTAGGACCAGATTCATGTAGGGAAGTTATTTTCCGTAACATTCCAGATACCTATGAAATAGAAATTAGAGGAGTTACAGAAGACGTAAGGGTAAGCGTAACGGAAGTATGTTGCGGAGATAATGGTGCTAGCAGACAAATAAGATTATGTAGGGCACCTGATCCAAGTTAAAACTAATTATTTATAGGAGTTTAAATAAAAGGGCTTTCGCAAAATAAGTTAATCTAAGTAAATGTTAAGCTTGTACTTATATTATTGCCACTCAGCCGTTTCGAAGCATTGATTTGCTAAAAGGATTTATTCAAGTTAAAATCTACAACACAACAACTCGTATTCACTCAAACAAGTTGTGTTGCTTTACGATTTTAGCATTCATAAATCCTGAGTAATAAATGTTCTAGGAGGTTCTTCTAATAAATTAGAAGAACTAAGTTCGAATAACTAAATCAAAGATTTAGATTCTTACTTATGCAAATGGCGTTCACTAACAATAATATTAAAGTACATGCTCAACAGTTTATATAAGATTAGTGATATATTTTGCGAAAGCCTCTTTTTATAATTACTCTATTACTTTTAAAATCATATCTGCAAATTTACGCTTTGGCATTGCTACTTCTTCATCATAATATCCAAGAGGCATAACTGAAACAACTTCTTCTGTATCAGGGATTCCAACAATTTTAGTTACCTTTGCTTCATCAAAGATACCTAGAATAACTGTGCCTAGACCTAGTTCTTTAGCCTTTAATAAGAAAATCATATTAGACAATCCGCAGTCATACATTTGCCAACCTTCACCCTTAGCAGAGTCAAAACTGCCATCACGAGTATAACCAGATCTAAACTTGACTACACTTGATACCATTATAACAGGAGCTGTTTCACAAGAATGCTTATTAAAATCAGGCATTGCATCGATTATTCTTTGTTTTGTTGCAGTATCTTTCACTGCATAATAACGAGTTACCTGAGAGTTTTTCCATGATGGTGCATAAGCAGCTGCATTTACTAATTCTTCTATAACCTGATTGCTTACTTCCTTTGAATTAAAGTTACGAATACTTCTTCTTGTTTCTATACACTTTTGAAATTCCATAATTAATACCCCATTCATTCTTTCTATTAATAGTAGTTTTCTGAGAATAAGATATAGTAGAAACTTTCCTTAAAATATCATTAAACCAGAGAAAACTTAACTTCATTACCTATTATAGTATAGGACACTAAGGCTATCAAGGGAAAGCAATGAATCTTTAAATATGTAGGAAACTAAAAAGTTAGGGCTAATAAATATTAGATATAAAAAATATATTGATTATATATAGTTAATATGGTAAATTGTACTTGTAATCTTAAATTTAGGAAGGTGGCAATGAGATGTTAATTAGATTCAATTGTTAGCTAAATTTTTTAAAAAGAAAAAATTTAATTTAAAAGAGGTTTTTAGGTTATAAATCTATAGTATTTCTATGGGATTTTTTGTGATTCTTCTTTTTAAAACAATTGAAATGAAATCAATCTTATTGAACTATTTCTAAATTTTACTTAATTATTATAATAAAAGCCTTTAATTAAGACATAAATCTTAATAAGGTTAAACTTTGTGTGGCTACTTTTAAATGGAAGTCATGGTTACCTATGCTCTGAAAAATTCAGTGACTTAAAAAGGTAATATAAGTTTATATTTATATAAAACTTTACTCATATGCTGGGTGAGGTAGGTAGTATATATTAAGTCAGAGATTTAATATATACCTAAGTAAAATAAAGTGTTAGGTCTAGCTATAAGAGAGATATCTTTCTTATAGCCTTTTTATTTATTCAATAATATGAGTTATTTAGAAAATAAGGATTTCTTTTAAGAAATAAAGAATTTTAAGAAGTGAAGCTCCATTAAAAATCAATAGACTTAGATTAACAAGAGAACAGCGAAAATTATGATTAATAAAGGAGAAAACAATTATGTATAATGAAGAAATAATAAGCCAAATACTGCTAAAACTTCAAGAGGATATGAACTTAGGAAATGATGATGCCATAAATAAATTCTGGGAAAAGGTTGAAAGGGAAGGTGCTCCTCTTATTGAAGATATAGAAGGAGATGAGAATAATTCCATTGTAACTGTAATTTGGAGACAGAATAGAGAGATTGATAATATATTTGTTTTTAGTGAAATCTTTGGAGGATGGATGTTCGGAGAAGGAGACAAGAAAACTAACTTATATAGATTAGGAAATAGTGATTTATGGTATAGAAGTGCTATTGCACCTAAAAAAGCTCGCTTTTTATATACGTTAATAGCAAATGTAGATGAAGAATATGAGTGGAAGGATGAAGATATAATCCTAGATCCTTTTAATCCTAAAAGGTATACCTGTCCTATAGATGATGAAAATCCTGAAGACATATGTTTACTTGTAGCCACTGAAAATATAATTGAGATGCCTGGGGCTAAAGAAAAAGTATGGACAAAGGAAAGAACTGATAATAAAAAAGGAAAAATTCATATGTCTAGATTTAAGTTTAAATCAGATATGGAGGACAGAAGAGTTTGGATATATACACCTTATGGTTATGAAGAAAATGAAAGTGAAAATAATCTAATGGTCTTTACTGATGGGTGGGAATATATAAATTTAGTAGAATCCACTAAAATATTAGACAATCTCATAGGGGATAAATATACAAGCTCTACCTGTGCTGTATTTATTGCAAGCTCAGAAAACAGATCCCAAGAGTTGCTTTGTAATAAAGAGTTTCTTGAATTTATAACAGAAGACATATTAACATGGGTTAGAGAAAATTATAGGGTGACTAAAGACCCTAAAAGAACAATTGTTGCAGGATTAAGTTTAGGGGGACAATTTGCAGCTTATGCAGCACTTAATCGACCTGATATATTTGGAAAGGTTCTATCACAGTCAGGGGCTTTTGCATGGTATATTGACCATAAGGGAGAAATGCAACTTGATTCTGAAGGAAATAGTAAACTAATAGAAGAATATAAGAATTCAGAGTTGTTACCGATAGATTTTTATTTAAATATGGGAAGCTTAGAGGGATTTACAAAAGGTCATGTGGAGGCAAATGACAGAATGATAGCTACATTAAAGGATAAGGGATATAATGTAGCATCTGAAACCTTTATAGGAGCTCATCTTTACTATGATTGGCAAGATAATCTAGCAAATGGGATAAAGGCGTTGCTAAATTATAAGTAATATGAGAGTAAAGCTTTTATTAAATATTTAAATGAGAAGCTTTCGTAAAAGATACAACGTTTGTGTCAGATTAGTCTTTTTGCGAAAGCTTCTCTATTATTAAAGAAGCTCTTTATAGAACACATCTAAGATTCCAAGATAATTATTCTTCCAAGGTTTATTCCTACCACAATAATGAATTATTACAGTGTTTTTCCTAACCCAATTTAAATCTAACTTTTGTCTCCAGTTTTCAGGGTCTAAGTTATAACGGGCTAAGTATCTATCACTGAGATTATAAACTATAGATTCTACAGTTTTAGTTTTAGAGCCATATAGACCGCTTAAAACGTCTTGGTCAGGTAAAAGAAGTCTGTTTTTAAATTTTTCAATATAGTCGAAGACTTGCTGGAAGTCTTGATACTTTCTTAAAAGCTCTAAATTCATTAACATAACGCCAGAGTTGATATAAGCACTATCTTTGTCCATGTTTAGGCGATATTCATTTATAAGTTGTAATGGCTTGTTAACATGAGAGGCAGCAATGAAAAAATTTCCTTCAAAGTTCATGCTGTATAGCTTTTCTAGAGAATTTATAACTACAATATCTGGGTCAAGATAAAGAATCCTATCTAAGGTATTAGGAAGATACTTAGCTGCAAATATTCTATAATACATCTCCTTAGGATATCTATCCGTCACTGGAGCATCCTTCAAAAGCTCATCTTCTATAACAATAGAAATAAATCCACATCTAGAATCATTTACCCCCTCATTTAATTGTTTAAAGTTTTCATCTGTAAGACTTTTATGAACTATATATGTATTAAAATTTGTATTTGAGTTTGATTTTAATATGGATTTCATCATAATGATTAATTGTGGTATGTAATTGGCATCTAAGGTTACTAAAATATTCATAATATCCTACCTTTCTATATTTAGTTATGAGTAAATCAATAGTTTAGAACCTCTAATACTGAGTATTTAAACCTTTATGTAAATCATAACATATTTTTTAAAGCCTGCAAAAGAAAGTGTATAAATCGCAGCAAGCCTTAATAATGTATACTCAATAATATATTATTACACGAAGATGAGAAAATTATATTAACATCATTCTTCCATTTTCATTTGCAATATATTTCACCATATTAATAGACATTCTACTTAAAATAATACAATTGTGTAAACATATTTAATCACTTATTGAAAAACTCATAGATAAATAATAATATACTATATAAAGAAGTAATAGTATTCTATATTTAAAGGGAAGTCTACTTAAAGGAGTAAAGAAATACTATGGATATTAAAGAACTAATTTATCTTATACCAGCAATTCTTATTGCAGTATCTCTTCATGAATTTGCTCATGGTTATGTATCTTATAAACTAGGAGATCCAACACCAAAGGCAACAGGCCGTCTTTCACTAAACCCATTGGCACACCTTGACCCAGTGGGAACTATATGTCTTTTATTCTTCCACTTTGGATGGGCAAAACCTGTACAAGTAAATCCATATTATTATAAGGATAAAAAAAGGGGCATGGCACTGGTAGGTCTAGCAGGACCTATGATGAACTTTTTAATAGCTCTTATATGTGCTTTTGCCATAGAAGTAATCTTAAAAGTCACAGGAGGCTATGGTGGAGATATCATTGTGTTTATGTTCAAACTCTTTAACTATACTTATATAATAAACATAGGGCTTGGAGTATTTAATTTAATTCCATTCCCTCCACTTGATGGTGCCAAGATTATTGGAGCATTATTACCAGAGGAAAGATATTTTAAATTTATGAAGTATGAAAGATATGGTCAATTAATTATATTTGCATTATTAATGTTTAATTTTTTAGATGGACCATTAATGATAGCAAGAAAAGGAATAGACAAGATTATATGGGGTATTGTGAAATTGTTTATATAAAAAACTATATATAGTATTATAGGGAAATATTTAAATGTAGAAATAGGAAAATAGATTAATATGGAACTATTTATATATGAAACTATTTAAATAGTTGTTGCCACCATGTGGGTTTCATAGATTTTAATGGTTAAACTAATTCATTAAAGCATAGGAAAATTTTATATTTTCTATAAAACTATTGACGTTACAGTAGGTGTAAGGTGTTTAATTAACTAAAATCAATAGGATAGGGGAGGCTACACATGAAAATAAAGGACGCGGAACTGTTAACAGGATTATCTGCAAAGACAATTCGATTTTATGAAAGTGAGGGCTTAATTTCAGTCAAAAGAAATTCAAATGCTTATAGGGAATACAATGAAGAAAATATTAAGGAATTAAAAAGGATAAAGATTCTTAGGCAATTGGAAATTCCAATTTCTAAAATAAAAGAGTTTAAAAATGGAGATGTACTATTAGAAAATATTTTAAAAGAAAAATTAGAAGAGTTAAATAAAGGTGAGTTAGATATTCAAAGTAAAAAGCTTACTATTGAAGTTCTATTAAAAGAGATAAATAAAAATCCTAATGCTGATTTAGATTGTTATCATGATGACCTTGAATATATTAAAAGTGAAGAATTCACTGAATTTTTAGGCGAAGTTAAGGAGCTAGGGGAAATTTCATTAACAGCTCAACTGTTTGGAACTTTAATGCTTAGTGGTCCATTATTGTGGCTTTGGATTAATATTACTGATAAAAATTATGATTCCATAGGCCTTAATAGTATCATGGCTATATTAAGTACAGTAATATTGACTTTAACTTGGAGAAGATATTTAAAGCAACCTAATAAAAAGACTAAGGGGACAGCCTCTGTATTTTTAATTTCAATTCTTATAATAATTTTAACCATTGCTATTTTTGTAGGTATAGGGAAGTTACAAGAGTCTATATTTGTACCAAAGAATTATTTAATGTTTATGTTTAAACCACCATATAGTTATTTGATTTTCTTCTTTGAAGTAGAACTAATTGCATTTTTAATTTCAAGAATATATAAAAAATTTAAGAATATAGAGTTAAAGTGGACTGTAGATCTTTGTAATTTTGCAAAGAAAAATATTGTAGTAACTATTCTTTTAAATATTGCTTTATTGTATATGTGCATTACTGGAATTACTGTAGTAACAGAAAATAAGATTACGGACTATAGTTTTTATAACCCACTGGGAAAAGAATATTCCTATAGTGATATTTCTAAGGTTGAAGCTGGATTTAATGGAAAGAAGTTTAGTATTTTTCCAAAAGGAGCAGGTGACTTTTATTATATTGTATCCTTGAATGATGGCAATAAAGTAAATTTTTATCAAGCAAATAGTGAGTTTGAAGATACTTATTTAGAACTTGAAATATTTGATAAGCTTATTATGGACACTGGTAAAGTTGAAAAGACATCATCTAAAGAAAATTATGAACTATGTGACTTTGATCAAAGATATGTAGATAGATTTTTGAGAATAATTGATAACAAGTAATTTGAAAATGGAGGGAATAATTAAGATTTAATTATTTCCAAGGAAAGTTGTTTTAGCAGTTTTATGTAGGTAATTTTAATCAGTTAATATTATGAAGAAGATTTAAAGGAGTTGTTTATATGTTTAAGGAAATGAGAAAAAAGGATAGAGAAGTTTTTGGTGAGGACATAGAAAAAATTTTAATTAATGGAGAATATGGAATTCTAGCAACTGTTGGTGAAAGTGGATATCCTTATGCTGTGCCATTAAGTTATGTTTACCAAGATAACACCATATATTTTCACTGTGCTAAAGAAGGGCATAAGCTCGAAAATATTGAAAAAAGTCCTAAAGTATCCTTCTGTGTTGTTACAGATACTGAAGTATTACCAGGAAAGTTTAGTACAAATTACAAAAGCATTATAGCCTTTGGAGAAGCAAAGGAACTAATTGGAGATTTAAAAGGGGATATTTTATTCAAATTTATTGAAAAATATTCTCAAAATTTTATAGAAGAAGGTAAAAGATATATTGAAAGAGCACAAGATAGTGCAAAAATAGTAGAAATTAAAATAGAACATATTACCGGAAAATCAAGAGGATAGAGAGATTAATTGAGTAATCTTAAATTTTATAAAGGCGCTTTCACAAAATAGACTAAGCTAAAAGAAATATTGAGCATGCCTATATATTATTAACGCTCAGCCGTTTCGGAATATTTATTTACTAAAGTATTTATTCAAGGAAAAATCTACAACACAACAACTCGTGTACACTCAAACAAGTTGTGCTGCTTAACGATTTTACAATTCATAAACACTAAGTAATAAAATATTCATGGAAGTTTTTCTAATAAATTAGAAGAACTAAGTTCGAATAACTAAATCAAAGATTTAGATTCTTACCTATCCAAATGGCATTCGCTAACAATAATATAAAAGTGCAAACTCAACATTCTATATAAAATTAGTAATATATTTTGCGAAAGCCTCTTTCTTTTTTAGCTATTATTCATCATAGATTAAATTAACTTATATATACATTATATTGAAGTAAATGTTACAATTAGAATATATTAAATTTAAAACCTATATTAATTATCTTTAAAAACAAATGCAGTAATAACTTATCAATCATATTATTAAAGTAAGACAATGAAAATTAGGATTTATATATTCGTTGTAACATTAAATGGAGGAATAAAGTTGAAATGTGATGAATTAATTGAGTATATAACAAAAAAAGTAGCTGCTCAGAAGCTAATAATACAAGATAGATGCTTGATAGTTGGAATTGATGGACAAGGATGTTCAGGGAAATCAACTTTATCGCAAAATATTAAAAAATCCTTATTAAAATCAGGAATTAAAGCTGAAGTAGTTTCAATTGATGACTTTTGTAATAAAAGAGCTACACGTTATTCTGATGAATTACCATGCTGGAAACAACAATATAATAATAATTTTGATTATATGAAGTTTGAAAATGATATTTTAAAACAAGCTAGAATAACAGGGAAAATAGAATTTAGTGATTTCGTTTTAGATACTTTAAAGGATGAATATACAAAAAAATTAGATGTTTCTTTAGGCAGTGAGGGGATACTCATAATTGAGGGTATATTTATATTTAAAAATGAATTTAAGAAATATTATGATTATAGTATTATGCTTGTAGTTGAAACAAATGAACAATTAAGACGAGCTTCAGAAAGAGATATATTTAAGAATGATAACTTAAAAGTGTTATTAAATAAATATAATAAGAGATATATTCCTGCGTATAAATTATATGAAAAGATTGATAACCCTTATTCCTTTGTAGATTTAATTATAGATAATACTAATGTAGATATGCCTAATATAATTAAATAAAGTAAATTATCATATGAATGTAATCTTTGTAGGAATGTGCTTATTTATATAGGTTTTATTACTTATAGAAACATCCTAAAAAGACATTCGGGGGGAAAGAAAAATGAATGAAGTTATTGTTAAAGAAGATAAAAAGAAAGGAATAAAACTTTTAATACTTGGATTTATTATGATGATTGTAAGTATTTATGTATTAATGATTGGACTAATTGAAACAAAACCGATTTATTTAATTATTGGGATAATATCTACAGTATTTTTTTGTACATGTTTTATCTTTGTTATTAAATGTATGTTAAATTCTATGCCACTATTATTGATAGGAGAAGATGGTATAACAGACAGGTCAACTGCTTCTAGTGTTGGTTTTATTGCATGGCAAGAAATCCAATCTATATATGTTCAAAAGAGTTTTAATCAAAGATTTATAGGAATAAGTATTTATGACTTAAATAATTTTATGAAAAGAATTTCGCCTATAAAGAGAATAATCATTAAAATAAATTTAATGTTAAATTACGCACCTTTATCAATAAGTTTAGACACAGCAGATATGGAGTTTAATGATGTACTATCATTATTACAGAAGAGATTAGAAGAATATAGATCTAGGAATATTCACTTTTAGTTTTATTGAGGTATTTTCCTATTTGGAAAAATTGGGAAGTATAAGAAAGAATAAAAAGATTATTATAATATGAGGTTATAGGAGGAAATATATGAGTAAAACAGTTGTTATATACAAATCAAAATATGGTTCAACAAAAAAATATGCAGAATGGATTGCTACTGCACTTGGTGCAGATATTTTTGAGGCCTCTAAAATTGATGCTACGGATATGCAAAAGTATTCTACTATTATTTATGGGGGCGGTCTTTATGCAAGTGGAATACTTGGTATTTCATTAATTACTAAAGCCTTTGATAAGTTAAAAGATAAAAATTTAGTTGTATTTACTGTAGGACTTGCTGATCCAAGTAACACTGAACAATTTATACCCGTCATTGATAAGAATCTTACAAAAGAAATGCAAAAGAGTATTAAATTATTTCATTTTAGGGGTGCTATTGATTATAAAAATCTTGGCCTTATCCACAAGTCTATGATGGCTTTGTTAAAAAATAAAGTAAGTAAAATGCCACAGGATAAAATGGATGATGAAACAAAAATGATGATTGAAACCTATGGACAAGTAGTAAATTTTACAGAACAATCATCAATTAAGCCATTGATTGAATTTTGTAATGGATTGTAGAATATTACAAAGTAATATAGGGGTATGTTTATTTAGGATATTAGTAATTTATTGGCAGTTAGCCAATGTACGAATATATTTGGAGGAATAACAATGAAATTAGTAACAATATGGGACAAAGTTGCCATTGATTTTGGAAAAGTTGGACCTAAATATTGGAATGATTTTGGGAATAGATTAGTTGAACTTTCAAGGATTAACAAAGGAGCGACAGTGCTAGATATTGGAATGGGGAGAGGTGCTTCATTATTTGCTGCAATAGATAAAATAGGTAAAGATGGATATGCTTTAGGTATAGATAATTCAGAAGTTATGGTAAGTGAAACTTATAAAGATATTTTAAATAAGAAAATATGTAATGCAGAAGTTAAAAATATGAATGCTCAGAATTTAAACTTTGAAAAAGATTCATTTGATAATGTTCTTTGTGGATTTGGCATAGGATATCTTTTGCTTAGTGAAAATAGATTAAATGGAATACTAGGAGTATTAAAAAATGGAGGACAAGCAGGATTTAGCATATGGGGTAAACAAGAAGATCAAAAGTGGCTAACTGAAATAGTTAATAAATATTTACCTAAGAACTTACAAAAAGAAAATAATGATAGAAAACCAGATATTCCAAAGTTTGATACAGTAGTGGATGTAATAAAAATATTAGATGATTCAGGTTTTAATAATGTTAAAGTTCATGAAGAAAGTGCAGATGTTGTATATAAGGGTAAAGAAGAATGGTGGCAAGAAATGTGGGCGAATGCCGTTAGAGGAATATTTGAAAAAATAGAAGATTTGGGTTGTGATGTATTTGAAGAGTTTAAAAGAGACATATTCAAAGGACTAGAAAAGTTTAACAAAGGTGATGGACTTCATTTTAATATGCCAGTAATATATGCATTTGGAGAAAAATAAATATATTAGTTTAATAATATAGACCAGGAGTGGTAAAGTTGGATGAGAGAATATATTTTGAGAAAATTCTTTCTCAGGATGATTTTGAATATTTTCTAGATTTAGTTTCAAATGAAAAAGTGATGGTAATGAATTATGGAAGGGTATTTACATTAAAAGAAGCAAAGAAGGTATATAAAGGTATATTAGAAAAAAATGAAGTTCATGAAGAGTTTGGACAATTTAAGGTTTTTGAAGCTACTACTAATACTTTTATAGGCATAGGTGGATTGATTATGAGTGATGATTTTACAGAGGCTGAGGTTGAGTATTTACTACTTCCTCCTGAGTATTGGGGAATGGGATATGGAAGTGAGATTCTAAGGGAATTATTAAATAAAGCTGAAAGCGTGAAGAGTATACAACAAGTTATAGGAATAATAGCTCCTAATAACATAGCATCTAGAAAAATATTATCAAATAATGGCTTTGTATCATGTAAGGTATATGAAATAGATGATGGTTCTTTCGCGGAAGTCTTAAGTAAAAAGATAACAGTTTAATATAGGAGAGATATTAATGAATATAAATGCAAAACATAAAAAAATTATGGAGATTGTTCAGGATAAATTAACTTGTTCAGCTCATAATTTAGATCATGTATTTAGAGTTTATAATCTTTGCTTATTGATTGCCAAGCATGAAGAAGAGGTTGATTTAGAGATATTAATTCCGTCAGCGTTGTTGCATGATATTGCAAGGGTGGAAGAGAGTAAAGATAAAACAGGAAAACTTGACCATGCTATCTTGGGCAGTGAAATTGCAGAAGATATACTAAGAGAATTACAATATGAAGAAGAAAAAATCCAAAGGATAAAACATTGTATTATAGCACATAGATTTAGAACTGGAAATGAGCCTACTACAATAGAGGCAAAAATACTTTTTGATTCAGATAAGCTTGATGCTATCGGTGCAATTGGAATTGCTCGTACATTTATGTTATCAAGACAATTTGGACAAAGATTGACAGTGAAGGAGCCACTTAATGAGTATGTGGAATCTAATACTGTTGAGAACGGAAGGTTAAAAGATGTTTCTAAACATACGCCTTTTATTGAATATGAAGTAAAGTTTAAAAAAATTCCAGATAAATTATATACAAAGAAAGCAAAAGAAATTGGTAAAGAAAGACTTAAGTTTATGGAAGAATATTTTAATAGGTTACAGATGGAGATAGAAGGCATTAAGTAAAGTTAATGCTTTCTATTTTATTTTTATCTAAAGAATAAATTAACTTATATACAAATATATATACTATATTGAAATTAATGTTACAATTAGAATGTAAATAAACTGATTAAAAAACCTAGGATAAAATAAAGAATGGAATGTTAGGAGTTGAATTGATGCCAATATTTGAAAATAAAACAATAATTACAAAGGAAGTAATAAATGAGCTTTCAGAAGAGAGTTTTAAAGAATGTAATAAGAAATATCGCAGTTTTGTTTTATTGATGTTTCTTGTATCTGCATTTTTAACTGTTATAAATTTTATAACAGATGGAGTATACTGGTTTTCTGTATGTGGGTTATTGTTTACAGCATTTTTTCTTTTTATATTTTTTAAAGGTTACACTTTAAAATTAAAAGAGAGCTATAAAAACTTTAAAGGAGTATATGGTGAATCAGTGGAGTTTACGTTAAATTTTTACAATGAAAAAATAGATATTATTACATTTAGATCTAATTTAACAATAGAGTATAGTCAAATTACTAAAGTATTAGAAACAGAAAATCTATATTCATTGATGATAGAAAAACAAAACATAATTCTTAGTAAAAGTGGTTTTATAAATGGTGATATTGATGAATTTAAATTGTTTATAAAGGAAAAAGGACTTATTGAGTAAAGGTAATAAAAAAAATTTCTCATAATATGAAATTATACTTAATTATAGAATTTAAGGAGGAGCTAATAAATGAGAAAGATATTAATAATTTTTTCAATTATGATAGCCATGCTGATTTGTAGTGGTTGTGAAATGTTGATTGCGGAAAAAGATAAAACTACAGATATTTCAAATTACAGTGAATATCTTGGAAGTGAAGGGAAACATCCTAATGATATATTCCCCAATAGCATACCGGATTCTGCAGAAATTGAAAAATTTACTTACTATTACTATAATCCTTTTGACCCAAACTATGTAGCATATCTTGTATATTCATGTAATGATGAAGATTATATGAAAGAAATAGAGAGGCTGTCAAAATTGAATTCCTCTGAAGATTATCTTATATATGGTGCAACAGGATTTAATTATCCAGTATGTGCAGTTTACGCTGATAGTTATAATGGGTATATTTATGCTTTAGCTGATGAAGAAAATAATAGATTGATTTATGTTGAAATTAATTTTTGTAATTATTTTTCTGACATTAACTATGAAGACATAATTGATAAAGAGCATCTTCCTATAAATTTTGATGCAAAAAAAAGAAATTCTACCAGAAAAGCATTTGATGATAGGGAGTTATAATACAAGTAAAATTTACAAGAAAACATTAAATTTTTTAATTTGGAGGGTATTATGAATTTAACAGAACTTAATCCTAAAGGTAGATTTAGTAGCCGAGTAGAGAACTATGCAAAATATAGACCTAACTATCCTAATGAAATAATAGGATTTCTAAATACATCAATTGGCTTAACTAAAGAAGCAATTATTGCTGATATTGGCTCTGGAACAGGAATTTCTGCTAAATTATTTTTGGATAATGGAAACGAAGTATACGGTATTGAACCTAATGCAGAAATGAGGTCCGCTGGAGAGAAGTATCTAATTCATTACACAAATTTTTATTCAATAGATGCATCTTCTGAATATACAAAGTTGGAATCAGAATCAGTAGATATAATTACATCAGGACAAGCATTCCATTGGTTTGAACCAGAAGCTACAAAAAAAGAATTCCTCAGAATATTAAAACCTGGCGGGTTCGTAGTAATTATCAATAATAGAAGAAAATTTAGCAATAGCCAATTTATGAATGAATATATGGAACTAATTGAAAAATACTCAGAACGTGAGTGGGGGAATTCACTTAACACGGATTTACCCAAATTCTTTGATTTAAAAACAATCGATAAAGAAATATTTTCTAATCCTCAAGTGTATAATTTAGAAAGATTAAAAGGAGATTTAGTATCTTATTCATATATTCCAAATGAAGAAGACCCAAGATTCAATTATATGATTTCTGAACTCGAATTTCTATTTAAAAAATATAATAAAAATGGAACATTGATTTTTGATTATGAAACAGTAGTATATTACTGCAAAATGAAGTAATTCATATAAATAATAATTGGAACTATTATTACTTTGTTAATTATGAAGAGCGTTAATAATTTTTGAAAATAAATGTATATATTTTTAGTATCATGTTAGCAATCACATGAAAATGAATGTAATTAGGGGGTTATTAAAATGTTAGGAAAAGAAGACATAATTAAAATGCTTAAAGACATAGAGTTACCTTTAAATGAATATTGGATAACCTCTGGTGCAGGTTTAGTAATTCATGGCGTTAAAGAAACCACAAATGATATTGATTTAGGGTGTACTACACATTTAGTTGAACTATTTTTAAAAATGGGTTGTAAGTACATAGTAGAAAAAGATAATTCAAGAATTGTTCAGATAAACGATACAATAGAAATACTAGAAAATTGGTTCGTAGATGAAATAGTGCTCATTGATGGATTACCTGTAGGAAGTTTAGAAAGTATAAAAAAGCAGAAGGCACAATTAGGAAGAGAGAAGGATATTAAGGATATTAGGCTTATAGATGATTATATTAAGAATAAGGCTAATAATTAAATAATAGAGTATTAAATCAAAGAACAGATACTGTATATGCAATTAAAGATACTGGTGGGATAATAATGCAATTACATTACTGGGAGATACACAAATATTTAGTAGGGAATAGTTTAATTTTTTCAAAATTAAAAAAGTTGATTGTGTAAATGGGGGATTTATGAAGAGAAATATAAATATATTATTGGTTAGTTTACTGTTTTGGTTTACGCTGGATATTACAGGATTTTCCTTAGGAAATTTTTGCTTAGTTGAAAGTCCTGGTATACTGAGTTTTGATGCTGCTTGGTGGGTAATTTTTGTAGTTTGTTCTATGTTGTTTTTCTTAAAAGAAAAGCAAGGTAAATATGTATTGTCAGTATTTCTTACAGGTTGGGCTATAGTTCAATATTTTTCACATTGGAATTATACAATTTTTGGTGTGACTGAAAGGAAATTAAGTGTATATAATAAATTTTTTGCTAACACATACCATATTATTCCACAATCTGATATGGTACTAATACCTGATTTATACCATATAATTTTACACATATTGTTAATCGCATTACTTGTTTTAATAATAGTGTATATATTTCAAAAAAGAAATAGAATAACTTCAGATTAATCCATTTATTCCTATAACCATAATGGAGTCTGATTAGGAGATAAATTAATAATTTAGTGGAATTGTTATTGGTATTATGCAGGGCGTAAATATATCACAAAAGAAGAGTAAATAAGTATATGTTGTAGATAATCAAATAATTGTTAATAACATTTATAGTTTTAAATATATAATGGGAGATTAGCTGATATGAGGATAGTTAAAAAATTATTTATGGTATTAGTAATTATAATAGTAGCAATTACAATATTACCTTGGATAGTATTTCCAATTAGTAATAATATAAAATTATATAAGTTTTCAAAGCAATTATATAATTGTAAATTGCCAAATAATACCGAGTTAATTGATAAAGATTCTGTATATGGTAAATTAAATGGCAATGGTAATGGATTAGATTTTGCTACTGTTATAGTATTAAAATCTGAATTGGATACCGAAAATATAGAAAATTACTATAAATCAAGAGATTTTCATACTATAGAAGAGAAAGATAATCCTCCAACTATGGAGGTTGGAGTTATAAGTGATGGTAAAATTGATAGTAAATTATTAGTGCATAAAAGTTTTATATTGGAAGAAGATAGCAAAAAGGATGATTACTATTATGTAATTATTTATGATGGTGGGTATGCTTCTTATTTTGATATTAATGGTAATTAAAAATGTTATAAGCATTATATTTTGAACTTAACCAATAAAGATAAGTCATAATATTCTTAAGTCTCAATACAATCTAGAAGATTGATTATTAATTTATACAACATTTAGTATTATGTAGAATATAAAGGGGGTATATTTATGGGAAAAAAGGCAGAAATATTTATATTAGGAACTTATCATTTTGGAAATGGTGGAGAACATTTAATAAAAACTGAATGTGAGGATATTACCACCGAGAAAAAACAAAAAGAGATTAAGGTAGTAATAGAAAAGTTAGTGCAATTCAAGCCAAATAAAATTGCTGTTGAAGCAAATCGAGGAAAAGAAGAGGAATTAAATAAGGCTTATTCCGAGTATTGTATAAATAATTATAATTCATCTAACAAAATAATAAGTCATAGAAATGAAATTGTTCAATTGGGTTTTAGATTAGGACAAATATTAAACCATAATAAAATTTATCCTATAGATTATCCAGTAGATCTACCAGAAGATGTTTTCGAATATGCTGAAAAGAATTGTCCAAAGTTCTATGAGAAATTCATGAATGAAATAAAGGAATGTGGTATAAGTCAAAATGAGCTTATGAAGAATAGTACAGTTATTGAAATTTTAAGGCATCTTAATGATCCTAAGCGTATTGCAAGGGAACATAGTGATTTATATCTAGATTTAGCTCAAGTAGGAGCTGGAGATAAATATTACGGAGTGGACATGCTTACAGAATGGTATAGAAGAAATCTTTATATTTTGGGAAATCTACAAGATATGGTTGAACCGGGAGATAGAGTTTTGGTGATTTATGGAGCAGGACATTGCAAAATACTTCAGGATTTTGTATCAGAGTATAATGAATTCGAATTAGTAGATCCGTTAGATTATTTATAAAACTTGATAGCTAATTTAGAAAATTAATTGATGATTTCTACAATATTTGGTATTATATAGAAGATAAGGTTTATTGGGGGGATTAAATATGAGATTTGAATTAGCAAAAAAAGAACAACTGAAAATACTCTGTGCAAAGTCTGTAAGTATGGCTTAAGGCGACAATTGCACAGAGGTAAATATATAGTCGCCATTACTAAATAAATTCATACTTATACAGGCTTTGTTTCCTTAATTTAAAGTATAAATTTAAGGAGCTGAGCTTTATGGGATATGTAAAGGCTGAAACAATTTTACCGGATAATTTAGTAAGAGAAATTCAAAAGTATATTCAAGGTGAATATGTATATATTCCATCTGAACATACAACACGAAAAAAGTGGGGGGAAAAGTCAGGAACTAGGCAGCGTATACAAAGTAGAAATGAAGCTATACGTAATAAGCATAAAAGTGGATATACCATTGACGCGCTGTCAGAAGAATTTTTTCTTTCCATAGATAGTATTAAAAAAATTGTATATAGTAAAAATAGAAATGAGAAGCTATCACTCTTATAATGAGTGGTGGCTTTTTATGTGCAAAGAATAATATAGAACTGTTCTTTATATATTATTTTGTTATACCTATATATTAAAATAAATATGATGATAAATTGTACGTGCGTGAAACTATTAATTAAAGATATTTATGTTTTGCAGGGTGAAATATATATAAATTAAATTTTTATAACTGAGTACCGAGAAAGGAATCATAATTAAAATGGAGTTAGATGTTGAGAAATTATATAGAGAGTTTTCTAACTTGAAAATTGTTGGCTATAAGGATCCTTCAATAAAAATCATTAATGGACTATTAAAGAATAAAAAGGTTGAGGATGAAGAATTATTTGTTATAGAGGGATTATGGGCATATGAAAAAATAATAAAAAGTAATATTAGAATAAGAAATTTTATATTTTGCCCAGAATTTATTAAAAATAAATCCAGTCTTGAAATGGTCAAATTTATTGTTAGTGAGGCAGATGATTCGTGTTTGATATCAAGTAATTTGTGTAATAGATTAAGTAGTAGAGATAGTGGGGAAGGGTTTTTTATGTTATGTAGCTTTCCACAGCATGAGCTTGGAGATATAAGTCTGAAGGAAAACAATTTGTTAGTAGTACTTGATGGATTAGAGAAACCAGGAAATATTGGCACAATAATAAGGTCTGCTGATGGTGCTGGTGGAGATGGAGTAATTATTTGTAACAGTAAAGTTAGAAAAACAAATCAAAAATTAATAAAATCAAGTATGGGATCTAGCTTTATGTTGCCAGTTGTAAGTAGTGATATATCATTGCTTGTGAGGTGGCTTAAAAGTAATGGATTTAAGATTATTGTTACTGATTTAAAAGCTAGTAAAAATTATTATGATGCTGATTATAAAGGAAGAATTGCTATTATTGTAGGAAATGAAATACATGGAATTTCAGAAATTTGGAATGAATATGAATGTGAAAGAGTAATAATACCTATGTTTGGAGGAGCAGATTCTTTAAATGTAGGAGTAGCAGCTACAATTGTTGTTTATGAAGCAAGTATTTGTCAGAAGGATTTAGGTAAAAGAATTGGCTAACTGTGATTTAAATAAATCATAGTTTAATGGCGTATATAAGTAGGAAAGAGGGAGTAGTCATAGAGGCTACACCTTCTTTTTTAGTGATTATTTATGGTAAGTATTAAGTAATAGCATGATTTATTCAAATATACCTTGTAATACAAAGTATATTTGAATATAATAATATTATACTTTGTATTACAAGGTAAAGGAGGAGTTACTGTGAATAATAATTCCCAAATTCTTAAGGGTATTCTTGAAGGATGTATACTAAGTATAATTTCAAAGGAAGAGACCTATGGTTATGAACTACTAACAAAACTAAAAGAACGTGGCTTTGAAGATATTGTTGAGGGAACACTTTATCCATTATTACTTAGGCTTGAAAAAAATCAGTTAATAATTGCTGAAAAAAGGAAATCATCCACGGGAGTTAATAGAAAATATTATAAACTATCAGAAATGGGAAGTATGGAACTTGAAGGTTTTATAGAATACTGGAACAAACTACATGTTAATGTAAATAAGATTATAGGGGGGATCGAAAAATGAGTAATAGCATATTGAGGGATGAATATAAGGAATCATACACAAGTATAGTAATGTACTTATCAAGTAGCGGTATGCAAGGTAGCTTTATGGATGAAGTAAGTGAAGATATAAAGGACTTATTAATAAGTGCACAGGATGATGGCATTGATGTGAAGAGTATTATTGGTAATAATATTGAAGAGTTTTGCAAGGAAATAATAAAATCAAAGGATATTAATAGTAGAACAATGCTTAATATATCTCAGAGTATTAAATGGGCTTTAATTATTTCATCAATGATGTCATTAGTATATTATTTATTTGATATGAAATTTACTTTAAATATAATCTTTATGCTTATAGTTGACTTTTTGTTTTGTAGGTTTATTTTTAGTATAGGATTAAGGAAAGTAATAATAAAAAACAAAGGTAATGTAAAAAAAATAATAATGGTGCTATTGTTATATATTTTATTTGTAATACCAGGAGCGATTCTAAACTATATTTTGATTACAAATTTTGTTGTAGAAATTAATTCATTATACACATCTATGGTATTAGTAGCAATATTGCTATTAAGTTACATCACAGGTAAAGCTTTTAGAAATAGAAAGGTGAGATTAGATTAAGTAATAAAGCGGTAGAATGCAAAAATTCTACTGCTTTATTTATATAGAAAAATAGCAATATATCTAACCTTTTAAATAGGTCTCTGTAAGAAGTTTTCATAATACGAGTTTTTATTGTAGTGTATCCTGGGCTGTAAGTATACACATACTATATACATAAAGGGAATGAGAGTTAAATAATTTACATTATGATAATTGCAGTACTGGGGTAAAGAGAAGGCCTTGGAATTGTAAAAGAATAATATAAATATTGCATAAAAGTAAAGGAAAAGAGGGCATAGGGAATGATAAATTTTAAAAAACATGTTAAGAAGGGTTTAATGTTGTTGGCAGTTATGGTATTAATGGGCAATTTCAATGGCAAAATAGTATTTGGAATAGAAAAGAATGAAGTAAGTCTTGCTGAAGCGGATTCTAATGTTATTTGGGAACAGAAAACCTTTGAAAGAATAAAAGGTAATGAAGGTTTTATGTATGTATCTACAATCATAGACTTACCTCATCAACCGCCTAAAGAATCCACAGAAGAGCTGTATCAGGATGTATTTTTAGCTTTACTAATGCCTTATATCAAGACGGAGGTAGAAAAATATTACTCCACATACATGTCCCAAACGCCACTAGTTGATCCTTACTCCATATATATAAATAGTATTTCAAGGCCCAATGGTTATCGTTCCTTTGTCTTTGATATAAGCCTTCAAGTAAACCCCTATATAGGACCTCATATTCTTGTGGGAACTGATAATATTGATTTTACAGTAGAAGGTAACGGAAGGGTTAAGGTGAAAAACTTTGAACATATAAAAAGTTATGACTTACCACCAAACTATGAGCATATAATGACAGAGATTGTATAGGGTTTAAGTATCATGTTACTATAACCAGTGAAATTAAAGTAAAATAATAAAATTCGCCAATACCCACAAAAGGATATTGGCGAAGAGCTAATAGTGGGATTTAATAGCACTAGTTTTTACTATTCTTGATAGTTAGAAAGGGTATTATTTAATGAATGTAGTGCACTTTCTACTGAGTTAAGAGTATTTTCGATTATTTGTCTGTTTTGTGATTTTTCAACAGATTTTAATGCTTGATCTAAGCAAGTTTTTGAATCTTGAAGTTTAATTTGTACATCTCGTAGATGGCGTTTAGCGCTTTTTCCTTCATTATTGTGCATAACAATCACCTCCTAAAATTTTATTTTTAAGGTATGGAGCTAGCATATTATGAAAATAAGCTTAAGCTCAATCCAAGAGTAAAATTTTATTCATAGTAAATTTCTTCATCAACAACAGTTCCATTAATACCATTAATATCAGAAAAAATTTTACTATGAAATATCAAAATTATTATATGTTATAAATTTAGAATCATACTTGGAAAGTTTAGCTTATGAAAGAAAAAAATCTTAAAAAATAGACTACTAAAGAATCTATTTGTTTAAGATTTTAGTTGAAATTCTTGTTAATCATCCATTAGTTTTTCCGGATTTATTGGATACTTTCCGTATAGTTTACCTGCATCCATAAAGGCTTCAATATTCTCCATTGGAGTGTTCATTGGAATTTGACATCCAGTGCTTAAAATATAACCTTTTTTAGAATCATAACCTTTTCTAATACATTGTTTAACTGACTTAAAAATGTCTTCTTTAGTTCCAGCATACATAACATCAACAGGAGGAACATTTCCAGTAATTACAACTCTATCACCCATTACTTTTTTAGCTTCTTCTATATCTTCTATATTATCAATACTAAAATTAGAAATCCCAGTATTCACAACATCTTCCCAAATGTCTCTACTTTTTCCACAGATGTGTATGCCAGGGTAACTACCAGTTTTTTCTTTGATTTTATTAACATTCTTTTGAAGGGCAGGTAATGAAAATTCTCTAAATTGCTTTGGTCTTATAAGACTAGTAGATGAAACTGGATCAGCAAACCCAATAGATACACCCAGTTTAGCAACTTCCTCTATGTATCTGTTGTTGGATTCAGTTACAATTTCCATAAGGGTGTGAACTTTTTTAGGGTATTTAATCATCCATTTTAATAAATTTTCAGTTCCAACTACAGAGGCTGCAACAGTAAATGGACCAGTCATAGCAGCTCCAACATCTACTTCATCTATAAGGGCATCCCTAGTAAGTTTTAAGGCTTTAATTAAGATGGGTAACTTGCCATCCTTTAGAGGATCTACGATTCTAAGAGATTCTATTTCATCTACAGAATTAATAGCTGGTTCTATTAAATAGGAGATGGCATGATCAGGATATCCTACTTTAGATCCCATGGCTTCTGCAACTCCTCTAAGACTAGTAGATATGCCTACGCTGTCATGACCCAGTCTTCTAAATAAAGCAATCTCTAAATCTGCCATAATCTCTGCTGAATGATAATAATCCTTAGCTGTTACTCCAATAAAAGGTACCATGGTGGCTCCCATATCAGGGATGCATATTAGCCTATCAATCTCCATACCCTTAGAGAATGCATCCATTCTTTCTCTTGGAGTCATTTCTTCTTTAATCACTTAACGGTCCCCTTTCTAATGAAAAATATATTTATATAACTCTAAAATAATTATATAAGATATATTTCACACTGTATAATTGAATTATCCTATATATAATATATATCTATTGATATAACTAATATTAGTAAAATATAAACAGAGTTCTTAGCTTCTTCGAAGCTTAGAAATCGTTATCCAGGGACATAGCCGCTCTTTACTCCCACTTTGAAGAAGATGGGAGTATTAGAGTGGGTAGTCATCGGATAAATAATGATAGAAGTAGAACATAAAAAGGAAAAAGACTGAGATATTAAATGTTTTATTTAGCATCTTAGTCTTTTTATTAAATTAATTGATATTTATATAGATCTGAAGGTTTTTTATGGTTTAACCTTGTGTTCTTACTATTCTTGATAGTTAGAAAGAGTGCTATTCACTGAGTTTAGTGCACTTTCTACTGAGTTAAGAGTATTCTGGATTTTTTGTCTGTTTTCTGGTTTTTCAACAGAGTTTAATGCTTGATTTAAGCAGTTTGTTGAGTCCAGAAGGTTATTTTGTACATCTTGAACATGTTGTTTAGCATTTTTTCCTTGATTTTGTTGCATAATAATGCCCTCCTAAGATTAATTTTTATTCACAGTAAGCTTCTTTTCTATAGAGAATTGTTACTACTATGAGTTAAAGAAATTAACTATGAACTAGTAAATTTATTGTATGTTATAAATTTTATATTATACTTTGGAAATTTAACTATAAAAATTAATAGTATAATTATAAATAAGTATTAAGATAAGAAGAGCTAGGCATTAAGCCTAGCATTTTATTCTTTAATATCTATGGCATCTACAGGACATTGATCTCTTCCATCTACAGCACCGGCTTCAAGATCAGCAGGAACATCTCCATCTATAGCTTCAGCTTTACCATCATCATCAAATGAATAAACATCAGGGCAGACACCAACACAAGCTCCACAGCTTATACATGTATCTTTGTTCACTATTGCTTCCATATTTATTCCTCCTTATTTTTAATTTATTTACAAGGTTAGTGTTTGCAGGAATTGATTTCATATACGTAAAAATTAGAAAATTAATCAATGATATGAACACATGAGTTAGAGTAAGTATATTTTTAAAAATTATTTATTTAATACACACTTGTGCATATAAAGAATCAAGATGTTTGGATAATTTAAGTTTTAAAGTAAAATAATTCAATGATTTAAGCGATTTGATAATTTAGTAAGTTTTACGAAGTTATTAAGATCATTACAGGATAGTGATTTTTCTAAAGAGCCTGATTGGTTAAAAGAGTTAAGGCTAGGTTGTTAAGAAAGTGCGATGTTTATAGGGAAGGTTTTAAAGAAATATGGTAACTTGCTATTAGGCATATAGTAATTAAGTATAAAATTATAAATCAGATATATTTAAAAAGATAAATTAAAGTTTATTAAAAGACAGTATAAAGGATTTTTCATATTTCTAAACATAGGAAAAATCCTTTACTTTTTATTACATATTTATTTTAGAAGTAACTGAGTCCTTAAATCTCTACAGCAAATTCATAGTCATCTTGATTTTCATGTGCGCCAATAAGCTTTAAAATATTATCCATAGTATATATTTCAAGGGAGAGATCACTATTATCTTCTAGTTTCCCAATGTATTCTAGGGCATTAGGGGATACACTTCCAGTAGTAAGGATAATACCTTTTTTAATATTGTTTGCCATCATGGCACCAACTAATTTTTGACATGCAACTCTGCCAATAAAGAGTTGGCCTCTTTCTTTTGTATCGGTTTCATTATCTAGGTTGAAGTGAGTATCATATCTTTTACATTCCACATAGATCTTTTCATCATCGGCATTTGTAAGAATTAAATCTACTTCACCATCATTACCATAGGGGGTTAGTTCTACATATTTATATTTGGGGTTATTTTGAAAAAGCCATCGGCAGAAGCCTTCAAATTCAAGGCCTGTTAATCTATTTATATTTTCTACTTTAATTCTCATGGTAAATTTTAGTTGTTCATTTTTAAAGCCTCTTATTTTTTCAATAAATGGAGTTATGCTTTTAAAAAGTATTATGAGTATTATAAGTAGTATTAAAATTTCATATTTGTTCATATCAATCACCTCGTATAGTAATTATTGTCATTATAAAAAAATTTAATCAATATATCGAGGATTATTGCTTTACCTAGTGATATTAATAAGTATATTTAACAGAGATTTTTAATATGTAATCCATAACAGATTTAAAAAAGTATCTTTAATTATGAAGGTTTTTACTATAAAATAGTAGTAAATACTTCAAGGAGGGAAAATATGAAAAGAGAAGACTATATTTCTTGGAATGATTATTTTATGAGTATTTCTTTACTATCAGGAATGAGAAGTAAGGATCCATCAACACAGGTAGGAGCTTGTATAGTTGATTGCAACAATAGAATAGTTTCTATTGGATATAATGGATTTATTAATGGATGTAGTGATGAAGATTTTCCTTGGAGTAGAGATGGAGAATTTTTAGAAACTAAGTATCCTTATGTAGTTCATGCTGAACAAAATGCTATTTTAAATGCTAGGGGTAAATCTTTAGAGGGCTGTAGACTATATGTGAATTTATTTCCTTGCCATGAATGTGCTAGAAATATTATTCAATCAGGTATAAAGGAAGTTTATTATCTTAGTGATAAGTATGCTGAAACAGATTCCATAAAGGCCTCCAAGTATATGTTTGAAAAGGCTAATGTGAAATTAACTCAATTAACTCCAAGTGTAGACAAGATAGAGATAAAGTTAAAATAGACCTATTAAATTAGAGCTAAAAGGATTGTCTCATATTTTTATTTTGAGGACGATCTTTTTTATTTATATTTAAATAATATATATATATAGGATTAATGAATACATTAATGTAAATACTAAACAAAAGTATAGTTAAAGACAGAATTTATTAAGGAGTAGATTAAATGAAAACTAAAGATATGATGAGAGATGCTATAGTAGTCGGGTTTGCTTTATTTGCTATGTTTTTTGGAGCAGGAAATCTTATCTTTCCAACATTTTTAGGACTAGAATCAGGAAGAAGTTGGATTATTGGATTATTTGGCTTTGTTTTAGCTGATGTAGGTTTAGCTATACTATCAATTATAGCTGCAGCTAAATGTAACGGAGAGATAAATGGAATTTTTGGAAAAATAGGTAAAAAAATATCAATAATTTTAGGTACTGTTATAATGGTATGCTTAGGACCACTTTTAGCAATACCAAGGACTGCAGCAACAACCTATGAAATGGGTATTGCACCAATATTCAATGGATTTAGTCCCATAGTATTTTCTATAATATTCTTTATTATAACATTGGTCTTATCTATAAAGCCATCTAAGGTAATTGATATAATAGGTCAGTTTTTAACCCCTATACTTCTCGTAACTCTTCTATCACTCATATTAGTTGGAATAATAAATCCAATTGATTCTGTAAATATAGCACCAAAAGTAGAAAGTGTATTTGCAGAAGGGGTACTTCAGGGTTATCAGACTATGGATGCACTAGGAGCCATAGCTTTATCTGCTGTTATAATAACAACATTAACTAATAAGGGATATAAGGGCATAAAGGAAAAGATAAAACTAACTTTAAAAGCGTCTATTGTTGCATCAATAGGACTAGTTTTAGTCTATGGAGGGCTGACTTATTTAGGAGCTACAATTTCAAAGCAATATACAAACATCCCCTTAGGGGAAATATCTCAAACAGCATTAATAGTACATATAACAGATATATTACTTGGGAAACCAGGAAAGATATTATTAGCAATAATAATAGGTCTTGCATGTCTTACAACAGCAATAGGTCTTACTTCTGCAACAGCTCAGTATTTTAATAAGGTATCAAAGGGAAAATGGAAATATAGAGATATAGTTATATTTGTGTGCGTGTTTAGTGGTGTAGTAGCGAATTTTGGAGTAAGCACTATAATAAAATTTTCTGCACCAATATTAAGTATCATATATCCACCAACAGTTACATTAGTAATATTGACTTTATTTAGAGAAAAAATTAAAAATAATAATGTGTTTATTTTATCAACATATACAGCTTTATTTATAAGTGTATTAACGGTTTTAAATAATATGGGAATAGGCAGTTCCATAGGAATATCAATAGTAGATGAACTTCCATTTGCGAGTTTAGGTTTTAACTGGATAGTTCCAGTTTTAGTGGCAGGTATAATAGGAAATTTTGTTCCAACAACTACAGAAATATAACTTGGATTTAAACTTTAGTTTTTTAGGTGTATTATTCTTATTCATTATTAATTTTACCTATTTCCTTTATAGATTTATAAAGTTTTAAGCTCCATAGAATCATAATGGCTAGCCCTAATGCTAATAAAATCTTATTGAGCGAATTATCAGTATAGATATAAGAAATATAGATGGTTTTATTAATAGATTTAGGAAACCAAATAAAAATTAGAATTAAATCAGAAAGTATAAATATTATAGAAATAATTGCTGAAATATAATGTTTTACTGATAAATCAACAACGGTTTCATTAATGTAATACATTATTTGAAGTATTATCATAATCATTGAAAGTATAAATAGAAAATTATTGTACCCCATAAATAAACTCCTTTAAATAAAATATGAAATATAATATCTTAATCATATTATATATTACAAAAATATACAATATGATCAATAAATGTTATAGTTGATTTATATAATTATGGAAAGCGTGTTATAATAAATATATGTAAATAAGCATTTAAAAGTTAGAATACCTACATAATTTAATAGGAATATAAAAGGTAGTGTCGGAGGTAGAATTATGATTAAATCAATTAAAGATCGTAGAAGTATAAGAAGATATATGGATAAACAAGTGGAGGAAGAGAAGATATTACAAATTCTTGATAGTGCAAGACTAGCACCTTCAGGTAGCAATACACAGCCATGGCAAATTATTGTGGTTAAGGAACTGGAAAATAGAGAAAAAATTGCAAATGCTGCCTATAATCAAAAGTGGATGGTTAGTGCACCAGTGCACCTTGTATGCGTTGCAGATATAAAGTCAAGGTTGCCTAAGAGTAACGGATTTTATATTGATGAATATAGTAAGGAATTCGAAGTTAAGCAAATTATTAGAGATACAGCTATTGCAATTGAACATATGGCACTTGCGGCTACAGATTTAGGATTGGGAACTTGTTGGATTGCTTGGTTTGAGCAGAAGGACTTTAGACCAGTTTTAAATATTCCTGATGATAAGTATGTGGTTGCAGTATTAACTTTAGGTTATCCAGATGAAGCACCAAGTCCTCGCCCAAGAAAGAGTTTAGAAGAAATAGTTCATTATGAGCAGTGGAGTAGATAATGAAAGTATATAATAAATTAGTAAGAGATAAGATTCCACAGGTGATAGCTGAAGATGGAAATCAGTGTGATATAGAAATTGCATCTAAGGAGGATATGACTTCTTTATTAGAAGATAAGCTAAAAGAAGAGGTAAATGAATATCTAAAGGATAAAAATTTAGAGGAGCTAGCTGATATTATGGAAGTGCTATTTGGACTAGCTCATAATTTAGGATATTCTGAAGAGGAACTATTGGAGAAAAGAAAGTGGAAGTTGAAGCAGCGTGGGGGATTTAAGGACGGTGTTGTTCTTAAGGCTGTTAAGTAAAAAGTATAAGCTATATTTTAGTCGTTATGATTAAAATATAGTTTTATCATGTAATAAAGGGGATTAATTATGAGGAGAACAATTATTTCTAGATTTCATCAGGTAGTTAACACATACTATACTAATGAAAAAATTTCTTTACCCAAGGATTATAGTGACCAAGTAGAAAAACATTGGCAAGAGCTACAACAAGAAGGTAATGATTTTTTTAGAGGGGATGTATACACTATAAGTAAAATAGAAGAGACTAATGAAAGACTAGACATCTTTGTTTCAAAAACAGATTATGCACATTTTTTATATACCATTCATAGAGAGAAATTTGTAGAGCCAGATTGTAGAGTCATTCACACTTCTGTTTTAATTGAAACCGTAGATGGAAAATTTGTTATTGGAGAGATGAATTTAGGCACTGCAGCTCCAAGAAAGCTTCAATTTATAGGCGGTGGCATAGATAAGAACGATATAAAGAATAATGTTTTTGACTTAAGACATAACATTGAAAAAGAAATTAATGAAGAAATAGGAATAGATGTAGATGATAAAACTTTAGTAAAAGAGTTAAAACACTATGTTTTAAAGAGTGGGGGCAAAGATAATTTTTTATCAGCCATTTTTAAAATGTCTTTACTTATTAATGAAGATGAGCTAGATAAAATTTTAAATCAGCATAATGAAAAATTAATAGATAAAGGAGAAAATCCAGAAATAAAATCTCTTATATGTTTGAATAAGAACAGAGATGCTATAGAAGAATTTGTGAAAGACAATTCAAGAGAAAAAGATGAAAATCTTAATGCTACGTTAATGGCAGCAATAGGAATCATTCCAATAGAGGACTATATACTACAGTAGCACTGGATAATAAAATATTTAAGTATTATAATAAAATATGTTGCAAAATAATATGATAATAGTATTACTAATAATATCATTGAAATATAAATTTTAAATATATAAAAAGGTTTTATTTACTTTCTAATGACGAGGTAAAAGATAAGGAGATACTGATGATAAGAGAATTGTTTGAAGATATATATCAAATAGAAGTAGAACTTCCAGACAATCCTTTAAGGGCGCTAAATGCTTATTTAATTAAGGGGAATGAAAGAAATCTACTTGTAGATACAGGCTTTCGTAAGGTTAAATCCCTAGAAAGCTTAAGACAAAGCTTAAAAGAATTGAATGTGAATATGGACAATACGGATATATTTTTAACCCATCTTCATGATGACCATACGGGTCTTGTACCATTTCTTTTAAATTCCAATAATAAGGCTTATATTCATCCAAGAGAAAGTGAAGAGATATATAATTTAAGAAAAGTAAGTTATATGGAAGAAATGAATATATTTAATGAAGCCATGGGATTCCCTAAGGGCAAGGCGGTATCAGCTCTAAAAGCTCTAAGAGATCAAGAAGGTTTTGAGGAAAGCTTCACTGAGCCAACCTATACAGATATCAAAGATGGAGAAATATTAACGGTAGGAAAGTATGAGTTTAAGTGTATTTTGACTCCAGGGCATACTCCAGCTCATTGCTGTTTATATGAAAAAAACCATAGGATTTTAATTGGTGGAGATTTAATATTAGCAAAGATAACTCCAAACATAACCTATAGCCTTGAACAGTGGATGGAAAACCCTTTACAAGAATACTTTGATAGCTTAGATAGAGTTGCATCTCTACCTATAGACGTGACACTGTCTTCTCATAGAGCTATTATAAGGAATACTAAAAAGAGAATAAGAGAACTCAAGGACCATTATGATCTTAGGTTAGAGGAAATTATGGATATTTTGGCGAATGGAGAAAAGCTTTCACCTTATGAAATTGCAGGAAGAATGCACTGGAGTATAACAATTAAAAACTGGGAAGACTTCCCGATAACTCAAAGATTCTTTGCACTAGGGGAGTGTATGTCTCATTTAGTTTATCTTGAAAAGCTTGAAATGATAAATAAATTATATCAAGATGGAAAGATTTATTATGTTATATCAAATAAAGGATTAGTATGGGCAATAGTTAAGTATATTAAAGAAAGTTAAAAGAGTGAGTTTTAAAATAAACATAAAGGATGTTTAGAAATAAGGTTATTTCAAAACATCCTTTTAAGTTCTAAAATTATTGAGCTACTGTTGATGAACAGATTTTACAGATGTTTATAGTTTTTCCGTCTTCACATTTCTTAGTCCAAACCAGCTTTACTCTTTTTCTACCACATAGGGGACATGTACCTCTCCAACCAACTATTTTCTTAATAACCTTACCTCTTCTTTGCTTACCCATTTTCTCATCACTCCTTTCTTTAAAAATATATTTATAGAAAGGATGAGTTATGACTAAAAAAAGTTAAGATATGCCAAAATAAAAAAAGTAGTACTTTAATTAAATGAGCACTACTCATATATATACATTTATGGTATATTCTTTACTTATATACTTGGTTTATAAGATAAATGCTGGAAATGGAAACGTAAAACATAACCAGCATTCACCTTATAAGAGTTTAAAATTAAATGAAAATGTAAAACGTAAAATTTTAATGTAAGTAATATTATAGTTATATTTTAACATAAAACAATCTAAATAAATTAGCAAAAATAAGTATTTACAATAAATTTTAAAAGTTGTTAAGTAAGTGTTAAATTGGCTGTAAATTATGTATATTTAGTTAATGAATTAATAAGTAGTACAACATACTTATGGAAAAATGAAGGGAGTTTTAATTGCGATGATCTAAAAACTTATATATCAGATATATAATATAATTTATGTATATTATATTATATAAAATGTATTCTGGAAAAAATCTGAAATTTTATTTTCTGCACAAGATTTATTATTTTATAAATGTTGTAGATAATATGCATATGAATTCTTAGAGAAGTCTAAGTTAACATAGAAGTAACTAAAGATATAAGCTTCTATTTTAGAAAGGAATGATTTAAATGGATAATAGTACTTTATGGTATATGGAGAAGCAAATTGATAGAACTATAAAAAACTTAAGAAAAAGAAACATGGAGGGCTTCTTTGTTAAAGATAAAAGTGAGTTAATGATGATTTTAAAGGGACTTATAGATGAAAAATCTACAGTAGGTGTAGGGGACTCCATGACACTTTTTGAAACAGGAGTTATAGATTTTCTACGCAAAGGTAATTATGTATTTTTGGACAAGTATAGAGACGGTATTACTAGTGAAGATAAGAAGGAAATTTATCTGCAAAATTTTTCTACAAACACATTCATGTGTAGCACTAATGCATTAACAGAGGAGGGTGAACTATATAATATTGATGGTAATGGAAGTAGAGTTGCACCGATGCTATATGGTCCAAAGCAAGTTATTCTAGTAACTGGAATAAATAAGATTGTAAAGGATATCGAGGAGGCAGAAAAAAGGGTTAGAAATTATGCAGCTCCTATTGATGCAAAGAGGTTAAATAAAGATACTCCATGCACTACCTTAGGCTATTGTGTAGATTGTAAAAGCCCTAACAGAATATGTAATGATTTTACAATTATAAGAGGCCAGTTTATTAAAAATAGAATAAAAGTAATTATTGTGGGAGAACAACTAGGTTATTGATAATTTTAAATAATGTATAGTTCGTATAGAACATGAATTTTTAAATTATTTATATAGTCTGCAATACTATAATAGACTTTAATGAATCCTTATACCAACGTAATAGATTGATGTAAGGATTTTTTTGTTTATAGAAAATATTTATATGTAAATTTATTATAGTATTTTGAAATATTGAAAAAATATAAAAAATATTCACAATTATATAAAAAATGATTAAAAAACATTGTAATTATTCATGAAGGTAGTATAATTATATAAAATACAAAAAAATACAATGGAGGTATTAAAATGAATAAAAACATTAAAATTACATTAATTGAAAATTTAATTCGATTTATGGGAAGGAAAAATTTTAAGCGAAATACTTCATTAGCATGTTTAAGTGTATTTATGGTGGTAAATACATCGACTGGAGTTATGGCCATGACTATGGAAGATATGGACAAGATACCAATTAATATAGCAGCAGAAAATAATAAGGATAGTTTAAAGCAAAATTTAGAACAAAAGCCAAAACCATATGGAGTATTAAAAGATGGGATTTCAAATAATGAAGAAATTATTCAAGCTAAAACATTAGCAGAGACTAAAGTAGATGATGTCAGTTTACTTAAACCTTCAGAAGAGAAGAGTGTAGATAAAAAGGTAATTGAAGCTCAGCGCAACTATACCTTAAAAGAACTTTCAGCGATGAGCTATCAAGAAATGGTTAATACTATTGCATCCTTAGAGTGGAGAAATATCGATGGACTATTTAAGTATTCTGCAGATTCACAAGAATTTTATGGTGATAGAGCTCGTGTAAAGTATATAATAGATGCTTTAGATACAAGAGCTAAAACTTTTACAGGCACTAATAACAATGGTATTCCGACTATAGTGGAGGTTTTAAGATCAGGATTCTATTTGGGCTACTATAATACTGGGTTAAGTTATTTAAATGACAGAAACTTTAAAGATTTTTGCTTACCAGCATTAAACTCAATGATTGCGAATCCTAACTTTAAATTTGGAAATAAACTTCAAAACGGTGTCATTGAAAGTTTTGGATCTTTAATTGGAAATGCATCTTCCAGTGTGGAAGTAGTTAATAAGTCAGCAGCACTATTAAGAGATTATAAAATCAACATAGAGACATATGGCACTGATTTATCAAAGGCTAATGCTATCTATGGAGTAATTAAAGGTATATCCTATGATTTAACTTCTGCAGCCTACGGAAAAGATCCTGCAACAATGCCTTACTATGGTAAAATTGATGCCTTTATAAATGAATTAAAAGAAATAGCATTAATGAAAAATGCTAGTAGTGGTAACCAGTGGTTGGTTAATAATGCCATTTACCAAATAGGAGAACTAGGTGTATTCCATAGCAATCCGAAGATGGCAATTGGATTATTAACTGATGTTATGGATACTTCAAATAAGTATTCAGAGAAATTTTTTATAGCAGCAGAAAGAATTGATTATCTATATAAAGGAATCAACTCACGTGGAGAAAATATAAACTATACACAACTTAAAGAAGAAGGTTATAACAAGTACCTACCTAATAAGTATACTTTTGATAATGGCTCAATAGTAATGCAAGTTGGCTCTAATGTTTCAGAAGAAAAGGCAAAAAGACTTTATTGGGCAGCAAAGGAAGTTGAAGCTCAATTCTTTAGAAATATTGGAAGTGATAAAGTTTTAGAAGCAGGAAATAAAGATAATGTTTTAACTATAAAAATCTTCAACTCGCCATCAGAGTATAAAATGAATCAATATTTAGGTAATGTTAGTACAGATAATGGTGGAATATATATAGAACCTATAGGAACTTTTTACACTTACGAAAGAACAATTCAAGAAAGTATTTATAGCTTAGAAGAACTATTTAGACATGAATTTACTCACTATCTACAGGGTAGATATTTAGTTCATGGTTTATGGGGACAAGGTCCGTTTTATGAAAATGAAGATTTAACTTGGTTTGAAGAAGGTTCAGCAGAGTTCTTTGCTGGATCTACTCGTACAGAAGGAGTGAAACCAAGAGAAGCTATAGTGAATCAACTTGCAAAGGAAGAAGCCAACAGATTCACATTAAGTCAAACTATATCTTCTGGATACAATAGTGGATGGCAATTCTATAATTATGGCTTTGCCCTTGTAAGCTACATGTATAATAATGATATGGAATCATTAAATAAAATAAATGATTATGTGATTAATACTGATATAAAAGCATATAGAAATTTCATTTCACAGTTAAAGGCTGACTCAAATAAAAACGTAGCATATCAACAATATATGCGACAATTAATAGGAGATACTACTATAGGAACGCCATTGGTATCAGATAGTTATACAAAGGTTCATCCTAAAAGAACTATAGAAGAGATTTCTTCCGACATAGTAAGTATAAGTAGAATTAGTGGTGTAAATAAAGATAAAACTTATTCATCAGATTTCAACACATTTAAGATATCTGGTAAGTATGTAGGTGGAATTTCAAAGGGAGGATTACAAGATAATGTTGAAATGAATCAAAGAGCTAATGAAATGCTCAAAAACCTATTATTAAAAGGTTGGACAGGCTACGAAACAGTAACTTGTTATTTTACTGATTATAAAGTTGTCAATGGTAAATATGAATATAACTTAGTATTTAAAGGCCTTTTAAATGATAGCTCAGTAAATCCTGAAAATAAAGTTCCTACTGCAAGTATAGATGCTCCAGATAATGTAGAAGTAAATAAGACGGTTTCATTTAGTGCAGATAAATCTACAGATTCAGATGGATTTATAGTAGCCTATGATTGGAATTTTGGAGATGGATCTACAAGTTCAACTAAAAATCCAACTCACTCTTATAATAAAGAAGGAAATTATGTTGTTAGCCTTAAAGTTACAGATAACAAAGGTGCCATTGGAGAAACAACATTTAATATTAAAGCTAGTAAAACATCTGGAGAAAATGGAATAAATTCAGAAGTAGAACCCAATAACGATTATAATCAGGCTAATTACTTTATAGCGAATAATAAAGATGTAACTGGTACCATACAAAGTGCTAATGATGAGGATACATTTGCTTTTGAAGTAGATAATGCTGGTGAAGTTGATATAAAGATTACAGAAAATTCATCTAAAATAACATGGATAGTTTCTAAAGAGAATGATTTAGACAATTACGTATGTTGGAAGCAATACACCGAAGGAAATATAAGTAAAGGAAGCTTTAGTGCTACTCCAGGAAAGTATTATATTAAACTATACTCAACAGATGAAGCTATAGAAAATGGAAACTATAGCATAAATATCAATGGTATAAAGTCCTATAATAATGACCCAGAAGTGCCAAGCAATATTATAGAAGTAGAACCAAACAATAGCTTTGAATCTGCAAATGTAGCTATATACAACAACATTGATGCAAAAGGAAAACTACCTACAGGTGGAGACACTGACGTTTTTTACTTTGATGTAGATACTGCATCTAATGTAAATATAAAGGTTGGAAGTGCTCAGCAAGGATACACTTGGATAGTGTGTAAATCAGATAACTTAAATAATTATGTTTGCTGGAGTCAGAATAGTGAAGAAGATGGAACTAGTGGAAGCTTTAAGGCTGCACCTGGTAAATATTTTATTAAACTATACTCTTTAAATAACTCTAGCAGTGTTGACTATACTATTAAGGTTGATGGTATAAGACAAAGATAGCTCAAGTTTAATAGTATAACTAAATTTATAGTTTTTTATACTTGATAAATAATAAAGTTTCAACTGCAATATAAGATTTAAAATGTAGTTGAAGCTTTTTTATTGACAAAAATGCTACCTTGCAATACAATATAGAAAAATACTATTATGCATTGCAAGATACCTTGTGATAGATGGTACTGTAAATTTAGTTTTGGAGGGGAAGTTTATGAAAACAAAACAGTATATAGAAGAGGTTAATAAATTTATTGGTAAACTAAGTAAAGAAAATGAGGAAAAGTTTGAAAATATATTATTTAAAATACGTTTTTCAAATATTAATGATCATGATGCTGAAGATTTCATACACCATTGTCTAGATTTGTTTTTACAAGCTGAGGAAAGAGGAATTGAGGTAGAAGAAATACTAGGAAATAGTGATATAAATTCCTTTTGTGATGAGTTTATATCAGAAACAATAGGGGGGTACTCTACACTGGAAAAAGTGTACTGGAAGATTTCTAAACTACCAATAATACTGATTATTTTTACAGGTGTATTTGAAATGTTTATTGGACAATTAATTAAAGGGTGGGTAAATAAAACAACGCTTTTTACAGTTTCAGTAACAGTTTCAATGTTAGTGAATACAGTGCTTGTAATTATAATAACTAATTATTTATTATCTAATATACCATATATGAATAAGGTTTTTAAGGAAGATGATAAAAAAACAGATAGAAAAATTACATTTTTATTATGGATAGGCTTCTGTGGTCTAACAGCCATATTTGTATTAACTAAATTGTTTTTAACAAAGGTACTTTTTGATGTTAATTATTTAATATTCATGGGTATACTTATAATTATTTATTTGATACAGTATTTCCTTGAAAATAGAAATCAATAGAAGGAGGAAATCATGAATAATAAATCACAGTTATTAAAGGGAAGCTTAGAGGGCTGTGTTCTTAAAATTATAGATTTAAAGGATGAAATTTATGGATATGATATTGCTAGAATATTAAAGGAAAATGGATTCACTGACATTTCTGAAGGAACATTATATCCATTATATACACGGTTACAAAAGAATGGCTTTATATCATCAACTATGAAGGAATCGCCATTTGGTCCAGCTAGGAAATATTATAGCTTAACGGATAAAGGCCGTGAAGAACTAAAGGATTTTGTGGATACTTGGGAATATATGAGTAAAAATATAAATGATATAATTAAAGGAAATATTCAGTAATATATTTCTTAATATTTCAATATATTCAATAGTTTATATAACCATAAAATCCTTATATATTAGTACAACTATGGTGGAGGTAATGTTAAACTATTATTTAAATAAAAAGCTTAACATTGATATAGATTTATTTTGAATACCTTTATAGAGTATTTCTATTGTGTCACTTTTATCCACCATGCCAAGTATATATAGTAATGGCAAATAGTGATCCTTAGTAGGAATGGCGTTATTTTTTTTATCGCCATATTCAATTAAGGATTCAAAATTTCTTGATTTTAGATTTGTTACTACTTCATTTTCAAAATCAATAGCCCATTGATATGGAGTAGTATCATAATTCATATCTGCCAAGTATAAATTATGGACAATGTTTCCACTACCTAATACCAAAATATCATGCTCTCTTAAAAATTTTAATTTTTTACCCATATCGTAATGGTATATAGCAGGTTGTGCCATATCAATACTAAGGGCTACTACAGGAACATCAGCCTTTGGATACATATGTTTTAAGACTGACCAAACTCCATGGTCAAGACCATATGTATCAATAGGTTTTATGTCAAGATCTTTAAGCATTTTACTGATTTCAGGAAAACCTGGACAAGGGTATTTTATTTCATATAATTCATTTGGAAAACCATAAAAATCATATATAAGTTCTGGATTTTGGGATGTAGTAACTGCAGTAGCACCGTCTGACATCCAGTGAGCAGTAACCACCATTATTGCCTTTGGTGTAGGTAGAGTCTCACAGATATTATAAATACTTTTTGTGTAGCTATTGTCAGTTATGATATTCATTGGTGAACCATGACCTATAAAACCGATTGGGAATTTCATAATATCACTCCTTAATATACTTTATTATATAACTTAATTTTATTATATCAAAAATAAGGTGAAATATATTTAATAATTATTTTGTTCAAAATATATCATAAAAAAGTAAGTGGTAAATAACTAATCATTTTGATAAGCTATTTACCACTTACTTTGAAATTAAGATATGTATTTTATCCGATGACTACCCGCTCTTTACTCTCATCTTCTTCAAGTGGGAGTAAAGAGCGGCTACGACCCTAGATAACGATTTCCCCTAAAGGACAACGAATTCTAAGTATCGAAAATACTGATACTAAGAATTCTGTTAGTAACCTTCAGAGCGAGTAAAAACTCCCTCTGAAGCAAAGAACTCTGTTTATAATTGAGATAAATCTGATACAAATTGAATATCTACATTTAATGAACTTAATAATCTTTTTAATTGCATTGCAGCAATAGCTGAGCTTGGTGGTGTTGAAACTATATTTTTGAACCCAGTAGCTTTATACATTTTAATGCAGTTCTCAAGAATTGGAATCATTTCTGCTTTTGATGTTGATAATTCTGAACTTTCAAGTGCAAGAGTAAAGCTTGATGGAGTTATAGACTTTACAGCATTATTATAATCATTTAAGAAATTTTTGCCATCCTCCTCTTGAAAAAATCCTCCTACAGTGATAAATAAGATTTTCTTAGCATTATTTACTTCTACTTTATACATTTTAAATTCCTCCTTTAAAATTTATATAAAAAAGCTCCCATTGTATATCCAGAACCAACTGAACAAAAAATAACGAGATCTCCTTTATTTATCTTTTTAGTTTCTATAGCTTTATTAAGTGCAAAAAACGGGCTTGTACATCCGGTATAACCATATTCATCTGCAACAAAGGTATAAGTGTCACTACTAACATCTACATTTAATTTGCTTAATGTTTCTTTAATATCAGCATGAGAAAACTGTGAAAATAAATAGTGTTTTACATCTGATATAGATTCATTTCCTTCTTTTAAAAGTTTATTAATAAGTTTTACCCATTCATCACTAAAGTAAGATACATCATGATTTACCCAGGCATACTTTTTACTATCTATAGGTAGGTCTTCATCATATATATGGGATAATCCACATTCAGGGAAGACCATATATTTATGATTTTTAGAATCTGTATGGTAGGCAGAATTAAGAACCCCACCATTTTCTTCATCACTAGTAAGTAATATTGCAGCGGCACCATCTCCAACAGTAGAATTTACTAATTCACAATTACTTTTAGCAAGTATTGAACCATATGAAGCACCTACGATTAAAGATTTTTTATATTTACTTTTAGATTCCATATAGGTTGAAACGCTATCTATAGCTGTTATCATTCCTATACAATTATCGTTCATATCATAAGTTAAATCACAGTTACATGCCTCTATATCATCTCTTATCAAAAGAGCATTAGTAGGTATTAAATATTGTACAGAATCACTAACAAATACAATAATGTCTAATTCAGAAGCCTTAACATTAGCTTTTTTTAAACAGGATTTAGCAGCTTCGATACCCATAGTAAGAGAATTTTCTGTATTATTATCAACTAAATACCTAGATTTTCTCCCTAAGTGATTTAAAAGTTTTTCTAGATCTTGTCCATACTCATTAAGAAAGTGTTGATTTTCTATTCTTTTTTTAGGATGATATATTGATATTTCTTGAATTTTTATTCCCATAAAGTCCTCCCCATTCACATTTGAATTTGATGTTTAAATATAGATACTACTATACATGAACAAAATGTTACAATATATATAAAATTTTGTCAATATATTTGGAAAATACATTTCATTATATTAATTATTTTACAAAAATTTAAAATATAATAAATTTGAAATAAAAATGTATTATAATTAATTATAGAATTAAAGAATATAAACTTCATAAAATATAAATACAGTACTTAAGGAGGAATGTTATGTATTTGTTATTCTTTGTTTTAATTTTAACCACAGCATGCTTTTTCACCATGCTTCGTAGGGAACCAAGGACATTGTGGCTTGGTATATTTTTTCTTTTGTGGCTTGGATCTGGATTTGTATTTTGCTTGGCTATAGGTGAGACCTATGAAATAAATATGGTACTATATTTTATTATACTCACTATTATTATCGTTACAGTTGGATTTCCTTTATATATTTTGTCCTTTATATTTTTACTTTTTAGAAGTGGATATCAACTTATAAAGAGAGAGGGAGCTAGATTAACAAACTTTCTATCCTTAAGTTTAGGTGTATTTATTATATTTTGGATTATGTTTTTTCCAATTATTATTCGAAATTTTACACATCCAGTAACTAGGGGAATTATATCATTCATAACTTTTTTAATTAGCTATTTTTTTATGATGATGTTTATCTTTGCAATATCTGCAGCAATAAATACTTACTTACCAAAAAGAAAAAAATATGATTACATTATCGTCCTAGGTAGTGGTTTAATTGGTGATAGAGTTCCTCCTTTACTAGCCAGTAGGATAGATAAAGGTATTGAAATATATAGAAAGCAGCTTGAAAAAGGTTATTCATCAAAAATTATATTTACAGGAGCAAAAGGTGAGGATGAAGATGTTTCAGAAGCTTTTGCTATGTGGCAATATGCTAAAAATAAGGGAATTGAATTTGAGAATGTAATAATTGAGGATAAGGCAGTAAATACCTATGAGAATTTATATAATTCAAAAAAGCTTCTTAAGCAGGATTATGGAAATAGAGATAAAAAATATAAGTGTGTAGTTGTAACTAATAATTTTCATTTGTTTCGATCTTTAATATGGGCTAGGATAGTGGGATTAAAATGTGATGGTGTTGGATCTAAAACTAAACTTTATTTCTCACTTAATGCACTTATCCGTGAATATATAGGTGTTATGTATATCTATAAAAAGTTTAATATAATTATTATAAGTTTAGCACTTATTTTTAGTATTATACTTACTATTATAGATATTAATTTTGTTCAACCCTTTTTATAATAGTTGACTCTTGGGTTACAAAAGGGTTTATAATAATAGTAGATGGCAAGGTGCACACTTGTAGAGCTTATTTGTTGAGGTGAAGTTATGTTTAAGATTGGTGAATTTTCACGTATGAGTGGACTTTCAATTAATACACTGTATCATTATGACAATGTAGGAATTTTGAAACCTATATATATAGATAAGTTTACTGGTTATAGGTACTATGATGCAAATCAACTTATAACCATAAATAAAATAATTGCTTTAAAGGATGCTGGATTTTCTCTTATTGAAATTAGCAATTTCTTTAAGAATAATTCTAGCAGTGAGTCACTTATAGAGGTTTTGGAAGTGAAAGCAGAATTACTTGAAAAGGCACTGGAACTAGAAACAAGTAGGCTTCAACGTCTTCGTACAAATATATTTTTAATAAAGAATGGAGGCATACCTACTATGAATGAAATTTCTATTAAAAAAGTAGAAAAAATCTTAGTTGCATCATTGCGAAAATGTTTTGTGAAGGATGGTAACCAAACTTATGATGAGTTTTGTGAAAGCCTATGGACACAAGTGAATGAATATATTGATAAAGTAAAAGGAAAACGTACAATTCCGTGTATGACACTTTATCACGAAGATAATACTTCAGTACAGGATATGGAAGTTGTAGAACCTATAACAAAATCAATTCCAGCAGGTGACAATATTAAAGTATATGAACTACCTATGGTGGAAAAAATGGCTTGTATAGTTCATAATGGTTCATTTACCACAATTGGAGAGACCTATAAAACAATGTATAAATGGGTTTCTGACAATAAATATTCAATATGTGGACCAGTGCGTGAAATATACCATGAAGGTGAATGGGTAACAGATGATCCTAATAAATACGTAACGGAATTACAATTTCCTATAAAGTAATATAATTGACTTTTAATAAAGTTGAACTCAATAGGTCTATATAAAAATAAATAGAAAATAAATATTAGAATACTGCATTATTCTTTAAAATGAATATGCAGTATTTTAATTTGTTTTATTTAGATTGGTAGTGAAATCATATGTGTAATCATGATTTTATGGTTAAATATAATAAAAATTTTATTCTTGCTTTTCTTTTGCTAAATTTATTTCTTCAAGTCTTTTCTCAGCAGCTTTTATTGCTTCAACACCTGTTTTGCATAAAGGATTAATACCTTTAACAATGGTTACAATGACAAAGGCTTCTACTAATTCTTCCATGGTTAAGCCTGCTTCTATGGCAGCAACTGCATGTGCTTTTGCCCCACTTACTTCATCATCCAAACTATCTAATATTGTAAAAATTAATTCCCTAGTCTTTTTAGATAAATGCCCATTTTGGACTGACTCACGCATTACTAAATATCCATTTAAACTATCTGGAGAATATTTAGATAGGATTTCAGCAAAGGGAGGACTCCACTTTAATTCATTTTTATAGTAATTAAGTATATTTTCTAAATCATTCATAATTAAATTACTCCTCATTTTGTTATTAATATCTTGAAATTTAAGTTTAAATTAACTATTTTATCTATAGTATAACATATTGTAAAAATTTGTTTTGTATGCATTAGAAGTATGACTTATGTAAATCACAAATGTATAGATATTTTGAATAATATGGTATAATTTCCTTAAATATAATTTTACATTGTAAATATTTACTGTTTATAAATTAATTTATACGATTTACTCTATGATATATAGTTTTAATAGATATTTTAAGCATTAATTAGTATAGGATTATGATAAGGATCAGAGATAGGAAGGAGCAGTTAATTATTTTCAGCATGAATTATAAAATGGGGATTCACTTTATTTAGAAATTAGTGAATGAAAGCAAGGGAGTAAAGAGTGATATGAAAAAATCTTTATTAAAAAGTAAGGTTATTATTGAATTAGAAAAAAGAATTAAACAGTATGGGCATGGGGTTGTAGAAGAATTTATACAGGATCTAGAACATAAGGGTTCTCCAATAGTAGAAGAAATAGAAAATGATGATAAAAACAATTTAGTTACTTTTATATATGAGGGGGATAAAGAATGTAAAAGTGTTTTGTTTGTGCCTGATATAGGACTAGATAGATTTAAAGATAGATATAAAGATTTTAAAATGGAAAAGATAATGGAAACAGATCTGTGGTTTATTACCTATGAAGCGAGAAATAATTTGCGGTTTATATATTATTTTTCACCAAATGATCCGTTGGATGATAATTGGAATGACAGATTTGGTAGTAGAGTCAAGTATGATAGATTTTGTAAAAGAACTTTGATTTTTGATAAAGAAAATCCAGAGGATAAAGGCTCTTATGTGATAATGCATAAGTCACCAGAAGATATTTGGTCTAAAAAAATGGATAATATACCAAGAGGCCATGTAGAAGAATATAAATTTGAAAGTGAAAACTTAGAGGACAAGCGTAGAATTAGAGTTTATACACCTTATGGATATAGTAAAGAAGAAAAACCATACGGATTTATGGTTTTAACCGATGGTGATGATTACATATCAACCCTTTCTGCCATAGAAACTTTCAATAATCTTATAGCCTCTAAAAAAATACCACCTATAGTTGCAATATTTATTGATTCAACAGAAAATAGGGGTAAAGAACTAAAGTGTAATGATTCCTTTTGTGAAGTTATTATAAAAGAGATAATTCCATGGGTTAGGAAAAGTTATAATATTTCTAGTAATCCAGAGGAAGCTATAATTTGTGGGCTTAGTTTAGGAGGATTAACAGCAGCTTATTTAGGGTTAAACTATTCAGAAATTTTTGGTAACGTTCTTTCTCAATCAGGCTATTTTTGGTACAATTCAGAAGACTATGCACCTAATGAGGACTGTTGGATGAGCAAAAAGTTTAAGGAAGTAAACAGACTTCCTCTTAAATTTTATTTAGATATGGGAGTTTTAGAAACTAAGTATAAAATTATAGATCCAAATATAAATTTAAGAGATACCTTAATATCTAAAGGATATGAGGTTAATTTACAATGGTTTGAGGGTGGTCATGATTACTTATCATGGGGAGAAACCTTGGCATATGGATTGATTTCTCTTATAGGAATAGAATAGTATCATAAAAAGGTGAATCTAGCAACTCATGAAAGAAATGTTTTTACTGCAGGTAATGAATTACCAGTTCTTGATATTAAAATTAATAATCAACGTTTAAAATTAGGAATACAACTTTGTAGAGAAATACGTTACCCAGAGCAGTGGAGAATACTAGCTTTAAATAATGCTCAAGTATTTATATATTTAACAAATGCCATTTCAGGAAATAATTTTTCAGTTTGGAGAAGTCATTTAATAAGTAGAGCAGCTGAAAATCAAAGGTTTGTAATTAGCTCTAATAATGCTAATGAAGATCAACAATGTCCTACTATGCTAATTTCACCTAAGGGACAAGTAGTTGAAGAAATAGTTTCAAATGAATTAGAGGTAATTAAGAGAATTATAGATACAGACGATATATCAGATTGGTATTTAGATCAATGTAGAAGTGATGTTGTTAAAATAATTTCGAAATGATTTAGTAGGTATTTTGAAATTATGATATAAACTTACAAAATAGTGTATAATTATTTTTATGCCTGTGTGAAATAAATATTAATTTGTAAGGAGAAAGTGTTTATGAAAATAGCGATTATTGGTTACAGTGGTTCTGGAAAATCTACTCTTGCCAAAAAACTGAGTGAAAAGTATAACTGCTCACTTCTTTATCTAGATGCTGTGAATTTTGAATCAGGTTGGAAAGAACGTAACAGAGAAGAGAGTAAAGCAATATTAAAAAGCTTCATGGAGAATGAGTCATGGGTTATAGACGGTAACTATAAAGAGCTTTATCAAGAAAGAAGATTAGAAGAAGCCGATAAAATAATATTTATGAACTTCTCAAGATTTGTTTGTTTTAAACAAGCTTATAGGAGGTATTTGAATTCTAAAAGTCAAGTTAGAGAAAGTATGGCTGAAGGATGCATAGAGAAATTTGATTTTGAATTTATAAAATGGATTTTGATAGATGGAAGAAGCAAGAAGCTTAAAAGAAACTATGCTAATATATGTGATAAATATAGAGATAAAATTATTATTTGTAGAAATAGAGAAGATGTTAAGCATATGTTAGAAGTTTTGTAAAAAGAGAATGATGTTGAGGATATGCTTACATGGAAGTATGAAGGTATTTACTCGTTTTTTTGATAATGACTTCTCAGAAGGAAAGATAAATTATGTAAAGAGTTTTCCTATGGATGATAATGTATACGCAATTTATAATAATAAAAATGAATTAGTAGGATATTGTGCTTTTTATCTTAATGATAAAGTAAGCTTTTCAATTCAGATGAGACCAAGTTTAACAAGCAAGGGTATTGGAAAAGAATTTTTAGAAGCTTTTTAGAGTTTGCTAAGGAGAAGTATAATTTGAAAAATATAGAGCTTTCTGTTCTTAAATTTAATGAACGAGCTATCAGACTTTATAAAAGTCTAGATTTTAAAGTTACTAATGAGTTTATGAGGAAAACTGTTAAGGGAGAAATGGAATTCATAAAAATGGAAAAAGCGTTGTAGGTCAGTATATATTTAAGAACTGATGATGATTTAATAGATATTTGTGAAGAAATAAAACAAGCATTCTATAATTGAATTATTTTATGTAGTAAGGTTTATATTTTGGCGGGATGGTGAGATTTTATGAGAGCTATTGAACTATATAATCATTTAGAGAGAGATTTTATCTTCAATGGATTGAGTGATGATTGGGCAAGATTCATGGGTGAAGTGGAGAATTATCTTTCAATGAATTTCAAAGAAAGAAGCATGGGTTTAGTATGTGATTTTGCAGATGAAATTAATAAAGTTTACACTGCTGTATTTCCAACGGAAGAAATTATGCAGAAAATTATTGATGATGGAATTACAGATGCTATGTTGTTTTTGCACCACCCTTCTATTTGGGATATTAGAAGACCAAAACCATTTTATCAGATGAATAAATCATTATTAGAAAAGTTTAGACAGAATAAAATATCTATATATAATCTACATGTACCACTTGATAACTTCAGTGAATATTCAACAAGCAAAACTTTAGCAGATGTGTTAGATATAGAAATTGAAAAACCTTTTAAGGAGTATTGTGGATCTTTAAGTGGTGTAATTGGAAAAACTAAGCGTAAAACCATGGAAGAATTACATAGTAAGTTTTCAAAAGTATTAGGACATGATACGAAGCTTTATCTATACGGAGATAACCATATAGAGAATGGAAAAGTAGCTATCGTAGCAGGTGGTGGTAATAATAAGGATACTGTTTATGAAATGCTTGAAAACAATGTTAATGTTCTTATCACAGGCATCTCAGTAAACAATGAAAGTTATTTAGAAGTTCATGAGCTTGAACAAAAAAATTGTATTAATGTTTTAGGTGGTACACACTATTCTACTGAAAAATTTGCATGTCAAAGGATGTGTGATTACTTTGAAAAGCTTGGACTTGTTTCTTCCTTTATTGAAGGGAAACCGGTGTATGAGGATATGTAGGATTGATGTATTATGGTGTAATGCAATACTAATAAATTATAGGAATATAACAAGAGTTACATTAGGAAGATGGAATAAATATGTTAACTCATAAGGGGGACAAGGCAAATAGAAACTGGAAGATTAATATTGCGTAGATTTATACTGAGCGATTCAGAATTTATGTTTAAGAATTGGGCAACAGATAGCGAAGTATTTAGATTTTTTAGTAGGAATCCTCATAGCAATTTTAGCGAGATTGAACGAGTCGTTAAAGAATGGAGTAATGCCTATGTGTATAACAATTGTTATAATTGGTCAATCGAATTAAAAGAAATTGGAGAGGTAATTGGTCAAATTTCAATAGTGACTTTGAATGAAAAATATTATTCATGTGATGTTGCTTATAATATAGGTAAATCATTCTGGGGAAAGGGAATTACGGTAGAGGCTTTAAAAGCTGTTACTAATTATATGTTTAAAGAAGTTGGTATAAACAGGATAGAAGGAAAACATAATACTCTTAATACTTCATCAGGTATAGTAATGCAAAAGTCTAGAATGAAAGGAGGTGAACTTTAGTAAGAGTTTGGTACTTATATTAAATATAGTATTATATATATAGGGTATTATGTATAGTATATATACTTATCCTGTATATATTTTTATATAATACAAATACTAAATATAGTTAATGATAATAGTGTAATAAGTGTAGCATAACCTGAGAGGCATAAGTTAAACTAAAAAAGAAGAAGGTAAACAAGAGATGAAAGTACAGGAAGTAAAGTTGGATAATAAACAAAGAAGATATTTGTTAGTTGGAGATAATGGATTACCAATAATACCAGTGGCTAAATATTTAAAATATATAGATATTAGTGGAAAGAGTTTTAATACTCAAAAGACTTATTGCTACTCCTTAAAACTATATTTTGAGTATCTCAGAGAAATAGATGTAGACTATAAAAATGTGAATATTAACATATTATCAGATTTTGTAGGATGGCTTAGAAATCCATATCAAAGCAATAAAACAATTAGTATAAAATCAATCAAAGCAAAAAGAACTGAAAAGACTGTAAATCTAACTATAACAGTTGTAACTAACTTTTATGATTATTTGTATAGAACAGAAGAAATAAACAATGATATGGTTGATAAACTTATGAAACAGGTGTTTACAGGTGGTCATACACGATACAAAGACTTCTTATATCATGTAAATAAAGATAAACCTACAAATAAGAATATATTGAAAATTAAAGAACCAAGACGTAAAGTAAAAGTTCTAACAAAAGAAGAAATGCAAAAGGTTTATAATGCAACAACTAATATTAGAGATGAATTTTTAATAAAATTGTTATTTGAGACAGGATTACGAATAGGCGAAGTCTTATCTTTATTTATAGAAGACGTTATATTTGACCACAATAATGGGCATAAAATTAGATTAGTCAATAGGGGGGAACTTCCTAATGGAGCAAGATTAAAAACAGGAGAAAGAGAGATACACATATCTCAAGAATTGATAGATTTATTTGATGATTATGCTTATGATGTTTTAGATGAATTAGAGATAGATACAAACTTTGTATTTGTAAAATTAAGAGGTAAAAATAAAGGAAAACCTTTAGAATATCAAGATGTTAGTGACTTATTCAAAAGACTTAAAAAGAAAACTGAAATAGACATTCACGCACACCTTTTAAGACATACTCATGCCACTATTTATTATCAAACTACTAAGGATATAAAGCAGGTACAAGAACGTTTAGGACATTCACAAATACAAACTACTATGAATATGTATCTACACCCTTCTGATGAAGATATAAGGGAAAATTGGGAAATTGCTCAACCATCATTTAAATTACTAAGGAGAAATATATATGATAGAGAATTCAATTAATTTATTAGGTTATAAAAACACAGAAGAATATACAACTTCGATAATCAATAAATTATCTAAATATCATAATAAAATAATTAACGATGACGGTACAGTGAAGTATATTAAAATTAAAACAGATTATTTTTTAGTTAATGATATATGGAATTTAGAGTTTTTTAATTTCATTGAACAGTTTAAATCAGTAAAATCTAATTGTAAAATAATAAAATTTGACTGTAAATTAAAAAATGTAAACAATGAGTTCAAATTAGTTTTTTATAATAAAATTTTTAGTGATGAATGGACTTTAAAGACTGCAATTTACACGCAGAATCCATCAATGAAATTATTAAATGAATTCATAAACACATACTATCCTAATGTTATATCATTTTTAGATGTGGATATAACAAAAGCAGAATTTAAATGGATTGATTGGCTTGAAAAAAGGAATATAAAAACTACAAGATTACAAAGGAATAAAACTACAGAAGGAACTTATAGTATAAAATCATATACTACAAAGTTTTTAAGAAATATGTATGAGTGGATATATTTATATACAGATGAACGGGAAGAGTGGGGAAAAGATAAATGGGACGTTAGAGTATTAAATAAATACGGAATAAACTTTGTAAAATCTATGAGTAATTACTATATTGATTTTACTTGTATAGATAATATATTTTTCAGGAAAATAGTTAAAGATTATTTCAAAAAAAGATTATTGAGCAAAAGAAATTTTTCTTGGAATACAGCACATAGTTATATTTCATGTTTATCTAAATTTGTAAACTTTATATCAGTTAAAGAGAGTCAATGGGTAGATTTTATTAAATTAGATAGACAGCATATAGAGAGTTATATAGAATATATTAACATTGAAAGTTGTAAAATAACTCATAAAAATGCTAATCATAAATCAAATGTTAATAAGAATATTAAAATAGTTCAAAAATTTTTATCAGACATTCAACTTTCTGAAGATAACTGTGCTCCACAAAAAAATATCAGATTGTTAATTCACCCAGATGATAAACCTAAAATGCCTAAAAAGCCTTATGACCAGATAGACTATGTTCCAGACCATGTATTAGAGCAATTATTTGACAACATAACTAATCTTAATAAAGAAATAATTCCAGTAGTTTATACAATGTTTAAAACTGGACTTAGAATATCAGACGTTTTAGGATTAAAACAAGATTGCTTAATTAAGTTAAATAACAAGTTCTGGATAGAAACAGATATAGAAAAAACTTATGTAGAAGGTCATAGAATACCTATAGATGATGAACTTGCTAATATGTTAGCAGTTTTAATTGTTAATGCTAAGCAGTATAGCAATCAAGATAATAACCCAGAAAACTATATTTTTGTGAGATACAAGGGTTCTCGTAAAGGGAAACCATATAGTCAAGCGTGGATTCAAAATAACCTTAATTTATTCGCAATAGATTTCAACATAACTGATGAACTTGGAAACAGATATTATTTTAAAAATCACTCTTTTAGACATACTTATGCTATCAAAATGTTAAATGGTGGCACTGATATACTTACAGTTCAGGAATTACTGGCTCATGCATCGCCAGAGATGACCATGAGATATGCTAAATTACTTGATAGTACTAAAAGAAAAGTCTTTGATAAAGTAGTAAAACAAGGCATATTTAGTTTTAATGAAAGCGATAGATTAAGAGAAGAAAATAATGGTGAAATACCTTCTGATATTATAGATATGCTATATACAAATCATAAATTAAATGCTCTTGATACACCGTATGGTACTTGTATGCAAAGAAAAAACGGTAAATGTAGTTATGCTAAACAACCACCTTGCTTAACTTGTAATAACGGAAATCCTTGTAAAGACTTATGTGTTGGAGCATTTGAAGGTGATTCCGTTAAGTATGAAATACTAATAAATTCAACTAAAACTATGATTGAAAATGCTAAGATGTATAATAGAACCGAAATGGTAAGCGAAAATGAGGAACTATTAAAATTATACGAAGATATTTATTCAAAAATATCACAAGGAAATATGATTTACAGTAGATTAGATAAGTTAAAAAAGAAGGTTGAATAAATGAGCGATTATAATCGTACAGAACACTTAAAAGAATTGCATAGTAAACGTAAGGCTATAACTCAAGAAAAGGTAGATAAAGCAATACAAAGGCTTATAAAGGCTCAAAAGTCCATTAACTTTAATAGTGTTGCAAGTGAAAGTGGTATTACTAAGAAAACATTATATGATAATAAAGTGATTAAAGAGCGCATAGAAACCCTTAGATATCAACAATCTCAAGTGCCTACTCCATCACAAGTTAAAAGAGAAATGAATGATAATAATAAAGACGCTGTTATATCAAGTCTAAAAAGGAAAATAAAAAGACTTGAAGAAGAAAATAAACAACTTAAAGAACAACTTAAAATAAATTATGCAGATATATATAAACAATTATAAGGGAGGTGGATTTTAGTGAGAGGTGTGACATAATACATATGTGTATTATGTTAAAAGGTACTATTTACAAGAGAATAAAAAAACAACTCTTGATAACTTACAATACATTCTCTTACTAAAGAAAGATTATGGATAAAAAGTATTATTGGATAAGCTATGTTTATAAAAATACTCGAAATAATGATGTTGGTTTTGAAAATACAGTAACTACAACTCATCCATTTAAAGATAAATTGTTTAAAAAATCAGATGGATATGGTTACTACAAAATTTTAAAGAAATATTGGAAGAAGAATATGAAATGTTTAAAGAATAATAATCAAATAAGGATACTCACAAAGTTATTAACATGTTATACATAGAAAATATATAAAAAGAAAAGAGGTGAGTTTTGGTGAGAGTCTAGTACTTATTATACACTCTCTCAGAAAGATAAAGAATGAATGATATACATTATAATCTTCAATTTGAAAAGATGTGTAAAGCTTTACAAATCGGTGAGATAGTAGATGTACCTGAAAGGATATCAGGAGGTCTGTTGCATAGAATATATGCTATTAAAACCACTAAAGGTAAATATGCTATTAAAGCACTAAACCCTCAAATAATCCTTAGAGCTGAGGCAATGCAGAATTTCATAAATTCAGAAGAAATTGCAAATATTGCATCTAAGAGTATATCAGCTCTTCCAGCTAAAAGGTTTAATGAAATTTTTATCCACAAAGTAGATAATCAATTCTATCTTGTATTTGATTGGGTAGATGGTAAAAGTCTAAAGCCGAATGAAATAGATATAGAGCATTGTGAAAAGATAGGATCTATTCTTGCAGATATACATATGACAGACTTTTCGGAATTGATAATAGTTAATGATTGGTCAGATAATGAGCATATAACAGATTGGGATTACTATTTACAAAGGGGAAAAGAAAATGATTCGATGTGGGTCAACTTGATGATTGAAGTAGTTGACAGGTTATATGAGTGGAGTACTCAGACGGAAATTTCATTAAGATTACTTGCAACAGATATGGTTATTAGTCATAGAGATTTAGATTCTAAAAATGTTATGTGGAGCAAAGGTAAACCAATTATTATTGATTGGGAGGCAGCTGGCTATGTAAATCCTATGGCAGAATTAATTGAAACAGCTATTTATTGGTCTGAAAATGAAATAGGAAACATAAATAAAGAAAAATTTTTAGCTTTTATAAATGGATATAAAAATATATATGGAACATTAAATGCAAATTGGAAAATAGTATTATCCAATGGCTTTTTAGGTAAATTGGAATGGCTAGAATATAATTTAAAGCGATCGTCAGGGATTGAATGTTCAGATGAAGAAGAATAGAATTTAGGAACTACTGAAGTAATAGAAACAATAAATGCAATTATACATTATTCAGATATGATTTCGGAGTTAGAAAAATGGTTAAAGAATGAGACTTAATAAGTATCATAAGTATATGTAAATTTACAGATAGAAATGTTATAATATGTATAAATAAGTAAAATTTAAATTATTTAAGACGTACAATATATACTACCCTGCATATTTGTACTTAGAATGTGTATATATGCCTACAAACCTTGTAAAATCAAGGATTCATTTTAACTCGTCAAAAATTCGTCAAAAATTATTTATTAAGTTAAAAGCCTTTTGTAACATTTCATCTGTAACATGTGAGTATGTTTTCATAGTTTGTTCTACATCATGCCCCATTAATTTAGCCACAGTTTTAAAGTCTAAACCTCTAGCTATTAGATTAGTAGCATAAGTATGTCTTAATTCATGAACACTTATGCTATAACCTAATTTTATATAAGTTCTTCTTAATTCACCTGTGGTAGCACTAGTATTTTTATAATTTAATATTCTACCATCTAAATTTCTAAATTTATAATCCTCTAAAGTTTTATACACATTTTTACTCATTGGAACTACACGATTAGAATTTTTACTTTTAACACTACCAAAGCCATAGTCGCCTTTATCATTAATAACTTTCCATTGTTTATTTACATTTATGACCTTATCTTTCATATTAATATCATCCCATGTTAATCCCATAATTTCGCCTATTCTTAAACCACATTCTAGTGCTATTATAGTAATTAAATAATATTTTGGGTTTTTGATCTTAGATAACAATCCCTTTGACTGAACTGTATTTAACGCAGTTTTTTCTTGTATATTTTTATCTACTTTAATTCTTATATTTTGAACAGGGTTAGAAACAATTATATTATATTGTTCTACCGCTGCCTTAAATGTTGTTTTAAGTTTTTGGAGATAAGTTTTTATTGAAGATTCTTTATTTACATTTACCATATCATCAACTATGTTCTGTATGTGTATGGGTTTAATTTTACTCATTTCCATATCATTAAGTTTGTTAAATTTAACCAAAACAGTACAATATGTTTGTATTGAGTTATATTCTAAAGAGAGTTTAAGATGTTTAATATGCATCTCGGAAAACTCTTTAAATGTAATGCCAGTAAATTCAACTGGAATATCTAAAGCCATCTTATTTTTGATTTCATCCAGCATATTTTCAGCTACAGGCTTAGCATCTTTTTTAGTTTTAAACCCTTGTTTGCTTTTTTGTTTCCATTTTCCGTTATCATCTTTATAACTAATAATAAATTGCCATCCTTTGTCCTTCTGCCTGTAAGTAATATTGTATTCCATTGTTAACCTCCTAATTGTCTCCTAAAATTTTTACTTTAAATTGTAAAAGTGATATAAATTGCGAACATTTGTTCTTGATTTTGTGTGGTTATGGTGCTAGAATATACTTATCGAGGGGGAATTTGTATGGAGGAGATTGAAAATGAACTAATTAAACTTTTAGAACATATAAAAAAACACCTAAGGGATAGTTAACGACTATTCCCTATTTTTCATTTTAAGTTGAATTTCTTTTTTTAATATATTTAATATTATTTCCTTAGAAGTTTCATCTGTGATATCTCCATTATTATCTATTAACCCCTTATCTATTAGTAAATCTAAAGCAGAATCTAAAATATCATATTGTTTTACTTCTACATCTTTGCCTAGAAAGTACTCCATAGGCTTTCCAGTCACGTCAGACAACTTAGATATTATCTTTACATTAGTACCTTTTAATCTTCCTCTCTCAATATCCCCTAAGTAACTTCTACTTATATTTAGCTTTTTAGCAAATTCTTCTTGAGTTAATCCCATTTCTTTTCTTATTTCTTTCACTTTATCTTTTAACATATTAACACCTCGGTATTATTATACCTACTTTTGACGTTAATTACAACAAAAATGTAGTAAATTAACGAAATAAATAGTTCGACAAAGCTATTTTAGTTAAACGGTTTAATTTGGCTTAATACAGTGTTAAATCGGATTATACAAATGACGTTAATTGTGACATAATAAATTTATCGGAAGGAGGAAACACAATGAAGCAGCTTAGAAAAAACAAAGGAATAACCGCTACATTCGTAGCAAGTAAATTAGGCATAAGCAGAGATAGATTAGCAAGAATAGAAAATGGTGAAGTCACTCTACCTACAGAGTTCATACCTACACTGGCAGAACTCTATGGAGTTAGTAGTGATGAAATAATTAAAAGGAGAGTTAAGGAATGGAAGAAATAAAAAAAGACCTTATTCAAGAATTAGAGAATCTGAAATTTTTTTTACAAACAAATGACGTTAATTGTGTCAAAAATAAAAATGAAAATAAACAGACAAGTTAGGAGGAAATTATGGAAGAACTAAAACTACTAAGTGTAAAAGATTTATCAAGAAGATGGCAAAAGGATGAAAAGAGTATAAGGAAATACGTTTCAGAAGGTGTCGTAAAAACATGCAAAGGAGTCCCCGGAGTTATGTTTCACCCTAAACATATAGCAGAACTTGAAGGAGTAGGCTTAGATAAATTCTCACCACTAGAAAGAAGAAGGATGCAACAAAGAATTGAGGATTTAGAAACCATAGTAAAGCTGCAAACTGAACAACTTAGAAAAGTAGCAATGTTGGGAACAGAGAGCATGAACTTATTACAAAAAGTAATTTAAAAATGAAAATAAAATTAAAATGCAAAGAGAGAAGGCTGAATAGCCTTTTATAAAAAACTATCTTTGAAAAATGGACAAACACTACACACTATATTCTATGTGTAGAACTAAAGAAATATGACTAAATTATTCAAACAGCTCTACGGAGGGTAAAAAATAAGGAGGAAAAAACATGACTAATAAAAAAGAAACTGCCCAAGAAGTACGAGTTCAAGAGCAGTTGGATAAGATTTTTGTAGTAAATATTTTGATAAATAAACGAAGCTACTACTTATTAGATTTTGAATTATCTATATCTAAGAATATCAGCGATTCCCTCATTATACCTTCAGAAGATTTAGCTTATAAAATAGCGACTATAGCAGAAAACTTTTATAAAGGAAGTATTGGAAAAGTTAAAAAAGTATCTTTAGAAGAAATATTTTATTGATACGGAATTTTAACGGCGTTATCAAGTTTTCTATGTATAAATGACAATGTGGTTAAGAGGTCGATTGCATCTTGTTCAGAGATATTCCAATAAATTTTAGCTTCATGTGCATGAGGATTTCTAAACATGCTAAATACACCCATTATCAAATTTTTAAGACCTTGAGCTTCATTTATTTCAGAACTTGTTCGTAAAGAGTTAATTGCAATCAAGGGTTTCTTTTTATTGAACACTTCGATTACAAGCTCATTTCCATCAAGCTCTACACCGGAAATTAAACGAAGTTTATTTGAAACACTTTTAGTTGCTTCAAGAACAGCATGAAAGTAGTTCTCTTGCAATAGTTCAGCCTTACAGAATTTTAAGATATCTGAATGAATACTTCTTTCATATAAAACATTTTGCAAATTAGATGCACGTTGGTGGGCTTGATCTATTGTAGTGGCTTTAGTTGTTTTTATTAATTGACCTTGATTATTAACTTGTAATCCGGAGAATGATAAGACCTTATTTAGTTCATGTGTAATGCTTATAAAATTCTCCTTATTATTTAGGAACTTAACTGGATCAACAAACTTAAGAATAAGTTCAAGAACTTTGTTGGGAGAATTAAACTGAGTTTGACTCATATTAAAATAATGATATATTCTTCTCCATTTAGTTATGTTGGAATTTTCATTATAACCAACACTTGCAAATATTGATGTTATTTGAGAACCGCTAGTAGGAGGTTCGCCAAGAATTTTACTAATTTGCTCAAGTGTATTGTTATCAAATAAAGGTATTGTATCCATAATTTCACCCCCTTTCAACAATATTCTAACATTTATTGGGGGATAAAACAAAATAAAGGAGGAAAAGATGAACAAATTAGAAAATGAAGCTAACTCATTTAGAAAAGAAAAAACAACCGACAAAGCACAAGATGCACTAAATCGGTTGTCACAAGGTAAAAATACTATAAATCAAATACGATCTGAATTTGAACTTGAACCAATAGAAGGTGGAGATGAATATTCTACCACAGTACAATTTGGTAACAAGAAGTATTAGGATTAGAATTTCTTGACCTTTTAGAGTCTCTAATTAGCTCGAATTTCATATTTAATGTTTCGCAAGCAATGGGCATTAGTTTAGTAAGGTCATGTTTACTAATTTCTATGTGAAAATATTCTTTTAATGCATGAGAAAGTTCATCAGAATATATGCAATTAAACGTTTTACCTAAGAAAAGCATGTCGTACTTTTGCATAGTATCTTCAATATTATCAACTGTTGATTCTATACTGGCTGTACGAAGTTCTAATAATACTTCAATTAATTCTTGTAATTGTGTATTCAAAAGAATTCTCCTTTCCTAAATGTATTTCAGTTTTATAGCTGATAAGAATATTATAACACAATAAGAGAGTATGCAGATAAGATACCATCCAAAAATAAAGATGAATAGGAGGAATAAATAATGAATAAATTAGAAAATAAATTAAGTAGTAGAGAAGTAGCCGAAATGATGGAGTTAAAACAACATTCAGATTTATTGAGAAAAATAGATGGCATAAACAAAGATTTTACTGAAAGCAAAATTGCGTTTAGTAAATATTGGACAGAAGATACCTACAAAGACAATAGCGGTAAATCAAATAGAGAGTTTCTAATAACTAAAAGAGGGTGTGAATTCCTAGCAAATAAAACCACAGGAACTAAAGGAAACTTATTTACAGACAGATATATGGATAGGTTTGAAGAAATAAAAGAGTACATTGAGGAAGAAACTCAAAAAGTATTATCTCCAAAAGAACAGTTAAAGTTACAACTTCAAATTTTAGAAGAGCAAGACCAAAAGATTGAGGGAGTTGTTGTAAGAGTAGATAACTTAGAAAACACCATGACTATAAACCATGGACAAGCTTGTAATGTTAAGTTAGCAGTAGATTTAACAGTAAGAAAGTTATGTTGTGGAAGTGAAAGCGCATCTTATCTAAACAAGGCATTAAGGCGTAGAGTTTATAGCTTTGTATGGAGAAGTATAAAAGATTATTTTAATGTAACTGCATACCATAACATTTTAAGGAAAGATGTAGACAAGGCTATTAATTACATTGGCAACTTAAGTCTACAAGGTGGATTACTAAGAGAAGTACAAGAAACTAATAATCAAATGTGTTTTAGAAAGGAAGTAATATAAATGAAAGCGATAGGAATAGTAAGACGTGTTGATGATTTAGGAAGAATTGTAATACCAAAAGAATTAAGGAGAAGTTTATGCATAGAAGAAGGTGACCCATTAGAAATATATGTGGATGGTAACCAGGTTATATTAAAGAAATATGAGCCTACTTGTATCTTCTGCGGCGAGGGTAAAGACATAAAGAACTTTAATAGAAAGAATATTTGTCCAAGCTGTATTAAGAAAATAGGAAAGTTATAGAAATGTCTAAGCGAGAAAAGATAATAGATTATATCAAAGGCACTTTAGCAACATGGGCAATATTCGGAGCACTTTATCTAATAGCAGATAAGCTTTATTAGGAGGACAAGCTATGTTTAAATTAAAAGATTTAACAGGGCAGAAATTTGGAAGGTTGATAGTAATAAAGGCAATTGGTAAGACCGGAAAAGGAAACTATATATGGGAATGTAAATGTAAATGTGGAAATATTGTAAATATTGTGTCAACTCATCTTGTACAGGGAAATACTCGGAGTTGTGGGTGTTTGAAAACGGAAACTTCAAACACGTCTGGTAATAACGACAGATTCAAGGGTACAAAAATAAGAAATTTGAACACGACACTACCTAAGCACAATACGAGTGGTTACAAAGGTGTTTCGTGGGAAGAATCACGAGGAAAATATAGAGCATATATAATTCTTAGAGGCAAAGGCAAATTTTTGGGGTATTTCAGCAAAATAGAAGATGCAATCCAAGCACGTAAGGAAGCTGAGGAAAAGTATTTTAAACCCATTATAGAAGAATTTGAAACTTTGAAAGAGAGGACAAGCTATGGAAGTGAGATTAAACAAAAGCCAATTTGTGAGCATGGCATGTAGGGATTTAGGAATTGCAAAACCAACTAAAAAGAAGGTTGAAAAGAATGAAGCAGATGTGTATATCTACGAAAGACAAAGTAACTATGGGAGAAAAGATGCAATGCACAAGAAAAGACGTCCAGGGTACAAAAGTAAATAGGTGCTTAGCTACGGGAATAGCCTTGCACCCAAAAGAAAATATACTTGACTTAATTTTATCACCGAAAGTAGGAATTGACAATGGCGAGATTTACGACACGAGGACAAGAGAAACCATAAGGAGGATAGATGAATGAATAAAGATATAGCAAAGGTAATAGCTGACATAAGCGAGGTGGCTACATTAATAAACCTAGAAACGGAACATGATGTATTTATTAATATCTCTGCCCATGTTAAAAGAATACAATTCCTATTTCATGAAAAAGGATGGGTAAATAGCAAAGAACCAACTTATTTTGATGAAATGTATTTTGATGAAAAAAATATAAAAAGGCTTAGAGGTGTCCTAGACACTCTTAGAAAGATTTACAAAAATGGACGAGTTAATTCTAAAAACTTTGATTATGAAACAGAAGAAATAAAGCACTATAAATTCAAATAATAGGAGGAAATAAGGATGTTTAATTGGAGCGAATTTAGAAATGAAAAAGTGGCAGTATGGTGTGATACTGAGGAGAAGGCTAGAGAGTTCATAAAAGAGTGTTATGAGAGAGGTATGGAATGGAGTAGTTCCACAGAAAAAAAGACTATGTTTGATTGGTATAAAAAAGATACTTGCTATGATTATAAAATTGATGAAAACAGGTTAATGTTTTGTGATAAAAAATTCTATGAAAAAGAGGGTTACAAAATAATAAAATGGGAGAGTAAGAAAATGAAATTTAAAGTAGGAGATAGGATTAGAGCAATAGATAATTATTATCCTTGTGCAAATAAAAAAAATAAATTTATAGGGTTAGTTACAGAAATAATAAATAAAAATTTTATTAAAGTTAAAACGATATCAAGTATAAATAAAAATGAAATTGATGAACTTAATGGTGTTTGTATTACACATTTTGAAATAGTTGAAGAACCTACAGAATTTACCTTCCAAGAGGTTATTGCAAGGATTATGCCAGGTGATGTTTATATAAGTACCAAAGGTCTTGAATTTGATGCAAAAATTGACTTAGTAAATGAAGGATTGCGTATTAGATACTTTAAGGATGGATCATGTATATCAAGAATGAATGCTGGTTTTGTAATAACACATCAAAATAGATTCAAACTTCAAGAACCTAAAAAGAAATATGTTTTATATGGTATTGAACATGGATTAAATAGGAAAATTTATTTCTTTAGAAGTAGAGGGAATAAAGTAATACCAGATGGTTCATTTGTATTTTGTAATACTAAATATGGTAATAGCTATGGCAGAGCAGTTCAAAGGATAGAGAAAGAACTAACAGAGGAAGAATATCTAAAATATGAAGAATGTTGGAGGGCGTAGGATATGGCAGATAACAAAGCAATAGCTAAAAAAGAAGAGAAAGAAATAGTATATGAAGTTGGTGGAAATGAAATCAAGCTAACTCAAAATATCGTTAAGCAATTCATAACTAGAGGAAACGGAGATATTACACCGAGTGAAGCAGTTAATTTCATGATGTGGTGTAGCCATAATAAGTTAGATCCATTCAATAATGAAGCATATCTTGTAAAATTCGGAAGTCAAGCGGCGCAACAATTAGTAGGCAAGGGTGCATTTATGAGAAGGGCAGAAGAGGACAAGAACTATGAAGGGTTTAAGGCTGGTGTGATACTTCTAAGAGAAGGTCAAATAGTAGAACAAGAAGGTTCATTCAAGTTACCTAAAGACACATTAATTGGTGGATGGTGTGAAGTCTACGTTAAAGATAAAAAATATCCTGTTAAAGCCATGGTGAGTCTAGAGGAGTATAACAAAGGTCAGAGTACTTGGAAGTCAATGCCACTTACTATGATAAGAAAAGTTGCAATAGTACAAGCCTTACGTGAAGCCTTCCCAACTCAACTAAGCGGATTGTATGACGAGGATGAAATGCAGCCTATAAGAGAAGAAAATATTAAAAGCACCATAGAAGAGATTAAGCAAGAAATACAAGAAGAACCTAAGGAAACTTTAAATATGCCTTTTGATGAAGAACCGATAGATGCCGAGATAGTAGAAAATGAAAAGATAGATTTTTAGGAGGATTTAATAATGAATAAAAAACATATAAATGCACAATTATGTAGGATATTTGATGATTTTATAAGCACTATAGATGACGAGAAGGTTAAAGAATTAGTTAAGAATGGAACCATAATAACAGGTGGGGCATTAGTGAGTTTACTACAAGGTGAAGTACCTCATGATTATGATATGTACTTCAAGGATTTTAAAACTTGTTATGAGGTTGCAAAGTACTTTGTTGATAAATTTAATGATAGCAAGAAATCAAAGAAAGCTGAAATAAAAATCAAAATAGGTAATGAATGGACTTCATTTGAAATTGCATTGCAGAATTTAGATAAAGAACCAAGAATAAAAATATTTATCAGTAGTGTTGGTATTGCTGGAGAATATGAAGATGATGAATCAATAGATGATATGCAGACTAATATCGAACCAGATACAGATATTGAGAAAGAATTAAAAGAAGAACCTAAATATCAGCCTAAATTTTTGACCTCTAATGCAATATCATTAAGTGGCAAAATTCAACTTGTAATTAGATTTTATGGTGAAGCTGATAAGCTCCATGAAAATTATGATTTTGTACATTGTACTAATTACTGGACTAGTTGGGATAGAAAAGTAACTCTCAAACAAGAAGCCTTGGAATCAATAATAAATAAAGAATTGCTATATGTAGGAAGTAAATATCCATTATGTTCAATTATAAGAACTAGAAAATTTATTAACAGAGGGTGGACAATAAATGCTGGTCAATACCTTAAAATGTGTATGCAACTTAATGAATTGAATTTGAAAGATATATCAGTATTGGAAGACCAGTTAGTGGGAGTTGATAGTACATTCTTTGCAATGTTAATTGATGCACTTCAAAAGAAAAAAGAAGATGATCCTAATTTTGAAGTTAACAATTCTTATGTAGCAACTATAATAGATAAAATTTTTTAGGGGGAATTAAGAGTGAAAGAGATAATATTAGACAAACAACTACCAGTAATAACAATGAATTTTGAAGAGGTTAAAACTTCACTACAGGCAACTATGGACAAGTATAAAGGTATAGTGGTAACAGCGGAAGGATTAAAGGATTGCAAGGCTACACAGAGGGATTTGAGTGCATCTAAAAAGAAGATAGATGACTACAGAAAGCAAGTTAAGAAGGACATGGAAGTTCCTATTAAAGCTTTCGAAGGCCAATGCAAGGAACTAATAGCACTAATAGATGAAGTTGAAAAGCCTATCAAAGAAGGTATAAAAGTATTTAATGACAAGGTTAGAAACGAAAAAATGAAATATGCTGAAAACATTATTGCAAAAACTATAAAAGGATATGAGCTGGAAGAGAAGTTTTCTAGTCAATTAAATGTACTAGATAGCTACACAAATTTAACAGTTACCTTGAAAGGTGTCAGAGAAGATATAGAGGTTAGGGCAAAGGCTTTAAAAGACCAGCAAGACCAAGAAAAAGCACAAGCACAGATATTAAAAGCTACTATCATTGCTACTGTAGAAGGTGCTAATGCAACTATTAACACTAAGTTAAAAGCAGAGGATTTTTACAAGTATATAGATAGAGGTTACAACGTAGCACAAGTAGTTAGTGAAATTAATAGAGCTGCTGAATTAGTAAGAAGAACAGAGAAAGCAGCAGAAGAAAGAGCAATCCAAGAGCAAAGAAGAAAAGAAGAGGAAAAGATAAGACAAGAAAAAGAGAGAATAATACAAGAGGAAAAAGCGAAACTTAAAACTATTCAAGAATTTGAAAATAAAGCAATTGACCCTATAGAAATTCCAGAAACTCCACAAGTAGAATTGCAAGAAGAACCTCAAAAACATTCACAAATAACAATTAATTTTGAAGTTACAGGAAAGAAGGAAAAACTAATGATATTAAGTAATTTCTTAAAATCTAATGACTATAATTACAAAGTTATTAGTCAAAAGGCACTATAAGATGGCTACCTTAAGTGTATTAGGTAGCAGCAGTAAGGGAAATTGTTATGTTCTAAGAGTTGGGCAAGATGTCCTTCTCCTAGAATGTGGAGTGGCTTGGAAAAATATAAAAAAAGAGATAGAAAAAGAACCCTATGATAATATTTATTGTTTAATAACGCACCATCATAAAGACCACTCAAAGGTTTACTATAAAGGACTACCATTAGGGGTTAGTGTTTATACCCCCAACCATATAAAAACCTCTTTAGGAGGGAATGTAGAAAGAATAAATGCATTAGAAACTAAATCTATTAACAATGTCGGAGATTTTAAAGTAATGCCCTTTAAAAATTATCATAGTGAACCTAATGGAGATTATTGCCCTTGTGTTGGATATTTAATATTTCATCCAAGTGTAGGAAAGATATTATTCACTACTGACACATATAAAATCAAATATAAGTTTAATGATATAGATCATATTCTAATTGAGTGTAACTATGCCGAGGATATTTTATTAAATGCAGAAGATAAGCAAGGTTTAGAAAGAGTTGTTAGGAGCCATATGTCTTTAGAAAACTTAAAAGAAACCTTGAAAACATGGGATTTAAGCAATAGCAAAGATATTACTTTACTTCATGTCAGTGAGAGAAACGGAGATAAAGACCTATTCAAGAGAGAGATAGAAGAACTTACAGGAAAGACAACAAATATCGCAGAGAAGGGAGTTGTTTTGGAATGGAAGTAAATAAAAAAATAATCAGAACTGGTGAAAAGTGGCTAAAAGTTATCGGTAAAAAAGCTTTTTATAGTCCGGAGTTGAAGCCAGGCACTTACTACAGGTTAAAACATCAAGCACATTCTCGAGATTTTGAAGTAGAGATATTCACCTTCGAGGAGGTCGAGATAATTGATTAAGACTACTAAGATATGCAATGTATGTGGCAAGGAGAAAAGCCTTAGAGAGTTCGCATATCGCAGTAATAAGTGTAACTCATGTAATACCAGTGTAGGTAATACGAAAGCTTATAACAAGAAAAGACAACAGATATTTAATATCATGAGGGATTGGCACAAAGACACTTGTAATAATGATTGTGAAAATTGTGGATTTCATAGTCATTGTCAACAAGTCTTGGACGTGCTAGAAGATACAAATTGGTCGGAAGGTGAGAAGTGATGGCAGATGTTAAGTGGATTAGGATAAATACGGATATGTTTGATAACTCAAAAATCAAGTATTTACGGACACTTCCCGAAGGTAACAACATTATTTTAATATGGGTAATGCTACTAGCTAAGGCCGGTAAATGTAATAGCAATGGATATATATTTCTAACTGAAAATATCCCTTATACACCGGAAATATTAGCGGCTGAGTTTGATTTTGAGATAAGCACTATACATTTGGCACTAGGGGCATTAAGTAGATTAAACATGATAATGCAAAGTGAAGAAACATTATTCATTACCGGCTGGGAAGAACACCAAAATGTAGAAGGACTTGAAAAAATAAGAGAACAAACACGCAGAAGAGTGGCAAAATGCAGAGAAAAACAGAAGTTTCTACCTAGTAACGCTACATGTAACGCTACAGTAACGGAGAGTAACGCAACAGATAAAGAAAGAGAAGAAGAAAGAGAAAGAGAAGAAGATAAGAATAATATAAAAAAAGAAAAAAAGAAATCTGAGTTTGATTTGCTTATAGAATCTTATACGGATGATTTGCAATTAAGGAATACAATTTACGAGTTTATAAAAATGCGAAAGGCTATTAGGTCATCAATGACTAGTAATGCTCTTAAGTTGATGTTAGGTAAACTAGACAAGCTATCTCTAAATGATGATAGTCCTGGTATAAGAATAGCAATCTTAGAACAAAGCATTATGAACTCATGGAAGGGAATATTTGAACTAAAGGAGTGCAGTTATGGAAACTACAGCGGATCCAATAAAGAGAATACTACAGACTATCAAGGAGTTAAAAGACAAGCCGACATTCATGCACCAGGAGCACCAACAAGAGAAGAACTCCGACGAGCAGAGGAAAATGGAGAGTTCGATTAAATGTGAGATTTGCAACGATACAGGATTTACAGTATCTAAAGACGATAAAGGATATGATATGTACAAGCCTTGCAAGTGTCAGCAGATGGCGAAGGTTCAAAGGATATGGGAACAGAGTGGCATTAGCGTAAATGATATAGACAAGTCATTTACTAATTTTGAAGCGTGGAACACAGACGTTAAAAACATGAAGGATAAAACCACTAGCTATTATCTGCAATTTAACAATATCAAAAAAGAAAGACATAACTCAATATTGTTAAGTGGTAAAAGTGGCTGTGGGAAAACACATTTAAGTCTTGCATTAGCTAATAACCTACTAAAGAAAAAAGAGGTTGCAGTGGTTTATATGCCTTACAGAGATATAATAACCAGCCTTAAGCAAAATATGATAGATGAAGAATATTACAAAAGAATTTTAAACAAGTACCAAAAGGCAGAAGTACTGCTTATAGATGATCTACTCAAAGGTAAAATAACAGAATCGGATGTAAATATAATGTTTGAATTAGTAAATTACAGATACCTAAATTGCCTACCAATGATAATCAGTACAGAATGCGACCAGCCGAAGTTGTTAGATTTTGATGAAGCCATAGGAAGTAGAATTTATGAGATGTGCAAAGGGTACGTAGTTGAGATTAAGGGACAAGGTAATAATTATAGATTGAGATAGGGGGAAATAAATTGAAGCATCCTAAAAAGCTACAAAGAAAACATAAGGAGTTCTTAGCAGATAAGGGATACAACCCACAAGACTTCTTATTCGAGCGAGAAACGGACTTTGAATATATATTTTACAATGTGGTTACTAAAATGTTGTTTCCAGTAAAGAAATAGGGAGTAATTTGTAGAAAGAGTGAAGGAGAGGAAGGTAAGAAAATGGATAAATGGACATATACAATAAGTGAAAATAGCGATATATGGAGAGGTGGAGTATTCGACTCAAAAGAGGAAGCGATTAAAGAGGCTAATTCTGAGGCGATAGAGTACAATGAAGAAACTTTTAGAATAGGAATTGTAGAAGAAGTTTTTAACTATGGAATAGATGTAGACCAAGTTATAGAGCATATACAAGATACTATGTACGATGAAGTAGGAGAAGTTGCAGAGGATTATTTAGACTATATACCATCAGATTATTTAATTGAGTTAGAGAAACAATTGAATGAAGTATTTTATAATTGGCAAGAGAAATATAATTATAAACCAACATTCTACAAAGTAATTAGTGAAGAAATAGTCAAAGTCAAAAGGTAATTTACAATCTAAGTAAACAGGGAGGTAAAAGCCATGAAATCCAGTGAAATCAAGGTTAGCCACAAATACATCTTTACAACTAAAGAAGATACAAATAGAGAAGAAAGAGCCAAAGGCACAGTAATAGCAGATGAAGGAAGTTACTTTTTGGTACAAAGAAAGCATTATAAGACTTGCTTCAACAAGTGTGATATTGATTGTGGATATATACAAGTTAGAGAGTGTAGGAGGTAGGAAGATGAAAAAATATAAATTGTGGGAAGTTATAAAAATGCTAGAAGAAAATAACGAACTGAAATTTAAAAATGACAGACATGTAATAGGCTCAAGTGAACTAGGATTTCTTAAGTTGATAGAAACGACTTACAGCAAGAAGCAGTTAGAGGGTAATATTAACTTAGCGTCAGAATGGGAGCTTGCAAGAAATCCTGTTACTTTTGAAGAAGTTTTAAATAGTAATAAAAAATGTAGGGTTGAACATGAATTAATAGACTCTGGCTTAGATGATGAAATAACTTCTAACGATAATGTAACTTTAGAGGATTATCAAACACTAAAAGAAGGGAATTATATGGAGCTTCACAACTTAATAAGTGTATTGCCTTGGATATTGAGTAATGAAGAATTTAAACAAGTTATCAAAGAAGGCAAATGGTATTTAGAAGATTAGGAGGAATAAAAATGGATTTAGTATTAATTTTAGTCTTATTGGGTTTACAAGCAACTTTGCTTATAATGAGTATAAATACTCTAAACAACAAATTAAATCGCTTAGAGGAGCAAATTAGAGCGAATGAGGTGCATATAGAAGGACAGGCACAGAGAATAAATGCAAATTTAGAAGAAATGGCACAATTTAATGAGAAAGCCTTAGGAACATTATCTCAGAATATAGCTATGTGTGGATATGAAATAAAAGAGGTTAATTGTAAGTTGGAAGATGTGAATAAAACTATTAGGCAAGAAACCGCTAAAAGATTATATCTACACTTGCAAGATAAATTTTAGGAGGATAGAGAAATGTCAATTACTTGGAAGGAGTTAAAAAAGAAGTATAAAAAAATAGAGTTAGCTAAGTTTTTAGCGGAGGAGTATATCGAATATGGCACTTATGAAGCCATAGCAAGGAAATACGGAACTGAACATGCGAATGTATCATCAGCCATAAATTATCACGCTGAGAAGTTAAAGGTTGCATATCCGCAGACCTACAAAGAATTTAAGGAACACGCCTATATGGCGAGAGGAAGAAACACAAAGAAGATTAGACATTTAGGTGGAGAAAAGTGGAAAGAAATTAAGGATAAATACAAAGGCATTGAAAGAGTTAGATTTGTAATGAGGGAAGTTGTGGAGGAAGGAAGTCTAGGGGCATTCGGTGAGAAATATGGAGTATCTACTAGTACTTTATGCAAGATGATTTCTTACTACAGAGATGAATTAAATACAGATTATCCAGAGGAATTAGCAAGATATAAGGCTTATGCTGGTTATGCTACAAAGAAAAATCCGTATCATAAACCATTGGGAAATAAGTTTTCATCTAAAGTTTTTGAAAATTTAAGCAAAGAGATTTTAGACAGTGAGTTTTTAGATTTTGTAGATAATTACTACACAGGCGAATTAAGTTCAATACAACTCATAGAAATGGCAAAAGAAAAAGGAATTAGGGTCTACGAATTAAACAATGATGGAAAGAAAAAGTTTATAGTTTAGGGGAATAACCATTAAAAACACAATAGTTACGACTCTTCATTATTATTTGAGAGTCAATTAGGAAAGGAAGTAGAGATATGGATTGCCCAGCTAAAAGCGAGGATGTCAGAAGAGATTTGTGTGATTTATTTTATCCTTATGGATGTGGTTCAAGATGCGAAAGACTATATAAGAGATGGCTTAAGGAAGAAAAAGAAGTAAGAATTTTAGAAGGTTTGGAGAGTGTTTCGAATGGCTTGTAATCCAGCAAAAGTAAGACAATTACTAGTGACTATAAGAGAATTGTCGCAATGGATGAATGAGGATGAAATATCTGAGATAGGCGTTGTTATGCTAAAAGTTATAAAAAGATTAGAGAAGGAGAATGAAAGCAATGAGTACTAATATTTGGATAGGAATAGGAAGATTAATCAAGGATTGTGAACTAGCATTTACACAAGGTAAGGGAACTGCGGTGGCTAGATTCACTATAGCGGTAGATGATGGTTTTGGAGATAAAAAAACTACAGACTTTATACCTATAGTGGTATGGGGAAAACAAGGTGAAGCAGTAGCGAATTACACCCGTAAAGGTAGTAAAGTTCGAGTAACTGGAAAGATAAAAACTAGGTCATATGATGCTAAGGACGGAAGTAAAAGATTTATTACAGAGGTTGTAGCGGATATGTTTAATGGTGTTGAGTTCTTAGATAGTAAAAATAATAACTCTAACAATACTCAAAGTGTAGATGTGCCAGGAGATTATTTCGGAGCATCAGAAGTAGATAACTCTGATATGCCTTTTAATTAAGGAGTTAGATATTCTCCATAATCAAAAATATCAAGTAATAGCAGGGGATTAAATTCCCCTTTGGAGGTAATGCAAATGCTATTAAAAATAATAATGGGAATTGTAGTTTTCGACATATTGTTTGTAGCAGTATTATACAGAAATGGGGCAAGAGAATGATTAGTAATGTAAAAATCTATGATATGAAAGAAAGTTTAAAAGCGGCATCTTATCCAATGTCGACAGACATTGAAACACTTAATATTAATAATGGGTTATGCCAAAAACTAGGTACAACGGAAGTAGGTACTGGACATGATAATTTCTTAAATGGAATACTAGTTTCGTTTGACCTAACATTTTCAAATAAGGCTTGGGTGGAGTTAGAAAGATATAATTTCATAGATTTTGTATCTTCTCAATCAACCATGCATAGGATAGCAAAATTTGACCTTAGAAAGCAATATAACGAGTATGTCGATACAAGGATAATAGATATCATGGATGAGTTAAAAGACAGATACAATACTACACAGGATAAGGAGGACTACTTAAAATTACTCTATAGCAATCCTAGTGGATTTCAACTAACTGCAAGGCTAACAACGAATTATAGGCAGTTAAAAAACAGTTTATAAGCAAAGGAAAAATCACAGGTTACCAGAGTGGCGTTCGTTTTACAAATGGATAGAAACATTACCGAGATTTAAAGAATTATGTATCGGAGAGTGAAATAGATGATAGGATTTAAAAATATTAGCCTAGAAGGCGTTACACAACAAGAGCAGATTAACAAGTTTTACGAAGAGGTTGACGAGTTTGTACAGGCAGTAATCAAAGGTGATGTGACTAATGCAGTAGAGGAGTTCTTCGATGTGGGACAGAGTGGATTAGGAGCATTACAAAAGATGGGGTTAGATGCTGAATATGTTATGAGTCAATATGGTAAGCATTTAGAGAAAATTAAATTAAGACCTAGAGTTAAAGAATAGTTTATATTTGGTTATTTCTAATTTGGAAAAGACCACAATTTGTAGAAAATGTGAAGGAGTGATTAAAATTAAGTATTATTATTTTGTTAGTTTTCAATGTCAAAATGAGTATGGTTCAGCAACTGGTAATACAACATTTGAAAGTAATGAAAAGATAAGGACTGGCGAAGCCATTAAATCAATACAAAATGATATAGAAAAAAATAAAAATGTAAGAAAAGTAACTCTTACCAATATTGTTTTGCTTGATAGTGAATAATACAAAATTCAATAATTGTAGGTTATACGAAGGAAGGTATTAAGGTGTTAGATAAAGAGCAATTATTAAAAACTCAAAAATGCATTGAACAAAAATCAAGCTTTGGTTGTAGGAAATGTGAAAATTTTAAGAATGAAGAGTGTCCTGCTTATGAAAAAGACCTTATAGAGACCACTCTAAAATATCGTGATATGCTTGAAAAATTACAATTTGTACAAAATAGTGGCATGATTGGTGGAGCGATATATAAGTTTTGTCCTATTTGTGGTAGTGCAAATATAAATGGGCATAAAAAAGATTGTGAACTGGCTAAATTATTAAAATAATTCGCAATTCAAAGAAATTAACTAGTTGCATAAAATGCAACAACTGAGGGTGTAGGTAATCCCTACATCCTAACAAATTGAATACAATAAAATTGAGTAAAATTGAAGGTGAGAAGATGATGTATAAATTCACAGATAAAGAACTTAAAGAAATACTAGATAAAATGATTACCATTGTTGACAGTAGAGAAAATGCAAATATTCATATCATAGAGTGGCTAGATAAGAAGAAAAAACCCTATAAGGTGCAAAAGCTTGAATACGGGGATTATAGTTGCTATCTGCCGAATGGTAGCTTTGAAGGGCAACAGAGAGATATATACTTCACTAATGATATAGTTATCGAAAGAAAGTTCTGTATAGATGAATTAGCCATGAATCTAAAAAATAAAGTAGATGCCATTAACAGTATTAATCAAGAAATAATAGATTTGCTAGGTAAGGAGTATTTAGAGAAGGTACTAAAAACAGACTACAACAGGCTTAAATTTGAGTTTTCAAATATGAATAGGCATGAAGTTCAGTTTTTCATATTGATGGAAGATAAGAATTTTGACTATAACATAAGAAATAAGAAGTATAGGGCACAGTATGAACCTAAAACTCTATATGCAAGAATTAAGGCTTTAGAACGTGATTTTAAGACAATGATAAGACCTACAGACAAGTCAGCTATGGGAAGCGAAATATATCACACTTTGAGATATGGTGTGAGAGATATTCTTAAGAATAAGGGGTTTATCGAGGAGGTAGAAAATGAATAGACACAGGATAGATAAAGTCCCTAAATGTGGCTCTGTAGATAGTAAATATTCTAGTAGACCTAACGCCTTTGATGAAGATGTAAAACGCCATAGAGAGGAATATAAGAGCAAATGTGATAGTGCTTATAAGATGCTAGATGATTTTATAAATCAAAGTACTAACCAAAGTGAAAATTTAAGCATTGTCATACAAGAATGTATAAAACTGAAAGAAAAATATAGATTGTAGGAGGTAAAAAATGGGTAATGCTGAAATAATTCAAGTTATAAAAACTACACTCGCTAAAAGAGGAGATGGAAAAGAAACACCGATTAGATATTTAACACAGTATTGGTCTTTAGATGGAGAATTACTTGCCGAAGTTGACCCATGTAGTACGAAGGAGGTAGCCAATGAATAACATAGATAAAATAAAGGAATTAGAGTCCATTATCAAGCAGACCAAAAGGCAAATAGATGACTTAGATAGGCTATATAAAAAAGCTTTTATGCCCAAAGGATATGGAAAAGGTACAAGCTACAATGATTACGATACTATCAAAGGTGGAAATAAAGAGTTTCATATAGAGGATTACTCAGCTGAAAGAGAAAGACTTGTAAATTTGCTAGAACTTAGTGAAAATGCACTTGCGATTAGGAAAACAGAGGTTGATATTAATGAATACTTAGCATTACTTACTAATAATTATCAGAAAGTGAAGTTTCTTAGGAGGGTTAAGCATAAGACACAAGCTGAAACTGCTGATATTTTAGGTATAGGCGAGAGGACAGTACAGAGAATAGAGAAGAATTTAGGCTAGGGTAAAACCTAGTCTTTCTCTTAAAATAAGGAGATGGTAAAATGAATTATATAGAACAACTTAAAGATGCAATAGATTTCCACCATGGGGCAATAGAATTATATGCAAACTCTAATACAGTATCAGTATTAGTTAAAGAATATGAAGTTTGTAAATGTGAAGAGAAGATAGATAAAAACAATTTAAGTTTATTCAATATACCTCTTTATTATAACCAAAGCTTAAAAGACAATGAAGTTAAGATGTTACTAGAAGAAAATATTAAAAAGTGGTTTGATGGTGTTATTGAAGAAAATAAAAAGTATAAAATTATCAATTTAGAGAGGTAAGATTATGAAGTTAGGATTAAGAACACCAAGCCTAAAGAAATCAATCAAGGCTAGAACGACCGCCAAGCTTAAGAGAAAGGTTAAGAGTACAATTAATCCTTTATATGGGAAGAAGGGCACAGGATTGATATTTGAGCCAAAGAGAGCTATTTATAATAAGGTTTATCATAAGACTAGCTTTAGTATTTGGGATTTGATTAAGAAGATAGGGAGGTAGGGAGTAACTTAAATGAATAAAAATGATAAAATAATAGAAGAAATTAAGTGCCCAAAATGTGGCAGTACAAACACTTTCAAAAGAGAAGAAAATCCAAAATCAACGCTTTATAAATGTAAGGATTGTTGGTTAGTATTTGATGAGAGTTAAAAGTGGCGTATAAATGGCGTTAAACTGGCGAGTTCGTGTCGTTTACAGTTGATTTTTTATGTGTTATATTAGTATCATAGAAGGTTGGGTATATTATATCCAGCTTTTTTATTTTCCCCATTTACCCCTATTGATTATGACCTTTATGTTTCGGTAGGTAGCCATAAAGTGAGTTAAGAAGATTGCTATTAGCAATAAACAAGTGAGTAAGTCCTTGCCTACAGGCTTCAGTGTGGTGCTAGAGATTGGGAGTCTAGCAAGTATCGTAATGGGTTTGGGTAAGACGATATAAGGGTTGTAGATATTAACGAGTACTAAGTTACTCCGTCTACAGTCCTTTTTTATTTTGGGTTTATAGGGGTTATAAATTAGATTTTAATATCAACTTGAATTTAGAGTTGAATTTAGTAATAAATGTGTAAACATGAAAAGTGAGGTGAATAGTAGTTATGTTAATACTAACTGATAACCATTTAGATGCAATTAAATATATATTAGAGGGTAAGAACACTAGTGAAATAGCCAAACTATGTAATGTAAGTAGGACTGCTATTTACAATTGGTTAGGTGATAAAGATTTTAAGGCTGAGCTTGAAAGGCGTAAACTTGAAATTAAAACTAATGCCGATAAGAAAATAACTGGTAGATTAGAGTATTACCTCGAGGAAATGCACAAGATAGCAACTACAGGCAAGACAGAGAAGGAGCGTCGTAGTGCTTGTGAATACATGATTGATAGGGCTCTAGGCAAGGCTACGACAAGGGTTGCAGATGTTAGCGAGGATGAGGACAAAGAGAAGGTTGAGGACATAGATAGCATGATAGCGGACTTGGAGAAGGATGTAGTATAGGTTGTATGCTAGTGATATCAAGGGTTTAAGTGGTATTAAGGGTGTTGATTGCGATGTCGTCAAACAATTATTTCACGACATTGTCAGTATAATTATTATAATAAAAAGCATTCAACATAATAATTGTTATATTGAATGGTGATTGTTATAAGATAAATAATTATTGATAAACAATATAGTATTGGTAACTTATAATTAATTATATTGAATGAGTATATGCAAGATTATATAACCCCCATACCTTCTAAATTCCAATTACTGTATACCCTGTCCACTAGGTCTACAAAATTTCTCACCATTTTTCAAACCTGGAGGTATAAAAGTGATTTATATAATCTTAATCCTAATATCATTAAGTGGTTTTAGTATAGAAACTAATGGGTTTCACTATGAATATAAGGGGTTAATAGCAATATTATTTAAATTAATATATGGTGAAGAGCTGAACAAGTAATTATAAGGAGGTACTTATGAGTTTATTAAATAGAAAAGGCTTAATTAAAATAAGCAGAAGACAAGTAGAGAAACAGACAGAAGAATTATTAATATTATTTAAAGATTTGATAGTTCTTGGGGTAGAATATAATCCATTATCTATGGAATATACCTACCAAGCATGTTCTAAATATTTTGATTCGGTAGGAGAAGAAGAAAAAATACCATACTATTCGCTAATCAATGGTGAAAATGCAAAATGGTACAGAGAACCTTCGTACTACCAATATAAATAAGCAATAAAAGAAGGTGATTATTTGGTATATTACGATAATAGAGAATTTACAGAGATAGAGTACGAGGTTTATATACTAAATAAGTACCTATCTAAATACTACGGAGAAGATAAGGCGTTAAAGCTAATAACTGCTAATAAAAATGATATAGATAAACTAGCAAAGGCACTAGGGGCTAAAGATATAGCTTTCTTCTGTCTTTATTTTATGTCCGATATATTCGTTGTTAAAGACAGTAACGTGGCTAGGGAACTATCTGAGAGCCATTATGAACTATGGGAGATAGCTAACGACGTTTTCGTTAATGACATACATGATAAATTAAACATTATATGCCCTAGAGGGTTTGCAAAGACAACAATATTTGACCTTGCGATTAGTATATGGCTACATTGTTATAAAAATTCTACTTTTACCTTAATAGGTGCTAAAACAGATACAGACTCCGTACAATTCCTGGACTCAATCAAGAAAGTACTAGGAGAGAATAAGAAAATAAATAAGTGTTTCGGTAGGCTTATAGATAATAAGAAATTTAAGTCTAATGCTAATGAGTTGGAACTTACTAATAACACTTATATTCGTACTGTAGGTAGTGGTACTTCTGTCAGAGGTGCTAACTGGGGAGGAATAAGACCGACTGTATTTATCGGTGATGACTTCCAAGATGAAAAAAATATCCTTACTGATGATGCAAGGGAAAAACAATATAATAAATGGACTAAAGAAATAGAACAGGTAGGGGATAAAGCGGTTTATAGACAAGGTAAAAAGATTAAATCAGCTACCAAAGTAATAGCAATCGGCACAGTATTACACATAGATTGCCTAATGTCTAAGTTATCTAGGAATAATGACTATTTTACTACATTGAAAAGGGCAATTATCCTTGAAGAAGGACAAACTGTTGATGATATTTTTGAGAGTGACTTATGGTTGCAATGTAAGAGGATTTATTTTGATGACAAGCTAAAAAAGGAAGAAAGAAAACCTACTGCTGAAAAGTTCTATAGAGATAATATATATAAAATGAAGTTCCCTATATTATGGGAAGAAAAGTGGGACTGTTTTAATGACCTTGCGATTCCATATTGGGAAAATAGAAGAAGTTTTATGAGTGAGTTAATGAATGATGCGACTTCTATAGGTGAAAAGTGGTTTAAATCCGTAATAACTAAACCTAGTGAAGAAATTGAAAACCACAAATTCATAAAAACCATGCTTTGTATTGACCCAGCATCAACTACGAATAAAAAATCTGACTATACTGCAATGGGTGTCGGCTCTAAAGCTGATAATGACTTTACTTATGTAAGAGATTTAGTTATGAAAAAGCTAAGTTTTAATGAGTATTGCAAAACTGCGGTGGATTTACTTGCAGATTGGAAAGACATAACTCATATTTCGGTTGAAAAGAATACCTTCAACGGGTCGGATGTGTTAAAAATGAAAGAATTAATTGCAAATGACCCACGCTTAAGGGGTAGAACTTTTGAATGGATTAATAAAATGCAAAAGAAAAACAAGGATGAAAAAATATCTACTATTATAGATCCTGTTAATAACGGACAAATAATTATTAATAGTGAGTGTGAAGATACTAATGAAGCTGTAGAACAATTAAAAGAGTTTCAAGGGCAACAATACTCCGTACATGATGACTTTGCGGACATGTTAGCTGAGTTAAATGATGGACTCAAAGAAATTAAAACACGTGGAGTTATAAGACTATTAGATAGAAAAGTATTAGGAATATAGAAAGAAGGTGAGAACATGAAATTTGACTTAGAAGTAGCAAGAAAATTAAAAGATAAATATACTAGCGACCTATCATTATATCAAAAGATGTACGACTACTACATAGGTAAAACAGACACAGAAAGTGTATATCAAAATATTGATGGTAGAAGTAATGACGTGATTAAAACTAACTATGTTAAGAAATTTATTACTGAACACGTAGCCTATGGAGTTGGTAGTCCTGTTACTTATACACATAGAAATGAAGATGAAGCGTGCATAGATGATATAGAGTATAATGTTCAAATACAAAAATCTAGTCTTGATAGTTTGCTATATAAGAATATGCTTATTTTCGGTAAGGCTTACGAATTAGGCTACATCTATAATGATGAAATTAGATTCAAAGTAACTACACCATTAAATTCTATTGCTTATGTTAACAATGAAAATGAAGCTGAAATGTTTATCTATTTCTATAAAAAGGATTTGGATGATACTTTATTTATGGATGTATATTGTGATGATATAATTTACCACTTTAATGAAGATTTTGCTGAGGTAAGTCAAGCCACTACAACGTATTTAGGTGTACCAGTAAGTATTGTAATGTTAGATGAAGAAGAGTTCGAAACTGTTTTTAATGACATAAAAAGTCTACAAGATGGATTTGAAAAGGCAATTTCTAACTGGCTTAATAATGACAATGATTTTAGAGATAGTTATTTTTTTACTAAAAATGTAACTGTTGATAAAGATTTCGCTGACACTATGAAAGATAAAAGAATTATCGAGTTAGAAGGCGAGAACGCTGATGCTGGATTCCTTACTAAAAACGCTAATGCTGATTATGTAAATAGGTTAGTAGATGTATTAGAAGATAAAATATATCAAATATCTCAATCCATTAACTCTAATGAGAATATGCAAAGTAATCTTAGCGGGGTGGCAATATTAAGTAGAATTATAAACTTAAGAAACAAAATCACCTTAGAACAGAAATGTCTTAGGGATGGTATAAGAAATAGACTTAAAATACTATTTAAATACCTTAATTTAGCTTATGACAAGAATTATAACTATAGAGATATAAAGATTAACTTCACTATGAATGTACCTTCTGACGATATGGCTACGGCTCAAATGCTATCTTATATTAAAGATTGGATGCCGGCTGATGATGGATTGAATTTATTCTCATTTACTCAAAACGGCAAGGTTTTATATCAAAAGAAACTAGAAGAAATAAAAAAAGTTGAAGAATTAACAGGAGTTCCTACAGACAACATAGGCTTTGAAGGTGATATTTAATGACTAAAGAAGAAAAGTTTATAGCAAGTCTATATGATGAAGCTGACGAAGAAATGAAGCGAGTCTATGATAAGCAAAAGGAAAATGAAAAGGAATTACTTCAAGAAATAGCATTGATAATGCTTACCTACACAGTTTTAGAAGGTGTGATGGCACTTAGTATAGGACAGAGAAACAAAGAACTCCTAAGGCTTACTAAGATGATTAAAAAGGCAACTAAAGGACAAGCAACATTACAAGAAGAAACTATATTAAATATTCTAACTAGCATCACAGGAAAAACCTTTAATTTTTATAGCTACAATAAAGGTTTAAAAGATGTTAGAAAGATTATTGAAGCTAATTTTAAAGGAAAACACTTCTCAACGAGGGTTTGGGATAATGAACAAGAAGTTTCTAAGTACCTACAGAGTCAAGTTAAGAAGTTCCTAGATGGCAAAATAGGCGTTAATGATATAAAAACTAATATACAAAAGGGATTTAAAGCTAGTAAGGACAACGCTGAAAGGTTAGTAACTACGGAAGTTAGTAGATGTTCTTCTAGTGCCTTTGATAGGTTCTGTAAAGAAGTAGGGGTTGAGAAAGTTAGATATAATGCAATTTTAGACAGTAAAACTTGTCCTAAATGTTCACCAAATGATGGAAAACCATTTGATATTGATGAAAAAATAGAATTACCTCAACATGCTTTTTGTAGGTGTTTCTATGAAATAATAAAATAGGGGGAGTAAATATGCATCATTACATTACTAAATACGAAGAGAACGGAACTAGATATGCGGAGTCGTGGATACAAATAAATTTATTCGGTAAATGTTACTGTATGTTTAAAAGAAAAATCGAGATTTAATTAATAGAGGGAAAAAAGAAACAAATGTTTTATAAGTCTTAAAATTAAGGCTTTTTTTAATGCAAAAATATGCACTTTAAGGGGTAACTACTTTAAGGGGTAAAAGGAGAGATAAATTTGAAAAAGATAGATTTAATAAAATTATTAGAAAGTATGGAAGATGAAGCAGAAGTAATCGACATACTAAAAGAACATGAAGAAATAAAGTCTTTAGCTAAGGACTTTGATGTTAATAGCATTACATTAGAGGACTTTAAAACTATGTTAGCTAACAACGAAACTATAAAAGGATATCATCAATCGACTTTAGATTCAGCAGTTTCTAAGGGAGTAGAGTCCTTTAAGACCAATAAAATGCCTACTTATTTAGAAAAGGCAATAAAAGACAAGGAAAACGAGGGTAAAACCCCTGAACAAATAAGACTTTTGGAGTTAGAAAAAAAACTCGAGTCTATGGAAAAAGAAAAGACAAAAGCCGAATTAATGGCGAAGTACACTAAGACTCTAAACGAGAAAAAGCTACCTAGCGAGTTAGTGAATTTCATCATTAGTGACAATGAAGAAGTTATTAATGAGAACATAGGTAAGTTTGAAAATATGTTTAAGTCTACAGTGGATAGCCTAGTACAAGAAAAGTTAAAAGGTGGGGAGTATGTACCTCCTAAGGGAGATAATTCTCCAACTACAATTAAAAAAGAAGATTTTAACAAAATGTCTTATAGAGAAAGGGTTGCTTTAAAAAATGAAAACCCTAATTTATATGAAGAATTAAACAAATAAGGAGAGATGTAAAATGTCAAGTTTAACAACAAAATTAGAAGATTTAATAAATCCTGAGGTAATGGCGGATATGATTGACGCTAAAATACCTAATAAAATAGTGGTAGCACCATTCGCAAGAATAGACAATACTTTAGTAGGTCAACCAGGCGATACTATTACGATTCCTCAATATGCTTATATTGGTGATGCGGTTGACGTTGCAGAAGGTGTTGCGGCTGAAACTGTAAAATTAACTGCAAGTACTACACAAGTAACTGTTAAAAAAATTATGAAGGCGGTTGAATTAACAGATGAAGCAATTGTAAGCGGATATGGTGATCCTGTAGGACAAACTAATATGCAACTTGCAAAGTCTATAGCTAGTAAGGTTGATAGCGATTCTATGGATGCTTTGTATAATGCACAATTATTCTTTGAGAATACTTCTACAGGTATATCCTATGCCAATATAGTTAATGCAATAGACGTATTTAACGAAGAAATGAACACAGATAAGGTTATGTTTGTTAACCCTAAACAAGTAACTAAGTTAAGAGATGATTCTAACTTTATTAGTGCTGATAAATATCCAGGTAATGTTGTAATGACCGGCGAAATAGGTATGATCGCAAATACTAGAATAGTTCCATCAAGAAAAGTTAAGGAATTTGCAACTTGGTATTCTCCAACAGAGAGCGGGACTGCTAGTGCATTAGAAATAATTGCAAGTGGTTCTCCAACTTCATCCGAAGTATTACTTTCTGCTGTATTACCAAGCTTACCAAATGCAAAAGTAGGAGATTTCGTATTATTAAAATCTACTGCAGCATATTTCAACCCAATAGTAAAATTAAACCAAGATAACGAAACCGAGGACGAAACTGCTGCAATTACTGTTTACTTAAAAAGAGATACAAACTTAGAAGTTGATAGAGTATCTTTAGCTAGAAAAACAGATATTTCCGTAGATAAGCATTATGTAGCGGCTTTAAGTGATACATCTAAAGTCGTAATAGCAAAACTTAAGAAATAGAGGGGAGTAATTTCCCCTTTTCTTTTATAAAGGAGGGATTATATGACCTTTACAGACATAGAGATGGAAACCGCGGCTATTAACTCTATTAGGTATTATCTTAATGTTCAGAGTAAAACTGAGTGGACAGATGAATATATTAAGGGTAAATTTCCACTAGCTATAAAGAAAATTATTGAGGACACTATTAAATTAGATAGCGCTAAAAGAATACCAGGTATAAAGACAGTAAGTGAAGGGGATAGGTCCTATAGTTTTGGTGATGAGGTTGAAGTATTTACTATAACTGGTGGTGTAAAAGCTTTATTGCCTAGACCCTATATAGTGGGGTGGTAATATGGTTTTATTCCCAAATACAGATATTACTATCTACAATAGATACTATGACAACAATTTAGGCTACGACAGATACCAAAGAACTGTTATTAAAGATGTTGATTGGCAAGGTAAAAGAAACTCCACTATAAACAACAATGGCTTACTCTTAGCAGATAGCACAAAGATTTTTATAGATAAGCTAGAAAATTATGTTAATCCTAAGAGATTTAAAAAGTTATCTGATGCAGAAAGACCGAACTATTTCACATTTGCTAGTGGTGACAAGATAGTTAAAGGGGATGTATCCTTTGAAGTAACAGGAATATCACCCTACAGGCTATCTGACCTCGAGGACACTTTTGATAATGTAATAGACATTAAATCTGTTAATGACACACTACCGAACCATATAGAAGTTGAGGGGGTGTAATTATGGCTACTAATGTTAGAGTCGAGATAGACCCTACTCAAAAGATATTGTTAAAAAGGTATTTAGGCAAAAACGGAAAGGCTCAAGTAGAATTTACAAAGCAAGTAGCGAAGTATTCTAATAACTACGTGCCATTCAAGACTGGGCGCCTTAAAGATATGATGATTACCATAGATACAGATAAAATCACTTATAATGCACCTTATGCAGCTAAAAATTATTATCTTAATAAAGGTATGGGTAAGCAAGGAAATTCGGTCGGTGGACTTAGAGGTAAGATGTGGGATAGGAGAATGTGGATAAATAACGGAGATAAGATAGTTCAATCTATAGCTGAATTTGTAGGAGGTAAGGCAAAATGATAATCGAAAGTTTAAGAAATTATATAAGGCAATGTCCTTACTTAGATACTTTCAATAGCGCCATTAAGGTTAATGTCAACTATCTAGAACCTTCTCCGGATACTTACTCTATAGAAGAAATTCCAATAGAACCTATATTAAAGAAGTATGTTAATGGTGATAGTATAAGGCAATATGCTTTTATATTTACTTCTCGAGAGCCTTACGGGGTTGATGTGCTACAGAATATTGATAATAGTGGATTCTATGAGAAGTTTGCTGATTGGGTAGAAAATAATAATGATAATGAGATATTTCCTACATTAGATGCAGGACTTGAACCCCTTGAAATAAAAGTTACTAGCACAGGTTATGCCTTTGCAGTTACAGAGTCAACGGCGCAATTTCAAATACAGCTTAGATTAAAATATTATAAAAAGAAATAAGGGGAAATAGATATGAAATATAGAAAGAAACCAGTTGTAATTGAAGCTTTTAAGAGGACTGGAGATGCAAACCAAGTAGAAGACCCAGAGTGGATAATTGAAGCAATTAAAAAACGCGATATTTGTTTTGTGAATTATGAAGCTGATAAAACATGTGTGATGCTTATAAATACATTAGAAGGAGGCATGAAAGCTAACCAAGGTGATTACATTATAAAAGGCATTAATGGAGAAATTTACCCATGTAAACCAGATATATTCGAAAAAACTTATGAGTCAGTTGAGAATAATGAAGTTAAAACAATTGAACGTAGGTGGATGAGTGGGAAAATAGAACGATTTGAGCTTTAGAATTGACTAAGGCTTTTTATTTTATTCAAAATTAAAAATAGGAGTGATATAAATGGGAGTTAGAAAAAGATTAATACAAGCTAACTATTTAAAGGTGACAGATGCTTTTGAATTATTAGGAACAGGATTCACAGAGTTAAATGAGAGTCCTAGTGCACAAACAACTAGTAAGAGGTATATAAATCAATCTAGTGCTAGTCAATCTATCACAGGTTATGAATGGAGTACAAGCTTTACTGCAGACCAAATAGCAAGTGAAAAAGCCATTGAACACATTAGAAAAATAGGAGAAATGCAAAAGACTGGCGCTGATACAGAAACAGAATATATAATTGTGGATCTAGACAAGGCTGCAACTACCGCTGGATTTAGGGCAAGAAAATTCAAGGTAGCTATAGCAGTAGATAGTTTCGAGGATAATGATGGAGAATTAGGAATAAGCGGAAGTTTCTTAGGTATTAGTGACCCAGTAGAAGGAACATTTGTAACAGATACTAAGACGTTCACAGAAGGATTCGAGCCTAAAGTAGTATAATTTGAAAGGGGATAATAGCAATGAAAATTAACAATGTAGAATTACAAGATATAGATATATTAGATTTAGAGGTAGCAGAAAAATGGGAAGATGCCTTAGAACATGTTGAGGGGGTAGCAAAAACTACAGAGGGTATGAAAGTATCAGAAACTATTAAAACACAGTGTAACGCTATATTTGAGGTATTTAACACACTATTCGGTGAAGGAACAGACAAGAAAGTATTCGGTGATAGAGTTAATCTTATGATGTGCCTAAAAGCTTTTGAGGAATTAGTGACACAAGTTAAGTCTCAAAGTGCTGAGGTTGAGAAGATAGCAAGTAAATATTCTCCTAATCGCGCTAACCGCAGAAATAAAAAGTAATGAATATACTTATTGACCTATTACCTAAAGAAGTAAATATAGAGGGTGAAGATTACAAAATTAATAGTGATTTTCGCACCTCTATTTTATTTGAACTCTTAATGCAAGATAACTCTGTAAGTGAAGAGGATAAGATTATACAAGCTTTAGAACTTTACTATCCTATATTACCTAAAAACATAAATGAAGCCATAGAGAAGATATTATGGTTCTATAGATGCGGAAAAGATGAAGTTAAAAATAAAAATAAAGGAACAGGCAAGAGTACAAATGTTTATTCCTATTTACATGATGATGACTATATCTATTCTGCATTTTTAGACCAGTACGGAGTTGATTTGCAAGATGTAGAGTACTTACATTGGTGGAAGTTTAAAGCTATGTTTAAAAGCCTTAAGGAAGATAATGAGATAGTTAAAATAATGGGTTATCGTGCTATGGATGTTAATAAAATAAAAGATAAAGAACAGAAGGAATACTATAAGAAAATGCAAGAACTATATAAAATTCCTACATCTAAAGATGAAAAAGGAAAGCTTGATGAAATTAATCAGATTTTACTAAATGGTGGAGATGTTAGTAAAGTATTGTAATTTATTCTTAATATATGTTATATTGTATATGTTATGAATTGGAGGGGTATTATGAAAAAAATATTTACCATTTTACTTTGCTTAACACTTTCGTTGAGTTTGGTAGCTTGTGGCAAAGAAGAAAAGAAAGATAAAACTATAAAAGATGTTGCAAATGCAGAAACTTCTAAGGAAAAAGAAGAAACGTTAGAAGAAATAAGAGAACAACAGAAAGATGATAAATGCGATATAGTTTTAGCAGATACAGATAATGTTACTATTACTTGTAAAGGTAAGGGTAAAAGTGCTTTCGGGGGGATATATATAACATTAGAAGTTGTAAATAAGACTGATAAAGATATTCTTGTCGGTACAGATAAATGCAGTAATGATGGAACTATGGTTGATGATTTATTTAGTGAAACTATTACTGCTAAAATGAAAAGCGAAAGTGATTTATCTGTTATGGATAACAATATAACTGAGGTTAAAAATTTTAAAGGGACATTTTTAGTTATGGATGATTCTACTGGAGAAACAATTGAAAATATAGAGTTTAGTATAGAATAAGATATAAAGCACTTACTTAATTGGTAGGTGCTTTTATTATGTCTGAAATTCCTCATAGGAGGTGAGAAAATGGCAGATGGGCGGATTATAATTGATACCCAAATTGACAGTAAAGGTGCTGAAGGTGGAATTAAAAGTCTAGGTGGTAAATTGGGTAGCTTAGCAAAAACAGGAGCAGTTGCAATAACAGGATTAGTTACCGCTGCTAGTACTGTGGTAACCGGATTAGCTACATTATCAGTAAAACAATTTGCCGAATACGAACAATTAGTTGGTGGAGTTGAGACTTTATTTAAAAATAGCAGCAATGAAGTAATGAAATATGCAAATAATGCATATAAGACGGCTGGAATGTCTGCGAATGAATATATGAAAACTATAACAGGCTTTTCAGCTTCATTATTACAAGGACTTGGTGGAGATACTAAAAAAGCTGCAGAAATAGGCAATAAGGCTGTTACTGATATGTCTGATAATGCTAATAAAATGGGTACGGCTATTGGAGATATACAAAATGCCTATCAAGGATTTGCAAAGCAAAACTATACCATGCTAGACAACCTTAAGCTAGGTTATGGTGGTACAAAAACAGAAATGGAAAGACTTCTTGCAGATGCTCAAAAACTTACTGGGATTAAATATAATATAAACAATTTCAGTGATGTAATAGAGGCCATCCATGCAGTTCAAACTGAAATGGGAATTACCGGAACTACTGCAAAAGAAGCGTCTTCTACAATTGAAGGCAGTTTTAATATGACTAAATCCGCATGGACTAATTTATTAACTGGTATGGCTGATGATAATGCTAATTTTGATGTATTAGTACAAAATTTAGTTAGCAGTTTAGGCTCTCTAGGTAAAAATTTATTACCAAGAATAAAAATAGCAATAGAAGGTATTGGAGAGTTAATTAGAACATTACTCCCTAAAATTCTAGATGAAATTCCAGAAATGATGGCATCTTTATTCCCGGAATCAATGCAAGAGGATGTAAAAAGAATATTTGAGGGGATAGCTGAGGCGATAAAAACTGCAGCTGATGTGGCTATGCAATGGCTTCCTAAAATAACAGAAGGTTTCGCTTGGATACTAGATAACAGTAACACGATAGCGACTGGAATAGTCGGTATAGGTACTGCTTTGATGGTTCTTAATGTAGCAAATATGATTATGGGACTAGTAAAAGCCTTTCAAGCTTTTAAGTTAGCTAATGAAGGAGCAACAGTAGCACAATGGCTATTAAATGCGGCAATGGCGGCTAATCCTATAGGTATAGTTATTGCAGTTATAGCTGGGTTAGTAGCGGGGATAATATATCTTTGGAACACTAACGAGGGGTTTAGAGAATTTTGGATTAATGCTTGGAATATGATTAAGGACGGATTCGTAAATGCATGGAATAGCATAATTGCTTTCTTTACCGAAACCATACCTAGTTGGATAGAAAGCATAAAGGCGTGGTTTAGTTCTCTAGGTGAATGGTTTGGAACTCTATGGACTAATATTAAACAATTCTTCATAGATGGATGGAACGCTATAGTAAGCTTTTTTACTGAAACAATTCCAGCATGGATACAACAAATGTTTGATTGGTTTAATGAACTCCCTTATAAAATCGGTTATGCCATGGGTTATGTATTAACAACTATAATCAAGTGGGGCGTAGATACATGGAATTATCTCGTAACTAATGTACCTATATGGATTAAATCTATAGTTGAATGGTTCGCTACATTGCCAGGCAAAATATGGACTTGGTTACTAAATACAATAAATAAAATAATTCAATGGGGTTCTCAAACATATTCCAATATGGTTACTGCAGTAACTAACGCTATAAATGCGGTTATAGAGTGGTTTTCTAAATTACCAAGTCGAATATGGGAATGGTTATTAAATACTATAGCTAAAGTTATTCAATTTGGTAGAGATTTAGGAACTAAAGCACAGGAAGCGGGTTCTAACATGGTAGAAAAGATTATAGGTGCAGTTAAAGATTTGCCTTCTAAGTTTGTAGATATAGGTAGAAGAATTGTAGAAGGTATATGGGAAGGTATTACAAATGCTGGTTCATGGTTGCATCAAAAGGTTACAGGTTTTTTTGATGGAATACTTGAAGGTGCAAAAGATGCCAATGAGATAAAATCACCATCAAGACTTTATCGTGACCAAGTCGGAAAATACATGGCACAAGGTGTTGGAGTAGGGTTCGAGGATGAAGCTGACAATGTACAGAAATCCATGGAAAAAGAATTTAATAGAATGGCTGGTAAAATGCAATTAGCAGTAGATTACAACATGGCTAGGACAACTGCAAGTATCGTAGGTAGAAATGGCTATAGAGGTCAATCTAACGTCATAAATAATAATGATAATGGAGTAACTCAAAATGTTACTATAGTTAATCCGGAGAGGACACCAAGCGAAAACGCTAGAGCATTAAAAAGAGTAGGGAGGGATTTAGCTTTTGGAGATTAAATTAACATTAAAAAGTAATAATAGAACATTAGAAGTAGGCAATGATACCTCCTACAAGCTTGTTAATATAGATGGAATAGACAGTGGAAGTTTAGAATTAAATACAGTTTCTAATGCTCAGTTTGATGGTTCGGTAGTTGTTAGTAAGAGAATACAGAACAGAAATATATCTATTACAGTGGATTACAAAGGAACTAATAGTCAAGAGGTTGAACGACAGAGTTTAATCTCTTTTTTTAATCCCAAGAATAAAGGATTGTTGATCGTAAATTATGGAGAAGTAGAAAGGGCGATAGAATATGAAGTGGAGGGTTTTAATTGTAAGTTAAATAGTATTTTCGATACAGTTAGTTTCACAGTAGACCTATTATGCCCTCAGCCTTACTGGAGAGATATTTTAGAGTCTAAAATTAATATAGCCATGTGGCGAGGAATGTTTCATTTTCCTTTAATTTTACCTTCAACGATAATTCCTCATAGTGGCACTGATAGCACGTGGAAGGATTTGAGCGGAAACCTCAATAATGGTTTACTAACAGGATTTAATTTCGATAGTACTAGCGGATGGACTACAGAGGGACTAAAGTTCGACAGTGATAGTTATGTAACCTTACCTACTTTAGACATGGAGAAAGGTACTATACAGGTTAATAACCAAGTAGCTACATTCGATAAGAATACAGATTATAAAACAACTAGTGCTAATAGTAATATTCTTTCTTTAAATACTACAGTAGATGGGATTATGGATATTGAAATTGGTGGTAATACATTACAGAATTTATTTAAACTTGATATAGCTATAGGAGGCAATGAAACTGCAGGTTATTGGTACTATCTCAATAAACATCCAATAACAGATTTGAGTAGTAAGACTATTACTTTAATTAACAATTCTCCAAGAAGAGTTCAGTATGGCGTTAGGGATTTACAAGATGTATTTATTAGAGATGAAGTTGTACTCCCTTTTAGTATAAAAGTAGTAAATTTAGAAAGTAATAATAGAATTTACTCTTGTTTAGGTAGAACTCTCGATGGTTGGACAGAAGCAAATAAAACTGAATTAAAAGGTATGATACTCGAAGGTGACTGGACTAATAAAGGAATACCAAGTTACTTTGAAGGTATAAGAAGCGTAGGAGAAGGTGAGAATTTAGAGCTTGTAAGTTGTGGGAAGAATTTAATAGATAAAAGTAAATTTTCACATAATATACACTGGTATGTAGATGGTATACCAAGGACATCAAATCTTTATTTAGAAGCAAAGGTAAGTGCCAAAGGTGGACAAAAACTAAGAGTGAAGCTTGATAGTAAAGCTACATGGTGGGCGTTTGTATTTTTTTCAAATAATACTTTAGTATCAAATGTAAATCATAGTGGTTATGTAGCTAATAGTGGCAAAGAATTTTCTATGACAATACCAGATGGTGTCACTGATGTATATTTCCAATTATATAATGCAAATGGCATTGAAATAGTTGATATTCCTTATCTTCAAATAGAAGAAGGAACAATTGCAACTCCTTATGAACCATACAAAGAACACAAACAACCTATAACATTAACCAACCCATTAAGAGGTTTACCAAACAATGTGAGAGATGTTGCTAAAGGTAATTTAGTTACTAAAAATGTAGGGAAAGTTGTTTTAGATAGTAGTATAAATCCTATATTGGCATCTAGTATGACGAATACGCTTAAATTTGCTATAGGTATAACTCCTAATATATTGTACACAAACCTGTACAATTTAATATGTGATAAATTTACTACAGGTTTAAACATATTAAACTATGACGAAGAGGGTATAAGAATATCTTCTACTGCTTCTGCACTTTATATTAGCATAGCAAAATCTAAACTTACAACTCCTGATGTAGCAGGGTTCAAAGCATGGCTACAAGCTAACCCAATAACAGTTTATTACCAATTAGCTACACCAACTATAGAACAATTATCACAAGCCTTAAAATTAAAATCCTTCTCTAATGGTACGTTGCAAGTTAATACTTTAATAGCTCCATATTTAACTGCTAAATATCCTATAACCATAGGTGGTAGCTTAGCTAGTAATGTTAGTAGAATAGATTTAAGTAATCCTCTAATAGCGAGTGGCTTAGTTAAAAACTATAGGGTTTATAATAAAATCCTAACTACAGAGGAAGTCGCAAGGGCGAATACAGTAAATTATCTTAAAGGACCAGCACTTCTAGTTGACCTAAATTCTGCTTATAAAGAACTAAATAAAACAGGCATTATAATGGGATTGAGAGAACCTTCTCTTATCGTTAATGCACTTAATACTGGTAACGTAGAAAGTGGTATGATAATCGAATTTAAGGCATTAGGAACACTTGCGAACCCATCTATACTTAATGTAGAAACACAAGAGTTCTTCAAGGTCAATAAATCCATGGTCGCGGGTGAAACAATCACGGTTAATACTAATGTAGGTGCTAAAAAGGTTATAGATAATTTAAATGGAGTGGAAACTAATATTCTCAACCTCATAGATCTAGACAGTACGTTTTTACAATTAAATGTAGGAGATAACCTATTAAGGTATGATGCAGATACAAACTTAAATAATTTAGAAATAAATATCTATTATAATCCATTCTATTTGGGGGTGTAACATGGAACTATATGTATTTAATCCTAATATAGAGAGAATGCACATTGTTGACGTGTTTACATCTCTTATATGGACTAGAAAATATCATAAGCCTGGTGAATTTGAACTTCATGTCCCTTTAACTACCGATAATATAAACTATCTTACTAGAGGGAATATAATCTACAAGAAGGGTGACAATGAAGCTGGATACATTGAAACTAGGCAGATAGCTTTAGATGAAAAAGGGAATGAAACTTTATTAGTAAAAGGTAAATTCATTACTAATTACTTAAATATAAGAATAAATTGGTCGAGGGTAGCATTTATAGGTTTAACAGAGGTACTAATGAGGAAACTTGTTAATGATAATGCAGTTAATCCTACAGATATAAAAAGAAAAATACCTTTATTATCTCTAGGAACTCTTAAAAACTATACAGAGTCTATTAATTATCAAAATTCTTATGGTAATCTAATTACCGAATTAGAGAATTTAAGCAACACTAGTGAATTAGGATATAGAGTCAATTTCGACCAAGCAAATAAAAATCTAAAATTTGAAGTATACAAAGGAGTTAATAGGAGTGTTAATCAGTCTCTTATTGCTCCTTGTGTTTTTAGTAGAGAATTTGAGAATATACTAAGTCAAACTTACTTTGAGAGCGATAATGGGTATAAAAATACCGCCTTGGTTGCTGGGGAAGGAGAAGGAGATTTAAGGGTATTATGTCCTGTTAACAATACTAACGAGGGTTTAAATAGAAAAGAGTTATTTGTGGATGCTAGGGACTTACAAAAAACAGTTGATGGAGTTACCTATACAGAACAACAATACAATACAATGTTACTTCAAAGAGGACTTGAAAAGTTAGCAGAATATAGCGAAACTAAAACTTTTGATAGTGTGATAAATACAAAAGGGAATAACGTCTATAAGAAAGATTATGATCTAGGTGATATAGTAACGATACAAGATAAAAAGTGGGGTTTGAGAGTGGATACACGAATTACAGAGATACAAGAAGTTTACGAGGGCGGTAAGGTAGAAATTAACCCTACATTCGGAACTAATATACCAACAATAACGGACAAAATTAAAAGGATGGTGAAGTAATATGGAGAGAAGTTCTTTTTTTAATGCAGTATTAAATGGAGAAGCCTATGATAGAGTGTATCTTGCAGAAGATTATGCTAGATATTTTTCTAGCTTTATAGGGAATGGAGTATTCCCTACGCCGAGTACAAACCTACAAGTAGTTGCAAATGGAACAACTATGAACATAATCTTAAAAGGTGGCAAAGGGTGGATTAATGGCTATTTCTACGAAAATACTGATGATTTAACACTTAACGTAGCTATAGCAGATGGCGTACTAAATAGAATAGATAGAGTAGTTTTAAGATTGGATTTTATAAACAGAGAGATAAAGGCCTACGTAAAGAAAGGAACTTTTGCTAGTAGTCCAGTAGCACCAACATTAATTAGAAATTCAGATATGTATGAGTTAGGACTTGCAGATATAAGAGTAAATAAAGGTGTTACTAAGATAGTACAAGCAGATATAACGGACTTAAGGCAGAATAATACTTATTGTGGCTTAGTTGCTGGTGTAGTACAACAGATAGATACCACAAATTTATTTACTCAATTCCAATCAAGTTTTGATATTTGGTTCGAACACATGAAAGGTCAACTTAGCACGGATGCGGCTGGAAATTTACAAAGTCAAATAGATATACTTTCACCTCTTGTAGATAGCTGGAATGATTTTAAAAGTAATGGTGGTACTTTATTTAATAGCTTACAGTTAAAACCACTTTCTTCCACAGTGGATGTCATAAACACTTCTAAAGGATACCTTGGATTAAATGCGGGAAGTAGAGGTGTCGTAGTGGATGAAGTGGCAAATGTTTTTAGACCGAGCTCTACCTCTCAGAATAGCATGAGTTTAGGCAGTTCAAATTTCCGTTTTAATGACATTTACTTAAACGGGTTTTCTAATGTTGGAATTTCGGGATATAGCAAAGAACCAAACGGTACTATAAAGCAATGGGGTCAAGCCATAATACCAGTTAAAACACTTAGGGTTCAAATACCTCTCCCAGTAGCTTATAACGAAAAAATTCTCGGTGTTAGTATTACAGAGGAGTACGTAACAAGTGAAGCTCCCGCGGTTTATCCTACTTTTATGTTATCAAACTCGAAATCTCGGTTTGATGTATACCCCAAATTGATAAATACTAACAATCAGCCACAGATTGAGCAAAGGTTTATTAACTGGGAAACAATAGGAATTTAAGGAGGTGCTAAGATGACAGATATAATTTATTATGTAGCCTTAAACGAAAACATGGAATGGGATGGGTATTTTTTAGAAGATATAAATGGTTATGAAAAATGCCAAAAAGTATTATTTAAGGGTGGCATTAAAATAGATGAAGAATTACATTCTAAACTATTAGAAACGGGATTATGGAAGTATATAGGTGAAACTAATAGGTTTATGCACACTATAGATGATATAGATTTATTTAAGGAAGTAGTACAACCAGTGGATACTACACCTCAACCTCCAACTATACCAGATACTATAAAATCTTTAGGTGAAGAATTAACTCAAGAAAAGCTTAAGAATATACAAAAGGATAACACCATATCTCAATTGGGCCAAGAATTAGCAAATGTAAAATTAGAAGTGATACAAATTAAAGGAGGAGTGTAAAATGGATTTCTGGAAATTAGCTTTTGATATGGGATGGGTAACAGCCGAAGCCTTAAAAGGAGCTGTAGAAACCAATCTTAATAGGTTTGGGGAGATAAGTCCACAAGAGTACACAATGATTACTGGAATAGAATTTGTAGTAGAGCCATAAGGCTTTTTTTATTTTGAAATAGGGTAGGTGCAACGTGGAAAATGAAGTAATAAAAATGGTAGCTAGTTATGGGATATTTGCAATTTTATTTGTGTATCTTTTATTTTATGTGTTAAAGGAGAATAGCAAAAGAGAAAGAGGATATCAGGAAATAATTTCTACATTAACGGATAAATTAAACATTGTAGATGATATAAAAAAGAGTGTAGATAAGATAGAAGAAAAGTTAGAAAGGTAGTGAGATAAATGGAATTTTTAAAGCAATTCTTACAGATTAAAAAATTAATAGCATTACTAACTACAGTAGTATTTTGTATTTTAGCATTAAGAAACATTATATCTAGTACAGAATTTCTAAGTGTATTTACAATGATAGTAGGATTTTATTTTGGTTCTAGTGCTACTAGACAAGCTACTAAGGAAAGTAAAAGCGAGTAAGGGAAACCTTGCTCTTTTATTTTAAAATTTAAGGAGGGATGGATCATGAAACCAATAACAAGAAAGATATCTAAGTATAATTTTTCAAGTAGAAATGACAATTCTATAAAATATATCGTTATGCACTTTACTGGTAATCAAAATGATACAGCTTTAGGAAATGCTAATTATTTTGGCGGTGGGAATAGAAATGCTTCAGCACATTATTTCGTGGATGATGATAACATAGTACAAGTAGTTGAAGATAGTAATTCTAGTTGGAATTGTGGAGATGGTAATGGCAAATATGGTATAACAAATCAAAACTCTATATCAATAGAGATGTGTGGTACTGATGGAGGTATATCAGATACTACAGAAAACAATACCTTAGAACTAGTTAAATACCTAATGGGTAAATATAATGTTACTACAGATAGGGTAGTAAGGCATTATGATGCCAGTAGAAAAATATGTCCAGCACCATGGAGTAAAGATAATTGGAACAAGTGGAATAAATTTAAATCTAAATTAAGTGGTAGTGGCAACATTAATACTATTGTACCCGAAACTCCACCAACACCAAGTAAAAAGAAGATAGATTCTTTTATCAAGGTGGATAATTTCTCTTGGGTTAAGAACTTAGAGGACTTTGCAGGGTGGTTAGGAACTCCGGTAAAGAATTTATATGCATATCCTTCTCAAGGTGAAATACTATTTAGGGTATCTCCTGTTAATAGAGATTATTATTCTTGGGTACAGAACTATAAATCATCCAATGGAAATTATGATTTTGCTGGTAATGGTATAGCGATAGATAGAGTTCAAATGAAACTTAGGGGGTTAAATGGATATTCTATAAGATATAGAGTACATCTGTTAGGAGGTTCTTGGCTTGAGTGGGTTAAGGACGATACAGACTTTGCCGGTATAGTAGGAAGAACTATAGATGCAATCGAAGTTGAAATAATATAATTTTAAGGCTAGTAGGGAATAAAATCCTTACTAGCCTGTTTTCTTTTGTATAAGAATATGGTTTAAGATGTATTTATATTATAGACAATAAGTGTATAATATTGACAAAGTGTGAATATATTGTACAATGTATATATAAAATAATAATTAGGGGGTTAATTAATGGCAAAGGGAAAAAAGAAATTTTATAAAAAATGGTGGTTTTGGACTATAATAATAATAATTGTAATTGCAGCTATAAATGGTGGTGGTTCTGGCAATGACAAAGATAAAGTAGCAACCACTAATACTAGTGCAGAACAAGAAGAAAAAAAGGAAGATACATCTAAAGAAAAAGCACCTACAGAAACTCCAAAAGAAGAAGTGAAAGATAGTAAGATAAAAGCTGGTACATATAAAATAGGCGAGGAAGTTCCAGCTGGAGAATATTTATTTGTATCAAAGAGCATGGGGTACATACAATGTTCTACGGATACTACTGGAGCTTTAGAGAGTATATTATATAATGACAATGTAGAAGGTCACAGTTATATTACAGTTAATGAAGGTGAGTATTTAAAGATACAAGGTGGAGAAATGTACCCAGTAGCAGAAGCACCTTCCGTAATACCTAAAGATGGCTTATACAAAGCTGGAATGTACAAAGTTGGACAAGATATACCGGCTGGAGAATACAAGGTAAAATTAACTAGCGCTGTAGGAATGGGTTATATAGAAGTAGCTACAGATAGTAGGCATCAATTAGATAGTATAGTTACAAATGAGAATGTTCAAGCAGATTCTTATATAACTGTTACTGATGGACAATACTTAAAAATCCAAGGTGTAGAAATTCAGAAATAAATTTACAGAAAAAGACTAAGGAAATTAAACCTTAGTCTTTCTTTTGCCGTCAAAAATTCGTCAAAAATAATCTTAAATTTTATTCTATTATTTATTAAATTATAATTAAGAATTAATATGATTGTGTTGGTATTACTACTATTTACTACATTATTCTAAAATTTAATTCATGCCGTCATATTTGTACTTATAATGTAGGGTAGTAGAATATTTCATTTGTTACAATTAAATACGAAAGGAGGATGTAGAATGGAGTGGGTTGAGAGAATGACAGCAACAGTAGATTATATTGAAAATCATTTAACTGATGATATTATGTATGACGAAGTAGCAAAAATTGCTTGTTGCTCAATGCATCAATTTGGACGTGTTTTTTCTTATGTTGTAGGTATATCTCTATCTGAATATATTCGTCGTAGAAGATTAACCCTTTCAGCATTAGATTTACAAAGTAGCAATGAAAAAGTTATTGATATTGCTATGAAGTATGGATATAATTCTCCTGATGCATTTACTCGTGCTTTCGTAGGAATGCATGGTGTAACTCCTAAGGTAGCGCGCACTTTGGGAGTAAAGCTTAAAGCCTATCCACTCATCACTTTTCATATTTCAATTAAAGGAGATGTAGAGATGGAATATCGTATTGAAGAAAAACAAGACATAAATCTAGTTGGGATGGTTAAGCATATAAAGAGGCAATCGGCAAATACTATGGAAAATGACTGGAAAGAGACTGCAGGTGAAGTTTGGAATGTATGGGAAGAATTTTTAAACGGTGGTACTGATGAAAAGATTAGCAATGTTTATAACCTTTATCGTGCTCCCATGTGGCAGATGGGTTTCACAAAAACACTTGAGAATGGAGAAACTCTACTTGCAATTGGTGCAGAAGGAGATGTAAATGTTTCAACTGATTTACAGACCTACACTATTCCATCAAGTAAATGGGCAATATTTACTGTAAGAGGTAGCTTGAGTGGTAAGGAGCATCCAATTGATGCTATGTGGACAAGAATAACAACTGAATGGTTTCCAACATGTGGATATAAGAGGGTAGCTGATTATGAAATTGAGGTTTATCCTCCAGGAGATACAAATTCTGATGATTATACTTGTGAAATATGGATTCCTATTACTAAATAGTAGATTGTAGCTTTTAAACTTGAAAATTTCTGTGAAAAATAGATAACCATTTAATTAAAATATCGTAGTATTCAGAAATGAATATACGGTATTTTAATTATTAAATATATTATGGAAGGGTTGGTAGAAATGGATACTAAAGAAATAGTAATGCTCATAGGTAATATATCTCCTCATGCAAAAGATTATGTAAATAAAGCCTTTGATGATAATCAAGTTGAGACATTATATTCAATAGTAACAAAGGAAAATAAGGGAGTATTTATAGTGGTTAATAGCGATGATTGCTGCATTTTTTATGCTTCTTTTCTTAATGAGGATAATATAGAGGAAGTTTTAGAAGTAATAAATAGTAAAACTAACGAATATATTTCGAAATTAAATTCAAAGGAAATATGCTTTAACGTATATGGAAATAATTTAAAGATAATTGATTTAGTAAAAAAATTAGGTTTTAAAACTGATATGGAAGGGTATCACCTTGAATTTGTTGGAGAAGAGCTACCTGAATTAAATGATTATAATTTAACTGTTAGAGGGTTTGAAAATTCTATGCTGAAAGAATTTGTTGATCTATTTGATAGCTCATATTATCAATTATGTGTAGATAATGGATGGCAAATAAACAGTTATGCTATAAATAAAAATAGATTTAATGAAAAGCTCATTGATTTAAATAAAGATGGCCAAGTATCTTCATTTTGGCTAAAGGATGAATTAGTAGGTGCATATATCTTCGAAAATAATTATATAACAGATATTGCTGTTAAACCAGTATTTCAGAATAGAGGATATGGAGGCTATATATTAGCACATTGTATTAGAAATATGAGTATGGAGAAATCTATTAAGAATATAAGGCTACGAGTTGCAAAATCTAATATTGGTGCTAAAAGACTATACGAAAGAAATAATTTTGTTGAAATTGCCTATTTTGCAGAGCATACATATGAATAAATATTAGTTACCTTGTTAAATTTAATACATGAATTATTTGTAGTGATGGTTATTAAGTAAATATAAAAAGAGAAAATAAATAATATTAAATAGTTCATGATATTTTTATAAATGATGCATTTCTAAGATAGTGAAGCAGATTTAGGGAGGAAATTATGAATGACATAGAACAAGTATTACAAACAGAATATAGTGAAGAATTTGATAAACTAAGAAAAAATAGAATGTTTGTCAGTTATCATAAATACGGTCCTATAAAAAATAATTATGGTGAGGGTTTAATTAATTCAATTGAAAATCTCGAAATAAGATTAAAAAAGTATAAAGAAACTGGTAATACCGAATTTTTAGTTGATATTGCAAACTTCGCTATGATTGAATTTATGTATCCCAAACATAGTAATGCTCACTTTGATAGTGAAAACCATGGTACGAGATTAAAGGGAATGACTGTTAATGACTTGAAACAGTTATGATACACAATTGAACTAAATAGTTAAGAAGAAAAAAATGATGGTTGATAAAATTCTAGTGTAGATAAATGAGTTAGGTAAGATATTTGGTTTTTCAGATATAACGGAGGTAAGAATGATAAAGGATATTATCAGTGAAACAGGATTTAATATAGAAACAAGTAGGTTACTTCTTGTGCCTATTTCAGAAGAATTTGCATATGATTATTTTACTGAATTTAATGATGAAATAACAAAATACCAGTATCCAGAGCCTTTTAAAAGCCTAGATAGTACAATAAAATTTATTGATGAGTTTACAGAACTTAAAGAATTGGGAACAAATTTGGTGTGTTGTATTTTAGATAAGGAATATAAATTCATTGGAAGTATAGAGATTCATCTGATAGATACTAAGACTCCTGAGGTGGGTTTATGGATACGAAAGAATGAACAACGTAAGGGGTATGGGTATGAAGCTATTACTGGTCTAACTAACTTTTTTCGTGAACATATGGATTTAGATTATTTTATTTATGAGGCAGATCGTCGTAATCCTAATAGTATTCAGTTGGTTAAAGCTCTAGGTGGAATAGAAGTTGGATTCAATAAAGTAGAAAGTAATGGTGGAAGCACTTTAGAGTTGAACATGTATTATATTAAATAATAAGGTTATAAAATATCGTATTATTCAGAAATGAGTATACGATATTTTTTTATTTTATAATTTTACCATATATATAAATATATGGATTTGTATTTAGTATAATATGGTATAATTTTATTATGATTACTATTTATGGAGAATACTAGGGAGGGAGTTTGATGATATATTTAGAAGAAGTTACGGAGAAAAATTGGAGAGAAGTTAAATCACTAGAAGTGGAAAAAGAACAGCAACAGTATGTATGTTCAAACGTTGGGATTTTGGCAAAGGCTTATGCTTTTAGTTCTCAAAGAAGTCAAGCTAAAGCAATATATAATGATAGTGAAATAGTAGGGTTATTAATGTATAGAGAGTGTGATGAAGTACAAGCCTTTGTGTTTGATCAAATGATGATTGATTGCAGATTTCAGAGAAAGGGATATGGAGAAGAAGCTGTATCTAAAGCAATAAAACTTATGAGAAATAATGGAAAATACAATCGAATAGTTTTATGTTACTGTGATGGTGATATTATTGCTAAAAATCTTTATACCAAGTTAGGATTTTATCATACAGGAGAAGTAGATGAAGATGAAATAATTATGGCTTTAGATTTATAGAGTCAATTATATTTATAATTTACAATACATAGATTTATTAACAATCTGTAGATTATATTGTAAAGTAAAAAGGGGGAGTATAATCAATGAAACCTTATGAAAAATTAGCAAAGCTTTATAAAAAAGGCTGGGGAAAAGACAGTATTAAATATGGTGATTTAATTTACAATGTAATTAATATTTACAATCTAAATATTAATTCTGTGTTAGATGTTGCTTGTGGGACAGGTATATTGGCATCAAAATTATATAATGAAAATTTTGAAGTTAGTGGAATTGATATTTCAGAAGAGATGATTAATGTAGCAAAGGAGACTACAACGGGAATAGAATTTGCAGTTGCAGATATGGTAAAGTTCACCTTAAATAAAAAATTTCAACTTATAACTTGTGCATTTGATGCACTAAATTATTTAGTAACGGATTCAGACATGAAAAAAGCTTTAAAAAATGTTTTTTTGCATTTAGAGGATAACGGAATTTTTATATTTGATATTAATACTCCAGTTTTATATGAAGAAAGACATTTTGGAATAATTGATAGAAAGTTTGATAATATAGAATTTAAACAAATATTAGAATATGATAGGGTAAGTAAAATAGGTAAAACTGTCTTTGACTTTGGTGATAATCAATGTGAAACACATATTCAAAGGGCATATACTGTTGAAGAAATGGATGAGTTTCTTATAAATTCTGACTTTGAAATAATGAATAGGTATAAAGATTTCAGGTTATCTACAATTGATGATAAGGCATATAAAATATTTTATGTAGTCAAAAAAGGTTAATTCATTTCAAAAGAACTGATTATGAAAAAAGTATATTTGAATTTGAACTTGCCATTTCCAACAATTATAATGGATTAAGATATGGAACTGAAGCAGTTAAAGAAGATGGATGTTTATGACTATTTTACAATGGAGGTGACTTACATGTATGAGTATAAATATGTCGAAGCAACTTTAGATGGCTTTTTTACGAAAGGTAATCATAATGAAATAATAGATAAATATGCTAAAGAAGGTTGGAGGTTAGTACAAGTATTACCTACTTATTATAATTCTTACGGAAAACCTACAGATTATGAAATTATATTTGAACGTGAAATTGAAGAATAAAGACAACATCTATATAACCAAGTGATTTATTGAGATACCATGGAATTTAAAAATGAATTTTATGGTATTTTTGTTTTGTGGTTAGGGTGAATAAAAATTAAAAAATAGCATTTACTATAAGGAGTTATTCTTTGACAAAATATAAGTATACCATTTGAATATATGTTACAATATGTATAAATAACTAAAAATTATATTTATTGAAGTTAGAGAAAAGTAAAAAATGAAAGGTTGGATATTAAATGAAAAGAAAGTTAGTAATAGTGTTGTTGGTAGCAGTATTTGTAATAAATATCACTGCCTGCAATAATAAAGTTAATAACAAAGAAACAACTTCTACTAATGATAATATTAAAGAAGAGGTAAAAATTGAAAGATTTCCGTACATGGCTGATTTTGGAAGAGGGAGTATAAATAAAATTGAAGAACTCAAAGATGAGTGGGGAAAAAATAGTAGTGATTTAAGAGGATATGACCTTGAGAACATTGACTTATCTGGAGAGAAAGACAGGCTTTTAAATTCAGTGTTTGATAGTAAAACAAAATGGCCTGATAAACTTCCAGAGGAGTTTAACCCTGAAAGCTTTTTAGAATTTCATAAAAATCCTGGTCTTGAAATAAAAAGACTTCATGAAAGAGGTATAACTGGTAAGGGCATAAACATAGCATTTATTGATTATTCTCTTTTAGTGAATCATGAAGAATACTATGATAGAGTGAAGATGTATGAAGAAATTCATTATGAACCAGAAGAAGCACAGATGCATGCTCCAGCAGTGGCATCTATTGCAGCTGGAAAGAATACTGGAGTTGCATCGGAAGCAGATTTGTATTTTATAGCATCCGAAAACTATAACGTTGTTGATAGTGAAATGGAAATAGACTTTTCTTGGACAGCAAAAGCAATTGAAAGAATTATTGAAGTAAACCAATCCTTGCCAAAGGATGATAAGATACGAGTTCTATCTATATCAGCAGGATGCAAGCCTGAAAGTAAGGGATATAACGAATTTATAGAAGCAATTAAAAAAGCAATTAAAGAAAATATATTTGTTATAACAGTAAATATGTTTGACACATATGAGGATAAGTTTTATTTCCATGGATTAGATATAGATTCCCTTGCAGATAAAGATGATATTTCTAATTATAAAGTTACAGAATGGAATAAGTGGGTATCGAAAATAGAGCATATTGATGAACTTAATAAGTATTATGAAGAGAAATTTAATTCGGACAAACCAGAAGAATTACTACTCATCCCTATTGATTCTAAAACAGTAGCTAGTCCTACAGGAGAGAAGGATTATGTATTTTATAGAGAAGGTGGATGGAGCTGGTGTATGCCTTATCTTGCTGGACTTTATGCTTTAGCTTGTCAAGTAAAACCAGATATTACGCCAGAAGAATTTTGGAAACAAGCTCTTGCGACAGGAGATAGCAGACAAATAGAAAAAGGAACAGAAAAATATAAGGGGAAAATAATAAACCCTGAAAAATTAATTTCTAGTTTTGAATAAGAATATTAATATTAAGTCCTTGTACATTAGGGAGGAGTAAGAAAATGAGTATAAAATTAATAATGCAACCAAACCCATGTGCATGTGGACAAGCGTGCATAGCTATGCTTGCGGGAGTATCAGTTGATGAAGTTATTAAAATTATGCATACGCATGGACCAACATCTATTGGACAGTTAATTGAAGCTCTTGATTTTTATAACATTAAACATGCTGATAAAAATGTAAGATTATCTAAAAAGAACCCTAAGATTTCTGAAGTAGCAATTTTGACAGTACACATGCCAAAGTATACACATTGGGTAGTACATCATAAAGGTAAATTTTATGACCCAGAGTTTGGACTTCTTGAAGACTGTCATACTGATGGAAAGATAACATCATTCTTAGAGATTTATTAATATAGATATACTTGATATTTATTCAAAAAATATAAAAGTGGTTACTTCCATTTGGAAGTAACCACTTTGCTTTTTCATGTAGAATAAATTAACTTATATATAAAATATATACATAACATTAAAATAAATGTTACAATTAAAACATGCTTAGGAGGCATTTATATAAGTAATGAAGGTGTTCGGTTACATGATTTTATAACTATAGATATAAAGACAGCACAAAAGCTATTCTCAGAGTATGACAGCAAGATTCAAGTGACAAATTTAAGACGAACCACAAAAGGATTAAGTACTAGTAACTATATTGTAATTTATAAGAAGCCTTTAAAAAGTATTTACTGAGAAAATAATAAAAAATTAAAAGTTGAAAAAATATGTTATTAGATTACATAGGGAGATAAGTAAGAATGGAGTATCTTGATATCTTAAATAGGGATGGTAGTAGAAGTGGTAAAATAGCACCAAAAGATGAAGAGCTTTTAGAGGGACAATATGATTTAGGAGCACATGCATATATACATAACTCAAAGGGAGAATTCTTAATTCAGAAAAGGGCAAAAACAAAACAGTTCTTACCTGGTGGATGGGATATTCATATGGGACATGTTATGGCTGGAGAAACAAGTAAAGAGGCTATTATTAGAGAGATTGATGAAGAATTAGGTATAAAGATAGATGATATAACTTTTCTGAAAAGAGTTCTATGGGAGAAATATAATCATTTCATTGATATTTTTGTACTTTGTAAAGATATTAATATTTCAGATTTAACAATACAAAAATCAGAGTTAGACGATGTCAAATTTATTTCAGCTGAAGAGATGATTAATTTGATAAAATCCATGGACTACAGACCAGAAGAATATAGAATAATAATGGAGTCGTATGTTAAAGAAATTATTTTAAACTTTAAATATAGTAATACAAATATATAACTATTTATATATGAAAATAGTTATATATGAAACTATACAAATATGTAACTATTTAACTATTTAAATATTTAAATAGTTGTTGTCATACCAAGGGTTTCAGCGATTTTGATGTTTGAATAACATGAAATTCATAGCCAGATTTATAATAAATTATCTTTATATATTGAAGGAGAATTAGTATGAAATATGCAATAGAATTATACTTTGACAAGGAGACAGAAGAAAAAATTCTTAAATTAGCTAAAGGAATTGCAAGAGAGGGAATTAGTGAAAAATATTTATAATGGAAGATTCATCCTCATATTACCATAGCTATATTTAATGATATTGATATTGAAAAGTGTGACAAGCTATTAAAAGAAATTGTTAAGGATACAAAATATTGAAATTTAGGGTAATTAGTAGTAAAATAAAGTTAGAAAATGAAAATAAAGTTAGATTTGCTTGAAAATTTTATAAATAGAAGATAATCAGTGTTTATATATTCAAAAAATGTAACAAACCCTTGAACACAAAAAGTTTGGACGGCTTAATTCAAGAGTTTTAATAAGAACTGATATTTTCCGCAACAGAAGATTTTGAAGAGTGTAAAGTTATATAGTTAAATAAATTTGTAAAAAAGGGCGTACGGCGATACACCTAGAAATCGGTAACTTAATGGATTCAAGTCAAAAATAGTGGTTTTATAAGTAATCATAAAACCATTTTGTTATTTCAAAACTATAAGGGGCAATAACCGTAATTTATAATTTCTTATATCATTTAATAATTTGATTTAGGGGGAATTAGGATGGATTATACTATAGCTTTATGTGATGATAAACAGATTCAAGTAAATATTATAAGTGATTATATAAAAGAAACTAATAGTGAAATTAAAAAAAATTTCACTATAATAACTGCTAATAGTGGACAGGAACTTTTAGATAAAATAAAACATATGGAAGTACATGTGTTTTTCCTAGATGTTGAGATGGTTGGACTAAATGGCATAGAATTGGGTTGTAGATTGAGAGAAATGTATAATAAAGCAGTTATTGTATATGTTACAGGATTTAAAGATTATGCATTTAATGCTTTTGAAATCAGGGCATTTCATTATATTATAAAACCTTTATCTTATGAGAAATTTAAAAGTTTATTTTATGAGGTATTGAATAGTTTGAATGCTAGATATTATATTGAAGAGAAAGATAAGGAATTTATAATAGAAAATAAAGGAATAATAGAGCGTATAAAGTATACGGATATATATTACTTTGAGAAATGTTTAAGAAAAATAAACGTGATTTGTAAGAATTATAATATAGAATTTTATGGATCATTTAAAACTTTGAAAGACGATATAGATATGAATTATTTTATGCAGTGTCATCAGAGTTTTATTGTAAATAATGATAAAATATCTGGATATAAGAATCAGGAAATTTATATAGAGGAATTAAATGAGTATATACCTGTAAGTAAAAGTTGTATTAGGGATACAAAAGATGTATTAGCTAAGCAGTTATTTGGTTAGGAGGTATTTACATGACTTTTACGTTGGGGATTTATGAGTTTATAGTAAATATTGTTGAAGCATTTTTGCTTTATATGTATATTAGTATTTTTTTTCAAAGTAAAATAAAGTCTAAAAATAAAATTACATTAATTTTATTTTTTCAGGCTGTAGTTTATCAGCTTGTTAATATATATACTGATGCTGGAAGTTATTATGGACTTATTATTTTATTGATTTTTAACATAGTTGTATATTCATATATACTTAATAGTAACTTCATTAAATTAGTATTGAGTATAATATTGTATTTTATTTTGCTATGTTTTGATGAAATTGTAGTAATAAATATTATCACAATAATGTTCAATGTTACACCTGATGTGATATTTATAGGTAGCATATACAGAATCATAGGTACTATTTTAAGTAGAATTATAGTTTATTTTGTTCTAAGGTTTATAATGAATATGAAAATAGTGCATAGTAATCTTAGAAAAATATACATATACGAACTGATAGTAATATCAGTATTTAATATTTTTTTTATGTTTATGGTATTTAATGTATACAAGCAGAAAAGTTTTGTGGAGCAAAATAGTATAGTAGTATATATAATTACATTAGCTATAATTATATTTACTGTATCAGTTATAAAACTTGTCGAGGCGATAATTAAATATTCTTTTAGGGAAATAGAATGGAATATGAAAGATAGAGAATATAAGAGACAGATAAGTTCTATTATAGGGATGCAGGAACTGATATATAAATTAAAAGCTCAGAGACATGATTTTAATAATCATATAAGTTGTATATACGGGCTTGTGAGAATGAATAAAATTTATGAATTAGAAGGATACATAAAAGAAATAGTTGGTGATATACAGGATATTAATAATATAGTAAACATAGACAATCCAATAATAGAATCTATTTTAAACTTAAAGCTATATCTAGCTAAAAAAAAGAATATTAAGATAGATATTGATGTGGATATACCAAAGAAATTAAATATTGAACCTATTGATATATCAGTGATATTAGGAAATGCGTTAGATAACGCTTTGGATGCGTGTGACAATTTAGAAGATGGGTTTATTAGTGTAAAAATATATATGGAGAAGAAACATTTAATTATTAAGATTACTAATTCAAAAAGAGAATGTAGTTTAAAGAAAAATAATGAGTATATAACAACTAAAAATGATAGAGAAAATCATGGATTTGGTCTTAAGAATATAGAATATGTTGTAAATAAATATAATGGATTATTGAAAATAGAAGAAAGTGAAAATAAATTTTTACTTAATATAGCTCTTGGAGGTTACAGTGGAAAACTGTAATCTCTTTTTACTTAATTAGATAAAATATATCCAATTATTACATTTTAAGGTTAAAATATGCAATGAGGGTTTAAATTTAAATAAAAGTGTTATAAGATGAAATTGTTAAAGGACAAGCCTATATTAAAAAAAGATAAGGTTAGATTAAAAATGATAAATAAATTAGCTGTTAAAATATCTAAGATATTAGTTAAAAATGATGTTGTAAAGTTTGATGATTACGAAATTTGTATTTATGGATTAGAAGTAATTTTTATAACATCTCTAGATATAATAGGAACACTGCTTATAGGACTTTTGCTTAATTGGTTATCTGATACTATAATTTTTATAATTTTCTTTTGCTTGCTTAGGATAAATGCAGGTGGCTATCATGCTAAAACACCTGTAAGATGCTTTGTTTTATTCAATATATTGACACAAGGAGTTATTTTACTTAGCAATAACATAATGATTATTAATAATATAACAATTATTATATTATTGATGGCTATCACATTTATTCTTATATTAAAATATGCTCCTTCAGATACACAGAATAAACCATTAAGCAGTATGGAAAAAAAGAAACATAGAAGAAACAGTATAATCACATTTTTTATTCAATCGTTAATTATTTTAGGTATCTATTTTATAGATAATAATTTAATCAATTATTGTACTGTAGCAGCGTTTGGTAGTTTTATAGAAGCATGTACATTAATATTTTAAATATATGAGTGTAGGAGGGATTTTCATATGAATACAAATAAAAAAGGTTTAAAAATTATTGCTCTTGGGGTTATTTTAGCTGCAAAGACAGGTGCTAATAATGCTTGTTTGGGAGCTATGTATCAACCTAAAGTGCCAGAAAAGTTAAGAGAAATTTCTAAAACATCTAATAAGTAATAGCAAAATATTTGTTACAACAATTAACTTACATATAAGTTAATTGTCGTAAATCGTAAATATTGATTATAAAATTTATATTATAAAAATATTTCTTGAAAGGAGCTAACTATGAATAGAGAAGTTGTTTTAAGATTTCGCTCATCAAATGGTAATGAATACCTGTACGATGATGTGACAGGCCATATATTAAACTGGAGTGATATTCATGATGAGGTTCTAAACTTAATGCACAAAGGGGAACTTCCACAAAATATAATAAATAATTTTAAAGATATAAGAAATATAGATAAAATTGTTAAAGAAATTGAATTTTGGTATAAAGTTAATGGTGCATTTTTTAGAGAGGATATTGAGCAGAAAAGTTTGGAACATACTGAAGAATTCGAAGCATTAGTCACAAATGAAGTGAGTCAATTGATGTTGTCAGTTACAGATAATTGCAACTTAAGTTGTAAGTATTGTATATTTTCTGATAATTATTTCTTAACAAAAACTAACACAAATAATTATATGACAAAAGAAACTGCTAAAAAATCAATTGATTACTTTTATAGTATAGTTTCTAAACAATTTATTACAAATCCAAAAAAAGATTTTGCATTTACCTTCTACGGAGGAGAACCCCTAATGAATTTTGAGGTTATAAAATTTTCTATTAACTACATAAAAGAAATATTTAAAAATAAAAAATACATTTTTTCACTAACAACTAATGGTTTGTTGTTAAATGAAGAAATAGTTAGTTTCTTAGCAGAGAATAAAGTAACTTTAGCAATAAGTATTGATGGTGATCAAGAAGAACATGATAAAAGAAGAGTTACTAGAGGTGGCAACGGTAGTTTTAAAACTATTCTAAATAATTTAAATATGATAAGAGAAAAATATCCTAATTACTTTAATACACAAATAGGAATTACTTCAGTATTTGACTTAAATACTGACTTAAAAAAAGCAGATACTTTTTTTGAAAATGGTGAAATTTCTAAAATTATACCAGGGCACTTGTTCACTAACATGGTGTCAAATGTAAATACTCAATATTATGATCAATTTGATAAAACAGATAGTCAATACTTTGAAGAAAATATTGATTTTCTAGAAAATAAATATAATGATAAATTAAAAAGAAGAGAAGAATGTAGCACGTACCTTCTATCATTAATAGGCCCTAAATTTAATAGAATTGCTGTACGTGAAAGATTTCATGATATAAGAGGAAATATACTGCCTTCTACAGGTACTTGTATGATAGGACGCAAGATTCATATTGGATGGAATGGTAATATTGATATATGCGAAAAAGTAAATGGGAAGAATCCTATAGGCGATTTGAATAATGGGCTAGATTTCAAAAAAATTGTTGAATATATAAATAAATATAAAGAAGAGATTGTTTCTAAATGCAATGGTTGCTCTATACAAAAATTTTGTCCATTTTGTTTTATGCATTTTGAAAGTGATAATACATTTAAGCATAATATGTCTAGATGTAAACAAGAAAAAGAGTTTATTATAAAGACACTTTCGAAATATACCACAATTTTAGAAGAAAACCCAAGCATAGAATTTGATTTTCTTGAAGATGCTCTTCGTGTTTCAGAATTTCAATTAATTTATTCGTAAAGGAGAAATTTATGTTTTTTAGATTAAATAGTTTGTGTCAATTAATTCTAGGGGAAAATATTTCCATATATAATTTAAAAGAAAATATTGTTTATATTTTAAATAAAGAAGCAGGAGAATTTATTAAGTATTGTGAGGAAAATAATCAAATTGAAGAATATACTTACTATAAAAATAATAAACAATATCTAGATGAAATTTTATTTAAATTAGAAAAATTGAATCTTGGATGTATTGCAGATAAAAAAACTCATATAGAAAAATTTAAGTTTAATACTTCTGAAAAATTACTTAATCTTATTCAACCACCACCATTTTTTAACAAAGTGATATTAAATTATTCTAACCAGTGCAATTTAAACTGTGATTTTTGTAACAAAGAAAATCTGAAGAATTGGCAAGGATGTGTATCTTGCTTTCAAAATCATGAAGATGAAAACATAATAGAACAAGAACAGATTCTAAACATTATAGAAAAATTAAAACCATTAAATATAAATGAATTAGTTATTAAAGGTGGAAATCCATTAATTAAAGTTGATATATTAGAGGCTATTATAAATAATATTTCTTCTCCCAAAAACATTAAGCTAAAAATAATATCTAATGGGTTAGGAATAGAATATCAACAATTAGTCAAATTATTAAGTAATAAATTCGTAGAGCTACAAATAGTTTTATTCGGATTAGAGCAATTTATAGACAAATATGATTTTGACCATTATATGGAAAATGTAATAAGAGAACAGAATTCATTAATGGACAAGCTTATAAGAGATAATATAGATTTTAATATTACTTTTCAAGTGTTAAGTCAAAATCAAACACAATCTGTTGAAACTATAAATACTATTAGAGAAAAATATAATAAAAAGGTATCGGTTTCTAATTTAATAGATGAAGATGATCAACAAACTTTAGCATTAATAAAATATAGTAAAAAATTTATACCAAAACTTAATTCTCCAAAAGAATTTTTTTGGAACAAATCCCATAATAGATGTTTATATGGAACGTTTTGTATTAATTCTAATCATAAATTAACACCTTGTTGTGAAATTAGGGAATACTTGGGTGATATAGGTGAAGATGGAGAGAATATTTATAATGCCTTATCTAATACTAGGTTATACGATTATTGGAATGAAAATAAAAATGATACAGAAAATTGCAAAAATTGTTCGTTGAGATATTTTTGTCTAGATTGTTATGCAATTGATAAATCATGCTATAGAAAAACAATTTGTAATATTTTACTAGATGATATGCAAATAGATTATTCTAAAATAGATGCTACGGAATTTATTAAAGTTGTATGAGTAAAAAATTAGTAAAGGGTTGATATATATGGTTAATGAGCTTTTGAAAGTGAAAAACATCTCAAAATCTTTTGGAAATAAAGTAGTGTTGAATAACTTAAGTTTAAACATTAATAAGGGTGATATTGTTGCTCTTATTGGCCCAAATGGTAGTGGTAAGACTACATTAATAAGAACAATATTGAATTTATACAATGAAGATAGTGGATCCATAACAATATTAAGTAAAGATGTACGAAAAAACTTTGAAGAAATAGGTCCATTTATTGGTTTGATGATTGAAGAGTCGGGTGTTTACGAATTATTAACTGCAGAAGAATATTTAGCATTTATTTTAGGACTTATTTCTAACTGTTCTAAAAATGAGATTAAAGAAAAAATAGCTGAAGTTCTAAAGAAAGTTAATTTATATGATAAAAGGAATGATAAAATCAAAACTTTTTCTAAAGGTATGATTCAACGATTAGCTTTTGCTAGAGCTATAATAAATAAGCCGGCACTATTAATTTTAGATGAACCATTTGATGGAATAGACATAGAAGCAAAGATTCAATTACTAAATATTATTAAACAAGAAAAAGAGCAAATGGGTATATTAATAACTTCACATAACTTAAAGGAATTAGAAGACATTTGTACTAGAATAGCTATAATAAAGCATGGAGAAATTTTATTAGATGATACTACAGAAGTTATTAGAAATAGAAATAACCTTTATTCAAAATTAAAACTACAATTTGATACAATTTATAGCGAAGAAGATATAAAGAAGATATTGGGTGTAGGAAATTATAATCCTACTGATAATTTATTTGAAATAAGTATAGGGAATAAGAAGGAAAAGGAAAGAATTTTAGAAAAACTTCAAAATAGTAAATTAAAACTAATAGATTTATGTGAAGAAAAAGTAAGTCTTGAACAATTATATTTAAACATTATTAATAAATAATTGGAGGTAATGACTTTGAAGACGTTAAAAAATTTTATGATAAAGGAAGGTAAAGAGGAATTAAGATCATTCTTAATAAATTTTTTAGCATTAGCTTGTATGTGTATTATTCAGCAATACCTAGTGTTAGGTAGATTTAAAAATCTATTTGAAGGTGTAGGTAGCAATAAAGTTGAATTTATGACACAGATGATAAATTTATCTCTCGTCTCCTTATCAATTATATGCATTACTTTTATGTCAAACTCTACAATGAATAGGAGTATACAAAAGGAAAAGAAAAATAAAAGCATAATTATTTTGATTTCCTTAGGAATAAGTGCTAAAGATATTTGGCATTCTAAAACTTATTTAAGCTTTATTGTTGGATATATAGCATATACGTTAATTTTGATTTTAGATATTTTAATGATAAAAATTGTATTTAAGTTACCTATGGTCCTATCACTAAAGGGAATCATAACATATATGATTATAGGACCAATAATATCATATTCATTAGTTCTGATTCTTTCATTTTTGTTTTGGTACTTTAAGAATAATATGATTATTACCTTAATTTATACTATGTCGTTAACTTTCGGTACATGGATATTCATGACTATGGTTTCTTCACCTATACTAGTAAATAATATATATATTCCAGTAATAATATTAGTTCCATTAGTTTTGAATTACGTATTTGCTAAAATTATAGGCAAGCAAGAAAAATGGAAATTAGGATTAAGTTAAGTTGTTAAATCTTCTTCTTATACTCCGAACTTTTCAAATGAATTGGGGTATACGTAAGAATTTTTATAAATAATATATAGAAATGAGGTGAGATTATGACAAATATTCAAGCTGTTGATCCTTCAATTTGTGCAATTTCTTGTGCATCCGTAGGTGGATTTGGTTGTATAGCAATGTGCGCTGCAACTCTTGGACTTGGCTCTGCATTAGGAATTGCTGCAAGTGGTTCTGCTGCTACAGCAGGTGGTGCTGCTGGTACACTATAATATAGTATTCATTTTCTTAACATTAAAAAATGAATAACTAGTTTTAGTGAGCACTTAAAATACTACTAAAAAAACAACTTCTTTGTAGCTCGATTAAACAACTTACAAAGAAGTTGTTGTTTTTAATACTTAACAAATACTAAGCAAAACCACTAGAACAATATAGTTAATTTATTTTTAATACTTATATTGATAAATTTTTTTGTAATATAACGTAACTAAAGAATTTCTGTAATTAGCATTATAACTTATATCAAAAATTATATCGATTAATACACCTATAATTTAATTATACCCTTTTTTTATATTTATATGCAAGTTATTGTGTTTTAAATACTAAATTAAGAATATTCTATTGTAATAGTTTGGACGATAATTATTTATTTTAATAATACAAATATAAATTTGGTAAAAGTTATGGGGCATTCTCATTTTTTATAAAAATAGACAAAGAAATAGTAATAATTTGAGAGTTTCCTATGGTACTATTAATGAATGTTAGAGGTAATATATTTATGGAAAATTTGAAAAGCATTATTAAGTTAAAACCTTATATTAAGAATTGTAAACCGTGGTTAATCGTTGGCATAATAGGTATGATTCTCTGTTCACTAATATATATACCTGTGCCCTATTTAACTGGTTATATAATAGATAATATTTTACTGAATCATGGAGAATATGTTGAATTATACAAGATTATTTCTATTTTGTTTTTATTTTATGTAGCACAGTATGGAATATCAATATTTTCTAAAAAGCTTTTTATAAAAACAGAAAATTTTATAGTAAATGAAATAAGAATGTCCATGATGAATAAAATAATTGATTTGCCTATGAGTTTTTTGTCTAAAAATGAAAAGGGATACGTATTAGGCAGAATTTCTGAATGTTCAAGTGTAGGAAGATTGTTTTCTCCTGATTTTGTAAATATTTTTATAAACATTTTTACTTTGATATTCTCACTCATTATGATGACTGCTCTAAGCTACAAATTAACTATTGCAGCCTTAATTTTAATTCCAATTTACTATTGTTCAGTAAAATCATCCTCTAAAAAATTGACTAAAAGTACAGAAATACTACTAGAAACTTCAGCAGTTTTAAGTGGGGAAACTTACGAAGTCTTAAATGGCTTGGAGGAGATAAAGATATTAAATGGGAAGGAACATCAACTAGCTAAATTTAAAAATAAGTTGAAATCTATGGTTAAGAATGGAATAAAACAAAGCAGTCAGCTTCTATTTTTTATGGAGAATCTCACTTTAGTAAATAATTTAGCTATGTTGATTATGTTGTTATTTTCAGGTATATTGATTTTAAATGGGGAAATAACTATTGGAATATATGTAGCTTTTTCAACCTATATGGGTAAGGTATTTGGAAGTACAATGTCTTTTGCTAATTTAGGAATGACACTAAACCCGGTATGTGTTAGCATTGAAAGGATTTACGAATTTTTAGAGTCTACAGATGAAAATGAAAATAGAACTGAAATTATTGAGGAAGAAATTGAAACCATTAATATTGAGAATTTGATGTTTAAATATGATGCTAATGGACAAAATGTCATTAGTAATCTAAATTTCGTCATTAATAAAGGAGACAGACTATTTATAAAAGGAGAAAATGGCGCAGGTAAATCTACATTAATAAAAATTCTTTTAGGCTTATATGACCCAGTAGAAGGGGAAATCTTTATTAATAATAAAAAATATTCTACAATAGATAAGCGAAGTATAAGAAAAAAAATAGGGGTTGTATCCCAAAGTATATTTTTATTTAAAGGAAGTGTTCTAGATAATATATTATATGGGAATACTGATAAGAAAAAGGAAGATATAATTGATTTAATTAAAGAATATAACTTAGAAAAATACATAAACAGTTTTGATAATGGTTTAGAAACAGAAATCAGTCAAAATGGTATAGGAATATCAGGTGGTCAAACTCAGATTATTGCGTTTTTAAGAGCTATAATAACTTATAAAGATATTATTATATTAGATGAAGCTACATCAAACTTAGATTCAGAAATTAGGGAAGTAGTGATTGAAATACTCAGGGAGAAAAATATTGCTAATATAATAATTATTATTTCTCATCAAGAAGAAGGAATAGAGTTTACAAATAAAGTACTTTATTTGAAGAAGTAAAATACTAACTTTTATGCTGATCTAATAAATCATTACTTTACATTAACGATTTGTGAGACTAAATATTCTTCAGGAGAAAAGGTTATCTCTGAGTAATCTTAGTGATGTTGTTATGGCTACAATAAAACATCTGATATAAGTGTTGTTAGATTTTTCTCAAACAGGACTCTCATCCTTAAAGTAGATGCAAGTTGGAGACTCTGTAGCAACGGAACAAAAACGGCAATGGTAAATGCAATTTATACCATTGCCGTTTTATCAGTTATTCTTTACCATTTAATAGGAGGTATAATATAAATAAAATGTAAGCGTCAAAGTGTGTCCTGAAGAATTGGATAATGTCAATTTGGTGCTAGTATATAATTGTGGACACGAAAAGTTGAGGAAAGTAAAATATAATTAATATGAATGAGATGTTCAAATATATCACAGAAGAAATATACTGAAGAATTTAAACAACAGATAGTGGATTTGTATAATATGGAAAATAAATCCCTATCAGAATTGGAAAGTGAATATGGCGTATCAAAATCAACTATGAATGGCTGGATAAAAAAAGCTATCACCAGTAAAGGTTAATGCTGCTAGGATTCCTTGCAGTATAAAAAGAGTTTAAAGACACATGAAAGCTTTAAATATATGCTCCATAGTTGTAAAGAAATATAAACCTTATAGTACTAAGAATACAGTTCTTGAAAAAGAAAATATCTAGTGACTTAATTGTATGACACCAATCGAATTTGAGAAACTAAGAAAATCAGCTTAATATCGTACGACTTTTTGTGCCTAGTTATTTACATAGGTCCATGAATTAGAACAATAAAGACGTCAAATTTTTGACGCTTACCTACAATTAGCTTTCTGTCTGTATAACGCGCAAAAACACCATAAAATTCAGATTTGAATATTACGGTGTTTTAAGAAATTATTTGATTTTGTAGCTGTTGCGTCTTATAAGAAAGTTGTTCATAAAATTAACTACTTAAAGTTGTTATTTATCTTCTCCTATAATAGGTTTTCCTTGGGAGTCTAATAGCACTGTCAGTCCGCCAGAAGTCCCATTACTAACATATAGGTAATTTACTCCAGTTTCTTTATCAACTATTACTCTATAACTTTCTATAGTTCCTTGTGTAGATACAATTTCAAACCTTTTGTCTTTTTTCATAATTTCACTTCCTATATTCAAACTATTAATGCTCTTTATAAGTTATTACGTCAGATTATACAATATTGTATATATGGTATTTTTAGAATATACACAAACTATAAGAAGATTGCATCTTGATAATTAATTTATAGTTGCTGCACAATAACTTACAATTACGCATCTGTATATCCAAATAGTACCATATAATAAATATTAAGACAAGTAGTTTATAACATTATATTGTTTAGTTTTCAAAGAACAATTATATAAGGATGCAAAGTTGTCCTACCTCTTGGTTATCTCACTATTCATTTGAATTGTGAATCACTTATTATGGAATTTTGGTGTTTTCATCCATGCTATAACATCATTACTTTTATAGAATTTTTCTTTTTTTCATCAATTGTAGAAGAGCTGAAAGGAGAAAAAAGAAGTCAAAAGAACTATCTAAAGAGATTAGAATTAAAGATAAGGCACTAGCTGAAACAACAGCATTATTGGTAATGAGAAAAAAGTTAAATGCTATTTTAGGGGAAGAAGAGGAAGATTAATAAGTCTTGAAGCTCGCAAATTGATATTAAGTTTAATTAGTGAAGCGAGTCAAAATGGTGATAGATTAATCCAAGTATGTGAAACTATTGGTATCAGTAAGAGAACCTATGAAAGATGGTGCAAAGATTATGAAATATCTGAGGATAAAAGGCGGGCTACAATGCGCCCTGAACCTAAAAATGAACTTAGTAGGGAAGATTACCAAAGTGTCTTAAATTTAGAAGAGGGTATCTTTTTAAAATATATGTGTAAAATTTTAAATATGAGTTTCGTATGAAAATAGAAAAATAAGAATTTATGCGACAATATTATTGATAGCTTCTAATATAGATATACCAGATATTTTCTAGAAAAATTATAAAAGTGGTTACTTCCATTTGGAAGTAACCACTTTGCTTTTTCCTGTAGAATAAATTAACTTATATATAAAATATATACATAACATTAAAATAAATGTTACAATGAAACCATGCTTATGAGGTATTTATATGAGTAATGAAGGTGTTGGGTTACATGAATTTATAGCTATAGATATAAAGTCAGCGCAAAAGCTATTCTCATAGTATGACAGCAAGATTGAAGTGACAAACTTAAGATTAATAACAAAAGGATTAAGTACTAGTAACTATATTGTAATTTATAAGAAGCCTTTAAAAAGTATTTACTGAGAAAATAATAAAAAATTAAAAGTTGAAAAAATATGTTATTAGATTACATAGGGAGATAAGTAAGAATGGAGTATTTTGATATCTTAAATAGGGATGGTAGTAGAAGTGGTAAAATAGCACCAAAAGATGAAGAGCTTTTAGAGGGACAATATGATTTAGGCGCACATGCATATATATATAACTCAAAGGGAGAATTCTTAATTCAGAAAAGAGCAAAAACAAAACAGTTCTTACCTGGTGGATGGGATATTCATATGGGACATGTTATGGCTGGAGAAACAAGCAAAGAAGCTATTATTAGAGAGATTGATGAAGAATTAGGTATAAAGATAGATAATATAGCTTTTATAAAAAGAGTTCTATGGGAGAAATATAATCATTTCATTGATATTTTTGTACTATGTAAAGATATTAATATTTCAGATTTAACAATACAAAAGTCAGAGTTAGATGATATTAAATTTATTTCAGCTGAAGAGATGATTAATTTGATAAAATCCATGGACTACAGACCAGAAGAATATAGAATAATCATGGAGTCATATGTTAAAGAAAATATTTTAAATTTTAAATAAAGTAATATAAATTTATAACTATGTATATATGGAACTATTTAACTATTTGTTGTGATACCAGGGATTTCAACAGTTTTGATATTTGAATAACATGAAATTCATAGCCAGATTTATAATAAATTATCTTTATATATTGGAGGAGAATTAGCATGAAATATGCAATAGAATTATATTTTGACAAGGAGACAGAAGAAAAAATTCTCAAATTAGCTAAAGGAATTGCAAGAGAGGGAATCAGCGAAAAATATTTAGAATGGAAGACTCGTCCTCATATTACCATAGCTATATTTAATGATATTGATATTGAGAAGTGTGACAAGCTATTAAAAGAAATTGCTGAGGATACAAAATCGTTTCCTGCATTACTTTCTAGTATTGGAGTGTTTAATAACACTAGAACTGTATATCTTGCACCAGTTGTATGTGATGAATTGATTGCTTTACACAAAAATGTACACGAAACCTTTGCATTTTGTGATTATACTGGTTGGGAATATTACACAGCTGGACAATGGGTACCTCATTGTGCCGTTATGCTGGGAAGTGAAGATAAAGAATCAGCATTAGGGAAAGCTACAAAATATGTAATTGAAAACTATGAAGTTTTTCCAAACAGTAGATATGAAGAAGTTGGTTTTGTTGAAATTGTAATGCCTGTAAAAGAAATAAAACCTCATAAGCTCAATACTTCTATGTAATTATAATTATTATAAAAAGTTTTATTAGGGAAGTTTATTTTAAAATCTAGCCTTAAAATTGAAAATATAATAAATAAAAATTTTAGTGAGGAAGTCATATGAAAAAAATTACTATGTCAAAGGGCGAATTGAGGAAATTCCTGGTGATGTATCAGGGTTTATCTTCACCAAAATCTTTTAATGGTGAAGAGGGTATTAAAAATTTTATAAATAGAGTAGGGTGCATACAATATGATCCTTTAAATATGGTAGGGAGAAATGCTGATTTGGTGCTTCAGTCCAGAATTGAAAACTATAACCCTATGATGCTAGAAACTCTTCTTTATAATAAAAATGAGCTCATAGATGGTTGGGATAAAATGATGGCTATCTATTCTGTTAATGATTGGCCTTATTTTGAAAGAGTGAGATTAAGGAGAAAAGAAGAGATTGAGAGAGTATTGAATCATAGGAATTCAATTGAAGCAATTAACTATGTTAATGCAGCAAAAGAATATATAGAGAAAAATGGTGCTACCTTACCTTCAAAGCTAGAGTTTGGACGCGTAGAAAGTGGAGTTTGGGGCCATGGTAAGCTTTCTAGTGCTACCATGGACTATATGTGGAATAGCGGAATTTTAGGTATTAAAGAAAAGAAGAATACTCAGAAAATCTATGACTTGGTGGAAAATCTACTACCTACAGAGATACTAGAAATGAAAGATACATTTGATGATGATAATGATTTTTATAAGTGGTATTTCAAAAGAAGAATAGGAAGCACAGGAATCTACTGGGATAGAAGTGGCGGAGGATGGCTCGGTCATTTTGTATCTGATAAAACCCTTAGAAAGAAAATATTAAAGGAACTACTAGAAGATGGTGAGCTTATACTTGTAAAAGTAGAGGGACTGAATGAAGCTTTTTATATAAGGGCTGAAGATACATCAATGTTAGATAATCTTAATTCTAATATTGATAAAAAGGCAAATTTTATAGCTCCTCTTGATAATCTTATTTGGGATAGAAAATTAATAAAAGATGTTTTTGACTTTGAATATAGTTGGGAAGTATATAAGCCTATTTCAAAGAGACAGTATGGATATTACGTACTGCCTGTTTTATATGGAGATCAACTGGTGGCAAGATTTGAACCAGAAATGCATCGAGGAAATGAACCATTGATAATAAAAAATTGGTGGTGGGAAGAGAACTATCAAGTAAAAGATACTGATATAGAAGCTATGAGGGAATGTTTTGAGCGGTTTTGCAAGTATTTGAAAGCAGATGGACTAGCAGAAGAATCATACAAAAAATAAGTTATAAAGGATGATTTTAATAATCAAAGGAGTGGAATGAACCTATGAAATTTATTTATTGTCCTATATGTGGGAAAAAGCTAGATGAAAAAAGTATTGGGGATGAAGGATTAATAAGATATTGCATAGATTGTGATAGACCATATTTTGATGGCCCTGCAAGCTGTGTTGAAGTTCTAGTTATTAATGAAAATAATCAGATATTGCTATTGAAGCAAAATTATATTTCTAAAACTTATTGGGGAGTAGTTTCTGGGTATGTTAGCAATGGTGAAACATTGGAGGAAACAGTAATAAGAGAAGTTTTAGAAGAAACAGGTCAGCAAGTTGAAAAAATGAAGTATGTAGAAAGTTACTACTTTAAACCTAAGGAATTAATAATGGCTGGATTCATTGCTTTTGTTAAGGCAAAACCATTTAATAATTCTAATGAAGTTGATGATATTATGTGGTGTGATATTGATGAAGTTAATAAATATATTGCAAGAGTTAACAATATGTCTGGTATTCATTTTGATAACTCAATCAAATTGCTAAACTTATAAATGCTACGAAAGAAGGGGTTTTATGAATAAACTTACTTTATCAGAAGAGTTAATTGGACAAGTAAAATTACCAAAAGGAATTTATATTAGAGAATTTAATGAAACTGATTTTTCTGCTATTCAAGTATTATATGAAAAAGAAGGATGGATGACATTCTTAAAAAGATCAGAAGATGCATTAAAGGCATGGGAAAATTCTAATATTACACTTGTCGCATTAGATGGAGACATAATAGTTGGATTAATTCGTGCATTAACAGACGGAGAAATCACTACTTATATAGCTGAAATTATAATTGATAATAGTTATAGAGGAAAGGGCATAGGAAAAGCATTACTTGGTATATGTCATAATTTATGTCCACATGCAAGATTAGATTTGCTTTCAACGGATAGTGCTGACGACTTTTATCAAAGAAATAGTTTTAAATCGCATATGGGATTTAGAAAGAGTTATTAAGTTTATAAAGGAAAGGATAGTATTCATAATGAAAATTAATTTAAATAACCTTATTATAAAAAATTATGGGTGTAAGAATAAAAAACAAAATACAGAAGAAAAATTTTTTAAGATAACAGAGGACATAAATTCTAGTAATAGTGAGTTTAATATATCAAGTAAAAGTAAAGGAAAAATAGAATATAAACTTGAAGGTGGCATGATAAAACTTTATATTAGTGATGGTAAAAATCCACCTAAATGTATTAAAAGTATTCCAGCAAAAGCTGCATCAAAAGAAATATTGGCAAAAGTTAAATGCCTAACTATAGGAGATGCTTTATACATAAATGATTTAATGGAGTCTAAGGATGATTCTGGTGAAAAGGTAAGTAAAGAAACCTCTACTGATAAAGATAATCTGATAAGTAATTATGATTCAATTCCATATCTTAGAGGTTGTGATATATGAAATAAAGAGGATGATAAAAGAAAATAGGGAGTGTAGAAAGTATGTATATATTTATAAATTATTATTGAGTTTGTTGCTCCTGCATTAATTCATTATTAAGTAAAGATATAAATTTTAATAATTTTTATATTTAAAATAAATCTATAAACTATAAAATTTAAAAATTAACAGGAGCACTTTTAGCAACTAATTAATTGCGATATTGAGGCACATAACTTTAGCTATAATTTAAAGTTGTGTGCTATTTTAAAATCTCAATATAGCAATAAAGTCAACTCATATGAGAATTTGATATAACTTTAAAAACCTGAGAGGATGATTACAAAATGATAGAATTAGTAAAAAAAGATTTATATTTATTAAACCAATTAGATTTACCAAAGGATAATGTTGATATTCAAAGTTATCTTCAAGGAGTAATTGATGGATTTGCTTGGGTTAACGAAAAAACAAATCCAACTACAGGAATACTTGTAATTGCAGATTTTTGTATACTAATTGGATACATAGATACTAATGAGGAATCTGAAATTATAGAGATTTTATCAAAAAATTGTAAAGGAAAATTAATTATTTCTTATAATTCTATTTGGTATAAATTTATTGAAAATAACTTTCATGAAACTTTCAAAAAATATAAGCGTTATTCTATGAAAAGAGAGCCAGATGTGTTTGACAAGAGTAGACTCAATGAATATATTATGGCAGTGCAACATGAATTCCTACCAATAAGAATTAATGAGGAGGTATATTATAAAGCTTTAGAGCAATATTGGACAGCAGATTTTTGTTCTAATTTTTTATCTCTAGATCATTACTTAAAATATTGAGTCGGTTATGTTGTTATGAAAGATGGTGAAATTATTTCTGGAGCATCTTCCTATAGTTATTGTGAAGGAGCTATTGATATTACCATTGAGACTAAACCAGAATATAAAAGAAAAGGGCTAGCACTAGCTTGTGCTTCTAAAGTTATATTAGAATGTATGGAAAGAGGGCTATATCCTCAATGGGATGCTTCAAATTTACTTTCTGTGTCACTTGCACAAAAATTGGGATATAACGTGGACAAGGAATACTGGGTATATTTTATTTAACAAACTTAAATTTAATATATACCAAGTACAAACCTGTGTAGTTCATTCATCCATATGACTTTTATGCACATTTAAATGTTAAGTTCAGTTGACAAACTTCCATTTTTACTTGATAGAAAAGGTGTTTAGTGTTTAGTATACTATAGTTACAAGTTAACTTGAAATATAGGAAAGGCTGGTGATAATTATGTCATTAGGCGAAAAATTATTATATTTGCGTAAAAAGGAAGGTTTATCTCAGGAAGATGTTGCAGATAAATTAGGTGTATCTCGACAAACGGTAAGTAAATGGGAAACCGACCAAACAGTTCCTGAACTTATTAAAGCAAAATTACTAAGTCAACTTTACAATGTAAGTTACGACTATCTTATTAGTGGAAGCCATATTGGTGGTGATGTTACTAGCATTGAAATGATAGTTGATGAAATTGACTGGACAAGTGCATGGAGTAAAAAGTATCCAATTTTGGCTTCATATCAAAGTGTGAAAGGAATAAATACTTATAGTGAGAAAGTATCTGAGTTGTACGATACTTTTAAAAATGAGTTTGGGTTTGATGATGTAGACACTGTTTTAGTTTTAAAAGATATTCTTTACCAAAAGTATAAAATGGCAAAAAAGAAAAACAAGTAAAATTTTCTATACTTTTGCTCAATTACTACGTGTTATTACAGCTGATATTTGAATAAATGGTAATCTTCTTATAATGTGCAATAACTATGAGAATAAATGAATTTTTAAAATACTGTAAAATTTGTAATGAGTTTTACGGTATTTTTATTTTGAAATCAATTATATTATAATAAGCTACTTAGAAATTATATAGTATAATTTACATATATTAAGCGTAAAAAAGCATTGCAAAATAATATTAAATATGGGAGGTTAATTTTTGATATATATTAAAAAGGTAAAATATAACTTTTTAAATTTGGTATTACAAAACTTAAGTGGATAAAATTACAAAAACTGTTGAAGTGTATTTTTAAAAATGATACCCTTATATTATCCCCTATAGGGGGATAATATAAGGGGGGATAGAATGAATTGGGTAAAGAAAAATAAAGATAATATTATTACTATATTTTTGTTAGCAATACCTGTAATAATAGAAAATATTCTTCAAACACTATTGGGAACGGTAGATACCTACTTTGCAGGGCAGATTAATGATAGTGCAATTGCAGCAATTAGTATAACTAATTTAATTGTTAATGTGTTCATTGCTTTTTATACTGCAATAAGTATAGGAACTAGCGCAATTATTTCAAGAAACTTTGGAAGGTTTGATTTTGAGGAGGCCAATGCTGTCATAAAACAGTCCAATATATTAGGTATCATAATAGGGATATTGGTTGGAGCAATTAATTTAATATTTTATAAACCTATATTAATGATTTCAGGTGCTTCAAATGAAATATTAAGTTATACAGTACCATATTATATGGTTGTTGCAGTACCATCAGTATTTCTTTGCTTATCACTTATTCTATCAAGCTGTTTAAGAGCAACTAAAGATACTAGTACACCAATGATAGCAACAGGAGTTGCTAATGTGTTAAATATATTTTTAAATTATATTTTTATAAAATTAGGATTGGGAATTCTTGGTTTAGGTTTAGCTACAACTATTTCACGTATAGTAAATGTTTTAATTCTTTTATTAAAACTAGTAAATGGTAGTGTTATTAAGCTTGATTTGACAAATATAAAGATTAAAAAAGATATAATTAAATCCATTATGAGAATTGGAATACCAGCCGGAATTGAAAAATTAGTTATGAGGTTAGGTCAATTAGTATACAACAGTATGATTATTTCTATTGGTATATCGGCATATGTAGCTCATAATATAGCAGGTAATATTGAAAGCTATTCCTATATACCTGCAATGGGTTTTGGGATTGCTACAGCTACTCTTGTCGGTATAAGTCTTGGTGAAGATAATACTAAAAAAGCTAAAAGTATTGTTTTTTTATCGGATTTCATCGCAACTATTTTTATGGTTTGTATTGGAATTATATTTTTTATATTTGCTCCACAATTTGCAATGATTTTTACAGATACAAAAGAAGTACAAGAAGCAGTTATAAGAGTATTAAGGTTGATTGCGTTATTTCAGCCATTTGCAGCAATTACTCAGATATTTACCAGTGCGTTACAAGGTGCTGGAGATACAAAATTTCCAATGTATGCAACACTAATAGGAATTTGGTGTGGAAGAGTAGGCGTTGGATATTTACTAGGAGTAACATTTGGGCTTGGATTATTGGGAGTATGGCTTGGATATGCTTTAGATATTACAATTAGAGGTATTATTTTGCTAAAACGTTTCTTAAATGGAAAATGGCAGAAAATTAACATATAATTAAAATAAAACAAAAGGAGATAAATTTATGAGTGATGAACAGGGACATAACCATACACATAAAAATACTAAAGCTGTAATAAATAGATTATCAAGAGCTATAGGACATTTAGAGGCAGTGAAAAAGATGGTTGAGGAGGGGCGAGATTGCAGTGAAGTATTAGTACAGGTTTCAGCAGTGAAATCTGCAATTAATAATATTGGTAAAATAATTTTACAAGATCATATTGAAAATTGTGTTGTTGATGCTGTAGAAACAGGAGATAAAGAAGTTCTCACAGATTTAAATGATGCAATAGGTAAATTTATTAAGTAAATCCTAAAATATTTTTAATAATACTAATTATAATTAGTTTAAATATCACATGTTCTAAAAGGAATGCGTGATATTTTTTTATTTAATACTAAACTATATTACACTTCAAACATTGAAATTTAAATAGTTGATATTAGAAACATAATAGTAGAAATTAGAAGAATATTATATATTTTGGGTTATTCATTATAGTTATATGTTATAATTTTCTTAAAGAATTATTTGTAATTAATTTAAATATATAGTAATTATTTTTAAATAGATAAATTAGGGAGATTTATATTATGAAGGTAGAATTATATGAAAAAATGTTGGAAACTGAATTGAAATATATAAAATGTTTTTCAGATTATGCCGAACAGCAGAAATCTATCATATTCACAGACAAAAAACTACGTGATATGTACATGCATAATTTCATTTTTTTGAAAGAATTAATGGAGATGGATGAACTAAGAAGCTTTATTGAAAATAAGCTTAGTGAAATGCAAAAGTCAAATAATGAACATCTGCATATCATGATGGATTATGGTGTGAAGTGGGATGAGTTAAAGAATTTGATTCAAGAGCCTGAGATTACAGAATACTGTTTTATGGCTATAGAGCCAAAAGATTTTAATAAATTAAAAGTGAAAGATAATTGCATAGCTTTAAAAGCAGATACTCTTGAAATACTTGATGATGGATACAAAGCAGATGTACAAGCCAATAAGGTAGCGATGGGAGAAGAGTTTGCTATAAAAAGAAGCAAAAGAAAGATGGAAGTATATAAGGACAATTTTGATTTGAACCTTTATGTATGCTACAAGGGAAAGGAACCTATAGGTAAATGTGAGCTTTTCATAAAAGATGGCATTGCAAAGATTGAGGATTTTGATATTATTGAGAAATATCAAAAACAAGGATATGGTACTTCTATGTTGCATAAATTGCTAGAAGAATCTCTTAATGCAGGAGCTGATATAGCATACTTAATAACAGACAATTTCGATACAGCAAAGGATATGTATAAAAAATGTGGGTTCTCAAAATGTGGTGTTAAGACATCAATATTATTTATGAGATAGTTTTAGATTAAAATATTTAAGGCAAGTGGCAGTTAAAGAGACATCCTAAAAACATTGCTTCGGTTCATTTTTGGGATAATGTTGTATCTGAATATACTAAGGGCAAATACCGACTTGTAGAATCTTATCCTAATTCTGAATATAACGATGGAACGCTGGGAGATATATTTTTCTTTGAAAATTAATGATTGATATTCTTTATGAATGTATAGGGGGGATATGTGTGATAGAAAAAATCAATTCAGAGATTATTAAAAGTGAGAATGAGATACTTGATATGCTAGATAATCTATTAGAGAAACGGGATAATGAATGGTGGAGCAATTTTTATTCTGATAAGGAAAAAGCAATTCCATTCTTTAAAAATATTCCTGATGAAAACCTTGCTTCATATTTTGAGTTAGAATTATTAAAACAAGGAAAAGCACTTGATATAGGATGTGGAAATGGTAGAAATTCATTATATCTTGCACACAAAGGGTTTGAAGTTTATGGAATTGATTTTTCAAAAACATCTATTGAATGGGGAAAACAATTGGCGAAAGAACAATCTATAGAAGTGAATTTTTTATGCCAATCAATATTTGACTTTAAATGTGAACCAGAGAGTTTTGATTTTATCTATGATTCAGGATGTTTTCATCATATAAAACCTCATAGGAGAAATCAATACCTAAGTGCTGTTTTAAAACTTTTAAAGCCAGATGGATATTTTTCCATGAACTGTTTTAATTTAAACGGAGGTGCAAATATATCTGATTATGATGTGTATAGAGATTATTCAATGCATGGTGGACTTGGATTTTCTGAGTATAAGCTAAAAACAATTTTAAAACCACACTTCAATATACTTGAATTTAGAGAGATGAAAGAGATAGAGAATGACAATGTATTTGGAAAATCTTTTATGTGGACAACATTATTGAAGAAAAAATAAAATGTAAACATCTTTATATTTATATAGTGAAAATTTTAAATTAAGTTGATGACAATTTATGGTGTGCCAGATTACAAATTTGAGGGGGAGAAGTATGAGTTTTATCGTATCTACCAGAGAAGTTGATAATGTAATTGATATTATGAAAGAAGTCGCTTCTTGGGGACGCTCTATTGGATTAAATGTATGGAAGGATGAACACCTTACAAGAGAAAAATTAATGGTAAATGTTATGGAAGAAGATTTTTGTGTGGGAAAAGTTTCAGGAGCTAATGCATGTTGTATGATATTGCAATGGAGAGATACTTTCTTTTGGCCAAATTCAAAGGAAAATGAAGCAGGATATATACATAAACTGTGCGTGAGAAGAGAGTATGCAGGAATGGGACTACCATGCAAAATGGTTAAATTTGCAATAGAAGAATGTAAAAAAAGAAACGTTAAATATTTAAGATTAGATACAGGATGGACTAATAAAAAGTTATGTAACATTTACAAGAGTTTAGGATTTGAGATAGTTAATAAATTCTTATTAGATAATGGTGGAGCATTTGCATTATTTGAGATGAAAATAGAATAAATAAAACTAACTTATTAATAGGAAGTATCATACTTTTATAATTTAAATTACAATTGTATCATACTGCCATGGAAAGGCTATTCACATAGCAGGAGGTGAAAGGTTTGCGAGATTACTTTATGAAAACAGAGCGTATAGGTTTCTCGAATTGGTCAGATTGCGACTTTACACTAGCACATCATCTTTGGGGAGAAAAGAATGTTACTAAATTTATTTGTACTACAGGAGAATTTACAGAAAATGATATTCGCAATGGGTTAAATATTGAAATTTGTAATGGTAAGGAGTTTCATGTTCAATATTGGCCTATATTTGAAATAACAACAGGAGAATTCATTGGCTGCTGTGGTGTACGTCCATTTAAATCTAAACAACACTCATATGAAATTGGTTTTCATCTTCGTAAAAAATACTGGGGGCAAGGTTATGCCCATGAAGCAGCAAAAGCGGTAATCCATTATTGCTTTTCTAAATTAAATGCAGATAAGCTTTTTGCAGGACATCACCCACAAAATGTTGGATCTAAAAAACTTTTAGTACGCTTAGGTTTTCAATATATAGGGGATAATTTCTATGAACCAACAGGACTGTATCATCCATCATATGAAATGACTAATCCAAGATTATAATCATAACTTGTAGTAAGCTAAGTCCGCTAGTAAAGAATTATATTGAAGGAAGGGGGAAATATCAATAGAGAATTATAATAGCACAAAAATGTTTTGGGACAATGTATTTAAAGCAGTAATACCAAATAAATATGAAAATGCAGATTTGGGACAAGAAGATTTAAATGAAGCTTTAAAGTGGTTAATATGTATTGGTTCAAGTGGTTGGAAGTCTTTAATACAGAGAAAGATACTGTTAAGAGTAAAAATCTATTGATACAATCTCATACATGCCATTCTGATACAAAATTAAAGGACTTTAGAATACGAAAAACAATTTTTGCATAATGTTAAAAAAATTGAAATAAATATAATTACTTAATATACTAAAATAAATGTATTATTACAAATTACTATTATTAAAGTAAATAAAATATGGAGATGATAATATGGAACTCAGTTCAGAAAAGATTAAAAATATATTAGAAAATGAGAAACTCATTTACTTGGGAACAACAAATGGTAAATATCCAGATAATTCTGCTGTTTGCTTTGCATATGATGAAAATTTACATTTATATTTTGGGAGTTATTCAGATACATTAAAATGTAAAAATATATCGCAAAATCCATATGTTGCAGTTTCAGTTGGAACGTTGCAAATTCATGGGATTGCAAAGGTTGTTCAATATGGAAGTGAAGAATATACAAACAAAAGAACAATTTACGACAAACGCTTTCCACAATATGTATCTGTATTTAAGAAAATTAACAATGAGTTATATGAAATATTCCCTCTTGTAATTTGGAATTACAATCCGTCATTAGGGGAAATGAATAGAGATGAATTAATAATTGATTTAGAATACTATAAATCAATTTCTCCATATAAATTTCACAAATATGATGAACGTTAATTTTAGGACAACCATATATATTTGAAATAGTATATAATGGAAGATTAGACAAGCTTCTGTTAATATTTGCTGTAATATCAACAATATTCTTAAACATAGCCTAAATATAAGGAGTGGTAATAAAATATGCATAACCTTATAAATGCTATTCCGCTATATAATTTCTTAAAATATTGTAATAACAATTCCTCTGTAAAAATTATATTAGACTGTGGTGCTGGTGGTTCTAATCCACCTCTTTCTTTATTTTATGAATTTGGATATGAAACCTATGGAATCGAAATATCTGAAGAACAATTAGAAAATGCAAGAGCATTTTGTATAGAACATAATACAGATTTAAATATCATATTTGGTGATATGAGAAAAATACCTTTTGAAAATGAGTTTTTTAATTTTTTGTATTCTTATAATACGTCTGTTCATATGAAAAAAGAAGATTTCTCACTTGCTTTATCAGAATTTTATCGAGTGTTAAAACCTGGAGGACTATGCTATGTGAATTTTTTAGGTGAAGAGTGTGATACTTATGGCATAGGAAAAGAAATTGGTGAAGGGGAGTTTTTACAAATTGAAGATAATGATGAAGTGATCTATTGTCATTATAAGGATAACGAAATTGAGCAAGCCCTTACAAAATTTGAAGTTATATATAAGGAAAAGAAATCAGTAAAAAGAAATATCGATGATAGAGAAAATACATCGGTTTATCTTGAATATATACTAGTGAAAAAGTAATTGAATAAGATTAGCTGTATAATTGGGGGGATGAATCAATGATTGAAATTAGACAATTAAAGGAATCTGACATGCAGCAGGCCTTAGAATTAAAGATTTTGTGCTGGACGGAAGAGTTGGCAGGTAAGGCTGAAAACACCCTTTCAGTTTCTCAAGAATTAGATTTCTGGGTAGGGTGGATGCATACAGGGAAAGAAAATAATGATATTCGATTGTTAATTGGAGCATTTGAAAACGACAAGATGCTTGGAATAGCCTTTAGCAGTTTTGCAGAAACCTTTGATATACCTGAAAAGGGTATAGAGTTAAATGGTCTCTGGGTATATCCTGACCAGCGAAATAGGGGGATTTCTCTCATGATGATTATTTACACATTGAATTTCTACATGGGTATAGGTATGGAAAAGATTGTTGTTTATAACCATCATTATGCATCATCAAATCAATTTTATCACAAATTTTGTGGACAAGTTACAAAACAAGAATATCAGATGGAGGGTAAACTTTTGGTGGATGTATTCTTAACGGACATATTATCAATGAAAAGTAGAATGGAGCAATCTCTAAAGAAATATATAGGAGAATATGCCTATGAAAATTAAAAAAATTAAAGTTGATAATATTGAGCAAGTAAGGGAGCTACACGTATATTGTACAGGTCGTCAGTGGACTGATAGTAAACCATCAAAGGATGAATTATCATTTTATACTCCTGATGAAATATTAGGAATGTTTGATGAAGAGAAACTAGTAGCTATGATAAGGAACTATACATTTAATCAGTCAGTGAGAGGTGTAATTAAGAAGATGGGAGGGGTTTCCCATGTGGCTACTTTTCCTGAATATCGTTTGAAGGGATATGTAAAGGACTTAACAAAAGCAGCATTTTTAGATATGAAAGAAAAAAATCAATCTGTTAGTTTATTACATCCTTTTAAAGAAAGTTTTTATAATTATTTTGGATATGTTGGTACAAATGACAATTTGCTAGTTAAAATTTCTTTAGATGGATTTTTTCATTATTTAAAAGATATATCAAAAATAAATGGTGAATGGGAAGAGAAAAGAGTAAGAGCTATTGAGGTACAAGAGGAATTTGAAGCATTTAAATTTGAACTTGATTTGTTGGAGCATCATGGACTTGTTTTTCTCAATAATATATCCAAGGAGTATTGGATAGAAGATCATGGTGGTGTAATTGTAGTCTTTATAAAGAAAAATAATAAAACTATGGCAGCTGCAAAGTATATTAAAATAGGATCAGGAGAAGATGGAAAAATTTTTGTGACAGAAATGTATTGGAAAGACATAGAAAGCAGAGTGATGTTATTCAGATATTTTGCAAAGCATAAAGACCAATTTTCACATCTAGAATTAAGAATTCCATATGGTACTAATTTTTGGACATGGCTGAATGATCCAATGAGGCCTATTGAAGTAAAGGTTAGCAATCATTCATGGATGGTAAGAATTATTGATGCAGTAGAAGCAATGAGTGATATTAATGTAGCTTTAGAAGGTAATATTATTTTAGAATTATATGATGAACATTGTCAGTGGAATAATGGTATTTATAAGTTAGAAGCTGTGAATAAGAAACTAAAAATGAGTAAATATGAGAGTAAAAAACCAGATGTAAAGATGGACATAAAAGGGCTTACCGCACTATTGTATGGTGCATATTCTGTAGAAGAGCTTGAATTTAAGGAATGGATTATACTATCAGATTCAAAGTTTAAAATAATATTAGACCATTGGTTTCCTAGAAAGTTTCTTTATAATCCATATTATTTTTAATGGTGTAGTTTGTTAATAATGATTTATTAAAGATTTGTAATAGAGGTGGATGAATGAATATTTACTTGTTAAGACATGGAGAAACTAATATAAATAGAAATGGAAAATACCAATCAGCTGTTGATAAAGATTTAAATGAATTTGGAATAATACAGGCTGAAGTTCTTGGAAAAAGAGTGAAAAATTATAGTATAGATATTATATACTCAAGTGACTTAAAAAGAGTAGTAGAAACATCTAAGATTATAAATAAATATGTTAATACAGAAATTATTATTAAAGAAGAGCTTAGGGAAATAAATATGGGATCATGGGATGTATTAACTATTGAAGATAGATATATAAATTATGAAGATTATGCAAAAGAATGGGATAAGCATTTAAAAGACTTACCTTATCCGGAGGGAGAATGTGGAGAAGATGTATGTAGAAGAGTAATAAAAGTTATAGACGAAATAGTAGAGAAAAAGTATAAAAATGTAGCAATAGTAACTTCGGGAGGAACTATTGCGATACTTTTGAGTTACTTCTTAGGTTTAGAGCAGTATAAAAGATTTAACATGGAAATTGATAATTGTAGTATAAGTATTGTTAAATGTGATGAGATAAGCAATAAGATGGCTGTGAAATGCATTAATGATACAGGGCACTTGGAGGAAATAAAAGGATAGAATTATATGAAGAGTAGATAAATTTGTATTTACACAAACTTATCTACTCTAATCTTTTCATAAAAATATAATCAATTAAGTGTTCAGTACTGTTATAACTCCATCTAATGATTTTTATGTTCATTTTTATTAGAAGATGCTATAGCAGCTATGATAATAAAAATAGCTATGTTTACAAGGTTAATGTAGAAATCTACACTGCTACCACTTAGACTATATTCATCAACATAGATTCCATTTTGCCATATACTTAAAGTTGATATAAGTACTAAAAATAGAGAATTTACTATAATGGTAAAGGAATTAATGGCTTTACCTCTATATTTCATAAGTATCACATGTAATAAGTTGAAAATAAGAAATGCTAAACATGCATATGAAAATACTCCCAAAAGGTCCAAGATGTTATCCTCCTAAAATAAATATTTAAGTATATAAAAGAATTATGTAGTTTATACATAGTTCTCACTTACTATAGAAATTCCGTGTTCAATTCTATATTTGCTCTGAGAAATATAGTTTTTCATCCATTGACTCACGTTAGAAAAATCAGTGCTACGACATATACCTATATAGACGATAAGTTCTCTTAGCTGAAGAAATAGAGGTATTTGTTTTAGCCAATATTCATCTATATGATTTTCTTTAAGGTAACCATCCATAAAGCTTTTCATAAAAATACAACTTTGAGCTTGTCTTTCATCTATGCTATCATCTAAGAATACATAAGTAATATAAAACAATTGAATAGCTATATCTTCAATAAACAAACTATATTGACACTCATCAAAATCAAATATATTAATGTTTTCATTATCTAACAGAAAATTTCCGACATTAATATCTCCATGAATAATTCCAAAGGAATCAGAATCCGTACAGAGCTTATTTATTCTATTCACTATATCATCATAACTTTCAAAAATCTTGATCTGATCAGTAGAAATATATTTCTTTATGTTTTGTAAATAATAATTATGTGACCAATCAGGTCTCTTAATTTCTTTTGATGAAGGTATGTACTTCTTAGATAAAAAATGCATTTTCCCTGTTAATCTACCACATTTCTCAAATAAATCTTTATTACTAATGCATTCAGGATATCCAATCTTTCTTCCAGTAGCTTTTTCAAAAGAAGTAGCTGTAAAGTACGATCCTCCTATATGGATTTTTTCTGATAAATTACCAGAGATAGAGTAGATGGGCTTTGAAACTGATACTCCATTATTAATTAAATATAAAACCCAGTCCAGTTCACCTTTTATAAGGTTATCACTTCTATGTGAGCTATGAGTAAATCTTAAAATATAAGATTTATTTTGCTTTTTATATTCATAAACATAGTTTTGAAAACCTCCAATTAAATTTAGTGTAGACATATCTATATTAAATTTAATTGCTGCTTCTTCTAAAATTTGCTTATTAAATAATTCCTCAATTTCTCTATCCAAATCTTCCACTTCCTTACTAAAATAATTATATTTCTAAATATAAAATTTAGATCAAAATTTGTATAGCTATAATTTGATGTAATAACCATAAGATTATTTTACTATAATTAACTTAAATGGTACATACTTTAAAGAAGGAAATTTAATAGATTTCATGGAATTGTAACTAGGATATAAAATTTTTGTGTTTGATATCTTGTACAAAATATATATAAAGGAGAGTAAGCAAATGAGAATGCAACTTAGAAAGAATTTAATTAACCGAATAGAAAATCTATTCAAATTTAAAATCCAAAAGTTAGCTTTAGAAGGAGCAGAATTAGAAAGGGAATTAAATATTTATCTATCAAGGTTTATAGAGGGAACTTTAGATCCTGATTTATCTGGTAAAAAACCAGATAAGTTTATTGCAAATCTTAAAAATAATGTTTTAGGTGATTTTTCAAAAAGATATATTATAACTGCACATTGCAATGATGAAGTAATAGGTATTTTAATAGCCTTACCTGGAAGAGAAAATAAAATGCATATCTATTCACTGCATGTTGCACCAGATCATAGAAATAAAGGAGTTGCTTCTACACTATTAGCTACCTGTGTAAATGATATGCATAAAAAGAATATAGAAGATATCATTATAGATGTACATATAGATAATAAACCTGCTTATAATCTATATAAAAAACTTGGATTTGTAGAAGTTGATAATAAAATTTAATAAAGTAATAATGTTAAGTATATTAAAGCCATAGATATTATTAATTAACTCAATATATTAAATTAAATAAAAAAATTAATAATGAATATTTAGAAAATATGCTATAATAGAAATATTAAAAATAGAATTAATATAACGTAGTTTTAATAGTGGTAGCAATTATCTAAAGAATGGAGGAAAGCTTTTGATATACATAACGGAGCCTGGATTTGAACCTAAACATATTAATCCATTCACAGAAGAAAGATATACTAATGATTGGATTGTATTTTGCTTAACTAATTCTAAAAATTATGAAATAACCAATGGAAGAGGCGATTCACATGTGTATACTTTAAAGGTAAGTAAAAAGTGTACACAATGGGAATTTAGCCTTATGGATTTTATAGAATACGAAAATAGCTACTGTAAGAATATGATTTTGTCGGTGAATGAAGAAGACTTAATTAAAGCAAAGGAAGTATATGGAAGTCACCATTATAATGAAGCATTTTTAAGGGATAATGAGCCTAAGGTTCTTATCCATAGTACAACAATAGAAAATTGGGAAAAAATTAAGAGAGATGGTTATTTAAAGTCTTGGAATATGCTTAAAAGAGAAGATGATAATTACAAGGACAAGCTTATAGGTAAACTTCTTGGTGATCCAAAGGACTATAGTGATTATATTAAGTTTTCTAGAGGTAATGTTTCAGGTGAAATTGTTGCATTATCAAGGGAAAATAATAAAATTACTATGGATGAGAATATGAAATATAAAACTGGTGCAAGGTTATATTTTGATATTGAAAAAATAGCTAAAGATGGATTGTTAGTTCGTGACGGTTGTCATTTAAAGGTAAAGGATATGTTATCTCTAGATAAATATCTAATTTGGACTGCAACATGGGAAAATCTTAATCTAGAAAGTGAATATTCTACACCTGAAAATTTTACAAGAATAGCAAATGAAATTTTTAATTCTCTCTTTGGAGATGCACTTATTAAATAAAAGTTTATATATTAAAAAAAGGAGAGGAATGAGTTTGTGTAAACGCAAACTCATTCCTCTCCTTTATATTTTAAGTAATCATAAAGAATTCTTTATTTTTAAGATCTTTTCATAAATTCTTCAATTTCATCAACAGTTTTTATAATTCCATCAGATAAGACTTTACAGCCATTTTTAGTTATAACTACATCATCCTCTATTCTTATTCCTATACCTTCTTGAGACAAATATAGTCCAGGCTCTACAGTGAGCACCATGCCTTCTTCAAAAGGAGCATCATAGTCCTCAACATCATGAGTGTCTAAGCCTAGATGATGACTTACTTGGTGATAATAATAATTAGATAATTCACTTTCATCTTTTATTATACCAAGGTTAATTAATCCTTCTGCTAAAGCTTTTTTTGTAACCTCATTTATTGATATAAAAGTATGACCTGGCTTAAGGGCTTTTATAGTTTCAAGTTCAGCATTTAGAACTATATTGTATATTTGTTTTTGTCTCTCAGTAAATTTACCATTTATAGGGAAGGTTCTAGTTATATCTCCATGATAGTAATTCCAGGCAGCACCAACATCGCATAAAACTAAAGAATTATTTTCAATTTCGCAATTATTCTGTTCATAGTGAAGTATAGTGCCATTTTGTCCACTGGCAATTATGCTTGGAAATGAAAAATCCTTAACACCATTGTTTTTTAATTCAAAATCAAAATAGGATTCTAATTGATACTCCATAATATCAGGCTTAGCATTTTTCATCATAGCCTCTATTCCTAATTTAGTTTTTTCTATGGCAACCTTTATTTCTGCTATTTCTTCTTTTTCTTTGCACATTCTTAGAATGGATAACTTAGGATATACATTATGTATAAAAACTTGAGAATATCTTTCTTTTAAGTCTTTGGCAAAGCAACCATTAGGGGTTAAATCATCTTCATAGGCATCTTTTTCTAAATCTAAGTATATATGGACTAAATTTTTAGTTGATATTAGACTATTTAAATCTCTTTTAAAGTCATCTATAAATCTTACATCATCTATTCCAGATACTTCTTTAGTTGTGTCCACATCAATACTTTTACCTATCCACTTAGATCTTTTTTCATCGCATTGCCTAATATATAAGCGTTCATCCATATTTCCATTTTTGTCTTTAATAACTACAAGGTTTATATATTCCTCATCAATTCCACATAAATAATAAAAATTTCTGTTTGGTGTGAACTTATAATTATAGTCATTTGATTTTTTAGGTGCTCTTCCTGCAAACATTATTAATATAGAACCATTGGCTAACTCCATTGATAACTTAAGCCTATTTTTCTTGAAAAAGCATTTATTCATTTCCAACAACCCTTTCATTAAGTAATAGATAATTAGATAAGTTTAAGTAATATAAAATTTTTTATAAAAAAGATGGTCATATAATAATAGTAACCTAATTTTCGTCTATAGTAAATGATTACATATGTGGAAATATAAAAATTTATTCATGGATATAAATAAATATTTTCTTAAAGATATACTTAATATACATGTATATGGTAAAATGTTACCTATAAGTAAAAATATAAAAATAGTTTTGCTGAAATCTTACTATTATGATATTGGAGGTGAATAAGTGGCAGAGTATAGAGAAATTACTTGTGATATAGCATGTAATAAATTAAAAAGAAAAGTTCCCTTTGCATGGGATTTAAATATATATCGAGGATGTGAGCATGGCTGTAAATATTGTTATGCTATATATTCACATCAATACTTAGATTCGGATAAATATTTTGATGATATATATGTAAAAACTAATGTAGTTGAGCAATTGGAAAAGCAACTGAGTAGTCCTTCATGGAAAAGGGAGGTTGTAAATATCGGAGGAGTTACAGATAGTTATCAACCAGCAGAAGCTAATTATAAACTGATGCCAAATATATTAAAACTTATGATAAAGTATAAAACACCTTGCATTATTTCAACTAAGTCCGATTTAATTTTAAGAGATTATGATTTAATTGACGAACTTTCTAGAGTTACCTATGTGAATGTAGCTGCTACAATTACTTCTATGGATGAAAATATACGTAAACTAATTGAACCAAATGGAGTAGCATCTTTAAAGCGATTTGCAATGCTAAAGGAATTTAGTAAAACAAATGCTTCTACAGGACTTCATTTTATGCCAATTATTCCATATATAACAGATACTTTTGAAAATATAAATTCCCTATATTTTCATGCTAAAGAATGTGATGTGGATTACGTTCTTCCTGGAACTCTTTATTTAAGAGGGAGTACAAGAATAGTATTTTTAGATTTCATAAAGAAAGAATTTCCAAAGGTATATGATGACCTACTATTATTATATAAAACTGGTGGAGCAGATAAGGAATATAAAAATAATTTATATAAAACAGTAAATGCTTTGAGAGAAAAATATGGCTTATCAAGTAGTTATTCAAAGCCAATGCAAGAAAAATTAAATCAAGAAGGCCATACTCAATTATCAATCTTTGATAAGGATGGGGAAATACAATATAAATAATAAATTAATAAAAATTTCAGAGTCATAGAAAGGTATTATAATTATGATGAAATTAAAAAATGACCATGAACTTATAATTAGAAAAGCAACAGTTGAAGATGCTAATGAAATTGTAATGTTGGTGAAACAAGTAATGGGCGAGGTAAGTTTCTTCCCTAAAGAGCCAGACGAATTTGACTTAACAGCTGAAGATGAGGCAGAATATATTAAAAACACATCTTTATTTTTAGTAGCAGAGATAGATGGGAAAATAGTAGGTTCTACTACATTACAAAAGGGTAGCACTAAAAGGACAAGTCATGTTGCAGATTTCGGTATAACAATTTTAAGGGAATACAGTGGGTTAAAAATAGGAACTTTATTAATGGAAGAGATTATAAAATGGTGTAAAGAAAATCAAGTTGAGAAAATTGAATTAGAGGTTTTTGAAGAAAATACACCAGCTATAGCACTTTATAAAAAGTTCGGATTTATTGAAGAAGGAAGAAAAAATAAAAACATAAAAATCAAAGGTGAATATAAAAACACATTGTTACTAGCTAGCTTCTTAAAATATAGTTAGATATACTTTCTTAAAGGGAAGTCTGTTTTGAGACTTCCCTTTATTTTATTTAGCTAAAAGATTAAATAATTCTTAGAATTATTATATATTAGTAGTTATAATAATTTTTACTAACTTCTAACTAGATGCATTATCAAATTATCTCTATACTGACCTTCATGAAATTCTCTTTTTTCAAGGATTTTAATAGCCTTGAATCCGCATTTTTCATAACATTTAATAGCACGACTATTCCACGTTTGAGGATCTATCAGAATAACATCAGCACTTTTTACTTCAAATAAGTATTTAGTTAAAAGCTTTATGGCTTTGGTGCCAATTCCTTGGTTTTGGTACTCTGTCTCACCTATGAATACATCAATTCCATAAAGAGTATCATAGTTTTCAACCCCAAGGTCTTTCTTCTCATTTTCATAATAATATTGAACATATCCAATGGGTTTTTGATTAAGCTCAATGATACATGGAGTAACAGATTCTTCACCTAGAATCCTTGGAGAGTATTTTTCTTTTATTCTATCTATGTTAAAGGTATTATCTCTACCTTCATAGTAGAAAAGAACTTCAGGGTCACTTAACCATTTTGCCATTAAGGCATAGTCAAAAGCTATATCCTCCATCTTTCGAATTAAAATTTCATCAGATGTACATAAAATTTTATGATTTTCGCTTTCTTTATTTAATATTAATTTTTTTATTTCTTTCATTATATTATCCCCCTAAAATTTAATAGAGTTATTAAATATATTTACAAAATTATATAAGGAGGACCTCTTGGAAGCTTACTACTAAAGAATACATGTTATCTAGGAGGTTTCAAAATAATTGCTTTAATACTTTCCATAATAGTATTAACTCCTCTCCTTGTTTAATAACTTTTTTGATATATGATTGGGATATTATGATTGTAGCTAATTGCTAGTTAATATATGTTAAATAGCTTAGTAATTTATAAGTCTATTATACTATTATTTACCATATTGTAGTATCTATATTTAATTTTAAATACATTTTTGAAATTAATGAAACTAATTAAAGAGTAGATTTAAAATGAAAAGCTATATCAATTCTTTATAATAATACGGGTGGAAAATATTTGTAATAAATTTAAAAGTTTTGTATAATAAAAAAATAAATGGCTGATAATAAGGTGAAATTTACTTGTAAAAAGGTTTAATTTTTAATGTATTAGATTATTAAGTTGTAAGAAGGAGTAATTAAAATGATTAATATACGTAAGTATGGAAGTAACCCATATAGTATAGTTGTTATTCATGGTGGACCAGGTGCCCCAGGTGGAATGGCACCAGTAGCAAAAAAACTATCAAAAAAGTATGGGGTTCTGGAACCTATGCAATCAGAAGACTCTATTGATGGACAAGTCTTTGAGCTTAAAGAATTACTTGAAAGGAATGGAGAATTCCCAATAATATTAATTGGACATTCATGGGGAGCATGGTTAAGCTATATTTTTGCATCAAGATATCCTAATCTAGTTAGTAAGATTATACTTGTTGGAAGTGGATCCTTTGAGGATAATTACATTTCATCAATGAATAGTAAAAGAGAAAATAGACTTACAGATGAAGAGAATTTAAGAGTTAGAGTATTATTTCAACTATTAAATGAATCTAATAATCAAAATAAAAAAGAAGTATTACGTGAATTTGGAGAACTAATGGCAAAGGCGGATTCCTTTAGTCCTATTTGTATTGAAAATGAATCTCTAGATTTTCAACCAGAGGTTTTTCAAAATTGTATGAAAGAAATCAATAAATTGAGAAGTAGTGGAGAGCTTTTGGAGCTTGGAAAGGTGATAAAATGTCCTGTGATTGCTATACATGGTGAATATGACTCACATTCCTTTGAAGGGGTTGAAAAGCCCTTATCAAAAGCTATAAAAAATTTTAAATTTATACTATTGAAGGACTGTGGACATAGCCCTTGGAATGAAGTTTATGGTAAAGATAAATTTTATGAAATAATTTTCAGTGAGTTAGATTCAAGATAAAAGCACTAATTTAAGGGGAGAATTAAAATGAGAAGGAATGTTTATGAGCAGTGCCCTATATTTAAAAATGATTTTATTACATTAAAAAAGACAACAACTATAGAAGCAGGGGAATTACTAAAGTGTTATTCAGATAAAGAGGCTGTTAAATTCTTCAATTCTGATAACTGTAATGGTGACGATTTTTATTATACAACAGTTGAAAGAATGGAGCAGGCAATTAAATTTTGGGATTTTTCCTATGAAAATAAATACTTTGTGAGATGGACAATCACTTTGAATGACACAGATGAAAAAGTTGGTACTATTGAAATGTTTAGAAGACAGGCAGAAGATGAGTTTAACGATTATGGAGTATTGAGAATAGATTTGCAGAGTAAATATGAAAAACAAAAATATATAGATGATATTTTAGAAATTGTAAATGAGAATTTTTTTGAGCTATTTAATGTTGAGCAAATTCTTACAAAGGCAATTCCAAATGCAACTGAACGTATTGAGTCATTAAAGAAAAAATCTTATGTTCCGCTAAATAGAAAAATGATGATGTATGGTGATTATTTTATGAGAACCAAAGCATAAATTTTAAATTAAATAATTTTAATATGGGAGGAAAGTTATGAGTAAATTATCTGATTTACCTAATATAGGCAAGAAACTAGAAGAGCAACTTAATGAAGTTGGAATAGAGACTATTGAGCAATTAAAGGCTGTAGGTAGTAAGCAAGCATGGCTAAATATTAGAGCTATAGATAGTTCTGCATGTATTAATAGATTATGTGCCTTAGAGGGAGCAATACGAGGAATCAGATGGCATTCTCTTTCAGAAGAAGTAAAAAGGGATTTAAAAGCATTTTATAATACAGTTACTAGTTAATTAGAAGGAGAATTAATATGATGATAAAACTAGGATGTAATTATTATCCAGAGGTTGTAGAGCTTGTTGAAGAAGGTAGAATAGATATAGACTATTTCAAAGTAACATCAAGTATCTTAATGAACAGTTTTATAATTTAGATTTTATATCTTTCGAGAATGCTGATGGAAATCCTTATATGGAGAATAATAACTTTGGAATATGCATTGAACCTGATTTTATTTCTGAGATTATTTATGAAACAGATTCAGATTTCCTATTAGATATAAGCCATGTTTATTGCTCTTCAAAAAAATTAGGCGTTAATTTCGAAACTTATCTTTATGGACTACCTATAGATAAGGTTTATGAAATACATATTAACGGATGGATTGAAACAGAAAGTGATATTATGGCACACACTAAAATAAATGAGTTAGGGTATAGAACATTGAAAAAGCTTCTAAAAGAATGTAATCCTAAAATAGTTACATTAGAATATGGAAGAAATAATGATAGGATTAACTCTAATATTCCTCTAATATCACCAAATAATATATGTAATGAGGCTAAAGAGGAGATTATAAGTCAAATTATTAGGTTAAGAGAAATATTAAACAATTATAGATAATTTAAAATATATAGTCAATGATTTATTGAAAAGCTAACAATATATTGGGTAAGAATTATGAAAATAACTCACAAAATATTTCCGAATGAATAATCTATCAATATACTTATTTCATTGATGGAGGTAATGAGTGGGATATTATATTAAAGTTGAACCAAATGTGAAAATTTATGTAGAGGATCTTAATCCAGAAGGAAAGAAAACAATTGTATTTTTACATGGTTGGCCTGGTAGCCATAATTTGTTTGAATATCAGTTTGACCAACTTCCCAAATTCGGGTATAGATGTATCGGAATAGACACCAGGGGTTTTGGAGATTCTGATAAACCTTATGATGGATACGATTATGATCGTTTATCTGATGATGTTAGATGTGTAGTAGAAGCTCTAAATCTTAGAGATTTCACACTGGCAGGACATTCAACAGGTGGAGCTATAGCTATTAGATATATGGCTCGTCATAAAGGGTATGGAGTATCTAAGCTAGTTCTTATATCTGCAGCAGCACCTAGTCTTATTAAGCGTAAAAACTTTCCTTATGGATTGGATAGAGAAGAAGTTGTTAAAATTATTGAAGGGACATATAATGATAGGCCTAAAATGTTGAGAGATTTCGGAGATATATTTTTCTTTAAATATATATCTGAACCATTTTCTCAGTGGTTCTTTAATCTTGGACTACAAGCAGCAGGATGGTCTACAGCGGCTATTGCAAACACTTGGCTAGGTGAGGGAAAATTATTTTCTGATCTAGAGACTATAAGGGTTCCAACATTAATTCTTCATGGCATTCATGATAAAGTTGTGCTATTTGAGTTAGCTGAAATTCAAAATCAGTGTATTAGAAATTCAAAACTTGTACCATTCAAATATAGTGGTCATGGAGTATTTTACGATCAGAAAGAAAAATTTAATGAAGAATTAATGAGATTTGTTGAAGAATAGAAATTTATAACATAGGAGTATTTAATAAGAAATTAAAATGTTTATCTATAGAATACCGTACTATTCATTAATGTATATACGGTATTTTCTATATAAAATTATTATGGAGGTATAATCATGGATACAAATATTGTTAATAAGCTAAAAGAAAATTTTAGGATGAGGAATATAGAGATTGAATGTTTTGAAGATTTAAGTGAAGTTAAGAATCACATATTAGAAATCATAGATGAAGAATGTACCATTGGAATTGGTCATTCAGCTACTCTTCAGAAAATGAATATAGTAGAATCACTGATGGACAGAGGAAATATAGTGTATGATAAGGAGTTAGCTAAAACTAGGGAAGAGAGTAAGATGCTTAAAAAGAAAGCTCTTACAACTGATTGGTATATTACTGGCTCCAATGCTGTAACCCTTGATGGAAGAATTATTAATGTAGATCATAGTGGGAATAGGGTAGCAGCAATTACTTTTGGACCAGATAAAGTAATTGTAGTTGTAGGTAAAAATAAAATTGTAGAGAATGTTGAAGAGGGAATAAATAGAGTTAAGAATATAGCATGTCCTTTAAATGCGAAAAGAGCGGGTTATAATCCACCATGTGTAGAAATAAATAGATGTGTAGATTGTACATCAAAGGAAAGGGTTTGTAATGTGCTTTCCATAATTGAGGGACAAGCAGATAAAAATAGGATGAAGTTGTTTATAGTTAATGAGGAATGTGGTTTTTAATATGTATTTAACTCAATAGTTACATGAAAGGTAGAGATAAATATGATAATTAGGACGGGCAATTTGAATGAATTAAAGGCTTTATGGAAAAATGAATCTCCAACTAAAGTATATTTCATTAATGAAATTGAAAAAAATAATATAGAGTTTTGGATAATTGAAAATGAGAAAGATAGTTCATTGATAGGTGAGCTTTATATATTTTGGAATTCGGAAGATAAGGATGAAGCTAATGGTAAAGACAGAGCTTATCTTTGTGCTTTCAGAGTAGAAAAGGACTTTAGGGGATTAGGACTCGGCAAAAAACTTATAGAAAGAGTTCTTCAAAGAATTGCAGAAAAAGGATTTAAAGAAGTAAGAACTGCTGCTGATAATGATGATGTAGAAAGATTAACAGCCATATATAAATCTTGGGGATTTAATGAATTGATAAAGTTTCAAAACTATGATTATCATTATATTGATAACAATAATAATCCAACCTACTATGAGATACCATTTGGACTATACTTAAACAAATTATATGAAAAAGGTAAAAGTAGAATATCATAAACCTTTTTATGATATTAGAAATAGAAAGTATTTACTATGTCTTTTGGAAAGGATTACAACTATGAAAATATTAATTATAGGGGCAAGCGGATATTTAGGAAATACAATATATAAGAAACTTAAGGAATCTAGCAATGATGATATTTATGGAACTTGCTATAGCTCAGATAATCAAGAGCTTTTACAAATCAATGTATTGAATAAATTAGACATAAAGAAGTTGTTTTCATTTAAACCAGATATAATTATTTGGAGCATTTTTGATGCTGAAAAAGAAATGTTATTATCACAAATAGGTATAAATGAGATAGTTACCAGTATTGCTAAAGATGTACGTTTAATTTATGTTTCTACTACAATTGGAAAAGGAAAGAATCAAATTGAAGATGTAATTCCCCATAAACGTATGCCTGATGAATATTTTTCAAAGTATATTAACGGTAAAATTGAAGGCGAAAGTATAGTTAGAAAGCATTCTAATAATGTAATTGTAAGACCAGGGAGTATATACGGTTATGACTATGATGGAAGAATGGATTCTAGAATGAAGTCTTTATTGGAAATTTCAAAAACGGGTAGAAGTTATTCAAGAACTGCAAATTTCTATGCCAGTTTTGTTAATGTAGAAGACCTAGCAGAGGCTATAATTGAACTTATATATAGTCATTTTGCAGGAATAATAAATATAGCAGGCGAAAAACCAGTAAGTCATTATGAGTTTAACATACATTTAGCAAGATTGATGAATATTGATAGCAGTTTTATAATACCTGATTATAAGGAAGAAGATATATATCATAATATAAGTGGAGATAAAAGAAAAACTATTATTAACACTCTAGTAAGGGATATTGAAAATTGATAAAGAAATAATTCAATGATGATTTGGTTTAATAAATTATTAATATCTCTGATTTAATTCATTATAATTGTAGAAGTAAGCTTACCGATGCATGGAAATGTTGAAATTAATATGGTTTTCTATTGAGTATTATAACTTGATTATATAGGAGGTTTTAAAGTGAATAATTATATAATTGATAGAGTAAATCAAAATCATATAAATCGAATTGTAGATATTTATAATTCAAATAAAACTTTTTTATACAGGCATATGGGGATTTCAAGTGTTTCTAAAGAATTTATACTTAATGAGATTGAACAGATGAAAAAAGTTGGTTTCAATTCAGTAATAATAAAAGATAATAAAAGGGAAATAATTGGACTGTGTGATTATAGCAGTGGTGATGAGGTATATTTATCTCTATTGATGATTGATGATAAATTTAAAGGCAAAGGAGTAGGAAAATTAATTTATAATCAGTTAGAGAAAATGTTCAAATCTGAGAATGCCAAACGTATTCGAATAGATGTTGTATATGAATATGAGGAAAATGTACTTGGCTTTTGGGAAAAGCAAGGTTTTATATCTAATGAAAAAATAGAATTAGAATGGAATGGATATAAATCTAATGCATACAAAATGCACAAAATTATAAAATAAAAACCAATGTAAGCTACTTTAAAAACATAATTCCAAGGTGGTATAGAAGTTGATATATGATGAATTAAACAGGATGCTGATACAACCTATAATATAATAAAGTTATTATCATATATAGATATTAGTAGCATGTAGGAGAAAATATATTAAAAAGATTTTAGAAACTAAAAGAATTTATTTAAGAGAAATGACTGAAGAAGATTATGAAGATATTTGTGACATTTTACAGGATACTGAAACTATGTATGCCTATGAGCATGGGTTTTCTGATGATGAGGTTGAAGAGTGGCTAAACAAGCAGTTCTATAGATATAAACAATTTGGATTTGGACTTTGGGCAGTTATAGATAAGGAAACTCAGTGCTTTGTGGGACAAGCAGGTATTACAATTCAATGTGTAGAAGGTAAAGAAGAACTAGAAATAGGATATTTACTTAAGAAAAAGTATTGGCATAGAGGATATGCCACGGAAGCTGCAATTGCTTGCAGAGATTATGCATTTAATTATCTTGATAGAGATAGAGCTATAAGTATAATTAGAGACAACAACTATTCATCGCAACAGGTTGCTAAGAGAGTAGGTATGACCAAGGAAGGGGAATTTGTAAAGCAATAATATAATATTGAGATGCCTCACTATGTGTATGCTATAGAGAAAAATAAATAGTATAAAGTAAGATTTTTTAAAGATTAAATTTGAGAGATAAATTTTTATTCAAAGACTATGCAAAGATAAAAACTAATATATAAACTAACTAAAAAAATAAGTATTAAACATTAAAGAAAAAATATGTATAATTATGGGATGTGTAATATTAGGGATTGTATTTTCCATTGTTAGTCAATTACAGAGAGATATTGCACGCATTAATGCAAGCTTATATAGGATTGAGAAACATATAGGAGTAAAAAATCCAGAAGTAGAAAATATAGATGAAGAATTAAGAGAACTTATTTCACAAGGAAAGAAAGTTAGAGCTGTTAAAAGATACAGAATAGCTACTGGTCTTGGTTTAAAAGAAGCTAAAGAGTATGTTGATAGATTAAGTGAGAGATTATAATATAAGAATTTAATTATGAATTAGTATTGACTCTACCTTAAGGGGGGAGTTTATAATAACTCCGAGGGGAGGTAATATCTTGAAAATAAGTGAGGTTGCTGAAAGAACAGGAGTAACTGTAAAGACATTACTTTATTATGACAAGATAGGCCTATTGAAACCAAAACAAAAAACTGAATCTGGATATAGAATTTATTGTGAGGATGATTTTTTAAAACTTCAACAAATTACTACTTTGAAATTTATTGGCCTGTCATTGAAAGAAATAAATCAGGTTTTATATAATAATGGAGAAAACCTAGAAGATATGATTGAAATTCAAAAAAAGTCATTGAAGGAAAAGAAAAAGCATATTGAATCAGTTATAACTGTCTTTAATAAGGCTGAAAGTCAAATAAATAAAGAGGGATTTTTAGATATTTATAAACTCATTGATATTATCAAGATAACTAATATGGAAAATAGGGTAAAGGATGAATATAAAACAGATGAAATGTTGAATTTGAGAGGAAAGCTACATAGTTATAATATCAATAAAACTGATTGGACCAATTGGTGTTTTAATCAAATGAAGTTTCCTAAAAATGCAAGAATATTAGAATTAGGCTGTGGAACAGGTGACTTATGGTATAAGAATAATAGCAATATAAGTGACAATTGGAAAATTACTTTATCAGATTTCTCAAAGGGAATGCTACTTAGTACTAAAAATAGATTAAATGATATAGAGCATAACTTTTTATATGAAGAGATTGATGCACAAAACATTCCATATAAAGACGAAAGCTTCGATGTAGTTATTGCAAGACATATGCTATATCTTGTATCAGATATGGAAAAGGCTATAGCGGAAATAAAAAGAGTACTTGTTAAAGGTGGAATATTTTATGTAACAACTAACTCCTGTGAAGCTATGACTGAGTTAAATGTGCTTATGAAAAATTTTGATTCTAAACTTGAACTACATGATAATGGTATGTGTGAAAGATTTGATTTAGAAAAAGGACAAACTTTGCTTAAAAAGTATTTTAGTAATGTTAATGTTAAGATTTTAGAAGGTAAGATCATAGTAGATACTGCTGAACCAGTGGTTTCATATAAGGCATCTACAATAAAAGGGAGCTCTATTCTTGTAGGAGATAAGAGAAGTAAATTGGAAAAGCATATAGAGAGCTATATTGAGAAAAATGGTAATATTTCAATAACTACAAAGGCTGGTATTTTAGAAGCAATAAAATAAAAATAGATTGGGGAGGTTATTATGAAAGATAAATTTCTATGTGTTATGGCACAATATGTAGATATTGCGAAGTGAAAATTTAAAAATGTTCTTTGAAAATTGAATAGTGCTATATTTACAAAATATGTTATAATAACTTTATAATAGTATTATTGTGCGAGTTACTAGTTTATCAAACTACTCAATAAATAGGAATTTGTAGTGGAGATTATTTATATAACAGAAAGGGCGAAAAAATGAGTGTAATAGGTAGAATGTCCGAAATTATCGGTCTTGAACAAATAACAGATAAAATAGAATTTGTTTACAATTCCGTTATTGATTGTGATGCCTATATAAGAAATAAAATTAAATATGAAGTAAACGGTCGTATCATCCCTGCATTCCTGCTTATTCCAAAAGGTGAAGCACCGTTCCCAGCAGTTTTGATTAATCATCAACACCATAGTCAACGAAATTGGGGCAAAAGTGAAGCTTGCGGATTAGTTGGTGACCCATTACAAGATTTTGGAAGTAAGCTTGCTTGTGCGGGTTTTGTAGTAATTGCTCCAGATGCAATATGTTTCGAGGAACGAAGAGTAAATGCGGTAGGCACTGAAGAAAATCACACAGAAGATGAATGGAATCATTTCCTTGCCCTATGCATGGTATTTTGACAGGAGAAACCTTGGCTAAAACTTCCATAGAAGATGCTATAGGTGCAGTAAGTGTTCTTAACGGTTTGGATATTGTGGATAAAACAAAAATTGGTTGCTTAGGACATTCTTATGGGGGGAACACTACATATTTCGCAACTGCTTTTGACAAAAGAATAAGCTATGCCATGTCAAGCGGAAGCATTGTCAGTTATAAACATCGTATGGATAACTCAACAGGAATAGAAATGTCTAGTATTATACCTGGATTTCTTAAAGAATTTGAAATTGTTGATGTAATAAAAGAAATAGCACCGAGAGATTTCTTAATTATTTGCTCTGATGAAGATAAGTATTCAAAGGATGCACCACAAATTTATAAAATTGTAAAAAAACACTATAGTTCAAGAAATGCAGAAAGAAATTTGCAGATAAAGCAATATAAAGGTGGTCATCAATTGACACAAGAACGCTTTGACTATATTTTAGAATGGATTACCAGCCACGCCTAAGGAACATAATACGAAGTTCGATAAATTCCAATTTATCATTTGAATTTAATAAACAATTTTGTTATATTATGAAAATAAAATCAAATATTAAATTAATATCAATACCGTACTATTCAAAATGAATATGCGGTATTTTTTAGTGCGCAATTCAAGTAGATTGCTACTTAAATATATAATTTTTCTTATTAAAAAGGTCATAATTTAAAAATGCTAGATATGACGATAGTATTCTTAGGATGTGTAAGTTATAACCCGATATCAGATGTAGCAAGGGTAAGGTATTAGGCTAATATAAGAAGAGTCAATTTGATAAAAGGCAAAGCAATGTAAAAAACTTCTATACGGTATATAGCTATATTATTATCCTTTAAGCTAACAAAGCTTTCAACAACCTCTATTGTATCTGCATTAACTAATTCAATAAATCTTTATCTTATAAACAAGAAATAATAGAATCAACTTGATTATATGTAAAATATATACAGAGGATTCGAATATATGTTATAATTTGAATATGTTCGAAAAGAATATGTATATAGATGATGAAAAGTATTTATCATTTATTTTAAGAAGAAATATAATTATGACACTATTGATTATAGAGATAAGAGAATGTTAGCAAATGGATTAACGAGGGGTTAGAATATGGAGTACATGGGAAATAAAGAATACTGGAATGATAAATTTGAAAATCGAAGTGACAAACCATTAAGTCCTGAAAAATCAATAATTGAAAATGTAGGATACTTTAAAAAAGGATCTGTTCTTGATATAGCATGTGGAGATGGTAGGAATACTTTATTTTTTCTTGAAGAAGGATTTCAAGTAACTGGAATTGATTTTAGCAATAAAGCACTTGAACGTTTGAAGAGATTTGCTAAAAGAAGTAATTATTTTGTTCATATAAAACAAGTTGATTTAAGTGCAAAAAGTTCTTTGGAAAATATTGGCGTATTTGATAATGCTCTAATTAACCATTATAGATTAAGTAAGAATCAACTTGAATATGTTGGAGACTGTATAGCTGATGATGGTATTTTATTTGTATGTGGTTTTGGATGGAAGCATAGGGTAGATACTAAAATTAGAAAAGAAGACTTGATTCAGCAAACTGATTTTGAAGTTCTAAATAAGTCATTTAAGTTAATTAAATATAGTGAAAGTCAAGATGATAGAGGATTTATTGTTACGTATATTTTCAAAAAGATTAAAGCTTAATATACAATGGATGAATAGAAAAAATTATATATGTATTTAAACATCAAATTGTCTTATTATCATATTTTACTAGAAGATCCAGGGGGAAACACTATTGGAATAACAGGAAGATATTTTAAAGAGGTGAAATAAATGTATTTGGAGATGATTGATAAGGTTAACTTATATGTAAAAAAGTCAGGACAAGGTATTCCATGTATATTTGTCCATGGTGGACCAGGGGAAGGAAGTCTTGATTTTGAAGTGTTAGGTGGAAATGACTTAGAAGATTTTATGAATATGATATATTTTGACCAAAGAGGAAGTGCAAGATCAGAAGGAGACGAGGAAACTGATTATTCTATTGATAGACTTGTAGAGGATATGGAAGAAATTAGAATGAAGCTAGGTATATCAAAGTGGATAGTGATGGCTCATTCCTCTGGAGGGATTATTGCAACAAATTATGCTTATAAGTATGGAGAATTTATAGACAAGCTTATTTTATTAAATGTTAGTCTTAGCATGGAAGATTCCTTTAAGAGTCAGATATATTATGGAGCAAAACTATTAACTGAGTATGAATTAAAGAGCATAGATGCTAAATCTTATATGGAAAAATGGCAACAGATAGTTACTATACTTATTAAAAAAGATATATTTTATAAACTGCAATATGAGGAATATGATAATTTTATAAAATTAAGAGAAGTAAGTAATACAATAGATAGTTTTAATGCAACCATGGCAAATCAGGGACTTAGCAATAAAGAGTACTTTAAAAGTTATTTTGACCTTACAAAGAAAATAACCGTTCATGTTCTTGTAGTAACTGGAGATGAAGATTATGCCGTAGGACCAGATCATCATAAAAATTTTATGTTTCCTAATATGAAGACTAAAATTCTTTCGGGAAAGCACATGTTATATATGGAGAATAAAATGGAAATTAAATCAGTTATTGAAGCATTTGTAAAGAGCTAATTTAAGTAACAAAAGCGCTGAAAATCGCATGAACAGAACATCTAGTTAAATAGTTATATATTTTTATATATAAATTGTTTCATATATAACTAGGTTCATATGTTAATATTTATATAGTTTCATATCTATGGGAGGATATGGACACTTTAGTAAAGTTATAAGTGAACTTTAGAAAGGAGATTAATTCATTGGAGTATTTTGGGTTAATTGCATTCGTACTAGTCATATCTCAGATGGGATATTCATCAAAAATAAAAAAATTAGAAAATGAACTAAAGATTTTAAAAAGAAAAATTAAGGGGGAAGATGCCTTGTCAAAGTTGTTAAAGGATCTAATTGGTGTGAAATGTATTATTGATTGTGATGGAGCTGTAGTATTTACAGGAAAAAATGAAATGGAATGTGAGGTTCTTGATGTAGATGATGAGTGGGTTAAGATAACCTATAAAGATAAAAAGGATGTAACTAAAGTTAGTATTATCCGTATTGAAAGTATAGATAATATAGAGATAATAAATTAGATAAACAAGTAAAATTTAATAATTATGCACCTGCTTAATAATTTTTAAGAAGGTGCTTTTTAAATTTTAGAATACTCATTCTTAAAGTGGTATATTTTCCACAGCCTAATGGTCCAACCAGAATAATAAATTCCTTATCTTTTATTTCTAAGGTAAAGTCTCTGACGGCTACAATATTTTCATCATATTTTCTTTTAACTATAAAGATTTATATATTTTGGTAGAATATTATAATATATAGTATAATCATTATGAAGATTTATACTATATGGGGATAAACAGTAAATTAGATGCAAATAGGATTGTGGGGGAAAAACGATGTTTCAAAATTTAGGAGAAAGTACAGTAACGTTAGTAATTACTATTTTAATAGTAATAGCCTTAGCTACATTATGTGTATTTCTATTTTCAAAGTTACTTGAGGGGTATAATTTAAAGAAAAAGAAGAATCAAGAAGAAAAAGTAGAAGTAGCAGTTACACTTGATGAAAAACCTGTTGATATTAAGGATGATATAAGAGAAAAAATTAATAGTCAAGTAAGTAAAGTTAAAAGAGCTGTTATAGAATATGCAAATGATACGGTAAATAACAGTATGTCTAATGTTTTAGCAACTTCTATGAAAGGAAAAAAAAGATTTGTAGAGAAACAGGTAGTCAATGAAATAGGTGAAGCTGTGAACAATACCTATGAAGATGTAATAAAGGAATCAAGAAATAAATTTTCACAGAACAACGAAGAACTCATAGAAATTATAGAAACTAAGATAAAAAATTATGTTATTGATAATAATGAAAAAGATTACAGAGGGATTAATAAAGAAATAAATGAGCTTTTAAGTGAAAGTATGACTATTTATAGTAAAGAAGTAGAACAGATTTTAACTAGACAGAGCACTTCATTAAAGATGCAAATAGGAATGAACATAGACAAGCAGTTGAAGGCTATGAAAGGAGAAATTAAAAATAGTAATAACATTAAGTTAGATGACTTTGAAAAAAACTTAAAGAGTCATACTAACAATGTTATGGATGTTTGTATAAAACAAAGTAAGAGACAAATTAATCAAATGGTTGATAACATTAATGATGAATTTGAAGAACTAAAGAAAAAAGGTAACTATGAAAAGATAAGTGAAAATATTAAAAAAAATATAGAAGAATTAGAAGAAAGCTATATGACTTCAGTTCAGAAAAATGTAGATTGCACTATAGAAATAGTAAATAGCCTATCTCGACTAGGGATAACTGATTATAAAACTATAAAAGATGATGAAATTATTGATGTTTTCAAAGAAGCTTTAATTTCAGCAAAAAGTGAAATAGATATAGTTACTCCTTGGATAAATAATCATGTAATGTATAAGGAAAAGGTTTACACCCTTATGAAAGAGGCTTTAAACAGAGAGGTTAGGATTAGGATAATTTATGGTTTAGGTTCCAATAAGGATTCTGACATTGAAGAAATGGAACGTGGTTTAGAAAGGATAGCAGATACCATTAAAGATGATTTTAATAGCTATGGTAAACTCTTTGAAATAAAGAAGGGTGATACCTGTGAAAAGGTGTTAATTTGCGATGAAAATCTTGCTCTTATAGGAAATTTCAATTTCTTATCCTTCCATGGAAAATACTCAGAAAATAAGAACTTAAAAAGTCAAGTAGTAGCAGTAATTACAGAAAAAAGAGCAATACAAAAACTTAGAAAAGAAAAAATCAAGTTTTAGTTTTACCCGATGACTATCAGCTCTAATACTCCCATCTTCTTCAAAGTGGGAGTAAAGAGCTGATACGTTCCTGTGGATAACGAATGCTCCTAAAGGACAACGACTTCTAAGTATCAAAAATACTGATACTTAGAAGTCTGTTAGTAAAGCTTCAGAGAAGCTAAGAACTCTGTTTATAGAAAGACTGTCTCAAAAGTATTTTAAGGCAGTCTTTTATTTATGTACAATATGGAAGAAGGGATTTAGCAAGGGTAACTTAGTAGTGTTATTTCTATATAATGATAAGAGGAGAGAATTTACAGTTTAGACTTTAGATTCTGTCAGTAATTTTATGAGGAGAAGTTAATATGAACATAGATTTTCATGTCCATGGACTGCTGAGCAAGAGAAAAGATTTTAATGAGAGATTTTTTATTGAAGAAATTGAATATGCAAGGCTGAGTGATTTGCATGGAATAATTATGTGTGAACATTTTAATGCTATAAATTTTAAAGAGATATATAAATATCTGGAAGAAAATTATGAATATAAAGGCAATAGGTATTTAGTTAAAGGAGTTTCTGTTTTTCCGGCTATGGAAGTTAGCATAAAGGATAAGGGACATGTTGTTTTAGTAGGAAGGCGAGATGCGATATTAGATATTCATGAAAAACTAGAGCCCTATATGGATAGAGAAAATTTAGTAGAATTCAAAGAATTATTAGATTTAGCTGATGAGTATGGATGTTTAAAAATAGGAGCACATCCTTTTAGAAGAGGACATAAGTTATGTAATCATCCTGAAGAACTACTAAAGAGACTAGATGCAATAGATTTAAATGCTAAAGATATATTCAAAAAAGGTGAAGAAGAAGCAAGAAGAGAGTTATATGAATTATCTAATAAAATAGGAGTTAATGTAATTACAGGTAGTGATAGTCACACTCCATTACAATTGGGTGGGATATATACTAAACTAGATAATCCGTGTTATACCATAGAAGAACTAAGAATAGCTATAACTAGTGAAAGCTATTCTATAAAAGTAGAGCCTTCCTTAGACTTTAGAGTATACACATCTAAAATATTAAAAAGATATTTGATTTCTAGAACTGATTATAACAAAGATATGGAGTTTACTATATAAATAGAATTCTTAGGAAAGGTGTTCATTAAAAAGAGTCAGTAGGTGAAGCGTTTGTTAAAAGAATTTTAAAGAGAGATGATTAGTATGGGATGTTTTTTGTGTAAAATTAAGAAAAAGAGAAAAAAACGAAAGAAAAAAATTAATAAATATATATCAATAGAAGAAAGATTAAAAGCTGATGAAGAAAAAGAGAAAAGAGAGGACAGGGAAGAAGAAATAAAAGAGAGAGAGGAATTAATAAGGGAAATTCTAGAGGAATACATTTTAGACATTATAGAAGATGAGGTAGATAGAAGAGGTACAATTGGAGATTTAGATGGAGAAACTATAAGTGACATTTTAAGTTACTATATGGATAATGATCCTAGATTTCAGCTTAAACTGCAAAGAGAATTAAGAAGAAAGGAAAGAAGATAATTAGAGGGTTGCATAGAAATTAATAAGCTTCTAATATGAGCAAATAGCTTGGATATAATTTCCTTTATCTTCTTGGCTGATATACTCATATTAAATAATATAAAATAATTTAATATGAGTATATATTATAAGTTTGTATGGATTTATATTAAATAGTGTATGGATTCGAGATTAGATAAATTTAGGATGAATAAAAATACATGGTATGACAAGAAAAATGTAGATATTATAGGAAGAAAAGTGGTAGAATAAGGTGATGATGAATTATTGGGAATAAATATGGGGGATAAGTATGGGGTTAGCTGAATTGTATTTACAGAATATGCCATGGGCTGCATGGATTGCAGATATAGATAAAAAGATTATATTTATTAACAAAGCCTGTGAAAAAAGTTATAATTTAAAGCTAGAAGAAGCAAAAGGTAAGACCTATGAAGAAATCTTTCCGAAAAAAGTAGCAAGTGTATATAACAAAAGAGTAAATGAATGTTTAGATAAATTACAATTGTATCCTTATGATGAAACTACTATAGACATAGTAGAAGAGTGTTATGTATTCCCAATCACTGATGATGGCGGTAACACTAATGCTATGGGTGGGATTATTGTAAATGTTGAAGAAGAAAAAAGAAGAGAAATAGAGCTTCAAAATCAAAAAAGTATTCTTAGAACTATAATAGACTCATTACCGGAGGCTATTTTTTATAAAGACAAAGATTCAAGATATATTGGTTGCAATAAAAATTTTAATGATTATTATAAGCAATTTGGAGTAGATAATGTAATTGGGAAAAATGACTTAGAAGTTTATCCAGATAAGGAAATTGCAGAGAATTTTATTAAAGTAGATAAAGAAATAATGGAGAGTAAAGAAGCAAAATATATTCAAGGAGTTACCTTGGATGAAAATGGAAATAGAATTATGGAAGAAAGTTTTAAGGCTCCTGTCATAAATAAAAAAGGTGAAGTTTTGGGAATTGTTGGATTAGCTAGAAATATCACTAACCAAAAAAAATTAGAGGATAGGCTTAGATATTTGAGTTATAATGATGCTCTAACAGGAATATATAACAGAACTTATTTTGAAGAAAAGATACGAGAATTAAATAATGAGGAGCACCTTCCTTTAGGAATAATTATGGGAGATGTAAATGGATTAAAGCTAGTTAATGATTCATTAGGACATCTAGAAGGAGATAGGTTACTAAAAAGTATATCTAGTGTTCTTAATAAAGCTTGTAGTGATAAAGGATTTGTTTTTAGATGGGGTGGAGATGAATTTATGATACTTCTGCCAAACTGTGATGAAAGCGGTTGTGAGAGAAGTGTTGAAAAAATAAGAAGTGAATGTAAGAAGTATAAACATAATTACATTGAACTTAGTATTGCTCTTGGTGAAGTGGTTAAGCATTCTGTAGAAGAAGATATTGATAAGTGTATTAAAGAAGTAGAAGAGAGGGTATATAGGCAAAAACTCTTAGAACATAATAGTGTTAGAAGCTCCATGATGAGCTCATTAAAAAAGAGCTTGGAAGCTAAGAATATGGAAACAAAAGAGCATACTGAAAGGGTAGAATCCTATGCGTTGGAAATAGGAAAGAGATATGGATTTAAGACCTCACAAATGGATGAATTAATGATAATAGCTAGACTCCATGATATTGGGAAAATTGCCATTGAGGAAGATATACTTCTAAAACCAGGGCCACTTACAACAAATGAATTTGAAGTAATGAAAACTCATGCTGAGAAGGGGTTTAGAATAATCAATGCTTCTAGTGAAATAATGAATGTGGCAAAATGTGTTTTAACCCATCATGAAAAGTGGGATGGTACTGGATATCCATTAGGCATTGCAGGAGAAGAAATACCACTTATGGCAAGAATTATTGCCATTGCTGATGCCTATGATGTTATGACCCATGATAGAGTATATAGAAAGGCCATGAGTAAAGAAGATGCTATTAAAGAGTTAAGGAAATGTGCAGGTACCCAATTTGATCCAGGACTTGTAGAGCTATTTTTAAAATGTTTAGGTAATAGTGAAGAGAAATATAAGTAAGAAATAAGTAAAGGGTTGAGAAGTAGCAAGACACTTTGATAAAGAGTGATTTTGAATAAATACTTCTTGCCCTTTTTATTTTAAATACAAATTAGATATATATCTAATTTGTATTGACAATTATCTAATACAATCATAAACTAATATTAGGAAGAAAATTTAATAATATATAAATTATGGAAAAGAGGTGTGGTTATGGATTTAGCTGTAGAAAAGAAAAAAATAGGATATAAAGACATACTTATGGATAAAAATTTTTGTTTATTTATCATTGGTAATCTGATTTCAAGATTTGGGGATTCTATTGATACCATTGCTTATGGATGGATGGTATATGAAATTACAGGGAGTACTGCATTAATGGCTTTAATTTTTGGAGTTAATGCTATTCCAACAATACTGTTTCAACCTATTGCTGGTGTGTTTGTAGACTATAAAAAGAAAAAAAATGTAGTTGTCATTTGTAATTTAGGAAGAGCCACCGTAGTAACTATCACAGCATTAATGTTTATATTTGGCATACTTAAGCCATATCATTTATTTATATTTACTTTTATGAATTCTACCTTTGAGTCCTTTGAAGGACCAGCCGCAATAGCAGCCTATCCATTAATTATTGAAAAAGAGAAGTTTGCCTATGCAAGAGCTGTACAATCTACTTTATCTAGAATTGTGGAGCTAGTAGGCCTTGCTGTAGCGGCTGGAATCATTGCAGTCATTGGTATCGGTGGTGGAATGATTGTTAATGCAGTTAGTTTTTTTCTATGTGGAATATTTATGGCTATGGTTAGATATAAAGAAGAGATTTTAAAGAAGCAACAGTTAAATATGAGAGGGTACTTCGGAGATTTAAAGGATGGATTTATATATTTAAAGACTAGAAAAATTTTAATGTCAATAACCATATTTGCCGCATTAATTAATTTGTTTATGATACCTTTTAACACTTTAGGAGTTGCATATGTAAATGAGGAGTTGTTAAAGGGACCTGAAGTAGTTGCTATGATTAGCTTTAGCTTAACTACAGGGATGCTTATTGGTGGTGCTATATATCCTAAAATAGCAGAAAAATTTAAAGGAATTAATTTATTTATAATTTCAGGGGTAATCATAGGAATTGCATATTTATCTCTAGCATTTGTACCTATGATAGGTGTTGATTTAGTCCTTTATGGAACTATCATTTTATTAGCCTTTTTATTCGGCGCATTTGCTAGTATATTTATGATGATAGTAAATATAACTTTTATGCAAAAAACAGAACAACAATATTTGGGAAGGGCAGCAGGAATACTTAATTCATTATGCATGGCAGCTACACCAGTAGGATCGTTAGTAGTAGGAAGTCTTTGTGTATTCTTAAGCACAGCTCAACTATTCTTAATATTCGGAACAGGCATGGTGGTATTATTCCTATGTCAACGTTATAATAAAAGCATGCAGGAAATTTAAGTGACAATCTAAATATTTGATTTAGTTATTGGAACTTACTCATCTGAAGGAAGAGAGAAGGAGTTTCATATGAAATATATAGTAGAGAATAACATTAATTTAATTGAGGAAGTGAAAAATACTCTTTATTTTATAGTTAATGAAGAAAAAATAGTTAACAAGCTGAAGGACAGTTTTAAAAAGTATGGCGAAGATATAGATAAATATATAAATAAGGATTTAAAAAGCTTCTTTAAATTTATCGGAAAATTTAAGACTAGAAATAAGATACCTATGGATAGACTTAAGATATTCTTTAATGATATTAGTGAAGTCCATGAAAAAACACATTGTATAGCTAGTATGTTCATTAACAATATAACCGAGGAGGAACTAATTGAGGGACGTAAGAGAATTCGCAATTTAGATTCCATGGAACTAAAGGAACTTGCTATGAAGGATATTCTATGTCAAGATGATTATCTTAGAGATGATTTTCCTGATGAGGATGATTTATCTAACCTAGATGCAGAAAAAGAATTTATGCCTTATCTTATAGAAAGATGTACTTTAGACAGTGAATCTAAGTGGTGGCTTACGGTTATTTCTCAAAATCCAAAGGAGTATTTAAGCGAACTTATTGATATGATTATAAATTCTATAGATGTATTTAAGGAAGCTTTTAAGGTTATGGAAAAAGAAGTAGAAAAGTTTATATATGATCTTAGAGCTTTAGTTAAAGAAAACCCGAAATTTATCTCTGATTCCACAGGTATTAAAATCTTTGATCAGTGGGAAGATGATATTTATATCTTTCCAAGTATAATTAGATTTAATTCAGTATCATTTTTATCAACTAGAAGCCATGTTTTTAATAATAAAAGAAGAGAATATATGTACTTTGGATGGAAGTTTTATGAGCTTTTATGTGATTCAATAGGAAATGATAATGAGGAAAAAATCCTAATTGATAGATTAAAGTGTCTAAGCGATAAAAGCAAATTTAATATTATGAAGATGCTTAAGGAAAAGTCTATGTTTGGACAGGAGATTGCAAATAGTCTATCTCTTACCACAGCTACGGTATCCTACCATATGAATGCTCTGATTTTAGCTAAATTAGTATATATGGAAAAGGTAGATAATAAAATTTTTTACAGTATTAATAAAGATACTATGGAAGAATTCTTAAAGATTTTAAATAAAGAGCTAAACTAATAGCTCTTTTTTCTTTAATAATTTTACAATTTGAGATATAATTGTATATGGAGTCTTTTTCTGAAGATTATCAATATAATTAAATGCTATGATATAAATTTAAATTAGACATAAATAAAGCAAGAATGGAGTGTATTACATGGCAGTTTTAGTAACTGGAGGAATGGGCTATATCGGTAGTCATACTACTGTAGAGCTATTAAAAGAGGGATATGAAGTTGTTATTGTAGATAACTTAAGTAATAGTAAAGAGTTAGTTAAGGATAGAATTAAAGCTATCACAGGAAAAGAGCCTAAATTCTATAAATATGATGTTTTAAATAAGGGAGATATGGACAAGGTCTTTAGTGAAAATACTATAGATTCAGTAATTCATTTTGCGGGATTTAAGGCCGTGGGGGAATCTGTAGCTAAGCCATTAGAGTACTACCACAATAACTTAACTAGCACCTTTGTACTTTTAGAGCTTATGAGAAAATATAAAGTTGAAAATTTTGTATTTAGCTCTTCAGCCACTGTTTATGGAGATGCAAAAATTATTCCAATTACTGAGGATTCACCACTTTCTGCCACAAATCCATATGGCAGAACAAAGCTAATGTTAGAAGAAATTTTAAGGGACGTATATAGCGCTGATAATTCATGGAATATAGCATTACTTCGTTACTTTAATCCAGTAGGTGCCCATGAAAGTGGAACCATTGGAGAAGATCCATGTGGTATTCCAAATAACTTAATGCCTTTTATAACAAAGGTTGCCATAGGAGAGCTTAAGGAGCTCAGTGTATTTGGGGATGATTATGATACACCAGATGGTACAGGAGTTAGAGATTACATTCACGTAGTAGATTTAGCTAAAGGACATTTAAAGGCACTAGAAAAATTAAAAACTAACTCTGGTCTTGTAACTTATAATTTAGGAACAGGAAATGGATATAGTGTTCTTGATATAGTTAAGGCATTTTCAGAAGCTAGTGGAAGAGAAATTCCTTACAAAATTACATCTAGAAGACCTGGTGATATTGCAACTTGCTATTCAGATCCAAGAAAGGCTAATGAAGAATTAGGTTGGAAAGCTGAAAAGGGTATAAAAGAAATGTGTGAAGACTCTTGGAGATGGCAAAGCCAAAATCCAAAGGGATATGAAGAATAAAGTAAACTTTATAATATAAATTAAAGGTGATTAGCAAAATAAGCTAATCTAAGTAAATGTTGAGCTTGTACTTATATTATTGCCGCTCAGCCGTTTCGAAGCATTGATTTACTAAAAGGATTTATTCAAGTTAAAATCTACAACACAACAACTCGTATTCACTCAAACAAGTTGTGTTGCTTTACGATTTTACCATTCATAAATCCTAAGTAAATCGAATGCTCCTGCAAATGGCGTTCGCTAACAATAATATTAAAGTACATGCTCAACATTTTATATAAGATTAGTGATATATTTTGCAAAAGCACTTTTGCTTTTATCCGATGACTATCCGCTCTAATACTCCCATCTTCTTCAAAGTTGGAGTAAAGAGTGGCTACGACCCTGGATAACGATTTCTAAGCTTCAGTGGGAGAAAAGAACCCCATCTGAAGCAAAGAACTCTGTTTATTCTATCTTATAAAATTAGTTCTTGCTCTTTCTTCTTTTGCAGGTAAGGATATTCCAGCTTTTTTACCTGCTTCTATAGATTTTAATAGCCAAGCCATATTTTTACCGAGAGTTCTCATTGTTTGCATACCTTCAAGGTCTTGTTTTACTTCCTCTGGAGTATTGCCATGAACCATATTCCAATATTGTGAAGAAACTATTGGCATGTTTGAGATAGTAAAGTATTTATTTAATTGGTCAAAGGTAGCAGATGAACCACCTCTACGACAACTTACAATAGCAGCCCCAGGTTTGTATTCAAAGCTACTTCCTGCATAGAAAAATCTATCTAAGAAGGACGTAATCATACCAGAGGCACCAGCATAGTGGACTGGAGAACCGAAGATAAATCCATCTACATCTTTAGCTTTTTCTAAAGCAATATTAACAGTATCATCATTAAAAATACACTTGCCACTACCAGTTTTATAGCAGTGACCACACCCCATACAGCCTCTAATGGGAGCCTTGCCCACATGGAATATTTCTGATTGTATATTTTCTTTTTCAAGTTCCATTGCTATTTCACATAAAGCAGTATAAGTACATCCTTTTTCATTAGGACTACCGTTTATTAATAGTACCTTCATTTTGAAATCCCCCTTTAATACAATAAAAAATTAGTTTTATAAGTATGAATCTCAAAGTTTTCACATAGAGATTATCACAAAATTAATTAAATAGTACTTAGTAATAAATAAATTATATCACTATCCATTTTAAAGTATATACTTTATTTTAACTTAAGATGACAGTCTTTTTAAGACTTAAAAGAGTAAAATTATGTAAAAGTTATAGGGTTATAGTTGAGGATGATATATAATAAACCTATAATGTAAAATATTTAAAGTCAGGATATAATGAATATATTAGAAAGCATATTAGAGGCTTCTTAGGAAAAGGAGCTTACTTTTCATAAGGAATTGAGAGAACAAATAGAGATAAAATATTATAACTAAAAGCAGATCACTTACTAAAATCTAAGGAAATATAGATAAGGAGATTAAATAATGATTAAGTTAATAGATATTGAAGGAAGAAAGTTAGAATATTTAATAAAAGGTTATGGAAAGAAAACAGTCGTTATTATGCCTGGAATGGGCGGAAGTATTTATGATTGGATAAATATTATAGATAAAATATTTCTATATGCAAAAGTTATTGCAATACATAGAGCTGGGATTGGAAATAGTGAGTTAAATAGTGAGGGAAGTAATATAGTTACAGCTGCTAAGGACTTAAATTTACTATTAGATAAGTTAAGCGTTGAAGATAAAGTTATACTAGTAGGGCACTCTTATGGTGGACTATGCATTCAAAACTTTGCAAGAATGTATCCTGAAAAAGTAGATAGTATGATACTTGTTGAATCGGCATCTATGTATAGAGAAGATAAATATGATGAGTTAGAAACTCCTGTATCAGATAAATTTGCTTCAGATGAAATTTACATAAAATTATGGGAAAAATATTCTAAATTTAGCAAGGAGCAATTAATTGAGGAGATAAAACCTAAATTATCAGAAGCAAGTTTAAGATTGCCACTTAATATGCAGAATGAGATTCTAGAGCTTTATGTAAGACCAGAGATATACATAAATCAGTTATCTGAAATAATGGATTTAAGAAACAATGTAAAATATATGGATAAGTATGGAAATTTTCCTAGTTGTCCATTGATAATACTAATTGAAGATCCAGTTTTTTCTATTAATGAAATGATTGAAGAAGGAATCCCTAAAATAGAAGCAGAAAGAATAGAGAAGTTATCACAAGAGCTATCTAGTGGATTAAAAGAATTATCAAGCATGAGTGAAATAAGAGTAATTAAAAATAGCAATCATTGTATAAATGAAACAAGACCAGATGCAATTATAGATGCAATAAAAGAGTTGTTATTTACAATGAATAAACTTGAGGAAATGATAAAGGAACGAAATAATATGTAGTGGAGAAATATTAAATGGAGTGCTTGTTAAATGAATTAAGAAATCAAGATATTTCTAAGAGAATTTATGTTATTGGAATTGATGGATTAGGAGGAGCAGGTAAAAGTACAATAGTTAATTCATTAAAATTGCAATTACAGAAGGAAAAGTATCATACTTATGTGTTGCATATTGATGATTTTATACATCCAAAACATATTAGATATGATGAATCTAAAGAAGAATGGGATTGTTATTATAATATGCAGTGGAGATATGATTATTTAGTGAAAGAAATTTTATCACCTGTAAAAAGAGGAGATAAAATATATAAATTAATAGAGTTATATGATAAAGAAAATGATGGATATATTGAACAACAAATTTTAATAGAACATGGTACTGTTTTGCTTTTAGAAGGGATATTTCTACAAAGAAAAGAAATAAGAAGGTATTTAGATTTTATAATTTATCTTGATGTACCACAAGAAGTTAGATTAAGTAGAGTTATAAAAAGAGATGGGTATATAGGTGGATTAAAGGATATAAAATGCAAATATGAAAGGCGTTACTTCCCAGCGGAAGAAAAATATATCTTAGATTATTCACCAATTGAAAATGCTGATTTTGTAGTAAAATAGGAGGAGAAATGTATGAAGAAAACATTTATATTTTGGATTATGTTTTTTTTAGTTATAACTAATGTAGTATTCATTAGTACAACTATGTGGTATAAAACTAAGCTGGATAAACAAGAATTTAAAGTATATTCATTTCAGGGGGAAAGTACAGATATAAGAATAACTGATGGATTAATTATTATGTCTCCTAACAAACATATAGTTAGTGGCGGTAATATACAGTATATAGGAGGTAAAGAAGAACAAATTGAATCATATTCTGAAAGTATCTATTTATATAAAGAAGGATATAAAGATGTAGTTTTATTAAAAACAGTTTCAATGGAAATGGACAATAAAGGAACATCTTTATCTGATGAACTTTTGTTAAATAAAAGTTTAGGGGAAATGAGTTCACAGGTATTATTTAGTGAAGATGATACAGAAATCATTAAGGATAATCTATATTTTAATCTTAATTATTTAAAAGATGATGGGCAAATGGGAAGTTTTATTGTTAAGTTAAATGTAAAAGAAATTAATATGAATGAAAATAAATAAAAATTTTATAATTTACTTTGTATGATGGTATAGATGTAGTGAGATGAATAGTGAGGGACATAGAGAAGTAAAGTTAATAAAAATTTGAAATTAAGAAAGGAGACTATATATGAAGTTAGATTATACTATAATAATAACTACTATTATTAACGTTAGTTTGTTATTTATAATTTTAATAGCTGTTTGTAAAGGAATACAATGGTGTAAAGACTTTGTTAGTAGAAATAAAGAAATAGATGAAAAGTTAGATATTATATTGAAGAAATTAGATAGTGAGGATAGTAACAATATTTAATTTAGAATCGTAATATTTATACACAGGTGCAGTGGAAATGTTTATAATGGGTTTAGAGGAAGTTTTATCTAGATAATGGGGGTTGGAGATGAAGATATTAATAGGACAACCACTACATGAAAGTGGAGTTAAGCGAATTAATAATGAGATAAGAGAAAATAGAGAAGTTGATATTGTAATATATCCTGAAGGGTATTTAGATAATGAAGAAGCATTAAAGGATGCTTGTAGTATTGCAAAAGAATATAATGTGATGATCATTACTTCCTACAAATTAAACAACAAAGATAGAGCTGTGATAATCAATAATCATGGAGAGAAAATATTAGAGAGAGCTAAAACACCACCAGATGAAAATGAGGAATTATATTCTCCTTTAGTAGTTAGACATAATAAAATAAATATTGGATATGTGCTATGCATGGAAATTTTAAAAGGTGCTAGAGATTTAAAAAGAGTTACTGATCAAATGAAGTTTATTGCTCATCCTATTGGTGTAGGAATGTTTAGCGATGAACAATTTGAGCAGTGGATAACAGAAGCAAAAAATATTGCTAAAATCTATAAAACAATTGTAATTGGAACAAGTCATGCAGATGGTTCATACAGAAATTGTGGTATATCTATTCCTATTTCATATTGTATAGACAGTAATGGAGAAGAAATATTTATATCAAAAGCAGATACTAGAACTAGAATTGTTGATATAGATAGAAAAGAAGTTAAGACCAATATATCTGTATAAATATTTATATAGATATATTGGTATATAGGAAACTAGTTAAATAGTTAAATAGTTGTTTTATTCATGAGGATTCCAGGGATTTCTAGCTGAATAGTATAATTAATTTTAGATAGAAAAAAAGGAGGTATAAATCTATGACCATAAGAACGAAAGTTATTGTTATTGAGCCTTATAATGAAAAATGGAAGTTAGAATTTGAAAAAATAAGGGACATGCTAAATTCTTATATTGGAGATTTAGTTTTATCAATTGAGCATGTGGGTAGTACTTCAGTGGAAGGATTATCTGCAAAACCTATCATCGATATAGATGTAGTTATGGATAGTTATAAAGATTTCCATGAAATAAAGAAGAGGTTAGAAGAAGCTGGATATCATCATGAAGGGAATTTAGGCATTGAAGATAGAGAGGCGTTTAGCTATGTGGAAAATAGATTTATGCCATATCACTTATATGTATGTCCTAAAGAAGGGAAAGGATATTTAGAACATGTTGCATTAAGAGATTACCTTAGAACAAGTAGAGATGCACGAGAGGATTATGCAGCCTTGAAAACAAAACTAGCTAAAGAGTATAGATACGATGCTGATACTTACTGCGAGAGAAAGACAAAATTTATTCGGAAAATTTTGAACAAGACACTATACTCTAATAAGTCATAAGAGTTACTAATTATAAGAAATAGGGGATATGAAATGATAAGATTAGAGTTAATTAAAAAAGAAGATTTATACAAAATTGTAGAATGGAATAGGAATAAATCTGCTGATGATCTATTGCAATGGGCTGGACCTTTATATGAGTATCCATTAACCATTTCTCAAGTAGAAAAATATTTCTTAGATGAGAAAAATAAGGAAGTTGTGGATACCTCTATATATAAGATAGTTAATATTAGTACAAGAGATATTATTGGGACAGTGGAGCTGCGTGAAATAGATAGAGAAAATAAGATTGCTAGGGTATGTAGATTTTTAATTGGAGAAGAGAAGAAAAGAGGAAAGGGTATAGGTGCTTTAGCATTAAAGGAAATCTTAAGAGTTGGATTTGAAGTTAAAGGATTTGAAAAAATAACTCTTGGAGTTTTTGATTTTAATAAGGGTGCAGTTAGATGCTATGAAAAGGCTGGTTTTGTAATAGAAAAATTATTAAAGGATGCAAGAAAGGCTAAGGAGGGTTATTGGAGTCTATATGAAATGTCAATTTTAAAGTCTAAATGGATAAAAGAAAATAGTTAAATACTGTACCAATCTGCTACCAATATATTCAGGTTACACAACTATTATAAAAAGTACCCAATGCTAATTACATTGGGTACTTTTTATCCGATGACTACCAGCTTTAATACGCACATCTCTTCAAAGTGGGAGTAAAGAGCTGCTACGTCTCTGAACCTGGATAATGATTTCCCCTAAAGGACAACGAATTCTAAGTATCAAAAATACTGATACTTAGAATTCTGTTAGTAACCTTCAGAGGGAGTAAAAAACTCCCTCTGAAGCAAAGAACACGGTTTATATGTACTTCTTCAGTTATTATATAAGGTTAAATAGAAAGGTCTAACTAATTTAAATGAGTGCTAGCTTCATCCTTTTCTTCAGTATTTAATAAGCCTGCATCTAAATATTCACTTCCAAAGGAATGCATCATTTCAAGAATAGGTATAATTTCTTTACCAACTTCAGTTAAACTATATTCAACCTTAGGGGGTACTACAGGATAAACTTTTCTAGATATAAGTTTATCTTCTTCTAAGCTTCTCAATTGTGAAGTCAGCATTTTTTGAGTTACCTTAGGTAACCTCTTTTTAATATCACTAAATCTCAAGGTGCCATAACTTAAGTACCATAAAATTAATAATTTCCATTTACCAGATAGAAGATTTTGTACCACCACCATGGGGCACGTAGAGTACTTAGTTCATTGATTCCTCATATGACACTCTTCATGTCTGGGAAATATGCATAGTAAATTCTTATCCATTATATTCACCGTCCTAATAGTATATTTATAATATTATAGTATAAAAAAGTAACTACATATAAAAAGTCTATAACATACTCTGCATTATACCATGAATTTCATAGAGATTAAAATTTAAAATCTACTATTTATATTGTGCTATATATAAAATTTCCTAATCTTATTTATTTAATTTTAATATATAAGTATCCTTTATGATACTATGTCACAAAAAGTATAGTTAATGAGAATAAAGTGCCTACTTCCTGAAAAGATATTTTGTGATTATAATAAAGTTAAATTAAGAGATAGAAAAAACAAATTTAAAAATATAAAACATTATGAGAATGCACAAGGAGGATTTACTATGAATATGAAATTACAAGAAAAATATCAACTATATATTGATGGTCAATGGAGGGAGGCTTCTGATGGAGGAGTCTTGAAAACTTACAATCCCGCTACTGGAGAATTCTTAGCTGAGATTGCAGATGCTACAGAAAAGGATGTAGATGATGCAGTTAAAGCAGCTCAAAGAGCTTTCCTAACTTGGGGAAAAACAACAGCTGCTGAAAGAGCAGATGTGTTAAACAAAGTTGCAGATATCATTGATGACAATGCGGAGTATTTAGCTACTATTGAAACTATGGATAATGGAAAACCAATTAGAGAAACTACAGGAGCTGATATACCACTAGCAGCAGATCACTTTAGATATTTTGCTGGAGTTATTCGTTCAGATGAAGGTAGCTCAACAATGATTGATGAAAATACTTTAAATATAATATTAAGAGAACCAATTGGGGTTGTAGGACAAATAGTACCTTGGAACTTCCCATTCTTAATGGCTGCATGGAAGCTTGCTCCAGTATTAGCGGCAGGAGATGTTTCAGTATTTAAACCATCAAGCACAACTTCATTAAGTGTACTTGAGCTTATGAGATTAATAGAAAATGTAGTTCCAAGGGGTGTAATTAATATAATTACAGGTAGAGGTTCTAAGAGTGGAGAATATCTACAACATCATAAAGGCCTTAATAAATTAGCATTCACTGGATCTACAGAAGTAGGTAGAAAAATTGGACTTGCAGCAGCAGAAAATATCATTCCTGCAACTCTAGAGCTTGGTGGAAAATCTGCTAATATATTCTTTAAAGATGCAGATTTAGATATAGCCCTAGAAGGACTTCAACTAGGAATTCTATTTAACCAAGGTCAAGTTTGTTCAGCAGGATCTAGAATTTTTGTACAGGAAGACTTTTATGATGAATTTATAAAAAAAGCAGTTGAAGCTTTTGAGAAGGTTAATGTGGGTAACCCATTAGATAGTAATACCCAAATGGGAGCACAAGTAAGTGAAGCTCAACTTAATAAAATTCTTAGTTATGTAGAAATAGGTAAGGAAGAAGGAGCTAAAGTAGCTACAGGTGGAGAAAGATACACTGAAGGCGATGCTGCTAAAGGCTATTTCATGAAACCAACTCTTCTTGTAGATGTTACTAATGACATGCGAGTTGCTAGAGAAGAAATCTTTGGACCTGTAGGAGTTGTTATTAAATTCAAGACAATAGAGGAAGTAATTGATATGGCAAATGATAGTGAATACGGTTTAGGTGGAGGGGTATTTACCCGAGACATCAATAAAGCTATAAAAGTTGCTAGAGGCATTAGAACAGGTCGTGTATGGGTAAATACTTATAATAATTTCCCAGCTGGAGCACCATTTGGGGGATATAAGAACTCAGGAATAGGTAGAGAAACTCATAAATCTGTTCTAGATGCTTATACTCAAATGAAGAATATTATGGTTAATTTATCTGAAAAACCAAGTGGAATGTACGTAAAATAGGTTTAATCAATATATTAAGAAGGCTATCGACTTTGGTTGATGGCCTTCTTTTACCATTTCTCTTTATACTAAGGTAAAGTATGATATAATACAAAAGATAAGATTTAGCTTAATAAGTTAATAATACTTTATATAGATACTGTAGATAAGAGAGGAAGTAAAAGATGGGAAAAATATTAGTATTAGCCGAGAAGCCTTCAGTAGGGAGAGACTTAGCTAAGGTTTTAAAATGTAATCAGAGTAAGGGTGCATACATAGAGGGAAGTAAGTATGTGGTAACTTGGGCACTAGGTCACTTAGTGGGACTACAAGATCCTGAGGACTATGATGAAAAATATAAAAAGTGGAGCATGGAAACTTTACCTATGATTCCACAACGTATGAAACTTACAGTTTTAAAAAAGACTCAAAAGCAGTTTTATGAAGTAAAAAAGCAAATGCTAAGAAATGATATAGATGAGATAGTTATTGCTACAGATGCAGGAAGAGAAGGCGAGTTAGTAGCACGTTGGACAATAGAAAAGGCTGGAGTAAAAAAACCACTAAAGAGATTATGGATTTCTTCTCAAACTGATAAGGCAATTTTAGATGGGTTTAAAAATTTAAAACCAGGTAAAGATTATAATAATTTATATAAGGCAGCAGTGTGTAGAGCAGAGGCAGATTGGCTTGTAGGACTTAATGTAACTCGTGCTCTTACTTGCAAATACAATGCTCAGCTTTCAGCCGGAAGAGTTCAATCTCCAACCTTAGCTATGATAGTTCAAAGAGAAGAGGATATTAAAAACTTTATTCCAAAGGATTACTATACAATTACTGCAAAGGCTAGAGAATTTTCACTTCAATGGGTAGATAAAAATAATTATCAGAGTACTTTTAGCGAAGAAGTAGCTAATAAAATTTTAGTGAAGGCTAGAGGTCAAGAGGCAAGTATTGTAGATATAACTGAAAGCTTAAAGAAAAAGCCAGCTCCTGCTCTTTATGATTTGACAGAGCTTCAAAGGGATGCCAACAAAATTTGGGGATATTCTGCAAAGCAGACTCTTTCTATAATGCAAAGACTTTATGAAAATCATAAGATATTAACTTATCCAAGAACAGATTCAAGATATATAACTACGGATATAGTAGCTACACTTCCAGAGAGATTAAGAGCTATATCTATAGGAGCATATAGAGCAGCAGCTACAAATATCTTAAAGGGAAAAATTACTCCAAGTAAGAGTTTTGTAGATAATAGTAAGGTTTCAGATCACCATGCTATAATTCCTACAGAGCAAAGTCCTAATATGTCTAACTTAAGTTCAGAGGAAAGAAATATTTATGATTTGGTAGTTAAGAGATTTTTAAGTGTTATGATGCCACCTTTTGAATATTTACAAACTAATATAGTGACAGAAATAGCTGGAGAGAAGTTCATAGCTAAAGGAAAAGTTATAAAATCTAAGGGATGGAAAGTACTATATGATAGAGAAGACATGGAGGATTCTAGCGAAGAGGATGGTTTAAAAGATCAAGTTCTACCAAAGCTTAATATTGGTGATAAGTTAAAAATAAACTCTGTAGATATAAATAAAGGTCAAACTAAGCCACCTGCAAGATTTAATGAGGGAACACTACTTTCAGCTATGGAAAATCCACATAAGTATATTAATGTGGGTAAAGATGCAGCTAAGACTTTAAATGCTACAGGTGGATTAGGTACTGTAGCTACGAGAGCAGATATTATAGAAAAATTATTTAACTCATTTTCTATAGAAAAGAGAGGAAAGGAAATAGCTCCAACCTCTAAGGGAAAACAGCTTATAGAATTAGTTCCAAGTGACCTTAAGTCGCCACTTTTAACGGCTAAATGGGAAAGTCAACTAGAGGATATTAGCAAAGGTAAAGAAGATGCCATGGACTTCATTGTAGAGATGAGAAGATATTCAAGAGCTCTAGTTGAAGATGTTAAAGTCAATGGTAATAAGTTTGTTCATGAAAATGTCACAGGTGCAAAATGCCCTAAATGTGGAAAATACATGTTAGAGGTTAAGACTAAAACTGGAGTTATGAATGTGTGCCAAGATAGAGAATGTGGTCACAGAGAAGGGGTTAGTAGAACTACTAATGCTCGTTGTCCGGAGTGTAAGAAAAAACTTATGCTTAAAGGACATGGAGAAGGTCAAATCTATGTATGTCCAGGATCGAACTGTAACTTTAGAGAAAAGGCATCCCAATTTAATAAGAGATTTGAAAAGGGCGGAAAAGTTGATAAGAGAGATGTTAACAACTACATGAAGAAGATGAAAAAAGAAGCAGAACAAGAAGCAGCTAATGATAATCCATTTGCAGCTCTTGGAGATCTATTCAAGAAGTAAGGAGTATAATTATGGATGGAACGAGAAGATCAGATGTAAAAGTGGGATCAAAGGTCTTAGTAGTAAAGAAGGAAGATCAACGCACAGGAAAATTGACAGAGGGAATAGTTAAGAGGTTATTAACTAATTCTTCAGTACATCCAAGAGGTATTAAGGTAATGCTTGAGGATGGTGTAGTTGGTAGAGTTCAAGAAATTAGATAGAAATGCATTAGGACAATCATCAAATTTTTAATTTTTGTAATATAATCATAGTTTTAAAATAAATGAAAATAGGCTTTAGATTTGTATTTATAAATCTAAAGCCTATTTTTTATAAAAATTATATAATAAATTTAAATTTTAAAAATAAAATTAATGAAATAAAAATATTATTTCATAATAGATAAAAAATCTTGCTTTTAGATATAATTTTAAAGTACGATAATTATAGTGGTATGTAAATATATTGTTATTTACAGTAAGAAAGGAGGGTATGATGAGAAAATTTAAATTATTATGCTTAACACTGATATTTTTGATAATTACCAATACAGCTATGACGATGATAGCGTTTTCTGATACTGAGAGTAAGATAATTAAAGTAGGTTATTATGATTATCCTTCTTTTATTGAAAAAGATGAAGATGGCTTTTTTTCAGGGTATGGAGTGGAGTATCTTGAGGAGATATCAAAATATACTAATTGGAATTATGAATATGTTTATGATACATGGCCAGAACTATTAGACAAGCTATCTAAAGGAGAGATAGATTTGTTGTGTGGGGCTCAGTACACTGAGGAGAGAAGCAAGATATATGACTACGTAGAATATTCAAATGGAATAGAACTTACAACTATGTATGTTTCAAGTAAAAATAGCAGTGTATTTTATGAAGATTTTGAAGCATTCAATGGCTTGAAAATAGGATTTTTAAAAGAAAGTTTTCAAAATACGGTCTTTGAAGATTATGCAAAACGAAATAATTTCACCTATGAAAAAGTATATTATGATTTTGAAGAAGAAATGATAGCGGACATGGAATCAGGTAATGTAGATGCTATAGTTTTAGGAAGCATTTCAAATCAGAATAGTGGTAGATTAGTTGCAAAATGTGGCCTTCATCCTTTTTATTTTATAACACAAAAAGGCAATAATGGTATCACAAATGAACTTAATGAGGCATTAAGAAGGATAAAATTAGATGATTTAAATTTTGACATAAAATTGCAAGAAAAATATTATGGTAATAGTATTTTAAATCAACAACCATTACTTACTCCAAGAGAAGTAGATTTTATAAAAAGAAAGCCAGTGCTGAAAGTGGCTTATAAAGATTATTTAAGTCCTATAGAATATAGGAATAGCCAGGGGAACTTCTCTGGAATGGTAAAAGATATGTTAGAAGAAATATCTAGAAAAATAGGTATAGAATTTGAGTATGTACAGGTAAAAAATACAGAAGAAGCCATAAAGTTAATGGCTAATGGAGAAGTAGATTTAATAGCTAGTGAATCTAGTATTGAAAAAAATACACATTTTAGAGACATAGTATTAACTAATCCTTATTTATCCTTACCTTTAATCGTAGTTGGAAAAGGGGAAGGAAATATAAAAACAGAGAATGTAGACATAGCTATACCTACTGATATGAAAATTAACAAAGAAGTTTTTGAAAATAAATTTGGGCAATGCAACATTGAGTATTACAATGATTATATGAGTTGCATTAATGCAGTTAAATCTGGAAAAGTAGATATAACAGTATTAGATAGCTACACAGCCAATATTGCTATTAGCAGTATAAAAGACAATGAATTAAAAACAATGAATATTGGAAATTTAAGTTATAATATATCAATTGGAGTAAATACTGATATAGATCCCCTAGTAATATCTATACTTAATAAGGGTATTAATGTTATAGATGAAGAAACTAGGGTAGATATTATTATGAAAAATGTAGTGCAAAAATCCATGCCAATAAATTTAAAGGTAATACTAGTTAAATATAGATTAGAAATTATTATTTTTATATCTTTATTAGTAATAATATCCCTTTTGATATTTTTTTATGTGAGACAACGAAGGACAAAGTATTATGAAAAAATGGCATTTACAGATCCACTTACAGGACTATGGAATGCTAATAAGTTTAAAGTTAGAGCTAAAAAGATATTTGAGGCTAATAAAGGAAAATCTTATGCGCTTATATATAGCGATATAGATAAGTTTAAGTTTATAAATGATAACTTAGGTTATGAAGAAGGAGATAAAATTATATGTGCAATATCTAATGAATTGTATAATTCATTGGGGGAAAATGAAATTTTTGCAAGAGTATCTGCGGATAATTTTTTAATACTTGTAGAATACACAAATAGAAAAGAATTAAATGGTAGGTTAACAAAATTTGAAAATATTTTTAGACAAATAGAAAAAGTTATTGCAAAAAATTATAGATTAATAGTTGTAAGTGGGATATATATATTTGATTCTAATGATATAGAGGTTGAAGATATTATCAATAAAGCTAACATAGCACGTAAATCAGTTAAGGGTTCGCATGCAAATAAAATTGCCTTTTATGATCAATGTTTTGAAAATAAAATTATTGAGGAATTAGAGATAGAAAATAAAATGTATAAGGCTCTTATAGATAAAGAATTTAAGGTTTATTATCAACCTAAATATGATTTAAATACAGAGAAAATCGTAGGAGCTGAGGCTTTAGTTAGATGGCAGGACCCTGAAAAAGGATTAATTTCTCCAGTAAAATTTATACCTTTGTTTGAGAAAAATGGATTTATATTAAACCTAGATATGTATGTTTATAAAAGTGTATTGCAATATTTAAGAGAAAGATTAGATAATGGAAAAAGAGTAGTTCCAATATCTTTAAATGTTTCTAGATTTCATGTTAATAATCCTAATATAGTTAAGGATATTAATGAGTTAGTTAAAAGCTATAATATAGATCCTAAATTAGTGGAGTTTGAATTAACAGAAAGTGCTTTTATGAAAAATGCTGATAGACTTATAGAAAAAATGATAGGCTTAAAAAAGGTAGGATTTAAAATCTCTGTTGATGATTTTGGGTCTGGATTCTCATCACTAAACCTTTTAAAAGAGTTCCCAGCAAATACATTAAAGATAGATAAGGCATTTTTAGATGAAACAACTAATTCACAACGTAGTAAAGATATTGTTAAAAGTATAGTTGATATGGCAAAAAATATTCACATGGAAGTAATTTGTGAAGGTGTAGAAACGCGGGAACAAGCTGATTTCCTAAAAGAGATAGGTTGTGAAATGGCACAAGGATATCTATTTGCAAAACCTATGCCAAGGGAAGAGTTTGAAGAATTATTGAATTTTAATTATAAATAGGATAAATGTACAAAGTATAAGCTGATATATCATAAAATATTTTGATATATCAGCTTTAAATTTTGATATTGGTAACCAATGTTACCGAATTTATATACATATTACTATAAACTCATAGATGTAGGGATTAATAAAATATAATCTGCTTATGAAGGTTAATATAAATTAGGTAGGTTAAAATATATTTAACTAAAGGATTATGATTTATAAAGATGTTGAAATTAATGGTATGAAGTAATTTCAATATAGATTTTAAACATGATCATAGTTTTAAAATCAATTAAATAATAGGAGGAAAAAATATGAGTTTATATCTTGGAAAAGTACATTATTGGTTATTTAACAAAATATTATGGTTTGAAGGATTAGAGGAAGAGATAATTAATCTAGCTAAGGAAGAGGGACTAGATGTAGTTTCATTAGCTAAGGAAATCAATAAAAATCACGGAGAAAAATTACCAAATCTTCCTTTAGAAGACATGATAGATACAAGTAATATTCATGGTTGGCTACAAGGAAAGATACATTCAGCAGAGGGAAGAATGGCAGCTTGGACAACTAAATTACTTAATAATAATGAAAAAGCTAAGGCAAAATTAGAAAATATATATATTCATCAAGGAATGAAAGCAGCTAAGGAAGTTAAAGAAAAATTAGATGCAGCAAGTAATGCTATGGATATATATGATAGAATAAATGACTATATATTAGATGGAATGCCATGTGATAGAGTGAATGAGGTCCTTGTGTCTACTGAAGATATGGTAGAGTGGAGTAGAAGAATTTGTGTGCATAAGGATATATGGAATAGAGAATCTGGAGATGTTTCTTATTTCTACAGCTTAAGAGGATTGTGGATTAAAGCTTTTGTTAATGAAGTTAATAATAACTTTGAGTATGTAGAATTAGAAGATGGAACTCAAGCAATTAAAAGAAAGTAGAAGGAGGAGAAGAAATGAATGCTATAGATTTAATGATGGAAGAGCATAAGTATATTAAACGTATGCTTACTGTGGTTAGAAAAGCTACTTATAAAGCTTTAGAAGAAAAGAATGTAAACTACGAAGACTTTTATAAGATGATAGATTTCATTAGAAATTATGCAGATGCACATCACCATAAAAAAGAAGAGGTAATTCTTTTTAATAAGATGGTAGATGAACTTGGACTTATAGCAGAGAAAACTGTAAAATATGGTATGCTTGTAGAACATGATTTAGGAAGACTTTACATTACAGGACTAAGTGAGGCACTTGAAAGTTTAAAATCAGGAAATAAAGAAGCTATATTAGATGTTATTGCTAATGCCATTTCTTATACTCATCTTTTAGAAAGGCATATAGATAAAGAAGATAATGTAATATATAAATTTGCTACTAGAGAATTAAAGCAAGAAATCATTGATAAGGTAAATTTAGAGTGTGTTGAATTTGAAGATGCAAATACTGAGGTTATGAAAAAATATACATCAATATTAGAGGAGTTAGAGAAAAAATATCTTTAATATTTGAAATGATGAACTTTAAGTGCATGAGAGTTTGTGCTTAAAGTTCATTTTATTTGTTTATATTGATATCTGAATTTTATTTACATATTTAAATACATATTCTTTTGATTTTTAGTAACGAATGTTACCGAATATTGTTTTGTACTTTAGTATACTTTAACTTGTGAAAAGCAATAATAACAATTTAATAGGAGATGAGAAATTTATGTCAATGTTTTGTTATCAATGTCAAGAGACAGCAGGATGTAAAGGCTGTACTATAAAAGGTGTTTGTGGTAAAGACGAGCAAGTTGCAAAGGCTCAAGATTTATTAGTATATGTAACTAAAGGATTAGCTATCGTAAGTAATGAAGGAAGAAAAGTAAATGTTATTGATACGGTAGTAGATAAATATATTACAGAAAATTTATTTATTACTATTACTAATGCTAACTTCGATAGAGATGCTATTTTAAATAGAGTAAGAGAAACTTTAAAATTAAGAGAAACTTTAAAAAGAAAAGTTGTTAGTGCTGGTGGACAAGTTGGAGAAGTTAAAATAACTGGAGGATTCTTTAAAAAGATATTTGGTCTACAAAAGAAAGAAATAATAATGGCAGATGCAGTAGCTTGGACAGCAGATAATACTATAGAATTTGATGCTAAGGCTGAAAAAGTTGGAGTGCTTGCTACTGAAAATGAAGATATTAGAAGTCTAAGAGAACTTATAACTTATGGATTAAAAGGATTATCAGCATACATGAAGCATGCTATGAACCTAAAATATGATGAGAGGGAAATTCATGGATTTATGGCTAAGGCATTAGCTGCAACTTTAGATGATAGTTTAACTGTTGATGATTTAGTAGCACTTGCATTAGAAGCAGGAAAATATGGAGTAGATGGTATGGCATTATTAGATAAAGCCAATACTGAAACCTATGGACATCCAGAAATAACAACTGTAGATATTGGAGTTAGAAAAAATCCAGGAATATTGATTTCAGGACATGACTTAAGAGATCTAGAGATGTTATTAGAGCAAACAGAAGGAACAGAGATAGATGTTTATACCCATGGAGAAATGCTTGCTGGACAATACTATCCTAAGTTTAAAAAATATAAACATTTTGCAGGAAACTATGGAAATGCATGGTGGAAGCAAAAGGAAGAATTTGAAAAATTCAATGGTCCAATTCTTATGACTACAAACTGCATAGTAATTCCAGATAAATCTTACAAGAATAGATTATTTACAACTGGGGCAACTGGAATGCCAGGATGTGATCATATAGAAGCTGATAAAAGTGGAGTAAAAGATTTTTCTAAGATTATAAAAATGGCTAAGCAATGTAAAGCACCTACGGAAATAGAAAAGGGACAAATAGTTGGTGGATTTGCACACAATCAAGTACTAGCTTTAGCTGATAAGGTTGTGGAGGCTGTTAAAACTGGAGATATAAAAAGATTCTTTGTTATGGCTGGTTGTGATGGAAGAGCTAAATCAAGAAACTACTATACAGAATTTGCTGAGAAACTATCAAAGGATACAGTTATTCTAACAGCTGGTTGCGCAAAGTATAAATACAATAAGTTAAATCTGGGAGATATTGGAGGAATTCCAAGAGTTCTAGATGCAGGACAATGTAATGACTCTTATTCATTAGTTGTTATAGCGTTAAAACTTAAAGAAGTCTTTGGTCTTGATGATGTTAATGCTCTACCAATATCATATAATATTGCATGGTATGAGCAAAAGGCGGTAATAGTATTGTTATCACTGTTATACTTAGGAGTTAAAAATATTCATCTAGGACCAACATTACCAGCATTTTTATCACCAAATGTTGCTAAAGTTCTTATAGATAACTTTGGTATCGGTGGAATAACTAATGTAGAAGATGACATGAAAATGTTCATGGAAAGCTAATAATTACAAGTAATGAAGTATTCAGAGGTTAAACTGAGGAGTTTACCTTTGAATACTTTTTTATAAATATTTATTGATTGGTAACGAATGTTACCGAATAAAGTTGATTGTTTTAGTATACTTTAACTTGTAAGAGGTACTAATAATCCAAAATTATTAGTTATAAATAAAAATTTAAATTATAGGAGGAAAAGAATATGATAAATAAAGATATGACAATAGGTGAAGTTATAAGAATGAAAGAAGGAGCTGCTGAAATTTTAATGAGTTTTGGTATGGGATGCGTAGGATGCCCATCAGCTCAAGCAGAAACTCTTGCAGAAGCTGCTATAGTTCATGGATTAGATATAGAAAAATTATTAGCTGCATTAAATTAATATCTTGCACATAGGATTTACTTATATATATTTAATGGAACGTTAATATATAAGTAAGATAAGAAGAAAAAATAAGTTTGAAAAGAGGAAATTAAAATGAGTTTAGATAAAAATATATTAGTACCTATAAGTATGAATGATATAGAGATTAAGACTAAGGTTATAGCATCAAATAAAAAATTTAAAACTATATTCTTCAACTTTGTAGAAGGAAGTGGTAAGCCATATCATACTCATAATGGTTATGCATCAATTCAAGTATATGAAGGTGATATAACTATGGAATTTAAAACTGGAGAAAAGTTTAGATTAAAAAAAGGTGATTTCCTTCCCTTTGATGCAAGAATAGATCATAGCATAATTGCTGAAGTAGATAGTAAAGTACTAGTAACTATTTCTGAAGTGCTAGAATAAAAATTAAAAGGATAAAATTAATAGATGACTTTAACTAGTGAATTAATTTTAAAGAGTCAATTAAAATATCTATTATATAAAGTGTATATAAAAAAGAAGTATTAAGGAACGTTACCTTAATACTTTTTTTATTAATGGCAAGAAAAACCACCATTAAAAAATTGATTATTAGAATCATTAGAGGGATAATAAAATTCACTATCTATATCATTCTGTATAGTAGAATCACTTATAGAATTTAAATCATCTACTACCTTTATTGTTCCTCTAAGCATGCCCATCCAACAGCTGTAGTTTATGTCTCCAGAGTCTGGAGTAAATTCTATTACATTTTCTCCAGAGGATAAATTCTTTTCAATATTCATAGATGGAATAACAATTTTATTATTACAGAAGTTAATGCTTTCACCATCAATTATAAACTCTGTAGGAATTCCCTTTTGAATATAAACTACATTTGGAGTATATCCTTGATTATTAGCTGAAATCTTTATAACTTGCTTTCCGTTAGAAATTGTTGCTTTATTAGCTGAAGATTTTTCGGATATAGTTGTATTATTATTTCCACCTAAAGATAAGGAATTAGGCATTAAATTAACTCCCATTAAAGATAAGCCACGATTAGCCATGATAATACCTAAAACTATGATAATACCACCACTGTATTTAATTAATCTGTTGGAATTTTTTTGACTAAGTAGATTAGCAATAGCTCCAAAGCCTAGCATTAAAGGAATTGTACCTAGAGCAAAGAAAAACATTGAAGTTGCACCAGCTATAACACTACCAGAAGCTAGAGCATAAAGCTGCATTGTTTGTAGGGGACCACAAGGCATAAACCCATTTAGAAATCCTACTATAAGGGGATTTCTAGATTTTTTCTGGGAATTACAGCCGTTCCAAGGAAGCTTTATAGAAAGTCTTCGAAGGGCTTTAAAACCATATAAGTTCAAACCCATAATTACCATAAATACACCTGCAACTATTGCTATGAAGCCTTGAGCTCCAAAGGAAAGAGAAAATGCTTTACCAATACCACCTACAATACCTCCTAAAACCGTATAAGAAATTAAACGGCCTAAATTATACATAAGTCCAGGTTTAAATTTATTTTTTTCAGGTACAATTGATGATGTAATACTTTGGGACATCATTATTCCACCACACATACCCACGCAGTGTAAAGAGGTCAAAACGCCAATGGTAAATAGAGCAATGTAACTAACTTTACTACTTAAAGCAGATGACATATCGAATACGCCAGTACCTTTGCCAAGGCGTATTATAAGTAAAGCTATAAGGAATATTCCCACAATGGGGAAAAATTCTGAGTGACTATTTTTTTTATCACTAGTAATTTTGTAGCCGGATTTTTCAATGGTAGAAACTATGGTAGAATAGGATACTTTCTCAGAATCATATTCAATATGGACAGTTCCTTTAGTGTATTTTGCTTTTACACTTGTAACTCCTGAAAGTTTTTTTAAATGCCTTATTATAGTATTCTCACAGGAAATACATACCATATTATCAATATTTAGAGTTATGGATTTATTAGACAAAATTATCACCTCATATATAATTTTAAGATAGTAGCTAAAGTATATATTTAAGTTATGTAGATTTTATGGAGGAATTCTACATAGAATCTTCATAATGGTTTATTATAATTAGGAAGTATACTATAAGAAGTTTTAAATTAATGGAGGAGTATAGATGCAAGTGGATATACTTATTGTAGAAGATGAAGTTAAAATTTTAGAGGTTTTGGAAGCATATCTAAAGAAGGCTGGTTATAGTGTTATAACAGCAATTAATGGAAGTGAAGCTATATATAAATATAAACAATACAATCCTAGATTAATAATCTTAGATCTAATGTTACCAGATATAACGGGAGAAAAAATTTGTGAAATCATAAGAAAGGAATCAGAGGTGCCTATAATAATGCTAACAGCCAAGGTAGAGGAAGAAAGCATCTTGGAGTGTTTTTCTCTAGGTACTGATGATTATATTACCAAACCATTTAGCCCTAAGCAGGTAGTGGCTAGGGTAAATGCAGTGCTAAAAAGAGCCTTGAATTATAAACGAGATAATGTTCTAAGCTTTAATAAAGGAAACTTAGTTATAAACTTAGATACTTATGAGGTAAGACATGGTAATAATTTAATAGAATTAACTCCGTCAGAGTTCAAGATACTTTTAGCTTTATGTGAAAGTCCAAAGAAAGTATTCACTAGAGGAGAACTTCTTGATCGAGCGCTAGGAGATGATAGTGATGTTTATGATAGAATAATAGATTCTCATATAAAAAATTTAAGGAGCAAGATAGAGGATAATAGTAAAAACCCTAAATATATATTAACAGTTCATGGCATTGGATATAAGTTTGGTGGTGAATAATTCGATGAAATTAAAACATAGACTTACTTTGATTTTTCTACTATTTTCTATGACAATAATTCTTTTGATTAGTTTTTCATCTCATATATTTATGAAGAAAAACTTTAATAGATATTTAGAAGATATTATAGAAGAGAGAAAAAAAGTATTGATTAAAGATATAAGTAATACTTATAAAAATGGACAGTGGGACAATAAAAATATAGAAACCATAGGACTTGAAGCTATAAATAATGGATTTATTATAAGTATTAAAGATATTTCAGATAATGTAGTATGGAGTGCTAAAACTCATAATAGTAGTATGTGTGAGGCAATGATGGATAAGATGGGTTACAATATGAGCATTGTAAATCCAGGATATAAAGGTAATTATACTGAGGAAGTATATAATTTAAAAATAGATGACAAATCTGCGGGAATTCTTGAAATAGGCTACTATGGTCCTCTTTATTACAATGATTCTGATGTGATTTTTTTTAAAACCTTAGATAATATATTAATTTTTGTAGGGATTTTTTCTTTATGTATTTCCATATTTATAGGTGTTTTAATTTCTACTTCAATAAGCAAACCTATAGGAAGTGTGGTTAAAGCTACAAATTTTATAGCTACGGGGAAATATAAAAATAAAATTAAAGAGGAAAGCAATATAAAGGAAATTGAGGAAATGATTAATTCAGTAAATACCTTGGCTAATAGTTTAGATGAAGAGGAAAAGATAAGAAAAACTTTGACTAAGGATATATCCCATGAACTTAGGACTCCGCTAACTACCATGCAAGGACAATTGGAGGCATTAATAGATGGAATTTGGGAACCTACAGAAGAAAGACTACAAAGTATTCATGAGGAAGTGCGAAGATTAAGCAGGTTGGTTGGTTCCTTAGAACATCTCTCTAGATACGAAAGTGAAGATTTGATTTTAAATAAAAGTGAAGTAAATATAAAGGATCTAGTAGAAATGATTCTAATTAATTTTGAAAAGCAACTTCATGATAAAAATATTAATGTAAAAAATAATATAGAAAATTTTATTATAAATTTAGATAGAGATAAAATTACTCAAGCACTAGTAAATATTATTTCGAATGGAATAAAGTATACTGAATTTGGGGGAATAATTAAAATTACATGCTATAAGGAAAGGAATACAACGATAATACACATAAAGGATAGTGGCATAGGAATTTCTAAAGAACACTTACCGTATGTTTTCCAGCGATTTTATAGAGCTGATGAATCAAGAACTAGAGCTACGGGAGGAGCGGGTATAGGTCTCACCATATCTAAGGCAATAATAGAAGCTCATGAAGGAAATATAAAAGTAAAAAGTGAAGTTAATGAAGGAACGGAATTTATAATAGAAATACCTAATATATAAGAAATTTCAAAATTGACTGTATCAAAATATTAACATTTAGTTAATTTTGATACAGTCAATTTTAATTGTATTTGTTGTGAGAGTTTAATTTTTGATACCATAAGAATTGGATACAGAGCAATAAAATATAGGTAATTTTGGTGGACAATAGGTAAATAAATAAAAAGTGAATGTAGCACCAACTAACATAATAATAGCTATTTTATTCATAATTGATGGAAATTCAGGCAATTGCATTAAATTATAGCTTACTAATAACCCTATTAGAATACTAACTTCAAAGATAATTAAATCTTTTAAAAGTGAGTGGGAGCCACTAATTTTAAGCATTCCATAATAAAGGACTAACATTGAAATTGTAGTTATATAGGCGCTTATAGTTTTCGCAAAGAGAAAATTATTTACATATTGACCGACAAAAAAATATTCTATAATAGCAAAGATAATAGGAGCCCAAAAGGTAAGTTTACAGTGTTCCCATATGCTTTCATTAACAGCAAAGATACCAGAGGTAAAAGTTAACTTGTTTGTTACTTCATAGCCAAAATGTATTAATGCCCCTATTAGGAAAATCATAATTGCACCAATGCATTCCCACATAAATAGTGTGGATTTCATAAAACATCTCTCCTTAATTATTGATTTTTAAAACAAATTTATAACATATTAATGTATATGAAATATTAATGAATAATATATTAAGTAAATTATAATAATAAATTATATGTAAAAATTTTTATTAGTGCTTATATGGATGAAAAGTGGTAAAATATAAGCATATGTTATAAATGGAAAGGGTAGGTGGATTAAAATGACATATGATAAAATTAAATTACCTTATGAATACAATGGGCTAGAGCCACACATTGATGCTTTAACAGTAGAAACTCACTACGGCAAACATTTACAAACATACGTAAATAATCTTAACAAATTACTTGAAGGACATGAAGCACTTACTGAAGGTAAAACTTTAGAACAATTGTTAGAGAATTTAGATAGTATTCCAAATGAAATTCGCCAAGGAGTTATTAATCAAGGTGGAGGAGTGGCAAACCACAACTTTTACTTTAGTATTTTAACACCAGGTGGAAAAGGCGAACCAAAAGGACAATTACTTGAAAAAATCAATAAAGCTTTTGGAAGCGTTGCTAATATGAAAGAAGCTGTTTCTAAAGCTGCTATTGGACAATTTGGTTCAGGTTATGGATGGCTAGTTTTAAATAGTGACGCTGAGCTAGAAGTTATGGCTACTTTAAATCAAGAGTCACCTTTAAGTAAAGGTAAAAAACCACTTGTGACTATTGACGTTTGGGAACATGCGTATTATTTAAAATATAAAAATGTACGACCAGATTACGTTAATAGCATTTGGAATTTATTTAACTGGGATAAAATTCAAGAAGTATATGAAAGCTATAAATAATTTATTTTAACATTGGATAACCAAGGCTTAAAGCCTTGGTTATTTTATATTGAAATGTATAAAGAAACTGTGAAATAAATTATAATATTGGAATTAAATGTATTTATAAATCTTTATGTTCTATTTATGATATTTTTAATATATAGCTATTGTGTATGACACAATACTATGATAACATAAGAATATAAGAGTACTACGTAAAACGTAGTACTAAATTTTAAAAGGACTACTACGTTTTACATAGTAAAGTTGCTGAAATTTTTAGAAGGGTTGTGTAATACACAGTAACTTCTATATTTTTTAAGACACTATTGTGTTTTACATAGTATAAGGATAGTTAAAATAGATACAAAGAAAAGTATGTTATTAAAACTTAATAAAGGAGGTTTAGATATGAGTACACAACTCAGAAAGGGTGTAATTGAAATCTGTGTTCTTACACTTATAAATGACAGAGATATGTATGGGTATGAAATCGTAGAAAATATTTCAAGAGTTATGTCAGTAAAGGAAAGCACTATATATCCATTATTACGAAGACTTACTACAGAAGGAAATTTTGAAACCTATATGGTGAAGTCTGAAGGTGGCCCAGATAGAAAATACTATAGGATTACAGACTATGGAAAAGGTAATTTAAGAACTTTAGTTAAGGAATGGGATGAATTTGTAAGGGATGTAAATTTAATATTAGGATGTTATAGGAAGGAGAATAAGGATAATGACTAAAAATGATTTTTTAGATATACTTAGAGATTACTTAAAGGGAGCTTTTAGTGAACTTGAGATAAATGATATATTAAGAGACTATGAGGAATTTTTCTTAAATGGAGAGTTACAGGGAAAGAGTGATGAGGAGATTATAAAAACATTAGGATCTCCTAAGAGTATTGCAAAAGAATTAACTGAAGAGATGAAGGGACAAGGCAAATCTACAAGTAATAGCAATAATGAATTTAAAGATAAGGTTTCTAAGGACGCTAAAAATCTTTGGAAAAATGTAAAGAGACAAGGAAAAAAGGCAGGTAATAAGACTAAAGAATTTTTAGATTCCAATTCAGTAATTAACGGGAAGATATCTTCTGCTGGAGTAAAATTAATAATATTTGTTATAAGCGTTCTATTATTTTTCCCAGCTTTAACAATAGTTATGTCTATGATAGCCAGTGGTTTAGGACTTGTTGGAATGTCAATTGCAAACTTTATAGGTTATCTAGGAGCTGCCTTCATTTGTGGAATTGATATATCTATGGGAGTGTTTGGATTCTTTGCTTGTATAGCATGGACTGGATTTATTATCTTAGGTTGGACAGTATACTGTTTAGTGTATAAAGGATTAAAATACCTAGTAGTTCAGTATATATCTTGGGTTAAAACTAGAAATATGTATGTAAGAGTTAAAAATCAACAAGAAAACACTGTAGATAATGAAAATGTTACTGAGAAAAATGAAGAGATAATTCATTATGAAGAGGAAAATAGAGATAGTACTGAGAATCAAACTGGATATGGTGAAACTTTTAATGAAAAATATATAGGTGAAGGTTTAAAGGGAAATGGAGAAGTCGAAGAAATTTCTGTAGAAGATAGGGCCCATGAAGAAAAGCCTATATTTACAGAAGTTATAGATGATGATTTTGAAGAAGGTATAGAAAATAAAGATAATAAGGAGGAGAAATCTAATGAATAGATGGAAAAAATCTCTTATTGTGGCTGGAATTTTTCTTGCAGTAGGAATTACAGGATCTATAATAAGTGGAGCTTATATGATGCCTAAAATTGTAAATAAAGTTTATAGAGTTCGACAAGAGATAATAAATGCAACTCCAACTGAAAGGGAAGTGTTTGTAACTGATGAACAGGTTGATGCTGTTGATATTTCATCCTTAGAGAATAAAGGATATAATGTAGAAATTAAACCTTCACCAGATAAAAATACAAGGGTCAAGGTACTAGAATATATAGAAAATGATATGAAGGTAGAAACTTCCTATGATGCTAATACAAAGGGACTTAAAGTTGTAGGAGACAGAACTATGTATAATTTCTTTGAAGCAGAAAATATAAGGGGATTTTTTGAAAAATCTTATGACGCAATTATATACACACTTATGGAAGAAAAAAATGATAATGCTCAAATTATTATAGAAGTCCCAGTAGGAGTAGACATTAATTTTAATAGTAATTATTATACGAACTTAATAATAAAGGATAGTAAAGTTTTAAAAGATACATTGATTTTCACAAGTCCTAGAGGTGGGTATGTAAATTTGCCATATAATAATACTCTTAAAAATATAAGTATTAAAACTAGCAATTATCTAGAAATAGATTTAAGGGAATTTATAAATGCTGAGAATATTAAAATCGATTGTAGTAATGCTAGAGTCTATTCAGGAGGTACTTATAATGATTATGAAGAGGGTAAAGTGTTGCCTGATAATGTTACCATCAATGCCGACTATATAAATATAGAATCCTACATGCCAATAGGGAAAAATGTTATATTAATTGGAAGGGACATAGATTATACTACTGATTTTAATGAATATGCTATGAATGTTGATTTAAAAGATAATCGTGGTGGAAGAGTACATTTTGATGGGGCTGATTTAGGTAATGAGGAAAACTTTAATTCTGTAACTTCAAATAGTAGTCATGAAGGATATATAGGTAGAGGAAAAAAGAAGGATTTCAAATTAAGTGTATCTGGATATGATATATGTGAATTTGAACATTCATCTACTACTGATTTAGAAATGGATTTATATGACTAATATATAGTTTGAAGTACAATTGAGCTGAAAGGCTGTTGCAAATATCTTGCTGATCTTTATAAAATATTGAGTATAGCTTTAAAATAAAGTTATACTCAATATTTATTTAAGATTAACTTATCTTGCAGCAGCTTTTTTATGAACAAATTTTAACTATATATATTATTGGTAGAGGGAAAGCTGTTGACATTTAATTTATAAGAAGTTAGTATATACCCATGAATGCTTGGACTAAGGAGGCGAATTAGAATAAACTTGGGAAAAATAAATTTTATAAGTTAAATAAAATTAAAAAGAGGGAAACTAATGAATAAGAAAATAAAGTTAATTATTTCAGTAATGATATGTACTAATTTAGTTGCCACTAGTGCGATGGCAGATGAAATAGGTGATAAGAAACAACAGTCAAATAGCATTGAAGAGGAAATAGGTAGTAGTAAGGAAAAAATAAAAGAGCTAGAAAAGAATAAAGAAGATGTTCTTCAGGATATGGTAGATCTTAATGAAGAGATAAATGCCTTAGATAATGAAATTTATAAATTGAAGTTAGATATGGATAAAGCTACTACGAAAATAGGGGACCTTAATGAAAAGGCTAAAAAGTTAGAAAAAGATTTAGAAGATAATAAGGACATCATGTACAAAAGAATGAAAACTCTATATAAAAATCAAGGACAAGGCTATATTGAGGCTCTTTTTGAATCTAAGGGACTTTCTGATTTTTTTAATAGACTCGAAATGGTTAAAACTATTCTAGATTTCGATAAGGGAGTATTGTCTGATTTTGCAAATAGCCAAAAGGAATTACAGGAAACACTACAAGTGGCATCTAGGGAAAAAGAAGCTCTACAGCAAAATATGGCTATAAAAGAATCAAAATCAAAAGAGATTGATAGCAAGAAAAATGAAAAATCTGTGATGATGGATAAGATAGAAGAGGATATAGATGTTCAGGAAAAAATGATAGCTCAAAAGGAATCAGAATTTCAAGAAATTGTTGCTATAATTAATGATATGGAAGAAGCTTATAAAAGACCAAGTAGAGGGGCTTCAACCAATTCACAAGGTGGACAAGTATCATCTAATGGTGAGATTTCCTCTATAACTGGGAATATAGCTTATCCAATTACATCAGGCTATGGATGGAGGACAAATCCTATTAGTGGTAAGGAAGAATTTCAAGCTGCCGTTGATATTGGAGCGCCACAAGGTGCAGGTGTACATTCATTGATGGATGGTACTGTAGCTTATTCAGGTTGGATGAATGGTTATGGAAATGTAGTAGTAATAAATCATGGAAGCATTAGCAGCTTATATGCTCATAATTCACAGCTTTTAGTTAGTGCAGGAGATAGCGTTAAAGGTGGACAACAGATTTCCTTAGTGGGAACTACGGGATATTCAACAGGACCACATATACATTTTGAAGTTACCAATGCTAGCGGAGAGAAAATAGATCCAACACCATATTATATTTATTAGGAAGATAATACATATAATTTAAAATACATAGAAAATTTAAAATAATTTTTTGGAATACAAGAGTGTAGTTAAATTTGTTTATAGGATTTAACTACACTCTTTCTTATATGACTAAATTGTAAGATAATTATTGATTATGTAAGATAAGGTTTATGGTGAAAGAGATTTTTAATATATATAATGATATTTGTAAAGAGAATGAAGGGACTAATATGATTTAATTAATAAAACTATTAACTTCACTGAGATTCAAGTTATTATGACTATAAGGCATCTTCAAAAAATAAGTAAGTCAGAATGCTCGTCTATTTTGTGTCATACTGCGTCAACAAAACCCTTAGATAGTGCTACTATCTGCGGAACCTGTTTCCTTGTCTAACTCAAAATATACTTCCCATCTTTGACTTATTATTTATTTTCAGATGCCTAAAATAAAAATGTAAATATACAATAAAGGAGAATTACACATGGAGATTTTAAAAGTTGAAAATTTAAAGAAATATTATGGACAAGGAGATAATCAGGTTCGTGCTTTAGATGATGTTAGTTTCAGTGTTGATAAAGGACAATTTGTAGCTATAGTTGGAGCTTCTGGTTCTGGAAAATCTACATTACTACACCTAATTGGGGGCTTAGATACTCCTACAGAAGGAAAGGTATTTATAAATGATATAGATATATATAAACAGAATGAAACTGGACTTAGCATTTTTAGAAGGAGAAATATAGGATTTATATTTCAGTTTTTTAATTTGATGCCTATTCTTGATGTAGAAGAGAATATTTCCTTACCAGCTCTTCTTGATAGTGAAAAAGTAGATGAGAAATACTTAGATGAAATTATATCTATGATTGGACTAGAAGATAGAAGAAAGCATATTCCAGCAGAGCTTTCAGGAGGACAACAGCAAAGAGTGTCTATAGCAAGAGCTCTTATTAATAAACCATCTATAGTTCTTGCAGATGAGCCAACAGGAAATTTAGATAGTAAAAATTCTAAAGAGGTAATAGAACTTTTAAAGGTTACAGCAAGAAAATACAATCAAACTCTAATACTTATAACCCATGATAGTAAGGTAGCTGAGCAAGCAGATAGAGTTATAACCATAAGTGATGGAAAAATAGAAAGTGATAAAATTATGGCATAGGGGGAATAAACATTGATTAGCAGTTATAAAACTTTAAGTTGGAAATACTTAAAGGATAATAAAAAAAGAACTATATTAACTATAATAGGAATAATATTATCAGTTGCACTTATAACATCTATATGCACTTTTATATTAACGGTACAAAATTCAATGTTAGAAAATACAAAGAAAACAATAGGAGCTTTTCATGTAGCTATAACTAATGTATCTGAGAATGAAATAAATAAAATTGAGACTAATCCTAAGGTAAATTCCATAGGAGTTATGGTTAGTGAAGATGCAGTACCCTTTATTAAAAATAAGAGTATTCAACTTAATTATTTAAATGAGGCAGCCTTAAAGCTGATGAATGTAAATTTGGAGGAAGGACAACTACCTAAAAACGATAATGAAATTGTTATTGAAAGATGGATTCTTAGATATTTTAATGAAGAAATCAAAGTTGGAGATGGAGTTAAAATACAAGATGAAACTGGAAATGAAAGAAATTATATTTTGTCTGGAATAGCTAAGGACGATTGGAAAAATCAAAGTGAAGGCATATCAAAGGCTTATTTGATAAAAAATAGTAGTATTATAAAAGAAGACTCTACAGTATTAGTTGAAATTAATGAAAAAGCAGATAAACAAGAAGTGATCAGCGAGATATCTAATCTAATTAGTGGTAAAAGTAAAGTAAATCAAAATAAGGATTTATTAAGGCTTACAGGGGAATCTAGTAATGGAGGACTAAATAGGTCTATATATAGTGTAACTTTTATTGTCATAGGAATTGTTGTTTTAGCTACAGTAGTGGTTATCTATAATGCATTCCATATTAGTATAGCAGAGAGAATGAAGCAATTTGGCTTGTTAAGAGCTATTGGAACTACTAAAAAACAAATTATGACCCTAGTAATTAGGGAAGCATCTATTATGATACTTATAGGTATTCCACTTGGAATATTTTTTGGAATAGTGTCTGTATATTGTATTGTCTTTACATTTAGTAAAATATCAGGTTTTGGAGATTTTTCAAACCTTAAAGTGGTAATATCACCTTTAGCACTATTGATAAGTGGAGGTGTAGGAGCTGTAACTATATACTTCTCAGCTTATCTACCAGCTAGGGGTGCAGGGAAAACTTCACCTTTAGTTGCAATAAGTAGCCAATCTTTAATTAAAAAAGAAAAGAAAAATAAAAGTGGTAAATTTTTAGGAAGATTCCTTAAAGTCGATACTACCATAGCTTTAAAAAATGTAAAAAGAAATAAAAGAAGATTTTATGTAACTGTATTATCTATGGCTATAAGCGTAACTTTATTTGTAGCTTTTACGAGTTTTGCTAAGTTTTCTAGTAATTTTGCAGAAAAGGTTACAGAAGATAATGATATGGCATTTAGTATATTTCAAAACTACAATACTGATGAGCCACAGGATATAGATGGTAAAATCATTGAAGAAGTAAAAAGTATTCCAGGAATAGAGGAAACATATATAAATTATAAGTATATTCCAATGGAAGGGTTTGTTGATAATTCTGCTATACCGGAAGAAGTTAGACAGTGGGCATCAGAAAATGATAGTGAAGATTTATTTAATAGTAAAGTGGATGGAGAAAATAAGTCTAAAATTAGGGTTGTATTTCAAGCCTATGAGGATAATAAATTAGAAGCAGCTAAAAAATATATTAAAGAAGGTAGTATTGATAATCTTAAGGATGGAGAAGTTATTATAGTTAGAGAAACAATATTCTTTGGAGAGGAGAGAAGTCTTATTGCGCCTATGGCTAAGCTTAAGGTTGGAGATGAAGTTTTAATTAGTAATGCTGAGTATTCAGATGGACAAAAGGAATTTAATGGTAAAGATCTTAAAAAGGTTAAGGTAGCAGCAATTGTAGATGTACAGCCATTCAATTCTGTTGAGTACCAAGGAACACTGAATATTATAGGAAGCAATGAGACTGCTAAAAATATAATAGAAGGTAATCCACAGCAGATGGAAAACTTTAAAATTGATGGTATAGAAATAAAGATTAGTGATGAAAGCTATGTAGATAAAATAGATGAGTCTCTAAAAAAGATAGAAAATACTAATGCAGGGCTTAATTATAATAATAAGATTGAGGCTGCTAAAAGCGATAAGGCATTCAAATTGCAAATAAGTATATTACTTATGGGCTTTACAATAGTAATTGCGCTAATAAGTGCTGTAAATATAGTGAATACAGTAACTACAAATATTCTTCTCAGAAGCAAAGAAATAGCAGCTTTAAAAGCTATAGGAATGACAAGGAAACAAGTAAAAAAGATGATAACTTTTGAAGGAGTATTATTTGGATTATATGGCGGAATCATTGGCTCCATACTAGGTACTATATTATCATATGTATTGTATAATCCAATGTCCAACATTAGAGATTTCAAGTTTATATTACCTTGGGAGAGTATTATTATAGCTATAATAGCTGTAGTTATTATGGGATATGTTTCAGCACTAATACCTCTTAGAAGATTAAATAAAGAAAATATTATTGATGGTATAAGGGGAGAGTAAACTATTATATAAAGTAGCAATTCTAAAATAAGAAATAGATAAAATAAAAATCCAAGGAAATATTCTTTGGATTTTTGTTTTAATATAATTCTAAGATAAGCTTTTTAAAATCATTATGATGTTATATGATTTTAATGATAGTATCAAGTTATAAATGCAAATTTTAATTAGTGTTTAGGGATTAATGTTAAATAAATAATTTAAAGGTTTGTTTATGAAGGAGGTTGCGTGATGAATAGAATTTTATTAGTTGAAGATGATCAGGCATTGGCTTTAGGAGTAGAATATACCCTTCAAGAAGAAGGATATCAGGTTTTTAGAGCGGGATCGATAGAGAATGGAAAAGATAAATTTAATAATACGGATTTTGATTTGATACTTTTAGATATAAATTTACCTGATGGAAGTGGATATGACTTTTGTAAGTATGTAAAAGAAAAGAAGGACACACCTATAATATTTTTAACTGCCCTAGATGAGGAGGTAAATATAATTTTGGGATTAGATATGGGCGGTGATGATTATATAACAAAACCTTTTAGAGTAAAGGAGTTATTATCAAGAATTCGTGTAGTTTTAAGAAGAGTTGGCAAAGGTGATAGCATTTTGACACTTTTAAAATCAGAAGATATAACTATTAACACGTCTAGTGCAGAAGTGTCCAAAGGTAGTGAAAAGATATCATTGACAGCAAAGGAATATAAGCTTCTTTTAGCATTTCTACAGAATCCAGGAATATTACTTAGCAAGGAGCACATATTAAGGGAGTTATTTGGTGATGAGGGAGCATATGTGGAGGAAAATACCCTTTCAGTCTATATTAAAAGACTTAGAGAAAAGATAGAGGATAATCCTAGTAAGCCAGAATATGTTATTACCAAAAGAGGAATGGGCTATATGTGGATAAAAGAAGTTGTTAATGGAAAGTAGGAGAAATTAATGAAAGAGCTTATAAATCCAGAATTAAAAAAGAGTTCCATAGTATTGATGACTATAATTACAATATTTATATTTATCGTGAACGTATGGATTACTTTTAGTTTTAATAGTATAAAGAGTCAATATATAGATGGCAGAGCTGCAATGATATCTATAATGTCAGAAAAATTCCCTAACATTGAAGCGGATTTAGTAGAGGTAGCCTTTAAAGTGCCAACAAAGGAAGAGATAAAATTAGGAGAAAAAATTTTAGATAATTACGGGTATAAAGACAATTTAGATATAATGTATATAGATGGAATAAATGAAGCTTTTAAAAATAGCAAATTTATATTTATAATTATAGGTAGTACATTTGGAGGTTTACTAATATTATTAAATTATATTCAGTATAGATGTATATATAGTCGAGTAAGAAATTTGACAAGAGCTTCAAAGGAAATACTGGAAGAAAACTATGATGTAAATCTTTATGAAGAGAAGGAAGGAGATTTTGCAAAACTTTCTTATGGATTTAAAAATATGAGACAAGTTTTACAAAGTCAGATGATAGATTTAAAAAAGGAAAAGGAGTTTCTAGTAAATATATTATCAGACATATCCCATCAATTAAAAACACCACTGTCTGCTCTTATTATTTACAATGATATTTTAAGTAATAAGGAAATTAGTGAAGAAAATAGGAAAAAATTCTTAAATAATAGTAAGACACAATTAAATCGTATGGATTGGCTTATAAAAAGTATGTTGAAGCTAGCTAAGGTAGATGCAAGAGCAATTGAATTTAATATGAAGGAAAATAGTTTAGTTAATACTATTTATGAAGTTATAGACAATGTTGCATTGATGGCAGCAGAAAATAAAGTTAATATAATATTTGAAAATAAAATGTATGAAGAGGCATTAATAAGTAATAAAGTAGAAATTGACAAAGAAAATAAAAATAAGTTTATGTTTAATTATGACGAGAAATGGTTAGGAGAAGCTTTGATTAATATAGTTAAGAATGGTATAGAGCATAGTGATAATGGTGAAATTTATATAGAGCTTGAAGAAAATCATATAAATACAAAGATAATAGTAAGGGACAAGGGAGTAGGAATTAGTGAAAAGGATCTTCCTAATATTTTTAAGAGATTTTATAAGGGGGGAAAATCTGAGTCTGTTGGAATTGGATTATCTCTTAGTAAATCAATTATTGAAGCGCAAGGAGGATATATAGAAGTTAGAAGTAAAGTGGACATAGGTACTGAATTTAAAATTGTACTTATGAGAAGTATTTAATATAAATTATAAAGATAGTAAAAAAGACTGAAGAATTTAATATATTTGTAATTTTATGATGAAAAATGATATAATGAATAAGGGAACATATTTTCATGTTTCTTAATTTAACCTTAAATATAAGGCTATATAGATAAAATTTTCTATTTAGCCTTTAAGTGGTATTTAAGGTTTTATTCTTATATAATTTTAAGAATGGAGATGAGGTTATGGAGATTCTTTTGGTAATTGTAATTATATTATTAATTATAAATACATATTTTACTTTAAACAATTCTAGAAATAGAATTCAAAAGGGCAGTACAGCTAATATTGGGAATTCAATTTTACAGATACAGCAAGGAGTAGGAGATATAGATAAAAGTGTTGATAAATTAGAAAAAGCATTTAGAGATGAAATTTCTAGAAATAGAGAGGAATCCCGTAAAGGTGAAAAAGAAGCTAGAATTGAGTTGAGTATTCAAGTACAGAGGTTAAGTGAAGCTATTTTAGGTAGAATGAGTGAAATAGCAAATTTTCAAAAGAATCAATTAGACACTTATTCTAATACTATAGAAAAATCCCTTAAATCCTTCGAAAATCAATTTTCTAAAAGTGTTAATGAGTTTAATAATCTTCAAAAGGAAAAATTTAATGATTTATCCCAAAAACAAGGTGAATTACTTAAATCCACTGAGGATAAGTTAGAAAAAATGAGAGAAACTGTGGATGAAAAGTTGCAAAGTACTTTGGAAAAGAGACTAGGAGAGTCCTTTAAGCTGGTAAGTGAAAGATTAGAAGTTGTACATAAAGGACTAGGGGAGATGCAAACCTTAGCCATGGGAGTAGGAGATTTAAAAAAAGTCCTTTCTAATGTTAAAACTAGAGGAACTCTAGGAGAAATTCAGTTAGGAAGGATTTTAGATCAGATTCTAACTAAAGATCAGTATGACATAAATGTAGCAACTAAAAAGGGATCTAGAGATAATGTGGAATTTGCAATAAGACTTCCTGGTAAGGATAAAGCTTCTGATGTAGTATATCTTCCAGTAGATTCAAAGTTTCCTTTAGATGTATATCATAACTTAGTGGATGCCTATGATACAGGAGATCAAAGTTTAATTGAAGAGGGTTATAAAAAGTTAGAAGCAGCTATAAAGAAGTCAGCTAAGGATATTAGAGATAAATATATTGACCCACCTTATACCACTGATTTTGCAATTATGTTTTTACCAATAGAAGGTCTTTATGCAGAGGTAGTTAAGAGAACTAATTTAGTTGAAATTCTTCAAAGAGAGTATAAGATAAATATAACAGGACCCACAACTTTAGCAGCACTTTTAAATAGTTTACAGATGGGCTTTAGAACTCTTGCTATTGAAAAGAGATCTAGTGAGGTCTGGAATGTACTTGGAGCAGTAAAAACAGAGTTTGGAAAATTTGAAGAAGTGCTTAAATCTACACAAAAAAAGTTAAATCAAGCAAGTACAGATTTAGATAAACTTGTAGGTACAAGGACTAAGCAGATTAACAAAAAACTTATGAGTGTAGAAAGTTTGACAAATGATGTATCAGAGAAATATATAGATGTATTTCCTATAGAGGAATAGTGGCGTATAAGTATATTCTAGATTGTTTTTGTCTAATATATATGAAAGACATTCTAGAATAACACATATTGAAATAATTCATTAAGTTTTTAAAAATAAAAAAGACAAAACATAATGAAACCATATTTTAAAAAAGGAGGCTTTTGAAGTATGGATATAATGAATGATGTAAAAGAGAGACTTTCAATTTTTAAAAATATATACGATATGATAAGAATAGTTGATCCAATGAAAAATGAAATTATATCAACAGAGAGTGATACTATGAATGCTGATACACACTGTTATGAGTTATGGAATAGGAATGGTATATGTGAAAATTGTGTTTCTAAAAAGGCATATGAAAGTAATGAAACCGTAGTAAAAATAGAGTATAACAATAATAAAATTTTTGTAGTTATGGCGTCTCCTATAAATATTGGTAAAGAAACATATATAGTTGAATTACTGAAGGATATATCCCAAGGGGGGGTTATTATAGATAGAGATAGGGAATATTCGGAATCTATCGAGAATTTTTTGAAAAATATACAGGAAACTACCTTAATAGATGATCTTACAGGGGTATATAATCGAAGGTACATAAGAGAGCGATTAGAAGTTGATGTTGAGAAATCTATAAGAGAACATAAACCTATGTCTGTTATAATGGCAGATATAGATTATTTTAAGGAAATTAATGATACCTATGGTCATATAGTTGGAGATAATGTATTAAAAGACTTTACGCGAATTGTTTCTAAATATATTAGAAGTAATGGAAACGATTGGATTGGGCGTTATGGTGGAGAAGAATTTTTAATAGTTTTAAATGACACAGACGAAGATAAAGCAGAAATTATTGCAGAAAGAATTAGGAGAAATTTGGAGGAAACCACCCTTGAATATAAGGGGAATAAGTTTAGTATAACCTGTAGTTTCGGGGTATATGGCTTTAGAGATTCAGATATGAATACCGAAGATATAATACATAGGGCAGATATAAATCTTTATGAGGCTAAGGAAAAGGGAAGAAATACTACGGTAGTTAATAAAAATAGGTTAAAGGATAAATAAAATTATAAATAATTTATAATTAGTATTTTAAAGTACATAACAGAGAAAAGATATGAATTTATTAAATGAAATGTTAATAAATCCATATCTTTTTAATATAGAGCTAAACTACATAACTAACACATTATAAATAACTAGTTATTTATCACACTGCGATTAATCCAAGCTAGTCTGTCTACTATATTTAACTTTTGTGTACAAAGAGTTTCACATTTTTTACAGCCAATGCAATCACTAGGAGCCATATCTTTCTCAAAGTCAATATCGCCATATTTAGAGAGTAATTTATACATTTCTTTTATACCACTAAGTCCTTTTAATACGTAATAATTATATAAATCCATGTATTTAGGAATGTTAATACCTTTAGGACAGTGATTACAATATTGACAGGTTGTACATAGTTGATTCATATCTTGCTTAAGAGAAGATTTTAAAGTTTCTATTTGAGAGTTTTTGAGAATAGTAAGGTTTTTAACAGCATCTACATTATGCCTAACTTCTTCCTTGCTACTCATACCAGATAGAGTTACAGAGATACCTTCATGAGAAGCATTAAAACGTAACGCTGCTTGCACAACACTTTCATCTTCATTTTCTTTTACAAATGAAAAATATTCTTTATTTTCGGGAATCAAGCCACCGCATAAAGGGTTCATGGTCGCTACTCCTAGACCATGCTGATGAGCAGCCAAAATACCTTCTTGTCGATACGGGAAGTTTAAAATGTTGTACCCTAAGGTTACTCCTTCAAAATAGCCTTCTTCTACCATAATTCTAATTTCTTCACCAGAAGCATGGGTAGAAAATACTAGGTGGTCTATTAAGCCTTCCTCCTTAGCTTTAAGAGCTCCCCAATAAGGACCACCTTTGGCCATAACTTTTCTATAGTGATTAATGTCCATAATACACCACATATGATGAAAGTTAATTTTGTCTATACCAAGTCTTTTGAGGGAATTTTCTATTCTACGCCTTACTGAATCTGCATCTGGTTCGCTACCAAGACTACTTTTAGTAGATACATAGAATTCACCAGGCATATTTTTAAAAGCCTCTCCAAAGATATCTTCACTTCTATCTTTGCAATAGTTAGGTGCAGTATCAAAGTAATTTATACCGAGGCTATTTGCATACCTAACTATTTCACCTCCTTCTTCAATGGAACAATCATCTTTAAATCTCATTCCACCAAAGCCGATGGCAGATACCATTTTACCAGTTTTACCATAGGGTTTATAAATCATTTTGTACACTCCTCTAATTCTCTATTTTTAATAAATGTATCAATTATGTTAAATCCTTCTTTAGGATTTATTGTGCCAGACAAAGAAGCTTCCATAGGACATTGCCCATTTTTTTTACGATTATTTATAAAAGGAACTATTTCTTCGTAGTCAAACTTAATATTATGGGAATTTAAAATATCTATAGCACCTTGGCTGATTATTTTTGTGTATATATATTCAACACCAACATAAATAGCCAGAAGAGCAACTGCCTTTCCTATAATTTTATCGCCCATTATTAACGGTATAGGAGACACTCCATTTTCTTTGATATATTTATATATAGGGCTTACACCTTTATCAAAAGAAGTCATCACAGTTTTTTCTTTGTTCATAAGAATACAGCTATATTTATATTCTTCAAGTAAAGTTTTTATACGGGTTTTCAATTTAATACGCCTCCCAATTTATTGAGTCATTAAGTTTTTAGTATATGGTAGCTTACATAATAAATAGAGAATTGGTGGAATAATTAACAGTTGAAGTATTATTCCGGGGATACCTTGAGTTATTGCTACAGATATACCCATAGCAGGTGGAAGGGTAATTCCTAAGAATTTTGTAGCAACGACAAAAACTAAACCTCTAGCTAGTCTACCTGCAATCATAGATACAATAAGTGATACATATATGTTGAATTTAAATTGCTTAAATATAAGACCTGTAAATAATCCATAGGTACCTAGCTCAAATATCATAAGATATAGCATAGGTATTGCAGGCATTGTTCCTCCAGTATATAAAAAGCTACAAATAGGACTTATAATACCAATTATTAAACCTGTAATAGGACCAAGGATAAATCCAGCAATTAAGACTGGAATATGCATAGGAAGAAGTGTAGTTCCAAGGCCAGGACCTCCTATTAAATGGAGTAATTGAGGAAGTAAAACGCTGCAAGCAATTAAAAGTCCGCTGTAAACTATTTGTTTTGTTTTCAATTTTATCACAACCTTTTTAATAATTATTTTTGGTTCCTAAACAATTATACCATTATAAGTAAAAGTACTTCTATAATTATTTTTAAAATTATGAATATTGAATCAACAATTTGATATAAAGCACAACAAAAGGAGTTAAAATAAGCAATTTAACTCCGTTTATCCACTGAATTTAAAATCATACTTAAATAAATTTCTCTATGTTATCGGTAAAGATACCATCGCATCCAATTTTATCAAGGTGATTGGCTATAAATGGTTTATTTACGGTGTAGGTAAATACCTTTAAACTATTATTATGAGCTAATCCTATTAAAGTCTCATTTACTAAATAAACATTAGGATTTAAAGAATAAGCACCTAGATTTTTAGCATAAGCAATTATATTATCTATTTTTTTATCAATTAGCACGCCTAATTTTATATTTTCATCTATAGATTTACATATTTCAAGGGAATTATGATTAAAACTGGAAAGTAATATTGTGTTTTCCATACCATGGTTCTTTATCAAATCAATAACGTCTTTTTCTATATTTTTATAGTGAATAACATCAGTTTTTAGCTCTATATTTATAAAGGCTTTACTAGGTTTAAGCAACTCTAAAACTTGACATAAAGCTGGAATCTTGCATAATTTATTGTTTTCACATTCAATATTTTTAGATTTTAAAGAACTTAGCTCTTCAAGGGTTAAGTCTTTTATAAGTCCTTTACCTTGAAAAGTTCTTTTAACATCCTCATCATGGATAACTACTAGTTTATTATCTTTTGTTTTATGAACATCTAATTCTACAGCTTTTGCACCTACCATAATAGCTTTATTAAAGGCAAGCAAAGTATTCTCAGGATAATTTTTACTAGCACCTCTATGAGCGAAATAAATCATAATTAATACACCTCCGTACATACATATATTACTACAGTTGAATAAAGGTGTTAATATGTAACAGAAGAATAATATAAGTTATATAAAAAATAAATTTAAATAAAAATTAAATTTAAGTTGAAGGAATATAAGAGTAATATTATAATTATATGCAATATTTTACATAAGGGTATTGGATAGCGTTGGAATTGTAGTTTTAATATAAGTAAGTGTAATTACTATAATAAGTCATTTTTTAAGATAAGTAATTAATATTCAATAGGAATTTTATTATATATATTATGGAGGTTATTATGAAGCATGCTTTTAAAAGAATTTGCCAATGGTTATGTATTTTCATATTAATATTTTTAATATCAATGGTTAATATAGACCCATTTAGAAGGTTTGTTATAAGTAGAATTGGGACTAGCTTCTGGAGTGTAGAAAGGGTCTTAGGAATAAATTCAGAAAATACTGAAGGAAAGGAATATAGTTTAATAGATAAGAATGATAATAATATTTCTGATGCCATAGATTTAGTTAGAGAAGCTAGAAATGAAGTAAAAAATAAAACTAAATATAAGAGTAATTATTATGATGGAGGTTATCCGCCTAAAAAAGAAGGGGTATGTACTGATGTTATATGGAGAGCATTTGAAAATATTAATATAAATCTTAAAGAATTAATGGATAAAGATATAAAAGATAATACAGAGATGTATCCAAGAGTTGATGGAAAACCTGATCCTAATATTGATTTTAGAAGAGTTCCTAATCAGTTAATATTTTTTCAGCGATTTGCAGAATCTTTAACTACAGAAATTAATTGGGAAGATAAAGAAATATTAAATCAGTGGCAACCGGGAGATATAGTAATTACATTAGAACCTTATGAGCATGTAGCTATAATCTCAGATAAATATGATAGTAAGGGAATTCCATATATAATTCACAATACGCCCCCAAGAGCTTCAGAATGTCCATTTATTTTTAAGCAAGGGGAAATAATAGGACACTTTAGATGGAAATACTAAAAAAAGTAATGGGGAAAATGCCCCATTACTAAAGGATAATCTATGACTTTAATTTATATGTGGACTTTGAAATCCTTCTCTTTTAATGGAGTGTTTTTTAGCAGTTCTATTATGATTTTTTCCTGTCTCACTAGTAATTGGTGTTTGATAATTACATTTTTCCATTCTAGCTTGTTTGTTATCTGGTTGACTATCTTTTGTCATAAAAATTCCTCCTAAAATAAATTAATTTGGATATAATTTTAGTGTGGTTTATTTTGTGTATTTTATTATAGGAAATTAAAGGAGTGTAAAATAAATGAAGAGTAATAGAAATATTTTTACGACAAAAAGTAAATTAATAAAGGTTATAACAATTATCGTAGTTATTTGCACATCTGTTATTTTATTCTGTGGATGTAGACTTATAAGTAAAGAAGTAAAGCGTAATAATGAAATAGATATAGAAGGGAAGTCTGATGGGGATTTGGAAAAGAATAATAGCGTAGAAGAACTCGGTGAAGAGGAGCTAGAAGTGGACTTAATACAAAATGAAATAGATTCTATGTCATTAGAGGAAAAAGTAGGTCAGATGTTTATTGTTGGATTTGATGGTTATGAAGTTGATGATAATATAATTAATTTAATAAAAAATAAAAAAATAGGAGGGATAATATTATTTAGTAAAAATATTAATACTGTAAATCAAACAAAAAAATTAATAGAAAATTTGAATGAATTAAATAGTGAAAACAAGTTTAAACTTTTTATGTCCTTGGATGAAGAAGGTGGAATTGTAAGCAGAATTCCTAAGGAAATGGGGCAGTTTGAATCTGCATGGGATGTAGGTGCCACTGGAGATTTAAATTATGCTTTTGAACATGGAAAAGCTATAGGCGAAACTATTAAATCTTTAGGATGTAACATGGACTTTGCGCCTGTACTAGATGTAAATTCTAATCCTAATAATCCAGTCATAGGAATTAGAGCATTTTCAAATGATCCTGAAATTGTTAGAACCATGGGTACAGAAGTGTATAAAGGCTTAAGAAAATCTGGTGTTTTAGCAGTAGGAAAACATTTTCCAGGACATGGAGATACGAATGTAGATTCCCATGTGGCAGTACCAGTTATAAATAAATCTCTTAATGAGTTAAAAAATTTAGAATTAATTCCATTTAAATATGCAATAGATAATGGTATGGATATGATAATGGTAAGTCATATATATTTACCTCAACTAGATAGTGAATATGTGGCAAGCCTATCTAATAATATTGTTACAAAGCTTTTAAGAGAAGAGTTGGGATTTAATGGAGTAGTAGTAACGGATGATATGATTATGGAAGGGGTTAAAGGGAAGTATCCAACTGCTGAATCAGCAGTTAAATCCATAGAAGCAGGAGATGATTTATTAATAGTGTCTGCAGGTATAGGTGATCAAAATAGTGCTATAGATGGAGTTATAGAAGCTGTTAGGAATGGTATTATTTCTGAAAAAAGAATTGATGAAAGTGTTTATAGAATTCTAAGAGTTAAAAATAATATGTAAAAGAACTGCAAAGCACAGTAGATAAATTGGTATTTATGCTAACCTGTCTACTGTGCTTTTGTATAATGAAGAGCTAAACATTCTATTGAGAAATCCACTTAGAATAAGGAACTTTATAATTATCCTTTGAATTTTCGAGGGTATAATCATAGAAAGATTGTAGGAATTCAGCTCTAGTAGTATTGTTTGTAAGAACTATTCCTCCAGCATTTAATTGATCTTCTAAAATTTCATCTAAAGTTTTACCATTATCATTATTCATCATTTGAAATAAGGCCATAAACATAGTAGTTCTTCCTTTTCCATGGGCGCAATGAAAGTGAAGGTGAGTAGTTTTAGGGAGGTTTTTAACAAACTCCACAAATTCATCTACTACCTCTGGTGAAGGTATATGACCATCTCTTGTAGCAAATAAGATGTAATTTAGTCCATATTTTTTTACCAAATCGCGTTCAATTTCTGAAGTTTCTATGGTGATGGTATCTCGAAGTTTTCCACGTTTATTATACAGATTAACTTCCATGCCAGGAGTAATGGCCCCAAACCTACTTTCTTCATCAGCAAGGGTTTCAGCAGAAGTAAAGCCTTTATTTAATAATTTAGATGGACTATAATATTTAACTGCAATATCATTTAGAAAACCATGAGACTCCTGCCTCAAATCAACTATATAAATATCGTCTTTGTTTATAGATTTTTTTATGTTTTCTACCTGGGATGGAATGAATTGGGCACTACCAGATATATTTAGAGATGGAATAATCCTAAATTGACTTGGCAATGATTGCTGCTTTTTTGTATCAATAACAAGAAAACTATCTGGAGAAGAAGTTTCATTGCTAGCAAAAATATTTATGGGAGTGGATACTATAAATATAATTAGTAACAGTAAGAACAATAAATATTTGGTATGTCTAATTATATGTTTTTTCATAAAAATTACTCCTTTCAAAAATAAAATTATTATAGTATAACATAGATTAGTATTATTATTCTGTAAAGATTTTATTCTATTTAAAATTGAGTTGCGAAAAATAGAAATTCTAAACATTGAATTCCTTTTATAATTGTGATATAAGTAATTATGGGCAGTATAGAGATAACTGCACCTATATTTAATTTATATCTATAGTCATCCATCTTTAGATGACTATAAAAGAAAAGTTTTACGGACAGCTCATATCTTTTAGAATGAGACTTAGATAACAAATTGCTTCACATGATTTTTAGTTTTTATCTACAGAAAGATTGAATTTACTGTTTTAATATGAACTAAGAAAATAAGTAAAGTGAGGAGTGATTGTTATAAAATTTGGATTTGTTGGAGCCGGAAAGGTCGGGTTTTCATTAGGAAAATACTTTAAAGAGAATGGTATCTTACTTACTGGATATTATAGTAAGAATCATAACTCAGCTAAAGAAGCCGCAGAATTTACTGGCACAAAAGCTTTCTTAAACTTGCAACAGCTAGTACAAGAAAGTAATGTAATTTTTATTACTACCCCTGATGGAGAAATTGAAGGGGTTTGGAATGAGCTTAAAGAGTTGTCTATAAATAATAAATTGATATGCCACTGTAGTGGTTTGTTATCTTCGGAAATCTTTTCAGATATAAGTAAGTTTGGTGCTTACCCATATTCTATACATCCTATGTTTGCCATATCAGACAAATATAATTCCTTTAAAAATTTTAGAAAAGCCTTTATAACCATTGAAGGTCATGAAAAATATATCAATAAATTTACTGAGATTTTTAAGTCACTAGGAAATTCGGTGAAAATAATTGATAAAGAAAATAAGAGTTTATATCACTTAGCATCAGTTATCAGTAGTAACTTGGTTTTAGGTCTTATTAATAACGGTGTAGATTATCTAAAACACTGTGGCTTTAGTGAAGAGTTAGCCATTGATGCATTATATCCTCTTATAAGCAATAATATCGAAAATATAAAAGATTCAGGTACTGTAAAGAGTCTTACAGGTCCATTGGAAAGAGGAGATTTATCTACCATGAAGACCCATATGCTTTCTCTAAATGAGGAAGATAAAATTTTGTATAGGGCTTTAAATAATAATTTGTTAAAGGTGGCAAAGAAAAAAAATCCAAACAAAGATTATAGAGAAATAGAAGAATTTCTAGGAGAGGAAATGTAAAATGAAGAATACGATTATAACATTTAAGGAAGCAAAAGCAAAAGGTGAAAAAATTACTATGCTTACTGCCTATGACTATTCAATGGCTAAGATTATGGATAATTCAGGTATCAATGGAATTTTAGTTGGGGATTCTGTAGGAATGGTATGTCTTGGTTATGAGGATACAATTTCAGTTACCATGGAGGATATGATTCATCATACAAAGGCTGTAGCACGAGGAGCACAAAATGCTTTAGTAGTCGCAGATATGCCATTTATGTCTTATCAAACCTCTGTGTACGATGCTGTTTTTAACGCAGGTCGCCTTATGAAAGAAGGCCGTGCTCAAGCGGTAAAACTAGAAGGAGGAGTTGATATGTGCGATAGGATTGAAGCTATAACTAAAGCCTCTATTCCTGTAATGGCACACATAGGATTAACTCCTCAATCAGTAAATTCTTTAGGTGGATTCAAGGTTCAAGGAAAGAGTGAAGAAGCAGCTAAAGAACTTATAGAAGCAGCGAAAGCAGTAGAAAAAGCAGGAGCATTTGCAGTAGTTTTAGAGTGTGTACCTGCTAAGTTAGCTGAGATAATTAGTAAAGAGATATTAATTCCAACTATAGGGATTGGAGCAGGGGCTAACTGTGATGGCCAAATCCTTGTATATCAGGATATGCTAGGGATGTTCAGTGATTTTATACCTAAGTTTGTAAAGAAATATGCAGATGTAGGATCTGTAATGACTGAAGCTTTTAAAGGATATATTGAAGAGGTTAGTACAGGAGCTTTTCCAGCACCTGAGCATGGATTTAAAATAAGTGAAGAAGTTATATCTAAACTTTATTAAAAGTAGATTCAAATATAAATAGACTATAAAATTAAACTAAAAAGAAGGTAAGATTATGGAAATATTAAATGATGTATCAAAAGTAAGAGAAATAGTTAAGGGATGGAAAGCTGAAGGTTTAAAAGTAGGACTAGTACCAACTATGGGTTATTTACATGAAGGCCATGAAAGTTTAATTAAAATGGCTGTATCAGAAAATGATAGGGTAGTAGTTAGTGTGTTTGTAAATCCAACTCAATTTGGACCAAATGAAGATTTAGATAAATATCCTAGAGATTTAGAAAGGGATTCAAAGCTTTGTGAAAATGCTGGGGCAAGTTTGATATTCCACCCAGAGATTGAAAACATGTATTACAAGGATGCCTCAACTTTTGTAGATGTAGAAGGTTTAACTACTGGACTTTGTGGAAGCAGTAGACCAACTCACTTTAGAGGAGTTTGTACTGTAGTTTCTAAATTATTTAATATTATACCAGCTAATAGAGCTTATTTTGGTGAAAAGGATGCTCAGCAATTAGCAGTTATTAAAAGAATGGTAAGAGACCTAAACTTTGATATAGAAATAGTAGGATGTCCAATTGTTAGAGAAGAAGATGGACTTGCTAAAAGTTCAAGAAATACTTATTTATCTGTAGAAGAAAGAAAAGCTGCATTAGTACTTAATAAATCCTTATCTATGGCTAAAAATTTTATGGATGCTGGAGAAAGAAATGCTGATAGTATTAAAAATCTAATTAAAGAGAATATAGAGAAAGAAAAATTATCTAAAATTGATTATATAGAAGTAGTAAGTAGCAATACATTGGAAAGTGTCCATGAAATAGAAGAAGATGTGCTAGTGGCATTAGCAGTATACTTTGGAAAAACAAGATTAATTGACAATTTTATTTATCACATATAACTAGGAGGAAAAGATAATGACAATAACAATGTTAAAGGGAAAGATACACAGAGCTACTGTAGTTCAAGCAGAGTTAGATTATGTAGGAAGTATCACAGTCGATGAAGACTTACTTGATGCAGCTGGAATTCTTGAATATGAAAAGGTTCAAATTGTAGATATAAATAATGGAAGTAGATTTGAAACCTATACTATAGCAGGAGAAAGAGGCAGCGGCCTTATATGTCTTAATGGAGCAGCAGCTAGATGTGTTCAAGTTGGAGACAAGGTTATAATTATGAGTTATTGTGAGATGAATGGAGAAGAAGCTAAAGAACATAAGCCAACAGTAGTTTTTGTAGACAATAGCAATAAAATAAAAGAAATTGCACATTATGAAAAACACGGCGAGCTTAAGTAGGTATAAATATATATAATTTCATATTTATAAGACTTTATATTAGGAATGGAGAAAGCTGATAAATCAAAATTATTGATTTATGAACTTTCTCCATTCCTTTACTATATGAATTTAAGAAATTAAAAATAAGGAATTAAATATATTGTAATTATAACTGTATTAAGGAATAATATAATTATAAGGGTATAAAAGGAGGATATTATATGAATATTTATGAACAGCATAAGTCTTCTATTGGAAATATAGATGCTAATGTTATGGCACTGATTGCTTATGGTGCAGCAGTAGTTGTAATTTTTATTCCAGGAATAAAGATTATAGCATGGCTTGCTCCTATTGTTATTTACATTTTAGAAAAGGATAGTAAATTTGTGAAATTTCATGCTATGCAAGCTTTTTTAATAAATATTGTAGGGATTATATTTAGTTCTATTATATTTATGATTATAGGTGGTAGTTTAGGATTAATGTTTTTTAGACCTTTGACATATGGGGCGATAGGAACTATATTACTTTCAGCAATAATAACAGGCATAGTTGCTATAGTTATAACTATATTTGAAATTATTTCAATGGTAAAATGCTATGAATATAAAGAATATGAAATTCCGCTTATAGGGATAATGGCTAGAAAGATAGCACATAAAAATTATTAGCTTTATATTAAAAATCTAATTCAACTTAATATGTTGTTTGGATTAGGTTTAGGAGTGGTGATTCATAGGTTTATTATGATAACAGCAGAAGTAGAAACAATAATGTTTGTAAGAACTATAGCAGCATATAGCTATTTATGATCTGCTGTGCTTACATTATTATTCACAGTTATAGTTAATATGGTAATGTATTATAAGCTAAAAAATATTCATATAGTAGAATCTTTGAAATTCGTAGATTAAGTAAGAATTTAAAAGAATTTTTAAGAATTATACTTAGATATACGAAATAAAATAAGATAATGATAAAAAGAAGACTTTTTAAATTTATGTATTTATAGTAAAATAAAGGTAGTAACCCTTAAGAAAATAGGAGGATTGTGATTATGAAAGTTATAGATGAAAAAAATTTTGAGGTTGAAGCAGGAAAAGGTTTAGTTTTAGTTGATTTTTTTGCTACTTGGTGTGGACCATGTCAAAGACTATCTCCGGTTTTAGAGGATATTCAAGGAGATTTCCATGGTAAAATTAAATTTTTAAAGTCAGATATTGATGAAAGTAGATCTCTTGCTAAAAAATTCTCTGTTATGAGTGTACCTACTATGGTAGTATTAAAAGATGGAATTCCTGTAGACAGAATGGTAGGCTATATGTCTCCGGAAGATATTAAAGCTAAGCTTGAAACTCATCTTTAGAAATAACAAATAAAAATCTCATCAGAAGTGGTGAGATTTTTATTTTGATGTATATCATAATGACAAAAGTATAGCACATATATAATGTTTAAATGAGTAATTTTTAATAAAATTTAATAAATAATATAGTAAATTAAATATTTTTTACATAAATATAATTATGAAAATGGTAGTAAATAAAAGAAAATGAAAGTAAATACTATATTTCAACAGGAAATTAAGAAAAAATATGATATACTTTATTTGACACACATTCCAATGTGTTATACTATATTGATATAAAGAGTATAACAATGAATTGCGGGGGTTCAATTATGATAAACGTTGGAATAAATGGATTCGGAAGAATCGGAAGAACTTTTTTAAGGATAGCATGTGAAAGTCCAGAAACGGATTTTAATATTGTAGCTATAAATGCTAGAGCAGATATAAAGACACTTGCACATTTATTTGTTTATGATTCATGCTTTGGTACCTTCAAAGGAGACGTTAAGACAACAGAGGATTCAATAATAATTAATAATAAAGAAATAAAAATAACAAGATGTGGATCACCAAAAGAAATTCCTTGGAAGGACTTAGAGGTTGATTTAGTTATAGAGTCTACTGGAAAATTTAAAACAAAAGAAGAACTTATGGATCATGTAAAAGCAGGAGCTAAGAAAGTTATATTAACAGCACCAGGTAAAGATGAAGATATTACAGTAGTAATGGGTGTAAATGATTCTGATTTAGATTTATCACAGCATACAATTATATCAAATGCATCATGTACTACTAATTGTCTAGCACCTGTAGCTAAAGTAATAGATGATAAATTTGGCATTAAAAAAGGGTTTATAACTACAGTACACTCTTATACAAATGACCAGCAAATCCTTGATAAGAGTCATAAAGATTTAAGAAGAGCAAGAGCGGCAGGAGAATCTATAGTACCAACTACAACTGGAGCTGCTAAAGCAGTTGCAAAGGTATTACCTCAATTAAAGGGTAGATTAGATGGATTTGCATTAAGAGTTCCAACAGCTGCTGTATCTATCACAGATTTAGTATGTGAAGTTGAAAAAGAAACTACAGTAGAAGAAATAAATAGAGTTATTAAAGAGGCATCTGAAAATGAACTTAAGGGAATATTAGGATTATGTGAATTACCACTAGTATCTGTAGACTTTAAAGGAGATAGCAGATCTTCTATAGTAGATGGATTATCAACTATGGTAAATGGAAACATGATTAAAGTAGCATCTTGGTATGATAACGAGTGGGGATATTCAGCAAGAGTTGTTGATTTAGCTAACTATGTTGCACAGATGTTAAGAGAAGAAAAAGTTACTAAAATAGCATAATGTGTTAAGAACTTTTAAGTAACATTATAAATTAACTTAGCCAACTATTATAAAATACCAATATATTTAATTTAGAGTCAGGAGATTATTTTGTAAAAGAAATAGTCTCTTGATTCTTTTTATAGTATAATTATACCTTGAGTTGAATTATAAAATATGAACTATATTTGAGTAGGTGATTAAATGTTAGAAAATAGATTTTTACCCATTTGTAAAGACGATATGATAGAAAGACAATGGGAACAATTAGATTTTATTATAGTAACCGGAGATGCATACATAGACCACCATAGCTTTGGTACTGCTATAATTTCTAGAGTTCTTGAAGATGCTGGATTTAAGGTAGGAATAATTCCTCAACCTGATTGGCATAGTACTGATGATTTTATGAAGTTAGGAAGACCTAGATTAGGATTTTTAGTTAATGGTGGTAACATGGATTCTATGGTAAATCATTATACTGTAGCTAAAAGAGTCAGAGAAAAGGATCTTTATTCTCCAGGTGGGAAAATGGGTTTAAGACCTGATAGAGCAACTATTGTATATTGTAATAAAATTAGAGAAGCATATAAGAATATTCCAGTTATAATTGGTGGAGTTGAGGCTAGTCTTAGGCGATTTGCCCACTATGATTACTGGAGTGATAAAGTAAGAAAATCTATGTTAGTAGATAGTGGTGCTGATTTGCTTATATATGGAATGAGTGAAAAGCAAATAGTAGAAGTGGCAAATTGTTTAAATGATGGATTAGAAGTACAGTACATAAGACATGTACCTGGAACATGCTATATGATAGATGATTTAGAATATGTAAGTGGCTATATAGAGATACCATCTTATAAAGCCGTTTCTATAGATAAGATGGAATATGCTAGAGCCTTTAAGATTCAGTATGAAGAACAAGATCCGGTAAGAGGAAAGACTTTAGTTCAAAAGCATGCCAATAGATATGTGGTACAAAACAGACCAGAGATGCCTCTAACTAGAGAAGAATTGGACCACGTTTACGGACTGCCTTACACAAAGAATTATCATCCTTGCTATGAGGAAGCAGGGGGAATAGCCGCAATAGAAGAAGTTAAATTTAGTATAGTAAGTTCCAGAGGCTGTTTTGGAAATTGTTCTTTCTGTGCTATAACATTCCATCAAGGAAGAATAGTTCAGAGTAGAAGTGAAGAATCTATTTTAGAGGAAGCAGTAGAGATAACAAATTTACCAGATTTTAAGGGCTATATTCATGATGTAGGAGGTCCTACTGCAAACTTTAGACGTCCTGCATGTAAAACTCAGCTTAGGCATGGAGCATGTAAGAATAAGCAGTGTTTATATCCAAAACCATGTAAAAATATAGATGCTGATCATACTGAGTATTTAGAACTACTAAGAAAGATAAGAGCTGTTCCTAAGGTGAAAAAAGCTTTTGTACGTTCAGGATTGCGTTATGATTATATAATGGCAGATAAAAATGATACCTTCTTTAAAGAACTTGTAGAACACCATGTAAGTGGACAATTAAAGGTAGCACCAGAGCATGTATGTGCTGATGTTTTAAAGTATATGGGAAAACCATCTGGGAAGACCTATGATAGATTTGTAGAAAAGTTTTATAAGCTTACTGAGCAAGTTGGAAAGAAGCAGTATATTATACCTTACTTAATGTCTAGTCATCCAGGGAGCACATTAGCATCAGCTATAGAGCTAGCAGAATATCTAAGAGATATTAATTATCAGCCAGAGCAAGTTCAGGATTTTTATCCAACACCGGGAACTCTATCTACAGCTATGTTCTATACAGGGGTAGACCCTTTAACTATGAAAGAAATATATGTACCTAAGACCAAGAGTGAAAAAGCTATGCAAAGAGCTCTTCTTCAATATAGAAATCCTAAAAAATATGATATAGTATATGAAGCTTTAGTTAAAGCTGGGAGAGAAGATTTAATAGGGAATGGGCCAAAGTGTTTAATAAGACCTAAAACCCAAGGAAGAAATCTTAACCATAGTGGAAATTACAGTAGACGTAATAAAGAGGGGAAAGGTCATATTAGTGATAAAGCAGTATTAACTAGAGGTAATCATGGAAGAACTCCTTTAGAAAGAAAAAAGAGTAAAAATACTTCTACTAATAAGAGAAAATCCATGAAGAAGACTCGCCAGTAGATTTATCAGAGTGATGTAAAGATCCTAATTAATTATATTAAATTTTATAATAGATAAAAGTAATAATGATAATAAATTTCATTATTACTTTTATTTTGTTTGATTGAAGAAAAAATCATTATTGACAAAATGATACGATGGTAGTACTATTTATTTAAAGGTAAGGTACGAATATCGTACTAATTAAATTTTGCTTTTAGTAAACAATAATATAAGTTATAATCTAAGGACTTACACTTGCCTTAGGGTAATTTAAGATATAAGAAGGTTTTAAAGGAGTAGGCGTAATGGATGATAATGATAGGCTGATTGAAGAATTTGCAAATTTATGGAGAATGTTTTTATCTTATTCAAACCAATATAGAACTATGGAAGAGTTTCCTAGAATAGAAAGACTTAACACTATGGAAATTAGTATTATAAGAATTGTCTGTGATAGGGAAGATGTAATTTTAAAGGAAATTTGTACTATGTTAGACATACCTAAAAGTACTTTAACTAGCGCTATAGATAGACTAGAAAGACTTAACTATTTGTATAGAACTATTAGCAAGAGAGATAGAAGGTCCTATGGATTACAACTTACAGAGGAAGGTAAAGAAGTGAAAAATGAACATCTAGCTTTTGAAAAAAAATTATATGGATATGTTTTAAATGCCTTAGATACAAATGATGAAAGAGAAGAATTTTTAAAGCTATTTAGAAAAATAGTAAATAATATTTAAGTTTTATGAAAGGAGAAATGCTACTTTACTAGATATAAAATTGGAGTAGCAGGTAATGTTATGGAAACAGAAAAATTAACAATAAGAGTTCAGCAAAGTTTAAATGATGCCTATGAGGAAGCAGTAAGAAATAATCATCAACAAGTAGATATTATTCATTTATTCTCTGCTCTTCTAAATCAAAGAGATGGATTAATTCCTAATGTTTTTGAAAAAATGGCAGTGGATGTTGAAGGTATTAAAAGAAAAGTAAATTTGGAAATGGAGAAAATGCCTAAAGTATTAGGAGAAGGGGCTCGTTCATCTGGTGTTACTGCAACTAGAAGAATCAATGAAGTTTTAGTTAAGGCTCAAGAGATATCAAAGAAATTTCATGATTCCTATATAAGTGTAGAACACATAATGATGGCTATCATGGATGTAGATGCTAAAGGTCTATCAGGAAAAATACTTAAGGAATATGGTATAGATAAAGGAAGGTTTATGGAAGTGTTATCTCAAGTTAGGGGGAATCAAAGGGTAGATACTAATGATCCAGAAGGAACCTATGATGCTCTTGTTAAATATGGAACTAATTTAATTGACCTTGCTAAGGAACATAAACTAGATCCTGTAATAGGAAGAGATGAAGAGATAAGACGTGTAATTAGAATTTTGTCAAGAAGAACTAAAAATAATCCAGTGCTTATTGGCGAACCAGGAGTAGGTAAGACTGCTATAGTTGAAGGCTTGGCAGAAAGAATTGTACGTGGAGATGTACCAGAAGGATTAAAAGACAGAATAATTTTTTCTTTAGATATGGGAGCTTTAATTGCAGGAGCTAAATATAGAGGTGAATTTGAAGAAAGACTTAAAGCTGTACTTAAGGAAGTTAAGAGTTCTGATGGTAAGATAATATTATTCATAGATGAAATTCATACCATTGTAGGGGCTGGAAAAACTGATGGAGCTATGGATGCAGGAAATCTTATAAAACCTATGCTAGCAAGAGGAGAATTACATTGCATTGGAGCTACTACTTTTGATGAATATAGACAATATATAGAAAAAGATAAGGCGTTAGAGCGAAGATTTCAACCAGTTATTGCGGAGGAGCCTACAGTACAAGATACAGTTTCAATATTAAGAGGTCTTAAGGAAAGATTTGAAATACATCATGGCGTTAGAATTCATGATTCAGCCATTGTAACAGCAGCAAAATTATCTCATAGGTATATTCAAGACAGGTTTTTACCAGACAAAGCTATAGATTTAATTGATGAAGCAGGGGCTATGATAAGAAGTGAGATAGATTCTCTTCCTACAGAACTTGATATGGTTAGAAGAAAGCTATTTACTTTAGAAACTGAAAGAGAAGCTCTGCTTAAAGAAAGTGATGAAGCATCTCAAAAGAGACTTGAACAACTTCAAAAGGAGTTAGCAGAATTAAAAGAGAAAAATGATGAAATGACTGCTAAATATGAGCAAGAAAAGAGTAAGATTCTTGAAGTTAGAACTTTGAAGGAGCAGCTAGACGAAGCTAGAGGTAAGGTTGAAAGGTATGAGAGAGAATATGATTTAAATAGTGCTGCAGAACTAAAGTATGGGGTTATTCCACATCTTGAAGAAGAAATAAAAGAAAAAGAAGAAAATATGCATAATAATTATGAAGAAGCCCTTCTCAAAGAAGAGGTTACAGAAGAAGAAATTTCTCAAATTGTATCTAAGTGGACTGGAATTCCAATGACACGATTAGTAGAAGGGGAAAGAGAAAAGCTCTTAAGATTAGAGGATGAGCTTAGTAATAGAGTAATAGGTCAAGATGAAGCAGTAACAGCTGTTGCAAATGCCATAATTAGAGCTAGAGCAGGGATGAAGGATGAAAATAAACCTATAGGTTCATTCATCTTTCTAGGTCCTACAGGAGTAGGTAAAACAGAACTAGCTAAAACTCTAGCAAGAAATTTATTTGATAGTGAAGAAAATATTATAAGAATTGATATGTCAGAGTACATGGAAAAGTATTCAGTATCAAGACTGATAGGAGCTCCTCCAGGATATGTAGGTTATGAAGAAGGGGGACAATTGACTGAAGCTGTAAGAAGAAATCCATATTCAGTAATTCTATTTGATGAAATAGAAAAGGCTCATGAAGATGTATTTAATGTATTTTTACAAATATTAGACGATGGAAGACTTACTGATAATAAAGGTAAAACTGTAGATTTTAAAAATACTATAATAATAATGACCTCTAACATAGGTAGCAGTTATCTACTAGAGAATAGTGGTATAATTACTGAAGAAACTAAAGCATTAGTAATGAGTGAAATGAAGAATAGATTCAAACCTGAGTTTTTAAACCGTGTAGATGATATTATAATGTTTAAACCGCTAAATATTGAAGGTATCAAGAAAATTATTGATATATTTATTGGTGATGTTAGAAGAAGATTGGTAGATAAAAATATAAGTCTAGAAATTACTAACGCAGCTAAGGACATTTTGGTAACAGAAGGCTATGATCCGGTTTATGGAGCAAGACCACTTAAAAGATATATTGGAAATGTATTAGAAACCATGATTGCTAAGAAAATTATAGCAGGCGAAGTTTATAATGGATGCAGTATCTTAGTAGATAGTAAGGATGAAGAAATAGTATTTCACATAAGTAATAAAGGGATTACTACTATATAAATAAAGATAAAAATAAAATATTTATATAATCACTTGCATTATACTTGATACGTATGTTATACTGAATAAGTGGTAAAACACAAATAAAAATTAAAATAAAGATTTAACATATATAATAATTTTCTCCAATTCGAGGATTTGTTAATAATAGGTAGATCTTTAAAATGGAGGAATTGTAAATGGCAGATAAAACATTAACATGCAGAGATTGCGGAAACGAATTCGTATTCACAGAGGGAGAGCAAGCTTTCTACGCTGAAAAAGGATTCGAAAATGAGCCAACTAGATGTGCTGATTGCAGAAGAGCAAGAAAAGCAGAAAGAAATAGAAGATAATTAATATTCAATATTTCAATGAAAGCTATAAGAAGTGATTCTTATAGCTTTTATTTTTGAGTTATATGGAATTAACTATTTATACATGATATTTATCTTTTAAAAGTATTAATGTATAAAATCTTAAAAATAAGTAGAAAAATATATATAAGGCTAATAGGTTAGAAAAAGGAATAATAAGTAGATATTAATTAGATACAAGGAGAAAGTTATGGAAAGCGGATTTGACAAATATAATTTAAATGAAAATATATTACAGGCTTTAAATAATCTAGGTTTTGAAAATCCTTCTGAAGTTCAAGATAAAACAATACCAAGTCTTTTGGATAGAGAAGATATTATAGTAAAATCACAAACAGGGAGTGGGAAAACAGCAAGTTTTGGAGTTCCTATTTGTAATGAAGTTATGGTAGAAGAGGCAAAAATAACAGCATTAGTCCTAGTACCCACAAGAGAACTTGCACTACAGGTTAAAGATGATATATCAAATATAGGTAGATTAAAAAAAGTTAGATGTGCTGCTGTTTTTGGGAAACAGCCCTTTAATGAACAAGTTAGAGAACTTAAGCAGAGGGTGCATATAGTAATAGGAACACCGGGAAGAATAAGTGACCATATGAATAGAGGAAACTTAAACTTTAAGGAGTTAACTTATGTAATTATTGATGAAGCAGATAAAATGCTAAATATGGGTTTTATAGATCAGATAAGTGATATATTAGATAGACTACCGAAAAAAAGGACAACAGCTCTATTTTCTGCAACAATACCAGAAAGCATCGAGGATTTATGCACTAATTATATGATAAATCCTAAATTTTTAGAAATAGAGTCCAAGGTATTTAATCGTGATAAAATAAAGGAATCATATTTAAATGTTGAACATAAAGATAAATTCAAAGCATTATGGAAGAGCTTATATGCATGTACACCTGATGCAGCTATAGTATTTTGTAATACCAAGGATAAGGTTAGAAATGTATATGAGGAATTAAAGTCTGAGGGGATTTCAGTAGAACAATTACATGGAGATATGGATCAAAAAATAAGAATTGAAACCATGGAGAGATTCAAAAATAGGGAATTTAAAGTACTGGTTGCTACGGATATTGCAGCTAGAGGAATTCATGTAGATAATATAACCCATGTATTTAATTATGAAGTACCAATGGAGAGGGAAGGTTATGTTCATAGAATAGGTAGAACAGGAAGAGCAGGACGTGAAGGAAGGGCTATCACTTTTGTTTCTGACTATGAAAAGAAGTTTTTGCTTTCTATAGAAGAATACTTAGGCTATAGTATTAAAAAGGGAGACTTTCCTAGTGATTTAGAGGTTAAAGAAGGTAAAAGTATATTTAAGGAGAGTCAGAAACAACTTAAAGAAGGTCAGAGAAATAAAAAGAAAGTAATCCATAAAGATATCCTAAAATTATACATTGGAGCTGGCAAAAAGAAAAAAATAAGGAATATAGATATAGTGGGGGCGCTAAGTAATCTTCCAGAGTTAAATGGGGATGATATTGGTATAATAGATGTACAAGATAATATTTCTTATGTAGATATACTCAATAATAAAGGTGAGGATTTCTTAAAAAAATATGGAGAGATAATTATTAAAGGAAAAAAAGTCAAAGTTCAAAAATCAAGGAAATAAAATTAAAATATATATTGAATTATTATTATTACCATGATATACTAAAAGAGTAGTAAATACAAAATATATATAATAAAGATTTAAGATTAATAATACTTTTCTCCAGTTTTAGAGAATCAGTTAATTAAAAGTAAATCTTTAAAAATGGAGGAATGAAAAATGGCAGATAGAACATTAACATGCAAAGATTGCGGAAACGAATTCATATTCACAGAGGGAGAGCAAGCTTTCTACGCTGAAAAAGGATTCGAAAACGATCCAGTAAGATGTGCTGATTGCAGAAGAGCAAGAAAATCAGAAAGAAATAGAAGATAGTAATATTTAATATTTCAATAGAAGCTATAAGAGCAATTCTTATAGCTTTATTTTTATATAAAATTATAGAAATTTATTAAATAATAAAGAGTGACTTACTGTATAAAATTTGAGTTATTTTTAAAATAAAATAAGCTTACAATTGGTATAAAAATGGATATAAGTATTCGAAAAATACTTGAAATTTAATTAGTAAAGTGATAAACTGAAACCATAAAATAAAAAGATTCACATCTATTATAACTTTCTCCGTTTTTAGGGAATTGGTTAATTGAATGTAAATCTTTAAAAATGGAGGAATTAAAATGGCAGATAAAACAATATTATGTAAAGACTGTGGCAAAGAATTTATATTTACAGAGGGAGAACAAGCTTTCTACGCTGAAAAAGGATTCGAAAATGAACCAGTAAGATGCCCAGATTGCAGAAGAGCAAGAAAAGCAGAAAGAAATAGAAGATAATAATCTATTTTCTATAGAACTACGGACTAAGGTCTTGTAGTTCTATTTTTATGTAAGTTAAAGGACTACTCCAAAGCAATTAAGATAAAGTTAATTGCTTTGGAGTAGTCCTTTAGTATATTAAAATATAAATTAAACTGCTAGGTGTAGTAGATTTACTGATAATGTAAAGTATAGAGTTAAAGCTACAGCATCTACTATGGTTGTAATTAGTGGACTAGCCATAATAGCTGGATCTAGCTTTAATTTTTTAGCTAATATAGGAAGTATGCCACCTACTATTTTAGCTAAAACTACAGTACAGAATAGGCTTATACATACAGTCAAGGAAATCAAAAAGTTAATTTTTTCAAAATAATATATTCTTATGAAATTTACAAGTGAAAGAATGGATCCAGTAACAATGCTCACCCTTAGTTCTTTAAATATAACCTTAAATCCATCAGATAATTTTATATCTCCTAAAGCGAGACCTCTTATGATAAGAGTTGAAGATTGAGAGCCAGCATTGCCGCCTGTATCCATTAACATTGGAATGAAGGATGCTAGAACAACTACTGAGGATAGAACATCTTCGAATCTTCTTATAATATTTCCAGTAAAGGTTGCTGAAATCATTAATACAAGAAGCCAAACTATTCTATGCTTAGCAAGAGTCCAAACACTAGTCTTTAAGTATTCTTCTTCATTTGGTTCCATGGCAGCCATTTTTTGAAAGTCCTCTGTATTTTCTTGATCAATGATATCTACTATGTCGTCAATAGTGATTATTCCAACTAACTTTTTTTCATTATCAGTAACTGGAATAGATAACAAGTCATACTTTTTAAATAGTTGAGCTACATTCTCTTGATCATCTAAAGTATTAACATATATAAATTCAGTTTTCATTAAGTCTTCTATTAGCATATTTTCATCACTTAAAATAAGTTTTCTTAAAGAAATAATGCCTTCAAGCTCTCTATTATCTCCTAAAACATAGCAGGTGTGAATAGTTTCTTTATCTATACCTGTTTTCTTTATGTGATCAATGGCTTCATTTACAGTCATATGCTTTTTCAAATCAGCAAATTCTATAGTCATTATACTTCCAGCTGAACTTTCAGGATATTTTAAGAACTGATTTATTATCTTACGAGTATTTTCATCGGTGTTTCTTAAAACTTTTTTAACCACATTAGCAGGTAGTTCTTCTAAAAAGTCTATGGTGTCATCAATAAATAAATCATCTATAATATTTGAAATTTCACTATCAGTAATAGAATCAATTATAAATAGTCTTTCATCATGATCTAAATAAGAAAATACATGGGCAGCTTTGTCCTTAGGAAGTACTCTAAAGATTTTAACTACAGATTCCTTATCCATTTCACCGAGTAAAGTGGCTATATCTACGACGTTCTTTTTTTCAAGAGTTTTTCTTGCATCAATGAATTTTTTTTCATTGATTAGTTTCATTGTGTTTTCCATTGTTACCCCTCCTATTATTTCAATGCATTATAATCAGTCAAAGTAAGTATTGACTAAAACTAAAAAAATATAATTTCTAGGTTGTAGTGGGTAAAAAACAATGAAGATATAAAAAGGCATTAAACCTTGTGTTTAATGCCATGATAAATAACTATGTAATATTTCTATCTGTTTATGGATTTTTAACTTAATAATAAATTTAACTTTCAAAAGAAAGATAAAATAGAATTAATTAATACCATAAAGAGGGTAAGAAGTTACATAGAATTTTGTTATTGGATTAAACATTAAACTTATCAAATCTTCATCGCTAATATTACTACTACCATCATCCATGATTCTTACACCTCCTAAAATTTATAAAATAAAAAAACCTCCGTAAACTAAAACGCAGGCAAGCACTAAAAATAGTACGTCTCGTTCAAGTTTTAGCTCTGCAAGGCAATGAAATTGCGTTAGATTAAGCCTTCTTTGTTCGGCAAAACCTGCTAACCAGTTAAAAATGTTTCCACTCTTTTACGGTAGCAACCCGTATCCTTGTAGTAACCTCACCTACCGAGGTATATAAAATTTTCCACTAATAAATTATATTACTTTATTTATTATAAGTCAATAGTATGGGATAAACTTATTGGAAAGATTTTATATAAAATAATATAGGACTATTTATTTATAAAGCAATAGTCCTATATTATGTATTAGTAGATTTTTTAGTTTTGTACTTGTAATAATGATTTGCTTGAAACATTTATTCCAACAGCACCTAAAGGTGCAGTTATTAAAATGGATAATACAGATATTGCTAGAATCAAATCTCCAGATGCAACACCAAGAGATAGAGGTAAGGCACCCATGGCTGCTTGAACTGTAGCCTTAGGTATATAGGAGATGACACAGAAAATCTTCTCTTTTACATTTAAATTAGTACCTATAAGTGAAATTGTAACTCCAATACTTCTAAATATTAGTCCTATAAAAATAATTACTATACCTATTGGTCCTGAGGTGAATGCTACAGATATATTTACCTGAGCTCCCACTAATACAAAGAGTAGAATTTCTGCAAATATCCATAATTGATTAAGCCCTTGAGAGAGAGGAGCAGCGACTTTAGGGAGTTTCTCTGTAAGAATAAAGCCAATGGTCATAACTCCTAAAAGACTTGCAATTAATACTTTATCTTTAAAGATAGTTTCTAAGGTAGTTAAAAGTATAGAAAAAGCTAGAACAATTAGTATCTTTTTAACCACATTAATACTAAACTTCTTAAATAAGTATATAATAATAAAACCTAATATTAATCCCAGTCCTATTCCTAATATTATGGAAAGTGGTATTTGTAAAAGTTGAGAAGCTAGATTAACACTTTTACCAGCATACAAAGCAAGGCAGCTAGTTAATATAGTGATTGCAAATACATCATCAATTGAAGCACCAGCTAGTATTAAAGTAGGAATACTCTTATTAGTTCCAATTTTATTATCTATAAGATTGATCATTTGAGGTACAACCACAGCAGGAGATACAGCTGCAATTATAAAGCCAAGAATTCCTCCTTGGATAAAGGTGAAGCCTAATAGTTTAGTAGCGGTAAAAGCTATAGCAAAACCTTCTAATATTCCAGGTATACAACTCATTTTTATTGCCGGTTTTCCAATTTTCTTTAAATCAGATGTTTTTATTCCTAGACCAGCTCTTAATAAAATAACAATAAGTGCTATTTTGCGTAAATCAGGAGAGATATTTAGTAAATCTCCATGGATTAAATTAAATCCGTAGGGACCTATAGTAATTCCTAAAATTAACATACCTAGAAGTCCAGGAAGTTTAATTTTTTCAAGTATGAAGTTAGAAACAATAGCAAGTAATATGATGATCGCTATACTAGTAGCCATGATAGTCCTCCTTTTTAAATTTAAATTTTACGCTATGAAGATAAAGATAATAAACCTATGAATTATTAATATTAAATTAAAATAGTTTAATTGTTTTAGACATAAAAAATCTCCTACAGAAACACCCATAGCGTTGTCTGTAGGAGTCATTAGCAATTGCGGTTAAGGTGAACTCCATCACCATAAATTATGTTTTTAGTATATCAATGTTTAAAAATAAAATCAATATTTAAAAGTATAAAACTTTACGGAAAATTAAAATTTCGATACACGAAATTTTTATAGAGTTTTATAGAATATTATGATAATATGATAAATATAGAATAAATTTACATATATAAGGGGGAAATGTTATGTTATTAGAAAAATTAATCAATGCCTTTGGTGTTAGTGGATATGAAAAAGAAATAAGAAGTGTAATAAGAGAAGAAATTAAGAATTTAGCAGATGAAATTACTGTAGATGCTCTTGGAAATTTAATCGTATACAAATCTGGAATTGGAGAGAATAAGAAAAAAATTATGGCTTCTGCTCACATGGATGAGATAGGGTTTCAAGTTGTAAAAATAGAAGATAAGGGGAATATTAGAGTTAGAGCATTAGGTGGAATTCCGGTTATTGGTACATCTATGAATAGAGTTAAGTTTAGAAATGGAATAATTGGACTAGTAGCTAGCACAATTAAGGAAAAAGAATTAACTACAGATACTAAAAAATTATATATCGATATTGGAGCTAGTAGTAAAGAAGAAGCAGAAAAATATCTTAAAGTTGGAGATGTAGCATCATATGTTGGGGACTATGTAGAACTTAAAGAAAACAATATAACAGGTAAAGCGCTAGACGATAGAATTGGATGCTATATATTAGTGGGAGCCTTAAAGAAAATCAATAGACCATATAATGATTTATATTTTGTATTTTCAACTCAAGAAGAAGTTGGTCTTAGAGGAGCTACTGTTGCAGCAAATAGAATTAATCCAGACTTAGGAATAGCTTTAGATGTTACAATAGCGCATGATTTCCCTAATTGCCCAGAAGGTAGTAATAAAGTTGGGGGAGGAACAGCGATTAAGGTTTCAGATGGTTCAGTTATTTGCAATGAATACTTAGTAGAAGAGATGGTTAATTGTGCTAAGGAAAATAACATTAAATATCAATTGGATGTTATTGATGGCGGGGGTACAGATGCAGGAGCTATCAATAAATCTAACTTTGGAGTTAGGGCCACAGGTATATCAATAGCGACTAGATATGTACATGGACCGAATGCATTAATAAGTATGGATGATACTAATGCATCTATTGAGCTTTTAGCTAAATATGTAGATAGAGAGTTTGATTTTGATGAAGAATAGATCATAGGTAATATTAAGATAAAACTATATTGTATGAAAAATTATATGAGAATAGAAATTTTATAATAAATAAGGGAGTTGTCTCAAAATTAGTGGATAACTCCTTTGATCAAGTAGTATATTTGCTAGTTTATTTTTAGATTAAGGAGGATAATATGAAAAAAGATAATGTAATTGAAAACTATCATGGTACTGAAATATACGATCCATATAGATGGCTAGAGGATATTGACAGTGATGAAACTCAAGAATTTGTGAGAAAGCATAATGAAAAATGCGAGAAGTTTATAAGAAGTTATGAAGGTTATGAAGATATAAAGGAAGAGATAACTCGTCATAGTAATTATGATAAAGGTAGCTGCCCCATAAAACAAGGTGACTACTATTACTTCTTGTATAAAGATACAAATGAGAATCAACCAAGATTATGCAGAGCAAAGAATTTAAAGGAGGCTAAAGAGGAACTAGTAAATCCTAATGAATTATCAGAAGATGGAACTAGTGCTATAACTGGATTTTGGGTCAATGAAAATAAAAGTATTCTTGCCTATGCTATATCTGAGAAGGGAAGTGACTGGCAAACCATATATTTTTTAGATATGAATAGCAAAAAGTTATTATCAGATATATTAACATGGTGTAAGTTTACAAGCTTTAACTGGTTACCAGATGGAGAAAGTGCGATTTATACTAGATATCCGGAGGCATATGATGTAAATGATCATAGAATTACTTTTCATAACATGATTTCTATACACAAGCTAGGAACAAAACAAATAGAAGATAAAAATGTAATTGATGGTGAAAAGAAAAGTGAGTATTCCTATAGTCTTAAAGTAACAAAAGATGAAAGCTATATACTAATGTATAGAAATAAACCCTTTGGTATAGGCTCATTAAGAATAGTGAATTTAAGCGAAAATAATTTAAATGAAGGAGAAAGTATAAGCAAATTAAGAGAAGACGACTTTAAGATGTTTATAGATGAAAAGGATGAGGCTTTTGAGTTTTTAGGAAATCAAGGTGAAAAGTTTTATTTTTTAACAGATTATAGGGCTCCAAACAAGAGAATCATTGAAATGGATATAAATAATAGTAATGAATTAGATTGGATAGATATTGTAAAAGAGAATATTAATATACCTATAGAAAGTGCTATATATACAAAAAATAGTATAGTGATTATAATGATGGAGCATGGTCATCACAAGATATATCTATATAGTCTTAAGAGTAACAGTATGGAAGAGATAAAGTTGCCTGCATTAGGAGCTATTGATGATTTAACTTATGATGGAGAAGGTAACATATACTTAAGTTTTTCATCTTTCTTTATACCTACAACTATTTTAAAAGTAAATGAGACCAGTAAGAATGTAGAAAAAATATGGTATCCTTATTTGGATATTGATTTTGAAGATTTTATAACAGAACAAGTCTTTGTTTCTTCTAAGGATGGTACTAAAATACCTATGTTTATAAATAGAAGAAAAGATACAAAGATTAATGGTGAAAATAGAGTTGTTCTTTATGCATATGGTGGATTTAACTTAAATAGAATACCTGAATTCAGAATTCCAGAAGTGATATTTATAAAAAGAGGAGGAATTTATGCGGTAGCAAATATTAGAGGAGGAAATGAGTATGGAGAGAGTTGGCATAGAGATGGAATGCTTGATAAAAAACAGAACTGTTTTGATGATTTTATAAGTTGTGGGGAGTGGCTTATAGAAAACAAGTATACTAACAATAAAAAGTTAGCTATAAGAGGAAGAAGCAATGGAGGACTACTTACTGCTAGTTGTATGGTGCAAAGACCAGAATTATTTGGAGCTGTTATTTCTCAAGTTCCAGTCATAGATATGCTCAGGTATCATAAGTTTACCGTGGGTAGGTATTGGATACCAGAGTATGGAGATAGTGAAAGAAATAAAGAGGATTTTTATAATATGATAAAATATTCTCCTCTTCACAATATTAGATATGGAACTATATATCCACCTATTTTGATATCCACAGGAGATAAGGATGATAGAGTATTACCTTGTCACTCTTACAAATTTGTAGCTACACTAGAAGAAGTTACACCAGTACCTGATAGAGTATTTCTAAGAGTTGAAAAAGATGCTGGACATGGTCAAGGAAAACCTGTATTAAAACTTATAGAAATTGAGGCTGATATATATAGTTTTGTAGAAAAGGTATTAGGTTAATACTAAATAAATTTCAATATAACTATAAAGTAATTTGTATTTACTTTGTTGATGAAATATAGGAAAATATATATTAAAGTAAAAAGAAATTAATAGGATTCTTAAGTTGTATACTAAATTTTGATAGGAATATAAAGTATATCTTAAAGATGATAGTAATATAAGAGGAGGAATAAATATGTTAAATTTTACACTTTGTAATCCAACTAAATTAGTATTTGGAGAAAATACTATAGAAAGTATAGGGGATCATTTAAGTAAATATGAAGTTAAAAAAGTATTAATAGTTTATGGAAAGGGCTCCATAATGAAAAATGGAGTTTATGATACTGTAGTACAGTCACTAAAGAAGCATAACATAGAGTTTATTGAGTTATCAGGAGTTAAGCCTAATCCAGTGTTATCAAAGGTTCAAGAAGGTATAAAACTAGCTAAAGAGAATAAGGTAGATGGAGTTTTAGCTGTAGGCGGAGGAAGTGTAATAGACTCATCTAAAGCTATAGCTGCAGGAGCTTGTTATGAAGGCGATGTATGGGAATTCTTTGAAGGTAAAGGCAGAGTTAAAAAAGCATTACCACTATTTACTGTATTGACTCTTTCAGCAACAGGATCTGAAATGAATTCAGGTGGTGTAGTAACTAATGAAGATGAAGGTAAAAAGTGGAGCTTTGGCTCACCTTTATTGTATCCAAAGGTATCTATTTTAGATCCTTCAGTTCAAAGATCTCTTCCATCAAATCAAACAGCGAATGGAGCAATAGATGCTATAAGCCACGTATTTGAAGCATACTATGGTGGAACAGAAAGCACAGACATGCTTGATGAACTTTCAGAAGGTATTATAAGAACTGTAATTACTCATACTAGAGAATTATTAAAAGATAGCAACAATTACAAATCAAGAAGTGAGCTTGCTTTTGCAGCAACTCTTGCTTTAAATGGATTAAATGGAGTTGGTAGAAAAGGAGATTGGGCATCTCACTCCATAGAACACTCTCTTTCAGTACTTAATGATATTGCTCATGGTTCAGGTCTTGCTATAGTGATGCCTGCATGGATGAAATATGTTTACAAGGTAGATGTTAAGAAGTTTGCAAAATTTGCAAGCCATGTATTTAATATAAACGAGGGTAATGATGAAGAAAAGGCTCTAAAAGGAATAGAGTCACTAAGAAACTTCTACAAGGAAATAGGTGCCCCTATAACTTTAAAAGAGGTTGGAGTTAAGAAAGAGGATTTAAGTTTTATAGCAGATAATGCTGCAATCCTTGCACCACTGGGAACTCTTAAACCTTTATATAGAGATGATATCTATAAAATTCTAGAAATCGCCTTTGAATAAAATTAGAATATATAAGATTTTAAGATGAATTAAAGGGCTTTCGCAAAATAAGCTAATATTTTATAAAGATTAGTGAACTATTTTGTGGAAGTCCTTTTGTTTCTAATTTATATCCTATAAAGTCTACTAAAAGTCCTATTAATAAACCTATAAACCTTTGTAAGAATAATACAAAGAAGTTAATCCACAGTATCTTTATAGAAAATAAAAAGGAATAATAAAGTTTTTATAGAATATATAAGAAAAATTGGGTTATGTTACTAGAGTTTAGGGGGAATAGATTGATGTTAGAAAGTTATAAGTACGCACGTAAAGAAAATGTTACAGTTTACTACGTTGGAAATGATAGAAGATTTGTAATAGAAGTTATGGAAGGAGTACTTTATTCTTATAAAGAATTGGAAAAATATTTTCAATTAGGAGATAGAAAGTTTTCTATAAGGGCTATTTTAGCTATGAACAGAAGGGAATATGATTATATAAGTAAAATAATTTTAAAACTAAGTTGTAATAATACATCTAAGAGAAGTGAAGTAGCTATTACATCTAAAAATGATCTATTGATATTATCACCCTTTGCTTATGAAGAAGAAGCTACTTATACTTATGATGAGAATCAGCTTAAAAAAATAATTTATAGTCAGGTAGTTCATATATTTCATGAATTTCTATCTTTAAATTCAGAAGTTTCATATACATGGCTAGGACAAGGAATAGCTATGTATTTATCTGAATTATGGAAAGAAGGAGAAGTTAAAAAAGTTATAGATGAAGCTATAAAGAATGACATTATACCACATTTAAAAGAAATACAAGAAAGTAAAAGCCTATTTAAAACATGGGCATGGACTATAGTTAAGTATATAGAAGAAACCTATGGTAAGGAAATAATAAATAAGATTATAAGAAACTATGACGAAGAGGATATCTTTAATATAATAAAGAGTTCTATTAATGATGTTGAAGTTCAATGGAAAATTTGGTTAAATGATGAAAAAAACTTAGCATAGAAAAGAAAGACTGTTTCAATTTTAAAAACAGTCTTTCTTTTCTATGCGTTAATTATTTTCTTTATTACCAAGAATATATGTAATAATAAAACCAATTAAAAAAGTTATAATTGATATAATTCCTGATAAATTAAAAGTAAAGCCAGGATATACTGGAAATATAGAACCTAAAACTAATCCGCAAATAGCAAAGTATGCAGGTTGAGGATATTTACTTATAAAGGATTCTATAAGCTTTGTCATAGTCAATATACCGGCAAGAACACCTAGTCCACCAGGAATAAGTAAAGGGATATTAAAGGTAGAAACTGCATTAGTAAAAGTGGTATATAAGCCAAGAATTAAAAGTACTAAAGAACCACTTACTCCGGGAAGAATCATAGTCGCAGCTGCAATGAAACCTGCTAGGAATAGGGCTATAAAAGATTTCATACTTAAACTAGTCATAGCTATAGTACTAACTTCTACATCACTGAATATAGACATAACTACCATTAACATGAATGTTACAATAAACCAAAGATAATTTATTTTTTTAACTGTTCCTTTTGTTGCTCTTTTATATAGCATAGGGAAGGAACCTAAAATCAATCCTATAAAAAGGAAGTTGGTTGGTTCAGGATGATTTGTTAATAGATTAGTAATTAATTTACTAAATAGAATTATACCTAAGCCAGCACCTATAGCTATTTCACCAAGAAAGAAAATATTTTTTTTCCAATCTTTAAAAAAACTATTTATAACGGATATAAGTTTATCATAAATTCCTAGAACTACTGCCATAGTTCCTCCGCTAACACCAGGAATAACATTGGATACCCCAATAACCATTCCCTTTAAAATAACAAATATATTTTCCATATTTTATCTCCTTGTATAATTAAATTTGTAGTTAGTTAAATTAAAATTACAAAATAACTACTATAATTATATTGAGAATTCTTCCAATTTGCAAATCAATTATTTGAAAATGTTTATTTAGTAGATTTCAGAAGGGATAAGATATATTTAATTAAATGCAAAATTTATACAAAACCAAAATTAATTCTGCTGATATTCGAGTAAATAATTTACATTAGATAAATTAAAGATTTAGTTAATATAAGTTAAAAGTTAATAATATATTTATTTTTTGTCAATTTAAGGTCAAACATGTTATAATGCAAATATAGATGAATTATTTCATTTATAATGGTATTAGATTAAAATGAAACAAGCTTTATAAAGGAGCAAAGTAAATGTGGGATAAATTTAGAATTGATAAAAAGTTAGATATAGATAGAAAGTATATAAATATTGGAGTTGTTGCTGTTATTGTAGGAATTGCACTTTTTGCAGGCTATGAGATAGTAAGTAGAAGTGGTACCTTTATTAATATAATTAAAGATACAATATTAGGCTTCTTAAGTGTAATAAGACCTATAATAATAGGGGCTATAATTTCATATTTGTTATTTCCATTAGTAAGATGCATTGAAATCTTTATTAAGAAATGTATTAATGTGAAGGAAAATGATAAATATAATTGGATATATAGAATTATAAGTATTGTGATAGTTTTTTTTATGATTATACTTTCAGTAGTATTGATATTTAACTTTATAATTCCACCTCTTTTAGAGAATGCAAAAGCATTGATAAATAATATTCCTCAATATGAAAGTGTAGTAAGAAATGGAATAAATAATTTGAATTCATATTTTGCAACTTTAAATATAAATTATCAGCAAATTAGTACTTATATTGATAAGATAACAGCAGCATTTGCAGTTATTGGTCAAGAAATAGTTAATATAATTACTATTAGTATTTATGGATTTGGTTCTTTTATAGTTGATTTTGTTCTAAGCATAATATTTACTTTTTATTTCTTAAAGGATAAAGAGATGTTATTTAAGACTATAAGAAAATTTGGAAGAGCTTTTATTCCAGGAAAATTAGGCAAAGTACTTAAGCAATTTATCATAGATTTAGATGAAGTTGTAGGAGGATTTATAAGAGGCGTTTTATTGGATGCTCTTATTGTAGGTATTGTTTCATCAATACTTATGCTAATGATACATCATCCTTTTGCAGTACTAGTTGGAGTAATAGCAGGTGTAAGTAATGTAATTCCTTATATAGGACCGGCTATAGGAGCTGTAGTAGCGTTTATATTGGGGATGTTTTCTAGTATTACACTTGGAATATGGGGATTTATACTTTTAATTATATATCAACAGATTGATGGTAATATTATACAACCCAAGGTGGTAGGTGGTAGTGTAGGACTTCCAGCTGTCTGGACTTTAATTGCTTTAACCATTGGAGGAGGATATGCAGGAGCTATTGGAATGATAGTGGCAGTCCCTATTGCAGCTATATTGAGTGTATATGTTCATAGATATTATAAAAAAAAGTCAATTATATGAAGTATTAAAACTAATTTAGTTAAGGATATAAGGGTAGGAACAGCAAACATAAGAAAAAAGGAGGTTAATAAATATGAGAAAAATTTCAGCGGAAGAATTAAAGAGAAAAATGGATAGTGATGAGAAGTTGATTATACTAGATGTAAGAGATGATCAGGCCTATAAGGAAGGACATATAGAAGGTGCCATATTAATGTCTGTAAGTGATATTTCTCATGATATTGAAGATATAGTACAGGATAAAGATACTATAGTGTGTGTATATTGCTATAGTGGAAATAAAAGTGCTAGAGCTGCAATGATGCTGGAATATTTAGAGTATACTAATGTGTGTGATTTAGGTGGTATTACAAATTGGAATTATGATCTTAAAAAATAACTTGAATTTATTTAAATTAGCTAGTAAGTAAATAAAAATAATAATAATATAAAGGTGTATGAGAGCAATCTCTACACCTTTATATTATTTGTAATTATTTTACTAAAGATTTCACTTTTTATATTTATATTTTCTACATTAAAGATTGTTTTAGGGTCATTAGCTATGGCACGGATAGAGAAATAAGGTGGAAGTCTAAAGCCTTTATTTATATTAAGAGCACCTATTAATTGCTTAGCAACAGAATCGCTACCAGAGTTACCAGATACTATTACTGCAAATATGGATTTGCTATAAAAATTACTTCTCCTATATAGTGCAGTAAGACGGTTTATTACAGCTGTTAGATTAGCTGCTACAGCATCGTTATAGTTAGGACATAGCCAAACTACGGCATCACTTTCTTCGATGGCGGGAAGAACATTTTCGGTCATAATACCCCCATAGAAACAACCTTTTTTCTTTCCATAGTGAAGACAAAGTTTATAAGGACATCCAATACAATCTAGCACTTCTCCTCTTTCAATTTGTATCTCATTAATTTCAAATAAGTTAATGTGTTCAGACACTAGATGCCATAGGTCTAATGTATTAGAGGTTTTATGAGGACTAGAGTATATAACGGAAATTTTCCCGCTTTGAAGAGAGTTAGGTTTATCATTTACAAGACGGTTAACTAGTTGTCTACTGAGCTTATAACAAATATCCTCCAATGACATATCCATAGTCTTTTGCCAAGTTGAAAAGTTTATTAAAGAGCTAGTGGCTTCTACTAGAGGATGGCCTATAAAAGCACATCCCATATTATTAGAAATATATACAATATCTTGGGCAAGACGTTTTGTGCCATGATCATCAATACTATATATGAGAATAGCACCAGTAGATCCAACTAAGGTGTCTTTACCTTTCTCTAGAAGTTTTGCTAGAAGGTTAATCATAGGAATATCATAACCAACATCCTCCACCTGAGCTACAAAAAGTAATTTTTTATAGGTTAAATCAGGGAGGTTATCTAAATCATCTATTACTATAAAATGTATATTCTTAAGTGAATAAGATACCATACTATTAAGTATAGGAGATATATTTTTATTTGGTAATATCACATATAAAGTTTCTATTATTATCCCTCCTAACAAAGTATCATAATTAAGATTTTTATTAAAAAAAATATTAGTTATATAAACAGTTTATTCTTATTATTTTTTATTATACAATTCATTTAAAAGATTATAGGTATTTTCTAATCTATTCATTAATTCTACAGGTAAATCTAATATTTCATTTTCTGTACATCCATTTAGAAATTTATTCTTGCATCCCATATAGGTACCACCAATAAAGTTTGAAGAGTAGTGAAAGTTACCTTTAATGGTATCAAGGATGCTAAGAGCACCAGAGGATAGGGCAGGAGCTATGTAAGGTTTGAATCCAGTAGCACGAACCTCCAGATTTGCAGCCTTGGTTTTTTCAGTAAGATAATCCGAGGCAGACTCATTGAAGTTTTCAATACTATTAGCAATAATTAATCCTTCACCATGTGGTCCAAAAGCTCTACCTTCTTGTAAATAATTTTTAGTATCTTCCCTCAAGTTACTATAGTAAGCGGCTCTACCATTCATAACACCTAATCCATATCCGCGAATCTGTTCAGGAACAAGACCTTGAAAATCAAGGATACCATCTTTATTTCTATTGCTATCAATAAAAAGAGATTTGCATAATAAATCTACAGGATCAGATACTACTGCAAAGACTCCTTTGAATTTGGCGTCTCTTGCTATTTGTCCATAAATTTTAAGAATTTTTCTATTACCATCAAACTGTACAAGTCTTACATCTTTTTGTTCTTCGCCTATAGGGGGAATACCTACAGATACACAAAATACAAACATATCGCAATTAAATAAATCTTCTTCTTTTAAAGGAGTTATTAATAGATTATTTTCTTTGCCTTCACAAGACAAAATCTGAGACAATTCGAAGTTAAGTCGGTCTATCTTTTTGGAATCCTTATCATAAATGCCTAAACTTGATATAACATCATGACCAAGAAGTTTAAGGCCAATTAAAAGAGTAGCACCTACATCTCCTAAACCGACTACATTTATTCTCCATTTCTGAGGAATTGAGTAGGCTATTGCATCCAAAAAGTTTGGATAATTAGTATTTAAGGAGATAACTCTTTTTTCTTTAATGGCATTTTTTAGCCATATAGGTATTGTTTTATTTATTTTATTTGAGGATTTAAGTATACTTAAGTCCTCTTTATCTAAAAATAAAAGATTTTCATTAGAAACTATAAAGGAGCTTCTAGAAGCTTCACAATTTATAGAAGTTAATGCAAAAATTTTACCAGTATAGTTTTTACAGAAATCTTCGTCTATAGAGATAAAATCATCTCTAGTTACAGATTTATTACTTATCATTAAATAGTTATTAAATATATAGTAAAACATATATAACACTCCTTTTATAACATATTTTCGAGTCTAGTAAGTAGTTCTAAATCCTTTTCTACTAAGGTTGATGGAGTAGACGATAAATCATATTCAATTCCCATTCCAATATCAGGGCTACGAGGAGTCGTTATTACTTCGCCTAGGGAGGACAGGGTTAGATTTCTTCCATATAAATTATGGTATTCTCTTTCAAGTATTTTCAAAATTTCTATAGAACTTTCAAGACAAACTTTAGAAAAATTATAAATATTTTCGTGAGAAGTATTTTTTATAAATACTGGATAGGTATATGGTAATATACTATTAATTGATGGAATTAAGTTTCGTTTAGGGAATTCACCTCTCCATATAGCATCTCCGCCTAAAAATGGATATAAAGCATTTTCATTAAACCAAATTTTAAGTCTAGGTATGAAGTATACGCTAGAGACTTGCCTGTTTTGCATATCCATTAAATCTTTTCCTCGACCAGATAGAATACCACAGTGAATTTTCTTTACATTAATGCCTTGTTTAATTAGTATAGGATCTAAGGCTCTCATCCTATACCCTTTATGTAGAATGTTATCTACTAAAAAAATTGGCCGATTAAAGGATTTTATCATTTTCATCTGGTTATTTAAAGATAGATAATATGGAGATTCTCCTATAAAGAAGTTTTTCATATCACTATAATAATACTTTTCTGTATGAAGAGATTTAGTAACAGTATTTGGAATCAAGTATCTATCTAAAATATCACCATAAGGTACACACATAGTTTCACCGTATTCTTTAGATGCTTTTGCGAAAGTAGAGATATTGTTTTCATAACAAATATTTTTTATCATTTTTTGATGAAGTACCTCGCTGTTAAAGCATAGTAGAAGTTCGTTAGGATATAATTTTGAAAGAGCACTTTGCAATAATTTTCTTCTAGAATTAATTACATTCTTAATTTTAGAATTACTTCTAAAAGGTTCCTTTAAAATATTTTCTACATCTAAGTTCAAAATGCAAGGACTAGTCATATTAACTGCTAATACAGGAGATTCATTATTTTTAGAGCCAATATTTACAAAACCTTGAGATAGCATTGTTTCTACTAAGGTTGGGCTAGTTAATAAACTATGACATGGGTTAAACACAGCGTATTCGTAATCTTTAGAAATAGCATAAGATAAAGCTTCAGTTAAAATAATTTGTTCAAGAAATTTATTTTTTTCTCTATTGGCAACATAAATGCCATCTATAAAGATCATTCTTCCTGTAGATAAGGAACGAAGCGTTCTAGAAACCTTCTCATCTTTAACCTCAGCGTAAAGATTATTTGAACGAACCCAATGCATGGAAGCAATAGCCAAAATTTCACCTTTTTTAGAATTTTTAATTACTACTAGTTTAGGAGCTTCCTTATCTTTAAGGTCTGATAAGATAGATTTTATTTCATTACTAGAATTTAAATTAGAGAGTAATTTAAAAATTATATTATCAGTAACCTCATCAATAAACTCAAAATCTAAGTAACTTTCATTTAGAGATAGCTTATCTAGGGGTTCGCGTTGGTAAAAACCATTTTCATTAATATATTGAGAAACTAAAGGATCTACTAAGGTTGAAATATCTCTATTTTTATCTATATAGTTTCTGATTTGACTAGAGCTTATGGTAGAATATTTAGCTGGAAGTTTTAATACTTCTACAGTACCATTTATAAGAGATTTAGCAGCTAAAAGTTTCTTTGAATTACCCCTTTCAAAAATTATGTGATCAAAGGTATGGATTGAGTTATTTTCTATAGGTTTACTATAGCAAGAGGCATTTAAAAGTACATCACTACCAGAAACAAAGAATATTTGAGAACCTGAAAATGATTCCTTAAGTATTCTTAAATCATTAGGATTAGATATATTCACTTGCATAGTTTCAGGATATATATATACATTAAACTCATCACAAATTGATAAATTAATTAATATTTTTCTTAAAAGATTAGGTAAGGTTTTTTTAGACCAAGAGAATTCGTCTACGGCTAAATATACTTCATAACCTAAATCACGAATTGAATTACAAATATTCTTATGTCCTAAAGAGAAAGGGTCAAAGGTACCAGGGAAAAATGCTATTTTCTTAGGTGTATCTACAAGAATCTCCCCATTAAAAAAGGTATAGTCTGCTATAAATCTATAGATGTGATTTATAGCGGCTGCATTAGTTAATAAAAGTAATCTATTATTGTCATCATTACCTATAAGAGTAAGAATTTTTTTAGCTATCAATTTGAAAACATGTAACTTATCATCTAAAGAAAGAGTTAAGTTTCCAAATATGTCCTTACCAAGAGTAATTATGGCTGCTTGTTTAACCTTATCCTTATAATCGCCTATACCATTTAAAATAATGGATAACATTGATTTTAATCTTTCATCATAAATCTTTTCATCTTCATTAAATCTAGATTTATATACACCATAGTTAGATAAGGAAATTCCTATAGCTTTAAGAATTAATATCTTAACATCTTCACTTGAAGTTTTAATTTTGATTTTTAAATCATCGATAATTTCATCTAGTTCATTAGGGGCTAGCCATAAGATTATCTGGCCAAAGAATGGAGATATATACTCTGTAAACTTTTGACCTTCAATTTCTAGTCCTCGTAAAAGCTCTATAGCTACTTCATTTCTTTCTGAATCATTTAAGTTAGGCATGATTTTAAGAATGGAAGAGCCGGCACTATTTCTAACAGTTTCCATAGCACTAACTTTTAACATATTACAAAAGTGAATGCAAGTATGAAGTCCTGTAGTTGGTGCTATATAGAGAGAATAATTAAGAAGTATATCTATCTGATGTTTTTTTACTACCCAATTAGTAGCTGTTTTTAAGTTGCTAAGTAGGATATCTGGAACTTTATTATAATCTTCAATACAGTAAGTTTTAAAAATATCTATTTGGTAATTCATATTGAGAGTAGTAAAAATTTTTAGATATAAATAATTTTCAGATGAATTTTTCCTTCTAGTTTTAATTTCTTCTAGATTTTTAATTATATAATAGCGTATAGAATGAGTAGGTGGTATTTTAGGAATTATATCGTTTAAACTTTCAAGAGCCGCTAATCTTATAACTATATTTCTCTTTTTAACTTTATCAATAATAAATTCTATGAGTGAATCTAAAGTTTCATCATAGGACTCAAAAGAAATATACTTTGCGGTATATAGTAAATACAGCTGAGTTTCAAAGGAAATTATATTTTGAGACAGATAATGTTTCAAGATAATACTTCTATATATTTCCATAAAAATTTTTTTGGAATTTACAAAAACGGAATTAACCATGATTTTAGTGTTGTAGCCAATCCAATTTTTATGAGCATTAACTAATTTACCACTAGGATAAAGCATTAATGAAATGTACTCTTCAAATAATTGATAACTATTTATATAAGGTTTCTCTATAGATACATTTTTAGGTAATTCCTTACTATAATCTTCATCATAAATAGCTATTAATTTTCCTATTAGATAGGCACAGTGGCGACGAATGTCATCTTCTCTATGAGTTAAGTTGTCATATAGAAATTCTAAAGTTTGTAGCTTTTGTTTTTGAGTAAAGTAAGTACAATATTCTTCTAATACTCTTATATATTGGCGAAGATTTTTCCAGTTGTCCTCACTTCTAGCATGTTCTAATATGGCATTTAATGAGTACTCATCGCGTAATAAATACATAAGATTTATATTATGATTTATTGCTAGATTTTTCATATTAGCAGTTATTTCTTTTCCTCTAATCAAAGAGTACATTGGAGGGAGTGGAGGAGTTAAAGTGTCCTCCTTGGAATCTAAATCAACATTTACACCTATACTCTTTAAGTAATCTTCAAAGTCTTTTAATTTGCCATATACTTTTTTATAGCGAGCTTCCTTTTTAGTATCAACATTTTCTAGTTTTTCAAGAATTACTTTAAAAGAGTCGGATAAAGAAAAAATATGCATAGTAGTACCTAAATTAGTAAATACATTTTTAACTCTAAAATCACAATATATGAGTACTAAAGATTCTAAGGATAGATTTTCAAGCTCTAAGTCCCAAGTAGAATGATTTATAGCTATATTTCTAATATAATTTATATTGTGCTTTCTAAACCATTGGTCTGTGTAATAGTAGTGAAGATGTGGAACTCGTTTTAGCTCTTCACCTTTACATCCATATTTACCAATGTCATGTCCAGCTGCTGCTCCAGAAACCCTTCCTAAATCTATAGGTAATCCTTTAGCTTTAAGTTGGCGTGCTAAAAACATAGCTAAGTGATGAACTCCACAGATGTGATCTAAAGTATTATACTTAAATATTTCTCCATTAAGCTTCATCATTTCATATACATAGTCATGATTAAAGGCTTTAGTGAATTTTAAATATTCATCTTTTCTTTCAAGTTCTTCAATTTCATTATCTGTTAAAGTTATGAGAGGATATTTTGCTTGCCAACTATCTGAATAAGATATAGATTTTTCCGAATTGCATAGAATCTTGTAAATTCGAAGGAATATTTCACATCCCGAAGTAAATTTAGAGTCTAATTCTATAGTTACTGCATCTTTAAAATTCTTACTTAAAGTATAATTATATAAATATACTAGCCAATCATTAGGACCTTTTTCATACAAATCACTTAATAAAGGAGTACATAGATAAAGAACTTTAGATGGAGAAAAATCTTTTTCCACTAAAATGTCTTGGAGAGTGTATAAAAAAACCGGTGAGTTTATATGCTTATCAAGAAATTTTTGTGATATATTTGCAGATTTTAAGAAATGAGAGTTACAAAGTTTTCTTAAAATTTTCTTCTTTATTTCTTTTAATTGTAAAATTTCCATAGAGACCTCCTAAACATGAATATGAATTAAGCATATTTCTTATAAATATTTTATCATTTAAACTACTTTTATCCTAATAAATATACTATAATAATAATCTAAATAATATATTCATAAAACTTTAATTATTTATTGTAAATGAGAAGCAGGAAAGTATTAAAGGAAAAACTTTTAATTTGTCTTATTTTTATATATAATTTATTTATGATATTTTTAGGAGGGCTCTATGATAGAATTAATAAAAAAAGTAGATGTAACACTATTGCAGTTTATAAATAAAAAATTACGATGCAAGTTTTTAGATAAAATTATGCCATATATAACATTTTTGGGCTCTGCTACATTTTGTATGATTTTTGTTGTGGTAACTGTTATGTCTAAAAGTAAGGGAATTAAGAACCTAGGATTTTTAGCATCTTTATCAATCATTACTTCTGGAGGTATTACACACTTTTTAAAGAGATTAAAAAATAGAATACGGCCATATATAAAGTTTCCAACTCTAAATATCAAAAAGATAGGGGTAGATGATTATTCATTTCCATCTGGTCATACCACTGCAGCTTTTTCTATTGGAGTTAGTATTGCATTAAGCTTTACTGGATTAGCTGTAGTATCTATAGTAATTGCTAGTCTTGTGGGACTTTCAAGGGTTTATCTTGGAGTACATTATCCTACAGATGTAGGTGCAGGAGTGGCTGTTGGAACTTTGAGTGCACTATGTATGCATATGATAGTATAATAATTAGAAAAGAGATAAGAATTTAATTTAAATTCTTATCTCTTTATTACATTATAGGGTAATTTTAAAGGATTAAGGAATAGTCAATATTCTCTCAATTATCTTTCCATCGCATTTTGGAAATTTAATACCTAAAACTTTTGAGAGGGTAGGGGCTATATCCACTAAATTCATATTGTCTATAAAAAAGTTTTCTTTAAACTCCTCACCACATCCAATAAAGAGGGTATGAATATCAGGACTATCAGGATGATAACCGTGATTACCATTGGATTTTCCTTCCTTAGGAGTGGTTGAAGTTACTATATTATCATTAAACCGGTCTATAAAAATAAATCCTCTTTTGGCTTCAATCATAAATGTAGCCTTAGGGTCACCACCTAAATCAACAATCTCATCATTTTTATATATTTTTTCAATTCCTTTAGATTCATCAAGAGATAAAGCTTTTAAAATATTATAAACCTTTGAGGAGAGATTTTTATTAAAGTCATCCTTAATATATATATAGGCACTTCCATCACAAGATTTTGCATATACTCTCCAAGATTTAATTCTATTATTATCATCAATGTTTATTAATCCTTGATTTCTAAATAAGGTATTTAACGTAATAACTCTATTAAAGTCCTGGAATCCATGATCTCCTAAAATAACTATAGAAGAATTTTCATATATGCCAGCTTCTTTTAAAGCTTTTATTACATCAGCTAATCGTTTATCGTGGCGATGAAGTGAGTCTACAGCTTCTTTAGAATCAGTACCATAACCGTGACGTTGACTATCTAAGTCTAAGAGATGGAGTAAAAGTAAATTGGGTTTATACTTCTTTATAGTTTCCATAGCACAAGCAGTGGCAAAATTATCTAAGTTAGGCTCCTTTATACCATCAAGGAGATATTTAAACTTTCTATTCAAATTGAATTGATATATAGGGCTTCCGCCTAGAAGGGATGCCATTTCTTGAGATACATATTTATTGTTAGAGAAGATTTCAGGCATATTATATTTTATAGAGGATCTGCCAGTAACAGGCCAAAATATAGATGCTGCAGTAAGTCCTTTACTTTTTGCCATATCATATAGTGCTGGACCATTCACATATTTTCTAAACCAAAACCAATCTGGAGCAGCCTTTTCAGGTTCTAGTAATTTATTGTTTACAACACCATGGTTTTTAGGATACTTACCTGTAACTATAGTAGTATGAGCTGGATATGTTAAAGATGGATATATAGATTTAACTTTTCTAACTACTGATCCCTTTTGAATACATTGTGAAAAAGTTGGTAAGTTACTTATTATATCAAAATCAGCTGCTTTTAATCCATCAATTGAAATAACAACCAAGTGCTTATTTGTTAAATTATTCATAACTTATTCTCCTTAACTTTATGTTATATATAAATTATGATATACTAATTTTGTTATTAAATCTACATAATAAGATAATATAAACAAGGATTAAAGAAGAAAAGTTGCGTAAGAAGGTGTAATTTTGGAGCTAAACTATAAAGAAAAATTCACTATTAAGTTTCATGAAGGAGACTTTAGTGGAAATGTTAAATTATTTACAATAATGGATTACATTCAACAGGTTTCAGAAGGTCATTCTCAAATTATAGGAGTAGATTTTCAATCTATGATGAACAAAGGATTATTTTGGGTAGTATCTAGAGTGGAAATTGCAATGGAAAGATATCCCAAAATTGGAGAAGATATAACGGTAGAAACTTGTTTAGGCGGGCGTGAAAAAGTCTTTATGAAAAGAAGATTTAAGATTGAGGATAAGGATGGACAAGTTATTGGAAGAGTTTTGATATATTATTTAATTGTAGATGTTGAAACTAGACTTCCACAAAAGCCGTCTATGTGCCCGATAGATATAAATATTAATGTAGGAGATGTAATTGATAATAAGCTTAACAAGATAAAGATGCCAGGAGAGGCTATAGAAACTATTAAGAGGGATCTATATTATAATGATATAGATATAAATAACCATGTTAATAATGCCAAATATATCTCTTTTATAGAAGATTTCTTTTCTTTAGATTGGCATAGAGAAAAGAAAATATCTTATATTCAACTTAACTTTATTAAGGAAATCAAATTTGATGATTCCCTAATAATGAATAAATTTATTGAGGATAAAGAAAGTAATAGTTTTTGCATTAATGGAATTTCAGGAATTTCAGAATATGAATTCTTTCAATGTAGGGTAAAGTTTTAAATAAATTATATTGAAAAGTCATTGAAATAAAGGTATCTAGACAATAAAATTTCTAGATACTATTTATTTAAAGAAATAATTTTAATAGATAGTCAATATAATACAAATAAAAATGTAAAGGAATACATGTCGTAAGATTATATTTCATAAAAATGAAAAAAATATTATATAATAAATAATTATAAAAATAAATTAAAAATATTCATAAATACGAAATGATAAGTGAAAAAGTTTATTAGTAATAATTATTGACATAAATGGGTAAATAATTCATAATAAATATGGAATATTCACAAAATATAAAAAATTTTAAATAAGGGGGAGCAATAATTGACACATAAGAAGGGTTTGAAAAAGGCCGTTAGCAAAGAAGGTATTATATTTCTAATTTTATTTTTAGGTTTTTTCATAGGTATGGGAAGTGTTATGGGAACCATAAATATGTTTAATACCCTAATGGAAACTGCATATAGCTTATTAATGAAAACAGTTTTTTATATAATGGCTATTGCAGTATTGGCAGGAGCTATATCTGCACTTCTATCAGAGTTTGGAGTGGTATCTTTAATTAACAGATTGTTATCACCATTAATGAAGCCACTTTATGATTTGCCGGGTGCTAGTGCTATAGGAGTTTTAACAACTTATCTTTCTGATAATCCAGCTATACTTACTTTAGCAGATGATAAAGGATTTAGAAGATATTTTAAAAAATATCAGTTACCAGCTTTAACTAATCTAGGAACAGCCTTTGGAATGGGATTGATTATTACTACCTATATGATGGGACAAAAGTCACCTATAGGAGAAAGTTTTATACTGCCAGCTATAATAGGTAATGTAGGGGCTATAATAGGAAGTATCGTAAGTACTAGATTAATGCTTAGACAAACCGCAAAAATTTATGGTAAAGAAGAAATGTGTGTACAAGACAATGATACTGGTTTTGACATGATGAACTATAGAGAAATTAGAGATGGTAGTGTTGGAGAAAGATTTATTGGTGCTATGCTTGAAGGAGGAGCCTCAGGAGTACAAATGGGACTTGCTATAATTCCAGGAGTTTTAATAATTTGTACTTTAGTTTTAATGCTTACCAATGGACCTTCAGCATCGGGTGCTTATACTGGTGCCGCATCAGAAGGTATTGCACTTTTACCATGGATTGGTGAAAAACTTCAATTTATATTAGTTCCATTATTTGGGTTCCAAAGTCCAGAAGCTATAGCTTTTCCAATAACATCTTTAGGGGCTGCAGGAGCTGCAATTGGTTTAGTGCCGGAAATGTTACAAAATGGATTAATAGGCGGTAATGAAATTGCTGTATTTACAGCTATGGGAATGTGTTGGAGTGGATACTTAAGTACTCACGTTGCAATGATGGATGGATTAAAATGTAGAGAGTTAACAGGTAAAGCCATAGTTAGCCATACTTTTGGTGGATTAGTAGCAGGTATATTAGCTCACTTTTTATACTTATTTATAACAAAGTTAATATAGAAACAATAAAAACCACCTTTTATGGTGGTTTTTATTATGATGTATATACACATATGAAACTATATAACTATTTAAAAAGTTAAATAGTTATATGTATTTCATTAGGTTGAGTAGTTGATTTTAAATAATTATTTAATATACCAGTTCTCAAGCCTTCACTACATATAATAATATTATGAAAGTTGCAATAGTTTATTATATGAGTTATTATTTCACATCCACCTAATATAATATCAGCACGCTTCTTGGAAAGACCTTGTAAATTTTCTCTATCTTTTAAACTTATAACTTTAAGACTTTTGCAAAGAGTCTTTAGTTCAGAAGGGTTGGAAAGTTCTATTATATTAGTAGATGGACATGGGGTGGTTAAATAATTACAATATATCTTTCCAAGATTCTTAAAAGTTCCTCCAATGCCAACTAAAGAGCTCCCATAAAAAGTTTCAATCCACGGTATATTAGAAAATAGCTTGAAAAAAAAGTCTTCATTATAGTCACAGCTTAAGTATCTGCCACGCTTATTAACTTTTATTTTCTCAGTTATGTTTATAGAACCTAGAGGAATACTAGTGTAATTTGTAAATATACCCTTTTCTATAAAAATTAATTCAGTACTATTTCCACCAGTGTCCATTATTATACCTTTATCTAGGTTACAAGTAGAAATAACTCCAAGGTAAGAAAGATAAGCCTCCTCTTTAGGGGATAAAACTTGAACTATGATGCCTGTATGAGCTTTTATTAAATCAAGAACATGGTTACTATTTTCTGCTACTCTTAAAGCCTCCGTAGCCACAGAAATAATTTTAGAAACTTTATTTATAATGCATGAGCGTAAAAACTTTTTTAAAACAGTTATTATATCTAAGGCTTTTTCAGCACTTATAATTTTATTAGTAGCTAAAGTAGCTCCAAGTCTTAAATGTTCCTTATCCTCATCTATAATCTTTGGATTGGACTTATCATCTATATTAACAATTAGTAGGTGAACTGTATTTGAACCAATATCTATAATACCAATGTTATTCATAATACTTGATACCTCCAATAAAAAACTCTTTTATTATTTATACGATAAAAATAATAAAATATCACATAATAAATATATTAGATGGTTGAAATTTAATGAAAGGATTTTATAGGAAGATATAATAAGAATAAAATATTAAAGCTATGTAAAAACAAAGAGCTAAAGTTCCTAATTAATTTCAGCATAGCCTTAATATTTACTAAGTTGCAGTTTCAATGATAAGTATGTTGCTAGGAATAATGGCTCTTAATTTAAAAGTTTCATTAGATATATAAGCACTATCTGAGCCTGTTAAGGTAATATTATCTGAGTTATTTGTAAAAATCTCAATATCTCCATAATATTGAAATAAATAGCATTGTCTCCCTTTATTAATTGTAAAAATTAAATCTTTGTTAGGGTTTAGTAATGCAAAATAAATATTAATATCACAACTAGATTTAATAGGAGCTAGACCATTTATAGGACTAATAACATATAACCACTGATTTTCAATAGAATTTTTAAAGTCATATTTATTTAATATAGGAGATTTATTATACTTTTTTAGATTATAAGCATCATTATTGGTGTATAAGGATATCTCTATAATATCTAGAGAATCAATACCACTATTAAAAATATCATAGGTTATTCCATCCATGCAGTTAATGTAAAGAAAATTTCCAGATGAAAGAGTTTCTAAATTTCCTATGTTATCGCTATATAGTAATTCACCTGAGATTACATACATAATAATTTCTTCTCTTATTTTAAAATTATTATGAGTTCCACTTCTAGGAACTAAGGTAATATTCTTTAGTTCTTTGATACAAAGTTCTGAATTCATATTATCAATAGAAATAGAAAGATTAGAAGTAGTTTTTAAATAAGAAAAGTTTTCTACTTGACTATAAGAAACAATTCTTCTATTAATCAAAATATTACCTCCCAGTATATAATTTATTATTTGGATATTTATATGAATAAATAATTTTAATTAACATAAAACTATTTTATGATATTAGTATTTGCAGTTTCTATAATTTAATAGTAGGTATGTTTTTCACCTATTATTAAATAAATTAATATGTGGAAATAAATTAGATAACGAAAGAATATATGATAAGATGATATTTATTGTTTAAAATGTGGTAGTATAGTAATATAAAAATAACTTTAAGTGACTTTGGGGGGAATAATTAGTGATAAAATTTCTTAAAGAATGGATTATACCAGCATTTATTGCTATAATTTTAGGATTTTTAATAAATAAATTTATATTTTTTAATGTAAATGTTCCAACTAAATCTATGTATCCTACTATTACACCAGGAGATAGAATATTTTCATTGAGAACATATAAACCATCATCTATTAAAAGAGGAGATATTTTAGTATTTCATTCTGATGAACTAAATAAAGATTTAATTAAAAGGGTAGTCGGACTTCCAGGAGAAAATGTAGAAATTCAATCAGATGGAAGTGTGTATATAAATGGAGAGTTTCTAGAGGAGAATTATGTAAGTAGCTTTAGCGATATTGCAGGAACTTTTAATGTACCGGAAGGTTGTTATTTGTTTATGGGAGATAATAGAGGAAATTCTATTGATGCTCGTCTATGGGAAAATCCCTATATATCTTTCGAAGACATACAGGGAGAGGGGAAATTTATTATATTTCCTTTTAATAGGTTTGGAAAATTAAAATAGTATATTAATAATAAAACATTAAAGAAGTATTGAAGTGGTGAAATTTATTTCACCACTTTCTTTATTTATTTTTATGTTAAATACAATAATAATTAAACTATATTTAGGGAAAGATAAATTCAATCCATAAAATATATTTAAAGGCATAAGGTAATTTAACAATGACTAAACTAGTAATAAAACAATTAAGAAAACAATTGAGTAAGAAGAAAAAATTAATATTAAAAATAAGTCGAATATGCATATTCAATGTGACTAATATATCTTACTAAGGAGGAATTATAAATGAAGGAAAATAAAAGATTATCACATACTGCCTATGGAGGTATAAAGGGTGATGACTATATGCCTTTTATTCCAACCACAACGGCAATGCCTGAGTTAAGTGTTTACTCTATTGTAATGGGTGCATTATTTTCAATGATATTTGCAGCTGCTAACACTTATCTTGGATTAAAAGTTGGTCTCACTATTGCAGCAGGAATTCCAGGAGCAATACTGGGTACAGGAATTTTAAAAGGAGTATTTAGAAGAAATAATATATTAGAGGCTAATATGGTTGCTTCAATTGCAGCTGTAGGAGAATCTATAGCAGGTGGAATTATATTTGTACTACCAGCAATTATTTTATGGGGACTTAATTTAAGTGTTTCTACAATTGTTATTGTTACTCTGTTAGGGGGACTTGTAGGTATATTCTTTGTTACTCCTCTAAGAAAATTTTTAATAGTTGAGGAGCATGGGAATTTAGTATATCCAGAGTCTATGGCTGCAGCTGAAGTTTTAGTTAATGGAAGTGAAGGCGGTAGTGGATTTAAAATGGTTTTAATGGGTCTTGGAATTGGTGGGGGTTATAAATTAGCTTCTGGAGGATTTGCTCTTTGGAGTGAAAGACCAGAGTGGGTTATACCTGCATATCAAAATTCAGTATTTGGGATAGATACATTAGCATCACTTCTAGGTGTTGGATTTATAGTTGGTACAAGAGCATCAGCATTTATGTTTGGAGGATCTCTTGTAGCATGGCTTGGATTAATACCACTTATTAAATATATAGGTAGTACGGTTCCAGAGCCATTATTTCCTTCAACTATGTTAATCTCAGAAATGGGAGCTTCAGATATATGGAGTAAGTATATAAGGTATATAGGAGCAGGAGCTGTTGCTACAGGTGGATTTATTTCTTTAGGTAAATCAGCACCAACAATTATTAGATCCTTTAGAGCAGCTATGGCTGGCATAGGTAAAAAGGATAATGGTACAATAACTAGAATAAATGAAGAGCCTCCAATAGTTTGGGTAATAGCTTCAGCAATACTAGTATTTGTTCTTGCATGGTTATTGCCACAAATTAGAGTGGGGATAATAGGCTCATTAATGGCAGTAGTATTTTCATTCTTCTTTGCAGTAGTTTCTGCAAGAATGGTTGGTATAATTGGTGCATCAAATAATCCAGTATCAGGTATGACTATTGCTACTTTACTATTTGTTGCGGCAATATTAAAGATAACTGGCAATATAGGGCAAAAGGGGATGATTACAGCAGTTATGGTAGGAGGTATAGTATGTGTAGCTATAGCTGTTGCTGGTGGTACTGCCCAAAGTTTAAAGACTACATTTATAATTGGTGGTTCACCAAAGAAAGTACAAATAGGAATGTATTTAGGTTTAATATTTGGTGCTGTAGTTTGTGGATATGTATTATTAATGCTTAATAACACATATGGAATTGGTTCAGAAGCAGTGCCAGCTCCACAAGCTACTCTGATGTCAATGGTTATAGAAGGTGTTATGACTGGTGAATTACCTTGGGTACTTGTATTCGTAGGAGTATCAATAGCAGTCTTTGCAGAAATATCTGGGCTTCCCGTACTTCCAGTTGCCCTTGGACTTTATTTACCGATACATTTAAATGCAGGTATATTATCAGGTGGTATAATTAGAATATTTGTTGAGAAGAAATTCAAGAAAAATGAATCTCTTATGAAAGAAAAAGTAGAGAGAGGTATTCTTATATCTTCTGGATTAGTTGCTGGAGATGCCTTAATGGGTATAGTAGTTGCAGTTTTTGCTACTTTAGGTATTAACGTAGCCTTTGGACTTAATTTTGAAGGGTTAACTCAAAATTCTATATTCTCAACAGCTATATTCATAATTCTTGGAGTGGTTATTTATCTTATTTCTTGTAGTGGAGATAATGAAAGAACTTAAAGGTAAGTGGTGATTATTGGGATTATTTCTTATAATATTATAATATGTGGATATAATTATGAATAATATTAAAGTTAAGAGCCGTTGAGGCTCTTAACTAATTTGTAGGTGATTTGTATGAAAGGTAAAAAAACTCAAAATAAAGAAGAAAAGAATTTTCTTTTATATATTCCTAAAATTGAACATGATAACTATAAAATTAATGAAAATAATATAGTTACCTTATATTTTGAACATAATAAAACGATAGAAAAGTTTGCAAGATGGTTGATTAAGAAAAATAATCTTAGTGATATAGTTTTTGATGAAAAATCATCATTAGTATGGACTTTAATAGATGGTAAAAGAAGTATATATGACATTGCACTTGAGATGGCAAGGAGGTTAGGTGATACGGAAGAAGTAGCTATAGAGAGGCTTGTAATGTACATAAGATATATTGCTAGAAAAGGATGGATAAAGTTCATAGGAATAAAACATAACGGAGATTAATATTAAGAAATACATAGATATTGAGAGTAATATCTATTATTTAAATAAATTGAACAAAAACAACCTACTATATAGCTTGACTACTTTAGGCTTTGGTGTATAATTATGACTTGACTAGATAGAAATTTTTACGAAAATGTAGAAAATCTATCCTATTTTATTTTTAGCATATTCTTTATGAATAAAATACAAATAGGATTAATAATATTAAAAATATAAATTTATAAATAGTAGGGGTATAAAAATGATTATTGCAGATGTTAAAGTTGGTAGAATCACAATGCCATTAAAAAAACCATTCGTAACTAAAAACGGAGTTTATAATTATTCTAACGAAGTAGTTGTAAAGATATTTACAGAAAATGGGGACATTGGAATAGGAAGTGCAGCTCCAGCACCAAGGGTAACAGGGGAGACAGAAAGTTCAATTGTAGGTGCTATTAAGCATATTACTACTTTTATTAAGGGCATGGACCTTACTTGTCTTCAATGTATTTTTAAAGTTATGGATGAATGCATTAAAGGAAATAATAGTGCAAAGGCAGCTGTGGAAATTGCTATATACGATCTTTGGAGCAAAGGAGTAAATACTCCATTATATAAGTTATTAGGAGGCTTTAATTCAACGGTACTTACAGATATAACTATACAAGATGATGATAAGATGGAAAATATGATAAATGCAGCCTATGAAGCTACTAGAGATGGCTATACTAATATTAAGATAAAGCTTGGGAATAATGTAGAATCAGACTTTGAAAAAGTGAAATTTATTAGACGTGCTATTAGAAAAGGAATAAAAGTAAGAGTTGATGGTAATCAAGGTTGGTCTCCAAAAGATGCAATAAAAATTATTAAGAAAATAGAGCAATTAGATTTGGATATAGAGTTTGTGGAACAACCAGTTAAAGGTTGGGATATAGAAGGATTAAAATTTATAAAAGATAATGTGGACACTATGATTTTGGCTGATGAATCAGTATTTGGATCACCAGAGGCGTTTAAGGTAATTCAGAATAGAGCTTGTGATTTAATTAATATAAAACTGATGAAATGTGGTGGAATACAAAATGCCATAAGAATTTATAATATGGCAGATACTATGGGTATAAGGTGCATGGTTGGATGTATGCTAGAGAGTAAGATTGGAATCACAGCAGCAGCTAGTTTTGCAGCATCAAGAGGAAATATGATAACAGCAGATTTAGATACAATGATATACTTTGCAGAAGATCCTATAGTTGGAGGGGCAATCTTTGAAGGAAATAAAATCACTTTATCTGATGAGCCTGGTCTTGGAATTACTGATATAAAAGGCTGGGAAGAAATAATATAAATCAACTTTATATATCTACACATTATGTAAACTTAGCATGGATAGAAGAGTCTAAGATTTAAATGTAGAATTTAGAATAAGTCACCATGAAAATTTATTATAAGAATCTAATAAAGGAAGTGGTTTTATGTCAAATAGTCTTAAAGAACAATTAAAGAAACAGCTAGAAGTTGCCATAGAAGAAGAAACATTAGAGCATGTTATAAAAATTATAAATGATGAAATCCTTAAGTGTATAGAGAAAAGAAAGCATATAACCAATGCCATATTAGAGTACAGGAAAAATGTTTTAGAAGAATTTAAAGATGATGAAGATAAGATAATAGAGTATTTTGACCATGAAAACTATGTGAAAGAAGAAAACTTTAAAAGTACTGATAGAAAATTAAAGGAACTAACAGTGTTAAAGTCTTCCCCTTATTTTGGAAAGGTTACTTTTAGAGAAGAAGATTATGGAATAGAAGATATATATATTGGGAGGTTCGGAGTTACTTTAGAGAAAACATTTGAACCACTAATTATAGATTGGAGAGCTCCAATTTCAGCACTTTTTTATAATGGTGCAGGAAATGTTGGACATTATAATTCACCGGATGGAGAAATTACAGCTTCTATTTTAGGAAGAATCCAATATATCATAAAAAGAGGTAAGTTAGAGGGATTATTTAATTCTAATATTGATATAAAAGACGATATTCTTCAAATGGTATTAAGCAAAAATTCTTCAGATAAGCTGAAAGACATAGTTATGACTATACAACAAGAGCAAGATGAGATTATAAGACAAGATAAGAATAAAATACTAGTGGTCGATGGAGTAGCTGGAAGTGGTAAAACGACTATTGCACTTCATAGAGTTGCTTATTTAATCTATAACTATAGAAAGCTATTAGAAAATAAGGTTTTAATATTAGGACCTAATAGAATATTTATAGATTATATTTCAAATGTTCTTCCAACTCTAGGCGAGACAGGCGTGTTCCAAACTACATTTTTAGATTTAGCTTTAGAGTTAGTAGATGTAGATGATGTTATAGATATTAAAGATGTTATGGAAAGAATTCTTAACAAAGACAAAAATTTTGAGAAGAAAATTATTTATAAGAGATCTTTGAAATTTATGGATGATCTAGATAAACTTATCATTAAGTTGGAAGAAAATAGTTATATTTGTGATGGTGTTTTCTTTAGGGATAAAGTTATAGCAACTAAAGAAGAAATTAAAAGCATGTTTACGAAAGATTTTACTTCACTGCCGTTGTTTAGGAGAAGTAAAAAAATTAAAAGGATTTTATTTTCTAGAATTAGTGATGTTAGAGATGAAGAGTTTAGATCTATTGAAAAGCAATATAAAGAAAAAAAGGAAGAGTATACTCAGGAAGAATTAATACTTCATATAAATGATTTAGAATTTAAAAGAAAATTAGAGATAAGAGAATTAGTAAGAGATGCAATGAAAGTAAAAGCTACCTTAAATTATTTAGATGAAAAAAGTATAGAAGAAATATATAAAGAGTTTAATGGTGATGAAGAATATACAGAAGAAGATTTAGTTGCTATACTATACTTAAAAGTTAAGCTTAAGGGTTTAAAATTTAATAGAGAAATTAAACATTTAGTAATTGATGAGGCTCAAGATTATTCACCACTACAATTTATAGTATTAAAAGAACTAGTAAATACTAAGTCTATGACTATAGTTGGAGATAGTAACCAGCAATTAATATCTAATGGAAATGATTCTTCTTTAAGTCATATTAAGGATGTATTTAGTGAGGATTCAGTTGAAATGTTTAAATTAAATAAAAGTTATCGTTCAACTAAAGAAATCATGGAATATAGCAATCAGTATATAGATGCTATTTCCATAGTACCTATGGTTAGAACTGGGGCTCCTGTTGATGAGATATTAGTAAGAGATGAGAGAGAGCTTAAAGAAAATGTTATAGACCTAGTAACTGGCTTAAAGAAAAAAAATCTAGAAAACATAGCAATAGTAACTAAGAATTTATCTCAGTCTAAGGATATATATGAGTTGTTAAAAGAAGATATTTCATTGAAGATCATAGATAAAGAGAATATTCATATTGCAGAGGGAACTATGATTATGCCTAGCTATTATGCAAAAGGGTTAGAATTTGATGGAGCTATTATAATTGAAGAGGAAATTCGAGATATATATAAGGATAATTTAATGTATATAATGTGTACTAGAGCACTTCATGATTTAATAGTTATTAAAAATAAAAAATAATAGTACCTTAGGTGCTATTATTTTTATTTTAAATATATTATTAATTTTCTTCGTATCCTTGAATTTTAGCTAATATTTCCTCATAAATTTGGTCGGCTTTATTAAAATCCATATTAGGAACATAGAATTCTTCTAATTCATCATGTAAATCTTTAGCTGTTTTTATACAATCGAGACCTTTTTGAAGTAGAATATAGAATATGGAAGAAACATCGTCTATATCATCTTGTTTTTTTTCGGTATAATTTGTATCTAATAGACTATCCATATCATATTGCTCACCATGAAATTCAATTTTAGTAATTTCATTTGATGTTACTATGGCAACATTTAATTCAGGAATTAATAAATGTTCAATCTTTTCAGGAGTTAGTGGAGTGTGTAGAATTTCTACATCTAGACCTCTTCTAGTAGCTTCATCTGCAATATATTCAAGAACTTGAGATTTACCAGTTCCAGGTGCTCCTTTAAGTACATAAACATTCGACATATCCTTTATTATATTGTGAATATAAGTTATAACTCCCTTTGGAGTAAATCCTGTTGCAAATAAGTGGCGTTTTTTACCCAGTGAGGAGAAGGTATTAGGAAGAATTCTATTTTTTAAATTTTCTTTTAAAATATTAAGTTCATATAGATTTAGAGCATTATTATTAAATGTATACCAATCATCATAAATACATTTAGCAGCAGCAAAAAATCTATATGCTCGTCTAAAGGAGTATCCAATTTCTCTATTTACAGCTAGAATGTGAAATTTTATGTTCTTAAAATTCTCTTCTTTTAAACATATTCCCATATTTACTATATCATCTACAGCACCAGGGGTAACAGGGTCTATCATATGGGGAGATGTACCATCAACCATAGCCACATTTAATTCTTTAATTAGGATTCCATCTAAAGAATCACTATCAGAAGAACAATGATGAAATTCTACATTATAACCTCTGTCAATGTAGTGTTTTCCAATTTTTTTCATAAGAGAAGATTTGCCTGTACCAGGACCTCCCTTTAAACAAATAATTCTAGTAGCATCTTTTTGCGAAACAATATAATTAAAGTGAGAATAAAAACCTTTTCCAGTATTGCCACCTAAAAAGTAGTGAGTGGATTTTCCGGTCATAATTAAACCTCCAATGATTTCTACACTATTATAATATTATATTAAGTTAAAAATGGTTAATGAAAAATCTAAATTAATTAAATAAAAGATGCATCTACAGTGATTATGACATTGTATTTTGGAAAAATTTTCTTAATTTCTTCGTTTATTTGTTTTTGCAATTGAAGTTCTGATTCTTTAGTTATTATAAAATCATCTGTAACTACTACATCAAATATTAAGTTTTTATAGTCACCTTCACCTACTACTCTAAAATCATGAAAGGAAGATATATAAGGAATTTTATTTAAAACTTCCTCTAATTCTTCTTTTGCACTGAGAATCTCCTCATCATTTGTAGTTACTGGATCCATATGAATGAGTAAGTATATGCTTAACTCAGCAGAAATTTCTTTTTCTGCTCTATCTATAACCTCATGAGCAGCAACAACAGAGATATCAAGAGGAATTTCAGCATGAATAGAAGCAATTATTCTTCCAGGTCCATAGTTATGCACTAGCAAGTCATGAGTACCATCTATATGTTCATAGGAAAGTAACATTCTTTGAATATCTTCTACTAAATCTTCATCAGGAGCAACTCCAAGCAATGGGTTTAAAGTATCTTTAATTAGACTATACCCTGCATAAAGAATTACTAAGGAAACAACTAAGCCGATGTATCCGTCTATAGGGAGTGTGGTAAACTTAGAGATTAGTAGTGATATAACTACAGTAGAAGAAGATATTACATCACTTATTGAGTCTACAGAAGAAGCTTTAAGAGCAGAAGAATTTATCTTATTACCTATACCTTTATAGAACCTACTTAACCATATTTTAAATGAGATAGATATTATTAAAAGAATAAATGGAAGTAATGCAAATTCTACAGGAACAGGATTTTTTATTCTATCAAAAGAGCTTTTTATGAACTCAAAGCCAACTAATATTACTAAAAATGCAACTATGAGACCAGAAATGTACTCAATTCTTCCATGTCCGAAGGGATGTTCTTTATCTGCTGGCTTATTTGAAAGTTTAAACCCAAAGATAGTTACTAATGAAGCACCGACGTCTGAGAGGTTATTAAAAGCATCAGCAATTACAGCAATACTATTAACTAAAAGTCCAGCAGTAATTTTAATTAGAAATAAAACTAGATTTACTAAAATACCAACAACTCCACCAAGATATCCATAGCGCTCTCTAACTTTTTTATTTTTTATATCTTCACTATTTTTAATAAACTTTTTTATAAGTATTTGAGAAATCAATTTTTACACCTCTTTATCAATATATTTTTTCTTATAATTATAGTATAACATGAGAACGTGTTATCAATTAGGGAAAATTATAAAATTCATAGGAAATGTAGTAAAAGTTTGGTATACTATTGTTAGTATTTTGTTTAAAGGAGGGGGTTAATTATGTCCAAAGAATTGAAGTTTGCCAGAGAACTTATAGATTTTTTGTACGAAAGTCCTACTGCTTTTCATGCAGTGAAGAATGTTAAAGATTCTCTTGAAAGTAGTAATTTCAAGGAATTAAAAGAAGAGGATAAATGGAACTTAGAAAAGGGTGGGAAATATTACACTACCAAAAATGGATCTGCATTAATTGCCTTTACTGTAGGTAAGGGTGATATTGAGAACCATGGATTTAAAATTATAGGTGCTCATACAGATTCACCTACATTTAGAATAAAACCAAATAGTGAAATTATATCAGAAAATAATTATATTAAATTAAATACAGAGGTTTATGGTGGTTTAATAAGAAGTACATGGATGGATAGACCACTATCTTTAGCAGGAAGAGTTGCTTTAAAAGGTGAAAATTTACTTAATCCAGAGCTAAGGTTAGTAAATATAAAGAAACCAATATTAATAATACCTAGCTTAGCAATTCATATGAACAGAGAAGCAAATTCTGGTGGAGAATTAAATCCACAAAAAGATACGCTTCCACTACTTGCAATGGTAACCGAAGAATTAGAAAAGGATAATGCCTTATTAAACATATTAGCAGAGGAATTAAAGGTAAATAAAGAAGATATTATAGATTTTGATTTATTCCTTTATGAATTTGAAAAGGGATGTATTGTAGGGGTAAAAGATGAATTTATATCTTCAGGTAGATTAGATGATCTTCAAATGGTTCATGCTGGAATCGAAGCACTTAAAGAAGCTCCAATAACTGATGGAATAAATGTAATGGTATGTTTTGATAATGAGGAAGTCGGAAGTTCTACAAAACAAGGAGCAGATTCAGATATGTTAGCCAATATCTTAGAAAGAATAGTTCTTTGTCTTGAAAAGGGTAGAGAAGAGTTCTTTAGAGCACTTAGCAGATCCTTTATTATATCAGCAGACAATGCTCATGCAGTTCATCCTAATAGTCCAGAAAAGGCAGATCCAACTAACAGACCAATTGTAAATAAAGGACCTGTTATAAAGATAAATGCGAATTGTGCATATACAAGTGATTCAGATTCTTCAGCTGTATATGAGGCTATTTGTGAAAAAGCAGAAGTGCCAGTACAAAAGTTTGTAAATCGTTCAGATTCAAGAGGTGGTTCAACTATAGGCCCGATATCCTCAACACATTTAAATATACGTTCTGTAGATATTGGAAATCCAACCCTTGCTATGCACTCTATAAGAGAATTTGCAGGAGTTAAGGATCATAGTTATGTAACAAAATCCTTTGTAGAATTTTATAAAATATAAATAGAATATAATTAGAGTTACTCCTTCTAACATATGTGTGAAGGAGTTTCTATATTAAACAAAAGATACAATCAGGAGAAGTGATGACATGGGAGTAAAACATAAGCCAAATAGCAAATTAGTAAATGTAATTATCACCCTTGCTATAATATTTTTAACTGGAGGATTTATAGGAAGTACGGTGGAAGATAAATCCTATGAGAATAACGATACTAAAACAATATTTCAAGGTGAGCAAAAGGAATCTAAGGATAAGAATATTAATGGTAGTGATGTTATTACTGGTGAACTTAAAGTTCACTTTATTGATGTTGGACAGGCAGATAGTATTCTTATAGAAAATAAGGGCGAGGCTATGCTTATTGATGCAGGAAATAATAATGATAGTGATTTAGTAGTAAACTACATAAAAAATAGCAATATAAAGAAACTTAAATATTTAGTAGGAACTCACCCTCATGAGGATCACATTGGAGGCTTAGACAAGGTCATAGATAGCTTTTCAATAGATACTATATATATGCCTAAGGTAACTACTACTACTAAAACCTATAAAGATGTGGTAACTTCGGCTAAAAAGAAGAACCTAAGCTTTACTATACCTAAGGTAGGTGAAAAATTCACCTTGGGAGATGCTAATTGTACCATACTTGCACCCAATAGTGAAAGTTATGAAGATATGAATAATTACTCCACAGTAATTAAATTGGAGTATGGAGATACATCATTCTTATTTACAGGAGATGCAGAAGCAGAATCAGAAAGGGAAATCCTAGATAAAAAGTTTGATTTAAAGTCTACGGTATTAAAGGTCGGGCATCATGGAAGTCATACCTCTACCAGTGATGAGTTTTTAAATCAGGTTAATCCAACCTACGGTGTAATTATGGTTGGACAAGACAACGACTATGGGCATCCAAGACAAAATGTAATGGATAAATTTAAAAATAAAGGTGTAGAAGTCTATAGAACAGATGAGCAGGGAACTATAATTGCAACAAGTGATGGAAAAGAGGTAAAATTTAATGTGAAACCTGGTAGTTATAACGGATTAACGAAAGGGAAATCTAAATAAAACATAAAACAATAATATAATGAAAGAAGCCATCTAGGAACAGTAAGTATAAAGTTACTATTTTTAGATGGCTTTTATGCAAATACAACAGAAAAATTTAAAAGATAAGGTGAGTAAGTAAATTTACTATTATAGATTTAAGTTAATTTGGTAATAATAATAGTTGAGCATCATTGAAAGGGGATAGCACTATGGAGTACATATTTATTTTAGTAAACTTAATACTCATACTTAGTATAGTTTTTCTTATGTTTGTAATTAAAAATAGAAATAAGAAAAGAGCATATATTGAGATTAATGACAATAGTTTTTTAGCAGAAAATAAAGAAAAATTGGAAGATGCCATCGATAATATGGCTAGAGATCATAGGGAAATTGAAAAAATAAGCAGGAATGATTTAATTTCTAATTTAGATAAACATTATAATAACATATTGGGATGTCATAACTTATTTAAAGTTGATAAAAGTGGAGAATATGTGAAGATAAAAGGAACACAATGGATATTAGATAATATTTATGTTATTGAAAAAGAATATAAATTTATAAAAAAACATTTATCTAAGAAATATTTAAGGTCTCTACCTATACTAAAAAGTGGAGCACTAAAAGGCTATCCTAGGATTTATTCTTTATCAAGAGAGATATTGGGAATTTATAGAGATAAGCTATCTAGGGAGAATATTAATAAGTTTTTACATAGATATCAAGAGACAACCATATTAACCATGGGAGAATTATGGGCGTTACCTATAATGCTTAAAATCGCTTATTTAGAGATAATAGGCAAAAGTTCAGTATTAATAGTTAATAAAGCTAATGATAGACATAGAGGGGAAAGATTAGCTGATAGGATTATTAAGTATTATAATGAAGATAATATGAAGAGAGCTATGGAGTTCATATCAGAGAATAATATAAAATTTACAGAATATTTTGCAGAGGCATTAATAAGAGTTCTAAGGGATAACGGAGTTAATTATGAAGAATTAAATTTATGGATAGAAGATAAATTAAGTGAAAATGAAATTACTTTAGATAAGATTATTATAGATTCTAATAAAAGCGATGGTATTTATTCTACAGCTATTAGTAGTAGTATTAATGGTATAAGAAATTTAGACAATATAAATTGGGAAGAAGTATTTACTGATAGTAGTAAGGTAGAAGAAATACTAAGTAAAGATCCAGCCACAGTTTATAATACTATGGATTTTTATTCTAAGGATTATTATAGACATATTTTGGAAAAGATAGCTAAACAAAATAAAATTTCTGAGACATTTATAGCTAGAAAAGTATTACAGTGTGCAGAAAAAGGTAGTGAAAAAGAATTTGAAAACCATGTGGGATATTATCTAATTGATAGTGGTAGAGATAAACTTAATCATATTTTAAATATCGATTTTAAAGGATTTGAAAAGTTAAAAAACATGATAAAGGGAAGAGCCGTTGGTATTTATATAGGAACTATAGTTATTTTTACAGCCACATTACTAGGAGGATTTATAACTTGGAGTTATCTAAATGATATCAATATATCAATATCTAAATATATATTATCTGCAATAGTTACTATTATACCTCTTAGTGAGGTTGTGGTATCTATATTAAATTGGAGTATTACTAATTTAAACACACCAAATTTATTACCTAAAATTAATGTTTCTGATAGAATACCTAAAGAGGGAATCACGTGTGTAGTAGTTCCTGTGCTAATAGAAAGCATAGAGAAAGCTAAAAGTTTAATCAAAAATTTAGAAACTTATTATTTAGGAAATAAAGATGAAAATTTATATTTTGCTTTATTGGGGGATTTTAAAGATAGTGATAGAGAAAAAGAAGTAGAAGATGAAGTAATATCTAAATTTTGTATAGATGAAATTAACAAGTTGAATACAAAGTATAAGGAAAATAATGGTCGTTTTTTCTTCTTATGTAGATATAGAAAGTTTAATGAAAAGGAGAATAAGTGGCTTGGATGGGAGAGAAAAAGAGGAAAACTAGAAGAGTTTAATAAATTTATAAGAGGAGATAAAAACACCACATATAATATTTTTAGTGAAGGTGTAGAAAAGCTTTTAAAAGTAAAATATGTTATAACTTTAGATGGAGATACCGTACTTCCAAGAGAATCAGCAAAGATTTTAATTGGTGCAATGCTTCATCCGTTAAATAGAGCCTATACAAATGATGATGGGACTGTTTGGAGAGGCTATGGAGTAATACAACCAAGAATTACTATAGATTTAGAAAGTGCTAATAAAACTTATTTTTCTAAAGTATTCTCAGGAGAAACAGGTATTGATATATATACCTTTGCCATATCTGATGTATATCAAGATCTATTTGGAGAGGGTATTTTTACTGGTAAAGCAATATATGATGTAGATGTATTTACAAAGGTACTGCAGGGAGAAATTGAAGAAAATCAAGTTCTTAGTCATGATTTATTGGAAGGCTCTTTAGCAAGAACGGCTTTACTTACAGATGTGGGGTTAATAGATGGATATCCATCTACTCTTATTGCAAGTTGTAAAAGATTGCATAGATGGGTAAGAGGGGATTGGCAACTTTTACCCTATATATTAAAGAAAAATAAATTAAATAGATTATCTAAGTGGAAGATGATAGATAATTTACGAAGAAGCTTAATGTCTCCGTCTATGCTAATTTTATTACTTTGCTCTTTATCAGGAATCCTTCCTGATGGTATAGATAAGTGGTATATGGCAGCTTTTATTGCTTTAATAACACCTATTTTATTTAATATGTCAGAAAATATAGCTTCACCTATAAATGGGATAAGTTTAAGTGGAAAAATTCAAAATTTCCAAATGGCTTTAAAACAAGTATTTTTTATATATGCCTTTCTTCCATTTAAGGCATATTTAATGGTAGATGCCATTATAAGAACTCTATATAGATTAATAATAAGTAAAAAAAGTTTATTACAATGGCAAACTGCTGAGGAAGCAGAAAGGTCTTCAGGAAAAGACCTTATCAGCTATTTTAAATATATGTGGCAAGAGATAGTTATAGCATTATTGATTATGGCGATATCATGGAGAAGTGGATTAGGCACTTTTTATGTAATGATACCAAGTTGTATTATATGGATTATTAGTCCAGTAATAGCTTATATTATAGGTCAGAATATTAATGATGAAACAATAAAATTAAGTGAAGAAGATAATAAGGTTTTGAGAAGGTTAACCAGAAGGATTTGGGCATATTTTGAAGACTTTGTCACTAAGGAGACTAACTATCTTGGCGGGGATAATTATCAGGAAGAGCCTTATAGGGGGTTAGCTATGAGAACATCTCCTACTAATATAGGGATGACTTTAATTTCTAATATTGTTGCTGTAGATATGGGATATATTGGTACAGTTAAAGCTATAGAAAGTTTAGAAAAAACCATAAATACTTTGAATAGACTAGAAACTTGCAAAGGTCATTTTTACAATTGGTATGATGTGGAGACACTTAATCCACTATTACCTAAATATGTATCTACAGTAGATAGTGGAAATCTAATATCTTATTTATACACCATAGAAGAAGCATTAAATGAATTAAGAAACACACCTTACTTTAATTATAGAGTTAAGGGAATTGAGGATAGTGTTTATCTTGCTGTGGATGAACTACAAGATGAAAGAAAAAAATACATGTATCTTAATATTATTCAAAGAATAAAAAGAGAAGGAAAAGATGTATTAACTTTTTTTAGCCTATTAAATAACTTTGAAGAGATTGTGCAGGAAGATATAGAAAGTTTAGATAACTCTTATTGGAATAAAAAATTATTAGATAATATAAAAGATTATTTAAGTGAAATAAAATTTCTATTTCCATTTATAGAAGAAATAAGACTTTTACCAAAAAATAAATATGAAAATATAATTAGAATTATTAGTAGTGATAGTTTAGGTCATATATATGAAATTATAGAAGAGTTTAATTTTATATCAAATAATATAAATGAATTTCAATTAGACAGAATAAATAAGAATATAGATTTATGCAAGAAAAGAATAGGTACACTGTTAAAGAAATTTACAAAAATTGAAGATGAATTAAATAAAATTATAGAGAATACAGATTTTAAATTTTTGTATAATGAAGAAAGAAAGTTATTTCATATAGGTTATGATGTAGACAATGAATCATTAAGTAGTAATTACTATGATTTATTGGCCTCAGAAGCTAGAACTACAAGTTTTATTGCAGTAGCAAAAGGAATAGTTCCAACATCCCATTGGTTTGCATTAAATAGATCCTTAACTTTAATGTATGAAAGAAAAGGATTAGCTAGTTGGAGTGGAACAATGTTTGAGTACTTTATGCCAAGAATTCTGATGAAAAATTATAGAAATTCTATGTTAGATGAAACCTATAGATCTGTAATGGAAGCACAAATAAAATATGGAGCTAAGAGAAAGGTACCTTTTGGTATTTCAGAAAGTGCTTACTTTAAATTTGATGTAGATTTAAATTATCAATATAAAGCCTTCGGTGTACCTAAAGTTGGTATAAAAAGAGGATTAGAAGAAGAGTTAGTAGTATCACCATATTCAACTATTATGGGGCTTATGGAGAATATACCTAAGTCTATGGCAAATATAAAGGATCTCTTGAAACTTAATTGTTACGGTCAATATGGATTTTATGAAGCTATAGATTATACAGATAAAAGGATAAAAAATAAGGAATTAGAAATAGTAAAATGCTATATGATACATCATTTAGGAATGAGTTTATTGGCCTTAGATAATGTCATGAATAATAATATTATTCAAAGAAGGTTTCATAGAATTCCAATGATTAGAGCTGTGGAAATATTGCTTCAAGAAAAAATAAGTAAGAATGTGGTTTATAATAGAAGAGAAGATAATTCACAAGAAGTTAAAGAAGTGCAAAGGCAATATTCTATCCGTAGAACATTTAAATTTGGTGAAAGCAAGTATCCAGAAACTATACTCCTTGGTAATAAAAATTATAACATTTTATTAAATACGGCAGGTGGTGGCTACTCTAAGTTCAAAAATGTAATGGTATATAGATGGAAAGAAGATTTGATTCGTAGTAGTTGGGGAAAGTTTTTTTATATTAAAGACCTGAATTCTAATGAATATACATCTTCTACCTATGAACCTTGTAGGGAACAGAGTGACAAATACGAAGTTAATTTCTATCTGTATAAGGCAGAATTCACAAAGTATTGGAGAGAACTAAAAATAAACACTATAGTTCAAGTGATTCCTGAAGATAATTGTGAAATTAGAACCATAGATATAAGAAATAATAGCAGTGAAGAAAAAATCATAGAAGTTATTAGCTATAGTGAAATAGTTTTACAGGGATATAGTGGAGATATAGCACATCCTGCTTTTGGGAATTTATTTATTACTACAGAATATATAGATGAATTAAAAGGAATACTTGCAAAACGTAGACCTCGTAGCGAAAAAGATAAGGAGATTTATACTCTTGAAAGCACACTAGGTGAAGATGAGTTTAATGTAGAGTATGATACGGCAAGGTTAAGCTTTGTAGGAAGAAATCATTCAAAAGAAAATCCTGTGGCATTAGAAGAAAATAAACCTTTGAGAAATAATGTAGGAAATGTATTGGATCCTATAATTGCTATTAAGAGAAGAGTGAGAATTTCACAAGGTGAAAGTAAAACAATAAAATATATTACAATTACAGGGAATTCTAAGGATGATGTTATAAACAAGTCAAGAAGTTATCAGGATGTTGTTATCTTAGATGAAAATGTTCTAAAATCTGCTCTAAACTTAGAAGAAAATCTTATAAATAAAGGAATAAAACCAACTCAAGTGGTTATTTATGAAAGATTTGCAAGTAATATACTATTTAATAACTTTAGTTATACCAATAGAATAAATAATTTGATTAATTTAAGTGGAGGTCAAAGAAATCTATGGGCCTATGGAATTTCAGGAGATTTGCCTATAATATTATTAACTATTAATAAAGAAAAAGAAAGTGATATTTTAAGGCAGCTTATAAATTGTCATGGTTATTTAGAAGAAAAGGGATTAAAGTTTGATATTGTAGTCATTAATAAAGAAGGAATAAGCTATGAAAAACCTCTAGATAATGCGTTGAAAAGAATAATATTAAATAGCTCTTTAAATGGAAGAGAAAATATTTCAGGTGGCATATTCATAATTAGTAATGAAAATATACCGAAGGAAGATATAAATTTACTTTATTCCATTGCAGCAATAACTGTAGAAGGATCAGAAGGTGCTTTATGGAAGCAAGTTGAGAGAACCATGGAAAATGAAGCTTATCCACACAATTCAAGAAAGTATATATGGAAAATGGGTGAACTAAAAGAAACTAATTTAAATTATAGTGATAGTAATACCCCTAAAGCAGAAGTTTCAGAGTTAAGCTTTTTTAATGGATATGGAGGTTTTAATAACAAGGGAGAATATACAATTATACTAAAGGACGGAAAATCTACACCAGCTCCATGGATAAATGTAATAGCTAATAACAATAGATTTGGATTTAATATAAGTGAGTCTGGTAGTAGCTATACTTGGTATAAAAATAGTAGAGAATTTAAAATTACTCCGTGGAATAATGATTTCATTGAGGATACTCCTAACGAAGTTTTATATCTAGAAGAAGGGAATAAACTTTGGTCAATAACTCCTGAACCAATAAGAGACAAAGGCGAGTATGTAATAACCCATGGATTTGGGTATTCTAAATTTACTCATTGTACTAATGGAATATGGGGAGAGATTACTGTATTTCCTTCAAAGGAGAGAAGTGCAAAGCTTATTAAAGTTAACTTAAAGAACTTAGACGATAAAAATAGAAATATAGGAATTACTTATGTTGCAAGATTATGTCTAGGAGATTTAAGAGAAAACAATTATGAAAAAGTTTATACTGTAATAGATGAAGAGAATAAATTCATATATGGAATAAATCCATATAGTAGTGATTTTCATTCTAGTTATGCTTATTTAAAAATAAGTGGAGGAAGAGATGAAAGTTTTAGTGGAGATGAAAGAGATTATATTGTAAGTAAAGAATATATGGAAAGTTTATCTGAACATAAAACTATAAGCTTATCAGGAAGGTGCGGCTCAGGATTAGAGCCAGTACTTAGTGAGAAAGTTTACTTAAACTTAGGATCTAATGAAGAAAAGTCACTGGTAATTATTTTAGGAGCTGAAGACAGTATTAAAGAAATTCAAAATTTCCTTGAAGAGTTTTCAGATATAGACAGGGTTGAGGAAGAGTTAGAAAAAGTAAAAGATTATTGGAAATATACTCTAAACAAGATAAAGATAAAAACAGAGGATAAAGCTTTAGATTTTATGATTAATGGTTGGCTTCCTTATGAAACCATTAGTTGTAGATTATTTTCAAGAACAGCATTTTATCAATGTGGAGGAGCTTATGGATTTAGAGATCAATTACAAGACTCCATTCCGATGATTTATATACAGCCTGAGATTACTAAAAATCAAATTCTTTATAGTGCTACTAGACAATTTGAAGAAGGGGATGTGCAACATTGGTGGCATCCGGTAGTAAATAGTGGAATAAGAACTAGATTTAGTGATGATTTATTATGGCTACCTTACGTTACTTGTATATATGTTAAAGCCACAGGAGATTATAAGATTTTAGATGAGGAAGTAGGATATTTAAAAGATGAGCCTTTAAGAGAAGGTGAAGATGAAAGGTATAATGTATCTTTAAAATCAGATTTGAAAGAGTCATTATATAGCCACTGTGTAAGGGCTATAAATAGAAGCTTAAAGTTTGGTTCACATAATATTCCTCTCATGGGAAGTGGAGATTGGAATGATGGAATGAGTACTGTGGGAAATAAGGGTAAGGGTGAGAGCATCTGGCTTGGATGGTTCATATATGCTATATTAAAAGATTTTAAGGACCTTTGCATATATAAAAAGGATGAGGATAATTATGAAAAATATATTGAAACTATGGATTTTATAAAAGAAAATTTAGAGATTCATGGATGGGATGGAAGTTGGTATAAACGTGCTTACTTTGATGATGGAACTCCACTAGGTTCCCATGAAAATCAGGAGTGTAAAATAGATGCTCTTTCACAATGTTGGTCTGTGATATCAGAAGCTGGAGATAAGGAAAGAGCTAATATAGCTATGAGTTCTTTAGAAAAATATTTAGTAAAGCCTAAAGAAAAAATAATATTACTATTGAGTCCACCTTTTGATAGCTCAGATTTAAAACCAGGATATATAAAGGGATATGTACCCGGAGTAAGGGAAAATGGAGGACAATATACTCATGGTGTTGCATGGGTAGCTTTAGCTCTTGCAAAACTAGGTAGAGGAGAAGAAGCTTACAATATATACTCTATGTTAAACCCTATAAATCATAGCTTGAACATAGAGGAAGCAAATGTATTTAAAACAGAGCCTTATGTTATGGCTGCAGATATATATTCTGTGGAACCGCATGAAGGAAGAGGTGGATGGAGTTGGTATACTGGAAGTTCAGGTTGGATGTATACTATAGCCTTAGAACATATTTTGGGCTTTAGATTAATAGAAGGAAAAGGTTTTAGAATTAAACCATGTTTACCTAAAGATTTTAAAGAATACTCTATAGACTATGGATATGAAAATGCTATATACCATATAAAAGTAATCAGAAGTGGTAATTCAACTATAACTTTAGATGGAAATGTTATAGAAGGAGATATAATACCTATTTCATCTAATGGTGAACATGAAGTAAAAGTAAATATTTAATAAAAAAATATAGGAATCGCTTTCATGGCAATTCCTATATTTTACTATTTAGTTGGAGTGTTTTTATTTATTGATTCTAAGGGTTGATCTTCGAAATTTAGAAGATCCGATTCCTCGTTATAGGTATAATCAAATTCTGCATTAGAAATGTTATTTGCCACAATTGAATCTACAACATGATTTGGAAGTAGCACATAATCTTTTAGAGAATATGCTTTTATAGGTTTTGTACTAGCATCTAAAAAGTCTCTTTCGTTAGGACCGTAAGGCTTTGACTCATTAGTCTTATTAGAATTATTTTTTGAATCCATATAAAATACCTCCTTAAAGTAAGTGGTGATTTATTATAAATTTTGTATTAAATATATTAAAGTATTCTAATGTATTTAATATGTTTAGTTTGCTTCAATATAGCAAATAAATACTAGAAATTTATGGATAATTCATATGATTCTAATTTGAATAAAGATAATAAATTTAGTAAGGTTAAAAATAGATGAAATCATAAAAAATAGAATAACAATTTCTAATATTGACATAATATAATATTAGAATTATAATAATTTTAACGTAATATAAAACAAATTTATTATTAATTGATCGGTGAGGCGAAGTAAGTAGTATTAAAAACAGATTTTCAGAGAGTGATAGATGGTGAGATTATCGCAATTATGCTTAATATGAATGGGTCGCTGAGATGTTGGGTGAATTTAAAGTAGTCTAGCACGGATGCTCACGTTATAGAGCTAGGATATGTTTGTATCTGATAGAGGTGAGATTTTATTATCTCAAGATAGGTGGTACCGCGTTATTTATGCCCTATGGATTTATTCCATAGGGTTTTTATTTATAACTAAATGGAAGTCTTTATAGATTGAAAGGAGAAAAAACATGGAAGATAAGAAAAAAGTTATGTTAAGTGGAATTAAACCTTCGGGTGATTTAACACTAGGAAATTATTTAGGAGCTATAAAAAACTGGGTAAAATTACAAGATGAATATGAATGTTATTTCTTTATTGCAGATTTACATGCAATTACAGTAAGACAGATACCAGCTGAACTTAGGAAGCGAACTTTAGAAGTTCTTGCAATTTATATTGCTGCAGGAATAGATACAGAGAAGAATACATTATTTGTACAATCTCATGTACCAGCTCATTCTGAAGCTGCATGGCTTTTAACTTGCTATAGCTATATGGGAGAACTAAGTAGAATGACTCAGTATAAGGATAAATCTAAAAATAGTGGAGAAAGTATAGGGGCAGGATTATTTAGCTATCCAGTTATAATGGCTGCTGACGTATTATTATATCAAACAGATGTAGTACCGGTTGGAATAGATCAAGTACAACATCTAGAGTTGGCAAGAGATATAGCTGACAGATTCAATAAATTATACAGTCCAACATTTAAAATACCTGAACCATATGTAGGCAAGGCTGGAGCAAAAATAATGGACCTTCAAAATCCAGAGAAAAAGATGTCTAAATCAGAGGAAAATCCTAATGGATATATTTTAATTTTAGATCCACCAGAGGTTATTAGAAAAAAGGTTTCAAGAGCGGTCACTGATAGTATAGGTGAAGTTAGATATTGTGATGAACAACCTGGAGTTAAAAATCTTATGACTATTTTAAGTACAATTGAAGGTATGTCTATGGAAGAAATAGAAGAAAAATATAAGGGCCAAGGTTATGCTCAATTTAAACAAGATGTGGCAGAAGCTATAGTTAAAGAACTTGAACCAGTTCAAAAGAGAGTTAAAGATCTTTTAGATAATAAAAGTAAACTGGAAGCAATATATAAAGCAGGAGCTGAAAAGGCAAATTATGTGGCTACCAAGACTTTAAGAAAGATGCAAAAGAAAATAGGATTAGTTCAATATTAATAATAAAGGTACTATATATAAACCATAATTTATTAGGTTATATATAGTACCTTTTCAGTTTATTTAGATTCAGTATCACTGGCTACTTCGGTATTTATGTTTAAGATATCAAGGACTTGTCTAGCTCTTTCCTTTGTAGAACCTGTAAGGGGTGTATAGGAAACAGCCTCTGTTTCAAGGAAAGAAAGGATTGCACTATCTACTGCTTTTGCAATTTCCTCATCTTGCCATCTTACACCATCTTTTGAATATCCAAATTCTCTTCCAACATAGAATACATAATCATAGTTTTGAATATCCTTAATAGCAAGACCATACAAGTCTTTTAAAATTTCAATCTCTTTTACACTGCGGGTTTTATTGCCTAGCATAAAACGAGCATATATATAAGGGACAAAGGTAGCATAATCAGTTATTGCATAGTCAAAGGAAGAAAGCTCAGCTTCTAACTTAAATTGGCCAAGATAAATTCCATATTGCTCTGAAATTGTTTCAATCATGCCCTTTTCTCTTAAATAATCAGTGCTGTATTCTGAAGCACAGCCTACATTTAATCCAGCAATTTTCATATCTACATAAAGTTGTTGCATAAGAGTGGTTTTACCACAACGTGGTCCACCTAAAATAGCTACTCTAATAGTCATAATCACAGCCTCCATATTCTAATAGGCTTTAATTATAACAAGTTGTAAAGGATTTTTCAATAAAGTACGAATAAAAAGACTAATGTTAGAATAAACATACATGGTTATAAGATGAATAAAGTAAATAAAGGAAAGTATATAAATTGTAATATTTCCTTAATGAATTTATAAGATTTTTAATTTATAATATAACTATAGTATAATTTTAAATATAGTATAATTTTAAATATAGTATACTTATTAAATAATTTAAATTATAATTAATTAATACTTTATTATTATAATAATAATGGGGGTGATTAAGTGGATAGAAAAATCTATGTCGTATTGACACAGACAGGAACTTTTTTTTCAAGAGCTATAAAGCTATATACTAGATATAATTACAATCATACATCTATAGCCCTAGACAAGGAATTAAAGCAATTATATAGTTTTGGAAGAAGAAAAATATATTTTCCACTTCATGCTGGCTTTGTAAAAGAACAAATTGATGGAGGAATATTTAAGCTATATAAAAGGACAACCTGTAGAGTTTATGAATTAAGTGTTACAGAAGATGAATATAATGAAGTAAAAGAGATTATAGATCGATTTGAGAGTGAACATGATAGATATAAGTATAATTTTTTAGGAATTCTAGCTATAATGCTACACATTCCTTATCAAAGAAGGTATCATTTTTTATGTTCACAATTTGTCGCATATGTATTGAAAGAAGGTAAAATTATAAACTTTGATAAAGATGTATCTTTAGTAAAACCAGAGGATTTCGATGCTATAGAAAAAGGACAAGTAGTTTATAGTGGCTTATTAAGTCATTATGCTTACTAAAACTATGATTATATATTTGAGGAATTATATTTTATTATTTTAATATTTACTACAATGGCAGTAAGATAACCATATCTTACTGTTTTATTTTTATGGTAATTAATTAGAAAATGTCAAATTAAATATGATGCTTAAACTAGAATTTTAGTAGTGCTTTTTACGGAGGTACATATAAAATCATTAATAATATTTGTGTTTATATTAATTAATATGGTATTATATAAAATGTGTTAAAAAGAGATACTATATAATGAAGATAATTTTAAATTTAAATAAAGGAGTTAAAGTAATGATTGATTATATAAAGGAGATAGAGAAAAGAAGAACCTTTGCTATAATTTCCCACCCAGATGCTGGTAAAACTACACTTACTGAAAAGTTACTTTTATATGGGGGAGCAATCAGACTAGCTGGGTCGGTTAAGGCAAGAAAGACATCTAAGCATGCTGTTTCTGACTGGATGGAAATTGAGAAGAAGAGAGGAATTTCCGTTACATCTTCGGTAATGCAGTTTGAATATGAAGGATATTGTATAAATATATTAGATACCCCAGGACACCAAGACTTTAGTGAAGATACATATAGAACTCTTATGGCTGCAGATAGTGCAGTAATGGTTATTGATGGAGCAAAAGGGGTGGAGGACCAAACTAGAAAGTTATTTCATGTTTGTAGTATGAGAGATATCCCAATATTTACGTTTGTAAATAAGATGGATAGAGAAACTAGAGACCCTTTTGAACTTATGGAAGAGATAGAAAACGAGTTAGGTATAAAATCATATCCAATAAACTGGCCTATAGGTACAGGAATGCACTTTAAGGGTGTTTATGATAGAAATAATAAGCAGATTCAAATTTTTAAAGCTGGAGACCATGGACAGTTAGAAGTAAGTGAGACTATTATAGATTTAGAAGATGAATCAGCTGTTAGAGAGGCTATAACCGATAGTTTATATGAAAAATTACTTGAGGACATAGAATTATTAGATATAGCTGGAGATGCCTTTGATGAAGAAAAGGTGAGAGTTGGAGAACTTACCCCTGTATTTTTTGGTAGTGCATTAACTAACTTTGGTGTAGAACCATTCTTAGAGAACTTCTTAAAGCTAACTACAGCTCCATTAGGAAGAAATTCTGATATTGGAAAGATAGAAGCTAAAGATGATAAGTTTTCTGCTTTTGTATTTAAAATTCAAGCTAACATGAATAAGGCTCATAGAGATAGAATAGCTTTTATGAGAATATGTTCAGGTCAATTTGAAAAAGGTATGGAAGTTTATCATGTTCAGGGCGGAAATAAAATAAAGCTAGCACAGCCTCAACAATTCTTAGCTCAAGACAGAGAAATTGTTGATAATGCTTATGCTGGAGATATTATAGGAGTCTTTGATCCAGGTATATTTAGTATAGGAGATACTCTTTGTTCACCAAGTAAGAAGTTTAAGTTTGAAGGAATTCCAACCTTCGCACCAGAACACTTTGCAAGGGTTAGAACTGTAGATACTATGAAGAGAAAACAGTTTATAAAAGGGGTAACACAGATAGCTCAAGAGGGAGCAATTCAAGTATTTAAAGAACTTCACATAGGAACGGAACAAATCATAGTAGGAGTTGTAGGAGTTCTTCAATTTGAAGTTTTAGAATTTAGACTAAAAAATGAATATAATGTAGATATTAAAATGGATATGCTTCCATATAGAAATATTAGGTGGATTGAAGCTTTAGAAGGTAAAGTTGAAGATTTAAGTTTAACAAGTGATTCTAAAGTTGTTAAAGATATTAAAGATAGAGACTTGCTTATATTCCAAAATGATTGGGGTATTAGTTGGGCTTTAGATCATAATAAGGGCTTAGTTTTATCTAATATAAGTAAAGGTGAATAATAAAAAAATTCCTCAAATTTGTTTGAGGAATTTTTTATTTAGCTATTAAATTTATTTCTCACAGTGAAGTATTCTTCTATGTAGTCCATGGCAATAGTTAGAAGAGCTACTGCAATTATTAAATTAATTAAATTTCCTCCCATAACAAAAAATAAACCAATTAAAACCATCAATAGTAAAAAGCTACCAAACCAATGAAGGTACATCATATATGTCAATCCTTTCTACATCTAAGTAATGTAATAAGTTATATCTTTTGACTATTTTCTCAAAACATATAGGATTATAAGATCTGAAAATCAAAGGTAAAATTATTTTGTGTAAAATATTTAATATTATTCTTTTATATCAAAAAATAATGTTGAAATTCTTTAGATTTAATGTATAATTTAATTGTATGGATACTGAATTTAATGTATGGGTACAATGTTGAAATAATCATAAAGGGGGACTTTAGATGAAAGAAAAGGCATCAATAAAAGCATCGAGAAATAGTTTTAGCACTAGTGGAATAGTTCAAATAGGACTTATGGCAGCGTTAACATATATCGCAACTGCATTTATAGCTATACCAGTAGGAGACAATGCAGTTTTGCACATAGGGGATGCAGTACTATTTTTATGTGCCATCTTACTAGGAAAGAAAAGAGGAGCAGTAGCTGCCGCTATAGGTATGACATTTTTTGATTTGTTTTCTCCATATTATATATGGGCGCCATTTACATTTGTTATAAAAGGAGTTATGGCATATATAGCAGGAGCTATAGCATATAGAAGTGGCTTTGAAGGAGAAAAATTTTGGAATAATTTATTTGCATTCATTGTGGCAGGAATAGTTATGATCTTTGGATATTTTCTTGCTGGTGGCTGCTTAAATCACTTTGTATATGGAATGCCAACTATTGGACAAGGGTTTGTGGTAGCTTTAAAGGACATACCAGCTAATATTCTTCAAGTGGTAGGGGGCATTGTTATAGGATTACCGCTTTCTATATCATTAAAAAAATATTTGGCTAAATATTTATAGATGAGTTAAGCATCACTAAAAGTGATGCTTTTATTTTTAATTTTTGGGCAAACTAAATTAAAATACACTTAATAATTACGATTAATAAAAAAATATAATTTTATGTGTTGACAAAATACAAAACTAACACTAATATATAGGTATACCCCCTGAGGGGGGAGGGGAGGTAGAAAGATGAGTGAAGAAAGAAAAAAAGCTTTGCAATCGTTAAAAACGGCAAGGGGTCAGATAGATGGAATCATAAAGATGATAGAGGAGGGGAGATATTGTATCGATATTTCTAATCAAATCTTAGCATCTCAAGCTTTACTAAAGAAATCCAACTTAGAAATCCTAAAAGGTCACTTAAATCATTGTGTTAAAGACGCAGCAATAAATAATAATATGGATGAAAAGATTGTGGAAATAAATAATATATTAGAAAAGATAATTACAAAATAAAGAAGGTGAAAATATGAATAATAAATCATTTAAAATAGAAGGAATGACTTGTTCTGCTTGTGCAAATAGAGTGGAGAGAGCAATTAATAAGTTAGAGGGTGTTGAAAGAGCAAATGTAAATTTTGCTACAGAAACTTTAACTGTAGATTTTAATAATGAAAAATTGAGTTCTCAAAAAATTGAAGAAGCCGTAGTTAAAGCAGGATATGGTGTAAAGAAAAATGTAAAAACCTATGATTTTAAAATAGAAGGTATGACTTGTTCTGCCTGTGCTAATAGAATAGAAAGAGTAACTAAAAAACTAGAAGGTGTAGAAAATTCTACAGTAAATTTTGCTACAGAGAAGCTTACAATAAAAGTTGATGAAGATAAAATATCTTATGGTGATATAAGAGCAGCGGTAGATAAAGCTGGATATAAGTTAATTAAAGAAGAGGATAAAGATAAGGAAAAACAGGGAAAGGAAAAAAACGAGGCTAGTAGATTACTCACAAGGTTTATAGCTTCCCTAATTTTTACAGTTCCACTACTGATAATAACAATGGGACATATGGCAGGAATGCATCTTCCAGCTATAATAGATCCTATGGCCAATCCGTTAAACTTTGCATTAATTCAGTTGATACTAACATTACCAGTAATGATAGCTGGATATAAATTCTATAAGGTAGGACTTAAAAATCTAGTTAAACTAAGTCCTAATATGGACTCACTAATATCTATAGGAACTTTAGCTGCATTTATATATGGAATATTTGCTATATATAAAATAATGCAAGGGGATCATGAGTATGCAATGCATCTATACTTTGAATCTGCTGCAGTTATATTAACTTTAATAACCTTAGGTAAATATCTAGAAGCAGTATCTAAAGGTAAAACATCCCAAGCAATAAAGGCTTTAATGGGGTTAGCTCCTAAAACAGCAACTATAATTAGAAATAACAAAGAAATTGTGGTACCTGTAGAAGAGGTTATAGTTGGGGATATAGTACTAGTTAAACCAGGTGAAAAGTTACCAGTAGATGGAGAAGTTATAGAAGGAAATACATCTATAGATGAATCAATGCTTACAGGAGAGAGTATACCTGTTGAAAAATCTATAGGAAGTAGCGTAATAGGAGCTAGTATTAATAAAACAGGATTTATTAAATATAAGGCAACTAGGGTTGGTAGAGATACTGCTCTTGCACAAATTGTTAAGTTAGTAGAGGATGCACAAGGTTCAAAAGCACCTATTGCTAAACTAGCAGATGTTATATCAGCATACTTTGTACCAATAGTTATTGGTCTTGCTATAATTGCTTCAGTAGGTTGGTTGATTGCTGGTGAAACACCTATATTTTCTCTTACTATATTTATTGCAGTATTAGTTATTGCGTGCCCATGTGCATTAGGTCTTGCTACTCCAACTGCCATTATGGTTGGAACAGGAAAGGGTGCTGAAAATGGTGTTTTAATTAAGGGTGGAGAAGCGTTAGAGACTACTTATAAATTAAAGACCATAGTATTTGATAAAACAGGAACTATAACAGAAGGAAAACCAAAGGTTACTGATATTGTAACTAATGGAGAGGCAAAAGAGGAAATTCTTGTGTTAGCGGCTAGTGCTGAGAAAGGATCTGAGCATCCACTTGGTGAAGCTATTGTTAAAGATGCAGAAGAAAAAGGTTTAAGTTTAAAAGCAATTGATAAATTTAATGCTATACCGGGACACGGTATAGAGGTAGAAATAGATAGAAAAGATATTCTCTTAGGAAATAAGAAGCTTATGGTGGAAAAGAATATTAACATTTCAAACTTAGATGAAATTTCTGATAGATTAGCTTCGGAGGGAAAAACACCAATGTATATAGCTATAGATGGAAATCTTGCTGGAATTATAGCTGTAGCAGATACTGTTAAAGGAAGTAGTAAAAATGCTATAGAAAGTCTGCATAAAATGGGCATAAAAGTAGCTATGATAACTGGAGATAATAAGAGAACAGCAGATGCCATTGCAAAACAAGTTGGTATAGATATAGTATTATCTGAGGTTTTACCAGAGGATAAAGCAAATGAAGTTAAGAAGCTTCAAGCAGGTGGAAATAGAGTAGGTATGGTTGGTGATGGTATTAATGATGCTCCAGCTCTTGCTCAGGCAGATATAGGAATAGCAATAGGATCTGGAACAGATGTAGCTATTGAATCAGCAGATATAGTTCTTATGAGAAGTGACTTAATGGATGTAATATCAGCTATAAAACTAAGCAAAGCAACGATTAAAAATATAAAGGAAAACTTATTCTGGGCCTTTGGTTATAACGTCTTAGGTATACCGGTAGCTATGGGAGTATTACACATTTTTGGTGGCCCATTATTGAACCCTATGATAGCTGCAGGAGCTATGAGCCTAAGCTCAGTATCAGTATTATTAAATGCATTAAGACTTAGAAGATTTAAAGCTTAATATATCTATATTAAATTTTCTCTATGGAACTATAGAAATATACAACTATATAACTATATAACTATTTAAATAGTTGTTCTGTTCATGCAGGTTTCAAGGTAATTGGTAATTTTAATGATAACATTAAATTATAAACAGAGTTCTTAGCTTTTATGAAGCTTTAGAAATCGTTATCCAGGGACGTAGCAACTCTTAACTTCCACTTTTAAGAAGATGGTAGTATTAGAGCTGGTGGTCATCGGATAAATATTAATAAATATTTTAGGAGGATAAAGGTATGAAAAAGAAAATATTAATTGAAGGAATGAGCTGTAAAAACTGTGTAGCTCACGTAAAAAATGCTTTAGAAGAGTTATCTGGAGTTTCAGAAGTAGAGGTTAATTTAGAAGGAAAATATGCTTTAGTAGAAGCTACTGAAAGTGATGATGTTTTAAGAGCTACTATAGAAGAAGAAGGGTATGATGTTGTAGGTATAGAGTAAAAATTAACATCAAATATATAACAGTGAAATAATAAAATGTCTTAAAGTTTACTAGATTTTAATGAAAGTAAACTTTAAGGCATTTTTACTATTTATGATTTTTAAACAATTATATCTAAGATTAATTTCTTATGTGTATAAAATAATAATAATGTACTAATTATTCACATATAATTAAAATAACAGAAATATATAAGTTGATAGGAACTATTGATAAAATATTCTGAATATTATATAATATAACTATTAAAGTTAATGTATTTTATTAAAAAGTTTGGGGGCGTTTAAAATGATTCAAGTATTTTGTAAAGAAAAAGGCTCTGGGAAAACAAAAGCATTAATGAATTTGGCTAATTCAAAGGTAAACAGCTCTAAAGGAAATCTAGTATATATAGATGATGATACTAGAGGGCTCCTACGCATTCATAAGAACATAAGGTTTATATGTTCGAAAGACTTTAATATTCATAATTACAAAGATTTTTATGGTTTTATATGTGGCATAATATCTAAGGACTACGATGTGGAGAGTATATTTATAGACGGTATTTTAAGTGACATATGTAATGATGCAGATGATTTCAACTCAATATTAAATAAATTAGAATATTTATCAGAAAAATTTAAAGTTGACTTTTATGCCAACGTTAGTTGTGAAGAAAATAATATACCAGATACTATTAAAAAATATGTTGTTTAGAGAAAATTAGTATTTACTCTTGAAAAATGATAATAATAATAGTAATATGTATTTAAAATAAAATATAGTAAAGACGATGAAGAAAAGAAGTAATTAAATGAATTTTAAAGAGAGCTGATGGTTGGTGTAAATCAGTAAAGGATTTTAATGAAATACATTTTAGAGTCTTAGGTTGAAGTAGTAGTAGGCTGTTACGGGTTCCTAACGTTATTAAGGAAGAGAATAATTTAGACGCTTTAGAGAGTTTAAATTATAAATTTGGGTGGTACCACGGAAATTTTCGTCCCTAGTATATTTATACTAGGGACTTTTATTTTTCTTAATTTATTAAATTAATATTTATTTTAATATTATAAGTTTTAAAATAATGATACAAAATTACAAAGGAGTAAAGACTTCTAAGTAATCTGCATTATGAAAAAATAAAAGTTTATAGAAGTTTTATATAGCTAGCATAAACCATATAAACTGTATAAATAATATAATTAATTATATGTAAAAAAGGAAACTATAGCCGAAAGTTAAAGCAAAATAAAAATTAGAATATATTGGAGGAAACTATGGAAAATCGTAATGTATATGACGTTCTTAAAGAACGTGAATTTTTAAAACAATTAACCCATGAAGAAGAAATGAAAGAAATACTTGCAAAGGAAAAGGTAACCTTTTATATAGGCTTTGATCCTACAGCAGATAGTCTTCATGTAGGACACTTTATAGCTATGATGTTTATGGCCCACATGCAAAGGGCAGGACATAGGCCGATAGCTTTAGTTGGTGGGGGTACTGCTATGATAGGAGACCCATCAGGTAGAACAGATATGAGAAAAATGCTAACTAAGGAGGAAATTGATCACAATATATCTTGTATCAAAGATCAACTTTCAAGACTAATAGATTTCAGCGATGGTAAAGCAATATTAGAAAATAATGCAGACTGGCTTTTAGATTTAAACTATGTAGATTTTATAAGAGATATAGGATCACATTTCTCAGTTAATAGAATGCTTACTGCTGAATGCTTTAAACAAAGACTAGAAAAGGGATTGTCATTCTTAGAATTTAACTACATGTTAATGCAAGGTTATGATTTTTATGTATTAAACAAAAAATATAATTGTACAATGGAGTTAGGTGGAGATGATCAGTGGTCAAACATCTTAGCTGGAATGGAGCTTATCAGAAGAAAAGAAGGTAAGTCAGCGTATGGAATGACTAATGCACTACTTACAAATAGTGAAGGAAACAAGATGGGTAAAACAGCTAATGGAGCAGTGTGGCTTGATCCTAATAAGACATCACCATTTGAATTCTACCAATACTGGAGAAATATTGATGATGCGGATGTAGAAAAATGCTTACGTCTATTAACATTTGTTCCTATGGATGAGGTAAGAAAACTTTCAGCTTTAGAAGGTTCAGAAATTAACGAAGCTAAAAAGGTTCTTGCTTATGAAGTTACAAAACTTATCCATGGAGAAGATGAAGCATATGGAGCTAAAAAAGCAGCAGAAGCTTTATTTAGTGGTGGAGCAGACATGAGCAATGTACCTACAGTGGAAATTGCTGAAGATATGAAATCAGCTTTAATTCTTGATATAATAACACAAACAGGTATCGTTCCATCTAAGAAAGAGGGAAGAAGACTTATAGAGCAAGGTGGACTTACTATAAATGATATAAAAATAGAAGATGTTAATGCAACATTTAATGAAAGCTACCTAGAAAAGGATGGATATGCCTTAATAAAAAGAGGAAAGAAAAAATTCTATAAATTAGTGTTAGCTTAGTAAAAAAACTCATGAGTATGCCTATGGTATACTCATTGTTTTTGTTATATACTTCACTAAAATGAAAATGATACGATTAGTTTAATAGGGGGTGAAGTGTATGTCAAATGTATGGAAAATTAATATGGTACAAAACTATACAACTAAGGATGATTTTAATAAACTCACCTTTAAAAAAGGAGATTCATTTTCTGCTAGAATTTTAAGGTTAGAGGGAAGTGCAACTGATGTTATAATAAAGTTACTTGATGGAAGGGTATTCCCAGCAAGAGTAGATGGAGAAATACTTCAAGAAAATTTAGATGACTATATGTTTAAATTTCAACTAGATGGATTTGAGGGAGGAAAGTTCCTTCTTAGAATATTGGAATCAAATGTTATAGATAACCTAGGAAACAATGTGGATACAGCTATTAAAGATCCATTAATGGAAGAACTCCTTAAGAATTTAGATTTTCCTGTAGGAAAAGAGGATGTTCCTATATTAAAATCTATGCTTAAGAACAATATTCCAATTACAGAAGAAAATCTTTTAGAAATTAAGGGACTTAAGGAATTTATAGATCAAAGCAACAATTCTCCTAAGGAGTTAAATAAATTTATTGATAAATATATAGAAGCTAAAGGAATACAAAATACTAGTCCTGAAGCTGAACAAATAAAATCAACTTTAGGTAAAGTTTTAAATGAAATTAAGAATTTAAAGATAGATGATATATTTGTTATGAAAGCTCTAGATATAAAGTTAAATGAGGACAGTATTAAAGCTTTTTCGAAGGTTGTCTCTAATCAATACAGTGTTTCACCCGAGATAGAGGAAACTGCTAATGTTATTAAAGAGCAGATTACTGGCAATATTAATAAAGACTCACAAGGAGAAATCAGTGTTAATAAGAATTCAACTTTTCAAGAGGGGGATAAAGTATTTTATTCTGAAAAGGATAAATCTCAAACTATGGCATCAATAAAGGAAAGCTTAGAAAATAAAGAAGCTATATTATCTTCAGAAAAGTTGATAAACAAAGAAGGAAAGTCTTCTAGTGACATTATAAATGAAAGAACAATAGGAATAATTAGTGATGAAGATGATCTGCAGGGAAAAGTGGTATCCCAGAGAAAAGAAGAGGTAGATAGTTCTAATAAACTCTTTAAGCAGCTTAAATCAGAAACCATGATAGATAGGATTATAACTAGTACTATGGTAAAGGAGGAACTAAGGGAAAAGATATCCTTAATAAAAAATAATTTAATGGAAATAATTAAGTTATCTCAGAAAGACCCTAGTACTTTCAGTAATGTGGTTCAAAATCTAGACACTAAGTTTCAAGAGTTTAAGATGTTTAATACTATAAATAATAATTATTATTTTCTCAATGTACCAATGGATATGAAGGATAAAGAATATGATTGTAAGCTTATTATTAAGGATGAAAGAAGTAAGGGTAAGAAGTTAGATACTGAAAATATAAAAATAGCAGCTAGTGTAGCTACTGTAAATATGGAAAAGGTAGATGCTTATTTAACTGTTAATAAAAACTCAGCAACTATCGAAATAGAAAGTGAAGCTGCTTATGTAAAGCTCTTAGAAAAATTTAAAGGAAAGTTAATTAATGATCTAATGGATAGTAAGTATATGTTTAACATTTTTATTAAAGAAAAAAAACATGATTTTTCTTTTTCAAATTGCAGAAATTTTTTTGAAGATGATGATTTCACTACAATCAATACTAGAGTTTAGCTAGGAGTGTGCTTATATGGAAGATAGAAAGAGAAAAAAAGCAGCGGCTTTAAAATATGAATATGGGCAAAATGCTCCAAAGGTTACAGCAGCGGGTATGGGTAATGTAGCTGATAAAATTCTTGAAGAAGCAGAAAAAAGTGATGTACCTATCGTATATAATGATGAATTAGCAGATATGCTTACTAAAGTGGATTTAGATAGTGAGATTCCTTATGAACTTTATGATGTAGTGGCAAAGGTTATAGCTTATGTTATGGAGATAGATAATAAGTACAAATAAGTTTTAATTAAAAGATTATGAAATAGATAGTAGGTGATTAAGTGGCATTATATGCAATTTCAGATCTTCATCTAGCCTCCACAGGAGAAAAACCCATGGATATATTCGGAGAAAAGTGGAGTAATCATGATGAAAAAATAAAAGAGAATTGGAATAGAATTGTGAAGGATGAAGATACAGTATTAGTAGCAGGTGATATTTCATGGTCTATGAATATGGAAAATGGCAGAGGAGATTTAGAATTTATAAATAATCTTCCAGGAAGAAAAATATTTGTAAGGGGAAACCATGACTATTGGTGGACAGGAATTACTAAGCTTAATTCTATGTTTCAGGGAATGGAGTTTATCCAAAATAATTTTTTCGCATATGAGGATTATGCTATATGTGGAAGTAGAGGATGGGTTTTAAAGAACAATCCTAAATTTAATTCCCATGATAAAAAAATCTATGAAAGAGAACTAATAAGATTAAAGTTATCTTTGGATACAGCCATAAAAAGTGGTTATAAAAAAATAATATGTATGATTCACTATCCACCTATATTTCCTAATATGCAGGAAAATGAGTTTTTAGAAATGTTTAAGGAATATGAAGTGGATAAGGTAATCTATGGACATCTTCATGGTGGAGGACTTTTAAATGTTTTTGAAGGAGAAAAAGATGGGGTTGAGTATATTTTAACCTCTTGTGATTATATAGATTTTACTCCTATAAAGATTTTAGATTAATAAAAACTTCAATAAAAGTCATATAAAATAACATAAAATATACCATTATATGATATAATTAAATACGGATTAATAGAATTGGTTAGTAAAGGAATGACATATATGGCAGTTATTGAGTGGAAGAGTTTTTTAATTCCATACGACCAAGCAGTAGAGGAATTAAAAGTAAAGTTTAGAAGTATAAGAAGAGAATTAAGAAAAAAAAATGAATATTCACCTATAGAATTTGTAACGGGTAGGGTTAAAGAGGTTTCTAGTATACTAGAGAAAGCTAATAAATTTGATATACCGTTAGATAGAATTCAGTATGAAATGGAAGACATTGCGGGACTAAGAATTATGTGCCAATTTGTAGATGATATAGATAAAGTAGTAAATATAATACGTGAAAGAAAAGACATGAATATAATTTATGAGAAGGATTATATTACTAATGTAAAATCTAGTGGCTATAGAAGTTATCACATGATTATAAAGTATCCAGTAAATATGGCATCTGGAATGTGTGAAGTCTTGGCTGAGTTTCAAATAAGGACTTTGGCAATGAACTTTTGGGCTACCGTAGAGCATTCTTTAAATTATAAATATAAGCATGCTATACCAATTGATATTAAAGGGAAGCTTAAAAATGCAGCAGATGCTGCCTTTAACTTAGATACAGAAATGTTAGCAATAAAAGATGAGATAAAAGATGCTCAGAAGTTATTTGAGGTAAAGTCTTCCTTAGTAAGTAATATAGTGGAGAATATTTTAACCATATCTTCTATGGGGAAAACTGGAGAGGCATCAAGGTTTACAGAAGAGCTTAATAAATTATTAGAAGTAGGAGATGTATTTGAGCTTACAAGCCTATTAGAAGAAACTAAAAAGGTTCTTGAAAGGTATAAATAAATAAAATTCATTGGTACAAAAGTTTTATATTCCTCATATGATGATATAAGCAATATTAGGTGAGGGATAAAATGAGCGAACAATTAATTAAATTTCAATCAACTACTTATGGAGATAAGTATATAGATGCTAAAGTTGAAACTGGTGATGATAACAGATGTGTTATATATGGTAGAGTAATTGATAAAAATAATAAACCAGTAAGTGATGCTGTAGCAAAGTTAATCATACTTCAAGATCCAAATGACCCATTAAGCATATTACCTATAACACATACTTTTACAGACGAATATGGTCAATTTTTATTTGGTCCACTACCACCAAATAAGACCTATTTAATAAAGATATGGTATGATGATATTTATGTGAGGCCAGTTACCATAAAAGAAAAAGAGGCAAGACATAGTTGCATAACTATAAGAGAAGGTAAAAATTTTGATGATAGTGAGAAGAAATTACCAATAAATCATAGTGAAAAATAAAACAGAGGATTTTTTCCTCTGTTTTTTATAATTATATTAATTTGCTACTATATTTACAAGTCTACCTTTAATAACTATAACTTTTCTTACAGTTTTTCCTTCAAGATTAGCTTTTATTGTTTCATCATTTAAAGATGATTCTTTTATTTCATCCTCAGAAGAAGAAGTTGAAACATTTATTTTAGCTTTAATTTTACCATTGATTTGAATAGCAATTTCTACCTCATCTTTAACTAAAGCAGCCGGATTAAATTCTGGCCATTTTTCATTAAATACGGAATATCCCATTCCAAGGTTTTCCCATTGTTCTTCACTGAAGTGAGGAGCGAAAGGAGCTAAAAGCTTAATGTAATCAACTAACACTTCTTTTAAGAATACAGTATTTTTAATATCTTCATTTAGATATTTATTAAGAGCATTGGTAAGCTCCATAAGTCTTGCAATGGCAGTGTTGAATTGAAGTTTTTCAGCATCCTCGCTAACACCTCTAATTGCAAAGTGTCTCCAATAGTTAAGTTCTTTTTCAGGTGCTTCCATAGCATCTTTAGTAGCTTTATTACAGTTGATTTCTGAAATTGATGTATCAAGAGTTCTTTCTATTCTATCTACAAATCTACCGATAGATTTTAGTCCATCATCACTCCAAGCACCGCCATCAGTGTATCCAAATCCAAACATTAGGTACATTCTAAATACGTCAGAACCATATTCTTTAATGTAGTCATCAGGAGATATTGTATTTCCTTTAGATTTACTCATCTTTTGTCCATCAGGTCCCAGGATTAAGCCTTGGTGAGTTAATGATAGGAATGGTTCATCAAAGTTTAGAAGACCCATATCTCTAAGAGCCTTAGTGATAAATCTTGCATATAGAAGGTGCATACAAGCATGTTCAGGACCACCTACATATTTATCTACTGGAAGCATCTTATTTATTATTTCACTATCAAAAGCTTTTTCACTATTTTTATTATCTGCATATCTTAGATAATAGAAAGATGAGCATACAAAGGTATCTAAAGTATCTGCATCACGGTGTGCAGCACCTCCACACTTAGGACAAGTTACATTTATGAAGTCTTTAGATTTTGCAAGAGGAGATTTTCCGTCTGGTGCAAATTCTACGTTGTATGGAAGTTCTACAGGTAATTGCGCTTCTGGCACTGGAACAGTTCCACACTTGTCACAGTGAATCATTGGAATTGGAGCACCCCAGTATCTTTGTCTAGAAACTAGCCAGTCACGTAGTCTGTAGTTAACTTGTTTTTTACCAAGACCCATTTTTTCAAGCTCTGCAACTACTGCATCCTTAGCTCCTTCTCCCTTAAGTCCATCAAATTTTCCACTATTCATCATTGGACCGTATTCAGTGAATGGTAGAGTATCTCCACCTTCTATAACACTTTCTATAGGAAGATTATATTTTTGTGCAAAAGTATAGTCACGATCATCATGAGCTGGAACTGCCATTACTGCACCTGTACCGTAGGTATTAAGTACATAGTCTCCAACCCATATTGGAATAACACGGTTGTTTATTGGATTTATAGCATATGAACCGGTGAATACTCCTGTTTTTTCTCTAGAAATAGATTGTCTTTCTATATCAGTTTGCTTTGCAGATGCTTCTTTATAATCTTCAACAGCAGCCTTATTTTCTTCTGTAGTAAGCTTTTCAACTAATTCATTTTCAGGAGCAAGAACAACGTAACTAACTCCAAATAAAGTATCAACTCTTGTGGTAAATGTGCTGAATTCAATATTAGAATCCTTAACTTTGAAAGTTACCTCAGAACCAGTTGATCTACCAATCCAGTGTTTTTGCATAGATTTAGTTTTTTCTGGCCAATCAAGATCATCAAGTTTTTCTAAAAGCTCATCTGCATAGTCTGTGATTTTAAGGAACCATTGAGTTAAGTTTTTCTTTGTTACTTCACTTTCACATCTTTCACAATGACCTTCTACAACTTGCTCATTTGCAAGTACTGTGTTACAGCTAGGGCACCAGTTTACTGGAGCATTCTTTCTGTAAGCAAGATCTTTTTCATATAATTTTAGGAATAACCATTGAGTCCATTTATAATAATCTGGTCTACAAGTTACAACTTCATTTTCCCAGTTGAACATTGCTCCCATTGCTTTAAGTTGTTTTTCCATAGTTTCAATGTTTTTATCTGTAGAATCTTTAGGATGTATTCCAGTTTTAATTGCATAGTTTTCTGCTGGAAGACCAAAAGCATCAAAGCCCATTGGTTGGAATACATTATATCCTTGCATTCTCTTCATTCTAGCCCATGAATCTACTGGTCCGTAGTTAAACCAGTGTCCTGCATGTAATTGGCTTCCTGATGGGTATGAGAACATTTCAAGGACGTATAATTTTTTATCCATATTATTTTCATCGAATTTATATAGGTTTGTTTTTTCCCATTTTTCCTGCCATTTTTTATCTATAACAGTTCCATATCTAGCCATAGTAATCCTCCTTGTTTGATAAACATCAAATATTATTTTAAATAAAAAAAGTCTTCATCTCTTATGAAAGAGACGAAAACTATAATTCCGCGGTACCACTCTATTTAGACCATAAAAGGTCTCCCTTGATAATATAACGGTTAAATCCGTACTTGCTTTCAACAAGTAAGCTCCAAGGCAAGTTCATATAAGGCTTATTACTACATTACACCAAGCTGTAGCTCTCTTTAAATAAGTAATTATATTACTACTCCTCATCACTGCAATAAATAATTAAGTTTTTAAAAATTATACATTAAGAGTGAAGTATATGTCAAGGGATTTAAATAATATGTCCTTATATTTTAAATTTTTTAGTTCTCACACTATTTATGAATACTGTAAGAACATAGTCAAATATAAAGAAGGCTACATTTCCACCTACAAACATAATTATTAAAGGATATCGTAGTTCAATAGTAGGCATAAATAATTGTTTATATAAAAGAAATGCTATAAAGGTTATCACATTAAAATAAACTAGTTTTAATATGATTTCTATAGATGTATTTCTTTTTTGCTCTATAAAAAATTTTACTATGCCATAGGGACCAAAGATTATCACATAAAAAAGACAAAGAGTTTTGTCTGGGATTATGAAATAAGCTAATACAGAGGAGCCTATATATACTAATAAAGTAGTTTTCATATCAGTAATAAGTATTCCCAGAGGAATAAGTGCTGAAGCTAAGCCTAATAAAAATAAAGTGTTAAAGGTAATAAAATTAGCGGCATACAAGATAATAAGAGTAAAAGCAATAAGCATACCGCCCTTTGCCATATTCGAAGCCTTATTTTCTTTCATAATAACCTCCTTTTAACAACAACTAATACAATCTCCACCCATACATTCACAACAAGTATCTAACATCCAAATATTTAAGCAAGTATTGCACATATCATTAGAACTATTTCTTTGACCATAATAGGTACTTCTATAGTTATTTTGTGTATGATTTAATTGATTAAGCATTTGTCGATATTCAAAGTTATTAGGCTCCATTCTACAAGCTGTATTTATTAAATTATTCGCGCTATCATACCAACCTTTTCTAAGATGTACAACTCCCATTAAAAAGTTCCATTCAGCAGTTCTATTAGTCATAGCATTAAGTTTCGCTTCTGCGCCGCCTATATTTCCTCTATTAATATCCATTCTAACAGATTGAAGATTAGGATCATTGTAGCTGTTAGAACCACCACCATAGGTTGAGGAAGGATTTCCATAGCTAGAAGATCCATTACTAGTATTACCTTTTTTACTTAATACGTCATAAGCTTCGTTTATCTCTCTAAGTTTTTCTTCTGCTAAATCTTTTAGCGGGTTATTAACATACTTGTCTGGATGATATTGTTTTACTAGCTCTCTATAAGCTTTTTTGATTTCATCTTGAGAGGCATTTTCTTTAACTCCAAGTACTTCATAAGGATTATTCATGTTTTTTGTCACTCCTTGATTTTATAGTTTCTATTTTATTCATAAGTCCTAATTGTAAAATATTAAATAGTAAGTCTTTATTTTTATTTATAGGAAGTTTATCTAAAGCTTCAACGGTGGTATTTGCACTCATTAATAGATTAAATTCAATTCTATTACCTTGATTAATAATTAACTCTTCATAGGATAGGTTTTCAGTATTAAAGGCTTTATTGATAGCGTTAAATTTATGCTTTTCAATATCTTCCTTTAAATCATCAAAGGCATCAATTATATAAATCCATCGTCCTAAATTATATCCTAAATTATATAAATCATTATAAAAGTCCTCATCTTTATAATAGTAAGATATTATAAAAGCTGTTAAAGAAGCAAAAGGGTCACTGAGTTCATCAATAGATATCACATCCTGAGATTTTTCAAGAAAACTTAATTTATTTATATTTTCTTCTATATTCACTAAAATTGGAGATAAATCATCTTTAGATTTATTTATGAATTTTTTTATGTACATAGAAATGAATTTTTTATTTAGAGAATTATCGTCATTATAATCATCTAATAACTTGTAGTAAACTAGAGCTACATTACAAAAAGCTGCATAATCCAAAGCCTTATTATCTATAACCTTAGGCTTCTTTTTCACAGGATGAGCCATACATCTAGTAACTACATACTTATGTTTACTGTATTCTAAACTATCCAAAAGTATACCTAAAAAAGTCATATCATAATTTAAAGTCATTCTACACAAATTAGAAAAGTTATTTTTTATAGATATACATAATCCACAATAGTAAGCTTTAAACATTTCATAGTCTTTAATTTTCAATTCCATCTTATATGGTGTTACATAACCAAACATTATATCCCTTTTACTGATCCTTCCTCATTTAATATTTCAAAGATTGTTTTAGAGGTGGTATCTTCCATAGTATACCCAAGTAAAGCTACAATTTCCTTTATTTCGTCCTCATTCATTGATTCTATTTCTAAATAAGGGAAGGGACAAAAGCTCTTATCGTTTATATCGATTTCAATAAGAGAGTTTTTATATTTATAGCTTTCTCTATGTTTTTTTATAGATTCTACTAGCTCAAGACCTAGGGAAGTGAAGATTTGACTTCCAATGTTACTATTGTCTATAACAATCTCATTCTCTTCCATAACTTTGCATTTTTCTTGGCTCAGAAGTTTTTTAGTAGTCATATAATTTATTACTGCATTATTTAAATTATCTTCCACTATTCTAATTCTAGCATAACCCTTTTTATTTAGCATTCTTCTATCTGGAAAATCATAGAGGTTATTAACTTGATTTTCATCTTTAACTTTTTTACATCCTAAATTATTTAATTTAGATTTTATCTCATCTACATCTATCTTTAAAATTCTAGTTTCCATTTCTTCCAAGGATAACACCCCTTTTTATTTAATGATGACATTATACCTTATGTTTAAGATTATAACAAATTTTATTGATATTGTTAAAAAAAAATATATAATTATTCTTATACGGTTAAAAATCTATAGTAGATATACTAAATACGTGTATATTTAAATTTATGGAGGTAAGTAATGGAATATATAAATGAAATTAATATAAATGAAGCAATTATTCATATTTTAGATAACAATGCTGATGAGCCAGTTTTAAATGAGTATCCCCTAGAGTTAACTGAAGAAGTGTATAATTTTATATTTAAGCATATTCAAAGATGTTTAAAGGATGAAGAGCTTAAATATGCGATTTTTAATAAGGAGAGAAACATTGTAAAGGAAGTATGTCAAGAATATCTAAATGGAGAAAATAGCCTAACAAATGTATCTAAGGAGTTAGCTAGTCAGATGTTTATCTTGATGAGATCAAAAGGAAGTATACCTTCCTGTGATTTGCTTACTGTATCCTTTACTACAGAATATGGAGCGTTTATAGGTGTATTTAAGATGGACTATATTAAAAATTATATGCACAATGTGGAGTTTGTAGATGGAAAGATTGGAATAGATATAGTACCTCAATTTACAGGACTCCCTTCAAGTAGTTCAAGAATACAAAAGTGTGCATTTATTAAGGCTATGGCTAGTGATAACCCCTATGATTTATTAGTTATTGATAAGCAAAGTAAAAATAATAAAGAAAATAAAGAATATGGTACTAATTATTTTATAGACAACTTTTTAGGGTGTACTATCATAGAAAATGAAAGAGATAAGACAAAACAATTTTTAAAGGTAGCAGAAAAGTGGACTCAAAACGCCCTAAATGAAAATGCAGAAAGTCAAGAAATAGTTCGTAGAGAAGTTAAGAAGAGGCTTAGAGAAGAAGATTCTATAGATTTAAATAATTTTGCTGAAGAGGTATTTAAAGGAGATGAGTCGCTAAAAGAAAACTTTAGAACCTTTGCCATTGAAAGTGGTGTAAGTGAAACTGTAGATTTAGATAAGCAATGGGTAGAAAAGAAGCTGAAGAGAGTTAGACTGAAAATAGATAAAGATATAGATTTATATATATCGGAAGAAGCCTATAATGATATCAATAAATTTGAGATTGAAAGAGTAGGGGATGGTAGTATAAATATGAAAATAAAGCATATTATCAATTATACTGAGAAGTAGATGAAAATAAAAAACATGGAATAAAGATTCCATGTTTTATTTTATATTATTTCATTGAATCTATTGAACCTAAAACAGCTGTAATTTTATCTTCTACTAATTGTTGAAGGTTAGTTCTTGCTACTCCAAGATATTTTCTTGGGTCAAACTCACTTGGTTTATCTGCAAATACTTTTCTACAAGAACCAGTAACACATAGTCTTAAGTCTGTATCCATGTTAATTTTACAAACAGCCATAGATGAAGCTTTTCTTAACATTTCTACAGGTACTCCCTTAGCACCTTTTATGTCTCCACCATTTTCGTTGCACATTTCAACATATTTTGGATCTACAGCAGAAGCACCGTGAAGAACTATTGGATATTTTTCAAAACCAGCTTCTTCTAATTTTCTTGTAATTGTTTCAAGTCTTTCAAAGTCAAGTTTAGCTTCACCTTTAAACTTGTATGCACCGTGACTTGTTCCAATAGCTATTGCTAATGAGTCAACACCAGTTCTCTTAACAAAGTCAACTGCTTGATCTGGATCAGTGTAAGTAGCATCTTTAGCAGATACATTTACATCATCTTCAACTCCAGCAAGTTTTCCAAGTTCAGCTTCAACAACCACTCCATGAGCATGAGCATATTCTACTACTTCTTTTGTAAGTCTTACGTTTTCTTCATAATCATAGTGAGAACCATCAAACATAACAGAAGTAAATCCGTTGTCTATGCAATCTTTACAAAGCTCAAAAGAATCGCCGTGGTCTAGGTGTAGAGCTACATCAACTCCACTTTCCTCTACAGCAGCAAGTACCATATGTCTTAAATAAGCTGGTCTCATATATTTTATAGCTCCACTAGAGCATTGAAGTATTACAGCAGAGTTTTGAGCTTTAGCTCCATCTACAATTCCCTGAATTATCTCCATATTGTTAATATTGAAAGCTCCTATAGCGTATTTGCCTTCAAAAGCCTTTTTAAACATTTCTTTAGTAGTTACTAATGCCATAACATTATTCCACCCTTCTATTTATAAGATTAAGTCTATAATTTTATTATAGTTCAAACTTTAGTTAAATGCTATATAGAAAACCACATTTTGAAATCGTAACCAAAAATTTATCAAAAAATGTTTCCTATGGATATAGATTCTAATTCTTTTACTTGGTTAATTAGAGTTTTTACAACATGAATAGATGAAAGAGCTTCATCTTTATTTTTACATTTGGAATATTGACTAAGCTTTATGATTTCACTATAGATATTATCAAAGTCTGTATGATTTAAAAATAAAGTTAAGTTTGCCACATGTCCTTCATAGATATTTAACAATTCAAAAGACAGCATATAGCTTTCATCCCAATTATCATTTACTATGTTTTCTTCTATTTCTGATGAAACGTCTAAAAGCTTATCACAAGTTAATACTATATATTTGCTGGCAAAAAAAAGAATAAATATCATTAGAAAGAAAATGATGCATGTTGCTATCAAATTTTTCATTGTATATGAACTCCTCCTTAACTCTCTTCTTCATTATCATTAGCATCAGTAGTTTCATTTTTAAGTTGAAAGTAGAATTTATGGGTATTTGAATAAACTATTGCAATGAGCACATCTTTATAACTTTTAATATTATTATTAGACAAATTTTCTTCTAACCAATAGTTATCTTTTCCAATAGCCTTAAGATTGATTTTGTTTATAACACCATCCAATATTACTGGCATAGGAAGAGGTTCATCTTCTACTTTTATTTTAAAGTCTTCCCTTGTAGGTGGTTCATAGGCTGTGTAAGGAACTATAGATAGAGAACCATCAGTTTCTAAAATTGCATAATGTATTTCTTGTAAATTAAAATAACCATTTTGTCTAAGCTCACCTAAAAGGTCATCAAGATTATATCTAACTTGCTTTAATTCCTTCACATTTACTAGTCCGTCTTTTATAAGTATACTAGGTTGACCGTTTAGGATAGAGCGAATGTGTTCACTTTTAAGTTCTAAAAAGGAAGTCATTACTTGAAGAAAAACTAAAGTGGTTATAGGAACTATAGCATATATTAGTGGAATCCGATTATCTCCCATGGGAAGAGTGGCAAGTTCAGAAATCATTAACGCAACTACAAAATCTACAGGCTCTAATTGCCCAAGTTGTCTTTTACCCATAACTCGCATAATGAAAATTAAATAAACATATAGTATAACTGTTCTTATTATAAGTATAAACATAAATATCACCTATATTTCTAATATAATGCTAAATATAGTATGCACAGAATACAATAAATTATTTGTGGTTGGGTGGTTTCATATTTACAATTATGTAATATAATAAGTAATACAAATATATAATTTGATTTAAATTTAAATTTTATTAGATTTTTAAGAAATTAAGAAGCAATATATTATAACTAAATAATTATAATAGAGGTGAAGGCATGGATAAAATCAAGATAAGAACAGACGAAAGAATGATAGAAGTTCATAGAGGTATAACTTGTTATGATTTGATAAAAAATTATGGGTATGACCATAAAGCACCAATAGTTTTAGTTAAAGTAGATGGGAAACTTAAGGAGTTATCGACTATTCTTGAGAAGGATTGTAATATAGAATTTATTGATATTACAGATAAGCAAGGAATGATGTGTTATATAAGAAGTCTGCAATTTGTTTTAATAAAAGCTACTAAGGATTTATTTCCAGAGAGTAAAATAATCATTGAACATTCTTTAAGTAAAGGATTATTTGGTGAAATATATAAAGACATACATCTGGGTATAGATGATGTATATGCGATAAAAAAGAGAATGCATGAAATAATAGATGCTAACATGAAAATTGAAAAGAAAAATTATATTAAGGAAGATGCTATAGATTTATTTAGAGAAGCTGGAATGGATGATAAGGTTAGTGTTTTTAAAAATGTAAATGAAGGTAGTATAACAATTTATAAGTTAGGAAAAGAAGTTGGCTATTTTTATGGATTAATGATACCTTATACTGATATACTAAAATATTTTGATTTAATTTACTATGATCCAGGATTTATTCTTAGATTCCCAACCCAAGAAGAGCCAACACAAATTCCACGATTCGAAAAACATAAGAAGCTAGCTAAGGTATTTTATGAGGCTGAGAAGTGGGGAGATATATTAAATATAGCCCATGTAGGTGCTTTAAATGATGAAATTGAGCATGGGGATATTGTGACTTTAGTGAGGGTTGCAGAGGCTTTGCACGAAAAGAAGATAGCCAATATTGCTGATAAAATAAAGAAAAATGGTAATATAAAATTAATATTAATAGCTGGACCCTCATCTTCGGGAAAAACAACATTTTGTAAAAGATTAGGAATTCAAATGAGAGTTAATGGATTAATTCCGGTACCAATATCTCTAGATGATTATTTCATAGATAGAGAGCATACTCCAAAGGATGAATTTGGAGAATATGATTTTGAGAGTATAACTGCCTTAGATTTGCAGTTATTTAATGAACAACTTCAAATGCTTCTAAATGGAGAGGAAGTAGAACTTCCAACATATAATTTTATAACAGGTAAAAGAGAATGGTTAGGAAATAAAGTTAAGCTTCCAGATAAAGGAGTAATAGTCATTGAGGGAATACATGGTTTAAATGAAGTCTTAACGGCTTCAATTCCTCATAATCATAAGTTTAAAATATATATTAGTCCATTAACTCAAATAAATATGGATTCTCACAATAGAATAGCAACCACTGATGTAAGAATGATTAGAAGGATAGTTAGAGATTATTTATCAAGAGGATATGATGTGGAATATACACTAAAAATGTGGGCATCTATAAGACGAGGAGAAGATAAAAATATCTTTCCTTATCAAGAATATGCAGATGTAATGTTTAATTCAGCCCTTATCTATGAGTTAGCAGTTTTAAAGAAATATGCGTTAGAAGAGCTATATAAAGTGAAACCAGAAAGCCCAGTTTATAATGAAGCAAGAAGACTTATAGATTTTTTACATTTTTTTAAGGAAGTAGATAAGGATGTTGTTCCAACTAATTCTTTAATTACAGAATTCATAGGTGGAAGTTGTTTTTACCAATATTAAAATATAAGAAATATTAGTTAAATAGACTAGATAATATTGTTACACATGTAATATTATTATCTAGTTCTATTTATGTCGAAAAATAATATTTATATTGTAAATTAAATTTATGATATAAATATTATAGATATATTTTTACATAATTCTGATTAAAAATTTGATATTTTTAATCTTTAAATAGTGGTATTATATTAAATGGGTATACTAAATAATAAATAATTAATTGAGGAGTCAATGAAATGTTTAAATTTGGTATATTCTATAGTGGTATTTTATAGGAGGAAATTATGAAAAGTTATAGCGTGTTTGATATTCTGGGTCCTATAATGATTGGACCGTCAAGTTCACATACAGCAGGAGCTGCAAGACTTGCAAAATTAGCTGCAAAGATTGCAGAAGATGATGTTAGGGAAGTTAAATTTTTACTTCATGGCTCCTTTGGAAAAACTTATAAAGGACATGGTACAGATAGGGCACTAGTAGCTGGAATTTTAGGAATGGATCCATGGGATTATAGATTAAAAGAGTCGTTTACTATAGCAGAAGAAAGAGGAGTAAAATTTACCTTTGAAGAAACTGATCTAGGTGATGTACATCCTAATACAGTTAAATTTATAATGAAGGATTCTAAAGGAATAGAAACCACTGTTACAGGTTCATCCATAGGAGGAGGAAATATAGTTATATTTGAATTGGATGGACAAAGTATTCATTTTACAGGAGAATATCCAACTATTATAATTACTCATCGAGATGTACCAGGAATGATATATAATGTTAGCAATCTTTTATTTAATGAAAATATAAATATAGCCTCAATGAATGTATATAGAAAAGCTAAGGGATTAGAAGCTTCAACAGTGGTTGAAACTGATGGTATAGTAAGTAATCATGTAGTAGATAAAATAAGAAACATAGAAAATGTGAAAAACGTAGAGGAAATCTTACCACCAATGAAAGGAGAGTAGTTTTAATGTTTTTATCAAAGGCAACTGAAATAATTGAAGTATGTAATAGAGAGAATATATCCATTGCAGAATACACTATAAGAGAGGAAATGGAGTCTTCAGAAACTTCTAGGGAGAAATTAATAGAAATGATGAGAGAAAATCTAAAAGTTATGAAGTCTGCAACGCAAGAAGCTATGGATAAAGAGATTATATCTATAAGTGGACTTATAGGGGGAGATGCAACCAAGATCAGAAGGTATTTCCAAAAAAAAGAAACCTTATGTGGTGATTTTATAGTTAAAGCTATGGCAAGAGCCTTATCTTGTTCTGAAGTTAATGCAGCCATGGGAAGAATAGTAGCAGCACCTACTGCAGGTAGCTGTGGTATTATACCTGCAGCCATTATAACAGCAGGAGAGAAATTAAATAAAACTGATGATGAACTGATAACTGCATTATTTACAGCTTCAGGGGTCGGGATTCTAATTGCCCAAAATGCAACCTTAGCAGGTGCTGAAGGTGGATGTCAAGCAGAATGTGGTAGTGCAGCTGCTATGGCTGCAGCTGCCATTGTAGAAATGATGGGAGGAACTCCTAAAATGGCCTTTGATGCAGGAGCTATGGTAATAAAGAATGTGGAAGGATTAGTTTGTGATCCAATAGCAGGATTAGTTGAGATACCATGTGCTAAAAGAAATGTGGCAGGAGCAGTAAGTGCTCTTACTATGGCAGATGTGGCAATGGCTGGAGTTGAGAGTAAAATTCCCTTTGATGATACAGTAATTTCTATGTATAAAATAGGAAGGGCATTGCCTAGTGAATTAAGGGAAACTGCCTTAGGTGGTCTTGCTGTAACACCATGTGGCCAAAAGTTAAAAGATAAAGTATATTCTAATAAATAAAAAAATATAAAGTATTTCATAGCAGTTACATCTTTAGTAAAAATATAGATGTAACTGTTTCTTTATTATATGAATAGAGTAAATATATATCTATGTTATATTGTGGAGGAAAGTATGAAAGACTTTAAGAAAAAAGATTTTATTCGAAAAGAAGAAGTAGTCATATTGGCTGTAGTATTAGTTTCTATGGTACTGCTTTTAATAAATATAGGTTCTAACATAGTTAATGTTATAATGTACTCATTAATAATGATTCCTTTAGCCATTTTATTGGGAAGAGCAACTTCAAAAATATCAAATTATATAGGTGAGAAAAGAGGAGGCCTCATTTCGGCTACAGCAGGGAATGTTCCAGAGCTTATGATGGGACTTTGGTCTATAAAGTATGGTATGATTTCTATGGCAAAGGCAGGACTCTTGGGGGCTGTTATTACAAATATGTTACTTGGTCTAGGAATTGCGGTGTTTTGTGGTGGGATAAAATATAGGGAACAAAAATTTAATAAGATAATTGCACGTACAAATTTAAATATGTTATTTTTAGTTATGTTTACTATAATAATTGTATCAGCTTTAAATAGATACTCTTTTGTTGATAATTGTAGCTTTCAAAAATTAAGTTTAATTATAGGTGGAGTATTGATATGTGTTTATATACTAGGGCTAATATTTTCTTTATATACCCATAGTAATTTATTTATATTAGATGAAAAAAAGATGCTGAATAAGAATGGCGATAAGAATGAAATTAGAAAAGTATTTGGGTTAATTATAATTGTAACTATACTTTTATATTTTATAAGTGAAAGATTAGTTGGTGGTGTAAATGCTATTGTGGAAGAGTATAAAATTTCACAAGAATTTTTAGGAATAATTTTAATTCCACTTTTGGGGTCTTTTGGTGAAAATGCGTCAAGCATAGTTTGTGCTTTAGAAAATAAAATAGACGCTAGCCTAGAAACTGCAATAGGCTCAAGTATACAAATTACTATGTTTGTAATTCCTATATTAATTATTTGCTCTTCCTTTATGGGATTCAAGGTAAACCTACTATTTTCAGCTTTTCAAATAGTAACCATGTCTATAGCTATGGGTATGTCTTATTTTGTGTTTCAAGATGGTAAGACCTATTGGTTTGAAGGAGCGTTGCTTATAGCAGTATATATAGTAGTGACTCTTTCATATTATTATGTGGTTTAGAATATATTTATAAGTAATATTAAAAGCAACTATTAAAAATAGTTGCTTTTAATATTACTATTTTATTTTTTTTTGATTTGAAAATGACTAACCATAAGGTATGAAAGCAATGTCATAAATACCATTGGAATGATTGATGGGATGGGTCTTACCGTAGAAAAAATCTCAAGTACAGCTAGTAAACTACCAGCTATAGTTATAGGTATGCCAGTAAAAACATTATTAAAATCTGTACAATTATATCTAGCTAAACGAAAAGCTCCTGCCACAGGGAATAATACTAATAAAATTTTACCTAAAAGTCCAAAATTACTAAATCCATATAAGGAAAAGGCTAAAATTGATGGAGCTACGCCAAAGGAAACTAAGTCCGCTAGAGAATCAAGTTCTTTTCCCAGTTCACTATGAGTGTTTAAAAATCGTGCTACGGTACCATCATATCTATCAAGGATTCCTCCTAATAAAATTAAAATTCCAGCTGTAGTAAAATCATTATTTATAGTAAATTGTATTGATAAAACTCCACAAATTAAGTTACCCAAAGTCATAGAATTTGGGATAATAGATTTATTCACACTATCACCTCTATTTTATTATATACATTTTGATTACCATTGTAAAATATATATGCAATGAAAGTAAAAATTAATTATTAAATGTTAAAAAATATGAATAAATTTTAAAATTTGAAAAAAGGTTTTTAAAATGGTAATATTATAGAGATTAAGGTAAACAAAGTATAATATATAATTATAAATAATATTCGTGGGCATAATTAAGTTATATTGTTTATAAATGATATAGGAGGAAATTATGGAAAGAGTTAAATTTATTTATAATCCTTACTCGGGAGAAAATTCAATAATAAACAACATAGATAAGGTGATCAAAATTCATCAACAGTATGGATATACTATAGAGCCTTTTAGAATTAGTCATGATGTGGATATTAGAGATGCTCTAATTGAAATAGATGAAAGCTACAAGTATATTCTTATAGCTGGTGGGGATGGTACTATTGATTCAGTAATAAATAAAATGAAGCAAAATAATATAGATATTCCTGTAGGATTTTTACCAGTAGGTACAGCTAATGATTTTGCTAAATACTTAGGAGTACCGAATGATATATCTGCTGCTTGTAAACAGATTTTAGAAGGTAAGGTTAAGCGTTTCGATCTTGGTAGAATAAATCATAAATACTTTGTAAATGTGGCTAGCGCGGGATTGTTTACAGATATATCTCAAAAAACTGATAATAATCTAAAAAATACAATGGGAAAGTTAGCTTATTATGTAAAAGCTGCAGAAGAGGTTAAAAATCTAAAAAAAATAAATGTGAAGATTACTTCTCCAGTAGTAAATTTTGAAGGAAAAATATATACTATACTTGTGTTTAATGGTCAAACAGCGGGAAATATTAAATTTGCAGATCACTCAGAAGCAGATGATGGATTATTAGATGTAGTTGTTATAAAAAAGGAAATTTTAAAGAATGCTTTTAATAATTTAATTATTATGATGAAAAAAGGCCAAGTTACAGATATGGATGGAATACTTTATTTTAAATGTAAGGAGCTAACTATAGAGTGTGATGAGAATATAGCTACTGATATTGATGGAGAAAAAGGTCCTGATTTTCCACTTGAAATCACATGTGAGCGTAGGGCTATTAAAATAATAGGATATAAAGAGGAGTAATACTTTCATAAAATATATAAAAAAGTAATATATATAAATATAATTATTATTTTGGAGTGTGGATATTGAATATTTATATATACTTGTTCTTGATTTTAGCCATGATTTTTTTGACTTATGAGTCTGTAACCTCAAGCATAAGATATTGTCCGGTTAAAATAAAAGAAGTGCTTACCATATCTTTTATTTTAATTATATTTAGAATAGTTAGCTTATTAGTGCTTCTTCTGGCAGATAATATGAAAAGTGTGTACTTAATGAAGAATTTAGTGTTTTTAAATATCATATATATTCCTATAATTATATACATTTGTATATATATTTTTTATAGAAATACAAGGATAGACATAAATTGGTTTTATGGAATTTTTATTACAGGAATAGTTATTTATTTGATATGTATTTTTAAGATTCCTATGGAGTATTATATATCATTATCCTATGGATATAATATTATTTTAAGCAATTTGTTGCCATATAAAATGTTGTTATGTATCAATGGATTATCATTTTTTATAAGTATAAAAAGCTTTAGGTATAAGCATAGTGTGAAGTGGGGTACAGTGTTAATTGGTATAGCTTCTTTAGTATTTGTAGGAACCACTGCAATAACACTACAAAGTAGTGAGAATATAGGTTACTTATTGATAGGTGATTTGGCTTGGATTATAGTATTGTATGGAAGTATTGGAACCTTTAAACATAAAACAGTGAAAATGTAAAATAAATATTAAAGTAAAAGGCTATTTGAGATTTGTATTCAATCTTAAATAGCCTTTATCAGTTACAATAAGGTTAATAAATTATTTTCTATAAGAGATTTTCTTAGAATTTTTATTTCTAGTAACATTTTTAGATGATTTTTTAAGATTAGGGCTTTTTACATTAGTTTTTTCCTTATTATTAGAAGGTGAAGATGATTTTTTTCTTATAATAGGATTAGTTGGGATTAGGCAATTTTTACCGTTGCCTATTAAATCTTCTCGATGGCAACTAATTAAAGCCGATTTCACTAGATTATGATTTTCAGGATTCCCAAATTGTAAAAGAGCTCTTTGCGTATTTTTTTCCTTTTGACTCTTGGTTACATAAACTTTTTTATTAGTAAAAGGATTTATACCAGTATAATATATGGTAGTTGATAAACTGCCTGGTGTAGGATAAAAGTCCTGAACCTGTTCTGGCATATGTCCCATGGATTTTATATATTGTCCTAACTCTATAGCAGCATTTAAATCACTACCAGGATGACTAGACATAAGGTAGGGTACCACAAATTGTTTCTTTCCTAAGTTTTTATTTATGGCATGATATTTGGTTATAAATTTATCATAAACTTCTTTAGATGGTTTACCCATTTCACAAAGTACTTTATCACTTATATGTTCAGGAGCTACTTTTAGTTGACCACTTATATGGTGTTCACAAAGTTCATTAAAAAATTTTGAGTTTTTATCATATATTAGATAATCATATCTTATACCAGAACGAATAAAAACTTTTTTTATTTTAGGTAAAGTTCTAACTTTTTTTAGAAGACTTAAGTATTCAGTATGATCTATTATTAAGTTTTTGCAAGGTGTAGGAAACATGCACTGTCTATCCTTACAAACTCCATGGTCAATTTGTTTTTTACAAGCTCGCTGTCTAAAGTTAGCTGTTGGACCACCTATATCATGGATATATCCCTTAAAGTCTTTATCCTCCGTTAAAAGCTTAGCCTCAGATACTATAGAATCTTGGCTCCTATTTTGAATAACTCTACCTTGATGATAAGTTAGAGCACAAAATGAACAACTGCCATAACAACCTCTATGGCTAGTTATAGAAAACTTAACTTCCTTAAGAGCAGGTATACCACCGGCTTCTTCATAAATAGGATGATAAGTTCTAGTATAAGGTAAATTGTAAACATTATCCATTTCTTTAGTGCTTAAAGGGGTTTGAGGTGAATTCTGAACTACAAACCTGTCACCATAAGGCTCTACTAATGTCTTACCCCAAACTGAGTCTTGCTCCCTAGAGGAAAGGTAATAGCTGTTAGCATAGGCTTTCTTATCAGAAGTAATCTCTTCAAAGGGAGGCAGTAATATATAGTCTTTAATTTTATCTAGTTTGTTGGTCACATAGGAGGTTCCTTTAACTGAAGTAATGTGATTGATTGGTTTTCCATATCTTAATAAATTGGCAATTTCAACTATAGGTTTTTCACCCATACCATATATTAAAAGATCCGCCTTAGAGTCAAGAATTATACTCTTTCTAATTTTATCATCCCAATAATCATAGTGGGCAAATCTTCTAAGACTAGCTTCTATACCACCTATAATTATAGGAACATTTTTATAAGCTTCTCTAGCTCTGTTTGAATATACTATAACAGCTCTATTTGGTCTATAACCGCCTTTACCACCAGGAGAATAAAGATCATCATGTCTTTTCTTTTTAGCAACGGTATAGTGATTTACCATAGAATCTATATTTCCAGAGTTTATAAGAAAGCCATATTTAGGTTCACCAAGTTTTTTAAAGTCATCACAAGAGTCCCAACTAGGTTGAGCTATAATTCCTACAGAAAAACCTTCACTTTCTAAAAGTCTTCCAATTATAGAAGTTCCAAAGGATGGGTGATCTATATATGCATCTCCAGTTATTATTATAAAATCAAGTTGAGAAATATGATTTTTTTTCATGTCTTCTCTAGAGATAGGTAAAAATTTCGTATTATTTTTCATAGGTTTTCTTATATAAACTTACCTCGAGTAATTAAATTTTTAAGGTGAATACTAATGACAGTATTAAATTTTTTAATATCAGTAAGTTTATAATAAGATACCTCCTTTCTCGCACTAATTTGTACATTAAACTATATTAACATAATAAGAGACAAATATGAATAGGACTATTATAGGAAAATACTATATAAAAGTTAGATTCATTTAGTATAAGGTAGTAATTTGAATGAAAAGAGAGAAAAGTCGTGATATTAAATAAATATGAAGAAATTCAACCAAATTCGAATAATATAGTTACAAAATTAAATATGTAGACTATAATAAGTATATATAAAAATATATTTAATTAGGTGGTGAGAAATTAATGGACGGTGGGCCTTTGTTGTGTAAGGACTGTGATGACATTTATAAATCGAATAGAAATAGAGGAATACTGTTTATTAAGTTATAGACACTTATATACATATTCCTCTATTGAAGGAGGAATAATATGGAGAAACTATCAGAATTTTATCTAAGTAGTATCTTAAACAGATGGGTTTATGATGAATTAAATTATTGTATAGGAAAGTTAGAAGATATTTATGTAACTACAGATTATGGATATCCAAGAGCTATTGGATACAAGATTAAAAATGGAAGAGAAATTGAAAACTTTGAATTTAGAAATATTGATGTATACAAAGAGAATGGGAAATATATTATAAGGGTTGTACAAGTTAAAGATATAATTCCAAGGAAATATTCATATCTTTTATCTCAACATTTATTAGATAAAGATATAGTAGATGTAAATGGTAAAAAAATAGTAAGAGTTGTTGATTTAAAGATGGTAAAAAGGAATGGCTACGTAACTGTGATTGGAGTAGAGTCAGGTACTTTAGCAATTGCAAGGAAAATGAAAATTGAGAATCCCATAAAGAAGGTATATGCTCTATTTAATAAAGAACCAAAAGAAAATCTAATAAATTGGGAGAGCGTTCAATCTTTAGAGATGGTAGCTTCCTCTTTAAAGCTAACGACACCATACAATAAGTTGAGTAAATTACATCCAGCGGATATTGCTAAAATTGTGGAAGATTTATCGTTAGAGGACAGAGTTAAAGTTATAGATGGGTTAGATATAGATTTAGCTTCAGATACCTTAGAAGAAATTGACCATGATATGGTAAAGGATATTCTGAATAATTTGAGTGAAGATAAGGCAAAGAAAATATTAGACATTATGCCTAATGATGAAATTGCTAATATGTTAGATGATATGGATGAAGAAACTACTAATCGTGTTTTAGTAAATTTAGATGATGATGATGAAAATGAAATAAGAGATCTTATGAAATATGAGGATGAAGTAGTTGGTAATATAATGAATACTGATTTTATATCCTTTAATATAGATATTACTGTAGAAGAAACTATTAATATAATAAGAGAGCTTAAGCCGGAGGAAGAAGTGGCGCATTATATATATATTGTTGACAAAGAAGAAAGGCTACAAGGAATAGTATCTCTAATAGATTTGGTAATATCAGATTCAGCTGTAAAACTAAAATCTATTATGAATACAGAACCATTTAAAGTGGTAGATACAGATGAAATTGATGTTGCTATAGCTATAGCTGTAAAATATGATCTATACTCTGTACCTGTGGTGGATGCAGATAATAAGTTATGTGGGATTGCAGTAATGGGAGATATTATAGATGAAATTTTGTCACCAAGCTGGAAGCGTAGAATTAAGAGGATGGCATAATGCAATGTAATATTATAAAAAATTTAAATAAGCACTTGGATTAAGAATTTAATCTAAGTGCTTATTTTTGAAAATTTGTGACTAGGTATTATAATGATTTCCTTAGCCTCATATATTTTACATATGGAGGTGGAAGATTTGAAAAAAAAGTTTAAAGGAATATCTATCTTATTAATAATATTATTAGTTATTATTAGTATTTTCATATTAATGAAGATGCAAATTACTATTAGAAATCACGAAAATCTTATATATAAAGGAGTTAGTATTAATAAAATAGATGTTTCACTTTTAAGTAAAGAAGAAGCTATATTTAAAATAAGTAAAGATTTAACGGATATTAATGTAAATAGAAATGTAAAAGTTCAAATTGATGAAAAAAGCTATGAAATATCTTTTAGTGAATTAGGTGTTCGTGAGAATGTAGAAGAGATAGTTGATATGGCACTACTTTATGGAAAGAAAGATAATTTTGTAGATAGATATAAGAATGCTAATAAAGGTATAGATAGGGAATTTTATACAGTGACAAGCCTAGATGCAGAAGGCTTTAACAAGTTTTTAAAGATTATAGAAAAAGAACAAAATAAATCACCGGTAAATGCAACCATAGATCATGAGTGGAGTGGATTTCTTATAACACCCCATGAAATAGGTAGAAAGATAAATGGAGATGCATTAAATAAAAGTATTATAGAAGCAGTAGATAATAGTTTAGATGATAGTGATATTATTGTAAATGTGGATTTTAATAAAGTATATCCTAAAATTCTGGAAGACGATTTAAAAAGTATAAATACTAAGATAGCATCTTATACAACTAGTTTTACAAATTCTAGCTTTGGTAGATGTAGAAATATTGAAATGGCAGCTAAGTATATAGATAATACAGTAGTTATGCCGGGAGATGAATTTAGTTTCAATAGAGTTGTAGGAGCAACTACTCCAGGAAAAGGTTTTGAATATGCAAAGGTAATTAAAAATGGAACATTCATAGATGAAATTGGAGGAGGGGTATGTCAAGTTTCTTCAACTTTATATAATGCAGTATTAAAAAGTAATTTATATATAACTGAAAGGAAAAATCATAGTAAGATAATATCCTATGTTCCAATGGGGCAGGATGCTATGATTGCCTATGGAGCTTCAGATTTCAAGTTTAAAAATAACTATAGTTTTCCTATTTTGCTTGAAGTTATTGTTCAAAATAAAGAAATAACTTTTAATATATTTTCTAATGAAAAAGAGCGAGATCCACACTATGAAATAAAAAGTGAAATTGCGAAGGAAATCAAGCCTAAAAAAGAAATCATTTATGATTATAGTTTAGCTGAGGGAGAAATAGTAATAGAGCAAAATGGCAAAAGTGGTTATATAGTGAATACCTATAGAATTAGATATGAAGGTGGTAAAGTAGTAGATAAAATTCTAGTTGGTGAAAGTATATATGCAGGTAAAAATACTATTGTTAGAATGGGAAAAGACTAAAATTATTACCCAGATATAGGCATAGAATGTCTATATCTGGGTAATAATTTTTAAAAAATTCAAAAAATTAAAAGGTTTTTTTGATAATGATACCGAAATAGTAAGAATAAAATAATGGACAAAATTGGGGGATTTGGAATGGGAAGTAATGTAGAACTTATAGAAAATATTGTAGCTAATATAGAAAAAGTTATAGTTGGAAAACAAAAAGAGATTTATGATATCATGAAAGGTATGATTTCGGGAGGTCATATTTTAATAGAGGATGTACCAGGAGTTGGGAAGACAACATTGATAAAAGCCATAAAAGAAAGCTTGAGTTTATCATACAGTAGAATTCAATTTACTCCTGACTTACTTCCGTCAGATATTACTGGTATTTCAATTTATAATGCTGGCACAGGAAAATTTATTTTTAATAAGGGACCTATATTTTCAAATATAGTTTTAGCGGATGAGATTAATAGAACATCACCTAAAACACAGTCTGCACTATTAGAAGTAATGGAAGAAATGCAGGTTTCAGAAGGGGGAGCAACCTATGAGGTAGAGAAGCCATTTTTTATAATGGCTACAGAAAATCCTATTGAATATGAAGGGACTTTTTCTTTGCCAGAGGCTCAGCTAGATAGATTTATGATAAAAGTTCATCTTGGCTATCCAAGCAAAATGGATGAAGCATATATTTTAAATTTATATAGAAGGGAAAATCCATTAGACGAACTAACTCCAGTTGCAACAAAGGAAGATATAATAAACATTCAACAACAGGTTAAGGAGATAAAGGTTAATGATGAAATTAATAAATATATAGTAAATATTATTGATGCTACAAGAAATCATAAAGAAATAGTATTAGGTGGAAGTACGAGAGCTTCTTTAGGATTGCTTAGGATTGCACAAGCTACAGCCTTAATAAAGGGTAGAAATTATGTAATACCGGAAGATGTTAAGGAAAATGTTAAATTAGTTCTTTCTCATAGGATAATATTAACCAATGGCTCTATTGCAAGGGGAATAAAGGCTGAGAATATTTTAGAAGAAATTTTAAATTTAGTAATAGCACCAAAGGTAAGAATATATGTTGAAGATTAAAAAATCCTATTTTATATTAACTATTCTGGCTTTTATATTTGCTCTATTTTCAGGAGGAAATTTACCCTATTCTATTTTTTATTGCCTTCTTTTAGTGTTAATTATTACAAGTATATATATTTATTTTGTAAGAAAGAGTTTAAATATTGATGTAGTTAGCGATAAAAAGGAAATTATTGCTGGTCAAAATAATAACATTATTATAAAGGTATACAATGATTCTATATTTCCAATATCATATATGGAAGTTGAAAATTCCCTTTTAAAAGGAGTTATGAAAAAATATAGAGGGGATATTATTTCTATAAATATAAATAGTAACAAATTTATGAAAAAAAGTATAAATATACCGATTAGAGGTGACTATAGATTAGGTAGTACAACTAGTATAGTTAGTGATATATTTGGAGTTTTTACTTGGAAAAATTCATATAACCATAATGAAACTATAAAGGTATATCCTAATATTTATCCCTTGAATAGTATTAAGATAAAAGGAGCTAATCTAAGAGAGTTTAATACTAAGACTGTAATGAAAGAGTTAAATAAGGGGCCTGAAAGTTTAGAAACTATCAAAAATATTAGAGAATATAGGATTGGAGATAGTTATAGAAGAATAAACTGGAAGGTTACTGCAAAGCATGGAAAATTATTTGTAAAGGAATATGAAAGTAGTGAAAGTCCACGTATACATGTTTTTTTAGACTTAAGAAAAGATCCTTTTAGTTTGGATAAAGATGGGGTAAGAGAGGAAGATGTTGTAGAGTTTTTCCTATCTCTAATAAACTATATGCAGGATAAAAGTGCTAATTCACAAGTTATAATTATAGGAGAAAATGCTGAAGTTTTTAATATTAGTAATAAGGAACATTTGGAAGGATTAAAAACTCGTATGGTAAGTAAGTACAGTGAAGGAAGAGGTAAGTTACCTCTTTTTATGAAGAAGTTCATGTTTAATGTGAATAAGAAAAGTGCTGTTGTCATAGTAACCTATGATATGAGTAAAGAGAATATAGATTACTTTATAAGTTTATCTACAGAGGGATATCAAGTTACATTATTTTATTTAGATAAAATGCCTAAGGTTAGTTATGATGCTATTTCCCATATGTTAAATAAGGGTATAAATTGTTATAGCATAGAAGAAATAAGGTGATGCCATGAGAGTTATTGAAGAAAAAATATTAAAATCTTTTTTAGTTATTATAAATTTTACAATAGTAATAAAGCTTATAGTAGATTGTTTTAAAATAGAAGAACTAAATTTTGTATTTTTAATACTACTATTTTCTATGGGTATACTAATTTACATGTTTTTTTCTAAGGTACTTAATAATACAAGAAAAAAAATAATCTTTTTTATAATTGCGTTTATTTTACTAGGGATAATCATTTATACAACTTCTGGAATATTTGTATTAAAAGAAATTCAAGTAATATCACTTAATTTAAAAAATATAAATAGTGCAGCCCTCAAGGCTAAAAATATTAATTTTGAGGAGTTTGTTCATATATTTTCCATAACGATTCCTTTACTTATAGCTGTGCTTATAGCTATAACTCAGAAATTTAGATATACTCCTCTGTTTTTTTCTATAGGCATTTTTATAATTTTCTGGTATCAAATATTCTATAAAAATGTTATTCCTAACATTTCTTATTTTATAGGAATCGTTATTATAACCTTAGGAATAGGAGAATATATTAAAAAATGTAGGGAATATAGAGGTAGAGAAGTTAAAATAGATATTAATATAAAATACATGATTACATTAATACTCATATTTTCTCTAGTAATTCCAAGATTAATATTGATACTACCTCAAGAATATAAAGGAAAAACTGTAAACAGTGTTACTACTTTTTTTAAAAATGAATTTGCAAGGAAAAAAGAAAATGAAAAGAATCCACCTTTGGAAGCTTTGAAGGGGAGCTTTTCAATGAAGCAAAGTGGGTATAGTGATTCATCTAAAATATTAGGAGGATCTATAGCAATAAATCATAGAGAGGTGTTTAAAGTAATTTCAGATAAGCCTTATTATTTAAGAGGTAAGGCTATGGATTATTATACAGGAAGATCATGGACAAAATCTGAGGAAAAAGTAATGAGAAAAGTTGAGGTTAATGAATCTTCCAATATGCCTATGTATAAACTTATAATGCCAACAAAAGATGAAAATTTTGAAGTCGAAGAAAAAACATTAACTATAGTTCCAGGAAAGAACTTTAAAACTACTTCATATTTTACGCCTAATAATAGTAATAATATCATTAATGATAGTAAAAATCTGTTTGTAGATCTAATTCCGATATTTATGAGTGATGTAGAGATAAAGGAACCTTACAAGGTTAGTTATATATCTTATGGTGACTTTGATAATTATCTTGAAGGAATTCAAAATTCTTTGTATAAAAAAACTCCATTGAATGAAAATTATATAATGCCCCAAAGGGAGTTTGGAGTTGATGATTATTCTTATAGAGAGAATTTAATTTCATCAATAGATACATCTAAAGGCATAGAATATGTAAATAGAGAAAGTGCTTTTTTAAATAACTTTATGCTACATTACATGAATTATCTTCAGCTTGATGCTCCGATTAATGATGAAGTATATAAAATAGTTGATAATATACTGATTAGTGAAGCACAAGCAAAAGAAAAGACTGTGGAGGAACTAACGACTCACGAAAAAGCCTTAGCTATAAGAAGTTATTTGATGAAAAATTATAAGTATGTTACTAATGTGGGAGAGAATGATGAATATAGCGATTTTGTAAGTAATTTTTTACTCTTAGATAAGAAGGGATATTGTACTTATTTTGCATCTGCAACAGTAATGATGTGTAGAATTGCAGGTGTTCCAGCTAGATATGCAGAAGGATTTAAAATGTCAGATGATAAAGGAGAAGATGGTAGTTATAAGGTAACTAATGCTGACGCTCATGCATGGGCAGAAATACTTATAAACCCATATAGAAATCAATGGGCCATAGTAGACTCAGCACCAACTCCAACTGAATATGAAGAAGCTCAAGAAGAAATTGAATTAGAAAATACACCAACGGAAAATAATCCAAACAATGAAGCTAAGAATAATAAAATTAATAAAAATCAACCAGGATTTAATGAAGATGAAGGTGAAATGGGAGAAAATGGTGAATTCAATAAATATATAGGAGTCTATATAACTATAGGAGCAGTAATTATAATAATAACTATATTTGTTGGATTGTATGAAATTAATAAAATGAGAATAGTTAAGAATAAAAGCATAATACCTTTATATAATTATTATTTAAAAAGGCTAAGGACTCAAGGTATAGCAAAAAGTAAAAGCAGTGGAGATCTAGAATTTGTAGATTCTATAAGAGATATAGAGCTGCAAAATAGATTAACAGATATTGTAAACTTGGTCTATGATGAGTTTTATGGAGAAATATTACCAGGTGCGTTTGAAAAAAAAGAATATTTCATGTATATTGAGAATTATATTAAGGAAAGAGAAAAATGGTATAAATACATTATTAATAAGTATTTTGTATTTAATATATGGAGGTACTAATGAAATATAAGTTAATTTGTGTTGATATGGACGGCACATTATTGAATAATAAAAAGAAGATATCTAAAAGAAATTTAAAGGCAATTAATGAAGCACATAATAAGGGGGCTAAATTTGTAGTTGCCACAGGAAGAATATTTGTATCAGCTAATTATTATGGAGATATAATAGGGGTAAAAACCCCTATTATAGCTTCAAATGGAGCATATATTAGAGAAAAAGACATGGATAAAGCTATATATGAAGAATATTTAAATAAAGAAGAGTGTAGAGTCATATTAAGGTTATTAAAAAAGCATGGTATTATGCCTCAATTTTATAGTACGGATACAATATATACAGAAGAGATAAAGTATTCAGCATTAATATATAGTAAGGCAAATGCAACTTTACCTAAAAATAGGCAGGTAGTCATAAGAATTATAGATCGATGGGAAAAACTATTTGAAGAGAATGTAAATTTAATTAAAGTTATGGTAGTACATGAAGATAAAGAGAGAGTTATAGCTGCAAAGCAAGAGTTTTTAGAGCTAAAAAGCTTTGAAGTAGTAAGTTCTATGGATGGAAGTTTTGAGATTATGAGAAAGGGAACATCAAAGGGAGAAGCAGTAAAGAAGATATGTGAGTATTATGGAATTGATAGAGAAGAAGTAATTTGTATGGGAGATAACGAAAACGATATTTCTATGATTAAATTCGCAGGGGTAGGTGTAGCTATGGGCAATGCTGAAGAATTTGTAAAAAAACAAGCAGATTATGTGACCCTTAGCAATGAAGAGGATGGAGTTGCTAATGTCATCGAGGAGTTTATATTAAAATAAAATATTAGACAAAGTTTTTAAAGTTATAAACTTTACATAGAAATAGAATTGAAGTATTATATCTTTATCAAGCCTTAATAGGTTTATTTTTAGGAGGACGTAATAGTGAACTTAAATATAGTATTATTTCAGCCAGAGATTCCTCAAAACACTGGGAATATAGGAAGAACTTGTGTACTTACCAACTGTAAGCTGCATTTAATAAAACCACTAGGATTTAGCTTGGATGAAAAAGCAGTAAGAAGGGCTGGACTTGACTATTGGCCACAGTTAGAGTTAGAAATCCATGAAAGTTATGAGGCTTTAAGAGAAAAATATAAGGATGGAACATTTTATTTTTGTACTACTAAAGGAACTAAATATTATAATGAGCCAAATTTCAAAGAAGGTGATTTTTTAGTATTTGGTAGAGAATCTAAGGGATTGCCTGATTATATAAGAGAAGAAAATAAAGAAAATCTTATAAAGGTGCCTATGGTAGATACTACAACTAGATCTCTTAACCTTTCTAACACAGTTGCTATAATTGCTTATGAGGGATTGAGACAAATAGGGTTTGAAAATATGAAGTAGGGTGTGAAAAAGGTTTGAAAAAAGTAAAAATAATAACAGATAGTACATGTGATTTACCACAGGATTTGGTTAAATCTCTTGGTGTACATGTAATACCTTTGCAAGTAACCATCAACAATAATACTTATTTAGATGGAGTAGATATAGATGTAGAAACATTTTTTCAAGAGATGGAGAAGACGGAAGAACTTCCTAAAACAAGTCAAATACCTCCAGCTAAGTTTGAGAGTATATATAAGGAGTATATCCATGAGGAATATGAAATAATTTCTCTTCACCTATCCTCTAAGATGAGTGGTACGTATCAATCAGCTTTAATAGCAAAAGATATGGTAGGAAATGATAAGATACATGTAATAGATTCACAAAATGTTACCAGTGGTCTGGGAATACTAGTGCTTAAAGCATGTAAGCTTAGAGATGAAGGAAAAGGAGCTAAAGAAATAACTTCAATTATCAACGATATTATTCCTAATATAAAGAGTACCTTGAATTTCCAATCACTAGATAACTTAGTTAAGGGTGGAAGGCTTAGTAAAGCTACAGCATTTGTAGGTGGACTTTTAGGAATAAAATTGAATTTAGCTGTTGAAAATGGCGAAATGGTTGTAAGGGATAAGGTAAGGGGGAGTAAAAAGGCTCTTAAGTGTTTAATAGATTATTTAGATCAGTGTGGGATTTCACAAGATGTTACACCTATAGTTTTAAATGCTACAGTTGATGAAGAAAACAGAAGTGTACTTAATGGAATTATAGACTATTTAAAAGAACATAACATTGAATTTATAGAATCTGAGGTTGGATGTGTAGTAGGAACACATTCAGGGAAAAATGCTTGCGGCATTTTCTTTATTGGAAAAAATTAATACTAATTTAAATATTAATTTTATTATATATAATAAAAAGGATATGATTTAATAAAATGTCATTGACTTAGGATGCACTTTATAAGGTCATATCCTTTAAATATTAAATTTCAAATAGAATATAACATTATATTTGAAATAGTGATATAGGATTTTATAATGACATATAAATAAATTTATTGTATATTAAGTATTTCAAATATCTTAAGTATTAATGAAGTACAAAATTAATTTATAGAAAAAATAATAACCATATTTAAAAAGTTAAAAAAATATCAATGCATTTTCAAGTATATAAAAGGATAAATTTAAATATATTAGAAATTTATTTCTTTGAAATATTTTTCTCCAAAGAAATAATAGTAGAACAAATAGGCGCTTAGTGTTGATATGCAAGGGATTTAGCCATATTAAGAAAAAACATATATGAAGGTAATGATAACATATATAATTGACAGAATATTTATATTAAAAAAACTTTATAGAAACTATAGAAAAATCAAATAATAAAACAATAAAAATATGTAGAATATTAGACAAATTTATTATATACTAATATTAAAGAAAGAAATTAAATAAAATAGTAAGTTTGGATGACATTTTCGGAAGAGAATCTATTAAATTAGGTAGCCGAAGAAGCAAGTATTTATTTTGCCGAATAAATATGAAACTCTCAGGCAAAAGGACCGAAAATGGACAAAACTCTGGAAAGCGTATATGCACCGAAGGAGCAAAACTCTCAGGTTAAAATACAGAGGCATAGGGCAAAATATATTTAATATTTTGCCCTATGCCTTTTTATGTGCACCTAATAGGAGGTATTTAAATGATAGAACCATTATTTATTGTAACTAACAATCCTATGTCAAAGGAGAAATTTGAGGGAAAGTATAAAGTTGAGTTTATAGATGTGCCGCAGTTGGATATACTAAAAAAGGTAAGAAATTATATTCATAAGGGCAATAGAATACTTACTCATCCATTGATGGGTAGTGTAAAGCCTAATGAAACTCCTTACAGAACTGTTTGTGTTTCAGTGGAGGTTGTCGATGGGGTTGATTTGCAGTCTTTGGAAATTATGGAAAATTCTATAGTTACAACAGAAAAATTTTTAAGAGATTTTAACACTCCACAATGGAGTGAAAAAATATTAGCAGATTTTCAATTAATAGATTCAGACTTAATAGATCATGCTATTAACTAAGGGAGGTATATTGATATGTCACAAATTTATGACACTATAATAATTGGAGGCGGACCTGCAGGATTATCAGCAGGACTATATGCTTCAAGATCACGAATGAAAACGTTAATCATTGAGAGAGCAAAATATGGTGGTCAGGCAACAACAACTGATGAACTAGAGAATTATCCAGGTTCAATTGAAGAATGTACTGGAACAACATTAAGTCAAAGAATGAGACAGCAAGCAGAAGATTTTGGTACTGAGTTTGTTAAAGACGAAGTAGTTGATACTGTTTTAGAAGGCGATGTTAAAGTTATTAAATGTAGAAAAGGTGAATATCAAGCTAAGACAATAATAATCGCAACTGGAGCAACTCCAAGACTTGGTGGATTTAAAAATGAGATAGAATTAAGAGGAAGAGGAGTTTCTTATTGTGCTACTTGTGATGCAGACTTCTTTACTGAGCTTGATATTGCTGTAATTGGTGGTGGAGACTCAGCTATTACTGAAGCTATATATCTTGCTAAATTTGGTGAAACTGTTACTGTAATTCATAGAAGAGATTCATTAAGAGCAGCTAAATCATTACAAGAAAAAGCTTTTGCAAATCCTAAAATTAAATTCATTTGGGATTCTGTTGTAGAGGAAGCTAATGGAGATGAAATTCTAGAAAGTTTGACTATTAAAAATAGAAAAACTGGTGAAGTTAGCACTTTAGAAGTTAACGGTTGCTTCGTATTTGTTGGATATTTACCAATATCAGAGCTATTTAAAGATAAAGTAAATATGACCGAAAGAGGAGATATAATAACTGACGAAGAAATGAGAACTAACATACCAGGAGTATTTGCAGCTGGAGATGTTAGAGAAAAATCATTAAGACAAGTTATTACAGCAGCAGCAGATGGAGCTATTGCAGCTACTAATGCAGAGCATTATATAGAAAATTTACATTAGAATATAATTTATTTACTTTAGGTAAATTATATATTAATAAATATTTATAATCTGAAAGGTAGGTAAAATACAATGATAGAATTAAACAAAGATAATTTTGAGTCAGAAGTTTTAAACAGTGATAAACCAGTTTTCGTAGATTTTTGGGGAGATAAATGTGAAATATGTATATCTTTAATGCCAGGTGTTCACGATTTAGAACCTAAGTATGAAGATAAAATAAAATTTGCTAGCTTAAACATAGGTGGAGCAAGAAGAGTTGCTATAGGACAAAAAGTTCTAGGACTTCCAACCATGAAAATCTACAATGGTGGAGCTTGCGTAGCTACAATAACTCCAGATAAAATTGCTACACTAGATGATATCGAAGGGTTCATTAAAGAATACTACGAAACATTATAATTTCAATTTTCAAGGTTAAAAAGGTTATTAGATGAGGAGGATTACCTCCCATCTTCTAATAAATAAAAGTGACCTATATATTTTTAGGAGGTGAAGGTTTTGCGTCTAGAGATTGGAAAGATATTTATTAAGGATCTTCAATTTGGACCAGAAACAAAAGTTGAGAACGGAGTTCTTTATGTAAACAAAGAGGAATTATTAAGCGAAGTATCTGGTGACGAAAGGATTGCAAGCATCGATTTTGATATTGCAAGACCAGGTGAGGAAGTTAGAATAATACCTGTAAAAGACGTAGTTGAACCAAGAGTTAAAGTAGAAGGAAATGGTGGAATATTCCCAGGTTTCATTAGCAAAGTAGATACAGTAGGTTCTGGTAGAACGCATGTTTTAAAAGGAGCTGCAGTTGTAACTACTGGTAAAATCGTTGGTTTCCAAGAAGGTATAGTTGATATGAGTGGAGAAGGTGCTAAGTACACACCATTCTCAAAAACAAATAATCTTGTGGTTATATGTGAACCAAAAGAAGGAATTTTACAACATGATCATGAAGAAGCAGTAAGAACTATAGGATTTAAAGCAGCTACATACCTTGGAAAAGCAGGTAAGAATGTAGAACCTGATGAAGTGAAAAGTTATGAAACATTACCACTTCTACAACAAGTTCAGCAATATCCAGAGTTACCAAAGGTAGTATATGTATATATGCTTCAAACACAAGGATTATTACATGATACTTATGTATATGGAGTAGATGCTAAGAAGATAATTCCTACATTTATTTATCCAACAGAAGTATTTGATGGAGCTATCGTAAGTGGAAACTGTGTATCTGCTTGTGATAAGAATCCTTCTTATGTTCATATGAATCATCCAATAATAGAAGATTTATATGAGAGACATGGTAAGGACTTTAACTTCTTAGGTTGCGTTATAACGAATGAAAACGTATATCTAGCTGATAAAGAGAGATCATCAAATATGGTTGCTAAGTTAGTAGAATTCTTAGGAGCTGATGCTGCTATAATTTCTGAAGAAGGATTTGGAAACCCAGATGCGGACTTAGTTATGAACTGTAATAAAGTTACAGCTAAAGGTATTAAAACTGTTCTAGTAACAGATGAGTATGCTGGTCAAGACGGTATGTCTCAATCATTAGCAGACTCGACTCCAAAGGGGGATGCTGTAGTAACTGGAGGAAATGCTAACGAAGTTGTTGTTCTACCACCTATGAAAAGAGTAATAGGCCATGTAGATGCTGCCAATATTATTGCTGGTGGACATATGGGAAGTTTAAGAGAAGATGGATCAATTGAAGCCGAAATTCAAGTTATTACTGGAGCAACTAGCGAAGTCGGATTTAACTACTTAACAGCTAAAGGATATTAATTTAAAAATATAAATAAAAGTTTAGTTTAATGATTATTAGTATATTGAAAAGGAGATAGATATTATGTTACAAGGGAAAAAAGCTATCTGTATAGGAGATAGAGACGGAATACCAGGACCAGCTATAGAAGCTTGTGTTAAATCAGCAGGAGCAGAAGTTGTTTTTGCATCAACAGAGTGCTTTGTCTGAACAGCTGCAGGTGCAATGGATCTGGAGATCCAACAAAGAGTTAAAGATCTAACTGAAAAATATGGTGCAGAAAACATGGTAGTAGTAATCGGAGGAGCAGAGGCAGAAGCATCTGGATTATCTGCTGAAACAGTTGCTGCTGGAGACCCAACATTTGCAGGTCCTTTAGCAGGAGTTGACCTTGGATTATCTGTATTCCACGTTGTAGAACCAGAAATGAAAGCAGAATGTGATGAGGCTATCTATGACGAACAATGCGGAATGATGGAAATGGTTCTTGATGTTGATGCTATTATAGAAGAAGTTAAAAATGTAAGAGACCAATTCTGTAAATATCTTTAATAAATAATTTTAATAGAAAATGTTAAGTTAATTGACCTAAGAAATAGAATTTCTAGAGGCCAATACCCATGAAAGGGGGAAAACCTATGTTAAAAGTTGTTCATTATATAAACCAATTCTACGCAGGAATAGGCGGAGAAGAAAAAGCTGATATTAAACCTGAGGTTCGTGAAGGGTTTGTAGGACCTGGACTTGGATTAAATGGGTTATTAAAGAAAGAAGACGTTGAGATAGTTGCTACAGTTATTTGTGGAGATTCTTACTATGCTGAGAATACAAAAGAAGCACAAGCAGAAATTATCGAAATGGTTAAAAAATATAATCCGGATTTATTTATAGCTGGACCTGCATTTAACGCTGGAAGATATGGTGTTGCATGTGGAGATGTATGTAAGGCAGTTAAAGAAGAGTTAAATATACCTGTATTATCTGGAATGTACATTGAAAATCCAGGCGCAGACATGTATAAAAAAGATTTATATCTTATCTCTACAAGAAATAGTGCTGTAGGTATGAGAGATGCATTACCTAAAATGGCTAAATTAGCTATTAAATTAGCTAAGGGAGAAGAAGTAGGTTCTCCAGTAGAAGAGAACTACATTGAGAGAGGTATAAGAAAGAACTATTTTGCAACTGAAAGAGGATCTAAAAGAGCAGTTGACATGCTTGTTAAAAAAATAAAAGGTGAAGAATTCGTTACAGAATTTAAAATGCCTGACTTTGATAGAGTTGATCCAATGCCAGCAATAAAAGATATAACTAAAGCTAAAATTGCTATAGTTACATCTGGTGGTATAGTTCCAAAAGGAAACCCAGATCACATAGAGTCATCTTCAGCTTCTAAAATTGGTAAATATGATATAGAAGGAATTAATGATTTAACTGGAGAAACTTTTGAAACAGCACACGGCGGTCATGATCCAGTGTATGCTAACGAAGATCCAGATAGAGTTATCCCGGTAGATGTCCTAAGAGAGCTTGAAAAAGAAGGAAAAATAGGATCATTACACAGATACTTCTATTCTACAGTTGGTAATGGTACAGCTGTTGCATCTTCTAAAAAATATGGTGAGTTTGCAGCTAAAGAATTAATAGCTGACGGCGTAGATGCAGTTATATTAACTTCTACGTGAGGAACTTGTACACGTTGCGGTGCAACGCTTGTTAAAGAAATAGAAAGAGCTGGACTTCCAGTAGTTCACATGTGTACTATTACTCCAGTATCTTTAACTGTTGGAGCTAACAGAATAATTCCTACAGTTGCTATTCCTCACCCACTTGGAAATCCAAATTTATCAAAAGAGGATGAATATTCATTAAGAAGAAAACTTGTTGAAAAAGCTTTAAAAGCTCTTGAAACAGAAGTTGATGGACAAAAAATATTTGAATAATTGAAATTAATAATTTAGTAATTAGGGGTAATCCCCTAATTACTAAATATATTGATAGCAGATTGGTTAGTTTGCACAATGTACAATGAATAGTTTTTATCCATTTATTATAGATTGTGCAAATTACAAAATTAATTATTATAAAGGCACATTATTAAGGGAGGTTGAATTAAAAATGAATTTTCCAGTTATAAAGAAAGCATCTTATATTTTAGTGAATACTCCAGATATGGTAATACATAATGGAACTACACAAACATTAGAAAAACAAACAAATCCTGATTCAGAATATTTAAAGGCTATAAAAAGTCATTTAAGAAGTTTTGAGGAAGTTGTAGCTTATGCACCAAACCAAACTTATATAGGAAACATTACACCAGAAGAGTTAGGCGAAATGCCAAGACCATGGGTTGGAAAGAATATAGAAAATGCTAACAGATTTGGTAAATACGGAGAAATAATGCCACAAGATGAGTTCTATGGCTTAATGAAAATCTCTGATGTATTTGATTTAGTTTTATTAGAAGAATCCTTTGTTGAAACTATAAAAGAAAAATTAGCTAAGCACCCATTACTAAAGGAAAAAGCAGAAAAAATTGCTGGTGATGAAATAGCTAAGATTGAAGAACTAGTTAATAATGCTGGAGCAGAAGGATTATATATAGATGGAAAACTTGTTGGTTGTGTAAGAAGAGCACATGAGTTTGACCCAAACCTTTCAGCTCACTATATGCTTGAAAATTTAGCAGTTAAATCTTCAGGAGTACTTGCTGGAATGCACCTAGTTGACAATTTAGATATTCCAGTGGAAGAAATAGGATATATAATAGAGTGTTCAGAAGAAGCAATAGGAGATATGAACCAAAGAGGTGGTGGAAATGTTGCTAAGTCTATAGGTGAAGTTGTAGGTCTTTCAGGAGCTACTGGTTCAGATATGAGAGGATTCTGTGCAGGACCTACTCATGCATTAATAAATGCAGCATCACTTGTTAAGAGTGGAATATTCAAAAATGTACTAGTAGTTGCAGGTGGAGCTACTGCTAAGCTTGGAATGAATGGTAAAGATCACATAAAGAAAGAATTACCAGTGCTTGAAGACTGTCTAGGAGGATTTGCTATTCTTGTTTCTGAAAATGATGGAGTAAGTCCAATTTTAAGAACTGATATAATAGGAAGACATACAATTGGTCATGGTGCCTCCCCACAAGCTGTACTTGAAGCATTAGTACTTGATCCATTAACAGCAGCTGGACTTAAAGTAACAGATGTAGATAAATATGCACCAGAGATGCAAACACCAGATATAACTGAACCTGCAGGAGCAGGAGATGTGCCAACTCAAAACTATAAAATGATTGGTGCTTTAGCTGTTAAGAAGGGTCAATTAGATAGAAAAGAATTACCAGGGTTTATAAAAGCTCATGGATATCAAGGTTACGCTCCAACTCAAGGTCATATCCCATCTGGAGTACCAATAGTTGGACATGGAATAGATCACATTAAAGATGGCGTTTTAAATAACTTTATGATTGTAGGAAAAGGAAGTTTATTCTTAGGAAGAATGACTAACCTATTCGATGGAGTTTCTATACTAGTTGAAAAGAATACTGGAAAACTAGACAATGAATCAGGTGTAAGTAAAGAAGAAGTTAAATCAATGGTAGCAGATGCTATGAAGGATTTTGCAAGCTTTTTAATGAACTCTGATAAATAGAGTCTTTAAACTCATAAGGAGGAACTCTCCTTATGACGCTTAAAAATTACTAATTTATCTCTTTAAATAGAAGAGATTATTAAAGAAACGGGGTGTAGAAATGAGTCAAAATGCTACTAAGGCAATGATTGCTGAAGTCTTTAATGATATAGCAACAGGAATAAAAAGCGGACAATTCAAGAAAAAAGTTAGAATAGGCTTAACTATATTAGGGTCTGAACATGGAATTGAAGAGATGGTTAAAGCTGCTGAACTTGCAAAAGTGAAATACGGCGATTTTGATATAGTTCTAATTGGTCCTAAAATAGATGTTGATTTTGAAGTAGTAGAAGTAGAAACAGCTGAAGAAGGTCATAAAAAAATGACATCTATGTTAGAGTGTGGAGAATTAGATGGTTGTGTTACACAACACTTTGATTTCCCAATAGGGGTTTCTACAGTAGGTAAAGTGATGACTCCTGGTAAAGGAAAAGAGATGATAATAGCTACAACTACAGGAACTACTTCTACAAATAGAGTTGAGGGAATGGTTAAAAATGCTATATCTGGAATATCAGTAGCTAAAGCTAATGGAATTGTAAATCCAAAGGTTGGAATATTAAATCTTGATGGTGCTAGACAAGTAGAAAGAATTCTAAGAGAGGCTCAAGAAGGTGGATATGACATATCTTTTACTGAATCATTAAGAGCTGATGGTGGAGCTGTAATGAGAGGAAATGACCTTTTAGCAGGAACTCCAGATGTTATGGTTTGTGATTCTTTAACAGGAAACCTATTAGTAAAAGTATTTTCATCATTTACTACAGGTGGAAATTATGAAACTGTAGGAGCTGGATATGGTCCTGGAATTGGAGAAAACTATGATAAATTAGTTAATATAGTTTCAAGAGCTTCAGGAGCGCCTCTTATTTCAGAAGCTTTAAGATTCTGTGCAACTTGTGCAGAGAATAAGGTTTTAGACATAGCAAGAGATGAATTTAAGGCAGCTAATGTAGCTGGATTAAAGGAGATTATAGATAAAACTACAAAAAAAGCTAACAAACCTCAAGAAGAGGAAGAAGTAAAAATGCCACCTAAAAAGGTAGTAACTTTCTCTATAGCAGGGATTGATATATTAGAGCTTGAAAATGCATGTAAAGCACTTTGGAAAGAAGGTATATATTCAGAAAGTGGAATGGGATGTACGGGACCTATAGTGCTTGTAGCTGACGAAGATGGAGCAAAGGCTCAAGAGGTATTAAAGAAGGCTGAATTTATATCTTAAAACATAAATAATAAAAATACAATTGACTGTAAATTTACAGCCAATTGTATTTGATTTTTAGGGATAATTATGGTATATTCAGCATATAAATATATGAAATTAAATAGTATAGCATATAGGATTATGCATGATAAAAACTTTTTATTAGGTTATAATACATACTATAATAAAACTTTTATATATTTATATTACTTATTTATTTCAGGAGGGTTTAAGATGAAAATGAAAAAAATAGTTGCTCTTATGGCAACGGTTGCTATGAGTGCATCCTTATTAGTAGGTTGTGCTGGTGGCGGAAACGATGACAAAGGTACAGCAAGTGAAGGTAAAGATACTCCTAAAACAGAAGTATCAGTAGGTCTTTCAACAGATGAAGGTGGATTAAATGATAAATCATTTAACCAATCAGCTGATGAAGGTGTTAAAAGAGCAGAAAAAGAGTTTGGAGTTAAATATACTCCGATTGAAGCTCAAAAGAAAGAAGACTATGAGCCAAACCTACAATCTTTAATAGATGGTGGTTCTGATTTAACTTTAGCTATTGGTTTTCAATTAGCAGATGCAGTTAAGGCTGTGGCTGCAAATAATCCAGATTCAAAACTATGTATCATAGATTCTGAAGTTAAAGATGCTAGTAATGTAATGTCAATAACTTTTAAAGAAGAAGAGGGTTCTTTCTTAATGGGAGTTATAGCTGGATTAACTACTAAAACTAACAAAGTTGGATTTATAGGTGGAAAAGACTTCGATACAATTAATAAATTTGAAGCTGGCTTCGCTGCTGGTGTTAAAGCTGTTAATCCAGAAGCAGCAGCTGGACTTATAAGTGCAGACGGTAAGAATCCAGGAACAACTGTTAAATATGCAGATTCTTTTGCTGATACAAATAAAGGTAAAGAACTTGCTACATCATTATATGGAGCTGGATGTGATGTAATTTATCATGCAGCAGGTGGATGTGGTATTGGTTTATTCCAAGCAACTAAAGAATTAAAGGAAGCTGGAAAAGAAGTTTGGGCTATAGGTGTTGATATGGACCAAGCGGTTTCTCTTCCAGAATTTAAAGATGTTATCCTTTCTTCTATGATGAAGAGAGTTGACAATGCTACTTACGATGCAACAAAAGCAGTTATAGATGGAACATTCAAAGCAGGTCATGTTGAGTTAGGTATTTCTGAAGGTGGAGTAGGTATGGCTGAAACAACTAAAGACAATACTGCTCCTGATGTAATTAAAAAAGCAGAAGAGTTTGAAGCTCAAATTAAAGAAGGTAAAATTAAAGTGCCTGCTACAAGACAAGAAGTTATTGATTTTAAATAATCAAAAAATAATCAAGAAATAAGCTAGATTTTATATCTAGCTTTTTTTTATCACTTTTGATAATATGTTTTTAGAAGAGTAAAATTGTATGAAAAATAAAAATAATATTCAATAAAATATTTTTATGGTATAATGAGAGATGGATTCTATAAAGTACATATCGGTATTTTAACTAATATTAAGCATTTTAATGTAGTATGTAAACGTAGGTAATATTATAAGGAGGAAGGGAAATGGAAAAAGTAATTGAAATGAAAGGTATAACTAAAGTTTTCCCTGGAACCATTGCAAACGACAGTGTAAATTTTGATTTATTACAAGGTGAAACTCACGTATTGTTGGGCGAAAATGGTGCAGGAAAAACTACCTTAATGAATATACTTTATGGCTTGTATCAGCAAGAAAAAGGTGATATTTATGTTAATGGAAATTTAGTTAAAATTAACAACCCTAGTGAAGCGATAAAGCTTGGAATAGGGATGGTCCACCAACACTTCATGTTAGTTCACAACTTTACAGTAGCTGAAAATATTGTACTTGGATGTGAACCTAATAAGGGGTTACGTATGGACCGAAAAAAAGCGTATAATGATGTAAAGGAACTATCAGATAAATATGGATTTTCTATAGATCCTAATGCTATTATTGAAGATATATCTGTAGGCCAACAGCAAAAGGTGGAAATCCTTAAGGCTCTTTATAGAGGGGCAAAAATTCTAATTCTTGATGAACCTACAGCGGTTTTAACACCACAAGAAATTGAGGAATTAGGCAAAATATTAGATAATTTGAAAAAAGAAGGAAAGTCTGTTATTCTTATAACTCATAAATTGAAAGAAGTTATGAGCATGAGTGATAGGGTTACTATAATTAGAAGAGGTAAAGTTACCGGTATCGTTAATACTGCTGATACTAGTATTGATGAATTAGCTGAGTTGATGGTTGGAAGAAAAGTAAATTTAGTGGTAGAAAAAATAGAATCTAAATTAACTGGAGAAGTTCTTAAGGTTGAAAATCTATCTGCTAATGATCAAAGAGGGATTCCTGCTGTAAAAAATGTTTCGTTTACTGTTAATGGAGGCGAAATTTTAGGTATTGCAGGAGTAGATGGGAATGGACAAACAGAACTATTAGAAGTACTTACAGGTCTTAGAAAAGGTCACAATGGAAAAATGTTATTAAATGGAAAAGATTTATATGGAAAATCTCCTAGAGAAATTATTGACTCAGGTGTTGGACATATTCCTGAAGATAGACATAAAAGAGGTCTTATACTAAAATATTCATTGTTTGAAAATTCTATTCTTGGAATCCATAAAAATAAAGAATTTAATAAAGGTATTATGATGGACTATAAGGCTATTAAAAAACATTGTGATACACTAATAGAAGAGTTTGATGTAAGAACACCTAGTAATGAAGTAAATGCATCTGCTTTATCTGGAGGTAACCAACAAAAGTTAATTGCAGCTAGAGAAATTTCTAAAGACCCAACATTGTTAATTGCAGCTCAACCTACAAGAGGTATAGACGTAGGTGCTATTGAATATATTCATAGTAGACTTGTAGATGAGAGAGATAAAGGAAAAGCGGTACTTTTAGTATCTTTAGAATTAGACGAAATTTTAGCTCTTTCAGATAGAATTGCTGTTATGTATGACGGTGAAATAGTAGATATTTTGGAAAGAAAAGATGCAGATGAGCAAAAACTGGGCATATTAATGGCTGGTGGAAGCTTGAATAAGAAAGGGGAAGAGAAATAAAATGAGTAGTAAAGTTAAGGATACAATAAAGGCTATACTCTTTCCTGTAGTAGCAGTTATATTTTCTTTATTTATATCGGTGTTTTTTGTTATGTGGGCAAAAGGGTACTCAATAACTCAATACTTTACAGCTTTGACTGATTTAGTTTCAACTATATGGACTGGTAGTTTTGGAACAAAAAGAAATACCATGGCTACGTTAGCGGAAGTGACACCTTTGATTTTTACTGGTGTAGCTAATGCTGTAGCTTTTAGATGTGGACTATTTAATATTGGTGTAGGTGGTCAATTTGTATTAGGTATGGTTGCAGCTGCCATAGTAGGAACGATACCAGGATTAAGTCCTATAGTACACATTCCGTTAATAATTGTAAGTGGTATAGTTGCTGGAGGAATTTGGGGAGGAATACCAGGATTTCTTAAAGCTAAGTTTGGAACTAGTGAAGTTATAAATACAATTATGATGAACTATATTTCTATCGCATTAGCCAACTATATTATACTTAGAACGGCCTTTGGAGTTCCAGGAAAGGCTGCAACTCCAATGATACAAGAAAGTGCAAAACTTGCAAGGTTTGTTGAAGGAAGCTCAGCTAATATAAGTTTATTTATAGGTATTATAACAGCTATTCTTATGGGATTTATATTATGGAAAACTACCATTGGATATGAGATAAGAGCCGTTGGTATAAATCCTCATGGTGCAGAATATGGTGGAGTAAATGTTGCTAAAAAAGCAGTTTTAGCTATGGTTTTATCAGGAGCTATAGCTGGTCTTGGTGGAGCTACGCACGTAGCTGGTGTGAAACATTTAATTCAAGACTTTATGGTAGTTCCTAGCTATGGATTTGATGGTATAGCAGTAGCGCTTTTAGCTAAGAAAAATCCAGTAGCGTGTATTTTATCAGCGGTATTGTTCGGAGCTTTAAATAGTAGTTCAAGAGCTCTTCAAATTAGTGGAATACCAAAAGAAATAGTATTTTTAATTCAATCAGTAATTATTATATTTGTAGCAACAGACTACATTGTGACTTACTTTGGAAATAAGAAAAAGAAAGGGGAGATAATGAATGGATAATATAATTGTTGTTAGTATCATTTCATTAATAACAGCTACTTTAAGAATAGCTACACCTCTTATCTTCACATCCTTAGGAGGAGTGTTTTCTGAACGTTCAGGCGTAGTGAATATAGGTCTTGAAGGTATGATGACCATAGGAGCATTTTTTGCAGTATATGGAACATATATAACAGGTAATCCTTTAGTTGGGATAGTGTTTGCTTTAGTAGCAGGTGGATTACTTGCATTAATTCATGCAATTCTTAGTATTCACTTAAAATCAGATCAGGTTATTTCTGGTACAGCTATTAACTTATTTGCTACAGCACTAGCTAGTTTTTTGATATATATATTATTCAATGGAAAGGGAGGTCAAACAGATTTAGTAACCCTTCTTCCTTATAACTTACCGAAATTTATTGTGGATATTCCTATTATTGGAGATATCTTATCTGGATTAAACTGGTTTGTAATAATGGCAATAGTATTGGTATTTGTATCCCAGTTCGTACTTTACAAAACTTCTATTGGACTTAGAATTAGATCAGTAGGAGAACATCCAAAAGCGGCAGATACACTAGGAATAAATGTATACCTAGTAAGATACATCTGTGTAATATTATCAGGAATGTTAGCAGGTCTTGGTGGAGCTGCTTTATCAATTGGTATTACACCAATATATAGAGAAGGAATGATAGCAGGTAGAGGATTTATTGCTTTAGCAGCTGTAATCTTTGGTAACTGGACACCGATTGGTTCTTTTGGGGCATGTTTATTGTTTGCATTTGGTGAATCATTCCAGATATTTGCGCAAGGGCTTGGATGGTCATTACCATCTGAAGTGTTTACAATTATACCATATCTATTAACTATGTTAGCGCTTGCTGGATTTGTAGGAAAAACAAATGCACCAGCGGCTTCGGGCGAGGCATATGAAAAAAATGGTAGATGATATTTAAATAAATTAAAATTATGATATAGTTTAGAGAGTTAGCTTGATATAAGCTAACTCTCTTTTTATAAATTATTGTCAGGGAAATAAGAATTCTGCTATTTGGTTAGGAATATTATAGGTTTTATGATATGATTAGAATAAGATGAGTAGGAGGGATATTTATGAATTTAGGCTTTGATTTAAGGCTATCACAGGAACAAAAATTGATTATGACAATGGAAATGCAACAATCAATAAAGTTACTACAAATGTCATCCTATGAACTTTTGCAACATATTGATAAGGAATTACAAGAAAATGTAGTTTTGGAAGTGGAAAATAATTTGGAAACACCTAAAGATGAAATTGTAGATAATGAGTTAAGGGAGTATAGGGAATTAATTAGAGATATGGCTATGGATAATTATAATGATAGGTCATATTATAAAAATGAAGAAAATGATTTGGTATCACCTTTTAATTTTATAAGTAGTAAACCTACTATTAAGGATTATTTAAGAGAACAAGTTATGCATAGTAATTTAGATAGACGAGATGAATATATTTGTAGATATATTGTAGATAATATTGATCATAGAGGGTATTTAGATGAGAAAGTTACAGATGGTTTGATTGAAGAGCTGAGTATTTCAAAAGATGCAGCTATAAGGTGTATAGATATAGTTCAGGGACTTGAACCACCAGGAATATGTGCTAGGTCACTAAGTGAATGTTTAATAATTCAGCTGCGTAGGAAAAATATAATGAATAGCTATGTTGAAGAAATAATAAATAACTACTTGTATGAGTTATCAAAAGGAAAATATCAATTAATAGGTAAAAAACTTGGAGTTACAGCTAAGATGGTTCAAGGGTATGAAGATATAATAAAAAAGTTGGAACCTAAACCTACTAGGGGATTTTTTACTGGTGAAGAAATTGGATATTTGATTCCAGATGTTTATATAAAAAAAGTTAGTGAAGAGTATGTAGTTTTAATGAATGACAATTTATTACCTAATTTAATGATTAATAATACCTATAAAGATGTAATTAATAGCAGTAATGATTCGGTGGCCATAGATTATGTAAAAGATAAAATTAGTAGTGCCATGTTTTTGATTAAAAGCATACAAAATAGAAAAAATACCTTGTGTAGAGTCGTGGAGGAAATAGTTAAAAATCAAAGAGAATATTTAGATAAGGGAAATAATTATATAAAACCAATGACTATTAAATATATAGCTAATAGTTTAAATGTGCATGAATCTACAGTTGGTAGAGCTATAAGGGATAAGTATGTAGCTCTTCATACAGGGGAAATTAAAAGGATAAAGGACTTGTTTACTAATAGTGTAAATGTTTTAAGTCAAGGTATATCATGTGTTAGTGTAAAAGACATGATAAAGAATACAATAGAATCTGAAGATAAGTCAAAGCCACTATCTGATTCAGCTATATGTAAAATTGTTAATGAAAAAGGTATAGATATATCTAGGCGCACTGTAGCTAAATATAGAGAAGAGTTAGGGATAAAAGCCTCGTCTCAACGAAAAAGATTAACATAGATTTTGATATTCCATATGAAACATAATTTTTTTATTATGATTTATATGGAATTAATTATTTTTATATAAATAGAATTATTTTTGAATAAATTATAGAGGAGTGTAGAAATATAACTTATATAAAACTTAAATCAAAATAAATACTTCACAAATGATGAATATTGTCATATAATATAATTAGAAAATAAAAGAATTGATGGGACATTTTGTGTCCATAGGGACATGAAATGTCAATGGAGTAAAAGATGGAAAAGTTATTAAAGTTACAGCAGAAGGTAGTACCTGAATTACTAGAAGTTTTAGATTTGCGATATATCATATTAAAAAATATAAAGTATAGAGAACCTATAGGAAGGAGAATGTTGTCAACCATAGTAAATTTAAGTGAAAGAGTTGTGAGAAGTGAAACAAATCTTTTGAAAGCTCAAGGGTTAATCGATATTAAATCCTCAGGTATGTATATTACTGAAGAAGGCAATGAAGTTTTTGTTGGACTTAAGGCTTTTATGAAGGAATTAAGTGGTTTAAATCTCATAGAAGAGGAATTGAAAAAACTTCTTAAAGTTAGAGAAGTGATGGTTATTAATGGAAATGTAGCAGAAGATAGTACATTATATACTGAACTGGGTAGAGTAGCAGCTAATTATTTAAAAAGTATTATTAAAGATGACATTATAATATCACTTACAGGAGGACGTACAGTGAAGGAGGTTATTTATAATTTCACTTCAATGACTAAATATAAAAATATAAAAGTTTTACCGGGAAGAGGTGGTATGGGTAAGGAAACAGAAATACAATCTAATACATTAGTAGAGATATTAGCAAATAAGTTAGATGGTACTTATGAATTGTTACACATCCCAGACAATATAAGCAGTGATTCTTTTAAAGCTTTGATTAAGGAATCAGATATTAAGGAAACTTTTGAACATATAGAGAAGTCAAATGTCCTTATCCATGGTATAGGGTTGGCTAAAGAAATGTGTGATAAGAGAAGCCTGTGTAAGGACGTAAAGGACAGGATATTAGAATTAGGAGCTATAGGAGAAGCATATGGCCATTATTTTAATAGTAAAGGTGAGATTGTATATTCTATGCCTTCAATTGGAATAACTAAAGATAGAATAGAAAGTATTCCTAATGTAATAGCTGTAGCAGCGGGCATCGAAAAAGCAGAAGCTATTATGGCTATACAAATGGGAAAAGTGAATTCTGCGCTAGTTACTGATGAAGCTACGGCAAAAGAAATTTTAAAATTATTTTAAATAAAGTCAGTTATTAATACTTAATGGTTTTATCTGAGGGTTACTTACTACAATATTAATATATTTTTTAACTAATATATTATGATTTTTTAGCTTTCATGTTTTGAAATTATTATGTTGTATATAAGAAAATGTGTCTCTGGATAAGGATTTTATGGAGGAGAGCTCCTGCAAATCTGTTTACATCAATTAAGTTTGAATATAAAAATTATTAAATTAAATGTTGGAGGTATTTTATAATGGTTAAAGTTGGAATTAATGGTTTTGGTAGAATTGGAAGAAATGTATTTAAGGTTTTGGTAGATAAATATGCAAAGGACATTGAAGTTGTAGCAATTAATGATTTAACAGATCCAAAGACGCTGGCACATCTTTTGAAGTATGATACGCTTTATGGTAAATTTAATGGGGCAGTTGAAGCAACTGAAAATTCAATTATTGTTAATGAAAAAGAAATAAGAATATTCGCAGAAAGAGATCCTAAAAACATACCATGGGGACTTCAAGGTGTGGATATTGTAATAGAATCTACAGGATTATTTACAGATGCTACAAAGGTAAAGGATCATATAGAAGCTGGAGCTAAAAAGGTGTTAATTTCTGCTCCAGCAAAAAATGAAGATATAACAATTGTACTTGGGGTAAATGAAGATAAATATGATGCTAAAAATCATAATATTATTTCAAATGCTTCATGCACAACTAACTGTTTAGCACCTTTTGCTAAAGTTTTAGATGAAAAGTTTGGTATAGTAAAAGGACTTATGACTACAATACACTCATATACTAATGATCAGAAAATATTGGATGCACCACATAAAGATTTAAGAAGAGCTAGAGCAGCAGGAGAATCAATGATTCCAACAACTACAGGAGCGGCAAAGGCGGTTGCTTTAGTTTTACCACAGCTTAAAGGAAAATTAAATGGTTTGGCAGTAAGGGTTCCAACACCAACAGTTTCGATGACTGATTTAGTATGTGAACTTGGTAAGTCAGTGACTGTAGAAGAGGTTAATGGAGCGTTAAGAGAAGCAGCAGAAGGAGAACTTAAAGGTGTTTTAGGATTCTCTGAGGAACCATTAATTTCAATGGACTTTAGAGGTGATGAGAGATCTTCAATTGTAGATGCCTTATCAACTATAGTTATGGGAGATAATCTAGTTAAAGTAGTAGCTTGGTATGATAATGAGTGGGGTTACTCAAATAGGCTAGCAGATTTAACAAAATATGTTGCAGATAGATTATAATCTTTAAAATGTGTTAAAATAGGTATGTAATAAAAATCTAGTTCTAAGATTTGTAACTGAACTAGATTTTTATTACAATAAGTTTAAAAAGGAGATTTTAATATGTCATTTAACAAGAAATCATTAGAAGACATCAATGTGAAAGGAAAAAAGGTTTTAGTAAGGTGTGATTTTAATGTGCCTATAGTAGAAGGTAAAATTACTGATGAAAATAGACTTCTAGGAGCAATACCTACTATAGAGTACTTAGTTAACCACAATGCAAAGGTTATCTTATGTTCACATTTAGGAAAGCCAAAGGGAGAGCCTAAACCAGAGCTTTCACTATCACCAGTAGCAGCAAGATTAAGTGAACTATTAAATAAGAATATAATTTTTGCAGCGGATGATAACGTAGTAGGAGATAAAGCAAAATCAGCTATTTTAGATATGAACGATGGAGATATAGTACTATTACAAAATACTAGATTTAGAAAAGAAGAAACTAAAAATGAAGAAAATTACTCTAAGGAGTTAGCTTCACTTTGTGATTTATTCGTAAATGATGCTTTTGGAACAGCACACAGAGCTCATTGCTCTACTGTAGGAGTAACTGAATTTGTAGAAGAATCAGTTTGTGGATATTTAATTCAAAAGGAGCTTATGTTCTTAGGAGAGGCTATAGAAAATGCTGGAAAACCATTTACTGCCATTTTAGGAGGATCTAAAGTATCAGATAAAATTAACGTAATAAATAATCTTTTAGAGAAAGTAGACAATCTTCTTATAGGAGGAGCTATGGCATATACTTTCCTTAAAGCTAAAGAATATAAAATGGGTATATCAAGAGTAGAAGAAGATAAAATTGATTATGCCCTAGAGATGATGGCTAAAGCTAAAGAAAAAGGCGTTAAATTATATCTTCCAATAGATCATGTAGTAGCTACTGAATTTGATAAGAATGCAACGCCAGTGATAACAAAAGATGAAAATATTCAAGATGGTTATATGGCTTTAGATATAGGACCTAAAACAAGAGAACTATATGCAAAAGTGATAGGAAACTCTAAAACTATTATTTGGAATGGTCCAATGGGTGTTTTTGAATTTGAAAACTTTAATAAGGGAACAATAGCAGTAGGAGAAGCTATGGCTAATTGTGATGGAATTACAATAATTGGTGGAGGAGATAGTGCTGCAGCTGTTAATATATTTGGTCTAGGAGATAAAATGACACATATATCTACAGGCGGTGGAGCTTCGCTAGAATTTTTAGAAGGAAAAGAACTTCCAGGAATTGTTGCTTTAAACGATAAATAAATGATAAATAAATGCAAAGGTATATAAAGAAGGTAATAAACAAGATAAAATCTTGTTTATTTGCTTTCCTTTTTCAGAGTAATATATTATATTTGAGTTAGAGAAAAAATGTAATATGTATTTTAAGGAAAAAGCTTGAATATTTTTAGCTTTAATAAAGATATGTTGTGAAGTTATTATTAGGAGGATTAATCATGAGAAAAGCAATAATAGCAGGAAACTGGAAGATGAATAATACAATAAAAGAAGCGATAAATTTAGTAAAGGAATTAAAGCCTTTAGTAAATGATGCTAGCTGTGATGTAGTAGTTTGTCCAACTTTTTTAAGCTTACCAGCAGTAATTGAAGAATGTAAGGGAAGCAATATTATGGTTGGAGCTCAAAACATGCATTTTGAAGAGTCAGGTGCTTTTACAGGAGAAGTTTCTCCATTAATGCTTAAAGAACTAGGAGTAAAATTTGTTATAATTGGACATAGTGAAAGAAGACAGTATTTTAATGAAACTGATGAAACTATAAATAAAAAATTAAAGGCTGCTTTTACTCACGAGATTACACCTATATTATGCGTAGGTGAAAGTTTACAACAAAGAGAACTAGGAATAACTGAAGAAGTATTAGGTGCTCAAATAAAGCAAGATTTAATAGAGTTAAAAAAAGAGCAAGTTGAAAATATGGTTATAGCCTACGAGCCTATTTGGGCGATAGGAACAGGAAAAACTGCAACTGCTGATGATGCTAATAGTACAATAGGATTTGTTAGAGGCGTTATATGTAAGTTATATGGAGAAGAAGTTGCGGATAAAGTTAGAATTCAATATGGCGGATCGGTTAAGCCAGCATCTATAAAAGAGCAGATGTCAAAGGAGCACATAGATGGAGGTTTAATAGGTGGAGCTAGTCTTAAGGCTTCAGATTTTGCGGCTATTGTTAATTACCAATAAAAGGATGGTCAAATATTATGAATAAAAAACCAGTAATGCTAATGATATTAGATGGTTTTGGTATAAGCGACAATGTGGATGGAAATGCAGTGAGAGAGGCTAATAAGCTGAACTATGATGGCTTAAAGGCTAAATATCCTCACACCACATTATCAGCTTCTGGTCTAGATGTAGGACTTCCTAAGGGACAGATGGGTAACTCAGAAGTAGGACACTTAAATATAGGTGCAGGAAGAATAATATATCAAGAATTGACTAGAATAACAAAATCAATCAAAGATGGCGATTTCTTTGAAAATAAAGCTTTTAATATTGCTATTGATGAGGCGTTGAAAAACAATTCAGCTGTTCATTTAATGGGATTATTATCAGATGGAGGAGTTCATTCTCACATCAATCATGTAAAAGCTCTTATATCTCTTTGTAAGAGAAAAGGAGTAAAAAAAGTTTTTGTTCATTGCTTTTTAGATGGAAGAGATGTATCTCCAACATCTTCAAAAAACTTTATAGAAGAGTTACAAAAACATATGGACAGTGAGGGAATAGGAGAAATTGCAACTATTTCCGGTAGATACTATGCTATGGATAGAGATAATAGATGGGAAAGAGTACAACTAGCCTATAATGCAATAGTAAATGGTGAAGGAAATACTAGTACATCTCCATTTGCAGTTATAGATGATGCTTATCATGATAATAAAACAGATGAGTTTGTAATCCCTAGCGTAATTGTAAAGGATGGCAAACCTGTAGCTACCATAAAAAATAAAGATTCTGTAATTTTCTTTAACTTTAGACCAGATAGAGCAAGAGAGATAACTAGGGCTTTAAAGGATAAAGAGTTTAAAGGATTTGAAAGAGAAAATTTAAATATAACCTATGTATGTATGACTCAATATGACAAAACAATTGAGGATGTACAAATAGCTTATAAACCAGAGAGTTATGATAATACATTAGGTGAATATGTTAGTAGTAAAGGATTGAAACAGCTTAGAATTGCAGAAACAGAAAAATATGCCCATGTGACTTTCTTCTTCAATGGAGGAGTAGAAGAGGCAAATGAGGGTGAAGATAGGGTGTTAATTCCATCACCTAAAGTAGCAACTTATGACTTAAAACCAGAAATGAGTGCCTATGAAGTTACTGATGCTGTATTAGAGAATATAGAAAAAGATGAATATGATTTAATAATACTAAATTTTGCTAATCCAGATATGGTTGGTCATACTGGAGTTATTGAAGCAGCAGTAAAGGCTATTGAAGTTGTAGATAATTGCCTAGGTAAGGTTGTAAATAAAATGCTGGATTATAATGGTACAGTGTTTATCACAGCAGACCATGGTAATGCTGAGTCTATGATTGATTACTCTACAGGTAAACCAATGACTGCACATACTACTAATTTAGTTCCATTTATATATGTAAGTAAAGAAGTTGGAACTCTTAGAAATGGAGGAATCCTTGCAGATATTGCTCCAACTATCTTAACAAAGATGGAATTAGAAATTCCAAGTGAAATGAGTGGAAAATCGCTAATTTAATTTATTAGGTTAAAATATTTAGCCATGCTAAATTTATTATAAACATAATATCAAGGAGGAAAAGAAATGAAACAATATGTTGAAATCATTGATGTCTATGCAAGACAAATATTAGATTCAAGAGCATTCCCAACAGTAGAGGTCGAAGTTGTGCTAGAAGACGGTACAGTGGGGGTAGCTGCAGTACCATCAGGAGCATCAACTGGTCAATTTGAAGCAGTTGAATTAAGAGATGGAGATAAAGCTTTATACAATGGAAAAGGTGTATTAAAAGCTGTTGATAATGTAAATAACATAATTGCAGAAGAATTAATAGGAATGAATATATTCGATCAAGTTGCTATAGATAAGACTATGATAGAATTAGATGGAACTCATAATAAAGAAAAATTAGGTGCTAATGCAACTTTAGGAGTGTCTCTTGCTTGTGCAAAAGCTGCTGCTAATTACTTAGGTCTTGGCTTATACCAATATATTGGTGGAGTTAATGCTAAAGTTTTACCAGTACCTATGATGAATATATTAAATGGTGGAAAACACGCTGATAATAATGTAGACTTACAAGAGTTTATGGTTATGCCAGCAGGAGCTACATCTTTTAGTGAAGCTTTAAGAATGGGAGCAGAAGTTTATCATGCTTTAAAAGGAATATTAAAGGCTAAGGGACTTGGCACAGGTGTTGGTGATGAAGGTGGATTTGCTCCAGATTTATCATCAAATGAGGAAGCAATAAAAGTTATAATTGAAGCTATAGAAAAAGCTGGATATGTTCCAGGAAAAGATGCTTTCATAGCACTTGACCCAGCATCTTCTGAATTCTTTGAAGATGGAAAATATAATCTTGCTGGAGAGGGAAGAATGTTAACACCTCATGAAATGGCAGATTACTATGTAGAATTATGTGAAAAATATCCAATAATATCTATTGAAGATGGTATGGCTGAAGAAGATTGGGAAGGATGGAAGTACTTAACTGATAAAATAGGTAAAAAAATTCAATTAGTTGGAGATGACTTATTTGTAACTAATACTTCTAGACTTGGAATGGGAATTGAAAGAGAAACCGCAAACTCAATTCTTATAAAATTAAACCAAATAGGAACTTTAACTGAAACTTTAAATGCTATAGAGATGGCTGCAAGAGCTGGATATACTGCAGTAGTTTCTCACAGATCAGGAGAAACAGAAGATACTACAATTGCTGATCTAGTAGTAGCTACAAATGCAGGTCAAATTAAAACAGGAGCTCCTGCAAGGAGCGAAAGAGTTGCTAAATATAATCAATTACTAAGAATAGAAGAAGAACTTGGTGATATGGCTGAATTTAGAGGATTAAAATCTTTCTTTAACATAAAATGATAACTAATTTTTATAGTGAAAATATCGAACAAATAGTATATTTGTTCGATATTTTATTTATATATTACAATTTTGTACTATTTTAATATATATATATTTACATTTATTACTGTTTGCATTGTAAAAATATTTTTACTGTGATAAAATATATTACATGTATAAGGATAAAGAAATAAGGGGGTATAATAATGATAACAGCATTAAAGGTTGTAATAATTATTTCCGCATTAACAGTTATATTAGCAATATCTCTTCAAGAAAGTAAATCATCAGGATTAGGTGGTTTAGTTGCTGGAAGTTCAGAAACTTTTTATAGCAAGAATAAAACTAAAACAAAGGAATCATTCTTAACTAAGCTTACTATAGTATCAGCTATTGTTTTTGCAGGGTCAATTATAGGAATAAATATATTTATACTTTAACTAAAAGCTATCCAGGGGGATAGCTTTTATATTTAATGTCTGATAAAATTATATTAAAGATTAAATATTTACACATTAGTATGATAATTTTATAATGTAGATATAGATGAATTTTTAAGTGATAGGGGAGAAAGTAATGAGTGGATATGTTTCAAAACTTGAAACTCCAGAAATGGATTATCTTGTTGATGCTATTAGATCTCTTAAAACCAGAGAGGAAGTATATAGGTTCCTTGAAGATGTTTGTACAATAAATGAAATAAAAGCAATGGAGCAAAGGCTTCAAGTTGCAAGAATGCTTAAAGATAGAAGAACTTATTTGGATATCGCTAGTAGTACTGGGGCTAGTACTGCAACCATAAGTAGAGTCAATCGTTCTCTAAATTATGGGAATAATGGATATAAAGTGGTATTTGAAAGAATTGATTGGAAGGAATATGAAGATAAATAATAAATAATCATAGATTGATTAGAAGAAAAGTCTTGCTTTGAAGATAGTAAGGCTTTTTTCTATTTGATTAACTTATGAGAAATAAAATTAGTAACAATATAAGAGGAGAGGATGGGGTAGTAACCATTCTTGGTAATTACTTATATGTCGTTTATAAATTCGTAGTATATGGTATAATAAAGAATAGGTTAAATTTTCATAGTATATTATAGGATAAAGAAGATTAACTAAATTACATTAGATAACTATAAATTTAGGAGTGATTAGATGGATTTAAAGAAGCTATTAAACAAGGAGCAATATGAAGCAGCTATTACTGTAGAAGGCCCCTTGTTAATTTTAGCAGGTGCAGGATCGGGAAAGACCAGAGTTCTTACTTATAGAATGGCACATATGATTAATGATTTAAATATATATCCCTCACAGATTTTAGCTTTAACTTTTACAAATAAAGCGGCAGGAGAGATGAAGGAAAGAGTTAAAACATTAGTAGGAGATGTAGTTGATACCATGTGGGTTTCAACTTTTCACTCTAGCTGTGTAAGAATTTTAAGAAGAGAAATAGATAAATTGGGATACAATAAAAATTTTACTATATATGATAGTTACGATGCTAAATCTCTAGTAAAGCAATGCATGAAAGAACTTAATATCAATGATAAAGATATTACTGATGGAGAAATTATCTCAAAAATTTCCGATGCTAAAAATAAATTAATATCTGCTAGCAAGTTTAAAAAAGAAAATGAAGGAAACTTCAGAATGAATAAGATAGCAGATGTTTATCTAACCTACGAAAAGAAATTAAAGACTACAAATTCTTTGGATTTTGATGATTTAATTTATTTAACTGTTAAACTGTTTAAAGAAAATGATGAGGTCAGAGAGTTTTATAGAAGAAAATTTAGATACATACTAGTAGATGAGTATCAAGATACAAATAAATGTCAATATGAATTAATAAAGCTTTTGGTTAATAAAAATGAAAATATATGTGTAGTTGGAGATGACGACCAATGTATTTATGCATGGAGAGGTGCAGATATTAATAATATATTGGACTTTGAAAATGATTTTCCAGGGGCAAAGGTTATTAAGTTGGAGCAAAACTATAGGTCAAAATCAAATATATTAGAAGCTGCCAACAAGGTTATTAGAAATAATGCCCAAAGGAAAGATAAAGTATTAAGAACTGAAAGTGAATCTGGAGAAAAGCTAAAGGTATATAGAGCTTATAGTGATATAGATGAAGGGAATTTTGTGGCAACTCAAATTAAAAGAATGATGAGAGAAGAAAATAGAAGCTTAAAAGACTTTGCTATACTTTATAGAATGAACTCTCAATCTCGTATTTTTGAGGAAGCATTTAGAAGAAATGAGATAACCTATAAAATAGTAGGGGGACTCAGATTCTATGAAAGAAAAGAAATTAAGGATATTATGGCATACTTGAAGGTCATAAATAATCCACTTGATGATATAAGTTTAAAGAGAATTATAAACGAGCCCAAAAGAAGTATTGGAGACACAACTATAGCTAAGGTACAAGAATTTGCAGTAGAAAATAATATATGCATGTATGATGCACTTTTAGATGCAGAATTTATACCAAATCTTTCTGCAAGGGCTATAACATCTATAAATAAATTTGTGAGTTTAATGAATACTCTTATAGTAGATGCGGAGAATATAAGCGTGCCTGAACTAATTGAGGATATTTTAGATAGAAGTGGATACATGAAAATGCTTAAGGGTTCTAGTAGTGCTGAGGATGAAAGTAGAATAGAAAACTTAAAGGAGCTTGTATCTGATGCTGTAGTATTTGAAAACTCTTCAGAGGATAAGTCCTTGAGTGCATTTCTAGAAAAGGTAACTTTAGTTTCAGATATAGATAATTTAGATGAAGAAAACAATGCTGTAGTAATGATGACTGTTCATAGTTCAAAGGGACTTGAATTCCCAGTAGTTTTCTTAGTTGGGATGGAGAACGGAATATTTCCAGGTGTAGCTTCTTTGAATAACTTCCATGAGATGGAGGAGTCAAGGAGACTTTGCTATGTTGCTATTACAAGAGCAGAAGAGATGCTATATATATCATCGGCAGAACAGCGTATGGTATTTGGTAGAACTGTCGGATATCCTATATCCGACTTCATAAGTGAAATACCTAAGGAATTAAAAACTGATTTAAATGATGATGGAGGAACTCAATCTAGAGGTAGTTCTGATAATATTAATAATAAAGTTAATAATAAAGTTAATAATAATCCTCACTCCTTTAGAAGTGGTTTTTATAATACAAAGCAAACTATTACTTTTAGTGAAGCTGGTAACATGGAATGTGGAGTTGATAAATGTGCATCTAAAGAAGAACTTACCATAGGGGTAAAGGTAAGACATGGTAAATTTGGAGTAGGAACTGTAGTATCCATATCTTCAGATAATGGAGAAACTATAGTAACTATAGCCTTTAACAATATGGGAATCAAAAAGCTTATGCTTAACAAAGCAGGTCTTGAACTAGCTTAAGATAGCTCAAGAAAGCCACGAAGATAGTAGAATAGTTTATAGTAGGCTATGTTTTAGATGTTAATAAAACATAGCCTATAATTAAATTAAATACATATATAGGGTTTATTTATAAGTTAATAGGAGGAAGCAGTATAATGAGTGATGATAAGCGTAGTAAAATGCTGAAGTTAGTAGAGGAGTTAAATAAATACTCCTATGAATACTATGTACTAGATAATCCTATCATATCTGATAAAGAATATGATAAAAAATATGATGAACTTAAAGTTCTAGAAAATGAACTTAAAGAGGTCTTACCTTATTCACCAACATTGAGAGTAGGAGATATAGTTTTAGATGAATTTAGAAAATATAAACATAGAGCTCCTCTTTGGAGTTTGGATAAGGCTCAATCTATAGAGCAAATTAAAGATTGGCATAATAGAAATGTTAAAGCTATAAATGAGTATAATAATAGTCATGAAGAAAAACTACCAAGTATTAAATATATAGTTACTAAGAAGTTTGATGGACTTTCTATAAATTTGACCTATAACGAAGATGGAGTTTTAACAGTGGGAGCTTCTAGAGGGACCGGAGAAATTGGAGAAGATATTACTAGTCAAGTAAAAACTATAAAATCTATTCCTCTTATAATAGATAATCATAGTATAATTGAAGTTCATGGTGAGGCTATTATGACAAGGGAAGCTTTTGAGCATTATAATAAAAATGCTGCTACACCATTAAAAAACTTAAGAAATGGAGCAGCTGGAGCTCTTAGAAATTTAAATGTAAAGGAGACCGCTAGAAGAAATTTATCAGCTTTTTTCTATGATGTAGGGTATAATGAAGGAAATCACTTTAAGACATATAGTGAAATGATGAATTTTATTAAAAAGATGGGACTTCCTATGGATAATTATATGGAAACATGTACTAATATTGAAGAAATAGAAAAACAGGTTGAATATATTAATAGTATTAGAAGTAACTTAAATTATGACATAGATGGGGTAGTTATAGCTGTTGATGACATAAAAACTAGAGAAGTATTAGGATATACAATTAAGTTTCCTAAATGGGCAATAGCATATAAGTTTGAGGCTGAGGAAACAACCACTAAACTTTTGGATGTAGAATGGAATGTAGGTAGAAGTGGCAGAGTTAGTCCTACAGCAATTCTTGAGCCAGTAGAATTAGGGGGGGTAACAGTTAAAAGGGCTACTTTAAACAACTTAGATGACATTCAACGTAAGGGAGTTAAAATTGGAGCTACAGTGTTTGTTAGAAGATCTAATGATGTAATTCCAGAAATCATGGGAGTAGTAGAGGAGTCACTAGAAGGAAGTATTGATATAGAAGAGCCTAAGGTATGTCCTAGCTGTGGAGAAGAATTATTTAGAGATGGAGTACATTTGTTTTGTGAAAATACATTGGCATGTAAGCCTCAAATGGTAAAAACTATAGTTCACTACGCTGGCAGAGAAGCTATGAATATAGCTGGATTTAGCGAAAAAACTGCTGAGCAGTTATTTGAAAAGCTTGGAATAAAGTCTATAGCAGATTTATATAGAATAAAAAAAGAGGAATTAGTCGGATTAGAAAAGTTCGGAGATAAGAAGGCTACAAATCTTTTAACAGCATTAGAGAATAGTAAAGACTGTGAATTATCTTCATTTATATATGGCTTAGGTATTCCTAATGTAGGTAAAAAGACAGCTAAAGATTTATCAAAGAAATTTAAAGCTTTAAAATATATTGAGGAAGCATCCTTTGAAGAACTAATATCAGTACCGGATATAGGAGATATAGTTGCAAAAACTATAGTTGAATTTTTTTCATTAGATAAGTCTAGAGAAACCATAAATGAGCTTTTAAAATTGGGTGTAACTCCAAGGGAGGAACAAGTTCAACAGATAAATGAAAATCCTTTTAAGGACAAAACTGTTGTAGTTACAGGAAGTTTAAAGGAATTTTCAAGAAGTGAAATTAAAGATAAGTTAGAAAGTTTCGGTGCAAAGGTAGCAGGTTCTGTTAGTAAAAAAACAGACTTTGTTATAGTTGGAGAAGAACCAGGTTCTAAGTATAATAAAGCTGTAGAGTTGGGAGTTAGAATAATTTCTGAAGAAGAATTTAAGGAAATGATTTAAAATAGAAAGCATCAGCCCCATGGAGTTTTTAATCCATGGGGCTGATTGCTATAGTTAAATAATTAGTATTTTACAATACTAAGATTCGATATAAGTTGTTCTATTGATTAGGAGTTTCATACTTAACTAAAAATAATTATTATTCTAGATAGTAGAGTCAGTAGTGCTATCTAAAGGCTCTGAATCAGAACTTTTATCAATTATTTCAGATTTCTTATGTTGTTCTTTTTCCTTAGCTTGCATATCTATACATGAAATATTTAGTATATGTGAGATTTTTTCAAGTATATAATTGCTATATCTCAGCTGACTATATATAGAATTGAAAACAACAAATCCCCAAATGATTATTACCATAAAAGTTATTAGTGATAAGATTCCTAATATTTTCAATATAATATCTAAGTAAATCATAAGATACCTCCAATTTATTTACACATTATTATAAATATTATATCACATGTTTACAATTGGAAAAGAAAAATTTTATGTTAACTTATTCATAATTGTTTATTTTGGAATAAATGAGTAAATAATTTTAAAATAGGAGGTGTTATAGTGAAAAAAATAATATTTACAGTACTTTGCATTATAATAATTTTAGCGGGTATATCTATTGAAAAAGAAAAGTTAAATTCTGTAAATGATAATAAAATGAATTATATAACTTACAATATGAATGTAAATCCTGAAGATTTGCAGTTAACAGCAGAAGATAGTGTAAGGGATAAAGATTTGCTAATAACACTTTTTGAAGGGTTAGTAAAAGAAGATAGTAATGGGGAAATAGTGCCAGCACTTGCAAAGGAGATAATAGTTTCTGAAGATGGTTTAGAATATACTTTTAAGTTAAGAGATGATATATATTATAGTTCTGGAGAAAAAATTACTTCAGAGGCATTTAAAAGTTTTTTTAAAGCTTTTTTAAGTGATAGAAATAATGTATATGCTAGTAGGCTAGATTGTATATATGGAGCTAAGAGTTTTAGAGAGGGAACTAGTGAATTCTCAGATGTAGCAATAAGTGTAAAAGATGATAGCACTCTAGCTATAAGGCTAAATTACAAAAGTCCTTATTTTATTTATATCTTAGCCAACCCAGTATTTAACCTTAGAGATTATAGAAGCTTGAATAAGTATAAGGAAAATTTTTCTTCAATAAGATATACAGGTCCATTTGTAATAAAACAAGTAAATAATGATGAGATTTATATAGAAAAAAATCAAAAATATTATGAGAAAACTAAAATCACTGATGAAAACATTAGAATTACATTTTTAAACAGCGTAGAAAATACTTTAGCTATTTTTGAAAAAACAGCAGACACTAATATAGATGATTTTTCAGGAAGTATAGATATAATGATGGATGCTCCTATAAATGAACTTTCAAGATTATCTCAAAATTCAATGGTTAAGGGGTTTAATGGTTCATCTGTATATTATTTGAACTTTAACAAGGATAAAGAAAGTGTTGGTGGAGATATAAACTTTAGAATAGCAACAAACTCACTTTTATCAAAGGAGTATTACTCACAGCTTATATGTAAAGAATTACTTACTCCAGCCACATCATATACCATGGAAACAGAAAAAACAGAACAAGCATTTTCGACTTTTGGAGATACTGAAAAAGCTAAAGAATTCTTTGGTAAGGTTAATGTAAATGAAAAGTCTAAAATAAGAGTAATTTATGAAAAAAATAATCTGAATAGAAGAATTGTTGAAGATTTAAGTAGTGATATTAAAGAGTGTACTAATTCGGAAATAGTTTTGAAAGAATACCCTAAAGAAGAATTGAAGAAAGCCATTAATGAAGGAGATTATGATATAGTATTACAGAGGTTTGATTTTAAGTATGGAAATCCTGGAGAATATTATGAGAGCTTGACTAAAATTTCTAATAATAATGTTATTACATATGATGATGAAGAATATTACAATTTAATAAAGTCTGCATCATATGAAATGAATGAAGAAAAAAGAAAAATTATTTATGAGGAATGTGAAAAAATATTAAAAAATCAGTTAATATCCATACCTATATATAACATTAATAATGTTATTTGCATAAAAGAAGGTATAAATAATATATATGTAACTACTACTGGAAATATAAAATTAGATAATGTTAAAGAAGTACCTTAAATTTAAGGTACTTCTTTATTAGAAATCTAAAATGGTATTTAAATAAATAATTGTAAAAAAGTTAAACATATTTTTACAAGAGTCAAAGCTATGTTTATAATGTTTATAACTTTCCTTCTTTCTATTTAAAGAAATATTTTTAACAAAAATAGGTGCTAGATCATTAGTATCATTGTTTACATAAGAAGAAAATCTGAAATAGTTGTCATCTAGTAGGTCTTCTGATTTACAAGAAAAATTCCTATATCTTTCAGGATTATCGAGACTAGGAGCTTCTGGCCACCTAAGGATAATTCCTGAGCCTACTACCTGTTTTTTATAAAGACCATGAATCTTAGAGGCAAGCTCTGCTTTTTCATTATCACTTAGGAAAGACTCATGAATCATGAACACATAAAGATATAGAATTATTTCGTCCGAAGAAAATTTGTTTTCTTTTTCAGTTATATCTTTTATAAAAATACCATCATCATTATTATATAATTTCTCTAGATTATTAAAGATTTTAAAGGCTGCATCTTTAAAATGAGATAAATTAGTATTTTTATAAGCTAATATAGAGTTTATATAGCATAAGCAAGATATATCTATATTATCCCTAATTACAGAAGGTGGCATATGGTTGATATTTTCAATCATTAATTCAGAAAAATCTACTAGCAATTCCTTAGCTTTCTCTAGTTTCGAACATTCATAAAGAATATTGAAGGCTAAACAAATTTTAACTAACTCATCGTGAGAAGTATTATATATTTCTTGTTTAAGGCTTGAGAATAGATTTAATATATCTAGAGCAAAGGATTTAAAATTTTCATTATCCTCTTCTGAAAGCGTGGTGCATTTATAATATGCTGCCATAAGAAGGGCTTGAGTGGAGAATTTAAATTTCATATCCTTATCTGTAAGAAAATATTCTTTTTGAAGAGGATCTGTAGAATCATATTTATCAACAAAAACCCCTTCGCTATTACGGCAATAAAGAGCAAAAAATTCTAATTGATCAATGGATAGGTCAACATAGTATTTGCTAAGTTTATATTTATCCTCATCAACATCTTTAAATTTTTTATAATAGTCAGATAAGTACAGTAAACCAAGGGTCATATACCCATTTGCACATATGTTTATTTCTCTTTTAAACTTGCGATGATTCCAAAGCAACTTATCTTTTTCTTTCAAAAGTTTTCCATCAGCTTTTCTATATACACATAATAGTGGAGAAATAACGCTATTTGTGATATCATCATCATTAGGTAAAGGTTTAATTTTTAAATTTGCATTTCTAGATATAATTCCACACCCAGAGTGTAGAACTATATGTCTAAGGGACTCTTTAGAAAAATGAAACAATTGACTTTTTATATTGTCATTGTTTAGTATGTTAATTCTTAAAAAAGGTCCTATATATCTCAAAATAACACCACCAGAATATTAGTTATATTTAATAATATGATATGAGAAGTGAAAATGTGCTAAAAACACAATAGTTTTTTTAGGTTAGGAGAATTTATATGAGGGTAGGAAAATTAAATTGGGATGAACTAAAGTACATAATAGATAACCATAAAGGGAAAGAAAGGGATGAGGTAGAAGTATCTAACGGGATAGGAGAAGACTGTGCCATTATAAATTTTGGAAGCAATCAATGTGTAGTATCTACAGATCCCGTAACTGGGGCAGGTGAGAACATAGGTAAAATTGCAGTTAATATTAACTGTAATGATATAGCTTCCTGTGGAGTTGAGCCATTGGGAATTTTAGTTACTATACTAGCACCACCAAAGACTACTATACAAGAATTACATGATCTTATGAAAGAAATTCATGAAGAAGCGTGCAAAGTAAATGTTCAAATTATAGGTGGTCATACTGAAATAACTGAAGCTGTTAATAAAATAGTAGTATCCTGTACAGCTATTGGGAAAAGTAATGGTAATAGTGCTATTAGTACATCAGGAGCTAGAATAGGGGATAGTATAATAGTCACCAAACAATTATGCCTTGAAGGAACTTCAATATTAGTTAATGATTATGAAGAGAGATTTAGAAATATATTAACAGACGAAGAAATTAAGAAAGCTAAAGGATATGTGGAAAATATAAGTGTGGTGAAAGAAGGAAAGATAGGTGGAATGGCGAAAGCAACATCTATGCATGATATAACTGAAGGAGGAGTTTTAGGAGCTTTATGGGAAGTGGCTAATGCAAGCAATGTAGGATTTAAGGTTTATAAATCTAAAATGCCAATTACAGAAATTACAAGTAAAGTATGCAAAGAGTTTGATGTAGATCCTTTAAAACTTATATCATCAGGTAGTATGCTTATAACCACTGATAATCCAGAAGAATTGCTTAAATCTCTTGAGGATAATGGAATTAAGGCCACTGAAATTGGGAAAATAACTGAGAGTAAAGGAATAGTAATAGATGATAAAGGAACTAATGAAGTAACTCCGCCAGAAGCAGATGAGTTATTTAATATACAGTAGATAGTTTAGAAGGAGAATTTGTAATGAGAAGATTAATAGTTGCTAGTAATAATAATCATAAAATTTTAGAAATAAAGGAGATTCTTAAAGAATTTGATTTAGATGTCGTATCTTTAAAGGAAGCAGGCATAGATATAGATGTAGAGGAGACAGGAAATACATTTATGGAAAATGCATGGATAAAGGCTAAAGCAATTCATGAAATTTGTAAGGATGTATTAGTTTTATCTGATGATTCAGGATTATCAGTAGAAGCTTTAAATGGAGCTCCTGGTATATATTCTGCTAGATATAGCGGAGGGCATGGAAATTCAGTAGAAAATAATAAAAAATTAATCAGAGAATTACAAGGCGTACCTTTCGATGAAAGAAAAGCTAAATTTATATGTGCTATGGTTTTAATAGTTGATGATAAGAATATTATTAAAGTTCAAGGTGAAGTAGATGGATTAATATTAGAAGAGTATAAAGAATGTGAAGGATTTGGATATGATCCTTTATTCTATGTGCCAGAATTAAATGCTACATTTAATGATGTGCCTTCCAAAGTAAAAAATGCTATAAGTCATAGGGGAAATGCATTAGCTAAGTTGACAGAAGAGATGAAAAAATATTTATAGTTTACATATAATTATTTAAATTGCTATATATTTAAATAGCTCCCTATATAAATATATAACAATTCAAATAGTTCCCTATATAAATATATAACAATTTATATAGGGAACTATTTGAATTGGATCCATGTGTTGAGCATAAACTGAGGGGATTTCTAAATATTAATTAAGCTTGTTTTATTATAGGATAGATCTTAATAGTAACAATATAAGTTATTAGTATACTTAAGATATATAAGAGAAAAGAAGGTAAAATAAGGGCTTGAAGAGAATTTACAATAAAAACTGTCAAAATTTAATTAAAAACTTCAAAAAAGGTGTTGACTATTTAAAGGGAAGTCTGTATAATAAATTTTGTCGTTAAGGTTATTAAACAAACGGTACTGATTAAGAGATATCGGGGTGTGGCGCAGATGGGAGCGCGCGTGGTTTGGGACCATGAGGTCGCAGGTTCAATCCCTGTCACCCCGACCACTTAAACTTTATATGCGGGTGTAACTCAATGGTAGAGTGCTAGCCTTCCAAGCTAGTTACGAGGGTTCGATTCCCTTCACCCGCTCCAAAATATGCGTTTTTAGCTCAGCTGGATAGAGCAACGCCCTTCTAAGGCGTGGGCCAGGGG